>CAWGZE010000029.1:0-122277 GCA_963826855.1 uncultured Acidobacteriaceae bacterium
TTGGGGCCTGGTAAAGACAACATAAATCTCCTGTGCGGCCGGGACACTTACCACGATGTGCTGCGTCGTCATCAGACCCATCACCTGCGCGTCCCCGGCGTTGCCGATGTTCTCCCGCCGCACGTTCGCGAATCATGTCGGATTCGCTATATGCGGTATTCACATTACCCTGGCCCACAAGCATCGCCCCTGCCTCTCCCAATCCGGCCAGTGAGCGTACCGCGATGCTCCTTCCGACGTGCTTCCCTGTGACTTGCCCTTTGATTGCCTCAAGAGATGTCGTCGCCCCAATAGCGCTGATCGGCACCGATTCTCCTGTCGGCATCTCGATCGAATCGAACGTGATGTTCATGATTCCAGAAGCGTCGGCCTGCGAAAGCTTCCCCACGGCCCGCGCGCCGGCGGGGATGAGGACGTGCCCGTCACGCTCATAGTTGTACTCGATCACTGCCGTCACGGGCGCCTGCAGCGCTGTGCTGGCCATCGATTCGAGCCTCGCGGCTACGTGGTAGCCCGAACCGAGGCCGAAATTGTCGATAGCCGGCGACAACCGGACCGCGGCATCGACGCTTGACGTGGTGCCGTGCGCTACGAACACGAGCGACGACTTGCCGTACTCCTCCTCCTCCGCCTTGGCGAGCTGGCTCTGCGATTCAGCGTTGCCCGCCTTTCCGCTTCCATACGGCTCTGGACTCCAATCCTGCTGGTGGTCCGTGTCAGGCTTCTCGAACTTGGGGATTTGCCCTAACGAAGTCTTGCTCGTTCCGGGCGCGGTCGATTCCGCGCCATCATTCGGCGACCCAAACTTGGGCGTTCGGGTTTTCTCGATGTCCTCGGCACCAATGCCGCGACTCTGCTCGCTTTGGGTCGCGGCCATCTTGTCCGCTGGAATTACCTCACCGGGGCTGCTGGGTGCAACAACCCGCCCAAGATTTGGCTTTCCAGACTGAGCAGCTGTCTTCTTCTTCTCGCCTCCTTTGGTCGAGATGAAGCCCAGGAACACAATCAGCAAGACCACCGCGACGCCAAAGGCAAGAAGCATGCGCGTCGTGTTGTCCCCCTTCTTTCCGGTCCCGCCGGCGCGTTTTGCAATGACGAACGGGCGCCTCTCGCCTTCTGCGACTTGAGTGTCGGCTCCCGCTTCTGCTCGTTCCGGGCTCTCCGAGACTGGGGCTTGATCTTCATGGCTTGGAATCGGACTTTGCTGCTGCATATTGATCTCCTGGTTGGTCGTGCTCTGGTAAGTTGTCGGGCGCTACGAAGGGAAGTGGCAGCAGAAGCGGTTTGTCTACCGAGTTTGCCGACGCCAATTGGAGCAACAACTTCTCCTGGCTCTGCTTGAAGCTGGGCCGCGTGAACTCGACGGCTCCGTCGGCCCGAGCGCCTGGGGCGAGTTTCCGCGTGTCCAATCTGTATCTGCCGACTGCGACCTGCTCTGCGAGGACGATGTGCTTCTTTTCCTTCTTTTTCTGCTGGTCCTTGTCGCCTGGACTGCTGACCTGGACCTGGGGCGGGAGGACCTCGATCCAGTGATCGCTCTGATTCAGGACCGAGTAAGCAACGATCATCGCCCCTTGTTGTTCTGTGACCTCGCCCAACGCACCCAGCATCGAAGGGGGCTGACCGCCCTTCTCCTTCTTGTCGCTGAGCGGGCCATGTTGCCAGGTAGGCGTCGCAACATCCGACTGGTACTTGAAAGCACGATCAAGCGGGCTGTCACGCTCGTTCTTCCCCAGTGGAACGGGATCATTTGCCTCGATCGCGCGATCGGTCGACCCGACAAAGAGGCCCTGCTCCGGCTTGTAGTCCACAATGAAATCCACTGGGACGTTCCCTGCGTCGGCGCCTTGGGAGATGAGACGCAAGCTGATGGTCGCCCCGGACCGCATCGTGATGACCAGGTTGCTCTCGGCCGGATCCTTGGTCGAGGGCTTCACGTAAACGAGTCGGGGCTCTCGGTCCGAGTGCTCCGCTTCAAACAGGGTCGGAGCTCCAAGGGCAACGGAGGATACCGCCTCCGGCAATCGGATGGTGGTAGTGTACAAAGGCCGCAGATGAACGTCTGTAACTCCCTCGCTCGTGAGCGCGGCTTCAGCGACGATGGGCTGAATTGTGGCCGGCTGCTGAGCCAACATGGGAGCAACGAATGCCGCGCAGATGATAGCGGTCAATGCTTGGATAGGAAGGCGCATGTTTAATTGCCTTTCGGGGTGGAGTGGTGAAGTTTGAGTTCGACACGGTAGAGTGCTTCGACTGAACGTACATACTCGATGACTTCCGGATCGCTGTATGCGAGACCGAGCCGCTCGATATGCCTTTCGCCGCAATAGTAGGCTGCGACTACGAGTCGGAGGTCCCCGCCGAAAGTTCTGCTCAGTGCGGCCAGATAGCGTACCCCGCCGCTAATGTTTTCCTCGATCGAGGCTGGATTGCCGACCGCAAAACGCAGAGCAGTTCCCGGCATGAGTTGCATCAATCCGAGTGCCCCGGCTGACGATTGCGCTGAAGGGTTCCAGCCAGACTCTTGGGCAATGATTGCGTGAACAAGCTCACGCGGTACGTGGTAGTGGTCTGCGTAGGCATTCGCGTAATACACCGCTTCCGCATTCCAATGCTCATTGCACGAAGCTCCCCGAGCAGGAGGGGCCCCTAGAAGTGCAAGACCCGCAACTGCCACCCAGAGCCTCATGCTTCGGCCTTCTTCTCGAGCGCGCTGATAGTCTCCTCAATCTCCTGCGCCTCCATGTTGGCGGCATGCCGATTCGCCGAATGGACGATGACCTCGAAGGCCTGCTTCATCAACAGGCACTTGCGATCGCGCTCCGTCTTAGCGATCAGCGGAAGCATAATGTCCTTGTGCTTGGCGTGGATCGCTTCCATACCAAGAAGCTGCATGGCTTGCGCAACATCGTTCATTTCGGAAATTGAGGGAGGCTTCTCGAGGTTGTAGGCGCGAAGCGCTTTCGCGAGGCCCGCGATGAAGCGGTGCGTCGCGGCGCTTGCGTTCGGCGTCTTGTTCTTAACAATTGCCGCTTCACGCTCCGCAGTCGGGTGTTCCACAATCAGGTAAAGGCTGCGGCGGCGCAAGGGGTCGCCCAGCCTGCGCTCCTGGTTCGAGGTCATGAAGACGAATGGAATCGTCGTCGCCCGGATAGTTCCCATCTTCGGCACGGAAATCGTCCAAGCGGAGAGCAATTCGAGCAGAAGCGCCTCGAAGGCATAGTCGACCTTATCGATTTCGTCGATCAGCAACACACAGCGCGCGGCTTGTTCAATGGCGGTCAGCAATGGCCCCGCTAGGAAGAACTCGCGCCCGGTCACTTCTTGGCGAATCTCGGCCCAGTCATGCACTCCCCTAACCCTTGTCTTGAGCAAGACGAAAAGCTCCTGCAGGCTCTTGTCGTACTGGCCGATGGCCTTCTCTTCGTTGATGCCCTGGTAGCACTGAAGCCGGAGAAGTGGAGCGCTCGCCGCGCGGGCAACCGATTGGGCCAACTCCGTCTTACCGGCGCCGGCAGGTCCCTCGAGCATGATCGGCTTGTTGATCTTGCCGGCGAGGTAGACCGTCGTGGCGGTCTTGCGATCCGTCAGGTACCCCACACGGCCAAGTGACGCAAGCGCGTCCTCGGGTGAATCGAACATCGATCCGCTCCTGGCTGACCCTAATGGAAAGGCTCAGGCGAGGTGAGCGTAGAGCGGACCGTTGTTTCGGTCAAATCGGCGGGGACGTCAGCTGCCGCGGTTCAGAGTAATGGGCCCCTTGTTCTCGGCGACACCCAAGATGGTGCCCATCTTCCAGTCCATCTGACCGGAGATCGTGTTTGCGTCTGCTTTGCCATCCAGACTCAGATGTAAGGTGTTGAATCCCGATTTGTTGGCCTCGATCGACAGATTTCCATCCTTCGTGATCGTCCCCGCCGTGATTGGCAGATGAACATCCGAGCCGTTGAAAGCCACATCCGCGTCCCCGGTGATCGCGGTGTCGGCCTGGTTCAGCGTCAAAGTCACTTTGAGAGGAACGTCCGCCGCCTTCTGCATAGCTGTGTTTCCAGCCGTCTTCGGGATCTGGGAAGAGAATTGACCGCCGCCGCTCCACCTTCCAGAGACCTGCGGCGTTGTGTTGCAGCCCATAGTGAGAGCAAGGGTGCTAGATGCGAGGCCTAATGCAAACGCTATTTTGAGAACACCAGAATTCATCCGAATCTCCAGCGACGCTAGTCTTTGAGAACTCTTCAACTCTCTTGGCGCAGATATCGTGGCGCGAGTCACCACCCACGTCAAGGAGACAAAGGATCCCTGCCACGTCTTGATTTCACAGACTTAGGATGTCGCTCATCAGTTTGGCGTTTGCCTTCGAAGCGGTGCCAATTCTTTGTTTTTTGCCACCCTTTGGACACATCGCTTCGCTTGGTTGCCCTTAAAGTAGGCAATTTGACGGAGTTTCGGACCTGTTTTACACAAAGAGGACATCGCGTCGGGAACGCGGGAGGACCTGTTTTACACAAAGAGGACATCGCGTCGGGAACGCGGGATAAGCAGGCGTTCGCGATCAAAGAGGCTAAACCAATGAATGCAATGCCGACTCTACGGAAATTTCTGAATACACGGCAGTTATCAGAACTACTCGATATCCCTGAGGGCACCCTGCGTCAATGGAGGTGTAGCGGTGTAGGCCCCAGATGGCACAAACTGCGCGGCAGCGTTCGCTATGATATGCAACATGTGGATCGTTTCATCCACGAGAGCGAGCGTATTCCGTCTGTGCGGGCACACATGGAGGAACACCTTGACTCTGTTTCGAAAGCGTCGTAGTCCGTACTGGTGGTACTCAATCACGTTCGAGGGGAAGCGGTACCGCGGCAGTACGAAACAAAGAACGAAGAGCGCCGCCGCCACAGTTGAGGCTTCGGCGCTGACCCAACTACAAGAAAGGGGGGAAAGCGTCTTACTGAAGAGAAAGACTCCTACTCTCCAGGAGTTTTCTGTGCGCTTCCTCGAATGGGTGGAACAAACGCAACGGCTCAAACCCAGCGGAAGGAAGTATTACATCTACGGCTGGAGGTTGCTTCAATATACCGACTTAGCGGGAATGCCGCTAAATCAGATCACCAAGGACGAAGCAGAATGCACCATATTCATGCGCCCTGTAGTGGTGAACAAGCAGACGATGCAAACAAAGATGATCCCTTGCTCCGACCATTACACCAATCAAGCGCTACGAACTCTCAAACGAATGCAGAGCAAGGCCTTGGAGTGGAAGGTGTTGCGTGCGGTACCGAAGATCACGCTGGTCGAAGCTGAAGGCCGCGATCGAATCATAAGCGAGCAGACCGAGGAGCAGATCGAGCAAGCGTATGCGGCGCCCACAAACCATCCCCGTACTCGGAGGCTGCGTGAGCAGGCATGGGTCATCATAGTCATCATGCAAGACAGCGGGACGCGTCCAAATGAAGTTTTCCCTATGAGAATTGAAGATATTGATTGGGGCCAACATCGCATCTGGATTCCGCGCGGCAAAACCAAGAAGGCGCGTCGCTTCGTCCCGATGAGCGAACGGATGGAGGAAATGCTTCGTGCCTGGTGTGGGACGAGAACGGAAGGCTGGGTTTTTCCTTCCACTCGCTCGGCCTCCGGTCACTTAACGACCATCGCCAAAGGTTTCCAGGCGGTCCGCAATCGAGCCGGCTTGGACGATAAGGTCGTTCCCTATCTCGCCCGCCACACCTACGGAACCTACACTATGGCCAAGACCCGGAATACCTTCGCGGTTGCCAACTCAATGGGACATGTGGACCTGAAGTCGATGGAGCCTTATCAACATCAAGAGCTGGATCCGCTTCGTGACGCCATCAACGAGCGCAACCGGGAGAGAAAGGAGCGCAAACAACAGCCGGCGGTTTCAAAAGTTGGGCACACTTTTGGGCACACTGACGCAACCGCCGTTTAGTCTTGGTCACACTGTTTGATCGATATCTGATTGATGATTGAGGGGTTAGATTGGTGGACGCGGAAGGAATCGAACCTTCAACCTGTCGATTAAGAGTCGAATGCTCCGACATTCGGATTCCCAACACATTGGGAGATTGGGAGGAAAATCCTCAATGGACGGTCAACTCAACACAGTCACCATCCAGCTCGGCGGTTAAGAGTTGCGACTCTTCAGCGCTGATCGAAATTGGAACAACAAGGACGCCTAACTGGCGACACAGAAAGCTCTCTTCAGTTTCTCTCTCGGTCAATGGACTCCTAACTTGCGATAGCGACTGATGAAACGCGCCGAGTTCTTCTCCGAGACAGTCTTCGCACAAGAGAGTCGCCATAGACGTCGGAACTAGTCGCCCATTCTTATTGGGAACAAGCTCAAGCGAGATCAGTCGATGCGACGGTCCTTTCGTGTTGCAACCACAACAAGTAAGAGCGTCCTCTTTCTCAAATTTGATTGTCATTATGTCCTCACAGTGATCGCCATCGAGCTATAGCTCATTTTGCGCCAATTGGTCCGTTGCCTGAAGCGAAGGGCTCTGTGCCAGACTGGCAGAAACGAATGAGAACTCGCACTCTCCGTTCGGCTAGGGACATTGCTTTCAGCCTGCCAGACGATCCGGATGGTCGGCACGAGCGAATCGTCGCAGATCTTGCAACGGGATCAATACCCTGGTTCCTATGCGTCGAACAGATATCATCTTGCCCGCAATTAGATAATCGAGAGCGCGCTGGCTAATGGAAAGAAGGGTTGCTGCCTCCTGACGACTTAGCAACAACTTTTCATCCGAACGAACGGACTCTTTTCTTTGTTGCCCGGCTTGGGAATCGGTTTCAGGCACCGCTTATAGTCTCCTCTCCTTCGATCTTGCAGACCGAGTATTCGGTTGCTATCGCAACGAGTGTGAAGTCACGGTACAAGCGACTCCGATCTCGGTCAAATCCGTGCCGTCTGTGTCCTCGGGAAACGGCTGTCTTATCGCAATAGGAGCCCGACCGCCCTTCAGGACGGTGAGCAAATGGGTGAGCCGCTCGGGGAGAGGCTCTGTCCGATTAAGAATGGGCGGGCGGTCGTGGCAGCGTTTGTACTACCTAACACATGCGTAACGAAGCTCTGACTGATATTCCCGCTGACTCGTTGAATGCGGCCAACTCGCTCAGTGCTGTTCAATACAATTCACCTCAAACGTCCAAACCGTGGCGTCTGCATCTCCAGAATCGCACATGCAATACCATTACGCGGCGGCGCGGCATGGGGAACGGTAGTGGCTCCAGAGTTCGGAAGTAGAGTCGGGGACAATTCGGCGTTGCTGATTTGGGAAACAGTAACCGCATACCGTCGGACGACGGACAACTACCCTCTCGTCTTGGCGACGGATGAGGGGTTTGCATAAAGACGTCTCTTGGTGAGAAGCCGGGCTCTCGAATCGCCATCCACACTGCCGCCAAGTCTCGCCACTATTCCGATTAATCGCTCGTTTGCTAATCTTGAACAGACTAATCAGGATTGTGAGTCTGGTGGGACCCAAGAATGAGAGAAATACGTGGTATCTTCGAGCGGGAAAAGGGCAGCGGAATTTGGTGGATCCGATGGACAGACTCGGCTGGCAACAAGCGCCGGGAGAAGGTTGGGCGGCGTTCCGACGCTATCACCCTTTTGGCGAAACGCAAGACTGAAAAACTGCGGCAGTCAAAGCTTCCTGAAACCATAGACAATGCGACTCTCTTCTCTGAATTGCTGGACGACGCCCTTGAACATTCCCAGGCAACGAATGGAGAGCGATCGACCCGCGAGCTCGAACTTAAGATCAACCGGTTGCGCCCCGACTGGGGCGACCGAAGAGCGACCGAAATCACGAAACAGGAAATCGTCCGGTGGCTTCAATCGGAGGCGGTCAAACGAGATTGGACGGTAGCCACCGCGAACCGCTGGCAAGCTTGTTTCTCACTTGTGTTCAGGGTAGCTCTTGATAACCAAAAGATCGCCGTCAATCCCGCCTCGCGCATCCGCCGCAAAGCGGAGAACAACCAGAGCATTCGCTTTCTCACTATTGCGGAGGAGAGACGGATTCGCAAGGCGCTCTCCACCCGCTGTCCTTCCTGCCTCCCAGCCTTCATCGTTTCGCTTCATACCGGGCTACGAGCCTCCGAGCAATGGAACCTGCGTTGGTCGGATATCGACCTCGAACGGAGGTCCCTCACGGTGAGAAGACAGAAGACGGGAAAGGGGGAGCGACACATCCCGCTCAACGAAGCCGCCGTCGCGGCCTTTGAGAGTCTCCGACGAGGCGCGAAGGGGAGCCGCGTCCCTTTTCTGAATTCAAGGGGGACACCGATGACCACCCACCGCGACTGGTTTGATCCAGCGGTCGAGGAAGCGCGGGTCCCGGACTATACCTGGCATAAGAACCGGCACACGTTTGCGTCTCGATTAGCCATGGCCGGAGTGGACATACGGACCATCGCTCAACTCATGGGTCACGGTACAATACAGATGTCCATGAGGTATGCCCACTTGAGTCCGGACCATAACCAGGCGGCAGTTGATCGCCTCTTAGTTTTCGGAAGCAAACGGACACCAAATCGGACACCAGAAAAACAGCAAATTGTAAGTCCTTTATAATCAGATGCGAAAGTGGCGAAATTGGCAGACGCACCAGACTTAGGATCTGGCGGGGCAACCCGTGGGGGTTCAAGTCCCCCCTTTCGCACCAATTCCCTTTGCTGTATTTCTCGGGCGAATGCACTAACCTGAAAGCATGAGTTCAAGTCACTCGCAATCCAATTCGCCCAAAGTTACGCTTACCAACGCTCCGGATTATCGCGACACCTACGCCAACAGCGTACAGATACGCGTGAGCATGTGGGACTTTCACCTTACTTTTGGAACGTTGCGTCACGAGTCTCCCGAAGCGGTCAGCATCGAAAACTCCCAGGGCATCTACCTGAGCCCGCAACAGGCAAAGGCCTTCTGGAATGTGCTTGGGCAAAACCTTGCGCAGTATCAGCAGACCTTTGGCAACATCGCACTGGAACCGCAACCGCCGCAGATTCCCGCTGGACCGGTCAACTAGGCCCTGATTTCGCGAGTCTCGCCCACAATGCGGGCGGAGAGGACACGGCTGTCGATCCGGATGAAATCGCCTTCAACCACGGGGTCTCGTGCCTTTGGACTTCCCGGCATTCCTCGCGACCGCCCGGTACCGTTGTGGATGTTGTTGCCGCTGCTCTTCGTCGGCGTCTATCTCTCTCATGCGACTCTGCTGCGCCTGCCCTACTACTGGGACGAGGCCGGCTATTACATCCCCGCTGCCTGGGATTTCTTTCGCACGGGGTCGCTCATCCCCACCTCGACGCTTTCAAATGCCCATCCACCACTCCCCTCGATCTACCTTGCTTTGTGGTGGAGACTCGGCGGCATGGTGCCCTCGGTCACGCGCACAGCAGTCTGCCTCGTCGCAGCAACCGCACTGCTCGGCGTCTACCGCATCTCGCTTGTCCTGACCGGACGACTCGATGTTGCAGCAGCCACGACCATTCTCACCGCTGTCTATCCGGTATGGTTTGCGCAGAGTACCCTCGCCCATGCCGACATCTTCGCCGCCGCCGCGACCTTGTGGGCTCTCTCGTATGTCTTCGCCGGAAGTCTGCGCGATTATGCGATAGCCGCTGTTTTGTTTTCGGTAGCCGCGCTTTGCAAAGAGACGGCCATCGCAGTTCCCTTCTCGCTCGCGGCTTATGAGCTTGGGAGCTTTCTCCCCAACTTGAAAGAGCAGCCGAGCGGCGCGGGCCAGTCAACAAATTTGAAACGCGTCGTTCTGCTGGTGTCGCCCGCTCTCCCGCTCATGGCCTGGTATGCCTATCACTGGCATAAGACAGGATTCATCTTTGGGAATCCGGAGTATCTGCGCTACAACGCCGAATCGACGCTGACGCCATTACGGATTCTCCTCGCTTTCGGACATCGCGTGCTGCATATTACGGCCTACATGAACCTATTCGTGCCCGTGATCTGCATGTTCGCCTCTATGATCTTGCCGCCACTCCCCGAGAACGCACGCGAACTTCGACCACGGGTTCCTTTTTCGGCACAAGGGCGCATTGTCGTCATCATCGTCGCAAACCTGCTTCTCTTCTCTGTCCTGGGAGGAGCCTTGCTCACGCGCTACTTGCTCCCGCTCTATCCGCTCACGCTGCTTTTATGCGTGAATACCTGGCGCCGCCGAGTGCGCTACTGGCCGGCGCTGGCAGTTCTCACTGCAGTTGCGTTCATCGCCGGACTTCGCGTCAACCCACCCTACCGCTTCGCGCCTGAGGACAACCTGGCTTACGCCGACGTCATTCGCCTGCACCAGCAGGCCATCGCGAGGATCGTGCGCCAATACCCTCACGCCACAGTCCTGACGGCATGGCCGGGCACCGACGAGCTATCCAAGCCTGAGTTGGGTTATGTACGTACTCCGGTCCCGGTTGTGAAGATTGAGAACTTCTCTCTGCCCGAAATACAAAAGGCGGCGCAAAGCCCCGAACCGTTCTCCGTCGCCTTTCCATTTTCGACGAAGTACGATCCGCCGAATCTGCCCTTCAGCCTGGGCCCAAAGAGCGAGGAGCTCGACACTCGATTCTTCGACTTCCACCACGACCTGACGCCGGAGAAGATCGCCCATCTACTCAGCGGCCAGCTGATCTGGGAAGCCGACCGAAATGGCCAGTGGGTCGCCGTGCTGCATTTCGACAGGCCGCAGTTGGCCAGGCTGCCGTTGGGCCAGCCTTTGTTGCCTTAAACTAATGCGGTTCTTTGATCCCGCAGCCATCCACTATGCTTTCCTGCTGGCAACTATAATCGGAATTGCGTGAAACCCTCTCTTGTCTTTCGACCACTCATGGCCATGCTGGCCATTGGGGCCGCTCTGCTCTCGCCCGCCCAGCAAACCGCCGCGACAGATCCTCAAGCGGAGTCGCATGGACATCTGATCCTGGTGCTGCCATTTGAGAACCGCTCGGGGGATTCGAACATCGACTGGATGAGCGAATCGATGCCTGAGATCATGAATCGTCGTTTGGAGTCCGCTGGTTTTCTCCCGATCGGTCGTGAAGATCGCCTCTACGCGCTTGACCACCTCGGTCTGCCGCCAGACTTCCGCCCATCGCGAGCGAGCACCATCCGTCTGGCGCAGAATCTTGATGCGGACTCAGTCATCATCGGCACCTACACGAGTGATGGCAAGCGCTTGACGATCGATGCGCGCATTCTGGACATCGGTGCGCTGCGACTAAGCGCACCGGTTGAAGCACAGGTAGACATGCCTCGCTTGCTCGATGGAATCAACAGTCTCGCATGGCAACTTGTCCGTCAGATCGACCCGAAGTACCCAGTCGCTCAGCAGACTTTTATCGTCGCCGACTCAAGTCTGCCACTCGGCGCCTTTGAGAACTATATACGCGGACTCGTTGAGAATTCGCCCGCGGAGCGCGCCAAACACCTGCAGGAAGCGGTGCGGATCGACCCAACCTACTATCCCGCATGGCTCGCGCTGGGGCGGCTCTATTTCCATCAACAGGAATACGAGCTTGCCGCCTCCGCCTTCGGCAAGATTCCGAGCAGTGATTCCGGCGCGCTCGATGCCGCCTTTGACCGCGGCCTCGCTTCGTTTTATACCGGCAATTATGTACAGGCAGAGGACTCGTTCGCGTTTGTGGCTATGCGACTGCCACTCTCTGAGGTGATCAACAACCAGGGAGTCGCCATCAGCCGCCGCAACCTCGACGCCACTGCGCTCTTTCGACAAGCGGTCAATGCCGATCCTCGGGACCCCGACTACCACTTCAACCTTGCGCTGGCCCTTCGCCGCCGCAACGATATTCCCGGAGCCATGCATGAAGTCGGGGAGTGTCTGAAGCTACGGCCGCAGGACACTGAGGCCCAGGCGCTGCTGGCATCACTACAAAGCATGGCGACAAACTCCGCAGTCAAGACCAACGCCTCGGCCACAACCACCGCAAATCCTGAGGGACCGCTCGAGCGCATCAAGCGGACCTACGATGAAACCGCCTTCCGCCAGGCTGCTTATGAAATCGATCAGATGGAAGCGATGAAGCTCGCGACTCAGCCACCTTCGACGCGCTCCGCGGCATTGACGGCGGCGGGGAATCGCTACCTGAATAGTGGCCTGCTGCTCGAAGCGGAACGCCAGTTCCAAAGCGCGATTGCGGCTGATTCTACAAATGCTGCGGCCTACGCAGGCCTGGCCGAGGTCCGGGAACGAAGCGGCGACGCGAAGAACGCTCGACTGGAAGCGCAGCAGTCGCTTCAACTCAAGCCGAATGCCGAGGCCCATGTCGTACTCGCCCGGCTGGAACTCGCGAGTAACCAGCTTTCATCATCGGCGGCCGAAGTGAGCCAGGCATTACAGCTGGACCCGAAGAACGCGGCGGCCCTGGGTCTGCGTCTGGCGCTACAATCGAAGGGTCAGCAGGTGCAGTGAAAAACCGCCGCCGAAGCCGCGCCGTTGTCATCATCTTCCTTTTGTCGTTGGTCTTTGTTTTCTTGCCATCTTGCCTTGCATCGACTCCCCAAGTCGTCGTACTGCATCTGAATGACACTATTCAGCCCATCAGCGAGGAATATCTTGCACGCGGTCTGAAGCGAGCCGCAGATATCCGGGCGGAAGCAATTCTCATCGAGCTCAACACCCCCGGTGGTTTGCTCGAGACAACGCGGGAGATGGTGCGCCAGATACTGGATTCTCCGGTTCCGGTGATCGTCTACGTGGCGCCCTCCGGCAGTCGGGCCGGCTCTGCCGGTTTCTTCCTGCTGGAGGCGGCGGACATCGCCGCGATGGCTCCCGGCACCAACGCCGGAGCCTCCCACCCCGTCATCGAAGGTGGCGGACAAGTCGATCCGGTGATGAAGCAGAAAATGGAGAACGACACGACCGCCTTTTTGCGATCGTTCGTCGCCCGGCGTGAACGGAATACGGCCGCAGCCGAAGACGCAGTGCTCAACTCCAAGTCCTACACCGAGCAGGAAGCTCTCAAGCTTAACCTGATCAACCTGGTCGCGGCCAATGAAAGCGACTTGCTCGATGCGATTGATGGCAAGACCATTTCGCGTTTTAGCGGAAGCTCAACGACCCTGCATACCAAAGGCGCAGTGATCGTAGTCGTCGATCCTGTGCTTCGAGAAAAGCTGCTCGATAAACTCACCGATCCCAACCTCGCCGTGCTGTTGCTAATCGTTGGCGGGCTGCTCATCTACCTCGAATTTAATGCGCCCGGCACCATCGTTCCTGGAGCTCTGGGAACTTTGTTCGTCCTGATCTCGCTCTTCTCGTTGAACCTGCTGCCGGTTCGCTACACTGCCGTGATGCTGATCGTAGGCGCTCTCGTGCTGTTGGTTCTGGAAGCAAAGTTCGCAAGCCACGGCGTTCTTGCCGGAGCCGGCACAGTCTGCCTGGTCTTTGGTCTGCTGACGCTGGTCGATGGACCAATTCCGGAACTTCGGGTGCACCCCGCGACCGCCATCGCCGCAGGCGCTGCCTTCGGTCTGATCACGGTGTTTGTAGTGCGCCTCGCCATCCGCGCCAGGCGCAACAAATCTCTCGTGGGAATCGATGCACTCATCGGCCTCACCGCGATCGCGCAACAACCTCTCTCGCCAATGGGCCAGGTTCTCGTCCACGGCGAGCTCTGGCAAGCGGAAGCGCCCGTGCCAGTTCAGCCCGGAGAGAGGGTCCAGGTGCGCGGAGTGCGCAATCTAACCCTGTTGGTAGACCGGATTCCCACCGCCGTTCCGGAGTCAACTAACCGCTAACCACATCACGCAGTCACTATAAAATTAGGCCTCAGAAAGGCTCGAATATGGGTAGCATCCCAGTACTGGTTTTCTTCGCGATCTTGATCTTTTACCTCTTCAGCTCGATCATCATTCTTCGCGAATATGAACGCGGCGTTGTCTTCCGCCTTGGTAAAGTGCTGCCCCAGCCTAAAGGCCCCGGAGTCATTCTCGTCTTCCGCCCCTTCGATCAGATCGTTCGCGTCTCCCTGCGCCAGGAAGTCTTGGAGGTTCCGCCGCAGGACGTCATTACCCGCGACAATGTCACGATCAAGGTGAATGCGGTCATTACGCTGCGCGTTCTCGATCCCTCCCGCGCCGTCCTCGAGGTCTCTAACTACGTCTACCAGACTTCGCAATTTGCTCAGACCACATTGCGCTCGGTCTTAGGCGAGGTCGAGCTCGATGGACTGCTCTCGCATCGCGACGCCTTGAATCAGCGCATCCAGACGATCATCGATCAGCGCACAGAGCCATGGGGCGTGAAGGTAGTCAGCGTTGAGGTGAAACAGGTTGACCTGCCTGAAACCATGCTGCGCGCCATGGCCAAACAGGCTGAGGCCGAACGCGACAAACGCTCGAAGATCATTCACGCCGAGGGCGAGTTCAACGCCGCGCAAAAACTCGTCGACGCGGCGCAACTCATGGCCACCCAGCCCATGACGCTCCAACTTCGTTATCTGCAAACGCTCTCTGAGATTGGCGTAGAGAAAAACACGACCATTGTTTTCCCACTGCCGCTGGAGTTGCTGACGCTCTTCAACAAGACGATGAACTTCGCACTCACGGATGTAAGTCCCATCATCATTCCCAAGGAAAATGAATGAGACACGCAGCCGTCTATGACGAAGAAGATTTGGCCGACAATAGCGCTGAGTTGAGCCTGGGGATGGGCACGCTTATCGGTATCTTCTTCGGGCTGGCGCTGGTTTGTGGTGTCTTCTTCGGCTTCGGCTACATGATGGGACACCGCACCCCGGGCCCGTATGTCTCGTCCGAACCGCTTTATGTCGCGCCAAAGCTTGCGGACACTCCTGTCGCGCCGAAGCCTTCCGCATTGGTACCCGAACAGCCTTCAGAAGCTGCGCGCGTCGTGTTGCCCACCACAAGCCACGCAAGCGTAGCCACAGCGCCGGCACAAGCAACGCCACAATCCGCGGCGCCACAGACGGCAGTTGCCGCTCCCGTCGAAGTACCCAAGCCCACTGTAGTTCAAAAGGTTGCGACGGCTCCGCCTCCAGCGTCGACGCCAGCTACTCCTCAGCCCGCCACTGCGCCAGCCGGCGCCATCATGGTCCAAATCGCCGCCGTGAAGAACCGTCCTGATGCCGAGGCCCTTGCCGAGGCGCTCCGCAAGAACGGTTTCTCCCCCACAATCCGCACTGAACCTCAGGACAAGCTGCTGCACATCCAGGTCGGGCCCTTCAGCAATCGCGAGGATGCCAAGGCGATGCGCCAGAAGCTCTCCAGCGCAGGCTACGACGCCTTTATCAAATAGACCTTCACCATCCGCCGCACCGATTTCAATCTCCGGAATGATGATCTACGCCTGCCGCGCCATCTCGCCGTCGGGCGTCCGCATCCACGCTGGAAGGCCCGACTCGATCTCCGCCTTGGTCGCGGCTAGAAGCTCTTCACGGCTCGCATACTCGCGAGGCCAAAGCGGTCCATGAAACCGGACATGGGCAACGCCGGGCACAATCGTCAGGCCGCCCTTCTTCATCATGGTTTCAGTTCCCCAGATCGAGACGGGAATCACCGGAGCGCCGGATTCCATCGCCAAATGGAACGGGCCTTTCTTGAAAGGCTGCAGGCGTCCAGTGCGTGAGCGAGTACCTTCGACGAAGGTCATCACATGCAAGCCGGATTGCAAAACACGCACGCCGACGCGGACACTTTCCTTCGCGCTGTCGAGCCGCCCGTCACGGTCAACGGGAATGAAGTCGCCGAGCTTCATGCCGTAGCCCAGCACCGGTATCTTCATCAACGAGCGCTTGAGATAGACCGAGGCCCGGCCCGGAATCAGCGGCAAAAGAATAGGCGGGTCAAGGTTCGAAATATGGTTTGCCATGAAGATGCACGCAGCGCCAGCTGGAACCAATTCTCCACCACTGAACTCAATACGAATACCGGCGAGACGCAGACCCGTCCGCAAAATCCACATTGCCCACCGATATAGGAAACGAATATCGCCGGTGATCAGTGTCCACGGTATCCCGATGAGCGCAGCCGGGATCGCTAAGACGGTGTATGCGAGCAGCAGCGTGAGTGACGCGATCATCGATGGGCTCCCGAGGTATGCGACGCTAAGCGTGCGGGGAGCTTCTCATAGATTCCGTCAAAACCGCCATTAGACAAAATAGCAACTACATCGCCACCGCGAAGTTTCGGCGCTATCGCTTCCACGATCTCATCGGCGTTGGAATGCAGCTCCGTGCGATGCCCCGCGGCTTTCAACCCCTTGAGAAGCTCCTCCGGATGAAGCCGCTCGCCCTCTGGAATGCTCTCCTGCTTGAACACTCCGGCGAGCACGATCTCATCCGCAAAACCGAGTGCTTCGACAAGCTCGCGCTCGAATATGTTCCGCCGCAGAGTATTTGAGCGTGGCTCGAGAACCACCCACAAACGCGCGCCAGGGTGTGATGATCGCAAGGCGCGCAATGTCTCGCGAATTGCCGTTGGATGATGGGCAAAGTCGTCGATAATCGTGATTCCATCGACGACTGCCTTCACCTCGAGCCTGCGCTTGACGCTGGCAAAAGTGCCTAGAGCTTCCTGGATCGCGTCGAGCTCAACTCCCTGACCTGCCGCCAACGCTGCCGCGGCTGTGGCGTTGAGCGCATTATGTTCGCCAGCCATCGGCAGGGCAAGCTCCGCCCACTCCGACCCATCACGGAACACCCGCCACTTACAATGCGCCTGCTGTTGCGCGAGCCCGGTCAAACGCCAATGTGAGTCCGCGTGGAAGCCATAACGCTCGACGGTGCAAAATGCTTTTGCCACGCACTCCGATACATTCTCTGCGCCGTCAAAGGCAACCACTCTTCCCCGGCTCGGGACGAGATTGACCAGCCTCTTGAATGCGGTCTTCACCGAATCCAGATCCCTATATATATCGGCGTGATCGAACTCAACATGGGTGAGAATGAGCGCATCGGGGAAATAATGCATGAACTTCGGGCCTTTGTCGAAGAAGGCAGTGTCGTATTCGTCGCCCTCGATGATGAAGGGGCGTCCCTGCCGCAACTGGAAACTCGATCCGAAGTTCTCAGCAATGCCGCCTATCAGAAATGACGGCGCAAGCTGTGGGTCTCGGCGCGACGCTACCTCGTAGATCCAGGCGAGCATGCTGGTGGTTGTGGTCTTGCCGTGAGTACCGGCAACGACCAGCGACTCGTGGCCGGCGACGAACTCGTCGTGAATGATCCGCGCCAGCGAGGTAAAGGGAATTCTCTGATCCAGGATGTACTCGACCTCGGGATTACCGCGCGACAACGCATTGCCCACGATGACGAGGTCCGGCGCAGGTTCGAGGTTCTTCGCCGAGAACGGCTCTGAAATAGGAATGCCGAGTTCGCGCAAGAAATCGGACATCGGCGGATAGGCCGCCATATCGGAGCCGGTGACGCGATGCCGCTTGAGTTGCAGCATCCCGGCCAGCGAAGCCATCGCTGTGCCGCAGATGCCAATCAGATGAATGTGCCTTGTCTTATCGATAGATGATTGCATTGCATTCAATTCCGTACCGCCGGCTCTAAGAACTCCAGACTAGAGCCCACTCCCTTGGCATCGTCTTTGAGGTCCAGGCGCGCTTCAATCCCAAATGGAAGCGTCACGTTCGATCGCGTGACGTGGCCGGAGCGCAGTCCGAATCCTATTGGCCCCTCAAACCGCTCCAACACCCGCAGCAGGACCGCATCAAGCTGGCCTCGGTCGCCATTCGGCAACGCACAATCCTGCATCTCTCCGAAGATAATGCCCCTCACCCTGTCCAGCTTGCCCGAAAGCATCATCTGCCGGAGCATGCGATCGATCTGGTAGGGCTTCACGTTTACATCCTCCAGGAAGAGCAGCTTCCCTTCCGTTTCAGGCGCAAAGGGCGTGCCCAGTGACGAGACAATCATGCTGAGGCATCCACCATAGAGGGTACCGGTAGTCGTACCTGGACGAACCGTTCGCAGGCCCTCGGCTGGACCTAGAGACGCCATTTTGCCGGCGATCGCTGCGTTGAAGCTCGGATGATGCACCCCGCCCTCGCGGCAGAAATCGGCGGCCACCATCGGGCCGTGAAACGAAACAAGCCCGACTTGATCGAGAAGCCAGGTTTGCACGACGCTCAGGTCGCTGTAGGCAAAAAATGGCTTCGGGTTTTGACGAATGAGATCAAGGTCAAGATCTTCCAGCAAATAATTCGAGCCGTATCCGCCGCGGCTACAAAAGATCGCTGCAATCGACGGCTCGGCAAAGGCCGCGTGGAGATCCTGCAGCCGATCGTCGGCAGTCCCCGAAAAATAGTGTGTGACGTGTCCGCGCAGATGCCTGCCTTCGATCACTTTATATCCCAAACCGCGCAATGCAGAGATGCCTGCCTCCAGGCGCTCGAACCTTGCCGAACTGGCTGGAGCGACTACCGCGATGGTTGCTCCAGGACCCACTGCGGGCGCTTTGAGAATGGGCGCACTCATGAGAAGGCCTCTCCTCTTGCGATCAATTCAGCTGTCCCGGTCAGCGTCATCTCCGAATGAACGTCAGGCCACGCCACGGACTGCGATCCGCCGGGCGCTGTAACGACAAGTTCCGCATTCAAGCCGCGCAAGGCGATCGAAGCAGCCGCCGAGGCGCAAGTTCCCGTTCCTGAGGAAATCGTCGGCCCGACGCCACGCTCGAAGATCCGAATCTCAATCTCGCTGGAACTGGTCACCAGAACAAACTCGACATTTGTCTGCTCAGGAAAATCGGGGTGGAGACAAATCTCATGCCCGATCGACTCCCAGCTCAAACCGGCAACTGAGAAATCTTCGTTCTCAGTGAAGATCACAAAGTGCGGATTGCCCATGGAAATCACCGCACCATGAATCGTTAAGTCATTCGCTAATCGGACGCTTCGTGTTGAAACTAGCGGCACACCCATCCCTGCGGCGATCCTGTAAACTTGTCCGGCGACTGAAACAACTCGGCACTGCCGTATCCCTGCGTCCGTCTCTATAGAGAAGACATCGCCTGCTTTTGCCGACGTTTCCTGTGCCATCCACGCGGCAACGCATCGGGTTCCGTTCCCGGAGATCTCCGCTATCGACCCGTCGGCGTTGGCAAGCCGAATCCGGGCAGATCGATCGCCGGTCCATTCGAAATACTCCACGCCGTCCGCGCCCACACCAGTGTTGCGGGCACACAAACGAACTGCGATGTCGCGCTGCGCGGCTTCCGGTGCCGACTTCGCTTCGACGATCAGAAAGTCGTTACCGCAGGCATGGGCCTTCGCAAAAGCGATCATGCGCCCAGGCTGTTGCATGACCATCACAATGGCACCTCCTCCGCTGCGCGAAATCGTAACATCCGTTACTTGCCTTTGTTCGGCTGCCAGGTTTGCGAACGGTAAATTCGGGCGCATTGTTGGTCGGTCGAGCAGATCATTGTCATTAGATCGAGTCCCTCCGGATGTTCTGCAACCGCCTTAGCGACCGCATCACCATCAATCGCAACCACTAAGGAAGCCGACCCCGCTGGATCATGCAAGGCCGACGACCACTGGTAGTAATCACCCTCATTGATCGTCCGCTTCAGTAGAATTCCAGCCCGCTGAAGCGCTCCGATATGTTCCGACGTATACATGAGGATCGGCCCCGAAGTACGAACTGAGAGCGGAAACAGCGTCCGCGCAAGAGCCTGCTCGAAGGGGATCCGTGAGCGCGAGTTAGCAAAGGCTTCCTGCAGCACCAGCGGCGTTGCACGGGCCACGGCCCAGCTATTGATGAGGATGATTAGCGCTACCGCAGCCGGTATCAGGGGTGCAAATCTCGGGATCAACGTACGAGCCAGTAGAAACACGAGATCAGTAAGCAAGGCGACGGAGATTGCAAATATCGGGAGCATTTCCATGCCGTAGCGGGTGTTGTACCAGGAGTGAGGCCACCACAAAGGGATAAAGATCGGTACTGAGCCATAAGCGACCGAATAGGCATAGAAAGGCAGTGGCACCCACAGCAACAGCATTGCCGCGAGACTAGCACTCCTCCATCGGGCGATGGCGACTAACGTGCCCAGGACGGTAACCACCAGGAGCGTGTTCGCGAATCGTAACGGGACCGCACCAAGCTCAGCCGCTTTAAGGAAATAGAGCGCGGCAACTCTCATGCTGTGCCATCCCGGATGATGCCAGGCGCCGGGAGGCGTTGTGCGCGCCTCGATGGCTTTCGCCGAATACGGGCCGCGGAGAAAGTCGAGCGGATCGCCAAACTGCCTGGCGTTGTATGCGATCCAGAGTACTGGCGCCACGGCCAACATCACCGTGAAGAGCACGAAGGCACCGCCGGCTCTTCCTCTCCAGCGCTTGCTTCGCCACATTGCCCCCGCGGCCACAAGCCAGGCAAACGACGCATAGATCCATCCGTCATAACGCGTGTAAACAGAAGCGAGCAAAACTAGACCCGAACCAACGAGCAGGCGCGCAGCGCGGCCCTCATCTGTAAGCTCTGTCATTTCCCCGCCTGCGCTCTCGAGCACACGGCAGAATTCCGCAAGGAACAGCGCCGCCCAGATCATCTCCGCGAGAAAGAGCGGCTCAGTCATAGCCGTGGTCTGCATGTAGAGGAGGCCCGGGTTGAGGCCATAAAACAGGACGGCGACGGCCGACGGCCAGGCGCCCAGCCAGAGACGCGCCAGCCTATAGATGCCGATGCAGCCCAGTATGTAACAGCCGATGGAGGGAATTGCACCCGCCAGCCCGCTCTGCCACCAACCCATCCGCATGACGAAAGGAATCATGAGCAGATGAGGAAACGGCAGCCAGACAGATCCCAACTGCCGAAAGCCGGGGTTCAAAGAGTCAACGACGCGGCGGGCGATGTGCAAGTGTGACACCGCGTCCCCGTAGAGCAGTAACAAGTCATGACGAGAGCAGTAGGCAAAGACCAGAACTCCGAGAAACGCCGAGACTAGTCCAACCAATTGCGCCTCGTGCGCAATCGGATCGCGTACGAGGCGACTTGGCGTGGGTGCTGTGGCGGTCGAAGCGGGATCAGTCAAGGTGCGACATCTCGCGAAAGCGAGAGAACCGCTGATCGATCTCTTCGCGGCTGAGCTGTTGCAGGCGTTCCGTGCCAAACCTCTCGACAGCGAACGACCCCATCACCCCACCATAGAACATGGCCCGCTTGAAGGAAGACAAAGTGACTTCCGGCTGAGACGCCAGGTAGCCAAGAAATCCGCCCGCAAATGAATCCCCCGCGCCAGTTGGATCGACGACGGTATCCAGCGGTAGCGCAGGCGCACGAAATGGAATCGACAGGAACGAGGTCTTTTCGTTTCCGCTCTTTTGGGCCTTCTCGCCACTCGAAAACGAACGATCGCCGAAAAACGCAGTCGCGCCATATTCGCCATGCTTGATAACCAGCGACTTGGGTCCGGTCGCGAGGATCTTTCCCGCCGCGCGCAGCAGATTGTCATCGCCTGCCAGCATCTTGGCCTCGCCATCATTAATCAATAACGCATCCAGCCCCGCTAGCACCTTATTCAGGTTTTCGCGATGATCGTGGATCCAGTAGTTCATCGTGTCCCCGCAGACCATCTTTACGCCCGGCATTTGGCGCCTGACATTCGCCTGCAGTACCGGATCGATATTCGCCAGGAAGAGAAAATCGCTATCTTCATAGGCTGCGGGAATCTTCGGTGCAAACGTCTCGAAGACATTCAGCTCTGTCTTGAGCGTCTGGGCTTCATTGAGGTTCTTCAGATACGACCCGGTCCAGTGAAAGCTCTTCCCGGCAACATGCTCTAGTCCGCGTGTGTCGATGCCTTGACGGGTCAGTACCGCTTCGTTTTCTGCCGTAAAATCCTCGCCGACCACACCAATCACACGCACGTCGGTGAAGTAGCTTGCTGAGAGTGCAAAAAAAGTCGCCGCACCGCCGAGCACATGCTCAACTCGGCCATGGGGTGTTTCTATGCTGTCAAACGCAACGCTTCCTACAACCAGAATGGACAAGGATCAGGCCTCGCTTTTCACAGATAGATATTTTCCCAGGAGCAGGTCGAGCCGCTCGTGGGCAGCCGGCGAGATAGCCGCCGGATTAGTCAAAACGGCGTACTTTAAAGCAGTCGCGCAGGCGCAGGAACGCTCAGAGGGGATCGCGGCGATCGCCGCCTTCACCACTTTGGCGGCATTTGCCGCGTTCTGGTTGAGGACGGCAATAACCTGCTCGATTGTCACTGCGTCGTGGTCCTCGTGCCAGCAGTCGTAGTCGGTGACCATGGCCATCGTCGCGTAGCAAATCTCGGCCTCGCGGGCCAGCTTCGCTTCTTGCAGGTTGGTCATGCCGATAATATCGGCGCCCCAGCTGCGATAGAGATTCGACTCAGCGCGGGTAGAAAACTGCGGACCTTCCATGCACACATAGGTTCCGCCGTTCTTCCCAACCACGCCCACCTGCTCGCATGCCCTCACAATCGCATCAGCGGTTACTGCGCAGATCGGGTCGCCGAAAGCGATGTGTCCGACGATGCCGTTGCCGAAGAAGGTCGACTCCCGATGAAAGGTCCGATCGATGAACTGGTCGGGTACCACGAAATCAGTGGGTTTGTGCTCCGCCTTCAGCGAGCCCACGGCAGACACGGACAGAATCCGCTCTACACCCAACATCTTCATGGCGAATATGTTGGCGCGAAAATTGAGCTCGGAAGGGAGAAGCAAGTGCCCCCGCGCGTGGCGGGAAAGAAAAGCCACGCGGCGCCCGGCGAGATTCCCGAGTACGAAGGCGTCCGATGGGTCGCCGAAGGGAGTGGTGACGCGTTGTTCGCTGATGTTGGTGAGGCCGGGCATAGCGTAGAGCCCACTGCCTCCAATGATGCCAATTTCCGCTGCTTGCAAACTACACTCCGCCGCGCTTCCGACGGAAGGCGGATCTTCCCGTTATTTACGTCCCAATCGAGTATAAATGGCGAGTGTAAGTGGCGCGAAATCAATGCATAAGTCCTACCCGCATCAGGCCGCACCTGGCGATCAGGTTGGCCATCCCGACTGAGAGTTCCGGCACTGCAGGTCTGACTCTGGCGGTCTGCAGGTTCCCGCTCGACTGTGCTCCGACCATAACCAGTTCCAGCTTGCGGGCCAGCGTCAGGTCAAAGCTCTCGCTGGTAAAGACCTGGTTGCCGATGAGGGCAATCAGAACCGGCCCCTCGTTGGTGTCGTAGACTTGCTCCCCGTTCGACTCCGCAGCCGAATCCCGCTTAACGTGCGAATACTTCTTGCTGAGTTCCGCAGCGTAGATCGCGGCGAAGGTCTTGGCTGCATCGGCATCTTTCCATGCTGAGAGGTACATGAGGGCTACTGAGCTTGTCTGCGCTCTTTCCTCCGGAGTCTTGGCGGTCTTACTCTGCGCCGCATAATAGATCCCGCCGTCCCACTCCGGGGTGAGCGCGTCCGCAGCCTCCTGGCCGGCAAACAGCTCAGTCAGGATATGAACATCCAGAGAGCCCATCACGCCAATGTCATAAGGATCGTATTGAGCGTCGATCAAGCCGTGAATGTCCGGCATCTGCAACACCGGCGGCGTCACCTTGCGCTCATAGCTCTTCGGATTCATGATCTCGAAGCTCGTTGACGGCGGCCGATCGAGCACGCCGGCAAAGGCGCCCTCGACGCCCTTGTCCTTCATCAGTACCTGTTCGAAATTCAGTCCATCGCGATAGGGAAAGAGCAGCGATTCCTGCAACAACAGCGGCGCGCGAGCCATAATGGGCGAATCGGAATTGTCGCTCAAATTGTCCTGCAGCGTGGCCCCGATGTCGGGTGAGGTCAGCAGCGTTTTGCCGGAAGGCTTGAGCGAGTAATCGACAAAGACCGCCATCGCCTGTCCCTCGAGCACCGCCTCGCGCGCCGTATCCACTTCGTCGACGGCGATGTGTTTATTGTCGTCGGCGTAGTTCTTCGAGATGTCCGAGAGAGATTTGTCTTCCCAGGTGTCCAGGTTGACATACTGGTCCTGAAGCGCGTGAGTCAGCTCATGCGCCAACACCGGCCTTTGCGAGTCAGGCGCGATCCAGTCGAGCAGGTTAACTGTCTTGGTCTTGCTGTCGTAGTAGCCGGCGATCTGCTCCGTGAGCAGACTGATGAGAAACGGTTTTAGCTGAAAATCCCGGTCCAGCAGGCCAAACTTCTTCAGCACAATTTCCGAGCGCTGCATCCGCTTGGCGTCTTCGTCGTCGTTGAATTTATCCACAACATACTTCTCTACGGAAGCACGAGTCTGCAGCTTCCGCTTAACCTCGTGCTTCACCGGCAACTTGGAATCATCCGAAGCAAAGTGCAGAATGTCATCGACCGAACGGAACAGCTCCTTGGCCTGTGCCTTGGTGAGGCGCGTCTCGGCGGGCTTCTCCGCGTTTCCTGCTTCGGTTGGTTGTGTTGTCTGCGTGGGCGGGGACGTGGCCTGAGCCAGCCCGGAAGCCGACAACGCGGCGCCGAGAATAATCAGGCCCAGGATTCTCAAAACTTTTTGCTCTAAAGACATCAAAATCCCTTCAATTACCCTTTCTCATGCCGATCAAACCAAGCTCTTTCTACACAGCTATAATCAGCTTGTAGAACTGGCCGCCATGAGCGAAGCAGCAACCCTTACTACTGAAGTCCCCGCGACGCCCACCCCGCTCGCCGGCCAACTGCAGGCCGAAACTGCCACCCTCAACCTCGCGACGTATTCCGGTGCGCTCACGCCGCAGAGCTATTCATCCCCTCGACACGAGCTTGCCGCCGCTCTTTGCGGCTCCGCCTGCTTCGACCTCGGCTATCGTACCCGCATCCGCATTACTGGCGACGACCGTCTTCGCTGGCTCAACGGCATGGTCTCGAACGCCATCCAGACCCTCCCCGAGGGCGAGGGCAACTATAGCTTCATCCTCAACGCTCAGGGACGCATCCAGGGCGATTGCTACATCTATCGTCGGCCCAGCGATCTTTTGCTCGACACCGACCGCTCCCAGGCAGCGCGCCTGCTTGCTCATCTCGACCACTTCATCATTATGGATGATGTGGAGCTCCAGTCGTTAGACGAGGCAACTACCGGAATTGGCTTAATCGGCCCACAGGCCGGCTCAACTCTCGAGAGGCTCGGCGTCAATGTGTCTGCTCTCGCGCCTTTGCGCTTCGGTGAAACAGAGCTTGCGGCGGCCCCGATCACCCTGGTCCGCGCCTTCGGAGAGCTTCGTCCGCGCTTTGAACTCTGGTTTGCTCCCGAGCATTCGTCGACGATCTGGACCGCTCTCACTGCCGCGGGCGCTACGCCCGTCGGAGTCGACGCGGTCGAAGCTTTGCGCGTGCTTGAGGGAACACCGCGCTACGGCAGAGATATCACCGACCGCACTCTGCCCCAGGAGACGGCGCAGACCCGCGCACTCAATTTCACCAAGGGCTGTTATCTCGGCCAGGAGATCGTCGAGCGTATCCGTTCGCGGGCGACCGTGCATCGTACGTTGGGGCATTTTCGAGTGGACGGGGTGACCCCAGCCGTCCCGGTTGACTTGTACTCGAGTGACAATCCCGCAGCGCCGATCGGCCAGCTTACCAGCGTTGCCGAGATCGACCTTCCTGAGTTTCATGGAACTGTAGGTATCGGGTCGATCCGAACCGAGGTTTTGGAGCGGAAGGCGGTTGTCAACTATGACGGTGGTACCGTAACGATTCTTGCCGCTCCCCCGGTGCCGCCGTTGTGATGCCTTTCATGAAGACCACATCGGGCATCGCATACTCTTAACCAAGGCTGATACGCCTACAGAAATCTGGAAAATACCATGTCAGAGAAACAAAGCACATTCACGGTTACCGACCGCCGCAAATTCACTCTCGATGGGGAGCTTCGCGATCCTCTCAGTGCCGAAGAACTTCACGACATCCCTGCCACCAGCGCTCCCATGGAGGAAGCCACAGCGACCACATCCGGTGATGCTATCGATACAGTAATTGCCGAGCAGACTGCCCACCTGCCCGAGGACGACCTGTCCGACGAGTCTATCGAAGAGCAGCTTGGCCCAGTTCCTACCAGTCAGGAGTCGGCCGAACAACACGCCGCCTACCAGAAGTCCTCAGTACAGCTGGACGACATGATCCGCCAGGCCAACCCCGGCGCGGCCGAGAACCCCCCGGCGGATTTCGAGCAAATCGTGCAGTCGTTTTATCTTTCGGCAGTGATCGCCATGGGCGCCGCCGCGGAACCGGGCCAGAAGCCGCGCGTCGACATCGTCGGCGCACGCCAGTCGATTGATCTGTTGGCCGTATTGTCCGAAAAAACCAAGGGCAACATTACCTACCGCGAGCAGAAGCTGTTGCAGACCGCGCTCTTCAACCTGAGAATGATGTTCCTGGAGATTACGAACTCGATTGCCGCCCAGGCTGCCAAACCCCAGAAACCAGGGAATCTTCATCACCGCTGACAGGTGGGACGAGCCGCGCCGCCGTCTCGATCGGCTGAGCGACGCTAATCCGACTTCATCAGGTCTCTTACGCTGTGCGCCAGCTTCTCGATCTCTTCTGCCTTCTTGGCCATGGCGACCGACGTGGGGTCCTTTCCATTGGGATCGACGCCAGTGTTCAGTTCGCTTGCCAATTGAACGATTCGGTCGGAATCCGAGACCAGCTTGTTCTGCCGGTCGATGTTGCGTCTCTTGGCGGCCTCTGCCTGAGCATGGCGAAGCATGGGGTCCTGCGTTGTATCCGTCTCCGCCCCAAATGGTGGCCGCCCATTGCTTTGCCCCGTGGTCGGAGGAAATAGGGGGGGAGCCTGGCTTTGGCCGAGAGCATTGTCACCCCGATGCATCCACGAAAGCAGAAGAATTACCGCGAGCAGACTGATTATCGAGTACGTATTCACACGCGACTTGCCGAAAAGGCTTCGCATCGGTTGATTATAGGAAAGTAGACTGCCCACTTGGAAACATCCCTTTAGCTATGCTCATTGCCCTCGTTCGATCCCCGCAATCCGCGCGACAGTTCTTCAGCGACATCGCGCAGGATTGGCTCTCCTATCTGCAGGATTTCATCAACCACGATCTGCCTCGCCTGATCTTTGTCCTGGTCCTTACCTGGGTGCTCATCGCCATGGTGAACGCGCTCACTCGCCGCCTGACGGCGATCGCTGAGTCCCACGCGACCCAGGGCGCCGCCCGCGTTTCGCAAATTAAGACTGTGGCCGCTGTGCTTCGAGCCACTACGATCGCGATCATCGGCTTTCTGGCTTCGCTTCAGATCCTGCGCGACATCTTCAACTTCAATCTCGCCCCGCTGCTCACCAGCGCCGGAGTTGCCGGCGTGGCGATCGGCCTGGCCGCGCAGACGATCGTCAAAGACTGCCTTAACGGAATGCTGATCCTGCTCGAAGACCAATACAATGTGGGCGATACGGTGCGACTCGCAGGCCTGAGCGGCACCGTCGAATCGATGTCTTTGCGAACCACCAAGCTTCGCGATGGAGACGGAGCGCTGTACACGATTCCTAACTCGCAGATCACCACCGTCGCCAATCTCACCCGCGACTACTCGGTGGCAACCATCAATGTCTCGGTGGATTTCTCGGCCGACCCGGACAAGGTCATGCCCGTCTTGCTCGACGCGGCGATGAGCGTCCGCAATGATCCGGCGTATAGCGCTATCTTTCTCGCCGACCCAAAACTGCTCGGCGTCGACTCTATCAAAGGTTCGCAGGTTATCTACGCTATCCAGTTGCGGACGCTGGCCAACCAGCAGGCCCCAGCGGTGCGCGAGACGCAAAGAAGAGTGCGTTTGGCGCTGGAGCAGAACGGCATCCTTCCCGGTGATCCATTGCGCGCAATGACCGCAGGCGCGCTGATGTCAAATGGAGGGGCGCCCGAGGCCCAGGCTTCCACCTCAGACGCCACCGCAGCGAAGCCGCGCGAGACCAACCCTTTCACTGGTGAAGGCAACTAGGGCCTGTTACAGGGACGCGCCGTTGCTCTCAATGATCTGCTTATAGTGATACGCCGAGTCTTTCAGGATGCGCTGCTGGGTCTTCCGGTCGACGTAAATCAGCCCAAATCGCTGCTCGTACCCTTCACTGAACTCCCAGTTGTCGAGCAGCGACCAGTGGAGATAGCCCGCTAGCGGCACGCCATCTTTATGAGCACGTTTGTAAGCTCCTAGGTAGCTATTGAGAAAAGAAATCCGCTCAGGATCATGGACCTTACCATCCGCGGAAGGCGCATCGGCGAGGGAGACCCCGTTTTCAGTAATTAGGATCGGCTTCTTGTAGCGCTCGGCGAGGAATTTCGGCGCCCAATAGAGAAGCTCCGGAGTGATCGCCCAGCCATAATGGGAACGAGGCGCTGTCGGAAGGTCGGGCACCAGTTCAGGCTTCCCGTCAGCTCCAGCCTTGACCGTCGGAGCAAAGTAAAGATTGACCGCGCAATAATCCAACGGTTGGTGGATGATACGCATATCGCCTGGCGTCGCCAGCTTCTCGGCGCTTGGAAAAAGCTTAAATCCCTCCGCTGGATAGTGGCCCAGATAAATCGGATCCAGCCACCAGGAGTTGTTCATCATCGTCATCGCTGGCTGCATCGGGATAATCGTCCGCTTCTCGACCGCAAATGAAGCAGAACGTGCCGCCGCGACATCCTGCGACGAGGTGCTGGCCGGGATAGAGAGCATACCCGCAAAGGGCAGGCCTACCTTAACGGGCTTCTTCGCCGCGGCGCGAACTGCCTGGACCGAGCGGCCATGGCCGAGCAGGAGATGGTGAGCGCCCTTGGCCAGGTCGGCGCTATCCAGCTTCAGCACCGGCGGCATGATACCGGCTTCCGCGCCGAATCCCCAAAGGATGTTCGGCTCGTTAATCGTGAGCCAATTGGTCACACGATCAGAGAACCGGCTCGATAACAAATGCGCATAATCCGCAAGCCACTGCGGGCTGTCCGCATTCAGCCATCCGCCTTGTTGCTGCAGCGCTTCGGGGTAGTCGAAGTGATAGATCGTTACGAATGGAGTGATCTTAGCGGCCAGCAGATCGTCGATCAGCCTGTCGTAATAGGCAAGTGCCGCTTCGTTCGGCTTCCCCCTTCCTTCTGGAAGCACCCGCGGCCAACCGATTGAAAACCGGTACGAATTCATACCCAGATCGCGCATGTGGCGGATGTCCTCGGCGTAGCGGTGGTATTCGTCGTCGGCGACCCAATTGGTGCTGCCGTCCTTGATGTTGCCCGGCTTTGCCTCGAAGGCGCCCCAAATGGAACGCCCTCCGCCATCCGCATAAGGTGAACCCTCGACCTGCATGGCGGATGTGGAAGCTCCCCAGTGAAAGCCCATCGGAAACGTAGACACGCCAGCATTCGAGGGCGAGGCCACTGCGGTTGTCGACCATGGAAGAGCTGAGAGAGCCGCTGCTTGCGCGGAGTGACGCAGAAAGGTACGCCGATTCCATTCGGACATTATTGCGAAAGCCTCGATAACTGAACCAACGATGATTGTACGAAGAAGGAATATAGCGTCTGGGGCCTGGTTTCGCAATTCAAGGGGCAGAAACGATGGCCTCAAGTAGAAACGCCCGGCCTATTGCCGGGCGTTTCATTATTGTGGTGGCTGTTGAGGCGGCGTCGTTGGTTGCGGCGGCATCGGCGGAGTCGGGCTCGGTGGCGCCTGTTCCTGTTGCAACCTCTGTTGCTGATCGGGGACCTGCACCTCGGGCTGAGCCTTAGCCGGCTCCAGGCCCGGAATCACGGGGATTTTCTTGACGTTTCCGGTCACGGCTTCTTCCAGGCTGATGCCATAACGGTCGAGAGTGGTGCCGAGAATCTCCGTCAATGCGGCCCGGTCCTTGGCGTAGGTGGCGCGGGCGGTGATGAGGTTGTTCTCGGCATTCGAGAGATTGCGCTGTTGAAGCAACACATTCGCAGTGGTCGAGGCGCCGAGATGATACTTCTTTTGCTCAGAGTCCAGGCTTTGGCGGTTGTAGTCGGCGGCGGCCTGAGCGGATTCCACCAGGGCGCGGTCGTTGGTCAACGCATATTGCCCATTGATGACCTGCATCCTCACCTGGAGATAAATCTGCTGCAATTGCAGTTGCGCCTGGCGGTATTCGAGCACCGAGCGCGCCTGCGCCGACTGCGCCTGCCGATTGCGGAGAGGGATATTGATATTGACGCCGATTCCCTTGTTCGGACCGGAATTATTGAACAGGTTCTGGAAGGTGTGGTTGTAGTCGATCGTCGGCGTCGTCTCCTCGGTGCAAGGCACGCTCTGAAATTCTGCGTTAAAGATGGTGCAATTTGGCCCGGCCTTGCCGCCAACTCCATACCCTCCGTAGAAGGCATAGAGATCGACCTGAGGCAGCAGCCCGTTCCGCAGCGCCCGCAAGGTGATTTCATCGTTCTTCAAACCCATGAGAACCTGCTGCACGTCGGGCCGGTTGGCATTGGCCTCTTTCACTAGATCGTCGACCGGCATCCGCTCTTCCGGGGTCTCCAAAACGGAGATCCGGTCGGTCGGAATGACTGGCGCGGACGCGAGCAGCGGGTCGTTCAAGTTGCGGGCGATCGCCTGTTTCATGACCAGTTGCTGATACTCGAGCGCACTCTGCGATGCGACCAGGGCTTGTTGATCGCTTGCCACATTGCTGTCCGACTGCACCACATCCAGAGGGGCTAGAGTGCCGATCTGCAATTGTTTGCGGTTGTCCGCAGCGAGCTGTTTCGACTGCTCCAGCGCGCGTTGCTTCGACTGCAGGTCTTCATAGGCGCTCACCAGGCCCACGTAGATATTTTCCACCTGATTGACGGTATAAAGGATCTGCAGGCGAAAGCCGGCATCGCTGATCTTACGGTCGTTTTGGGCCTGGATGATGAAGCGCTTGTTGATTCCCGGCCCGAAGCCGTAGGCCAGATGCTGAGTGACGGTCGCCAGAAAGTTGGCGTTAAGTGCCGGGCTGTATGTTGTAAACGGTTGGTTAGTGGCGACGCGGCTGTTATCGAACGCGACCTGCAGTTGCGTGCCGCTGATCCAGCCCTGGGTATACGTGAAGTTGTACTCATCCGTATTTGTGTCGACGTATGACCCTGAAAAGGAACTGGTCGTCGGGTAGGTCTGCCGTTGGAGCTGAATTGTCCCACTCAGCGTCGGATCCAGGACCTCGGGGCTCGGTCCGAGACCGCTGGTGGTCAGGCTCTGTCCTGCAGTGCCGGCGCCAACGCCACCTGTACCCGCTGAAGAGCCGCCCGGGCCGCCGCCGCTCGCCTGAAGCAACGAATTCGTTCCGCCGATGGTTTTCTCGACGAGGCCGCTGGGAGCGCCTAATAAGGTCGCTGCGCCGGATTTCGCGCGGAGAATATCGGTGTCGGCAATGTCCAGGTTGTAGCGCTGGATCGCAATGTCGTAGTTGTTCTCCAGTGCCAGCACCACCGCGTCGCTCAGGCTTAGGTAAATTTTGCCGCCTTTAGCCAGATCCTCCAGACGCGTGGAGTTTTCCGTCACTGCTGGCTCGACGGTTGTCGGGGTGTAGGGCGCAAACGGGTTCTTCCAGTATCCTCTGGGTACGCGAAAGTCTCGCGAGGTCGGGTGAAGGTCCACCATCGTTCCGGGAGCGTTGGTTGGAGTGGGCACCCCGACTGGCTGCTGTTGCGCGACGGCGGACTGCGGCACGGTGCTCAGCAGCAGGCAGGCGACTGCCGCCCCGGCCTGTAGCCGTCTAAAGCTCTGAAATGCCCCGGTTTGCTCCGGTTTCGCTGGCGTCGGCGAGGATGGCACACTCTGCCGCCTGCCTCTAGTTTCGAACAAAAGATGCATGCGCCCTTCTCCACTGTTTCAAATATGCGTTCTACTCAGACGCGGCAGAGTCCCGGTTTGACTCCGAAATAACCCGCCACGCCTCGAATTAGGAAACTTACGCTCTTCCTGGCCCAGAATCCCTGTAGAGTTACCCGGCCCCCGTACAACACAAGTCGATACGAGAATTGCCTTCTCTTCGTTCCTCACATGGGGCTCACTCCCCAACTTTCAGGGTCAGCGAATCCCGGTACTGCTCGGAGACTATCCCTATCTTACCGTCCTCGGAGAGCGATTTAGCCCCGTCCAAACCAGCGCCACCTCATAGTAGCCGTAGAATTCCGACGAACGGATTCCCGCGCTCATCTTCGCGGTCTGCTATATAACCGCAGAAGAAGGGCGCGGAATACCGCGAAAAAGTGAGACCGGAAGCTCTCGGCCATGAACGATTCTATCGACGCAATCGAGTCCGGACCCAATAAGAACTGGAAGGTGGTGCTTGCCTACGACGGCGCCGATTTCTGCGGATGGCAGGTCCAGCCCGATCAGCCGACGGTCCAGGGGGAACTTTCAGACGCCATCGAGAGAATAACAGGAGAGCGCGTGTTGCCTCAGGGATCCGGACGCACCGATGCTGGAGTGCACGCTCTCGGCCAGGTGGCGTCATTCCGTCTCAGCGCTCCAATTCCGCCACCAAACTTGATGCGGGCGCTGAATCGCACTCTGCCTGAGTCCATCCGCGTTCTGGACGCGCAGATTGCGCCACCTGGTTTCCACGCGCGGCACAGCGCACTCGAAAAAACCTACGAATACCGAATCTATCGCGGGGAAATCTGTCCGCCCACGTTGGCGCGCTACGTTTACGCCCTCAACTGGCCTTTGGACCTGGAAGCAATGCGCCAGGCTGCGGGGGACGTTTCCGGCGAACACGATTTCACCTCGTTTGCGGCCAGCGACCCGGATCTGAGCAACCGCGAAGCCAGCCAACTCGAGCAAAACTGTATTCGAAGCGTTCACGAATCATTCTGGACCAGCGAAGGAGACAACTGGAGATATCGCATAACCGGAAGCGGGTTTCTTCATCACATGGTGCGCAATATTGTTGGAACCTTCCTCGAGATTGGCCGCGGAAGTCTGGCTGCCGATGCGATTCCGGAGATCATCGCAGCGCGTTCCAGAAGCGCCGCCGGGCCAACCGCTCCGGCGCGTGGACTTTTTCTGGCCAGTGTGAAGTATCCAGAGGGTTTCTAGCGGCCTGCGAACATGCCGCGGTTGAAGCGCTGCGGCGGTGCTACGCTTAAGACTTCCCATGCCCGATCTGGAACGAGTATCGGCCTTTTCGCGCGTCGTCCATCTCGCCAGCCAGCGGCCGGTCCACGAGGCCTTTCAGTGGCTTCATCTGCAGGAACCTCGGATCATGGATTGGCAGACTCAGCTGGTTGAGATTGCCGCGCCGCCTTTCCATGAGCATGATCGGGCAGCGTGGCTCTGCGATCGCTTTCGCGACCTGGGCTTAAAGAATGTGGAGATTGACCCCAGCGGCAACGCGCTCGGGTATCTCATCGGCGCCTCCGATAGCACGCCATGCCTGCTCCTCTCCGCCCATATTGACACTATCTTCCCTGCAGGGCCGGAAATTCGCGCCGAGCGGGAGAGCCATCGCCTCAAGGCTCCGGGCGCGTGCGATAACGGGGCCGGACTCGCTGGTTTGCTGGCAATCGCCGCCGCATTGAGAGCTGCGCAGGAAAAGGGCTCGGCGCTGCCCTTGCACCGTGGAATTCTGTTTGCGGGAAATGTGGGAGAGGAAGGCGAGGGTGACCTGCGCGGAATCCGTTACCTCTATCAGCAGTCGGCGTGGCGCAAGCGCATCTGCGCCAACATCGTCCTGGATGGCGCCGGGCACGAGGTCGCGGTCACCGAAGCCTTGGGAAGCCGTCGATTCCTCGTCACTATCTCGGCTCCGGGAGGCCACTCCTGGACCGATGCCGGACTGCCAAACCCCATCGTCCTTATGAGTGCGGTCATCGCGCGCTTAGCGGCCCTCAAGTTGAGCGACTCTCCACGAACGACCTGGAACGTCGGCACCATCGAAGGGGGTACATCGGTGAACGCTATCCCGGAAAGCGCTTCCGCACGCTTCGACTTTCGCTCAACCGATCCCGAACAGTTGGTACGCCTCGAGGTCGAGCTGCACCGCGCTGTTGAAGATGTCGTGTTGACGACCAACCGGGATACCGCAAAGGCCGAGGCTCGTGGAGCCTCGCGCACGATCAAGTCTCGTCCCGCCCCACTTGTGCATTTCGAAGTGCGCAAGATCGGAGACCGCCCTGCGGCGGCGCTGCCTCAAAACGCCGAGATCCTGGACCTTCTGCGCGCCGTTGATCGCCATCTCGGCATTCGTACCGAGATTCGCCTTGCATCGACCGACGCCAATATTCCACTCTCCCTCGGTATCGAGGCGCTGAGCATCGGCGCCGGGGGCGATGGCGGGGGCGTGCATACCTACGCCGAATGGTACGACGCCCACAACCGCGAACTGGGATTGCGACGGGTCCTCTTGCTTCTTTTGGCGCTGGCAGGGCCCAGCACAAACGACTAAGCCCAGCGGAAGATGCGCATCGACGAAAACCTGAACTCGACGGCGGAGGACTGATCGAAATATGTCGGAAAAACTCCGGGCGCACCTGCTGCTCCTCGCTGTGGTTGCGGTGTGGGGCTCGACCTTTGTTCTGGTCAAGAACGCACTGAACGACATCTCGCCGCTTCTCTTTAACTTGATCCGCATGGCGCTGGCGACGCTGTGTCTCGCCGCCGTCTATCGCAAACACTTTCGCCGGTTAACGCCCGAGGCGCTGGTGGGCGGGGCGGTTGCCGGCTTCTTCCTGGCGGTGGGTTATCAGTTCCAGACGGCGGGCCTCGCCCTGACTACTCCGTCCAAATCGGCATTCCTCACCGGATTGACGGTCATCATCGTTCCTCTGCTCTCGGTAATTCCGGCGCTTCGCGTTCCTGGCTCATTGCGACCCGGTTGGAACGCCTATCTCGGGGCGCTGGTAGCGCTGGTGGGAATCACGCTGATGACCGCGCCCGGTCTGTTTTCGCGCGATCTTCCGGCGAGTGGTAGCGGAATCAACCTGGGAGACGTCCTCACCCTCGCCTGCGCACTCTCCTTCGCCTTCCATCTGATCTCACTGGCCCACCTGGCGAAGCGTATCCCCTTTGAGCAATTGGCCTTGTTGCAGATCGGCTTTTGCACGGTGGTCATGGCAATAAGCTCGCCACTACTGGAGAAGCCCCACGTCCAGCTCTCCGTTCGGCTCGTCGTCGCGTTGCTCGTTGCGGCCGTATTGGCAACGGCCGCCGCATTCACCATTCAAAGCTGGGCGCAAAAGCACCTGGCTGCGAGCCATACGGCACTGATCATTTCAGCTGAGCCGCTCTTCGCCTGGCTCACTTCCCTGTTGTTCCTGCATCAGGGGCTAAGCGGACGCCAGAGCCTGGGAGCGCTGTTGATTCTTGCGGGCATGGGACTTACGGAGTTCTTGAGCGCTTCCGCGCCCATTGAGATCGCCGTCCCTCGCTGATCGGCCTTGTGCATGAGTTAACGCGCAGGCAGCCGCAAAGCCTGGGTTCTGCGACAGAACCGCCCGCTCGAACGTCTAAAGTGTTAGCGTCCGGCACAACCGAATTCCGCAGCAGCCGCACCCGTTCCGAACGAAGTCGATATACTACGGTATTGGGTGGAACGACCCGATACGTCCAGTGAAGGCATGAGGTACGACCTGAATGAAATCTTTATTTGAGCGGCTCCGCTTGGGCCGTCTCGCTACGACATTTACGATTCTTGCCACATTGTCCGCGGGCATTCTGATCGGCTCGGTGGCGGCCCACGGCGTCAAGGGGCAGGAAAACAAGGTCGACAGCTCCGACGCGAATCCTCTGCGCATCCCCAATGCCAAGGCGTTGTCGAACACCTTCTCCCAGATTGCGAAAGAAGTAGGACCGGCGGTGGTGAATATCAACACCGAGACCCTGCCTAAGGTAAGCTCCTCGAAGCGGAAAAACCCGCACGCCCGCACTCCCAGCCCATCCGATCCGGATGAGCAGCAGCCAGGCGACGACGACGATGACGATCAGGACGGCGGACAAGGTGGTCAGAACGCGCCCCCAGGATTTCAGGACTTCTTCAACCGCTTCTTTGGCGGGCCCGACCAGGGCGGAGATGATGGCGGCGGCGTACGCGAGTCGCTGGGATCGGGCTTTATCGTCGATCCAAAGGGCTACATCATCACCAACAACCACGTGGTCGACAAGGCCGACAAGATTTTTGTCAAGCTCTCCACCGACCCCGAGGGTGAACAGGGCCGTCCGGCTCATGTTGTCGGGGTCGATAAGGACACCGATATTGCAGTCATCAAGATCGACGCCAAGGAGCCGTTGCCGACCGTGAAGCTTGGCAACTCCGACTCCGCCCAGGTTGGCGACTGGGTGATAGCCATTGGAAGCCCGTTCGACCTTTCGCAAACCGTGACCGCAGGCATCGTCTCTGCCAAAAACCGCACGATTGAGAAGGGTGTCAAGGGCCAGTTCCAGCACTTTATCCAGACCGATGCGGCGATCAACCCCGGCAACTCCGGAGGTCCGCTGCTGGATATGGACGGCGACGTCATTGGAGTCAACACGGCGATCTATACCCAATCCGCCGGCTATCAGGGCATCGGGTTTGCCATGCCCTCAAATACCGTCGTCAATACCTACAACCAACTCATCGGGCCGGAACACAAGGTGACCCGCGGCTCTATCGGCATCACCTTCCAGCCCGATCTTCCTAGCGCCGTGGGTCGCGTTTACGGCTTCAAGTCCGGCGTCCTGATCAGCCACGTACAGCCAGGTGGCCCCGGCGACAAGGCCGGACTCAAGGCGGGCGACATCATCGTGACGATCGACGGCCGGCAGATCAAGGATGGCGACGATCTGGTGAACGACATCGCGGTTCGAAAGCCTGGCAGCACCGCCAAGCTCGGATACTTGCGTAATGGCGCCACAGAGACGGCGAGCGTCACCATTGGCGACCGGAGCAAGGTCTTTGCAAACAACCTGGTTGCCGAAAACGACGATAACCAGGGTCCCGATCAACCGAGCGGGAGCGAGACCAAGCTCGGTCTTGCAGTTGACGATATTCCGGCGTCGGTGGCCAGTAAGACAGGGATTCATGGCGTAATCGTCAAGGACGTCAAGCCAGGGTCCTTCGCCGACGAGATCGGGGTCGCCCAGGGGCAAGTGATCGTCAGCGTCAATAAGCAGAAGGTGACCAATTTGACCGATTTCCGCGCCGCGATCTCCGGCCTCAAGTCGGGCCAGGATGTCGTCTTCGAAATCATCGATCCACGCAGCCCCAAGAGTGGAAGCGTCTTCCGTGCGGGGACGCTGCCATAGCCTCAAGGTAATTGGGAAAACGAGTACCAAAGTGGATGCCGGCGTCTCACGAAAGTTGCAGGCGCCGGCAAGTTTTCATTGCAATCCTGAAAATCGGCATTTACCCTAAGCAAGTCGCTCTTTACTTTCTCCCCGATGAGGTCGTTCCGCATGCTTTTTGTTCGAGCCTGCAAATCCTTGATTCCATTACTTGCAATCGCTGGCGCCCTGGTGGCTCCAGCCAGCGCAACTCGGACTCATCGAGCCCCAACGGCAAGCCACTCCAAAACAGCGAAGAAGAAGCCCACCTCACATCAACTTCACGGCCAGCGCCAGATCGACCCTGATCGCGCCCGCGAGATCCAGACTGCCCTCATTCGCGAGCACTACCTTACCGGCGAACCAACCGGCCAGTGGGACGCGGCCAGCCAGGCCGCAATGAGCAAGTTCCAGGCCGACCAGGGCTGGCAGACCAAACTGACCCCTGACTCTCGCGCGCTGATCAAGCTAGGCCTTGGACCGAGCCAGGATTCGCCCAAATCGGTGGTTCCCGGCAACCAGGCTTCGCTGCCGGTCGCCAGTGCGAACACTCAACCGAATCTGGGCTTAGCAGGGGATTCTCCCGGCAAGAATTCAGCCTCGCAGTAGCCCTGACGAACAGACGTTCTGACGACGCAGCAACTGCGGCCATCTTGCAAGCCGCGCACTCTTGTTCAGCCTACAATTCCAACTCCGCTCTCATTAAGTCATCCATCGTCTCTCGCCGACGAATGAGCCTCGCCGACTTCCCTTCTACCAACACTTCGGCTGGACGCGGGCGCGAGTTGTAGTTCGAGGTCAGCGAGCTGCCGTAGGCTCCAGCATCGAGGATGGCCACCAGATCGCCGGTCCTTAGTTCGGGCAGCAGACGGTCGCGGGCGAAGAAATCTCCCGTCTCGCACACCGGCCCCACAACATCGACTACCTGATTTCGGCCCGGCCGCGGCGCTACCGGCACGATCTCGTGATGGGCCTGATAGAGGGCGGGCCGGATAAGGTCATTCATTCCGGCGTCGGTGATGACAAACCTCTTCTTGCCGTTCTTCTTCACGTAGAGCACACGCGCGAGGAGCGCGCCCGCCTGGGCCACCACGAATCGCCCCGGCTCGAGCAGAAGCGTGACATCCTCGCCGAGCCGGGCTAGCGCGGAGATCAGCGCCGCGGCATACGCCTCGACAGCCTTTTCGGGTTTCAGGCTCTCTTTCGGGCCGTGCGGGCTGCCCGGATCGGCATGATAATCGATGCCCAGTCCGCCGCCTGCGTCAACATAGCGAATATTCACGCCATCACACCGAAGCTGCAACGCAAGATCGACGACCCGAGAGATAGCGGCACCAAACGGTTCTGCGCTGCGTATCTGCGAGCCGATATGGACACTCACCCCGCATGGATCGAGATGGCGCGACTTTGCTGCCGCGCGATAGACCGCCCGGGTCTTTCGGATATCGATGCCAAACTTGTGCTCGCGCAGCCCGGTCGAGATGTAGGGGTGAGTCTCGGCGAAGACATCGGGGTTCACCCGTAGCGCAACCCGCGCTCGAACCCTCTGCCTCGCCGCGCGCTGCGCGAGAAGCTCGATCTCCGCCTCGCTCTCCACATTGAAGATTAGAATTCCGGAGCGCAGAGCGAGGTCCATCTCCTCGGCCGTCTTACCCACTCCGGAAAAGACCACTCGTTCAGCCGCATCCTTCCCGACCGTCAACACTCTCTCCAGCTCACCGCCAGAGACGATGTCGAATCCACCTCCCTGGCGGGCAATCAATCGCAAGATGGCCAGCGTCGAGTTTGCCTTGACCGAATAACAAATGAGCGGGCGAAGCGGATTGAAAGCACGGGCAAACATCTCCACTCGCTGAGAAATCTGGTCGCCCGAATACACGTATAGGGGCGTTCCATACCGGCGAGCCAGCTTTTCCAATGACACAGGGCCGCAGCTGAGAGAAGAAGAGCCTGGAATCACACTGAAAGGACGATCAAAAATAGCAGGTTCTCCTGGACAGTTGGGATAATCGAAGCGCTTTCAACAGCCTATCCCCTCCGCCGCTGATTCCCACCGCTTTTTGTATTCCCTAATTTGGACGATAAGACTCTCATGACGCGGAGAACGCTCGTGGAAGTCGCGGGGCTCGTGATCTTCGCCCACTTCGCCGCAATCTTTCTGTTGCCGGGTGTCTCCGTACTCTTTCCTCTCGCGTGCTGTCTTTCCGCCGTCGCCGCGTGCTATTTAAGAAGCACCAGAAGCTCCGGCCCTATTCGGCGAAAGTGGGACTTTCTGGCCAGTGCGCTGTCGCTCTGGGCGATTGGCGTCGTGATTTACGTGCTGCGCACCCGCGCTCCGCTTCTGGGCCGCATTAGCGCCCTCGGACCGGAATTCTACTTTCTCGTCTATGGCATCCCGGTGCTGCTCGCGATTTCGACCTCTAATGAAGACCGCGACACAGCGCTCTTTGTAATCATCGACAGCTTTCAGGCAGTCTTTGCCGTCGTCCTCGTCTACATCGAGCTGCTGTTGTCTCAGAGCGAGACAACGGCTTCTGCGGGACCAGCCAATCTCACCCTCATCTACGGATTCGGCAGCTGGATGCTGGCTGGAGCCGCCCTCCTGCGGGTCCTCGCCCATCCATCCGGAGAAGAGAAGGCGCTGTACCGAATATTGCTTGTCTACCTGTCTTTCTTCGCGTTTTTGGCGACCCCGTGGCACGGCAGAGGTGTCTTCGACGCTCTGCCCCTCGGCATCTACAGAGATATTCTGGCCGACATCGCCTTCCTGTTGCTGACCGCGGGCTGTCTGCTCTATTTTCCAGAGCCGGAAGCCGATGGGGCGTCAATTGAAACCAACTCTTTCGCGCTCGTGCTGAACAATAGCAGCCCAATCCTTTTCACCCTCGCCGTGCTCGCTCTTGGGGCGATGGTTGCCCGGCGTCATTTCCTTCTTGGAATGTTGGCCATCGGGCTGTCGCTCATCACCTACTGCTTCCGGGCCGCTCTTCTGCAGAGCGCCTATATGCGCGCCCAGCATGCCCTAACTCGAAGCCAGGTTGCCCTTCGCGAAGCCAACGCACAGCTGCGACAGCTCTCCCTGCACGACGCCCTTACCGGACTGCCTAACCGCCGTCAGTTCGATCTGACTCTGGAGACGGAGTGGAGCCGTGCGATTCGTAGCCGCCGGCCGCTCTCCCTGCTGCTACTCGATGTGGACTGCTTCAAGGCGCTCAACGACCTCTACGGGCATCCGGCCGGGGACGATTGCCTGCAACGCATCGCCGGGGCCCTGCAGAGCTCGCTGCGCCGCGCGGCCGAGATCGCCGCGCGCTACGGCGGCGAGGAATTCGCCGCCATTCTGCCCGACGCCGACCTGACCAGCGCCGCTTCGGTCGCGGATACGATGCGGGAGAATGTGCTGTCGCTTCGGGTGTTGCACGAAGGCTCGCTAGCGGAGAGATTCGTGACCATCAGCGTTGGCGTTGCCACGGCGTTCCCGACAGCCGAAGGATCGCCCGCGACACTGATCGCCGCCGCCGACTCTGCCCTATACCGGGCGAAGGAACGAGGCCGCAATCGCGTGGAGGCCGAGGAAGCCAGCCTGCCGCTTGCTAACTTTCCGGAGTGAACGAAGGGCCGGGAGGCAACGCCAGAGGCTCTTCCGGCGTGACTAACCACAGAACGACGTAGGCGACAGCGCCAATTCCGCCGCCAAACACTGCCAGCACTACCGCCAGGACGCGGACCCAGGCGACATCCCAGTTGTACTGATTCGCTAGCCCCTGGCAGACGCCGCCGATCATTCGTCCGAATCGCGGCCGAACCATGGAGCGTTGTGCTCCCGGCGTATACCCAGCCGGAGCGGGCGGCGTCGCCGCCGCCGTCCCGCACACCGAACAAAATCGGGCCCCCTCGACAATCGCAGTTCCACAACCCTTGCAATATACGGCCATGGTGAACCCCCTATCTGAAAAACCCTGTGGATTGCTATTCTCCCACAGCCGCGCTTCCCGCCGATAGTGGCTATCAGCAGCAATTACCCGCGCCACTTATAGATACTGGTTTGCGGCCGCTTCGGTTCCCTTGAGCGAATGAACGCCGGTTTCGTATCTGCGTCCGATCCGCCCTCGTGAACCCCGCTACTGCGTATAGGCACTGCGCATATATTTGCGCGCCTGGTCTGCTTGGCTGGTGTCGGGACCCGCAGCCACCACGGCGAGATACTCGCCGCGCGCCTTTTCGCGCTCATGCATCAGGTCGTAAACCTGCCCCGCAGCGAGCAGCGCCCGGCGTTTCAATTCCGGGCTGATGGTGGGCTGAAACGTTGCCTCCTCGAATGCCGAGACGGCGTCGGAATACATTTTCTGCCCCCGCAGCGTGTCACCGAGGGCGAAGTAGGCCATTTCGATATGCGCATTGGGATAGCGGCCAGGGACCTTCGCTTCATCCAGGACTTTGCGGTAGGTGTTGATAGCAGCCAGGCCCTGGCCATCGTCCTTCAACAGGTTGGCCTCTTCCAGCGGAAAAAGAAAGTTGTGAGGATACTCCTTCACCTCAGTACGCACGATTGCAATCGCCTTCTTATACTCCGCCTCGCGGCGAAGAAAGAGCGCAATGCAGGTGCGCGACGGAATCGAGGTGATTACGCCTCTTGCCGCAGAGTCGTAAAGAAGATCCAGTCCCTTCGCCTTCGACCCGCCTATCCCGGCAAACCCGAAAACCATCTTAAAGCCGAAAGACAGGCTCCCCATAACGTACTGATAGACACCGACAACCAGCTTGGCGTCCACATAGTCCGGGTCTTTATCGAGCAGATGTTGGTGGTCGTTGTGTGCCTGAAAGGCGAGACGCAGTGCGCTCACAAACTCCCGCTCGACCCATGCCTCGTAGGAGGCCTTCAGAGCGCGCGCCCAGCCTCGGACAAACAATGCATTGAGATCGTCGGGATGTGCCGTATATTCAGCGTCGGCCTGCTCGATGGCCTTGTCAGCGAGGTCGTAGATCTCGTCGCGGGCCTTTGGGTCCTCGACAACGGTGTGCTTTCCGCTCAAAAACCCGTCGTTCGCATAGAAAGTTGTATCCAACAGATCAAGACGGTAGAGTTCGCGAAAAAGAACGCAATTCAGGAGATACGCAGTAGTTATCGGATCATTGGGATGGGCGCTCCTCACCTGCTCGAAGCGAGACATTGCGCCCTCGTAGTCAAAATTGTAAAAGTGCTCGTAGGCTTCCCTGACCAACGGATCATAGTTCAGCGGATCGGTGTGGACGGGACCGTTCGCCGCTGAGGCAATACTAGCCAGAAGCAGCACCAGATAGCTGGCCGTAAGCTTCAATGAATGGTTGCCGATAGCGATCTGCCACAGAATCTTCGTCGCCGACATACTTGTTAGCTAGTTTAGACGTGTCAGGGCACGCGCAGGACCACGGTTCCCGCTGGAGCTCAATTAGAGCCCGACTTAGCGAAGGAACGCTTCGGTAAGGCCTCCATCGACCGGAATCAGGTGTCCTGTCGTGCAGCGCGACGCCGGCCCCGCGAGGAACAGGATCGCCTCAGCGCAGTCTTTAGGGTCGATCGGCTGGTGCGTCAGCGTTCGCTTCGCATAAAAACCCGCCAGCAAGTTGCGGAGTTGCTCATCGCTCGCCGACGCCTCAAACGGAATCGCGTATTTGGTCAAAGAGGCGATGACGCGATCGCGCGGAAACATCGTCGATCCTTTCACCACCGTCGCCGGGCTGATGCCGTTCACCCGAACCAGCGGAGCCAAACCAACGGCGAGTTCGCGAACCAGGTGACTCAGCGCCGCTTTGCTGACGTCGTAGGCCTCACTGCCACGTTTGGAGACGACCGCGTTGGCGGAGCTTGTGAGCACAACATTGACAGGAAGTCCCTGTTCCCTGAGGGGCTTCGTAGCTTCATCTGCCAGCAAGTAATTTGCCGTTACATTGACTTCCAGCGTGAGCGCCCATTGTGCATCCGAAATCACCCCGTCGGGAGATGCTGGAAAAATCGCGGCGGTGTTGATTACGATGTCGATTCCACCGAAGGCGCTAATCGCCTTGGCAAGCGCCTCGCGGATGGTTTCGCGATTGCGAATATCCACGCTTGCCGCAACGGCAAATTCCTTACCAGCAATCGCTTTCACCTCGCCGGTCACTGCTTCAGCTCCGGCGAGATCGCGGTCGGCGACAAGAACGTGGGCGCCGCGCTCGGCGGCCAGCAGAGCGACCTCGCGGCCGATTCCGCTGCCGCCGCCAATAACGACGGCAATTTGGCGGCTAAGCTGCTTCTCTGGGGGTTGGCGGCGAATCTTGGCTTCTTCCAGCTTCCAGTATTCGATCCGGAATGCCTCAAGCGCCGGCAGCGCCACATAATTGGTGTGCACCTTGAAGGCAGAGGTGGGCGCAGCAGGCCCGGCCTGCGGCAACTCGCTCGGCACACTGCCCTCGCCTATCGCACTCGCGCCTTCCATCACATGAATCGCGTTGGTATAAAACTCGCCCGTAATCCGCGACTCCGGCTTGCTCTTCCCGAAGCTAAACATGCCGATTCCCGGCACCAGCACGATGCTTGGGTTATCGTCGCGCATCGCCGGTGAATCCGACTGAGCGTGGGCCTGGTAATACTCGGCATACTCCTTGCGATACGTTTTCAGGCCATCGCCGATCGCAGCCTTCAGGCTGGCAACGTCGCCAGAGGGGTCCCACTTCACATAGAGTGGGCGAATCTTGGTGCGGATGAAATGGTCCGGGCAGCTTGTTCCAAGGTAGGCCAGCGCCTCGCCGTTGCGCGAGTTCACGAACGTCAGCACCTCGGGCAAATCAGAATAGCTCGCGATTACGCGGCGGTTGTTGCTCACTTGTCCGCGGAGATATGGCAGCAACTCGAGGGAGAGTTTGGCGCGATCTTCGCGGGCCGCGAACTTTTCTCCGCCGAATATCTTGTCGCCCTTGTGCGCAGCATGTTCCATCACGAACTGGCCGAGCTGATCGATGATCGTGATCGTGCTCAGGTAGGACTCTCGATGTGTCTCTCCCCATGTGAAAAGCCCATGCCCGCCAAGCACGATTCCATCGCAGTCGGGATTCGCTTCGATCGTCCGCTTCATCATCATGCCCAGCTCGAAGCCGGGCCGTTGCCACGGAATCCAGACGAGATGATGCCTAAAACGCTGGTTGAATTCCGCCATCTTCTCCAGTCCGTTTGCCGAGGCGGCGAGCGCGATACCCCAATCAGGATGAAGGTGATCGACATGCTTGAAGGGCAGAAACCCATGCAGCGGCGTGTCGATGGAGGCAGCGACAGGGTTGTTCCGGAAGGTGCACAGCGGGTACAAGTCCACCATCTCGTCTTCGTAATCGACGCCGCGATAGATTTTTTCCAGGGCGTGAAGCTTTTCAAGGTACAGAGAGGCGAGACCACTGCGCTTCATGCTGCCGAGGTCGCCTCCACTTCCCTTCACCCAGAGGACCACGACCTCCTGCCCCGAAAGGGGGTCGACCTCTAGCGCCTTCGAGCTCGTGTTGCCGCCGGCGAAGTTGGTGATACGCAGATCGGCGCCCAGCAGGTTTGAGCGATAGCGCAGGAGTTCCGCCTCATCGAGTCCGACCGCAACGGAATCATCCCAGAGGTCCTTCAAATATTGCAAGGTAGTTTGCGTTTCGACGATGCTTGCCATCTTGGCTCCTGTTTTCCCGATCGGGCGCATGCCCGGCTCAGCGAATTGTGCGACTCTCTCCGCTCTATGAGTCTACAACCAAAACAATAGAGAAATCATTCCCATAGGAACAATTCAGGACGGGCAATTCGATGGATAAGTAAAATCGGACGGTGGGCCGCCTCGATACGCAAGCACTGACAAGCCGAGGTCGCTTTGACACAATAGCCCTTGAACATCTGTGTAATCCATAGACATCACCGATCGCCTTCATTATGAGAAAAAGTACCGCATCCGTCCTCTCCCCTCCAGCCTCTTACAGCTCGCCTTCACCCCTCGCCGAGAACAAGCATTTGCTCCGCTGGGTCGACAAAATGGCCGAGCTTACCCGCCCGGACAATATCCATTGGGTCGATGGCTCGCAGCAGGAGTACGAGTCGCTCTGCGCCCAGCTCGTCGAGAACGGAACTTTCATCAAGCTCAACGAGAAGACCTGGCCAGGCTGCTACTTCGCGCGCTCGGATGCCCGGGACGTCGCCCGCGTCGAGGAGCGCACTTTCATCTGCTCCCTATCCAAAGACAACGCCGGCCCGACCAACAACTGGGAAGACCCTTTCAAGATGCGCAAGAAGCTCAAGGATCTTTTTCGCGGAGCCATGCGCGGTCGCACTATGTACGTGCTGCCCTACAGCATGGGGCCGGTCGGTTCGCCAATGTCGCAAATTGGCGTCCAGCTCACCGACTCGCCATACGTCGTCGTAAACATGCGGATCATGGCGCGCATCGGCCTTCCCGTCTTCCGCGAGATCGACCGCGACGTGAAGCGCGTCGTTCCCTGCATGCACTCGGTCGGCATGCCGCTTGCGCCCGGCGAATCCGACGTTCGCTGGCCTTGTAACGACGAGAAGTACATCGTCCACTTCCCCGAAACGCGCGAAATCTGGTCCTACGGCTCCGGCTATGGCGGCAACGCCCTGCTCGGCAAGAAGTGCTTCGCCCTGCGCATCGCCTCAAACATTGCCCGCGATGAGGGCTGGATGGCCGAGCATATGCTCATCGTCGGTGTAGAAAGTCCACCCGATGCAAATGGAAAGACTGAAAAAACCTACGTCGCCGCGGCCTTCCCCAGTGCCTGCGGCAAGACCAACTTCGCCATGATGGTGCCGCCCGAGGGCTTCAACGGCTGGAAGGTATGGACGGTCGGCGACGACATTGCCTGGATTCGCCCCGATGCCACCGGCCAGCTCCGCGCCATCAATCCGGAAGCCGGATTCTTCGGCGTCGCGCCCGGAACCTCGGGCAAGACCAACCCCAACGCCATGGCGACGCTCTCCCGCAACACCATCTTTACTAATGTCGCGCTAACGCCCGACGGCGGCGTCTGGTGGGAGGGCATGACCGACGAACCGCCCGCCGAGTGCCTCGACTGGCAGGGCAAGCATTGGACTCCCGCCATCGCCAAGCAGACCGGCGCCAAGGCAGCCCATCCGAATGGGCGTTTCACCGCGCCTGCCTCACAATGCCCCTGCATCGACGCCAACTGGGAAGCACCCGAGGGCGTGCCAATCAGCGCCTTGATCTTCGGCGGCCGCCGTTCGTCAACCATCCCGCTCGTCTACCAGGCTTTTAACTGGAGCGCCGGAGTCTACACCGGCGCAACGATGGGCTCAGAAACCACAGCCGCGGCAGCTGGCGCAGTTGGCCAGGTTCGCCGCGACCCCATGGCCATGCTGCCCTTCTGCGGCTATCACATGGGCGATTACTTCCGCCATTGGATCAAGATGCAACGCACGCTCAACGTGACCCCACGCATCTTCCACGTGAACTGGTTCCGCAAGGATGAAAACGGCAAGTTTCTATGGCCGGGGTTCGGAGAGAACATCCGCGTCCTGAAATGGATTGTCGACCGCGTACGCGGCCGCGCTCAGGGCAAAGAGACACCGATCGGCTGGACTCCGCACTACAAGGACATCGAATGGGCCGGAATTAACTTCTCCGAAGCGGCGTTCGACCAATTGCAAAACGTTGACCGCGCCGCATGGCGAAAAGAGGTAATGAGCCACGAAGAACTCTTCATCGCCCTTCATGACCACTTACCTTCCGAGATGGTCTACGAACGGGAGTTGCTGATATGCAGGCTTTGAGCGGGAACTCGCAGGATCCCCAGGCTATTCCGCTCCACGCGCCCTATCAATCTGCACCCCGCCATTGGTCGTCTCTGCGTGAATGGTGGGCCCTCCGCTACCGAGGTCGGTGGAGAGATGGTTCTTGATGTCGCCCTGGATCGTGATTGGAAAATTGAGCGAGATTCCACCGTTCACCGTGCCGGTTTCCAGGTGCGCGGAATAATGCTCGGGAATTCTGAGCGTGACCCCACCGTTGGTGGTCTCGGCGTGCAGTCCCGCCCCGCCCCAGCGGTTACCGGTCAGGGTAATGTCCAGGCCTCCGTTGGTCGTCGAGCCGCGCACGTCGCCAGCGAGGTCGTTAAGACCGACGCCGCCGTTGGTGGTGTCGAAGCGAATCTCGCCTTCCAGGTGGGCAATGTCGATACCGCCGTTTTCGCTTTTCAGATCGACGGCGAGGCGTCGCGGCACGTGGATCTTGTAATTCACTCCATATCCGGTATTACCCCAATGAAAGTGCGGGCCGTTGTCCCTAATGTTATCGCCTGAGGTCTCAATGGTGACCTGAGTGAGAATTTTTCTGGCGTCTGCTTCGGAACTCGACCAGGCCTGAACGCGAGCTTCGACCTGCACGTCGCTGCGGTCCTCGCCGGTCACTTCGATGCCGCCGTTCTCGCTCTTGACGCCCAACCGCGCACCACCGAGCTTGATCGTAGTTGTGCGAAGTTCGCAGACGCGTTCCTGACGTCCCCACGAGGATTGGTTGTGGGTATTGCCCTCGTCGTCACCGCAGGCGCCGGTGGTCCAGTTGCTGGACTGCTGCGCAAAGGCTTCTCGGCTTTGCACCATTGATCCAAGTGTGATGAGGGCGAGAATTGCTACAAATCCGGCCGGACGGCGCATGATGGAGACTCCTCGCCGATAATACGGACATTTCACGAGATGAGTTCCAGAGAAAGGTCAGACTAAGTCTTGTTCGACCGTCAAGCCTAGTTTTGCGCGTATGACCCGAGCGTACTTCTCCGGCAACATTGTCTTTTGCATTCCGTATCCGACGATAACGTGGGTCGTCTCCCCGGAAGCGAGCAGCTTGCCTAGAGAAAGGCTGCCATCCTCGGCAGCGGCACCGGCACAATACACCTCGTAGGTGAACTTCATCATGGACGTCCGCATAGCAGTAATTCTGGTTTCAATCACGATCTGGTCGTCATAGTGCGCGGGCGCCTTATAACGGCAAGCGACGTCGACCACCGGCAACATGATGTCGTCTTCGGTCTCCATCTTCTTGTAATCGAAGCCGAGCTGGCGCAGCAATTCGACGCGAGCGATTTCGAACCACACCAGGAAGTTCGCGTAATAGACCACGTCCATACGGTCGGTTTCGGCATAGCGGACACGAAGGGTCGTTCGGGACGGCGGAGTCAAAACAGTCATCAGTCACCCGAAAATAAAAGAAGTGATCAGTCACCCGAGAATAAGGCGATGGAACGCGTCCAGCGCGGAGGCAGGTTGGCGCCGGACGCGACAAGTCTTAAGGTTTCAGCTTCGAAAATATCGGCAACCTTGTGATGTCATTGAACATAACAAACGCGGCAAAGAGTATCAGGACGACAAAAGCGACCTGATAGATACGCTCTTTGAACTCCTGGTTCAGATCGCGCCGCATGATGCCCTCGACGATCAAGAGCAGGATCATGCCGCCGTCCAGTATGGGAATCGGCAGCAGATTGAAAATCCCGAGATTCAGGCTGATCAACGCCATCAGCCCGATGATTGGCTGCCATCCCGGCATGGAGATCGCCTCGCCAGTCTCGCGGGCAATGCCAATCGGGCCGCTCAAATTTTGCACTTCTGACCGCCGCGTGAAGAGCTTTCGCAGCACATCGATGATGTACCCCGAGTTGTGCAGGTTGAAGATCGCCGACCGGCGCGCTGCTTCGGGCAGCGCCAGTTGCTCTACGGTATAGGGCGGCCGGCTCGCGGCAAAGCCGATCTGATAGCTGTCATGTCCTTTGCCGTTGTCCGCAAGCACCGGCTTTACAGTGATGTGCAGTGTCTGGCCTCCGCGCAGAACCGTAAGGTCCACGGCGCGTCCAGCGGTCTGCTGGAGATAAGCCACAAACGAAGCAACATAGGTAAAGCTGTTGCCATCGACGGCAGCGATGATGTCCTTGGCCTTCAGTCCAGCCTTTTCAGCAGGCATGCCAGGCTCAATCACATCGACTTGCAGCGGGTGGTTCTGCACCTTGGGCAACAAGCCCAGGGAAGTCGAGTCAAAGTCGTCGCTGTTGCCCGGATTCTGAATGGACAAGCTGGTTTGCATCAACTGCCCGGCGCGTTCGACCGTCACCGGAATCGTCGAGTTGGCATCGAGCGCGGCTCGGATGTCGACCTGCTCCCAGGTGGGATTCTTCTCGCTGTCAAACTGCACAATCTTGTCGCCGGCTTGAATGCCCGCCTTGGCAGCCGCGGAGTTCGCAGCAACAGAGTCCACGGTCGCTGACTGCGAATAGAAGGTCGGAACCTCGTTGTGCATCATGTAAAGCCCGGTCATGAGCAGGAAGGCGAGGACAAAGTTCGCAAAGGGCCCGGAGAGGCCGATCAGGATTCGCTGCCAGCGCGGATGCGAAGTGAAGTCACCAGGGTCGTGCTCGTCGCTAGGTAACAATTCCGCCGCTGTTTCACTTACCAGCGGCACGCCATCGCCGGCCGTCTCGCCAGACATCTTGACGTAACCGCCCAGAGGCACCAGGCTGATCCGGTAATCGGTATCGCCGCGCTTGAATCCAAACAAGCGCTTGCCAAATCCGATCGAGAAGACCTCGACCCGGACACCGAAAAACTTTGCCGTAATGAAATGGCCAAACTCATGCACCAGCACCATGATGCCGAGCACGACGAGGGTTGCGAGTGTTGCGTTGATTGCAAAGGGCATTATTGAGGGAACCTTGACTTCCTGAACGAAAAGAACCACCCGACACGCATCACAGCCGTCCAATCACCTTGCCAGATTACCTAGCTTGGATGCGCCCGCTCCGGTCAGCGATGATCTCGCCAGCCAGGTACGGGAAACCTCCCGGGCGTGCTCGTCGAGCGCCAGCACATCCTCTATAGACTCTGGGTGGGACTCGGAAGTCGCCTGGAGCACAGCCTCTATTGTACGCGGGATGTCCATAAAGTGGATGTCTCCAGCCAGAAACGCCTCGACTGCGATCTCGTCGGCCGCATTGAGGGCGATACAGTGAGCGCCGCCAAGCTGCGCTGCCTCATAGGCGAGTCGAAGGCATGGGAAGCGCTCGAAGTCCGGCGTCTCGAAGTCAAGCTGGCCCAGCTTCGTCATGTCGAACGCCAGACCGCTCGCCTGTTCCGCATCGATCCGATCGGGATAGGTCATCGCATAGAGTATCGGCAGACGCATGTCGGTCACCGAAATCTGCGCCAGAATGCTCCCGTCTACGAACTCGACAAGCGAGTGAACGGTGGACTGGGGATGAATTGTCACCCGCACGTCAGCGGGCGGAATGTCGAAGAGCCGGCAGGCCTCGATCACCTCCAGCCCCTTATTCAACATCGTCGCGGAATCAATCGTAATCCGGCGTCCCATGTTCCACGTCGGATGTTTGAGCGCCTGCTCGACAGTAATCTCTGAAAATTTCGCCAGTGGCAGCGTCCGAAATGGGCCGCCCGAGGCAGTCAACCAGATGCGCCGCACCTCGTCCCGCTTTCCGCCTCGCATGCACTGGTGAATCGCGTTGTGCTCTGAGTCGATGGGCAGCAGCGGAACATTATGCAAACGCGCTTCGCGGGTGAGGATCTCGCCCGCGGCCACCATTGCTTCCTTGTTCGCGAGGCCGACTGCCTTACCGGCTTTGACTGCGGCGTAGGTCGCCTCGAGGCCGGCCACGCCAACGATCGCCGAGACCACAAAATCGACAGCCGGCACCGTCGCCACGGCAACGGTTCCCGCCACTCCCCAGACGATCTCAGTCTCTGACATCCGAGCCTTCTTCAACTTCGAACGAAGTTGTCCGGCCAGCTCCTCGGTCGCCATCGACACCACGGACGGCCTCCAGCGGCGGCACTGTTCAAAGGCGGCGTCGACGTTGCGTCCTGCGGCCACCGATGCCACGGAGAACCGCTCAGGATAGCTTTCGATGATGGAAAGGGTGCTCTGCCCGATCGAGCCGGTGGAACCGAGGATGGCGATATGCTTCAAGGCTGACGCAATTTTACAGCGCTAGAACCAGTGTTTGAATAGCTGAGCGTACCACAGCACCGGAGCCGCTAGCAGGAGCGCGTCAATGCGATCCAGAACCCCGCCATGACCAGGAAGCAGCGTACCGGAATCCTTTACCCCAGCGCCGCGCTTCAACGCTGATTCCGCCAGGTCGCCAAGCTGCGCGGCGACGTTGAGGATCAGCGCCAGCAGTAGCCAGTTCCAAGCAGATCCCGGGTAGGCGAGCAGGTCTAATCCCCTCCCCGTCAGGAATTTCGCCAGCTCAATCAAGACGATGGTAATCACGAGGCTTCCCGCCACGGAGCCGACAGTTCCCTCCCACGTCTTCTTCGGACTGAGCTTTGGTGCCAGTTTCCGGCGGCCGATGCTTTGACCGACATAGAAAGCGGCGGTATCACCCGACCAGACCACGCAGAGCAGCAGCAGCAGCAGCGACGGGCCGCCTTCCTGTGCGCCAATCAGTGGCAATGTGCACAAGGTGAAGCCGATGTAGACCAGGCAAAAGAGAGATGCCGCAGCGTCGCGCAATACCCGATCAAGAGGCGAGCGAAAGACGCACACCAGGAACAAGAGCAGCCCGATGGCACCGAGGGCCGGGCCAAGGAGATCGGCGTTCCGAAAGGCGCAAGTGAAGAGCACACCGATTGCGATGAGTACCAGAACGCGTGGCAGCTTAGCGCCTCCGGCCTCGGCCAAAGCCATAAATTCCCAGGCTGCGGCCAGAGCAACGGCCGCGCCCGCAAGAATCAAGAGCCAGAAATGGCCCTTTAGCACCAACAACAAAACCAGCGGAATCAACACCGCCGCTGTTACGATTCTCTTCATCTCCTGAAAAGCATACATGCCGGGGACAGCGGACGCCGAGCGTTGTCAGGATCGAAAGCACCTCCCGCGACGTCTAACAAATTGCCGGGTTTATAAAGGCTGAGGTATTTATGTCAAAACTCAATCGAATTTCCAGCGGATTGCTGGCTGGCTGCCTGATGGCGACCATTCCCCTGTTGGCTCAAAGTGGAGTACAAACGCAGACCGTCGTCACCGTGATTCCCAAGAGTGGCGACCAAATACTCACCATTCCCGAAAATCAAGTTCAAGCCAATGTAGGCGGCAAGAACGCCCGGATCACGAATTGGATCCCCCTGCGCGGCGAGCAATCGGGATTACAAATTGTTGTCCTGATCGACGGCTCGGCGCGAAGCGGACTAAGCCTTCAGTACAAAGACCTGCAGTCCTTCGTGAAAACCCTGCCCAATGGAGCGCAGGTCGGCGTCGCCTATATGCAGAACGGACGCGCGGTCATGGCCCAGAACATCACTCCAGATCGTAACCTAGCAGCGAACGCCTTTCGACTGACCACGGGCATCCCCGGCGGGAGCGCCAGCCCGTATTTCTGCCTGTCAGACCTGGTCAAGAACTGGCCCTCCGGCAACACGACCGACCGCCGCGAGGTGTTGATGATCACTGACGGCGTCGACCTCTACTATGGTCGCAGTTACGATCCGAACGACCCGTACGTCCAGACCGCAATCACCGACGCCCAGAAGGCCGGCATCATCGTGCACTCGATCTTTTATCGGAATACAGGCCGCTTCGACAACAGCCAATGGACCGAAGCCGGCGCGCAGAATTATCTCCTCCAGGTCTCGCAAGGTACTGGAGGCCGCGCCTATTGGCAGGGCTTCGGCAATCCAGTTTCATTCGCGCCGTTCCTCGACGACCTGTCGACCCGTTTGAAAAACCAGTATGAGCTGGGCATTCTAGCCAAACCCGGCAACAAGCCCCAGCTGCAGACGCTCAAGGTCAAGGTCAGCGCGCCTGGAACGAAGGTCGACGCGCCGGAAAAGATCCTAGTACCGGGAAGCGAATCGGCCTCTCGGTAGCCGATCCTCGTCTGCGTTGTTGTTGCACACCGGAGAATAGGTTTCTTCAACCCGTCTGAATGACGGCGAGGACTTATACTCCGGTATGCTCAATTTCCACCGTTTACCCGCACTCGTAGTTGCGGCCGGCCTGTGCGCCGCCGGAGCCTCTGCTCAATCCATTTCGGTAAGCTTTCCCGCCACAACCTCTGCTCAGCCCCTCGACGGCCGCATGCTCCTGTTGCTCTCGAACGACCCCAGCGCCGAGCCGCGGATGCAGATTAACGACACGCTGAAATCACAGATGGTTTTCGGCATCACTGTAGATGGATGGAAACCCGGTGACCCCATCAAGATCAGCGACGACACCGAAGGCTATCCTGTAGCGCGCCTGCGCTACGTTCCCACAGGCGACTACACGATCCAGGCGGTTCTGAACGTCTACGAGACCTTCCACCGCTCCGACGGAACGACGATTAAGCTCTCGGCCGACCGCGGCGAAGGCAAGCAGTGGAACCTTGCGCCCGGCAATCTTATGTCGAAACCGCGAGTGGTCCATATGGGTCCCGGTGGGCCGCCGATTGCCGTTTCGCTCGATCAGGTGATGCCACCAATTCCACCCGAGCCGGACACAAAGTACATCCGTCACATTCGCATCCAATCGGCGCTGCTGACCAAATTCTGGGGAAGGCCGGTCTATCTCTCGGCCATCGTTCTTGTTCCCGAAGGATTCGACTCTCATCCCAACGCACACTATCCCCTGATCGTCTTTCACGACCATTTCGTCTCGGAGTTCGGCGACTTCCGCGAGACTCCGCCCGACCCCAACCTCAAGCCCGACTACTCCGACCGCTTTCATCTCGCCGGCTACAACCGCATCCAGCAAGAGGAGGCGTACAAGAACTACCTTGATTGGATCGCTCCCAAACGGCCGCGCATGTTGATCGTGAAGCTACAGCACGCCAACCCCTACTACGACGACTCTTACGCGGTGAACTCTGCCAACCTCGGTCCCTACGGCGACGCGCTCGAAACCGAGCTGATTCCGGCGATCGAGAAGCAATTCCGCGGCATCGGCCAGGGTTGGGCGCGATTTGTCTATGGAGGCTCAACCGGCGGTTGGGAATCCCTCGCCGTGCAGATGTTCTATCCCGACGACTACAACGGAGCCTTCGTCGCCTGCCCCGACCCGGTCGATTTTCACGCTTACATGACCGTCGACCTCTACAAGCAGGACAATATGTTCTACCTTCAGGGCGCGAACAAGCGGGTGGAGCAGCCCGCCATGCGCAACTATCTGGGGCAGACTCTTATCTCCATGCGCGACAACATCGCATATGAGGCTGCGCTGGGCGATCACGGCAGATCGGGCGACCAGTTCGATATTTGGCAGGCGGTCTATTCTCCTGTGGGCAACGACGGTTATCCCAAACCGATCTTCGATATAGAAACCGGCACGATCGATCACGCCACCGCCGAGTACTGGCGTGAGCACTACGATCTGGATGCGATCCTGCAGCGCGACTGGTCAACCCTAGGCCCGAAGTTGCAAGGCAAGCTCCACATCTACGTCGGCTCCGATGACACTTATTTCCTCAACGACGCCGTCTACCTGATGGAGGACTTCCTTAACCGACGGGAACGCCCGGCCGCGGAGTGCCTTACGAAGGTGAGGTCAAGTACGGCCCTCGCGCCGAGCATTGCTGGAACGGCGACCCTACCAAACCGAACTGGTACTCCCGCCTTCACTACAACCAGATGTACGTGCCGCAGATCATGGAACGCATTCAGAAAACCGCGCCTCCGGGAGCGGATCTGACAAGCTGGCGGTACTGAATCAGAGACAGAGCGGGCAGCGAATTTCCGATAACGGGAGTAAAATACGGGATCATTACTCATCATTACCGGGACAATAGGGGCTGGCAAGACAAGCGTACTCGCCGAAGCGTCGGACATCCTTGCACTGCGCAAGATCGCCCACGCGGCGATCGATTTGGATGGACTCGGCGTTGGCTATCTTCCCACTGCGGCTAGCAGCGACGCCGTGATGTACGAGAATCTTCGATTAGTGTGCCAAAACTATGCTGCCCACGGGGTGCGGAGATTTTTGATCGCGCGCGCGATGGAAGACCGCGCTCAATTGGAACTCTGCCGCGACATCACTTCCGCTACCAATACAACTGTCTGCCGTCTCACAGCAAACCTTAACGTCATGCACGAGCGTGTCAAGCTCCGCGAACCGGGTCTATTGCAGCAAGAACTATGCGCTCGCGTTGCAAAGTTGAACGCTATCCTCGACGCTGTTCGATTGGAAGACATTACCGTCGCCAACGAGAATCGCAGCGTGACCGATGTCGCCATGGAAATGCTTGTCAAAGCCGGATGGCTGTCAAGCTGACCCGCGACAGCGCACATCGCGGAGAGACCGCTGCGGCAATTCAGGAATACAATTTTCCTGCCAAGTTCGCAATTCCGATCCGGCATCTTCGTCGAGGTTCAGCCGATGAAACAAGCGCCTGCATCCACTGGCCGCCTCAATTTCCTCAAGTCTGGCGGAGCCATCCCCGCCGGTTTTCTCACCCGCCGGGGCTGAGTCGGTGAAGTATGAAGCTCACCTCGGCGGGTGTCGCATCGGCGCTCTTTTTCCTCATTGCCCCAGGGACCATCGCTGGCTACTTTCCCTGGTCGATCACCCGGTGGCATGTCGAGTCAACCGGCACTTGGTCGTTTCTTCTTGAGGTCTTCGGCGCGTTGCTGCTGTTGGCCGGTATTGCCGTACTCGCCGACTCGTTCGTTCGCTTTGTGGTCACAGGACTGGGTACACCAGCCCCTCCACTCCCTACACAACACCTGGTCGTAAGCGGACTCTATCGATACGTCCGAAATCCGATGTACGTCGCAGTCGCATCGACGATCTTTGGCCAGGCCATGATCTTCGGCAGCAGAAGCCTGTTCGGTTACGGCGCATTCGTCTGGGTTTGCTTTCACGTGTTTGTGCTGGCATATGAGGAGCCATCGCTACGCGCCCGCTTTGGCGCCGAGTACGAGGAGTTCTGCGCCGCAGTTCCACGCTGGATTCCCAGGCTCAGCCCATGGCAAGGCGAAACGCCGCACCCGAAGCTCAATGTGTGAATGAATGGATTGTCGGAGCCATCTTAGCGGGGCACTAACACCGTGTTCGCCGGCAGGCTTGACACGTCGTCTGATTCGGTCCCGTCGCCAAGCCCGCCATAGCGGCGCTCCCGGCGCTGGTAGTCTTCGATGGCTTCAAGCAGGTGAATGCCACGAAAATCCGGCCATAGACGGTCAGTCACAAAGATCTCGGAGTACGCGATCTGCCAAAGCAGAAAATTTGAGATCCGCATCTCGCCCGAGGTACGCACGACCAGATCAGGATCGGGCATATCAGCGGTATAGAGCCGTCGCTGAATCTCTTCTTCGTCGACCTCGCCGACCGCAAGTTTACCGTCGCAGACATCCGCGCAGACGGCCCGGAAGGCATCTACCAACTCAGAGCGGGCTCCGTAGTTTAGTGCCAGGGTCAAGGTAGTTCCGGTATTCTGCGCGGTCTGCTCTTCCGCCCACTGCATCTTGTCCCGAACTTCAGAAGGCAACTCCTCAGTGCGTCCGATGTAACGGATGCGGACATTATTGTCGTTCATCCTCTTCACGTTATTACCCAGGTAGGTGTGAAGCAGGCGCATGAGAAAGTTGACCTCAGACTTGGGCCGGCGCAGGTTATTTTCGAGAGAGAAGGCGTAGAGAGTCAGGTAGGGGAGGTCGATCCGCGATGCCGCTTCGACCACATACTGCACGGCCTCAGCGCCCTGCTGATGCCCAAGGAAGCGCTTCAGCAGACGTTTGCCCGCCCAGCGTCCGTTGCCGTCCATGATGATGGCTACATGCTGCGGAAGCCGATCTGGATCGAGGCGACGGTAGACGACCTGCTCGTCGGCAGGCAGCTCATGAACACGGCTTGGCGACGATTTGGGCACGACACTCGCTCGTTCTCTCGAACGTAGCACATGGCCCCCTCCGTCGCAAACGGCGTTGGTCACCGCTTCCGCGATCATTACACGCTGATGAATGACCGGTCATGAACGGGGCACGGCGATTGCCAGAAACGCGACGGCTAGGCGGTCTTACGGCGACCGGTGGCCATGTCGCGTACCTGGTTCAGGAAGATCGATCGCTGCAGCGCATCCATCTGCGCCACATACGGGGCAATCTCGGCCAGGAACGGGTCGGCGAGGATGTTTGCGGTCTCTTCGTTTCTCCGGCTGCGCGCGTCATAGACGAGCTTGCAGATGTCCACTTCGAGTGCGTTGGCAAGCCGCTCGAGCGAAGACAGCGTGGGCGTCGCCTTGCCGTTCTCGATCTTGGAGATGTAAGTGCGAGGCACCTGCATCCGGCCGGCCAGCTGCCGCTGGCTCAGGTTGCGCTCCAGGCGGAGATCGCGCACCGCGCGGGCCACCTGCAGCCCACCATTGTCCGATCCGGAATGGCCGGAAACGGCAACCAGCATGGGCGACAGGGGTTCTGGCTCATCGATTTCGAGTGGTCTGTGGCAGCGTCTGCAGAGGGAGTTCGTGGTCATGAACTGCACCAGACTGCAGTGCTCGCATCGCAGTACCGCACGGGCCTCGGGCGTACTGACGGGGCTTGCTGGGGTAGTTGCCATGAATTGTTACGGAGGCCAGAGCAGGGCATCCATAAGCCCCGGAGCGAGCATTCTATGCACGCTCCGGAAACTTAACTCCCATAGCTTGCGGGTGGAGTATCTTAAGTGTCAAGTGAAAAGTGTGAGTCTTGCCTAAAAAACCCGAAGAATCCCGAAAAGAACGAGAAGAATACGGGAATTAGCCAGAACCAGGAGACTCAATGGGAGAAATTGAACACCCCGCAACAATCCCACCCTATACCCGAGAGGCAGCGTGGCAGCTCGTCTGCGAACACACCGAATCGCCAAGCCTGCGGAAACACGCGCTCTCAGTTGAGTGTTGCGTGCGTGCCTACGGGGAGCGCGAGGCCGATACGCTGGGACTTGCCGGCGACGATCGCGTCGCCCTGGTCGAAAAGTACGCTGTGGTCGGCGTTCTGCATGACTTTGATTACGAACGCTTCCCTTCGCTCGACGACCACCCCTTCGTCGGAAGCAAGATCCTCGCCGAGCGAGGATGGCCCGAAGAGATTCGCACCGCGATTCTCTCGCACGCGAGCTACTCCGGCGTGCCGCGCTTGTCACATTTGGAAAAGGCGCTCTTCGCCTGCGATGAACTGGCGGGCTTTCTCACCGCCTGCGCGCTGGTCAAGCCGAGCAGATCTATCTTTGACGTCGAGGTCGCTGGAGTCCGCAAGAAAATGAAGGACAAGGCCTTCGCCAAAGGAGTTCACCGCGAGGACATAGTGAACGGCGCAGCCGAGCTGGGAGTCGACTTGGATCAGCACATTGCTTTCTGCATTGCGGCGATGCAGAAGAACGCGGATGAATTGGGACTTGGTCGAAACGAAGCCGCGGCGGAGTCTTCGTCAGTCCGTCCCCTGTGACGACAAGCTCGTAGCCCCGACTCGCATAGGATCGACGGTGGACCACTGATCGACCCGGAACCCAGTCTCGAACGAAATCCTCGTCCCGTTCGCCTCTTGTGGCAGATACACTGTCTTTTTCGCAGCGACTAGGGCCGCTTGCCCTAGCGAAGAATCATCCGCATCCAGCAATTCAGCGTTTTTCACCCGTCCATTTGCGTCAACCGAAACCTTCACCAGGGCCTGCCCAAAATTTGAAGATTTCACTGCCCCCCTGGAAAGGATCGTGGGACTGTCCTCCAGTTGCGCACCGAGTCTGTTCGGCCTTGGCGCCACGTCGGCGAGCGGGTCGAAAAGACTGTCTGGTCCGTCGAAGCCTGTGACGGTGACTGAAGCCTCGATCTGGAGCCGCTGCCCGCGATAGAGAGCCCAGCGGCTGGGATAAACGGCTCCTCGATACTGGCTCCAGTCTTCATAGACAATCCGCTCGTCGTCGACCGTCGCCAGCGCTGGAAAGCCGGTCCCAATATCGAAGCATATCTCCGCACCGCCGAAGCTCCCTGAGCAGCTGTGAAGCACGCCATCGGTAGACCTCTGCCGCAGTTTGACATCGCGCTGGCCAAGTACCCGAATTCTTCGCTCCATCGGACCCGGCCTCGGCGTCACATCGAATAGTCCACAGAGGCGCAACGGGCAAATCCCATCGTGGGACGCCCAGCTCTGCTCGGCGCTCCACACTATAGTCGATCGCCATCCAGGAGCGCGCTGCTCGTCACGTCCGAGACGCCCCTTATGCCAACCGTCTAGAGTTGCTTTGGTCTCGACGCCATTGATATCGATGATTCGCAGGTCGGTGTGCTCGTGGTAACCGGCCGCCGAAGGGAGCCATCGGGGAACCGCAGCATGGAAGCGGGCCAGCGCCTCGATATAGTTGTCATCCTCAACCGGATGTGGGAGCGACCCTTTCCCAGCAATCGGTTGCGCCGTTGATGCTGCACTCGAGTTCGCCGAGTCTGCGTGCGAACCCGTCGTCGAAACGCTGACCGGCGGCGGTGGCGTGGTGCGGCGATCCTCAATCGTAAAGTTATCCGGAACTCGGAAGAGTCCTGCATCCGGCTCTCCCAGGTTCATATGCCCGTAACGATAGGTCGTCTTGCCCACGCCGGGCCGGTCAATAATTGTCAGCATCGCCAGGTGAAGGCTGGGCGCATACCAGCTCTCGACTATCTCATTGATCTTCCCCTGCGTCCCCTTCACGGATCGCGAATGACGAGTTGCCACTCCTTCGATAATCGGCGCATCCTCGCCCAGCTTCTCGCCGGGCCGTCCCGCGGCCTGATCGGTTTCCTTCATTGCGAAGCGGGAGGCCACTGTATCGCCAGCTATCCAGTGGTAGTGAACGCGCGCGCCGAAATCAAGAATATCGATAATCGCAAGCCGATCCGAATACTTAATCTCCGATCGGGTTCGCCCTGCCGAGTCTCGATAGAACTTCTCTTCAGCATGCACGGCAACAGGATCGGACGAGTTCTCTGCAGGCTCATAGTCGAGAGTGCGCATGCCGGAGAACGGCTCGCCCACGACTGGGTTGCCAAATTGAAGGGGCAGAATGTGGGCCGCTTGCCCAACCGCCCTGGCTTGGGAGATATCGAGCGCCAGCGCCATCAGCGTGAGAAGCAAAACCTTCACAAAAGCTCCAGGTGAACCGCCGTGATCCGCTGAGAGTCGTATGCCGCGTTACCAGCGCATAGCTACGGCGATATAAAGCGCAACCAGCGCCACCGCCGCCGCAATAAGCAACTCTGTCCGTAGCCGTTCTTCAGGATCGGCGCTGTTTCTTTCATGCCGGCGCGGATCATGCCGCACCATGAGCGTATCGCCAGGCGCATACTTTGTCCGCGTCTTGAAACACCCGGTGTGCATCTGGCCATCGACCCAGTAGGTGAACCGGACCGAATACAGTGCAGCGGTCGCCGGACTCTTGTCCCACATGCCGGAAAGGTTGAGACAGTCGGCAACCGTGGCCACAACTTCAGGCCAGCGATCGCGCTCATTGCCGCGTTGCGCCCAAGGATTCAAAAACGGGTGTTGGAAAAACCCGGAAAGCCTTCCAGAGGACATTGGTCCTACCTCAGTTAAGCGAAATAATTATCTCACTGAAACCATAAGGAGGCTGTAGGCAACCGCTCAAATCGATCTCTCAGAGACCGAGGCCGGCCGAGGCCAACTCCGTTCCTTCCACCCGCGCCTTGATCTTTGCGAAAGCCTTCTCTCTCGAAGTTGAAACGTCATCTCCAAACGGGGCGAAGCCGCAATCATCCGTGGTCCCCAGCTGTTTCACTGGAATGATGGACGCCGCCTCCAGCACTCGATCGCGCACCTGCTCAGCGGTTTCGACCGCCGGATCGATCGGATCGGTGACCCCGATGAAGATCAAGTGCTCAGGCTTGGCAAGCTGGCTGATCAGCCGCAGCACCCGCTTCTTGTTCGGCTCGCTCGCCATCTGGAGATAAAATCTCCCAACGCTCATCTGAAAGAGCTCCGGCGGCAGCCCAGCGTAGTCCACATCCGCGCTATGCGTCGAATCCCGGTCGCCCCCGGGGCAGACGTGCACTCCAATTCGGCGCCGCTCCTCAGAAGTGAATCGCTTCAGCACCTGATTGTTCAGCTCTACGAAACTCCGCAGCAGACCGCCCGACGGATCTAGTTTCAGCGACAGACGACCCTCGGTGAAGTCGATCTGCACCGACGCCGCGCCGGCGTCGAGCGCCCCGCGAACATCCGCCTCGGCCTCATTGATCAGGTCGGCCAGAAACGATTCCCGCGAATATCCTGGTATTCCGTCCGCAGGATAAAGCAGACTCAGCGCCGAAGCTGAAATCACCGCCTGCTTCACTGGCTTGTGCGTATGGCTCTTTGCCGCAATGAGGTACTCGACCGCGTGAACGCCATATCGAAATGGCCCCGCAGTAAGCCGCGGCAATTGCCGTGTATGACCGTCGGCAAAAGGAATAACCACTCCATCCGGCGCCAGATTCTTCAACCGGCTCAGCGGATAGGTCGCAAAACTCGGCTTGGTCTGCTCGCCATCGCTCAGCACCGGCGACCCGGTCTCTTCAAGGCGCTGAATCGTCTCGCGAAGCGCCGCAGCATATGCGGCATCGAGCACGTCGCGGCTGGTGCGGCCTGCATTGAAGGAGACCATCGTGTCGATCAAGGCTCGCGGACGAGGAATGCTGCCAATCGGTTCGGTAGGAATCGCCATGGCCGCAGTCTAGTCAGTGGAGGTGGGCCAGAGCATCCATCGAAAGATTGAGAATCTTCTTGGCCCATCGAAGGCATAGGCGACTCTCGCCCACTCGACAAGCGGCAGCATCGAAATGCTATGCTCCATCTTTCACGAGCTTAACCATGGCGATGAATGATCCGAACACACCCGCGACACTGAGGAACATCCCCGCCTCACGCCTCGACGCGAATAGTGCTCGCTCCAAAAAGAACGCAACTGCAATGGCGGCCTTGACTGCAACAATCACAGAAGAATCGAAAGTCATCCAGCAAGGCGGCGGCCCAAAGGCAATCGAGTCCCAGCACAGCAAGAACCGCCTCACCGCACGCGAACGGCTCAATCTCCTCCTTGACCTCGGTACAGATTTTTTTGAACTCAGCCTCTACGCCGCCCACGGCATGTATGAGGAGTGGGGCGGAGCGCCCGCCGCTGGCACGCTCACGGGACTGGGTCGAGTTGCTGGAAAACTATGCATGATCATCGCCAACGACGCCACCGTCAAAGCCGGAGCCTTCTTTCCCATGACTGCCAAGAAGGTCATCCGGGCTCAGACCATCGCCATCGAGAATCGCATCCCCACCATCTACCTCGTCGATTCCGCCGGAGTCTTTCTGCCACTGCAGGAAGATGTCTTTCCCGATCAGGACGACTTCGGCCGCATCTTCCGCAACAACGCCGTCATGTCGGCAATGGGTATTCCGCAGATCACCGCGATCATGGGCATGTGCGTCGCCGGCGGCGCCTATCTCCCCGTGATGACCGATCATGTGCTCATGACCGAAGGCAGCGGCCTCTTCCTCGCCGGCCCTGCGCTGGTGCAAGCAGCCATCGGCCAAAAATACACGGCCGAAGAACTGGGCGGCGCGACCATGCACGCGGAGATCTCTGGCACTGTCGACTTCAAGGAACCGAACGATCATCTCTGCCTGGCCCGGCTGCGTTCGCTCGTCGGAAGAATCGGGCAACGAGTCGCGGCGCCCTTTGATCGCGTGCCCTTCGACGAGAAAAAGGACGCGCCGAAATACGCTGCGCAAGATCTCTACTCGCTCATTGATCCAGACTCAGCGACGAACGCCTACGACATGCACGAGGTCATCGCTCGCCTCGCCGACCGCAGCGAGTTCGACGAATACCGCCCAGACTACGGCCGCACCCTCATCTGCGGATACGCGCGAATCGGCGGATTCTCCATCGGCATCGTCGCCAACCAGAAGCAGCATCAGCCGCAAACTTCGCATACCGGCGAGAAGCGCACCGAGTTTGGCGGAGTCATCTACGCCGAAAGCGCCGAAAAGGCCGCGCGCTTCATCATGGACTGCAACCAGAACCTCATCCCGCTGATCTTTCTCCACGACGTGAACGGCTTCATGGTCGGCCGCGACGCCGAGTGGAGCGGCATCATCCGCGCCGGAGCCAAGATGGTCTCAGCGGTCTCCAACTCGACCGTCCCTAAGATCACCGTGATCGTCGGCGGATCCTACGGCGCGGGCAACTATGCAATGTGCGGCAAGGCCTACGATCCGCGCTTCATCTTCGCCTGGCCAACCGCGAAGTACGCCGTCATGAGCGGTGGCTCTGCCGCCAACACCCTCGTCGAGATCAAGATCCGACAGCTTGAGCGCGACGGCAAGAAGCTGAGCGACGAAGAGAAACATGAGCTGCTGGAATCAATCAAAGCCACCTACGAAGCTCAGACCGACTGCCGCTACGCCGCCGCGCGGCTCTGGGTCGACGCGATCATCGACCCGGTGGAAACGAGGACGACGCTGCAGCTGGCCCTGGAGGCAGTCGCGCTGAATCCCGATGTGGCGAAATTCAACCCAGGCGTGATCCAGACGTAGATTATCGATTGACGCTAAGTTTCATCGATTGGGCGAGCTTTCTCTGATGCTTGTCGAAGCTATAGAACTCGCCGGCGCCTAGCTCGATTGCGGCGGCCACGTGCAACAGATCGGAAGCGCGAGTTCCAAGCCGACCGGTAGTTTGAAGAGACATATGACGCGCCCGTCTGAATACAAGCTCCGGCAATTGCCGCAGCTGGAATCGGCCCGTCCCCAGATCGTCGTCGAACGCATCCAACGCCAGCCGAATCTCTGCGGCGGAATCCTGCTTTCGAAACAGCCGCAACCCAAGCGCATTGACGACCTCTAGCTCCGCGAGAGTGCTTACCCACGGGACGTCGGACTCTTCCACAGAATAAAGGGCCTTCGCTGCCTCCGAAGAATTGGCGTCGGTGCTGTAAAGCGAGACCAGGAAGCTCGCATCGAGGTAGATGCTCAATAGCGGTCTCGATCCTGACGGATGAGTTCTGCGCCGCTGACTTCATGTATTTTGTCGCCATAGATCGAACGCAACCGTTCCATGAAGTCCGGCATATCTGGCCGGGCCTTCGGCCGCTCAGGAATCAAGCGCGCGATCACTTTCCGACGCTTAGTGATTTGCACAGCTTCGCCTTCGCTTAGGAGCCGTTCGACCTTCGGGAAGTCGTAGCGGAGTTCGCGCACCGATGCGGTCTTCATTTGTGATACATTTTAGCATCACAAAGAAAGCTGAAGTATTAGAGCCCGGAGATCCTGCATTTCCGTCTTTGGCTTCGACCCGTTCCCTACTTGTTATTCCCGACACCCATCCGTCCAGATACGCTTTACTCATGAGCGCGACAGCATCCAGCCTCCCCAAACGCAAGGCCGCCGCTAAGCGAAAAAGCAGGAAGAAGCAGACATCCGGTTGGCTGGCATGGTGGCCGATCATCCTAGGGATTGCCGTGACGCCCTTCGCCGTCAAGGCGGCGACTTTGATGGCCCTCACCGGCCCAGACGGCCTGAGGCTGCTCTATCCGTGCATGCTCATCCCTAAGCTGCACTTCCTTGGCCTGTCCGACTCGCTAGGTAACGGAATTTCGCAAGTCACGATGTATCTGCAGTTCCCGATCTACGGCCTCGTAGCCATGCTTATCCACCGCGCGAAGGGCGCTGTTCAGGCCATCCTGGCATTGGCTCTGATCCACCTGTTGGCGGTAGGATTGCTTTTGGTCACTGCCCATCCCTAGCGTGTCCCTGATGCGTTCTTGATGGCGGCGGCATCGAAAAGTCATGGTTAAGACGGCAACAACTCCATTCAAACTGATCGAGTGTCCGCGCGATGCGTGGCAGGGTTTGCCGAAGCCGATCCCCGCCGAGGTCAAGGCCGACTACCTGCGTTTGCTCATAGCTGTTGGATTCAAGCATATTGATGCAGTTTCCTTCGTCTCGTCGACGGCGGTTCCGCAGATGGCCGACTCCGAGCAGGTGCTTAAATACCTTGATGCCGCAATTCCAGATATGCCGGACGATGTTGAGATCATCGGCATCGTCGTCAACGAGAAAGGCGCTGAGCGCGCGATCGAAACCGGCGCAGTGCAGACCCTGGGCTTTCCCTACTCCATCTCTCCCGAATTCCTCAAACGCAATCAACGCCAGACTCCAGAAGAGTGTCTCGATACGCTCGAAGCAATCGGCCAACTTGCCTTCAAATCGGGACTAGGTATCGTTGCCTATGTCTCAATGGCCTTTGGCAACCCTTATGGAGACGCCTACGATGCCGAAGAGGTAATCGCCGCCTGTGATCTGCTGGCTGATATGGGCATCATCCAGATCTCGCTCGCCGACACCGTGGGCTTGGCTACGCCGAAACAAATCGAAGAGCTGACCAGAGATGTCCTGGCGGTCCATGACCAAATTGAAATCGGCGTCCATCTGCACGCCGCTCCAAATGAGGTTGCGCCCAAGGTAGCGGCGGCGTATCGTGCGGGCATACGGCGGATGGATATGGCCGTTGGCGGTCTGGGAGGTTGCCCTTTTGCCCAGAACACGCTGGTCGGCAACATGGCCACCGAGCAGGCCATCGTCGAGTTGCAACGCCTCGGAGCGGATTTGCCGAAGCTGGAGCCGCTCGATGCTATCGTCAGTGCAAGCAGGGCGATCGCGGCAAAATATGGGGTAGCGATCCAGTAATATCTGCCAGGGAAGGAACCATGAGCACTTACACAACCATCCAGATCTGCGATGACAGCAACGTGCGAACAATCAAGCTCAACCGGCCGGAGAAGCGCAATGCGCTGAACCCTACGATGATCCAGGAGCTGACCACGGCCCTCGATCACGCCGCTGACGGCCCATGTGGGGCGATCATTCTCACCGGCGCCGGGAAGTGCTTTTGCGCTGGCCTCGATCTCGAAGAGCTGCAACAAATGGAATCGCGCACTCACGCGGAGCATCTGGAGGACGCGCAAAGTTTCGCGCGACTGATTCGCCTGTTGTATGACTTTCCCAAGCCCACCATCGCGGCGGTGAATGGAGCGGCCATCGCCGGTGGCACTGGACTCGCGACGGTCTGCGATTTCACCTACGCCTCGCAAGACGCCAGCTTTGGCTATACCGAGGTCAAAATCGGATTTGTGCCCGCGATCGTTTCTTCTTTCCTGTTGCGCCAGGTCGGCGAGAAACAAGCTCGCGATTTGCTGCTTTCGGGCCGAATCTTCGATGCTAAGGAAGCCCATCAGCTCGGGCTTGTGACCAGAATTATCGTGCACCCGCAGATCCTGCTGCGTGAGGCCTTCAACCTGGGACTGTGCCTGCTCAAGAACAGCCCCGAGTCGATGCGCTGGACCAAGGGTCTCCTGAGTGAGCACATCCGCGAGGTTCTGGATACCGAGCTTGCCAGCGCCGCTCTTTGGAACGCGCGCGCAAAAGAGAATGACGACTTCCGCGAGGGCATCCACGCGTTTCTTGAGAAAAGGCCTCCGCAGTGGCCTTCGCTGCACAAGAAGACCTCGCGGTTTCAACCCCTCTGATTCGTAGGGGAAGAATCCCCTCCATCGCGAGGTGGCTCTATCAGACTGTTGTGGCGAGATATTCAGGTCGCCAGGATCGAAGTCTTCCTGGCGAGCCATGGGAACAACATTTCTGGCGGGTGAGTGCGATTACATTGCGTCGAGAAAGCGTGGGAACAAAATGGCCGAGTGTTCCTGGAAGACGAAAGTCATTCTGCGCAGTAAAGTGCTGTAAGTCAACGTAGCGCGATGCGCGTTCACCTTAGGGGCCACCGCGGAGCGCGAGAAAACATGCTGGGCCAGCGCCATCAATACGCAAATTCTGGTATGGAAAGCGTCCGTTCGAATACTCTCAAGCAGCTCTTCCGGGATCCCCTGCTCGCTCCCGTGTTCGGCCGCATAGTCGGCCAACTGGACGAACACCGAGGCGTTACAGTACATCGCCCACAGTCCGCGGGCGCCCGAGATGCGATCCCACACGTCCTCGGGTGTCGCGTTGATCTGGTCGCTGTAGAGATACCGTTCCGTCACGTTCTCATAGCCCCAGTCGTTCGGCCTGAGCTTCGCCACGATGTCGTCCCATGTCTGCGAACGACGCTTAGAGTGATGTTTCCGCCAGTAGCCTGCATAGGCAAGCAGCAAAGCCGTAAATAGAACCTGAATGAGTGGGAGCATATTGGGTTACTTTCGATACCAGCGAGCTGACGCGGTTCGATTGCTTCGTGCGACCTGAGACATTGATACCAGAAATTCCGTCATTTGTGGACTAAATTCTTTTCGAGCTGCTTCCGCCCTCGATAAAGCGTAACTCCAGTAACCCAAAACCATGCACCAGACGATGATCCGACACTGCTCAAGAAGGTGGAAAAGCGAAGAGTCAGTCACGCCGCCAGTAAATCGGTGTAGCAGCTCAACCGCCAAGACAGCGATTGAGTAGGCGAGGTATCCCGTCGCGATTTGCAGGACGTGATTCTTCCACCCGATTCCCAGAAACTGAGAAAAGCCAGCGATTCCGGCGAAGATGGCCAGGCGCAGGATCGCCACAGCAAAGCTAAGGTGCACAAAATACTGCGTCCACCGATCCAGTCGAGCCAATTCGGAATGCCTCGAGAGCAGCATCGCGAGCATTGTGGCCGCGGCCAACATGCCCAGGAACACCAGCAGCGAATTCCGCGGGAGCGACCGCCTCACGGGATTGAGAACGTTGCGCGCAACCTCAATTAATATGCCGATTTGCAGGAAAAACTCCAGAACATTGTCGGCGAAATAAGCCATGGCGTATGTTCTCTCGCCCACATGGCGCAAAAGAGTTACAAAAGTAATGTCAGAGACGGTCGAATACAGAATGTAAAGACAAAAAACCGGGAAGGTCCGATAGAGTCGCGATCGAACCGTCACGAAGAACAGCAACAGCTGTCCTCCTAAGCTGATTCCCAGCAGCAACGCGTCAAAACGGCTCAAATCCATTGCCTGCTCCCGGCGCTGCGCGCTGCCAGCAACTCGACCCTTATGGCTCTTAGCATACACTCGGCGCGCGATGAAACAGAGTTCTACTCTTGCTTGATCTAATCGGCCAAGTAATCGGACAACCAAAGCATGCGAAATCTTGCAGGCGCTTCGCGAGAGCGGGACCATCGTGAAGAAGGCCGAGGGCAACCTCGCGGACCTCGCTAATGCGCCACAAACCCAGGCCCGACCGTCAATCGGGCTTTCCACGTTACTTTCGTTTTCGATCCTCGGGCGAAAGGACTGGGGACCCTCTCGCGCCCTAGCTGGAACCAACATCCCCCAAACAAGAAATAATCAACCCACATTGGACGGGGGCGGCGGCATTTTCGGGTAAGGCAATCCCGGACCGTTCAATTCAGCGACGTTCGTGAGCTTTGCGGACGGGGGCGGCGGTGGCATTTTGGGGTAAGGCAGTCCCGGACCGTTCAATTCAGCGACGTTCGTGAGCTTTGCGGACGGGGGCGGCGGTGGCATTTTCGGGTAAGGCAGTCCCGGACCATTCAATTCAGCGACGTTCGTGAGCTTTGCGGACGGGGGCGGCGGCGGCATTTTCGGGTAAGGCAGTCCCGGACCATTCAATTCAGCGACGTTCGTGAGCTTTGCGGACGGGGGCGGCGGCGGCATTTTGGGGTAAGGCAGTCCCGGACCGTTCAATTCAGCGACGTTCGTGAGCTTTGCGGACGGGGGCGGTGGCGGCATCTTCGGGTAAGGCAGTCCCGGACCATTCAATTCGGCGACGTTCATGAGTTTCGCGGATGGGGGCGGTGGCGGCATCTTCGGGTAAGGCAGTCCAGGACCATTCAATTCAGCGACGTTCGTAGATTTTGCCGACGGGGGCGGTGGCGGCATCTTCGGGTAAGGCAAACCAGGGCCGTCGGCAACGAGCTCACTTAGAGAACCAAAATGCGCTGTTTGGGCGCTCACGGCCGGAAGTATGGCCGTCAGGCTCAGAGTCAGGACTGCAAGTACAGCTGTGGTGCGTATGTGCTTCCGCATGTCAATCTCCTCGATCGTTGAAGTAAATGTGAATCGTTGTACCTCGTTCTTGCGGACGAAGTAATGGAAGTTAGCAATTATCGGGCCCTTTCCTCGCGACCTTGCACAACGGGGAACCGTCAGATTTTTGGAGAAAGTATGGCAGGGTATACGTAATTCTTTACGCTATTTCCGCTCAGCGTGCGCCTAAACGGGTTAAATCTTTCGGGGGAGCAAGCCGTTAAATTGATTTTGCGCTACTAAACTCTGAGTATCTTCAATTAGATATTGTCAAAGTACGTTCCTGCTCCGATGTTATCCGTTGCAGTCCCAAAATGGGGTCTCTCTCATTTTGCAGCGTGATTGCGCCCGACGACGAAGATAAATAGTCTGGATTTCGCGCCTATGTCGCTTCTGGAACACATTGCGATAAGCCTGGGCGTGGAGGATGTGTGATCCCATCGCTGCGTCAGGAATTCAATCACCACTATCATGCTGAAGATTATCCGAGACTCCTCAGACATCTGCGCGAGGCAGTCGGGGCTCAAATCGAGTTTCGGGTCGCGGAAACCCCATGCTTCTTCTCCGCGGAGCTGATGCAGCAGGCGGCTGCTACCGGAAGCGAGCTGACCTCGATGCTGGTCGGTAATCCTCGCTACCTAGAGGCTTCGGCGCGGGCGGTGCCGGCCCCGTTTCAGATGCCAAATGAAACCCCGCACCCCCACTTTATGACCGCAGACTTCGGTCTTGTTCGCGTAGCAAGCGGAAATCTGGAGCTCCGGTTGGTAGAACTTCAAGCCTTTCCCTCGGTTTTCGCCTACCAATCGGTGCTCTCTCAAGCGTACCGCGATGTCTTCCGCCTCGACGACACCCTCGACGGCTTCCTCGGCGGTCACACGGAGACCAGCTTTTGGAAGCTCTATTCTCAGGTGATCCTTGGCGGCCATGAACCCGAGAATGTCGTGCTCACCGAGGTAGATCCCTACCATCAGAAAACCCTCCCCGACTTCCTGATCACCGCCAAAAAACTCGGAATATCGATCGTCGACATCTCGGATCTCGTCCGCGTCGCACAGCCGGGCCGGATGCCGAAGCTTTTCCGGCGTGACGGAGGTCGTCTCATCCCCGTGCATCGTATTTACAACCGGGCGATTGTCGACGAGATCGTACGCCGCGAAGTTCGTTTACCCTTCGACTACAGAGAACCGCTCGACGTGGAGTGGGCAGGCCACCCGAACTGGTACTTCCACATCAGTAAATTCTCAATTCCTTACCTTGACCATCCGGCGGTGCCCCCGGCTGTCTTCCTCAGTGACTGGATGAACGGGATAGGACGCGATCGTCTGCCCTCGGATAAGAAATCTCTGATTCTGAAGCCGCTCTTCTCATTCGCCGGCAAGGGGATTCAATTTGGACCGAGCGACGAGGACTTGCTCAGCATTCCGGAGTCTCAACGCGGCGATTACCTCCTTCAGGAGCGTGTCCATTTCGAGCCGACCATCCAGACCCCCTTCGGTATGACCCAAGCCGAAATTCGAATTCTCTACCTATGGCCTGACGGCGGCGATATGGATCCGGTGCTATCGCTGGTGCGCCTGGGCCGCGGCAAGATGATGGGGGTCGATCACAATCGCGACCAGGAATGGGTGGGAGGGTCTGCTGCGTTCTGTACGCCACCCGAGGCCTGAGGGTGCCGATTTCTCTTGCCGAGGATCCCTCTACTCCGGGGTAACATGGCGGTGTAAACTTTTGTCACTGGCCGTAAAGTGGATCGGGGCTGTATCTTATACAGGATGCAAGGATGGTCGTGTCGCAACCGATGAAGGCTCGGATCAAAATCAGTCCCCGCGCGGAGAACCCCAGGACTGCAGAAGTCCGTTGCGCTGTTCGTTTCCCACTGACTCTGCCGATCCGGGTCATTACCGAAACTGGCGAATACGACGCAACGACCGAAAACATTTCTGCCAGCGGTGTGTTATTTCGTTCCGACAAAGATTTGGGCGTCGATCGCAAGGTCGAGTTTCTGCTGACCATGCCGGCCGAGGTTATCGGAACTGAAACGGACGTCACCCTCCATTGTTTTGGCCGGGTCGTCCGTTCTTATGAAGGCAAGGAGCAATTTCACGCAGCTGCAATTATCGACGATTACCTCTTTAGTGACCGGACGTAGACTCTCAAACTGAATGCCCGAACGCATGCCAACCACGACCACGGAGTTTCTCGAAGAACTAAAGTCAGGGCCAGAGTCTGACGGAAGCACCCCGCCCCAAATCCCTGTCATCCGCATAATTCTTGCCGATTCCCAGGCGATCTACCGGGTAGGCATGCGCAAAGTCTTCGCGCTTGAGGATGATATCCGTGTCGTCGCGCAGGTCGATACAATTGAAAATCTCCACGCCGCCGTCCAGCGCTTCCAGTCAGACGTTGTCCTTTTGGAGGGAAGCCTCCTCGAAGGGACCACCAATGCGATCCCAGAGCTGGTTCGTCTGTCGCCGGACACCAAGATCATTGTCCAGACGCTGTTAGCGGATGAGTCCAAGACCGTCGAGCTCTACCGTCGCGGAGTGCGCGGCATCATCCCTCGCTCAATCTCCCCAGACCTGCTCATAAAGTGCGTGCGCAAGATTGCGCAGGGAGAGACCTGGATTAACAACCAGTCGATCAACTGGGTGATTGAGGCTTACCGCTCGAATGCCGCTTCCCTGACCAATCCGCGGACCCAGCCGCGTTTGTCGGCCAAGGAACACGCAATCATCTACTGCATCACCCAGGGCAAGCGCAACAAGGAGATCGCCAATCAGATTGGCACAACCGAGCAGGTGATCAAGAACTACCTTCGGAAGATCTACGACAAACTCGGAGTCTCCGACCGGCTCGAGTTGGCCTTGTACTGCCTTCACCACCAGCTAACGCCAGAAGCTCCGCCCCCCCCACTGCCCTCCAGGCCCAAATAGGAAATCACCCCTCCACTTCCCGAGCTCCAGACGGCGCTGAACCGTTGGATATCTGAGGTCGTTGTTCGCACCGCCCCAGCCTTACCTCTTCCAGCAGATCAATGAGCAGAGCTAGTCTTTCTGGAGTCAGATGGCCGAGCATCGAGATCGCAGAGGCTTCCACCACCGGATCAAGTTCCTTCAACACAGCAATGCCGGCCGCGGTAATTCGGATATGGACCACGCGCCGGTCCCGAGTGTCGCGGTGGCGCCGCACCAGCTTGCGCCGTTGCAGCCGGCCGAGCAGCCGCGTGATGTCGGGATCGCGAGTGATCATCCGCTCCCCGATCTCAGTACATCGAAGTCCGTCGGGGCCCGCGCCGCGAAGGATTCTAAGCACGTTGTACTGCGAATCGGTCAGGCTCTGGTCTTTTAGTACCTGCTGGGTGAGGTGCTCAACGAATCCTGAAGTGCGGCGAATATTCAACAGAGCCTCTTGCTCAAGTCCTGTGAAAGGCTTGTTCTGTCGAATCTCTTCTTTGAGTTTGTTGGCCAAAGCGACCCCACGGAATCTCCAGCGATAAGATGCTTCAGGGTGATGTTTGTTTCAACAACAATTATTGTCGTTTTCTTTTCAGGAGTCAGTCCTGATTCTGAAACTCCTAGCTAGCGGCCAGATCAGTGCCCTTCGATTCCCTGCCAAAGGATGTCACAACCACCAGGTAAGCCGCGACGACTAGCACGGTGAATGCAAGGACCTTACCGTAGCCCTTGAAGTAGACAGCGGCTTCCGACTGGAGCACTGCATTTCTGGATGTAATCAAGTTCCCTAGCTGATAAGCCAACCCTGGGAATGTGGCGCGAACCGGTTTCGGTGACAGTTCACTAAGATACGCCGGAACCACCCCCCAGGCCCCTTGCACCATGAACTGCATCAGGAACGCACCTGCCACCAACAGTGGCAAGGAATGCGCCAGCGCAAAGAGTGGAATGATCGGAATCGACAAGAGCGCCGCTCCGATGATCGCGCGTTTGCGACCGAAGCGTTCGGAAAGGCCGCCGAAAGAGAGGCCGCCGAGTATCGCTCCAATGTTGTAGATAACGGCGATCGAACCGGTCGTGCTCGGAGAAAGGCCGTGATCATGCTGGAGAAATGTCGGGTACAGGTCCTGAGTTCCATGAGAGAACGAGTTGAAACCGGCCATCAGCAGAATGAGGAAGAGAAACGTAAGTCCATAACGCCTCAGATTTTGTCCTAGGCTTGGCCGGTAAGCATCAGTGGAGAGATTGGCCCGGTGCTCCACCCACACCGGGGACTCTTCAACCTTGAAGCCGATATACGCAACCAGGATCGCCGGCGCGGCTCCTACGAGGAACATTCCACGCCAGCCGATGTGAGAGAAAAGAAGCGCGTAAACACCCGCCGCCAACAGATAGCCCAGCGCGTAACCCTCCTGTAGCAGGCCGGAAAAAAATCCTCGACCCTCTTTAGGAAGGCTCTCCAGCGCCAGCGCCGCGCCTACACCCCACTCGCCGCCCATCGCGACACCAAATAATGCTCGCAGAATGAGCAGCACGTGCAACGAAGGAGCAAAGGCGCACGTCATCTCCAGAACTGAAAAGCAGCCGATATTGATCATCAGCGTTGGCCGTCGGCCAAACCTGTCAGCGAGCGCCCCAAATAGCAGCGCGCCTACTGGGCGAAACGCCAGGGTGAGAAAGATGGCCTGGGCGACTGCCGGCACCGCCGCATGAAAATCCCGGGCGATCGCCGTGACACAAAAGATGAGGATGAAAAAGTCGAAGGCGTCCATTGTCCAGCCGAGCAGGCAGGCGAGGAAGGCGTGGCGTTGATGGCTATTGAGTGCCCGGAAGTGCTGAAACCATTGAGCGAGAAAACTTGGCATGAGATGCGCCGTAGAATAGCAGACTTCTGTGCACTAACGTTTCGTTAAATGCCGCAGTCTCAAGATCGGAGCCCGATACCGTTGCGGACTTAGTGCCGTGCGGCTCAGAAGCGAAGCTACCTCTGCATTGCAGCAGTGCTAATCTGACTTCGTTGGGCGGCTTCGAGCCGTCCTCTTCCGCCAGGATGTCCTGTTCATGAATCGAGGATGGAGAGGTTGTGGATTGATCTGGCTCTTGCTCTTCGCGATGGCCAAGTCTCCGCACGCCCTGACTCAGGACTCAATCGTCTCTTCCCAGACATCCTCGGCCCCTCGCACGATTCGTGGGACGGTTGTCAATAGCGTGACGGGCGAGCCGATCTATCGCGCTTTGGTACAGATCGGCGGCCAGTACGCCACGCTCACCGATCATGACGGTCATTTCGAATTCGATGGAGTCACACTCTCGGGGATTCCTCCCTGGGCCATGAAACCCGGCTACTTCTCCCAGGACCGATTCAACCGGTTCATCACGCCCCCCTCAGAAAGCAGCGCCGACCAGTCCGCGACCGAGGTGACTGTGAAGCTGGTGCCCGAGGCGATCATCTCCGGGACAGTGACCGGGCAGGATGGAAATCCGATCGAGGGCATTCCCGTGCATCTCAAAACCCTGATCACCCAGGAGGGTCTCGCGCGATGGCGGCCGCGCATGCAAACGCGAACGAACGCCGAAGGGCAATATCGTTTCGCGGAACTCGAGGCCGGCAAATACATCGTTACCACCGGCTTTCACGTTGAGGGACTAGCCGACTCTCAGGCTGCCTCAGGCTACATTCCCACTCGATATCCGCCGGCGGGCGGCGGCTCGTCTACATCGGAAACTGCGATGCTGCTGAAGCCGGGCGACCACGACGTCGCCGATTTGAATCCCGAAATGGAGAAGCTCTTTCCGGTGACCGGTGTAATCGCCGGTTACGGCGAAAGCCGCGGCGTAGGCTTTCGCGCCGAAACTCCCAGCGGCGAGGACTTCAGCCCCACGGCGCGATTCACACCACGTACCGGCGAGTTCCGGATCATGCTGCCTGGCGGCTCATACCGGGTAACGGCAACCGCATACATGCGGCAGGGTCCGATGGAGGCGACGCGCGAGGTCACGGTGCCCCAAGCTCCGGTTGGCGGTGTGTCCTTTACGATGGAGCCATACGCCACTATCCCCGTAAATATCGAAGTCGATGCCGTCAACCAGCCCAGCGACGGAACCGGACAGACCAGCGCAGTGCCTTCGCAAGACAATTTTGGGGGCAATATAAGTTTGACCAGCGCTAACGGCGAAGGATTTACGCCGTTTCTATCCGCAAGACCAATGCGCCGCTCTGGCGACGACCCGCCGGGCCCCCTGGGCATCGACAACGTCTCTCCTGGGCGTTACGTCCTTCGTGCCGAACCGCCGTCCCCCTGGTACGTAGCCTCCGCTTCCTGCGGCGGAGTCGATCTCACGCACGAGGAATTGGTCGTCGGCGAGGGTACGGTCGGCTGCTCGATCCATGTGGTACTGCGCAACGATTGCGGTTCCGCGCATGTCACAGTGCGCGATTCTGAGCAGAATCCGGCGTCCGGGATGCAGCGCACGATGTATGTCTATGCCGTCCCTATGGGCAACCTGGCACAGCCAATCGTAACGTTCAATCAACAGAACGGCGACTTCTCCGCCGACGGCCTGGCGCCGGGACGATATCTGGTGCTCGCCCTCGACCACCGCGTCGATCTGCCTTATCGCGACCCCGAGGCGATGCGCGCCTATACAGAGCTCGGCCAGGAGATCTCCGTGACCGCGAACGGCAAGGCCGACGCCGAAGTCGCGCTGGCGACAGGAGCCCCTTGATGCCGCGATATTGTCGATTTGTCTTGGCAGGAGCTTTCGTGGCCGCCGCATGCGTTTCTGCGGTGAGTGTGGCACAACAGGCGAGTACTCCACCCGCGTCACGCCCGGTGCGAGTCGCTTCGTATCGCATCAGCGGCAAGGTCGTCGACGCGCACAGCGGCGCGGCCCTGAGCCGGGCCTCGGTGCGGATCGCCGACGTGAAGGAACGCAGCGAGTCGCGCACTATGACTGCGGGCGACGACGGCAGCTTCTCCTTCGACAGCCTGCCGCAGAACAAGTATTCGCTGACCGCTGCGCGACATGGCTACATCGAGCAGTCGTATGAGGAGCACGACCAGTACTCAACCGCGATTGCCGTCGGGCCCGGGCTGAATTCCGAGGACCTCGTCTTCAAACTTCCCGCCGAAGGAGTCATCTCCGGAACGGTGACCGACGAGGCAGGCGAACCGGTGCGTAATGCGCAGGTCCGCCTCTTTCAGGATGAGGACACGAACGGGATCCGCGCCACACGGCAGCGCGAGACCGTCACAACCGACGATCGCGGCATCTATGAAATCTCGAATCTGCATCCTGGCGCCTATTTCCTTGTGGTGACCGCTCATCCCTGGTACGCGCAACGCCTGAGACAACTACAATCATCTGCGCAAAGCGGGGACGAAGTGCAATCCCAGAATCTGGATGTCGCCTACCCAACGACCTATTATCCCGGCGTGACCGACCAGGACGCGGCGACGCCTATCCCGATCAAGGGCGGAGACCGCCTGGAGGCCGACATCTCGCTCACAGCGCAACCCGCGATGCGCCTGCGCCTCAACGTCGGCCAGGGAAATCAGGGCCGAGGCGTCTCGGTGTTGCTCAACCAGTCGATCTTTGGCCAGGTCGAAGCGCAACCCGCGAGGGTCGTTTTCAACTCCGACGGGCCAGTTGAGGTTGAGGGTGTCTTGCCCGGCCATTACGACGTTACCGTCAGTAATTTCGTCCCCGGGCAAGGCGAGGGCGCATCCAAACACTTCTCAGCCGATGTGACCTCCGGTATGACTGAGCTCTCCGATGAAGCTGCAACAGATACCGTTCCGGTGACTGGGAAAGTAGTTCCGATGGACGGCAAGCTGCCGGCAATGTCAGGAATCTCCTTACGCACCCCCAATTCCAGGCGTCCCCAATATGCTCCGTTAAACGAAGCAGGCGAATTCACGTTGGAAGTCCCGCTGGGAACCTACGAGGTGATCGGCAACATCAATGGCATGCATTTCATCAGCCTTAAGGCCACGGGAGGTCAGCTTGTGGGGCGCATGCTGACGGTGAAGACCGGCGACACGCCAAAGCTTGAGATCGTCGCCGGAACCGGCCATGGCGAAGTCGAGGGCACTGCCATGCTGGCGGGCAAACCGGTCGGCGGCGTCATGGTGCTGCTCGCCCCGGAAGACCCCAGGAACAACGAAATCCTCTTCCGCCGCGACCAAAGCGACTCCGACGGCACCTTCGATCTCGGCAACGTCTTCCCCGGCCGCTATCGACTGCTCGCTATCCGGGACGGCTGGGAGCTCGAGTGGGCAAGTCCGGCGGTATTGCAAGCGTTCCTCGCCAAGAGTGTACCGCTCGAAGTGAAATCCGGCGATCATCTGAAACAGACAGTTGAAGTTCAGACCCGCTAGTGTTCCGAGTCTGAAATTCGTGAAACAAATCCTGTCATCCTGAGCGAAGCGAAGGATCTGCGTTTTCAGCGATGTATGTCACGGCCACCTTCCTTGAACTCTTGAAAGAATTTCAGGCTCAGGACGCTGGAAGACTTAAGGATGAGGCGCAGCATTCGAATCCGCAGGCGAATGGTCGCGATATTTGCTCCAATTCTGGACAAGCTGATCGACCACTACATGACCCACCGCATACGCGCCTTCGAGCGAGGCCATATATCCGCCATACTTTGAGACGCGTTGCTCGGCAAGGCTGTCGGCCGCGCTAACGCCCGGCCGCTGCTGGTCAAAGTTGCTGACCGTCCGTAGCACCATCACTCGCGAATAATCGACCTTTCCTGCCTTACCGAGAAACGTCAGCGACTGCAGCGTTCCACTATCCTCCATGGCGCTGGTGACATACGAGCCGTTGCCGCCCGTATAGTAAGCGACCCACGCGTTAGCCCATTGGTCGAGTATCTTGCCGTGCCAGTAAGTTGAGGCAGAGATCTCGCTGCCTTTCGTCACCGAAGGCGGCTTCTTCGCCGCTTCCTGCTCAAACTGGGCACGCCGCGAGCGGATGGCATCAGTGTCGGCAAGCGGAACGTCTTTGGTCAGGCCGTAGGCCCACTCCATAAGCGGGGGATTGAGCTGGTAGAGTTGTCCCTGCTTCGCGTCTGCGGGAGGCTCGAAGGGCGATCTCTTGCCCAAGGGAATATAGCCGGTCGTCCAGTCGGCGGGAATCTCTCGTGAGTCGATCTCATATCCCAAGTCGCCGTCGATGACATAGTCCGTCCACACCGCCGAGCCGAGCGTCGCCTTCTCAGGATCGGCGCCGGCGATTCCTGCGACGAGCCAATAGGCCTTGGTCAGGTCGAACCGCGGGTCGATGCCAAGCGCCATGATCGTCGACGCGGCCTTGGCTGTGCCCTGGCCGGTGAGCACGGCAAGTATGCCGTTCGAGTTCATGCGCAGGTCATGGTAGCCCGCTGGAAGCGGGATGGTCTGATCGAGATGTTCGCGCTCGACCCAGAACTGGTACTCGCCCGGAGCGTCTCCAGTGTCCGCGCCTAGCTCGAACATGGCCACAACGACGACCTTCACAGGGATGGGCGCAATCGGCGCAGGCGCACCGTATGCCACGAGCGACAACACGGGCAATAGCAGCAATGGCAGGCTTCGACTCATTCTCATAGCGGGTTAGCTGAATCATATGGTTCTCCGCCCTTTCCGCCCTAATAAAATCGGTTTCCACCCGCGTCGATTCCCTGTAAAGTCAGTGGTATCCGCGCGAAGGAAACGTTCCCATGTCTGAACTCACCGCTCCAATTCTCGAATCCTCCGAAGTGATGACCACCGAAGAAGTCGTCGCCGTCACCAAAAAGCTCAACTACGGAACCTGGCGCTACCAGAAGACCTGGAAGCCGTTGCACGTCGTCGATGCCGAGGGTTGCTACTTCATCGACGCCGCCGGCAAGCGCTATCTCGACTTCTCTTCGCAGCTGATGTGCGTCAACCTCGGCCACAAGAACAAGGCAGTCATTCAGGCGATCCAGGACCAGGCGGCTACGTTGCCCTACATCATGCCCGGGTACGCCACCACCGCCCGCGCCGAGCTGAGTAAGCTGCTGCTCGAAGTCCTGCCCAGCGGACTGGAGAAATTCTTCTTCACCACCAGCGGCACCGAGGCCAACGAGGCAGCATTCAAGATCGCGCGCATGTATAGCGGCAAGACCAAGATCATCGCCCGCTATCGCTCCTACCACGGATCCACGATGGCCTCGATCGCCGCCACCGGCGATCCCCGCCGCTGGGCCATGGAGCCGGGCGGCAAAGGTCAGGGCTTTCTCTTCGCACCCGAGGTGAACTGTTACAAATGCCCCATCAAGCACACCTACCCCAGCTGTAACATCGCCTGCGCCGACTACCTCGAGCACATGATCGAGAACGAACACGACGTCGCCGCAGTCATCGTCGAGCCGATCGTCGGCACCAACGGCGTCCTCATCCCGCCCAAAGAGTACTTCCCTAAATTGCGCGAGATTTGTGACCGTCACAGTGTCTTATTGATCGCCGACGAAGTCATGGCCGGATGGGGCCGCACCGGCGAATGGTTTTCCGTCGACCACTGGGGCACGAAGCCGGACATTCTGGTGACCGCAAAAGGCATCACCTCCGCTTATGTTCCTCTCGGACTCTGCGCAACCACCACCAAAATCGGCGACTATTTTGAAGACCACTTCTTTTCGCACGGCCACACCTATGAGGCGCATCCATTGACCCTCGCGCCGGGGATCGCCGCAATCCACGAGATGCAGCGGCTCGACCTGGTCAAGCGTTCGCGCGAGATGGGCGAATATCTCGGCGAGAAGCTACAGGCGTTAAAGGCTAAGCATCCCTCGATTGGCGACGTTCGCGGCCTCGGACTCTTCTGGGCAGTCGAACTCGTTCGCGACCACGCGACCAAGACCCCGCTCAACAGCATGCAGGACAAGGTCGACGGCAAGCCGATGGTCACCGAAAAGGTCGCCGCCGAAATGATGAAGCGCGGCGTCACGGTGCAAGCCTGGACCAGCCATTTCGTCATCGCTCCTCCCCTGATTATCGAGAAGAGCGAGATTGATTACGGCGTGAACGCTCTCGACGAGAGCCTCGCGGTAGCGGATGAATTTGTGGCCTCGCTCGGCTGATGGCCTTCTACGGCACGTCCCCTTTGGGAGAGCGGCGCGCAAGCTCGGCGCTCTCCTGAGAAAAAATCAACATCGAGCTAATTGCTTCAATGTCGCAAATGCGCGCTAAAATCGCTAGTCTCACCGCTCCAATCGTGCGCAGATTTGGCCTGCCGGCGCTGATATTCTCGACGATCCTGCAAAGCGCCCCAGGTCAGGTCACCCCTGCCCCGAATACTGCGGGCGCCAGCCTACAGCAGCCTGGGTCGGTCTCCAACCTCCAGAGCAATGTCACCGAGGTCTCCCTCGATCTTGTTGTCCGTGACAGGAAGAATCGCCTCGTCTCCGATCTCACCGCAGCCGACCTCGCCGTCACGGACAACGGTTCTCCCGTGAAACTGGCAAATCTTCATCTTGCCCAAGGTACGCCCGATTCTCCCAGAATGATCGCCTTGGTCTTTGACCACTTCGACACCGCGCCGGGCAAGAATGCCCGCGCCATCGCCGCAAAGCTTCTCAAGGCTATTCCCGATCAGAACTTTAAGTTCGCCGTTCTACGCACAGACGGCCGGCTGCGGCTACTGCAGCAGTACACCAGCGACCGCTCGCTCATCGAGCATGCCGTCGGCCTCGCCACTGAAGGCTCCGCCGCGGAACTGTCAGCGGAATCAGCGGCCGCGGAGAAGACCTTGATCGCCCAGGCCGCACTGCCTGGCGCAACCCCCGCTACTGAGTCGCCAATCACCGTGAGCGCGGCCGATCGCGAAGCTGCGCGCATGACCTATGCCGCGCTCACTACCTCACAGCAGATAATCGTCAGCCAGCGAACGCCCGCCCAGCTTGCCGCCCTAATGGCCATCGCGCAGGCCCAGCGAGCCTACTCGGGCAGAAAGGTGATGATTTATTTCACATCCGGTCTTGAAGCAGACTCCCGCACCACAGAGATGATCAAGACGGCGGCCGGCGAGGCCAACCGGTCCGGCGTCAGCCTGTACGCCATCGACATGAGCGCGATCCGCATGGATGCCAATGAAGACCTCGCGGTGACCGCAGCCATGGGGTCGGTCATGACCTCCAATCATTTCAACCCGATCACTCCTGCCGCGACACAGGCCAATCCGAATACCGGAGTGGTGACCCCGGGCATGGCTGGACAGATCGCGGAGAATCTTACCAATCTCGAAATGAACGACTTCCACGCCGCCGCCGCTCCGATCGGCCGCCTGGCTCAGGCCACCGGCGGTCTTTACATACCGGCGGAAGTGAACATGAACAAACCGATCCGCCTCCTGGTCGACGATCTCACCGCGTACTACACTGCGAGCTACACCCCGCCAATCGGAGATTACGACGGCAGCTTCCGGGCAATCGCGGTCAGGCCCCTGCGCAAGGACGTTTCCATCCGTACCCGCTCCGGCTACTTCGCTCTGCCTCCGAGCGATGCATCGGGACTGCGTCCTTTCGAAATGCCGCTGCTCAGCCTTCTCAAGCAACCGCAGCCCCCGTCTGAGTTCAGCTTTGCCTCGCGGATCGTTGACCTTGGCGGCCTCCCCGCCGGTCTCACTCAGGAGATCGTCGTCGAGGCGCCATTCAACCAGCTGGAGATTAAGAAGGACACCAACTCAGGCCTGTTCTCCGTCCACGCAAACGTGTTGGCCCAGATTGTCGACAGCTCCGGAACGGTCATCGAACAGTTCGGCGACGAACTACGCCGGCACGGCGCGCTCGATACCCTCGAGGCCGCACGGCTCGAGGTGCTGACCTTCCAGCGGGCCTTCGTCGCTCCGCCGGGCAGCTACACGCTGAAGATTGCCGCCGTCGACGTCTACGGCGGCAAGGCTGCGGTCAAACAAGACACCTTCCAGCTCACGCCTGCAAAGACCGGTCCGTCGCTGAGTGACCTCGTCGTTGTGCGACGCGTAGATCCTCTCCCGTCTGGCCTCGACCAGCGGGACAATTTGGGCGATCCTTTTCGCTCCACCACCGGTGAGGTCGTTCCCAATCTGGCCGGAACAATCGACGCTGGCACTAAGGAAGTCTCTCTCTTCTTCATGATTCACCCCGGCCCGCAGACGCTCGGCAAGCCTGCGCTTGAGATCACGGTCTCTCGCGACGGCCACGCCATCGGCCACGCGCCGCTGACCTTTCAAGAGGCCCCGGATGGCGGGCCAGTTCCCTTCTTCAGCACTGTAGGCACTAGATCCATGAGCGCGGGCGAGTATGTGGCAACGGTGCGCCTCACCCAGGGCACGCAAAGCGCGGAGCGCTCCATCACCCTGAGAGTTCAGGGGTCACAGGGAATTGCACCGGCGCATCTGGAGCTAGCCTCAGCTGGGAGCGCGGCCACTGTTCGTGGTCCTTCACCCGTCGTGTCAGCGCCAGCTAGCGCAACCGAGATTGACGATGCGAGGGAGGCAGCCTCCGCGGCCCTTCCCCCTCTGGACGTAACTCCGGCACCTCCCGGCGCGCCCACGATGTCTCCCACCGAGATTGAGCAGATTATCGACGAAGCACGTCAGCGCGCTCTCGCCTATGCCAACAACCTACCGAATTTTCTCTGCGTCGAGACCACCAATCGATCCATCGACTCGGCTGGTAACGGAAAGTGGAAACACCAGGACAGCTTTTCGGAGCTTCTGACCTACCGGAACCACACCGAAAGCCGCCGCCTCATCGAAATAAACGGCAACGCGACCCACAACGCCACAGACGACCTCAAAGGAGTGGTCTCAAATGGGGAGTTCGGTGGGATACTGAACGCCATCTTCGATCCCTCAGCCAAGGCGACCTTCGTCTGGAAGCAGAGCGGCCTGCTCGGCAGCGAAAAGGTCGATCTCTTCGAGTACCATGTCGCGGCGAGGGATTCCAGCTTCGGATTGACCGGCGACAATAACTGGCAATTCAAAGCAGCATTTCACGGAGTAGTCTCGATCGACGGGGCAACCTTCGGCGTGCGCCAGCTGACGTTGATCGCCGACGACCTTCCCCCGGATTTTTCGATTCACGCATCGGCGATCCGGGTCGACTACGACTACATCGCCATCAACGGACACGATTACCTGCTGCCCACTCGCGCCACGATTAGCCTGCGCCGCCACAAGCATGAAGGAGTGCTCAATGAGATCGAGTTTCGCGATTACCGACGCTTCGGCGCCAAGTCGAGGATGGTTCCCGTAGGCCAATGAAGATGGCCAATGACGCCTGAACGATCTGATGGCCGTCTACGTCCATTGGGACAAGCGGGACCTGGCCAACTCTCGGGAATCGTCAGGGGTGACTTCACAATGAGGTTTAGCAGCCGCAAGGTCGAAGAGATTTCAGAATGACCGCTCGTGGCTCCATCGGATGCGCAGCGCTTCTGTCGATAGCGACACTCTTTTGTCCGGCTGTCGTGATCGGAGCTCAGCAAGAGACGCAAGCCGCTCCCGCCGGCCAGACTACCCCTCCCGGCTACTCAACCACCGTGTTCAAAGCCAACGTCCGCCGCGTTGTCGTGGATGTAGTCGTCACCGACTCCAAAGGTCAACCGGTGAGCGGGCTGACCAGACAAGACTTTTCAGTGGCCGAAGACGGGAAGCAGCAGCAGATCCTCTCCTTTGACGCCAATGGCTTCAGTCCCGCCATGGATTATCTGCCGCCCAACCTTCCCCCCGAGCCCCCAAACACATTTGTAAACCTGCCAAAGACTCCTGAGAAAGGACCGCTCTACGTCCTGCTCTACGACCTGGTCAACATGGACAACCAGGACCAGCAGGTCTCGCTCGGCGACTTCACAATTCAGATGACGGCACGCCAGCAGTTGGTGAGTTTCATCAAGGACAAACCCGAGGGCGCGCGCTTTGCACTCTTCGTGTGGTCGGACGGTTTGCATCTCGTCCAGGGCTTTACCTCTGACAAAGCCCAGCTTCTGGCTTCCGTCGATCCCAACAGCCCGCGACCCCACCTTCCCAAAGTCTTCATGATGGGACAGAACTTTGGCGCTAACAACACGATCGAAACACTGCGGGTGTTGAACTACATCGCGGACTACCTCGACGGACTCCCCGGGCGCAAGAACCTCATCTGGTTTTCTGGCGGATTTCCGCTCACGCTCTTTCCTGGCCAGGCCAGCACGGCCACATACATCCAGGAGACCAAGACCACGCTGGACTTGATGGCCCAGGACCAGATCGCGATTTATCCCGTCGATGCCCGTGGCGTATTGATCGGCAATCCCCACGCTCCGACCGGGTCCACCGGCGGTGGCGGCGGCATGACGTCCGACGGCCGCGACAAAGGAATTGGCAGCGTGTCTCCTGCTGCTGCGGCCGCTAGCGGTGGGACCTCCGGCGGGGAGGGTGCCTCCCTTGTCTCCGGCAGCTACATGGTCGAGGATGAGATCGCCCGCGACACCGGCGGGCGCACGTTTCACAGCACAAATGACGTCGCCGGCGCGTTGATGAACGTTACCGAAGATGGTGAAAGCTACTACACCCTGACCTATTCGCCAAGCAACCTGGACTACAACGGAAGGGTTCGAAATATCCGGGTTGACCTTAACCGAAAAGGCTACATACTATCTTATCGGCGCGCTTACTACGGTGGCGACCCGACTACTCCAGCCTTCGCCCTTAAGGCCCAGGCTTCCGCCGCTCCCCCGCCCAGAAAGCTCGGCGACACGCTCTACGCCAACATGGGACACGGCGCCCCGATCGCCCACCAGTTGATCTTCGGAGCCCATCTGCGCACTGTTGGCGTCCCGGCGATGGGTACGCCCGAACAAATGGCGGAACTCGCGACCCAGCCGGCCTACTTCAAGGTAAGGCACAATAACAAACCGGCAAAGCCGCTTGCGCCGATCAAGCTGCAACGTTACGCAATCGACTACACCGTGATGTCGCATCAGCTGCAGATTACCGGCGAGCCGCTCAATCTCGAACTCGCCGTAGCTGCTTACGATGCAGATGGGAAGATGCTCAACGCCCTTGTAAACAATGGAGCATCAGAAGCGGCAAAACCTCCAGACCAACCTGCGCCAAAGTCCTACCGCGCCGAGCAGCAGCTCGATGTGCCGCTCGACGCTGCATGGATTCGAGTCGCCGTCCGCGACGCAAACACCGACAGAATCGGCGCCATGGAGATCAAGCTGCCGCTCGCACCCGAGAATGAGGCTGCGTCAGCCGCCAAGGCGAACTAATCGCCGCCGAGGCCCGTCGACCTTCGCATCAGCAAGACATAAACCCCGCCAGCCACAAAGAAGCCCACAAACCAGGCATAGTCATAGAGCCAATGCAGGCTCGGCACAACCAGCCCCACCAGCGCGACGACCACGCCGATCGCCAGCGCGCCCAGCCCCCGATAGTTAAACCCCGCACTGTACTCGTACTCACCATGACGCCGATAGAGGTCGCCCACCGCCAGCGTTCTCTTCCGAACTATGAAGTAATCGGCGATCATCACTCCCGCAATCGGGCCCAGCAGCCCCGAGTAACCAACCAGCCATCCGAAGATATAGCTATTGAAATCGCTCAGCAGCTTCCACGGCATCATCGCGACGCCGATGATGCCGGTGATGAGTCCACCGGTACGAAACGAGATCAACCGAGGATTCAGGTTAGAGAAATCATTCGAAGGCGAAACTACATTAGCCGCGACGTTCGTATTCAGAGTCGCGATCAGCAACGCAATCAACGCAATCGATGCGATCAGCGGTTGATTGAAGCGCCCAAGCAGCGCAACCGGGTCCCAGATCGGCGCGCCAAAGATCACCACCGACGCTGAAGTCACCGCGACTCCAATAAACGAATAGATCGTCATCGCCGCCGGCAAACCAAGCGCCTGGCCAAGCATCTGCGCCTTCTGCGATTTAGCGTAGCGCGTAAAGTCAGGGATGTTAAGAGCCACCGTCGCCCAGAAGCCAACCATGCCGGTCAGCGAAGGAATAAAGAACTTCAGAAAGCTCCGCGTAGTCTGAAACTTGCTCGGCGCTGACAAGACCGGCCCGAGGCCGCCGGCCTTCCCCATGATCCACCAGAGCAGCAACAAACCGACCGTAAGCATGAACGGCGCGCTGATCCCTTGCAGATAACGAATGCTCTCAATGCCCATCCAGATCACTACCATGTTCAACAGCCAGAAGCTGAAAAAACATATCCAGATGGCAGGTGCATAGTTGGCCACGCTCGGCCGCAGCACGACTAACATGGAGTAAATCGCGTGACCGCCAATCCAGCTTTGAATCCCAAACCATCCACAGGCAACGAGCGCTCTCAGAATGGCCGGGACATTCGCGCCGCGCACTCCAAACGAAGCCCGAACATAGACCGGAAACGGAATTCCGTACTTCGTTCCCGCGTGGGCATTGAGCACCATCGGGATGAGCACAATCAGATTCCCCAACAGAATCGTCCCGATGGCCTGCTTCCAGCTCATGCCGCCGGCGATCAGGCCGGAAGCCAGCATGTAGGTAGGAATACATACGCTCATCGCCACCCAAAGCGATGCGTAGTTATAGGTTGACCAGGTGCGCTTTTCTGGTGGAACCGGGGCCAGGTCGGCGTTGTAGAGTCTGGTATCGTAGCCGACCGGAATGGCGGTCTCCACCTCGTTCATTGCCACGCGCCCCCGCGGGCATCGCGCTTGAGATATTGACCGCGCCCAGGCTTACCAACGAACTTTCCGCCCTCGACAATCAACTCGCCGCGCGAGAAAACCTGCCTCGCATTCCCCTTCACCTTGTGGCCCTCAAACATCGAGAAATCGCAGCGCATGTTATGGGTAGCAGCGCTAATCAGGTGATGCGCTTCCGGGTCCCAGATCACGATGTCGGCGTCGCTGCCGGCAGCAATGGTTCCCTTCTTCGGATACATCCCAAAAATTCGCGCCGGAGCCGTTGCGGTGATCTCGACGAAGCGGGTGAGAGAGAGCTTGCCCTGGCCGACCCCGTAATGGTGAATCAGCTGCAAACGGTTCTCGATACCGGGGCCGCCATTCGGAATTTTGGTGAAGTCATCTTTGCCTAGAATCTTCTGGTCTTCAAAACAGAAGGGGCAATGATCAGTTGAAATAACCTGCAGATGATCGTGTTTGAGGCCGTCCCACAATTTCGGCTGGTTCTTCTTTTCGCGCAGCGGAGGAGTGAAGACGTACTTTGCGTCCTCGAACGACTCGTTCTTCATATTGTCTTCGAGCGAGAGCAACAAGTATTGCGGACAAGTCTCGGCAAAGGCCGGCACACCGCGGTCCCGCGCTTCCCGGACCTTGTTGAGCGCGTCTTCCGATGAGAGATGAACGATGTACACCGGTGCTCCCGCGATTTCAGAAAGAGCAATAGCGCGGTGTACAGCCTCGGCCTCAGCCTGCGTTGGCCGCGTCAGCGCATGGTAGATCGGCGCCGTCTTGCCATCAGCAAGAGCCTGCTGCACGATCACATCGATGGCGCTGCCATTCTCGGCATGCATGCAGATCAGCGCGCCGTTCTTCGCCGTCTGCTGCAAAGCCTTGAAGATCGTGCCGTCATCGACCATCAGCACACCGGGATAAGCCATGAAGAGCTTGAAACTGGCGACGCCCTCGCGGACGAGCTCATCCATGTCCTCAAGCCCCGCTCCGCCTAGGTCGGTCACGATCATGTGCAGGCCATAGTCGATGCACGCTTTTCCGGCCGCCTTCTGCATCCAGACATCCAGCGCATCCCGCATCTTCGTCCCGCGAGCCTGAATCGCGAAATCGACGATAGTCGTTGTACCGCCAATCGCCGCAGCACGTGTGCCAGTCAGGAAATCATCGCTCGAGGTCGTACCGCCAAAGGGCATATCCAGGTGCGTGTGGACGTCAATCCCCCCGGGCAGAATCAGCATGCCGGTAGCATCGACAATCGTGTGCGCGGGGGAGGCAGGTATTCCCGCACGGACTTCCGTGATTGCGCTTCCCTCGATCAGAACATCGGCGGCGAAGCTTCGCTCGGCGGTGACGACCGTGCCGTTCTGGATGAGCGTTCCCATTCGTTAGCGGTGTCCTCCGTTATTTGTAACCGACACGGTAGCATGAACGGTGCGCTCTTCCCAACTCTCTCTGGGCAGCCCAAGATCGACTTGCTCCATCGTGATGCAGTCCTCAACCGGACAAACCAGGGAGCACAGATTGCAGCCGACACACTCCGTTTCATCGACACGCGGAATTCTCGCTAGCGGTGTCGCATAAGGACCGTGATGCGATTCCCTCCCTCGATCGAGTTTTGGGATTGGCGTCATGGTGATCGCCGCATGGCTGGCGGCCTCAATTTCAGCGGGCTTTGTGTGAAGTTCGACATGGCCATCGACCGCGCCACTTACGCGATCGAGATGGATGCACTGATGCGCGCCATCCCAGCAGGCGGTGTAGCAGAGGTCGCAACCGATGCACTTCTCTTCGTGAATTCGCGCCACGATCTTATAGTTCAGGTTCAGATCTTTCCACTCGGTGACGCGAGGCAAGCTTAAGCCGCGAAAATCCTCGATCGAGGCGAAGCCCTTTTCGGTCATCCAGTTTTGCAGGCCATCGATCATGTCTTCGACAATGCGATAACCGTAGTGCATCACGGCTGTGCAGACCTGAACCGAAGAACATCCGAGCAGCAGAAACTCGGCTGCGTCTCTCCAACTCGCGATTCCGCCAATGCCCGAGAGGGGCAGCGCCGAGGTCGGATCGCTCATCACTTCCTGCGCCATGTTCAGCGCGATTGGCTTGACCGCTGGCCCACAGTAGCCCCCGTGCGAGCTGGCTCCATCGACGTTAGGCCGAGGGATGAACGTATCGAGATCGATCCCAGTGATCGAATTGATCGTGTTGATTGCGGAGAGTCCATCGGCCCCGCCGCGTTTCGCCGCACGGGCGACCGCGCGTATGTCAGTAATGTTGGGCGTCAGCTTCACCAGCACCGGCGTACTTGCCGCTTCTTTCACCCATGCGGTGATCATCTCCGCATACTCGGGCACCTGGCCGACCGCCGAGCCCATGCCGCGCTCGCTCATCCCGTGCGGACAGCCGAAGTTCAACTCAAGGCCATCGGCGCCAGCGTCTTCACTCTGCTTCACGATGGTGTGCCAGGCTTCGCGTTTCGATTCGACCATGAGCGAAGCAATGACGGCGTTTTTCGGATAAAGATTCTTGACCTCCGCGATCTCGCGCAGGTTTACTTCCACAGGACGATCCGAGATGAGCTCAATATTGTTGAAGCCCATCATGCGCTGCCCGTTCCAATCGATCGAGGAGTAGCGCGACGAGACATTCACCACCGGCTCGCCAATCGTCTTCCAAACCGCGCCACCCCATCCCGCGTCGAATGCGCGCATGACCTGCTCACCGCAATTCGTCGGCGGCGCTGAAGCCAGCCAGAACGGATTAGGCGACTTGATGCCCGCCGTGTTCGCGGTAAGGCTCGGAGTGGAATCAGGCATGAACGGCCTCTTGCTTTCTCAAAGCTTGAGCGATGCCCAGCGCGGCGCGTTTGCCATCCGCCACCGCGTCGACGACTTCGCGACCACCGTTGACGCAATCGCCCCCGGCGAAGTATTTCGGATTCGTAGTCCGGCCGGTAGCGCGGTCGATGACGACACGTCCTTGCTCCAGGCGAAGATCGCGGCACTTGCTCAAGAACTCGATCAGCGCCGACTGCCCGATAGCGGGAATAAGCAAGTGACACTCAAGATGAAATCCGGAGTTGGGAATCCTCCGAAATTCGCCGTCATCGCCATAACGCACGCGAGCGCACTCAATGCTGGCAAGGCTCTCATCGTCATGATGGACTGCGACCGGAATGGTCTTCCAGTGGAATCGGATGCCTTCCTGCTTGGCATGCTCGTACTCGTGGCTGAACGCCGAAATGTCCTGTTCCCCTCGCCGGTAGAGAATGTGCACCTCATCTGCGCCCAGCCTCTTTGCCGCGTTGGCGGCGTCGATCGCAGTGTTCCCCGCTCCCACAACCACCACCTTGCTGCCTACGGAGATTGGCTCTCCGGTCTTGTAGCTGGCAATGAATTTCAGCGCATCGATGACTTTGGGGTGGTCTTCGCCGGGAATCTCCAACCTACGCATAGTGCCCAGCCCTACACCCAAAAAAACGAAGTCGAACTCCTCCTCCAGTCGCCCAAGGTCTTCTTCGCTGGCAACGTCCCTTACTTCAAAGGCGACGCCGAGGGAACGAACCAGTTCAACCTCGCGCAGGCTGTCGATGCTGCGCAGTTTGTACTCCGCAACTCCATAGGTGTTGAGACCGCCCGCAAGAGGCAACTTGTCGAAGACAGTCACCTGGAATCCGCGTAGCCGCAACTCGGCAGCACACGCAACCGAGGCCGGCCCCGCCCCAATGCAGGCGATTTTTTCGCTGCGCTCCTGCGTGGTTCCAGGCGACAAGGTCCCACCGCTCTTATAGAAATATTCCATCGCGTGGCGCTGCAGCCGGCCGATCTGGATCGGCTGTTCGTTGTACCGGTGCATCACACATGCGCCCTCACAAAGCACGGCAACCGGACAAACACGAGAGCAGCTTGCCCCGAGGATATTCGCGTCGAGGATCGTGAGCGCCGAACCGCGGAGGTTTCCCGAGGCGATCTTCTTGATGAATCGAGGCACATCAATGTGGGTCGGGCACGCGGCGGTACACGGCGCGTCAAAGCAGTTCAGGCAGCGGTTCGCCTCGATGACCGCAGCCTGCGGCGCGAACGGAGGATGCAGGTCCTCAAAGCGCTGAGCGATCTCGGGATGGGGAATCAACGCTCCATGCATCCTTGGCTCTCCTAGGGCGCGACCAGCGGCCCATACAAGTCCGGACGGCGGTCCCGGTAGAACTGCCATGTCTTGCGAACTTCCCCGATTAAATCGAGATTGATGTCCGCCGTCAGCACCTCATCCTGATCGCGCGACGCCTGTGCAAATATCTGACCACGCGGATCGCAGAAATAGCTCTGCCCGTAAAACTCACCAATATTCCACGGCGCCTCGATCCCAACGCGATTGATCGCGGCTATGAAGTAGCCATTTGCTGCGGCGTGGGCCGGCTGTTCGAGCTTCCACAGATATTCGCTAAGCCCCGCCACCGTAGCCGAAGGATTGAAGACTATCTCAGCACCGTTGAGGCCCAGGGCTCGCGCACCCTCTGGAAAATGGCGGTCGTAGCAGATATAAACGCCAATCTTTACGAAGCCGAGATCAAAGACCGGATAACCCAGATTGCCGGGGCGGAAGTAAAACTTCTCCCAAAACCCAGGCGCGACGTGCGGAATATGCGTCTTGCGATATTTCCCGAGATAATTCCCCTGCTTGTCGATGACCGCGGCAGTGTTGTAGTAAATGCCCTCGCTCTCGACCTCATAGACCGGCACGATAAGAGCGATTCCAAGCTCTTTCGCCAGCGACTGCATGAGTTGGATCGTCGGGCCATTTGGGACCGGCTCGGTAAAGTCATACCAGCGAATCGACTGCTCGGCGCAAAAGTAAGGGCCGTAGAAAATTTCCTGCAGGCAGACGATCTGCGAGCCATCTGAGGCCGCCTTGCGAATCATCGCGACATGCTTATCAAGCATCGCCTGCTTGATCGCCTCAAGGCTGCTCTCAGCTGGAGCCTCGTTCTTCGCCTGGATCAAAGAACATCGCACAATTCGAGACATCGTTGGCCTCTTATGCTGGAAGAATCTCTACGATACCATTTCAGCTTTTCAAGCAGAGGTCCGCAAGCTGCCTTTCTATCTAAGCTCGTACTTGAGTGCGATCTCACGCCATTTCTCACTGCCTTGGGTGATCTCCCCGCATCCCTCGCAGAGAATCGTGACTTCCTTGGAACCAGACCAACGGACCGTGAGTTTGTCGGGTTCACGATAAGCGTTGAGTGCCACGTAGATCGGAGCGAACGGCAAAACATGGAGACTCTTGACCAGCGTCGTAAGACCGGCCGGCATCACCCGTACCATGTACTCGTAACCTGACGAGACGCCGGGATCTTCGCGAACTACTTCGGTACGATCGCCACCGTCAGGCGAGGTAGCTTCCTCTAGGATGACCGTGGCTCTTTCCTCTGAGACCATCCAACCTGCCAGCATGATCAGAAGCAAAACGCTCGGAAGCACACCATAAAAGCACAACTGGAGGAATCGTCGCTGGAAACCGACAACCGCCATATCTGCTCTACAAATACACCTGCATCATCCGTTGCCAGGTGGGCCAGTCATGGCTATTGTAGCTGTCCCAGATGTCCAGGCGGCAGGGCACACCGCGCGACTGCAGCAGGCCCGACATATGGCGGTTCTCGCCGAGACAGTGATCGTCCCACCCGCTCGCAAAGAGATAGGAGTTGTGCCGATACGCATCCAGCTGCCATGATGGGCCCAGGTTCGCGATGTAATGTGGCGGGATGTTGAAGTAAACATCCTCGTCGTAATAGCCATGCAGGAAGCGGCTAAGGTCAAAGGCCCCGCTCATCGAAAGGAATCCGGTGAACTTGTCGGGATGGCGCAGCGCGATGTTGACCGCATGGTAGCCGCCAAAGCTGCAGCCCAGGCTGATCCTCTTCGGGCTCCAGTTCTTGTTGCGAATCAGCGGTAACACTTCCTCCGTCACATAGCTCTCGTAAGTCATGTGGCGGGCGATGCGCCAGCGCGGCGGGACATTGCGGTTGTACCAGCTCTCGGCGTCAACCGAATCCAGACAATACAGCTGCACTTCCCCGTTGTCGATCTTGTAGGCGATGGAGCCGATCATGCCGCGATCTTCAAACTCATAGAAGCGGCCTTGCGAGGACGGAAAGACGATGACGGGCAGACCTGCATGTCCGTGGACCAGCAACTCCATGTCGCGGCCAAGCCGCTGAGAGTACCACTTGTGATATTCGCGATGCATAAGTTCAGCTTCCAGAGGCCTTCGTAATATTCTTGCTACTGTAACAGGGTTGAGGCTATTCACAGCCGCCTCCGTCCCAGTGCCGTTTATCACCTGCACCGGATTTTAAGAGAGTGAGTTTCTGGATTTGGATTTGGATTCGACAACCTCCGCCGACGCGCCAGTCGCTGAGTCTCTGGGAAGAAGCGGCAGGTCGACCGCCGTCTCGCTGGCTGGGCATGCATCGAAGCTCGAGCTGCATCGCAACTTTCACAGCCAATATCTGCCCGACGACCGCAATATCATCGTCTATCTTCCGCCCGACTATGAAGAGCAAGACCACCGCTATCCGGTGATGTACATGCAGGATGGGCAGAACCTCTTTGACCCCGAGACTTCGTTCGTTCAGGGACGCACCTGGCAGTTTGGTGAACATGCCGACCAGCTGATTCGTGCCAAAGAGATCGAGCCGCTCATCGTGGTGGGCGTCTACAACACCCCTCGGCGTCTCGAGGAATACACCCACGCCCGCGACAAACGGATGGGTGGAGGCGAGGCGAATAGATACGGACAACTACTCGTAGAGGAGCTCAAGCCCTGGATCGACAACGAATACCGCACCCTCTCCGATGAGGCCAACACAGCCTTAGGCGGATCGTCGCTCGGCGGTCTCGTGAGCCTCTACCTCGGCCTTGAACACACCGAGACCTTCGGCAAGCTGGCCGTCATGTCTCCCTCGATTTGGTGGAACCACAAGAGCATTCTCGGCTACGTGAACGAATACGACGGCCCTCCCTGGCCCAAAATCTGGCTCGATGTGGGCGATGGCGAAGGCCGCCGCGTCCACGCCGACGTCGACTTGCTCTATCAGCGGCTCAAGACGAACGGATGGAAGCCCGGAGTGAATATCCATTACCAACTCGCCATCGGCGGAACTCACGACGAGGCCGCCTGGGCAGCGCGGGTGGGAGATATGCTGCGCTTCTTGTTTCCGGTCAAATAGGAAAACACTCAGAGCCGGGCAAGGTTTGCCTTAGCCGCTTCGTTTTGCGGATCGAGCTTGAGCGCATGCTCAAAGGCCTCGCGCGCGCCTGCCTTGTCTCCGGCGTGAATCTGCAAAACCCCCAAATCGTTCCAGTCGCCCGGATTTGACGAATCCAGCGCCAGCGCCGCTCGCTGCTCGCGAATGGCGCTGGGCATCTCTCCCATCTCTGAGTAGACCCTGGCGAGCGCCAGATGTGTCTGCGCGTCCTTGGGGCGAAGCCTCTGCGCGGCCTGAAACTCGCGCAGCGCATCGGCCAGTTTGCCCGATTGCGCATAGACAGCAGCCAGCAACTGGTGAACATCGAAGTCGTCCCTCTGCTTCAGCGCCTGCTGCAGTAGATCGATGGCCCGAGCTGAGTTTTGATCGCCAGCCTCGATGCTTGCAAGGTTATAGAGTGCATCGAAGTTCTTCGGATCGAGCGACAGCGCCGTCTCGAACTCCTGCTTCGCCTCGGCATCATGCTGGGTTGCAGTCAGCACCGCCCCCAGCGCGGCGTGAGCCCCAGCGTCCTTGGAATTGTCGGCAAGAAGCTGGCGGAAGTTTGCTTCGGCGGCCGCGAAATCTTCATGCCTGGTTTCGAGTTGTCCCAGATCGAAACGAGCGTTGGCATCGGTCGGGTCGATCGCAAGGGCCTTTTCATATTCCGCCTTGGCCTGCTTCCAGTCGCCGGCTCCGTCGAGCGCCGCGGCCAGCGCGGTGCGCGTGAGCGCATCGTTCGAATCGCGTTCGAGCGCCTGTTGAAACAGGCCAGCAGCCGACCGGTACTCGCCCTCATTCATGTCCACCGAAGCAAGGTTATAGAGGGCGGTATGGTCGCTCGGGTCTTTGCGCAGCCGGTTTTTCATCCATGCCTTCTCGAGCAGCGCGCGCGGATCTTCCTTCGCTCCTTTGGCAGAAACCGGCAACACCTGCAGCCAGAGATGACCCATCTCGTCGACCGAGCGGTTCCCCGCCCTCACTCGAATCGCGGGATTGTTCGGGTTGCGCACATTGGCCGCGGAGTTGTCATAGGTGTAGCGCATATGCAGCACCGTCCCTGCCGGCAGAAAGACGGGAGCAGCAAAGCGATACACCGACTGCCGATCGATATCCCAATCGCGAATGAAGACCAGCCACTCTTTCTTGCCGTCCGGCAGGATGGCGTAACCCTCCATCTGCTTGCCGAGATAGTGCGCATGGGGATAGACACCTAAGACCTGCACATCGACGGGCAACGTCAGCTGGTCCTCGACGACGAAATTGGGGTCGTTCGCCGGGATATCCAGTGCGCCATCGTGCTCCAGCTGCAGCAGCATGGGGTGAGCCGTAGGCGGTTTGTCGGTGAAATAGAGGCCAATGGTGGCATCGACCGTCTCCGGCTTGCCCGTCGGCTTCAAATGCATGTTCAAGATGAGATCGTTGCCGGGATCTAAACGCCACGGCATCCCTGCCGGTTCCACTAGAGCCGGCGTGTCGGGCTTCCAGAAGAGAAAATGACTGTCCGGATCGAAGCTGTCTCCTGACGGAACCGTAATCTCCATGCCATCGATACCCCGTTTCCAGTCGGCCGGGTGGGCCCGGCGCAGCGACGCGGTGCGGTCGATCAGCACATTGGCGTGATGCACCACCTGTGGAGACCCGGGCTTGATTTCCATCGCACGCACGTATTTCGTCTCGGAGATCGGAACCGGCAGGATGAAATTATGAAACAGGTCAGTGCCCGAGGCCGGAACGAGCATCGGCGAGTCAGCCTTTAAGATCAGATCGGGCGGCCCCAACTGCCACTCGCTGGAAAAGACCGGTGCTTTGGGAAGGTCCGCCATGTCTCCCTGCGGCATTCCGGACTCGACCCACTTCTTGATCAACGCCACGTCGGGGTCGGGCAGGCGGCGGCTATCGGCGAAATCGCCATAGCCGGGCTCCGGCAGCCAAGGAGGCATGTACCGCGACTGCGTGACGCTCTCGATCAATTTGCCGCGCCGCGCCGCATCCTGGTAAGTAAGCAAGCTGAATGGCCCGGCACCTCCGGGGTAATGGCAGGTGACGCAGTTCTTGTACAGAATCGGCGCGATCTGGCGGGTGAAGGTGACCGGAGCTTCAGCCGCATGCACGGCTTCACCAGCTCTGGCCTTGGGATGAAGGAACTGCGGCGCCAGCAGGATTCCTCCACAGACGAGAACGGCGCCCGCGAACGCGACAAGATATCCCTTCATGGCTTCCCTAGAGCGGCCTCTGAGACGATTCCGCAGCCCACTGGCGGCCCTCCAGGTGGAACGACAGGCTGATGGGCCAGCACAGCTTCAACTGCGTCCTCAAGGTCATGGCGCGTCGCTCTGGGGCGCTCCCTGCCGATATCCACGTATCGATCGTCGATGCGACCGGCATAGACCGTCCGCCAGCCAGTTCCAGACGAAACCAGGACCGCCGCCTCCGGCGTGATCGTCGCCTGCGTTTGCGCGACAAACCACTGGCTTGGCCTCACCAGCGTCGCCCCCGCAAGGCTGTAGGCCGTCTGATGGTGGATCACGCCCTCCGGAGTCTCAGTCGCGTTCGGATAAACCAGCCAGAACGCAATCGGCCTTCCCGCGAATTCCTTTTCCAGGCGATCGATCTCCGGCGCGTAGCGATTCGAGATGGGACAATCGCTCGCAATGAAGAAAAGCACTACTGCCTGAGCTCGGGAGGTCGCGAGTTGAGAGACGGGCTTGCCGTGTAGGTCATACCCATAAGCAGCCGCCCGTTTAGGCCGCGCGTGACCCGTACCAACCAGCAGGTACGCGAGGAATGCATGAACTAGAACGCGCCTTTGCATTGCGAATCCAGTAGACAGGATTTGCCGCGCCGCGCGCAACGCCGTCTGCTGCTCGTCGAATATCGCCAGTCAGTCATTTGTCGAATGTCAAACGACAGCAATAGTCTGGTAGCCATGCTATCTCCCCGATTCCGGAACAAGTCCTGGATTAGGCTATTCATAATGGCCACCTCCATGACTGCCTCAATGACCGCCCCTCCCGTTTCCCTAGCTGCCAGCCCAGCCAATGCCCCCGCATCCGCTTTTGGCCCCGACAATCCCTTCCATTCGGAAAGCACGCTACCATTCCAGGCCCCACCCTTCGACAAGATCAAGGACAGCGACTACCAGCCGGCAATTGAGGCCGGAATCGCGCAGCAGCAGGAAGAGGTCCGCGCCATCGCCAACAACCCCGACGAGCCGACCTTTGACAACACATTCGTCGCGCTCGAGACGTCCGGTCAGCTGCTGCATCGCGTGATGGCCGTCTTTGACGGTGTTTCGGGAGCGAACACCAACGACACTCTTCAAAAGGTCGAAGAGCTCGAGACGCCAAAGCTTTCCGCCTTACATGATTCGATCTTCCTCGATGCCAAGCTCTTCCAGCGGGTCTCGAAAGTCTACAACGAGCGCGATACCCTCACCCTCACTCCCGAGGCGAAGCGGCTGATCGAGTACTACTACGACCGCTTCGTACATGCCGGAGCCAACCTCTCCGAGACCGACAAAACAGAGTTGAAGAAGCTCAACGAAGAAGAGGCCACGCTCTCTAACGACTTCAAGAACAAGGTCCTCGCGGCAACCAAGGCCGGGGCCTACGCCACAACCGACAAAGCGGCGCTGGCCGGACTAAGCGACGCCGAACTCGCCTCCGCCGAGCAGGCAGCCAAAGCGCGAAGCCAGCAGGGTTGGATAGTTCCCTTGCAAAATACGACCCAGCAACCCTCGTTGGCCAAACTCAGCAACCGCAGTGCGCGTCAGACCCTCTTTGAGAACTCCTGGAACCGCGCCGAGCACGGCGACCCAAACGATACGCGCGATACCATCGCGAGGCTGGCCCAGCTTCGCGCCCGCAAGGGACAATTGCTCGGCTATCCCTCCTACGCCGCCTGGAAGCTCGAAGACCAGATGGCCAAAACTCCTGAAGCCGCGTTGAAGTTCATGGACCAGCTTGTCCCCGCGGCAACCACCAAAGCCAACGGCGAGGCCAAAGACATCCAGTTCGTGATCGACGCACAGAATGGCGGATTTCAGCTGCAGCCCTGGGACTGGAATTTCTACGCCGAACAGGTCCGCAAAGCGAAATACGACCTCGATGAAGCGCAGGTGCGGCCTTACTTCGAATTGAACAACGTCCTTCAGAACGGCGTCTTCTATGCTGCGACCCAGCTCTACGGCATTACTTTCAAAGAGCGCCACGACCTGCCTGTTTATCATCCCGACGTCCGCGTCTTCGAAGTCTTCGACGCCGACGGCAAACCGCTCGCGCTCTTCTATTGCGATTACTACAAGCGCGACAACAAGAATGGAGGCGCGTGGATGAGCAACTTTGTCGATCAGTCACGCCTGCTCGGCACATTGCCCGTCGTCTACAACGTCGCCAACCTCCCGAAGCCGGCCGAGGGGCAACCCGCCCTGATCACCTTCACCGACGTAACCACGATGTTCCACGAGTTCGGCCACGCTCTCCACGGAATGTTCGCGGCCAGTGAATATCCCACCCTCTCGGGAACCAGCGTCGCTCGAGACTTCGTCGAGTTCCCCTCCCAGTTCAATGAGCACTGGGCGACATACCCGGCGGTCTTCAACCATTTCGCCAAAGACTACAAGACCGGCGCGCCGATGCCGGCTGAGCTCGCAGCCAAGATCAAAAAGGCCGCAACCTTTAACGAGGGCTACGCGCTCACTGAACTCCTCGCCGCCGCCGAACTCGACATGCAGTGGCATACGCTGCCGGCAAGCGCGCCACCGCAGGCGCCCGACGCCTTCGAGAAATCTGCCCTCGAAAAGACGCATCTCGCGCTCAGCGACGTTCCACCACGCTATCGCTCGACCTACTTTTCGCACATCTGGGGAGGCGGCTACGCCGCCGGCTACTACGCCTATCTCTGGGCCGAGATGCTGGACGACGACGCCTTTCAGTGGTTTGAAGACCACGGCGGCCTGACCCGAGCCAACGGCGACCGATTCCGGCGAATGGTGCTTTCGCGAGGAAACACCGAAGACCTGGCCAGCATGTACGCTGCGTGGCTCGGAGGCCAGCCAACCATCCAGCCCATGCTCAAACAACGCGGACTGGTGCCCTAGACCGAAGCGCCTTAACGCGAGGTAGTGTCCTAATTTGAAATTCGCCTCGCTCATCTTTGGCCCTCCGGTTGCGTAGCGGCTTGGCCTAACGTGTTCCGCATCCACTCAGAGACGGTCTGCTTTTTGGCCTTTGCTGCCGTAGTAAAAATCTTGATTTCCTCGTCGGTGAGACGCAGGCCTAAGACGCGACCTTTCGCGTGACCTTTCGGCAACTTCGGACGACCAACCTTTTTCGCCTTAGGCTGAGGCATTGCGAAACTCCTGAATGAGCGCAGCTCTCACGGCGGTCTCTGGCGAGATAGCGGGGGGAATGTGTAACACGGTGACGTGATAGGTGGGTTTGTCTGGGTTGTCCGCATCCTGCGACCAGGCGTAGGCTTTGTTGGCTTTCGGATGACCTATGAGGTCGAACACTTCTACGATGCCTTCCCAGACCGTCTCACCGTTAAACGTCTCTTTTACGGGGACACTCTCACGGTGCGTAGCGGTCGCGCCGTGGAGTTTGTGAATCACGCCCTTCAGTTCCTCGATGGGATTCATGCCGCTGCCTCCAGCAGATCGCCAACGCTCCAGAAGCTAGACGCAACACCCGCAGCCATAGCAGGAGTGCAGCGCAGCGTATTGTGGCGCTTCACGAAGTTGTAATAGGCGAAGTGCAAGCCGACTGCGGCCTCAAAGTTCTCGCGCTTCTTGCTGAAGGCCAGCGTTAGGCGAGTCAGTCTCCGCATGTGCAGCCGGGTCGTAGCGTTCAGGCGCTCCACGTAGCTAGTTGAGATCAGCGCAAAGTCCGGGTTGCCAACAATGGCTTTCTTCTCTGCTGACACGAAGTCTGGAGCGGAGTAGCGACGTTGCGGGTGGGTCTCTTCGACTCCGTAGGTCTTGATAACCTGCCCGTAATCAACTTCACCGCCAAAGGCGTTTTCCATCGCGCCAATGTACGCTCTGAGTCCGTCTGTAGAGATTTGAACCCTAGTCCTCATCCGGCTTGCTACGTCCGCTACAAAGGCATTTGCAGTGGCCTCACTGCGGTCGCCACACCGAAATGCGGGAACTAGCTTAGTGTCGGCATCAATCGCGCAGAACGTCCAGACGTTGCCGAGCGTAGGATCATCGTCGATGCGGACATGTTTGTCTTTCTTGCCGACAAATCCCCAAATCTCATCCATCTCCAGACGGGTGCAAGGCAGGTTCCGCATAGAGGCGTCCATTATTGCTGCGCAACCCTGTCCGACCTTCACGCCAAGCCGCATTACGGTATCGCGGTGAACGCCTGTCATGCGTTCGATGGAGCGGATTGACGAACCTTCTGCTAGTGCGCCGATGACCATGATTTGCTTATCCATGTTGAGTACGTTTGCCATTGCCTGACCTCTTGAATTACTGTACAACGAAAATAGTAAATAGTCAAGGTCTTTTTGTTGTACAATTTCGCTATTATGTTGAAATTGCTGGCGGTTGTTGCTGTCCTCAGCGCAGCTAGTGTGGCCGGTAAGCCAAATAAAGGTGCCGACGCCAACGCTTCCCATGCCGACCCAAAAAGCCCATCCGCGACGATAGTTCAACAGTATGAATACCACGCCTCCGACAATCCCAATAAAGCCAGCGCAGACCCTCCAAAGTGGTACACACCCTTCAAAGACCCCAATGTATTGCTTGTGGTCGTGGGCTTCGTGACGTGTGGAGTCATAATCTACCAGTCGATACAGACCGCTAGGGCTGTTGAGGCAGCAAATAGGGGACTGGAGACGGTCAAGACCAAGGAAAGAGCGAAGCTTTTGCTGAAATTGGAACCGATCAATCCAAAAGCCGGGCAATTTCCCGAAGTAAAATTCACGATTACAAATGCCGGAGAGTCCAATGCCATCGTCGAGTTCGCCTACGCCGGCCTTCACCTCTCGGAATCCGACATTTTGGATGAAGCGTCTGGCGGATTGGAGATCAAGGTCAGTTCTAGCGTTCTTGCTCCCGGAAAAACGAGTGAAGAAGTAGCTTGGCTGCCATCTCTTGATCGGTATCCTGGCAATATCGCTGAGCAAGACCCTGTAAGGCTGCATCTTCGAGGATTGATAGTTTTCGCGGATGCTTTTGAGGACAGATGGAGAGTTAAGTTTCACTACATCTGGCGTGCTTACGGGATGCAAGTCTGGGTGCCTCACATGCAAGCCCACATCGTAGGGGAATGGGAGCCGCAACACGGAGGAGAAAGCCGGATACCAAAACCACCGAAAACGCAGTGGGGGAAGATTCTGGAATGGTTTAGGCGAGGCATGGAGGAGACGCGGCCAAACTGAAGCGCTAGCCGACAATCCGCTCCTTGCGAAACCCTGCCAGCAGCCGACGCTGGCTCCCGCGCACAGGCAGAGCACCAGACCGAAAAGGCAAATTAGGACACTACCTAACGCGAGCAAGACTTGCCCAAATCCCCCAAATCCTTCATACTTAAAGGCTGGGACTACTGCGGTTTGCTGCGCATTCGCGCCTGTCTCCCAAACGATTCCAGATTCAGCTTCTGAGAGGATTTTGATTGTGTTGATGATTCGCCTTGCGCGCTTCGGCGCCCGTAAGCAGCCGTACTACCGTGTGGTGGTGATCGAGAAGCGGCAGGCCCGCAATGGCCGTTCGCTTGAAATTGTGGGCACCTACAATCCCCGCACCAACCCCGCCACCGTCGATCTCAAGCGCGACCGCATCCAGCACTGGGTGGCCCTGGGCGCACAGCTCTCCGATCGCGTGGCCAAACTGGTGGGGAAATCTCCGGCCGCTGCACCCGTCGCTGCCTAGGAATTTGTCGCTCGCGGCGGCCGAAGCGGCCGCTTTGGAGCGGATTTCGACATTCTTGTCTCTTCCTCTGAATGATTGCTTGACGAACTACAGTCCAAGTGATTCATATTGTTGACTGTAATTCCGTCGCCCCGCCTGGTACGCTGAATCGCGCATTCGGCAGGCACGCTTGAGGGAGGTTGATCGATGACTGACGGACAACAAGATCCAATGCGCGACCTGGTAGCTGAGATCGCCCGGGCCCTGGTCGATGAGCCAGGCGCTGTCGAGGTCGAGGTTCAACGGCACGAGGAAAGCAGCGTGCTGCGATTGCGCGTCGCGCCCTCCGACATCGGCAAGGTGATAGGCAAGCAGGGACGAACGGCACGCTCCATGCGCACGATTCTGGGCGCAGTGAGCATGAAGCAGCACCACCGCTACACCCTCGACATCCTCGAAGATCAGCCTCACGCCTCGCAGGATGCGTAGTCCGGGCCGTGGGAACCGCCGCAAAGCACGATATCCTGTAGCTTGAACTCTTCGCGCCCATCGCCTCCGCAGTCATCGCCGCCAGACGAAGAGTGGGTAATCGTCGCAAAAATCGTTCGCCCCCAGGGCCGCCACGGCGAGGCGCTCGCCGAACTCCTCACCGACTTTCCCGAACGATTTGCCGAACGCAAGCGGCTTTTTCTGCTAAGCGCGAAATCCGCTCCACGTCCCATAGATCTCGAGCGCCACTGGCTTCACCAGGGCCGCATCGTCCTGAAGTTCGCCGGCATCGACTCGATCAACGACATCGAAACCTTGCGCGGACTCGAAGTCGCCATCCCCAAAGCCCAACGCGCCCCCCTCGAAGACGGCGCAGTCTACATCGCCGACCTGATCGGCTGCACTCTAGTCGATAGGCGCAATCAACAGAGAGTCGGCAAGATCGTCGAAGTAGACCGGCAGAGCACATCGACGCCGCTCTTAGTTGTGAAGACCTCCTCTGGGCAAGAAGCCCTGGTTCCCTTTGCCAAGGCCTTTCAACCAAACTTCGACCCGGCGGCAAAGACGCTCACAATGGATTTGCCGGAGGGCCTTCTCGAATTGAATGCTTCGAGTACCGACAAACCCAAAAGCGAAGCGGAAACAGAAGGCGACGTAAGCTGAACCATCCTTCCTCCCAAACCAAAAGAGTGTCATCCTGACGAAGGAAGGATCCCGGCGATCCGTCGTCCTCAACAAATCCACCAAGTCTTGCAGCCAACGCCGCCCGTAAGTACAACCATGCAATTCGACATCATCACCATCTTTCCCGGACTCTTCGCCGGCATCTTCGAGCACGGAGTCGTCAAGCGCGCCATCGCCGGCGGCCTCGTCGAAGTCCGAACTCATGACCTGCGCGACTTCACCCACGACCGGCATCGCACCGTCGACGACCGCCCCTTTGGCGGAGGAGAAGGCATGGTCCTCAAGCCCGAGCCCCTCGCCGAAGCCTTCGAAGCAATCGGCATCGCCGACAAACCCGCACGCGACCCAAGCCGCGAGTCAGTCATCCTCCTCTCAGCCCAAGGCAAGAGATTCACCCAGTCCACCGCCCGAGAACTCGCCAAGCTCGAACGCGTCGCCCTCATCTGCGGCCGCTACGAAGGCGTCGACGAGCGCGTCAACGAACTCTTCGTCGACCGCGAGCTCTCCATCGGCGACTACGTCCTCTCCGGTGGCGAACTCGGCGCAGCCATCATCGTCGACGCCACAATGCGCCTCCTCCCCGGAGTCCTCGGCAACGAAGCCTCCATCCAATACGAAAGCTTCGGCAGCTCCGAAGCCGAGATGGCCGCGCTCGACTCCGACGGCACCCCGCCCCGCTCCACCCACGGGTCAGGAGGATTGCTGGATTACCCCCACTACACCCGCCCAGCGGAGTTTCGCGGCCTCGCCGTCCCCGAAGTCCTCAGCGGAGGCGACCACCTGAAAATCAGCCGCTGGCGCCGCGAACGCGCACTGGAAAAGACCCTCAAGAATCGCCCCGACCTGCTCAAGGCCGCGGAGTTGAGCGATCGCGACCGCGAATTCCTTGAATCGCTCCGCCGCAGCTGATCAGACCGGCTGCCTCTTCGGCGCATTCTTAAAAGCGCTCCCCAGCGCCCAGAACGCCGGCTTCGGCTGCAAGTTAGCGTCGAATGGCAGAGGCCGGCTTGGCTGGTCACCGCCGGTAACTCCGTCTTCAGGCAGTAAGGTTGCAGAGCTGCTAACTTCGTCGATCAGCCGGACTTATGCCTTCACACGCACACGCGTTCCCGACAGCTAAGTAACTGTTGAGAAAAGACCTTCTCCCCCCTATGATAATCTGAGACCAATGAATGAGCTCGCTCTCCTTGAACCCTCCGAACCGGCTTCCCTCAAGCGCAGACTGCTGCTGCTCAGCAATTCGAGAGATCCGGCGAAGGGGTATTTAGAACACGCTCGAGATCAGATTCGGGACCTGCTCGGGGATCGGATCAAGACGGCGCTATTCATTCCTTATGCAAGCGTAATGGCGTCCTATGACGAGTTCGCCGCAAAAGTCCGTGAGGGGCTTTCAGCCACCGGCTACGGATTGCGCTCAATTCATGAGGCCGCCGATCCCAAACGCGCGATCGCGGAGGCGGAGGCCTTGGTCGTCGGCGGAGGTAACACCTTTCAGCTTCTCAGCACGCTCTACAAGAAGGATCTGATCAGCATTCTTCGCGAACGCATCGGCCACGGCGTTCCGTATGTCGGCTGGAGCGCTGGCTCCAATCTCGCGTGTCCCACCATCAAGACCACCAACGATATGCCTATTGTGGAGCCGCCCAGTTTTGACGCGCTGAACCTCGTGCCTTTTCAGATCAACCCCCATTTCATTGACTTCCCCTTACCGGACGAAACGGCGGAGACAAGGGTCGATCGCATCAACGAATTCCTCGCAGTGAATCCTGGCGTTTACGTTGCCGGTATGCGAGACGGGACCATGCTTCGCGTCGACGCAGCTTCCATCAGGGTGGAAGGCTCTGGACAGGTCTGCATTTTTGTCAAAGGCCAGGCACCCGTCGAATTTAGTCCGGGGGACTCGCTGCAATTCCTTGAGGACGACGGCGCGGAATTGATTCTCTCCCCCGGCAGTTTGTATCAACCCGCGTCTGCGGTGTCGCGCCCTCATCGGCCTGCGAGGGTGTGCTGAAACATGCCGGCTGCGGGTGAGTCGCCGTCGGGCAGCCGCGGTGCTTGGACCGCTACCTATATTGTGCTTCTGGTGGTTTCCGTCGGCCTGATGGTGGCGGCTTTTTACCTCGGCAATAAAACTCTCGCGACTGATTTATTGAACGAGCTGGGGATTGCCGGCTTCGTGGCATTCGTTCTGGCCTTGACCATTGAAAGATTATCTGCCAAAGAGTCCGACTCGCGAGCTCAGCGCGAGAGAGGCCTTCTGCAAGACGAATTCAGAACTCTGGCTGAACAAGAGCGGGCGGACCTGAAAAAAGACGTTTTTTATTATACCTATGGTCGCATCCTGCCCCAGGCCATTCGGGACGATCTAGACCACTACTTCCTGCAAGCGGATTTCATCAGGTCCAATCTGTACCTTCAGTTCGACGTGTCGATTGAGACCGATCCAAAGACTTCCAAGGATTACGTTAAAAGCATCTGTCTCACGAGCTCTCACATTCGAAATCTGACCGGAAAGTCCAAAGCCTTCCCGATTGAGCACTCGATCGATCCATCCCCGAGCGACGCGCTGGACAACGAGGTCAAGTACCTCGAGTTTTTGTCCACGGGCTCTGAGAGCGAGATCAAGCTAACCGAAGCCCAGTTGGCCGCGATCACACGGCGCGACGCGGGTGGGGTGCATTTGAACCTGCCCAAGAAGGATGAGGTCCTCGTTTCACCGGCAATACCCGCCGCATTGAAAATCCGCTATCAAGGCATTCGAGCCATGGAAGGGGCGGGCATCTACTTTTTCTTCACCACGCATACCTGCGACTTAGAGCTGACCGTGCATGTGAAGAACAACGATTTGGACGTCTTTGCCGAAGCGTACTCGCCTCATAAACTTGCCGAGACCGACCGGCACGACCCAACCGTCGGATATTACAACTGGGCGATCGATGAGCCGTTATTGGCCTATCAAGCCATTCGCGTCAACTGGCGTCGCCCGAAAGCACCTGTCAAGCAGCCCAACCAACCAGTTGCCGCTCCCGCGCCCGCGCCGCCCGCGCCCCCAAACCCGCCGCCGGGAGCGCCAACACCATCTACGTAGCAGAACAGCGTTTTACTTCCTTCGGATCGATCCACAAACGCGCCCGATCTCACGCTCAGACTCTCCTCAGTCAGCAAGCAGAGGGATCTCTCCGGTTATTGCCGTACGTCACTGACCCTCTGGCGCAACTCGCCCGGCAGTGGTCTGTCGGCCAGCGTTTACCGACAGCTAGCGAGAACAGCCCTTCCAACATCAAGCGCCTGGCCGTCCCGAAATAGCGTTCCGACGGTTGGGTGAGATTAGTAACATTGAAGTCGGGTTCTCGCACAGAATGATCTGCACCATCGTAGGGAGGGCCAAATTGCCGAAACCAGCTTCTCATGCAACTCCAGCGCTGCACGGACAAAACAGAGGCAAGAAACATTGAAGCAGTCAGCACACAACCTCGAAATCTCAACCCGAGGCCAACGTCTCTACGAGATCACCTCACCCATCAGCGAATGGGTCAGGCAGCAGAGACTGCAAACTGGTCTTCTGACAATCTTCTGCCGGCACACGTCAGCCTCACTCCTGATCCAGGAGAATGCCGATCCCACAGTGCGCAGCGACATCGAAGCTTATTTCGATCGTCTCGCGCCTGAGGACGGCCCATACAATCACAACTCCGAAGGGCCCGACGATATGCCCGCACATCTGAAGACGGCACTGACCCAGGTGCAGCTATCGATACCGGTGATAGACGGCGGCCTCGCATTGGGCACCTGGCAAGGCATTTTTCTTTTTGAGCACCGGGCACGCCCTCATAGACGACAGATCGTGCTGCACCTGATTGGGAAACAGGCGCGACAACTCTGATCAGTTCGAGCTGCGTTCGGGGTCTGGAGCAGGGATCATTCCCCTGTTGCAAACCCGGTCGCAGCCTTGAGTAACCCAAGCGCTCTTTCAAGGCGATCTAACTGCATCTCGAAGTAGACTCGGCGTGCGTCGTCTTTCATTGGCGACAGAAATCTCCAGATCGTGTCTCTAGATTTGTCCACGTTTCGCAACTCGGTGACAGCGACGTCAACGTTTCCCAGATCGAGTTGAGCCGCGCTCCAATCCAGAGCGATCCAACAGATCTTGAAGGCTGCGTCCAGGAATTCGTAACGCCGCTCCTGATATTGGGCTTCGAGTTCCACGAGGACCTTAGGCAAATTATCCACGGATTTCCTGAGCGCCAAAGAGCGGCGAATGAGTCCTATTGTCTAACAACCTGAGCCGCCAAAATTGGATCATTGCTCGTGACTTTGGTCATGAGACAGGCGGCAAGAGGGCAGAGTCAACGCATAGAACAAGCTCGAATATATCCCGTGACCGCAGTGGTGAGCACCCTGCCGGGCACTTCGGGAAGAACAACTGAGAAATGTTCTTCAGCAAAAACCGCGAAGGAGCCTCAAGCTGACGAGCACAGGCGCACAAAATCTCTCCCGGCCGACTGGAGGGCACAAGAGCAGCGCTGGGACAAATATCAATGGTTGCGGGCGATTTCACTGATCGCAGCCTTCGCCATCCTCGTCTGCGGCCTTCGCCATCCTCGCCTGCAGCCTTCGCCATCCTCGCCTGCAGCCTTCGCCAGTCCCTCGTTCCTACTCACTAAACGTCTGTCAACCCCCCGTCCAACCCATTTGACCTCTAAACCTCGTCAAATCATCGAGATAAAAAGCTCAAAAAGTTGGCGCACTGAAAGGGGCTCGTTTGGTAAACTAAGAATAGGACATAAGAAAAGTGGTGTGGATCGGCGGCGCAAGCCGTCTTTTTTAATGCACGTAACACTCGCGGTGACGCCCCGGGTGGAAGAACACCGTTTTATCAGTCTCAGAGCCGCCCGTAAGTCGTTTGCCATGAGGTATCTGCAAGGAAGTCGCCCTGAATGAGGATTTTGCGGCACCACCTGGGCTCCAACCCGCTGAAACGACACGGGTTCCTCACAGAGACGGGGTAGGATGGGTTCCCCGCACGCCGGGAAGGAATCCTCCCGCAAGCTCCAAAATCCGTGTAAAATAAGGGTTTGGAAACAGCCAGAATTTTTTCGCTAGGAAGTTAGGAACCACCATGTCGATTCATCCCGTAATGCAGCGGCTCGCCGACAAGCTCAACCGCACAGACCACCCGGATTTCGTGCCCGGCGACACCGTTCGCGTCCAGGTCAAGATTACCGAGGGCGACAAAGAACGCCTCCAGGCTTTTGAGGGCATCGTGATCGCGCTCAAGCGCGGAGCCCAGGGCAGCTTCACCGTCCGCAAGATCAGCTTCGGCCAGGGCGTCGAGCGCATCTTCCCCTTCAACGCCAAGGTCATCGACAAGGTCGAAAAGATCCGCTCCGCCAAGGTTCGCCGCGCCAAGCTCTTCTACCTCCGCGGACTCCGCGGCAAAGCAGCTCGCCTCAAGGAAGTCGATCGCACCGCGTAATCCCGCCCCCGGACGAGGATATTCACAATTTACATCGGCCTCGGTGAGCGAATCACCGGGGCCTTTTCGTGTAAGTGCGCCTTTGGCTTTCCACACCAGAAAATTGGTTACACTGAAGTCGTTCATGCCTTCGGTGGAACTTCTCGAGATCGCAGACTGGCAGTTGGCGGAGGACGAGCCGGAAGTCTCGGCCGCGACCCGCAAACTGCGCATGCTTCGCACGCTCCGCTGCGGCAACAAGTACGAGCGCGCGGCGCGGGCGCAAGGCGCGACCATCATCGCCGGCGTCGATGAGGTTGGCCGTGGAGCGCTCTTCGGCCCGGTCGTTGCCGCCGCAGTGATTTTGCCTCCCGACTGCCGAATTCGCGGCCTCCGTGACTCAAAACAGTTACTCCCCTCAGACCGCGAACGCCTCGCAAAGATCGTCCAGAGGAAAGCAATCGCGATCGCCATTGAGGAAGTCACGGCCGAGGTCGTCGACCGCGTCAATGTTTATCAGGCGACGCGGATCGCCATGACCGCAGCCGTTGCCCGACTCACCCCCGCCGCCGACCATCTGCTCATCGACGCCATGCGTCTCGATTTTCCCTGCAATCAAACCAGCATCATCTACGGAGACTCCCTTAGCATCTCGATCGCCGCCGCCTCGGTCGTCGCCAAGGTTTATCGCGATCGGCGTATGTGTGAGCTCAACGAGGAATATCCAGGCTACGGTCTCGCCTCTCATAAGGGCTACGGCACGCCGCAACACCTCGCCGCCCTCGAACGGCTCGGGCCGTGCCCACTGCATCGCCAGAGCTTTCGCCCGGTGATGCAGACCTCCCTGCCGTGGGAAGACCTGAATCAAAACCTCTGAGCGGGAAAGGCCCCTCGCTCTGTTAGTATGAATTGCAAATTAAATGGAGACTGTAAGGGCGTCATGAGCTCCGACGCAAACTCGGCAATGAGGAGAATTTGCATTTGAGTAACCGTTTTCTAAAATCCTCCGCGACCAAGTTCTTTGCCTATTCTCTGGCTCTGTTGCTTCCCGTGGCTGGCATGTTCCTGGGCGCGCCCGGCGGAACCGCAGTGGCGCAAAAACCCGTCAGTGGCAAGGCGAAACAAGGCGAGACCATCTTCAAAACCCAGTGCATAGGTTGCCATAACAAGCAGCCCGGAGACACCACGCCGTTTGGGCCGCCGAATCTTCACGGAATCATCGGAAGCACACCGCCCCAGGTCACGCCCCAGGTAGCGGCAGCGACAATCAAGAGTGGTAAAGGCGTAATGCCGCCTTTCGAGGGCAAGCTCTCCGCGCAGGACATCAATAACGTAGTTGCTTATTTGAAGACCCAATGACTTCTCAGTAATGCGGGTGCATGATTTTTATTTCGTCACGGCGGGTCCGGCACATGCCTGCGATAGATTAGATAGTTCGGCGGTAAAAAAACCAGCCGTGGATATAGCTAGAGACTCTTGGTGATGGGACAGGTTTAGACGTGAAGATTTTTCGGATTTTCGCTCTCCTCGGCGTTACGATGGGAGCCATCGCTTTTCAGACCACGCTGCTTCCGATCTTCGCAGCAGTCTCACCCTCCACAAGCACGACGCAAGCCAGCGACGCAGACTCGGCAAGCTCGCCCGGCGCCAAGGTCTTCCTCAACAACTGCGCCATGTGCCATGGAGCAAAGATGGAGGGACATCCTCCAACGTTTCCCACGCTAGCCGGCGTCGGCAAAAAGATGAACTCCGCGCAGATCACCGACCTGGTTCGTCACGGCCGCGCCAGCATGCCGCCCTTCCCCAGCGACAGGCTGCCTGACGCCGATCTGGCTAGCCTGCTCCAGTACCTGACAACCAACCAAACTTTCATGCCTTCGACTGCGCCAACACAGGCCACCACACCGCCAACTCCCGTTGCGATGAACCCCGGTCCGCGGACGCCAAGCGGTCCCGGCGCTTCTACATACCTGCAAAATTGCGCCTTTTGCCACGGACGCGATGCCGGCGGCGGCGAGTCCGGCCCAGACCTGACCCGCTCGAAACTGGTTGCTGACGACGTGAACGGCAGCACGATTGCACCCGTAGTGCGCAACGGACGCGCAGAAGGCAAGATGCCCAAGTTCAATTTCTCCGACACTGAAATGACCAATCTGGTCGCGTTCATCCACGCCGAGGCCAAGCAAGCCGCTGCCCACCCCGGAGGCAGACGCGGCGTCGACGTCGCCGACCTACAGACAGGCAACGTCGATGCAGGAAAGGCGTATTTCAACGGCCCCGGGAAATGTTCCACCTGTCACTCACCAACTGGCGACCTGGCCGGGATTGCTTCCCGCTATCAAGGCCTGCAGCTTGAAGAGCGGATGCTGTATCCCAGAGACGCCAAAGACACGATCACCGTGACGTTGCCATCGGGCGAGACGGTGAAGGGAGTGGTGGCATACCAGGACGAGTTCACGGTGGGCCTACGCGATGCCAACGGCCTTTATCGATCCTGGCCGGTCAACTCCATCAAGTTCACCATCGACTCGCCAGTGACTGCGCATGTCGATCAGTTCCCAAAGTACACCGATGACGACATCCACAATCTGATGGCCTACATTCAGACCCTCAAGTAATTGTGGTCCAATAAGCGTTTGATGGCCCGCCAGGCTCCCTCAAAGGAAGGATATGGATCAGTGACGAGGAGGATTCAGCGAGCACAATTCCTCGCCGTTGCGGCATTGTGCTCGGCGCTCGCAGCAGCACTCCCTGCTGCGGCGCAAAGCCCATCGACTTCGCAGTTACTGAGTCCGCCGCCCGACAGCTGGCCGGGATATCACGGCGACTATTCCGGGAGACGGCACAGCAGCCTGAAGCAGGTCACTCCGGCGAACGTCGGCAAACTCGGCCTTGCCTGGGCGTTTCAGACCAATCAGCCGATGCAGATCAAGTCCACGCCGCTTTTGGTTGATGGCATTTTGTACTTTACCGTTCCCGACAACATCTGGGCGGTCGATGCGCGCTCCGGCCACCAGATCTGGCACTACACCTATCCGCAAAACGGCGGTCTGCACATTGGTCATCGCGGCGTTGGCATGTACAAGGGATGGCTCTTCTTCCTTACCCCTGACGCCCACTTGGTTTCGTTGAACGCAAAGGACGGCACAGTCCGATGGAAGGTGCAGGTTGCCGATTTTACCAAGGGCTATTGGACAACGATGGCTCCTCTGATCGTGAAAGACAATGTCATCGTTGGCGTCTCAGGAGATTTCGACAACCTCAGCGGATTTCTCAGGTCTGTCGATCCCGAGACCGGCGAGACCAAATGGCAGTGGGACAGTAGTCCGCCAGTGGGAACACCAAACACTACCACCGGCGCGATGACCTGGATGACCGGCACTTATGACCCAGACCTGAACCTCATCTACTGGGGTACCGGAAACCCGACCCCGGTGCTGAACGGCAAGACTCGCCCCGGGGACAACCTCTACACCTGTAGCATTGTGGCGATCCATCCCGACAACGGCACGCTCGCGTGGGCGTTTCAGGCCTCGCCGCACGATACCCATGACTGGGACGCGGTCGAGACTCCGGTGCTGGTGGATGGCGATTTCCATGGGAAACCACGCAAGATGCTGATGCAAACATCGCGCAACGGCTATTTCTTCGTCCTCGACCGCACCAACGGAGAGAACCTGCTCAGCGTGCCGTTTGGACCAACGAACTGGTCGCTCGGCGTCGATAAGAAGGGGCAACCCATCCCCAATCCGGAAAAAGCGCCCGCACCCGACGGACGTCTGATCGCGCCCGACGAAGGCGGAATGACCAACTACCGCTCGCCCAGCTTTGACACGACAACCGGATTGTTTATCGTGGACGCCCACCCCAGCTACAGTCTCTACTTCGCCAAACCCGCCGACGGTACCTACGGCTGGGCCGGAGCCGACTACGGTCTGTGGGGCAACGGTGTCATCGAGGCAATCGACTACCAGACCGGAAGAATTCGCTGGAGCCATGAAGTCGGCAAAGGAGGCTCAGGGGCAGGCGTGCTCACCACCGATTCCGGACTGGTTTTCACCGGAGATAGTATTGGCAACGTGCTAGCCCTCGATTCCAGCACCGGAAAGACGCTATGGCACGCCGGAACTGGAGCGGTAATCGACAGTTCCCCCATCAGCTACGAGCTCGATGGCCACCAGTACATCCTGACCAGCAGCGGAGGCGTGCTCTTCGCCTGGAAGCTGCCAGAGAGCACACTTCCTCAGCAATAAATCCCACCTCGGATCCGGAGTTTCCACTGTCCTACCGCTTATGGCATTGTTATAAACTCACATTTAGTGGCCCTGTAGCTCAGGTGGATAGAGCGACGGTTTCCTAAACCGGCAGTCGAAAGTTCGAGTCTTTCCAGGGCCACCATCAAGCAATCGCTCAATAATCAATCACTTAGAAGAACAAGAGTCGTTGGGCATCAGGCAGCGGCTTGATATCTAGATCTGGCAAAAGACTGTCCCGAACTCTGAATTCCACTTGTCCTATTTTTCCGACTTTTCGGCCACTTGACTCCCACTCCGTTCTCGGTAAGTGAATTGGCGATTGGCACGAACGGAGACAGAATGGCGATTACTGTCGCGGTAGGGCTGTCAAGGGCGGAGTAAAAGGGAGCCACTGCGGCGGAGCAAGAGTGAGCCATTAGGCAGGCATGGAGTCGGTGGATTTGCGGGGAGTGTGGTGTCTGGAGCGTAGCGGAAGAGACCATACTCCCCGCGGCGCGGTGTGCCAGGTGGTCTGGAGGATGCATTCGTGGGTGGAGTCAGGAGTTAGAAGTGCCGCGTTTGCGTCTGCTCTGCTTGAGGCGGTAGCTGTCCCCGTTCATCTCCAGGATGTGAACATGGTGAGTGAGCCGGTCCAGCAGAGCGCCGGTGAGTCGTTCCGAGCCGAGAACTTCGGTCCATTCGGCGAAGGGCAGATTGCTGGTGACCATCGTTGCGCTCCGCTCGTAGCGTTGGCTGAGCATCTCGAAGAGCAGTTCGGCGCCGGTTTTTGACAGCGGCACGAAGCCCAGTTCGTCGACGATGAGTAACTCATAGCTGGCGATTTGCTTCTGGAAGCGCAATAGCTTCTTCTCGTCGCGAGCCTCGATCAACTCACTCACCAGAGCGGAGGCAGTGGTGAAGCGGACGCGGTGGCCATGCTGACAGGCTGCCAGGCCCAGCGCGAGGGCGATGTGGGTCTTGCCCGTCCCAGAGTTGCCCAGCAGCAGCACGTTTTCGTGACGGGAGAGGAACTCACAACGTGCCAGTTCCAGCACCATCGCCTTATTAAGTTTGGGAAGGGCGAGGAAGTCGAAGCTGTCCAGGCTCTTGGTGACCGGGAACTTCGCTTGCCGGATGCGTCGCTCGGTGGCCCGGCGCTCACGATCCAGCAGTTCCAGCTCCGCCATGCGCAGCAGATAGCGCGGATAGTCGACATCCTCGACCGCGCACTGCCGCGCCACGCGGTCGTACTCGCGCAGCATGGTCGGCAGACGCAACGTCTTGAGGTGATGTTCGAGCAGGATCTGCGGGGTCTCGGCTGCGACAAGCACCGTTTCACTCATGCGGTCGCTCCCTCGATCAGGGCCATGTAGTCGGAGGCGTGTGTGGTCCGTACCTGGGCCAACGGCAGGTGTGGATAGTTCTCCATGTCCAGCCGTGGCGGTCTCCGTTCGATCCGGCACAAGAGCAAATGCTTGACCGCGTCGAAGCTGATCGTCCCTAGTTGCAAGGCGTCTTCGATGGCGCGAGTCACCTCCGCGAACGAGAAGGTCTCCAGCAGCCGCAGCACCTGCACATACTCGCGGCTGCCATCCTTCTTCAGCCGAGCCTCAAGCAAACGCTGCAGCGTAGCGAAGCACGGCGGAAGATCCCAACCTGCCAACGGGGCGGCCTGATCCAGAGCACCTGTCTTCTGTTCGAGCAGCGCCAGATAGTGCAGCGGATCGAAGATCACAGCTTCGCGTTCATAGCTTCGTGGGTGCCGGGCGATGGTCTCGCTGGCGCAGCCGATCGTCACTTCATGGACATAGCCCTTGATGATTACCTGACGATGGCCATGGCAGGTTGGCACAGAGTAGTCGTTACCGCGATAGCGCACCAACGCAAGCGAGCTAACCCGCGCCGCGACCTTCTCGCAAGCCTCATACGGCCCGACCGGCAGCGGCAACAGCGCTGCCCGGTCTCGCTCGAAGCGTTCTCCGACCGTCTCGGCGTGCCCGCGCAGCCGCCGCTCCCTACGCCGCCGGCACTGTACTTCCAGCTGCGCGTTCAGCTGGTCCCAACTGTGGACGCGCGGAATCGGCACCATGAAGTTCCGGCGGGCATAACCGACCAGCCCTTCCACCTTGCCCTTGTCGTTGCCCTTCGCGGGCCGCCCGAACTTATCAGCGAACAAATAGTGGCTCTGCACTTCGCAGAAGGCCCGCGTTCTCTGCCGCTCTGCGCCGCCGAGGATCTTCGCCACCGCGATCTTGGTGTTGTCGTAGAGGATGCGCGTGGGCACGCCGCCAAAGTACGCGAAAGCCCTGACGTGACCCTCCAGGAAAGCTTCCGTTGTCTCCGCTGGAAAAGCCACCACAAAGCAGTCATCGGAGTGGGGCAGGTCCATCGCCAGGTAGTGCGCCTTCCGCTCCACGCCGCCCATCACTACTAGCGCCTCGCCGAAGTCCACCTGCGCCTCGCCCGCGGGATGCGTCAGCGGAACGAACATCTCCCGTGCGCGCAGCGTCGCTGTGCGCACGTAGTCCTTGACGATCGTGTAGCCGCCCCCGAACCCGTGCTCTTCCCGAAGCCGGTCGAAGATCCGCTTCGCCGTATGCCGCTGCTTGACGGGTCTGTGCCGGTCGTCTTCCAGGATGGCGTCGATGACGCCCACCCACGGCCCCAGCTTCGGACGCTTAACCGGCTGGAGCCGCTGATACCCTGGGGGAACCGCATACCGAAGCATCTTCTGGATCGTTTTGCGCGAGATCCCGAACTCCCGCGCTACCTCACCCTGGCTACGTCCTTCCACCAGCACCGAACGCCGCACACGACCATAGAGCTCCACTCGGAACATCCCTCCGGTGTCCCATGAACCCGCCTACCCAGGCAACGGCTCATGAAATCAAACTCCGGCGGTGGTCTACTTTTACTCCGCCGCAGCACCCCGCTCCCGCGGCGCGCTGTGGACTATTTTTGCTCCGGCGTTCTCAAGGGACGATCATCACTGATCGCCCCCCGCACAGATCCGTACGTGCGCGTTTACGCATACGGCTCTTACCATGGATCAATGGCGGTAACACTGCTTGCCGCACATCGCCCATTCCCTGGGACATGCAGTTCCCGCTCTGAGTCGGGAGCATGTGGGATTGAACGATGTTCTCCACGGCCCGTGCCGTTCCTCCCCAACCTCCGCAGAAGGTTTGCCACCCTTGTTCGGCTGGTTCACAGGTACTACGGCACAGTCCGACTTCTCCAGCACGTGCATGTCCGCCGTTCGGTTTATGGCCTTCGCGGACCGGCCTTGATTGTCAGACCAAGGCGTGCTGGAGATCTCCCGGTTTCTCGTGCATGTTGTTTCTCAGCGTGCGCGGGTTCTCAGACTACGCAGGACCTAACAATCCACTCGCGTATAGCGTGGTTGTCGTGTTGCCTTCCTCCACTCGGAAAGGAGTCGGCGTCCTGTTCCATCGGCTTTTCGAAGCTCAATAGCCCGGCCCACCTATGCCTCTGTCTACGCTTCAAACGACATCTCGCGATATCGCCCGCAAGACTCGAGGTCAGGATGGATTCGCTACTTCCTTTCCTGTAAGGCTCTTTCATCCCCTACAACATGCCGGTTTAGCCCGGCGCTCTCCGAGTAGCCGACATCCATGATAAGTCTTTGTCAAGTTGGGCGAGGATCTCCTATCGCGCTCGGGAGAGCGCCTGGTTCTTCCTTGAGCCTGTTCATCGCCTCGCGGTTAAGCCTCTCGGCGCGGTTCCTGCGTGTAACGCAGAACCAGACATCCATTCGCTGTATCGAGTTGTTTCCAACCGTCACAGAAGATTGATTGAGTGTTACCTGCCAGTCCCGAAACAATTCGAAGGGAGCCTCGGGAGCATGAGCTCCGTCGCCCAGTCGGCAACTGCGGGACCTGGCAGGTCGCGTTGAATGAACCTGCTTGTTCTTCGTAGCGGCTTCAGGCCGCTGCTTTTCTTTCTCCTGCCACTACGAACTCTCGTCCACTGCGGTCTACCGCAAGGAGGTAGGCTACCAGCTTCCTGGCCACCGCGATCGAAGCTCGATTGGCATGGCCCTTCTGCCTCTCCGTGTCGTAGATCAGCGCCAGATCAGGGTTCAATCGTGGCCCCAGCTTGGCTGCTTCGATCAAGACCGATTGCAGGTGCTTGTTCCTCTGCTTGGAGATGGGCATGCGTTTGATCGTCTCCGCCGAGCTTCGTTCGGCACCGCACAGGCCGCAATAACTGACCGCCTGCTTGACCGAGTGAAATCGGGCTACATCGTCGACCTCGAGCACCCAGGTCAGCGCGGTGATCGGACCGACCGCAGGGATGGTCATCAACCGCTCCACACGCGCTTGAAGCAACGGGTCACGGCGCAAAGAGCGAATCAATGCGCTCTCGGTTTTGCCGATCCGCACGATGGTCTCACGGCAGATCGTCAACAACGGCCGCAACGCCCGACCGATGTCCTGGTTGGTCTCCATCAGTTCCTTGAAGTAGCCCACCTTGTGAAGCTTCTGCTTGTTGTAAACCACGCCTGACTCCATCAGCATCTGCGAGACCTTGTTGCGCAACTGCACGTTCTGCCGGACCAGCAGTTTGCGATAACGGAGTGTCCTGCGCCGTTCCCGGATCTCAGTGGAAACCATGTGGCACTCGGGCAGGAAATCGCATCGCAAGCAATCGCAAATCTTGCTTGCATCGATGCGGTCGTTCTTCTTCTTGGCGGCCGCGATCGCCCGCAGCATCAGTGGATGCGCCACCTTCACAGCTGCCGCATGGGGCAGCAGGTGATCGTAGATCCACCCTGTGAACATCGTCGCTTCCATCGCCACGGTCCACGGTGCCGGCAAAGTCTTCATCCACTGGTCGAGATGAATCCGGGTCGCCAGAACGGTGCCTTCAGAAAGCACCTTGCCGCTTACGTCCTTCACGCAATAGCTGATCGTCTTCTTGTGGATGTCCAACCCGATGAAGTGCATACTGGTCACGAGGAGCCTCCTTGGATGTCTCTGAATCAGCGGTTAACCACTGAGTTCAGCCCTTGTACACCAAGTGCTCCTCATTCCCGCGACTTATCCATCCAAACAATCCGACCGAAATGGAGAATGAGAACTGAGTCAGTTTGCGGTTTCGGCTACAGAGAAAGCCGTGATAAGGTGTCCCCGTAGCGGATTCTTCTGCCTGAGAGAGACCGATGCAGAGACGCACATTCGTCGGCATGGCGACGGGCGCGACAATGGCCTTCGCTTTGAAGCCTGGCGCTCTTGCCAGTGAGCAGGAACCCAAGAATCCGATTCCCTATCCCGATCCAGCGGTAGAAGTCGTTGATCCTCGGTTCGCGAAATATCAAATCATCAGCGCGGCGGTAGAGCGCTTGTTCACGGGTGCGCGCTGGGCAGAAGGTCCAGTGTGGATTGGCGACGGCGGATACCTTATCTTCAGCGACATACCCAATAACCGTATGCTGCGATGGCTAGAGGAGACGGCAGATGTCACTGTATTCCGCAGCCCCTCGAATTACAGCAATGGCAATAGCCGTGACCGTGTGGGCAGGCTGATCACGTGCGAGCACGACACACGCCGTGTGACACGGACCGAACATGACGGCACCGTCTCAGTGCTCATGGATTCCTTTCAAGGCAAGAAGCTCAACGCTCCGAACGACCTGGTGGTCCACTCCGATGGGGCCATCTGGTTTAGCGATCCCGGCTACGGCATTATGTCAAATTACGAAGGGCACAAAGCTGCTTTCGAACTCCCGGCCAACGTTTACCGGCTCGACCCAAATACGAGCGGGGCAACAGTTGTGGCCAGCGATCTGGAAAAGCCCAACGGCCTGTGCTTCTCTCCTGACGAGAAATTGCTTTACATCGTGGATAGCGCAATTCCAAAGCACCCAGACGCTCCGCGCCCGATTCGGGTGTATGACGTTGTGGATGGCGTTAGGCTGACGAACGGGCGCACGTTTGTGAACATGTCGCCGGGTACTTCCGATGGCATTCGCTGCGATGTGGACGGTAATGTTTGGTCCGCTGCCGGGTGGGCCGGGGAAGGCATCAACGGGGTACACATCTTCGCCCCCGACGGCACTCTTATCGGAAAGATTCATCTTCCTGAAACGTGCGCCAATCTTTGCTTCGGTGGCATCAAGAGAAACCGCTTGTTCATGACTGCGAGCCAGTCTCTTTACGCCCTTTATGTCGGGACAGAAGGCGTCCAGATGGCTTGATGCGAAGGTTTACCCAGAGTCACCAGCCACGCGAACGTTCCTCGCTTTCGGTGAACGAAAGGTGACCGGCCACTCAAGTCTTCAATGCCGGGCGTATGAGCCAACCGGAAGCGATCTCAACTTCCTTTTTGCCGACGACTCGCCCAGAATCGCACTAGTCCGAGATGTTACGGCGTGGCTTTTGTTTTTTCGAGATTGATCGAATGATCAGTTTGCCTCTGCCGCTCCCAGGCAACGGCGCTTCAGCCTGTTTGATGGCGGCGGCGATAAGTTCCTCAACCTCTGGACGCATCAGTGTCGCTTGCGATTGGATCCTGATAAAGCGGTTTTGGCTGCCGCCGCCTAGGAGCAGTCTATGCGGATCGGGTAGCGTGGCTCCGTGATAAAACGACAGCCCAACTCCGTTCGCGCCTGCAGCAATGGAGAGGATGCAATCGGACGGTCGCTCGGTCGAGCAGTATCCAATCACGAAGAAGTTGTAATTGTCGTAAACCAGCTCATTGGCTGTGGGCAGGCGCTTGCGCAATACTTTGCGCACTGAACGAATCAATACTGAGTTTTTCGAGTCAAATTTCTTGATAAAACCCGCAAGTTGCCGCTCGCCTGTCGCATCGGCTTGCGAAGCTATTCGGTTGGTCGTCTTCATGGACAGTGCATCCGCTTCTTGCGCCAAGTTCAACGGTGAGTATAGCGCCTTGTGATCGCCTTCTACTGATGTTTCAGCTCTGGATGTATAGCGGGTTTGAACGAAGCCGCTGGCGCGGCGGACTGAGAGTCGTGGTGTAGCGAAGGGAGTCCTGCAGGGCTAGGGTGAGTGGTTATAGGAAGGAGATTCCCATGACCCCACTTCGCGAGCGCATGCTGTACGAGCTTGAGCGGCGCAACTATTCACCGTCTACGATCCGCGGCTACCTCGGTGCGGTGCGACAGTTTGCCGAACACTTCCATTGCTCGCCGGAGCAACTAGGCGCTGAGCACCTGCGACGTTATCAGCTATACCTGCTGCAGAAGAAAAAGCTCGAGCCGAGCACCGTCGAGATGCGTATCTCGGCGCTGCGATTCCTGTACAAGCGCACGCTGAAGCGGCGTGATCTGGCCTTCGACGATCTCATCTTCCCCAAGGTGCCACACAAGCTGCCGACCGTGCTCAGCCAGGATGAAGTCGTGCGGCTGATCGATGCCGCACCCAACCGCTTGTACCGCATGATCGTGGTACTGCTTTATGCCACCGGAGTACGCAGGACCGAAGCGGCACGGATCAAGGTCGAAGACATCGACAGCCAGCGCATGGTGATTCACATACGCCAGGGCAAGGGTGCGCGCGATCGGGATGTGCCGCTCTCTGAGAAGCTGCTCGAAGAACTGCGCAACTGGTGGCGGTGGAAGAAGCCGCGTGGCTATCTCTTTCCCAGCACCGCGGGTCAGCGTGGTACCCACCAGCCCATCTCCGACAAAACCGTCTGGCACGCCTGCCGCGCAGCGGCTACGCGTGCAGGGCTCACGAAGAAGATCCATCCGCATACACTACGGCACAGCTTTGCGACGCACCTGCTCGAAGGCGGCGCCGACCTGCGCACCATTCAGCTGCTGATGGGCCATGAGCGGCTCGAGGATACAACCGTCTATCTCCAGCTCTCGGGGCGTCATCTCCATGCGGCCATCAACCCGCTGGAGCAGATCGCGCTTCGCACAGAACCGCAGGACAGGAAGCGATGAGCCGGCCGCCCTTCGAGGTGGCCGACATAATTCGCATCAGTGGTGACAGCTTCCGGCAACGGTACAGCGCTTCGTTGACCTGGCCGCAACGTAAGGTGCTTGACGCGATCGTGCGCTGCCGTACCGCTGCGCTCGGCGGTCATCGCGATGCGTGCGTGAGCTGCGGACATCTGGCCATCTCGTATAACTCCTGCCGCAACCGGCACTGCCCGAAGTGCCAGACCGGTGCACGCGATCAGTGGCTGGCCAAGCGACAGCAGGAACTGCTGGCCGTCGGCTACTACCACCTGGTCTTCAGCGTGCCGCATACGCTTGTGCCATTGATGTGGCAGAACAAGCGGCAGTTGTTTTCATTGCTGTTCGAAGCCAGTGCGGCTGCGCTACTCGAGGTTGCTGTCGATCCGAAGCATCTCGGCGCACAGCTTGGCTTCTTGTCCATCCTGCATACCTGGGGACAGACCCTCACTCCGCATCCGCACATCCACTGCGTTGTGCCTGGTGGCGGACTTGCGTCGGACCACTCGCGCTGGATCGCTTCCCGTTCCAGCTTCCTGCTACCGGTCAGGGTGCTCAGCCGCGTCTTCCGCGGCAAGTTCCTCGCCGGACTGCGGCGCCTCTTTGCCCGCCATCAGTTGCGCTTCTTCGGCGAGTGCATGCCGCTTCATGAGGAGAAGCACTTCGCCCTCTTCCTGCACACCCTTTATCGGCAAGACTGGGTGGTCTATGCCAAGCCGCCCTTCGGCGGCCCCGAGCACGTGCTGCATTACCTGGCCCGCTATACGCATCGCGTCGCCATCTCCAACCATCGCCTGCTCTCGGTCTCAGCTTCTGAGGTCCGCTTCCGCTGGAGGGACTATGCCCACCACAGCAAGCAGCGCACGATGATACTTGCTTCCGAAGAGTTCCTGCGCCGCTTCGTACAGCATGTACTGCCGCGAGGCTTTCCCCGCATCCGCTACTTCGGCTTCCTCGCCAACCGCAGACGAGCCCACATGCTGCCACTCTGCCGCGCTTTGCTTCACCAGGTTCCCCCAAACAAGACTTCTTCCGCCGCACAGCCCACCACGCTAGGGAAGTGCCCGCGCTGCCATGGACTCATGCATCTCGTCGAACGACTCTCGGTCGCACAACTCTGCTTCGCTCAACGAAAGGAGGCATACCTGCTTGACTCTTCCTAGCAGCCAAAGCAAAGCGGCCTTCACCGTATGCTGCGCAGCACGCTCACCGAAGGTGTGCCTCGGACCCGGAAACAGAGCTTTCCGTCTGTCCGACGTTGTGTTCCGCAGCCTCTTCGGCATCCCTCACGAATGGCCGCATAGAGGATCTCCGCTCACGCTGCATGCCTGCTCTGGCTGCGTCGGCCCAGCTCAGAGCATGAAAACCCCATAGCCAACATCCTTCCCCGACCGCACCAGCGACTTCCTTCAAACCGCTCTATCCGACCTGCTCCACCCTCTCCCCATCTATCGCGCATGCCTGATCCCGCGGAGCAGCTCCGATAGAGTCCTGA
>CAWGZE010000030.1:0-342305 GCA_963826855.1 uncultured Acidobacteriaceae bacterium
CCCGGCGCTTGGGATCGGGGCATGGTGGACGATCTTCGTGCTGACGCTCCATACCGCGTGGAGCATCTCGACTTCGATTGCGTTGGTCGAAGCGTGGTTTCCGGGACGAAGCAGAGATTCCATGGCTTGGCAACCACGGTCTTGCTGTCACGGTGGTGCTCTTCATCTTGGGAGTGGCGGTCACGACGCTCCGGCAGATACGCCAGGATCCGTTTGTCGCCTCGCCTGTGCAGTTAGTTGGGTCGGGGGTGATCTGTATCGTACTCGTAGCCGTGGCCTTCCTTACGCCTCGACGAACTCGGTCGGCAGACGCTGCGTCGGCCCCAAATCCCTGGCTCATGTTTGGACTTGCTCTGATCGCTGGTTCGGCCGTTCTGCTGATTCCGCAAGGCTGGAACTGGGGCGCAGCCGGCGCGATTCTCGCCATCGATCTGGTCGTTGCAGCCGTGGTCTTCTTCTAGTCGCGGCGCAGCGGATGGGGAATGCACCACAAGCTTGCCCTGGCGGGCGGAGCCGCCCTGGCTTACGGATGGCATGCTTTCATCGAGAAACCGGTCATCGGTGGCGGAGTCATTGAAGCCCGGATCGGCAATGCGATCTTTTCCTCGGGGCCATCGAAATCATTGCGTTCGCTGCCAAGCGTACCAGCGCCTGGGAAAAGGGGTCGAGGCTTCCGATAGCCTGAGGCTAAGGGTCCCTGAGTTTACCGGTGCAGCGGGTTCCGATTGCACGACTGGCTGCTCCAGAGTCCGGTGATTGTGACCGGAGTCGACTGGTCGATGTAGGAGAGCTTCAATTCGCGGGCAAAGCTGATCGTTCCAGATACCGAGGCCGCATCTTTTCCTCGCACCAACTCCGATTTGTGCAGTTGGAGAACGTTATTGGCTACGACGCCATCGGCGGTCCAGCTGTCGAAATGACCTAAAGCCGCGCTGCCGTTTCTCACATTCGCGAGCTGCGCCGGTGGTGCCGCCGTGCTCCATTGGTCCATTCCCAGTGAAAGATCCGCTGGTGGTCGAGAGCAGATCTTTCTGCGCAAAGCCGGAGAATTTCAAGCTCGTTTGCAGGCGGATCCAACCGGACCCCAGTTCTCTGCAAACAGACCTGAGGCTGCGCGAGCGCTCGCATCGTCGAGCTGTGCCTCAATGCTGTAGTGAGGAGTGTGGTCGGTGACCTCCATGTTGCCCGAGATATGGAGTTGTCCGTTAAGCGCGTGGGAGGTCGAGGACTTCAGCTGAATCGTATGTCCCTGGACGGCAACCGCCGCGGTGAAGTCTTTTATGTTGAGGGATTCGATGGTCAGTGTTCCGATCTGGACGCTTCCGATAAGTGAGGGCCACGCAGGGCTCGCCTCATTCAGATTGCCAGGCGATCCAGCAGGCGGTCGATCAGTTCCCCGTGACGCTGGGCGCCGAGCAGGGCACTCTGCGCGGTCTCCGCATCGAGCGAAGCGAGGTGAAGGCTGAAGTGTGGAACGCATCCGCTGGCCGCGGTACAAAATGTCGGATAACTCAGCGTGCCGTCGCCATGCAGCAGGCCGTAGTTCATTCCAGATGCAGTCCAGATGACTTCGTTACCGACCAAGGCGGCCTGTGCCGTGGGAATGTGGAGTGGCTGGGCAAGAAACTCGCCGGTCGCCTGGGCATTATGAAGCCGCAGAGTTCCATTGAAGGCGGCCGGAGCGACTGGTTGATCGGTGACAGGAAGCAGCCACGGCCCGTGCGCGGTCAAATCGAGATCGGCAACGCCCTGGTCGGCAAAGTCGATCTGCAGATGCTGGAAGAGCCCGAATTCCTTCCCCAGTGAGACGATCTCTCCGATCTTGGATTCACCTCCGAGATGTACGCTAAAACCGTTGCGGTTGAAGACTCCGCTCACCGTCATCGACGCGGGAAGTCTCATAGGCTGGGTGGCCGACGTCTCGGGTGAAATTGCTCCGACGACAAATGGCTCGAGCACAAGCTCGTCGTGGCTTTTGGTCGAGACTGGAATTCGGGGACCCCGAGGCGTCGCGGGCGGCGCCGGCGAGTTCATCACGAGATGAATCTGCGGCAGCGCAAGCGGCTGCTGCAGGGCTTTCCCGGCAATCGTGAGATGGTCCACCGTCGCCTGGCCGCGAAGCTGCGCGTCCGCGATTGTGGATGTCGTTTCGGGCGAAGCGTATGCGAAGGTGCCGTTGATCACTCCGCTTGCGATCACGGAACTTCCGAAGCCGGCCCGCACCAGGCGCACCCCGTCGAGTGCCCAAGGCACGGGCACATGGTTCAACTCGAGCGTGAGATTGGGATCAGTTTTTTCAGGCAACGCGCGGACGGAACCAGTGAGCAGCAGATGTCCCTGACCCGTTGGCACGAGGCAGGTCATCGCGTCGATGAGACGCTCGGCACGGCTGAAGCCGGCCTGGCAGGTGACGTTCACATTCAGCGGCTCGCGTGGCTCGAACTCGACGCGATGGATGCCCTCTCCGTTTGCGGCGAGTTTGAGCTGGGCATTGTCGATGCTGCCAGTAATGTCCGCGGTGGCGTCGAGCTCACCGCGCCAGTTCGCATCCGAGCCTGTGAGAATCTTGCTCAGTTGGCCAAGCGGAGCGTTCGCCCATTCCGCGTGAAGGTTCATCGGCATCTGGCTGAGCATTGCAGCATGGCGAAGAGATCCATTCAGCCGGAAAGTGCCGGTGTTGGCGAGGTCGAGGCTGAGATCGGTGCGCACCGGCTGGGCGGCAAACTCGATTCGCCACTCGCCGGGATTCTCCAGCCACACGGCCAGATCGGCATTGAAGAAGGAAAACGGAAGCTTCTCATCGCCGGACTTGAAGTTGATTCGCGCATTGCTGGCGTCGATGTATGGGAAACGCTGGAGGCCTCCGGGATGGCGTTCGCCGGTCGGCGCCTTGGGTATCTGTGCGGCTTGCGAGAGCAGGGTATTGAAGTTCCAGCGGCCTTCGCGGTTACGGACCAGGTTAACGCTGGGTTCGTCGAAGGCGATGCGGGCAATCTCCAGACGCCCGCTCCACAGCGGCAACAAGCGGACCGATGCGACGACTTGCGAAGAGCGCAGGATGGGCTCCGCTCCAAATGCAGGGTCGTCCTCAACGACAAAGTCTGCGATCTCAAAGCCCGGTCGCGGCAGCAGGCGCAGCTTGATCGAGGACATTCTTACCGGACGCCGGATCGCCTGGCTGATGCTGTCGGCGATGCGCCGGTGCACGCGGTTCAGACTGATGAGCGGGGGCGCCACGATGGCGGCCGTGAGCAACACTGCCGCTGCCGGCAGTATCCACCGCTTGAGGCTTCGTTTCTTTGCGACGGCCTGGACTGGCGGCATTCGAGCGTCTCTCCGCGAACATCATGTCGACTGCCGCTTCCGTCAGCATGGGAAGTGATTCTCGGCGAGCGGAGCGAGTCGAACAAGCTTCAGTCACACCGATCTTACGCGCACTTGTATCACGAAAAAATGGGCGATGCGCCTCTCGTCTGCCGGCGACTACTGGACCAGGTGAAACGTTCGCTTCCAGCGCGTCTGATCGAAGAAATGCACGATCGTGTGCACAAAGAAGCTGGCGCGGTCGGCAAGCGAGGTCTTCTCATACTGATCGCCCGACTGGATGAACGACCAATAAACAAAGAGCGGCCGTCCAACAATGTTTTCTCTGGGCACAAACCCCCAATAGCGGCTATCGAGGCTCACAGTACGGTTGTCACCCATCGCAAAATACCGGCCCGGAGGCACAACCAGATCGCCGGACTGATCGACGTGGGTCGGCAGCTCAACCGACCACGTCGCGGTCACATCGCTCGCCTCGCTGGGCGCAATGGCCGGGAAATCATCACGGTAGGGGAAGTAGTTCGAGTCGGTCGGCTTGTCGGCGAGTGGCTCGTTTTGGGGCTGCCCATTGAGATAGACAATGCCGGCTCGCAGATGGATATGGTCGCCAGGAACGCCAACGACGCGCTTCACCAGATATAGATCGGGTTCGCCCGGCTTGAAGAAGACGATGATATCGCCGCGCTTCACGTTGCGATAGGGGATGAACGGCGCCCAGTGTGTCGGAGGCGCAAGTGTAATGCGATCGACCAATACGTGGTCGCCGATCAGCAGCGTCTTCTCCATCGAAGAAGAGGGAATCTCGAAGTTCTGAAAAATAAAAGTCAGTGCGAAGAGCCCGATGACCAGTACTCCGCAGATCGAAGCGAAGGCCTCGAGAGGCGTTTCCTGTTCATGGTTGGTCTTGGTAACCGGGGCTTCCAGGGATTCATCCGTCATGGTTTGATTCATGCTAGCTTCGCCGCGGGTCGGAAGATTTGTCTTTGTGCAGGGGGAAAATGCCGCATCCCTATACGATACGCGATTTTGCAGGGTGAACAACCGAGTGCTCAACGAGGGAGACATGGGTTGGCAATAGATGGGTGGAGTCTGTGTTCTGCGTCCGAGATTGGGAAACGACCTGACCGTCCGCAGCCCATTGGGTGGGCCACACTAACGCCGTTCGAAACTCCCCCGACAATGAGGGTTGCGGCTTAGCTCGGTTCAAGCGGTTCGACCAGAGATAGCCAGGCGGCCAGAGCGGCAAACTTCTCGTCTTGCGTCCATGGTGGGCCAAGTTCGGCGCCGAGATCACCGAGCCGATGAACGAGTTCCTCCTTTTGCAGGCTCAGCGAGTGCGAGGCCCGCTCCAGCAACGCTCCATCCTTAGCGGTGAAGGTCTCAAAGCCGCAGCGCCTGCTGGCATGGAGCAGTGCTTCGCGAAAGAGCTCTCCGTCGGCAGCGTGGATCAGCGCGTGAGATGCCAGAATCTGGGGGAGACCCGGAAGCGGTCTTCCTGAGGCAAGGAGAAGAGCGCAGAACTTAACTTCGTAGCGCTCTTCTCGAAGGCTGGCTTGTGCAGCACGAATAGCCTTATAGGCGAGATTTCTGGCTTCAGCGCGTACGAACGAGACGAAACTGCGGCCTTCGGCCAGCGAAATTTTCTCGGCGCTGTGATATGGCTGACGGAATTCGTAGGTGAACTTCTTGACCAGGTGCGGACGTTGACGCAAGAGAACCCGAGGTGAAGTCTCGTCGAGCGATACTGCGACCATCGCGGTCCAGCCCGAATGCGCGCGAAAGCCAACGGCAGCTTGCTTCATTGAAAATCCTGCGGGAGCGACCTACATCAGGCGAAGATAACACGAAGATTGCGGGTTCCGCAAAACGCCCCGGACATTCCCCGAAGTTTGCATCCATCAAGCGCCCCGGATTTCGATTCTGATGTCCGGTCGCGCGAGGGAATCCCGAATATTGCCCGCTCTGGTAGATTTTCAAGTGATCGCAGGATTGCCGAATAGGCATCTGAGACCTGGAAGGTGAAACTATGCCCGATAGTTTAGTTGCCGGATCGAAAGCAGGCGGAACCGCCGAGAGGATTTCGCCGCTCGCAGGGAAGCCGGCTCCCAAGGAAATGCTGATCGATGTCGACCGCCTGGAGACGGATTACTTTGAACGCAGTCCGGACCTAGCCGATCCTAATCAGTTGGTCAGCTTCGGCACGAGCGGCCACCGCGGCTCACCCTTCCGTGGCACCTTCACCGAAGCTCACATCCTGGCGATTACCCAGGCGATCTGCGACTACCGGCGTGGGCAGGGAACAGACGGGCCGCTCTATATGGGGAAGGATACCCACGCAGCGTCAGGGCCGGCGCAGCACACCGCCCTCGAGGTGCTTGCGGCCAACGGTGTGGAAACGGTCATCCAGCAGGGCGAGGGAGTGACTCCGACTCCTGTTATCTCGCGAGCCATACTCGTCTATAACCGCGGCCGCAAGGAGCATCTGGCTGACGGCATCGTGATTACGCCGTCGCACAACCCTCCGGAGGACGGAGGCTTCAAGTACAACCCCACCAACGGCGGCCCCGCGGATACCGATGTTACGAAGTGGGTCGAAAACCGGGCGAACGATCTGTTGCGGGCAGGCAATGCCGGCGTCAAACGAATTCCGCTCACGCGAGCGCTCCGTGCAGCGTGCACGCATCAGGAAGACTTCATCATGCCATACGTTCACGATCTGAAGAACGTGGTCGACATGGATGCGATTCGCGGCGCGGGCCTGAAACTTGGCGTGGATCCGCTGGGCGGGGCGGCGCGGCCGTACTGGGAACCTATTAACGCGGTCTACGGACTGGAAATCGCGGTCGTCAACCCGGTGATTGACCCGACGTTTTCCTTCATGACAGTGGATCACGACGGGAAGATCCGCATGGACTGCTCGAGTCGGTATGCGATGGCCAGTCTCGTCGGCCTAAAAGATCAATACCAGCTGGCTTTCGCAAACGATCCGGATTCGGACCGGCACGGAATTGTGACTCCGTCAGCAGGCCTAATGAACCCGAACCATTTCCTCGCCGTGGCCATTCGATATCTGCTTACTCATCGGCCGAAGTGGCGGCATGAGGTCGCTGTTGGAAAGACCCTGGTGAGCAGCAGCATGATCGATAGGGTCGTCAAGAGTCTTGGGCGCGAGCTGCGCGAAGTACCGGTCGGTTTTAAGTGGTTCGTCTCGGGCCTCTTTGACGGTTCTATCTGCTTCGGTGGAGAAGAGAGCGCGGGAGCGAGTTTTCTGCGCCATGACGGTACGGTGTGGTCAACCGATAAAGATGGGCCAATCATGGACCTGCTGGCCGCCGAAATCACCGCGCGGACAGGCAGGGATCCAGGCGAACACTACCGCGAACTGACCGAAGAGTTCGGTTCACCGTTCTATACGCGCATTGACGCGGCCGCCACTCCAGAGCAGAAAGCAAGACTGCAAAAGCTTTCGCCGGAGGCAGTCAAGGAGTCGAATCTTGCGGGCGAGCCGATTACAGCCAAGCTGACCTCAGCTCCGGGCAACGGCGCTCCCATTGGCGGATTGAAGGTTGTTGCGGCCAATGGTTGGTTTGCCGCGCGGCCCTCGGGTACGGAGAACATCTATAAGATTTACGCGGAGAGCTTTAAGAGTGAGACACACTTGAACGCAATCGTCAGCGAAGCACAGGAGATGGTTAACAATGCTCTGAGTTCGTGAGACGCAAAGTGATGAGTGTTGCTGTCATGAAGGGTGGGCCGCCGCCCTAGCATCATGCGAAAATTGAAAAGGCGGATACCCCGAAGATGAATCACGTCTACTACTCGCAACGCACGGAAACAAATCCCCATCCCGAGGGCTTGTCTTTTCGCGACACAGTGGATCTTTTCACTCGCGTCTATGATCGGCTAGGGGAGGATGGGTATTTTACCGGGCGCTCGGTTATGAGTGCGTCGATGCTGGGTTGGTGGAAGGCCGGATCAGAGATATGAGTCTGGAGGTCCTGCTCGCTGTCCGCAAGAACTACTTGTGGCCGATTGCGACGAAGGCACCTGTCTATGGCGAGGACGACCTTTTTGACATGATCGAATTCCTCTAGCAGCATGTCGCCAAACCTGTAGATGGGACTTACCACAGTTGGAACAATTGCGGCACGCATTGGAGTAGCTTCAACAAAGCCGATGGGTAAAGGGAATATCGAGACAGAATTAACAAGGTTCTTGCTCACTATGAGAAGAAATTCGAGCTTTCCGATAGAGGCGAGGTGCTGCTCAAGCCTGAGTTGGGATTCGATCAAATTTTCGCAGCCCTGGCGCGAGCTGTGGGAAGGCCTGCACGACTATGTTGAAACCCTCTCGGAAGCCGAACTTGCGTTGGAATTCCACGCGATCGACTGGTCCATCGCCCGCTGGAAGCTCCTACTCCGTGTCGTCAATCACGCCACGCTCCCTCGCGGCCAGGTGATGGGAATGTTGCGCCAACTCGGCAAGCAACCTCCCACCAACGACATCTTTATTGGGTATCACCTCTCGCACTCTTAAATGGAGACCGGAGCATTTTCTTTGGAGAGCCCAGGGCTAAAGCCCCTTTTGATTGGCTGCTGTTTTGGCGGCCTGAAGGCCGCCGCTTCCACCGGATCGCCTTCGGCGACTTGGAAACTGAGGACGAAGGAGATGTGGGGCACCTGTGATGTTTCAAGAGGTTGTCCATTCGATTTGAACCGGAGAAGCTGGTTGTGACGAGCAACCAGTGGTATTCGGAGGGATCGAATGGACATTCATAAGAATGCCCGACTTAGCTTTCGCAGTCGAGAGTCGTTAGCCAGATTTGTTTTTGAGCAAGGGGCTACGCGGAAGGCGGCTGCAGCCGCCTTCCGCGTGAGTGCCAAGACCGTAGCCAAATGGATTGGGCGTTATCGGCAGTTCGGCGCAGCCGGCGTTGCCGACCGCAGTTCGCGTCCGCGCTTTTGTCCGCGGCAGACAAGTTCTTCTTTAGTGGAAGAGGTTGTTGTTCTTCGCCGCAGCCACATGCCTGGCTACGAGGTCGCGCGGTCCCATGAGGAGTATTGCTGCGATGCGGCGCACAACCTGGGAGAAGTAGCGGGCTTCGTCTTCGTGGAGCGGTCGACCCAGCAGCGGGCACCGAACAACTTTCAAGGATGCGCCTGCGGCGCGGCTTTGGGCAAACCGCAGGTCCTTCGCTGCGCTCAGGATGACATTTGTTGTTGGGAATCGAAAGAGCCCGGGCCTAAAGGCCTTCTGGTTTGTGGTGTTTTTCGTGGGGCTGAAGCCCCACGCTTCCACTGGGTAAAGCGGGGGCGGACTGCCGTCCGCCCTTTCCCACATCCCAGACGCGGGATGTGGGGCACCCGGGTCTGGGTCGGGGCGAAGATCGCTGGAACTGCAGATCCTTCCCCTTCGCGATGCTCAGGATCAGGATGACATTTGTTCGGGGAATGGCGATTGTTTGGAGTGCCGCATTGCTGAGCTGGATGCGCCTGCGGCGCGGCATAAACAAACCGCAGGTCCTTCGCTGCGCTCAGGATGACAAACTTATACTAAGTACCCGCGTTTGTGTGGATTTCGAGATCGCTGCGACTGCAGGTTCCTTCGGTTGCGCCTCAGGATGACATTTGTTCGGGGAGTGGCGATTGTTTGGTTAGATTGTTGGGCTGTCCCAATCTTCGCTGAGATCGTTCCAGGTTGGGTTTGCCTTTTCGATCAGTTCGATTTTTCTAGCTCTGCGCCAGCCCTTTAGTTCTTTCTCGCGAGTTATCGCGGTCGCGGCGTTGCTGTACGTTTCGAACCAAACTAAGCGGTTGCAATTGTAGGTTGCGGAGAAGCCTTCGTGCGCCTTGGTTTTGTGCTGCCAGATTCGGTGTTCGAGATTGCTGGTGACTCCGATGTAGAGCGTGTGGGAGCGGCTGGCCACTATGTAGGTGTAGTAGTTTTTGGGCATTGGGAGCGTGGAATTAGGATGCGCCTGCGGCGCGGCTTTAGGCAAACCGCAGGTTCCTTCGCTTCGCTCAGGACAGGCTCTTCGGCTTCGCCTCAGGATGACATTTATTAGGGGTGGGCGGCCGCGCCTCAGAACGACATTTATTCGGGGAGTGAGACGGGCCGCTTGCTTTCTAGGCGGGTGGGAGGAATTCGGTTTTGTATTTTGGGGCTAGTTCTTGGGCTTTCTTTTTGAGTTCGGCCTGGGCTTCGGGGGTGGGTTTGGGTGGTGGGGTGGTTCGGGTTTCGACGGGGACTCCGAGTTGGGCGAAGAAGTCTTCCTGTCCGGCGGGGGCGCAGATGCAGAGGAGGCGGGCGGGCTGATCGGCGACGTTGCGGAACTGGTGCGGGGCGTTGGCGGGGATGTGGATGGTTTCGCCGGCCTTGATGGTGGATTTCGCGCCGCGGAAGGTGGCTTCGATCTCGCCGATGAGGACGGTGAAGGTTTCTTCGAAGTCGTGGCGGTGTGGAGGAGGGCCTCCGCCGGGCGGGATGTGCATGTCGATGAGGCAGTATTTTCCGACGGTGTCTTTGGCGGCGAGGAGGACGGTGTAGGTGTCTCCGACGAGGCCGATGTGGGGCAGGTTGTCGGGGTTGGCGTGGGTGAGGTTTCGGGTGAGGTCGTCGGGTGGGATTGGCATTGTTTCTCCTTCGGAAAGGGACTGGGGACTTAGGGACCAGGGATCGGTCTTGGACTTAGCGTTTCTTGGCGATGACGTCGCTGAACTCGGGGTTCTTTTGGAGGTAGCTGGCGACGAGGGGGCAGATGACGTCGACCTTGAGGTTTTCGTCGCGGGCGTATTCGAGGGCGGTCCGGGCGAGGGTGGCGGCGACTCCGCGGCCGCGCAGGGCGGGCGGCACTTCGGTGTGCCAGAGGGTCATCCATCCCTGGTCGTCACGGTCGAATTCGAGCCAGGCGGTTTCTCCGTCTTGTTCGAATTCGAAGCGGGATCTGGTGACTTTGCTGGGGTTGGTCATGGGTTGAGTTTAGCTGGTGAGACGACTCTTACCTTCACCCGAGAGATCAAATCGAGACGGGAGATTTGATCCACCCATCCTTCCGCAGAGCGCGCGGAAGGATGGTCAGCCTCGGTGGTTTGGACGGGAGAAACCGCAGATCCTTCGACTGCGCCGCTTTGCGGCTCCGCCTCAGGATGACAAACATTGCTTAGGCACCAGGATTTGCCGCTTACTTAGCTCTTGTTCTGGTTCCAGACCATGGCGTCGAAGGTGTGTTTGATGTGGAAGCCGCGGGTTTGGTAGAGGGAGACGGCTTCGGTGTTGCCTTCGGTGACGGTGAGGGTGATGGTGGTGTAGCGGCGCCTGCGGAGTTCGGCGGCGGCGGTTTTGAGGAGGAGGGTGCCGAGGCCGCGGCTGCGGTATTCGCGGGCGACGCAGATCTGGGTGATGTGGGCGGTGTCGTTGCGGACGCGGGAGCAGAGGACGAGTGCGGCAAGTTCTTTACTGTTGGTCTTGACGATGACCTTGGAGGCGGCGGGGTCGAAGGTGCCGCATCCGGGGAAGCGGACGACGTTGTGGAGGAAGCGGAGCGAGCCGGCGGTGGAGCGGTATTGGTCGTTGATGAGGCTGTCGATGTGGCCTTCGTAGCAGGCGGCGATGAGGCGTCCGGCGGCGGTGAAGTCTTCGTCGCACCAGTTGCGGAGTTCGAGCTCTGGGGGCAGCGGCCGGGGCGGGCGCGGGTTGAGCAGGTCGGATTGAAAGAGGTTAGAGAAAGACGGGGTGAGATCGCGCTCCATGAAGAGGCGGGGAAAGATCTGGAATCCGGAGCGGTTGAAGACCGGGGCGTGCGAGCCGTGGCGGTGGAGGAGGAGCTGCGACTCGATGCGGTCGATGCCAGGGGAGTGGATGAGGAGCTCGATGATGTGGTCGAGGAGGCGGCTTTCGATTTCGTTGGCGGTGTGGGAGCCGCGGCCGGGGATGGCGAAGGCGTCGCCGATGACGGCCTTATGTTCCTCGTAGATACAGAAGACGTAGCCGGAGATGCGGCCGTCTTCGATGGCGACGTAGCCCGGGAGGACGCGGGAGTCGAGATACTGGAGAAGGAGGTCGGCGGAGGCGCGGTAGTCCCAGCGCAGGCGCTCGTTCCAGAGCTTGACTTCGGCTTCGAGGACGGGCCGGAGCGAGTTCGCCGAGAAGTGGCGAAGGTCGAGAATCTCGAGCTGGAGCGCCGGTGTCATTCAATGCCGAAATGCGGGCGATTCCGATACGATTCGGGAGTGTCCGATTGGATGCTAATTAGCTTAACTTAACGGCCGTTTTCCTATTTGCTTCGGGCGGCGACTGAATAAATAATCAGCCCTTGCGCGGGATAGGTAAAGAGCGGTTCGTAGTTTCGGCCTTCGAGTATGTGACGCAAATCCCCTGCGTAGGACTCACGCACAACTAATATATGTTGATCGTCGGGGATGACAAGGGCGCCGTTTTCCTCATAATTCACGACTTGCTTCTCGCGATAGAAGGAGAGGCCGTACTCCATGTCGCGCTTGACGCGGTAGACGGCAAGGGTTTCGCCAGGCCTAACAAAGGCTTTGAGAATTTGAGAGAGGGGCCGGGCGGAGTAGGTTTCGTCGATGATCTGGGCGATGGCTTTGGAGCCGGGCACGGGGCCGATTCCGAAGAAGGGGCCGACGCCGAGCAGGTAGAAGAGCAGCATCACGATCGGTACGAGCGTGGCGATGCGGAGGCGCTTGATTCCGAAGCGGGCGACGACGACGAGGATGAGCATGGCGGCGCCGACTCCGGTAACGCTGGCGGCGGCGATGGCCCTGGTTGGGGGCATAACTCCGGGATTCTGGAGGTAACGGGGGAGCAGCAGGACCGCGGCCGATAGGCCTCCGGTGAGCACGGCGTGGGTCACGAGGAGCCACGGCTTCAGGCCTTCCTCGCGTTTGCGGTTAAGGTAATCGCCGGCGAGGATGGTGAGCGCGGGAATGGAGGGAAGGACGTAGCCGGGGAGTTTCGATTTCGAGAAGGAGAAGAAGACGATAGGGAAAAGGGCCCAGAGGACGAGGAATTCGGGAAAGGCGTCGCCAGCGCGGTGATGGCCGATGTATCGAACCTTTGCGCGGCGGGCGCGCCATTCGGCGAAGGAGACCTGGACGGCGTCGACCAGCGCGGCGATGGCGATGACCGCCCACGGCGTGAGGCCGAGCAGCATGACCGGGACGTAATACCAAGCGCCTTGTTCGTGCTTGTAGAGGTCGGTGGCGAAGCGTTCGAGGTTGTGCTGGAGAAAGAAGACGCGGAGGAAGATGGGGTTGCGGCGCTGCACGGCGATAAACCACGGCAGGACCATGGCGAAGTAGAGGATGACGCCGGGAATCCAGATGCTGCGGCGCAGCAGCGACCATTCGCGGCGCAGAGCGGCGAAGCTGAGGATGATCGCGATGGCCATAAATGGCGCGATCGGGCCTTTGGCGAGAGTGGCCGCGCCGACGAAGAAGTAAAGGTCGAAGAGCCAGAACTTGGAGTCGGTTTCGTACCAGGCGTACCAGCCGAGCATACCGATGCAGAAGGGCGCTGCTAGCTGCATGTCGGTGGACGCGCCTCGGGAAAAAGCGATGATTCCGGCGCAGGAAGCGGTGATGAGCGCAGCGTCGAGCTGGCCTCCGGGGCGGAATCGGCGCATGTGCAGGTAGATCAGGACGACCAGAGTGAATGCGAAGCTGGCTGAGGGCAGGCGGGCGGACCAGTCGTGGATGCCGAATTCACGGAAGGAGAACATGGCGCGCCAGTAATAGAGCGCCGGTTTTTCGAGCCAGGGCTTACCGTAGAGGATTGGGGTGACGAAGTCGTTGCGAGCCAGCATTTCTCGGGCGACCTGGGCGTAGCGAGGCTCGTCGGCTCCGACGAGACCGAGCGCCGCGCCTCCGAAGACGGGCACGAGTCCGTAAAAGAGGAAGAAAGCGGTCAGCCAAAAGAGAGTAAGGGCCTCCAGCGAGTTGCTGAGGATGGCAGCGCGCGCGGAGATGAGATTTTCCCGGCTGAAGGCAGCCCGAATGCTGGTAGCAATGCCCACGTTGGTCAGACCGTTTCCACTCTATCTAATTGGTGGTTCAACCTGTTGCGTCCGGCAGCAATTGCAAGACACTTGCCTGCGGCCCGGCGGCGTCTCGCGGGCCGGCAGCGAAGGGCTGAGTTCTCCCAGCGGATCTCCGGGTAGTGGAGGGCCCGCAAGGAGTCTCCTTTCTAACGATCTAAGGCTATCAGATCGATGAGGAAGATTGAGAAGTAGAGCGATTTAGCCAAATTCCGCTGCTGGTGGGCTTCTGAGAGGAACAGTATCATCACGCGAGAGCCAGCCTAACCTTCCTTTTTCATATTGCAAACGCGCGTTGAGTGGTTTTGTCGGCGACCACACAGACGCCGAGTATTATTTTTTGCCATCCTCGCGAGATGGAAACCAATTCGGAGTTTCGCGTCGTTTCCGCTGAAAGGACGAATAGCGGCGTTCTCATCGAATTTTCAGACAACAGGTGCGCTTTTTATAGTCCCGAATTGTTGAGCAAGTTCTTTTGGGAAGCAGAGACACTTCCTCCCGACCCAGATGATTAAGCATCCACTGCGGCGCTCAACCGTGGCTCACGGGAGTATTCTGGGCGCTCACAATCCACCACCGGTCCTTTCGCCGCGCTAGTACATATAGAGCCAGTTCCTGGACAATGGAACCTTGCGACGGGTCGAGCGGCACTTGGTGCTCGTCCAAGCCGGTCCGGCGGACACTTGCGCAGGCCACATCGCAGCTTAAGAAGCCGAGGGCTTCCAAGGTGAATCGCGAGCTATATCCGTATTGTCGAGAATTGGCGGTTAAACACCTGTGGATCGGATTTAACTGATCCAAGCCGATGACAATCTGGCCCTTGGGACTACCCCAGATCACATCTTCGCTAAGCACACTATCAAAGAGGTCACCGTCCGACGTATTCACGGCACCTTCTAAGGTGGCAATCACCGCCAGAATTGCGTCCCGGTCTCCAGTTGTGTGCGCTTCGAAGAACGTTGGCGCTTGCGGCAGGGAGCGGCTGGATTCAGTTTTCGGGTTCTCGGTCATGATGGTTGGAGTGTAGAACCTCAACTAAACTTGAGGTCAAGAAGGAATTAGAACGACCCTTCATCACTCAGCAGATTGCTCACGCGAATGATCGTCTCGATTTGCTCGGCTGATAGCCGGGAAAGCAGGCTCCGCCGGACGGATTCTGCTCGAACAGGAAGCGCAGCCTGCAGCTTCTCGCGACCTGTCCTCGTAAGCGCAACAACAGTCGACCGGCCATCGCCGGCCCGACGCTCAAGGAGCTTCCGCCTCCGCATCCGGCTGAGTTGGTGCGACAGCCGGCTCTTTTCCCACCCCATGGCTCTGGCGAGTTCCTGTTGACGCAACTCTCCTTTGCCAAAGGCTGCGAGGCGTGAGAGCACGCCAAACTCAGGACCGGAAAGTCCCGTCGCTCGGGCAATATCACGTCCAACGCGTTCGAGTACGTCCTCGCCCATGTACAGGAACGCGTGCCAAATGCGAAGTTCACGCGGGGACAGCGGTTTTCCCGTCATTATTCCGAGCCTACCAGCGCGATGGTTGACATGACAACCTCGGGTTAGATAATTTGGTTGACGTGTCAACTTGTTACCAGACTCCTTTACGAAGAAACTTCGACCGCTTCCATGAACTGCGACAGTTTCTCCATACTTTCGAAGATGTGCTTCATTTGCTACAGCCAGAGCAGTTGACGATGCGTCTGACCGCCCTAGATCAACTCGACACCATGATCGGGGGCGTCGATCCCAGTGCGCTGACAACCTGTTCCGATCGCGGCCTCATGGCCGATGCCAGGGAGCTCAGGTTCCGATTCGAAACTGCAAACACAATGCTCTATCAAGCTGCGCAGGCTGAGATCGCCAATCATGGAAATTCACGCGCCCTGGACCGTTGGCTGAGTGATGCGAGCAAGGACGGAAAAGCTGAAACACCACGCCCGGGCCTCAGCTTCGATCTGTTCGACGAGATCGTCAGCGGCGTTCTCCAGCTTTGCGGGCCAAGAGGAGCCAGTCCTTTGCCGTCTCCGGAGATGACAGCCTACCAACCAACTCCTGCGCGCCACATCCTTGACCTGATCGCAACCTGCAAGTTCGCGAGCGACGACATTCTTGTCGACCTGGGATCAGGGTTGGGCCATGTCCCTCTACTGGTGTGCATTCTGGCAGGAATTCGCACCCTAGGCGTCGAGGTGCAGCCGGACCACGCTGCAAGCGCACAGCAAGCCGCTCAGCGTTTCAATCTGAGGGGCGTTCGGTTCGTGGCGGAAGACGCTCGGACTGCGGATATCTCGGGCGGTACCGTGTTCTATATGTTTACGCCCTTCACCGGCTCTATCCTCACAGATGTTTTGCACCGGCTGCACAGGGAAAGCGAGACGAGGCAAATCACAATCTGCGCTCTGGGACCTTGCACCCGCATCCTGCAAGGCCAGACGTGGCTAGGAGCGAACCGCCGGCCGGACACAGAGAGAATCGCCATCTTCAGATCTCTATGAGTCCTTGCCGCAGGCGGCCCACTAAACAAAGTGCCGCTGGACCATCAAAACCAGCCCCCGGACGGCACGAGGCCATTGATGCGCAGATACGTGACGAGATTCCCGTAATGCAAGGCGTCGTGATTTCCGACTTGCGTCAAAATGAACATCTTGTTCGTCTTGGCGCCAAAGAAGTCCGCCGGGTCATTGAGGTGCGCATCGGTGAACCCGGAGAACACTCCATCGCAGTAATCGAACCCGCCTTTGAGACGGGCCATGATCTCGGCCTTCGAAACCTTCGCGGAATCTGGATCAGGGTTCGCCTCACCCTTGGCGTTAGAACACAATATGTAGGAGATATCCGCCACATGATTCAGGATCTCGCCAAACGAGCGAACGTCCTTCGTCGGCCGGTAGCTGTACTTGGACTCTGGCATCGCGTCCGCCGACTTCATGATCTTGTCCTGCATATTGCTACGAAAAATCGATAGCGTCGTCGTCAGCGGATTCGACGCCTTGATCGGATTGGGCATGACTATTTGGGCGTTGGCCAAGGACGCCAGGACGAAAACAGATACCAGGCCAACAGGTATCACGATGCGAGCAATGGATCGGAACATAAAGAATCCTCCAACCTTTCCGCCTGCGGCGGAAAGGGCTTTGAGATTCACAGGTCTCGTTTGACTGTTCTCTGCACGAGGTGCGATCTGCCTGGAGCTGTGCACGTAACCAGCCAAAATGCATCCAACTTCAAGCCACTGATTTACAAGTAGGTTCAGTTCCAGGGTGGCGGTCGGCCACGCTATCTTTGTCCGGGATTGAAACTCGCCGACCAAGAACGAACAGTCGATGCGATCATTTACCATTCAGCGTGGCCCGACAGAGGAATCAAGCTGGAATGGCTGGCCAGCCATCGGCTTAATCGAATCTCTGAAAATACCGGGGGGATAATGCCGCTTTTGTAAATTGGCCCTACACTGTAAAATTGGCGCGTTTCCCAACGCGGCTTATTGGCAGGCCCAGACGGACCCGCCAGGTTAGCGATTCAGCAGTCAGGATACCGAGCATGTCTAAGCCAAGCACGTCCAAGCCCAGCATGTCTAAGCCCAGCACGCCAAAGCCCAGCATGTCCAAGCCCAGTATGTCTAAACTGAATGTGCCTAAACTCGGCACCTCCAAACCAAGCTTGTCTAAAAGGAAAGATATGAGCAACGGCGAGCAAAAGGATACGATTCACGCGGCGGTAGAGATCGTTGGTCCCGATTCCGGCGCCAGCGTCGACAAGATCCGGGACATTCTGTTCGGATCGCAGATCAAGAACTATGAAGCCCGCTTTGCCCGGCTGGAAGAAAACCTGGTGCGCGAGACAGTCGAGCTGAAAGATACGATGCGGCGACGCTTCGAGTCCCTGGAGGGCTTTTTCAAGAGTGAGACCGAGGCGCTGGCGGCGCGTCTTAAGGCCGAACGCGAGGAACGGAGCAGCGCACTTCACTCACTCGAACAGGAGCTCAAGTCGATCCATGATGCCCTTGGCCGGAAGATCCACGAACTCGATGCATCGACGGCCGAGTCAGACAGTGCTTTGCGCAAAGAACTGATGGCGGAGTCGCGCAAGCTGCTCGAAGAGATTGACCAACGGCATGACAGCCTGCGTTCGCTGCTCGAGCGCCGGGTTGGGGAACTCCGTCATCAAAAGACCGACCGCGCGCTGCTGTCGGCGCTGTTGGCCGAGATTGCGACCCAGATTGGCGACGACGGCCAGCCTAACGAACAAGCCGAGGCAAAATAAGGCCGCGGCTGCCGGCGCTCAGGGGATCGCTGAAACTAGGGCCTGTTAACGCTACTGGGACGGTGGCGACGGGAGCCAATTTTTTTCGAGTTCTGGGAGTGAGGAGTGAGGAATACCGGGTGTCTTCTAACGACGAGCGACAACGAAGTCGGGAAAATTTGGCCCGTCCCTTCGGGTTGCGGCGCAAATCGGGCCATACTTCGTTGTCGGCCTCGACTTTGGAACCACCAAAGACGTTCGGCCGGCGCCTCGTCTGGCCCGGTTTTCGCACGCAACGCCGCTCGCCCCAGTAGTGTTAACAGGCCCTAATGAGCAGCACATCCAGACAAGCCGGAGTCGCGGATCCTCCGGAGCAGAGCGGGAACGGCACTGACGAACGCCTGCTCCAGTTGCGGGACCTGCTTATCGGGCCGGAGCTGGAGCAGATCGAGAAGCTCCGCCATCGGATGGACGATCCCCAGGCGCGCTCTGAAGACCTGAGCAAGAGCATCGCCGAGGCCATCGCCCTGCGGTCGAAGCAAGACCGCAAGCTGCAATCTACCTTGCAACCGATCATCGAAGAGGCGCTGCGCATCTCAGTGGCGCGCGACCCGGCGATGATTGCCACCTCTTTGTTTCCCATTATCGGCGAGGCGGTGCGCAAGTCGGTCGCCCATTCTTTGCAGGGAATTTTCGACTCGCTGAACCAGATGCTCGACCGGGGCTTGTCGCTGGAAAGCTGGAAGTGGCGCTTCGAAGCGTGGCGCTCCGGTAAATCCTTTGGCGAGGTCGCGCTGGCGCGCAGCCTTAACTACCGCGTCGAGCAGGTTTTCCTGATTCATCGCGAGACGGGATTGCTGCTGCGGCACATCTCCGCTGGCGATGACGTGGTGCAGGATGCGGACATGATCTCGGGAATGCTCACCGCCATTCAGGATTTTGTTCGCGACTCCTTCGGGCCCAAGAAGTCGGACGAGCTGGAAGTGATGCAGGTCGGCGATTTCAAGCTGTGGTTGCAGCACGGGCCACTCGCCCTTCTCGCCGCGGTGGTCAGCGGTCAGCCGCCGCCTGAGTTGCGGCAGGTTTTCGTGCGCGAACTGGAGGCGATTCACCGGGAGTTTGGGCCGGCACTGCAATCGTATTCGGGTGACGCAGCGTCGGTCGCCGGCACCGAGCCGCATCTTCGGGAATGCCTGCGCGGCGCGCAGAGGGTGAGCGCGAAGACCTCCTACACCGCCGTATGGGTGGTCGCCGTGCTGCTGTTGTTGGCGATCGGGACGCTGGTCGGGCTGCGCATCCGCGACAACCGGCGATGGGCCGGATATGTGGCGCGGCTGCATAGCGAGCCGGGCATCGTGGTCATCGGCGCGCAACGCCACTGGTTGGGATATTCGGTGCAGGGTCTGCGCGATCCGCTGGCGGCCGATCCGCAGGCGCTGCTTGCCGGATTTGGTGTGCCCGCGCAGCGTGTCTCCGAGCACTGGGAGCCTTATCTCTCGCTCGATCCGCATTTCGAGGGCACTCGGCAGCTGGAGGCCAACAAGGCGTTGCTGGAGCAGCAGGTGATCCGTTTCGACCTGAATTCGTCGCAGCTTCGCGTCGATCAGGCCGCTCTTCTTGACACAGTGGAGCAGCAGGTAAACCTCCTTAGGCACACTGCCGATGGAGACCACAGGCAGATCCGGATCGAGATGGACGGTCACACTGATAGCACTGGGACGGAGAGCCGCAATATCGAGTTGAGCCGCGCCCGCGCCGAGACCGTCGCACGAGCGCTCGAGGAAAGAGGAGTTCCTCGCGCCCTGCTGGCGGCCTCTGGCATGGGCGACACCAAGCCCGGGCACGCCGAGATGGAGACCTATCCGCAGGAGCTCGACCGGCGCGTGACGTTTCAGGTGACATTGAACCCGCCGATCGCGGCGACTGCGGAGCCGGTGCCTTGATCCAGAAGAAAGTTTGCATGGTGGGCGCCTTTGGGGTCGGGAAGACAAGCCTAGTGGCGCGCTTCGTGAGAAGCATCTTTTCGGACAAATACCTCACCACGCTGGGAGTGAAGATCGACAAGAAGGCGCTGACTATCGGCGGGCAGGAGATGACGCTGATGCTCTGGGACCTTGCCGGCGAAGACGCTCTCACCCAGGTGAAGTCTACCCAGCTGCGCGGTTCGTCGGGATACATCCTGGTGGCGGATGGATGCAGGGCGAGCACCCTGGAATCGGCAATCGATCTACAGTCGCGCGTCGAAGGGGAGCTGGGCAAGGTCCCGTTTACCTGCGTTGTGAACAAGGCTGATCTACGGGAGACGTGGGAAGTAGATGCAGCGGCGCTGGAGCGGCTTTCAGGTCAGGGTTGGACCATGCTTTTGACGAGCGCGAAGAGCGGAGAAGGCGTAGAGACGCTTTTCGAGGAGTTGGCGGGACGGATGTTGCAGGAGAAGGACGATCGTGGCTGAACTGAGCGAAACGCGTGCCCACGCTGATCGCGATCAACGCGCCGATGCCGCGGCGATCCTGCTTTCGGCGATGCAGTTCGCTGTATTTGAGCGCGACACTCATGGACGGTTCGTGGTCGTCAACGAATATCCGGAGTGGTTTCTGCGCCTGGCGCCGACCGGTGCTGAAGATCTGGCGCCAAACCTCACCGAGTATTTTCCTGCGCTTGAGAGCTTTCTCCCGGTGGCCGAAGAGTTTTGGGCGACCGGCTCGCTGGAGCGGCTGCAATCCGACTTCTGGACGGAAACCGATAACGACGGAACCGAGTATCACCTGATGGCCCAGGCGGTCGCGACAGGAGGGCGGGCGTTTTTGGTGATCGAACGTGGGGATGCAACCTATGTCGGGCATCAGCAGTTGCAACTCTATGCCCATGAAATGGTGATTCAACATGAGACCATCGCTCGTTTGAACCAGGAGATCGAGCGGGCAACGCAGGCAAAGAGCGACTTTCTCGCTACGATGAGCCACGAGATACGGACTCCACTTAACGCGATCCTGGGCACGGCCGATCTGCTGGCGGAGACCGGTCTCAATTTTGAACAGAAGCGGTATGTTGAAGTCTTCCAGCGCGCGGGCGGAACGCTTCTGGCGCTGATCAACGACATCCTCGATCTCTCCAAGGTGGAGGCCGGACACCTGGAGCTTGAGCAGGTGGACTTCGATCTATGCGAAGTGGTTTCCCGAGTGCTGGAGCTTGCGCGGGCGCGGGCCACGAGCAAAGGACTGGAAATCGGATCTGTGCTTGCCGAGGGCTTGCCGCGCATGTTGGTGGGCGACCCCTTGCGGCTCCGCCAGGTTTTGCTGAACCTGCTCGGGAATGCGATGAAGTTTACTGCCAGCGGCAGGGTCGATATCGAGGTGCGGCAGGACCCGGAGAATTCTCAACCTTGGGCTTTGCTTTTCTGCGTAAAGGACACCGGCATCGGAATTCCTCCGGAAAAACTCGGAAGCATTTTCGAGAATTTCACCCAGGCGGATTCATCGACGACGCGGAACTATGGGGGCACCGGGCTGGGGCTGGCGATCTCGAAGCGGATCGTGGAGCTGATGGATGGAAGGATCTGGGTCGAGAGCACGGTCGGCGTGGGAAGCAGTTTTCTCTTCACTGCGAAATTCGCTATCTCGGAACGTCAGGCAGCGACGGCGGTCATAACAGCCGCTGGCTCCAGAATTCCCGAAGCTTCTCTGGCTGCGAACGAGGCCCCGGCGATCCACATACTGCTTGCCGACGATTCGGAGGATAATCGATTTCTCATCACCGAATACTTGAAGCGATCGCCCTGTATTCTCGACGTTGCAGAGAATGGAGAGATTGCACTGGGCATGATGAAGAGTCGTCATTATGATCTGGTGTTGATGGACGCCCACATGCCAGTCATGGACGGATTCGACGCAACCAAAGCGATGCGCGAGTGGGAGCGCAGCCGCGGCACGCCGTCCATGCCTATACTCGCGCTCACGGCGGATGCGTTCAAGGAAGCGGCGGGACAGAGCGCGGCGGCAGGCTTCACTGCTCATCTGACCAAGCCCATTGCGAAAGCCACGCTAATGGACGCCATTCGCCGATACGCGGCATCGTGCGAGAGGGGCGCCCCGGCTGCGCCCTTGAGCGGGGACCGACACGGGACCTCAGTCATGCAAGCCACAGTGGTGGACGACTCTACCTTGGATCCGTCGATTGCGATGCTCGTGCCCCGCTTCCTCAAGAACATGGGGAAGGAACTGACTACGCTTCAAGTTGCCCAGAATGTTGAAGACTATCCGACGCTCCAAAGGATAGGCCACAATCTGAACGGGACCGGTGGCAGCTTCGGTTTTCCGCGAATCACCGAGCTGGGCGCTCGCATCGAACAGGCGGCAAAAGACCGGGCGATCGAGGAAATTCGCCACGCAATTGATGAGTTGGGAAGATATCTTGAGCAGGTTCAAAGTAATTCGTAGAGCAAAAGCAGGGTTGATGTGAGGTGCCCGGCGCTCGATGTAGGCTTTCTCTTTGGGAAAAAGCCTGCCGGGCGAAGCGGTTTCACGTAATACCCATTCTGTTTTTGCAGACCGGGCCTAAGTAGACACCGGCGTACGAGGAGCAAGACCATGCGCGTTCGTTTTTGGGGAACTCGGGGATCGATCGCCACGCCCGGTCCCTCCACTGTGCGATTTGGCGGCAATACTCTCTGCGTTGAGCTCATCACTAATAAGGGCGAGCGGCTGATCTTCGATTGCGGCACGGGGGCGCGACCGCTTGGCATCGACCTGAATCACTCCGTTCCGCGTCCGCTTTGCTCGACCATCCTACTCAGCCACACGCACTGGGACCACATTCAGGGATTTCCCTTTTTCGCTCCTCTTTTCGTGCCCGGAAATGAATTCACCATCTGCGCGCCGGAGGGTGTCGGGTCCTCACTGGCCAATGTGCTCGCAGGGCAGATGGAGTTTACCTATTTTCCAGTCAAGCTTGACCAGCTGCCGGCCAAGATCTCTTTCCGCGATCTGCCCGAGGGGCAGCACAACATTAACGGTATCGGGGTGAAGACCCAGTATCTGAACCATCCCGCCACTTGCCTTGGGTACAGAGTAGAGACCGACGGCGTTGTCGTTGTTTATCTGACCGATCACGAACCGTTCTCCGAAACCCTCTGGCGCGCAGATGCGCCGGTTGGCATGCTGGAATCGATCCTGCATGCGGGCGACCGGCGGCATGCGGAGTTCATGCGTGGCGCGGACCTGGTCATCCACGACAGTCAGTACACCCCTGGGGAATATCACACGAAGAAGAACTGGGGTCACAGCACCTATGCATACGCGGTGGAACTTGCCGCAGCCGCCGGCGCCAGGCATCTGGCGCTGATTCACCACGACCCGCTGCACGACGATGCGAAGGTGCTGGAGATCGAGCAACAGGCGGCCGCTCTGGCGGAGAAGACTGCCACCCGGCCGCATGTTTTTTGCGCCTATGAGGGTTGCGATGTGATGGTGCACCCGCTGCGGCGGCCGTCAAGTCCGGAGGCTGTTCAGCAGGCAGTGACGACAAAGCCGCAAAGGCGGCTGTCGGTGTTGATCGTCGACGATGATCCGAACGTCCACCTCCTGGTTGAGGCGGCGCTGGCCAAAGACTATGAAGTGTTGACGGCGGAAGACGGTGAAGAGGGGCTCGAAAAACTGGAGAGCGGTCATCCGGACATGGTGGTGCTCGACCTGAACATGCCCAACCTTGGGGGAATGGCGGTATTGAAGAAGCTGAGGGCCGACCCGAAGCTCTCCAACCTTCCGGTGCTGGTGTTGACTGTCTCGGGGAACGAGGCCAGCACGCGTGCTGCCTTCGAAGCGGGGGCGACGGACTTTCTGACCAAGCCTTTCACGATTCCGCAACTGAACACGCGAGTCAGCACGTGCTTTGCACGTGTGTTCTCGTCATGATCAGCTGTGTTTCCGTTACCTACTTGTGAAGAGTTCTGGCGGCAAGCTGTGGAGCGCCGACAGTTCCGGTACCTGCCGCGATGGCGGTGCCGGGATTGTTCTGGCTTGCGACTACCCCTCCCACGACGCCACCGACCACTGCTCCGGCAGCCACGAGTGAGACGAGGACCACATGAGTTGCGACGAATCCGGGAATCGTCGCGGTTGTGGCCGCAGTGCTGGCGGCGGCGACGTTCGTCTGGGCGATTTGCGTATGAGTAGTTAACTGGCCTTTACTGGCAGTTACGTTGATGTGAAACTGCCCAGCATGGCCGTTCGGTTGAAAGCCCTGGGCGTGGATTTGCCCATTGGCATCGGTCTGGCCGGAAAAGGTCTTTGCGCCGTTGAGAAAGGTGGCGCCGGCGTGCCCACTTTGGGTGGTGACAGTGAAGAGCACCACAGCCCCGGCCACCGGCTTATGATTCTCATCCTCGACCTGAACGATGGGTTCGCGGGCGGTGCGTTCCTTGATGTTGTTGGAGACGTCTTCTCCCTCGAGAATGACGATCCGCAAAGCGGGCGCCGGCGGCGCTGCCTCTTGCGTGGGGCCGAGATCGCGTTTTGATGGAGCCACGTTCAATGAGGCGACGGTCCCGTCGAGTCGAAGCTTGGGAGTGGGCGCGGCAGGAAGCTCCTCCGCTTCGCACGAAGGTATCGCTACCGCGAGCGAAGGCAGCAGCAAAGACGTGATGAGAGCGAAGCTCGCGATTCGTGATGTTAAGGCCATTCGCAGGCCGGGCGCGGTCATCATGGTGCAGTCACCTCGGTGGAAGTTCCAACGGAGTTCGTCAACGTCGCCCCAACGCCGCCCACCGCAGAGGCACTTCCTGAAAGCGTGAATAGCTGAGTGTAGGTGAAGGCGCTGCCGAACTGGTCCGAACCCGTAGTGGTGTACCAGGTCTGGAACAGTGTGTTAGCGGGGACGGTGATGGTCTTCTGGTTCAGCGATGCTCCGCTGGCCGGGGTAAAGGTGAAGGTCGCGGATTGAATCTCGCGAGTGGTGGAGAATCCGGTCACCAGAACAGTGAGCGTATTGCCGGAGGCACTAAACGAGACAGTGCTGATCGTAGGTGCAACCCGCGGAACAACGATCGATATCGGAGTGACATTGGTGGGCGTGACGTTGACTCCGGCGGCGGTGAGTTGGAGCGTGATGGTGATGGTCCCCGAGACGTTTCCGACTTGGACCATGACGACTGGAGTCGCGGTCGAATTCGCGGGGAGGGGGAAGGTCAGGCTGCGACCGCCGGGAGCCACGGTTACGCCGGTGGTCGTGGAGACGAGTTGGATCTCAGGGTTGTCGGGATTGCCGGTATCGGGTGCGAAAGTGAGGGTCATCGTTCCGGTGATCGCGACCGGATAAGGCTGCGTCAGCGAGAAGTTCAGCGTTGGTTGGTCGCCGGGGTTCGTTGGCGGAGCGGTAAAGGTCACCACCCCGGGGGTTCCGGGCAGAATGGTGAAAACTTCCGGCGCCGAAGTGGATCCGGAAAAAGCGTCGGTTATTGTGATGTTGGCCGTTCCGGCAGTTGTGACCAAGGCCGCCGGAATTACCGCGGTCAACTGGGTCGCGCTGACAAATGTGGTTGCCAGCGGAGTTGCGTTGAAGTTCACGACCGAGGTTGCGGTAAAGTTCGCTCCCGTAGCGGTAATGGTCGTGTTGGCTGCACCGGCCTGCGCTCCAGCAGGCGTGATCGAATTGAGCACCACCGGGAGGGCGGCGGTTCCGACACCGCTGATCGAGAAGGATTGCGGTGAGTAGACGGCGTCGTCGGTAATCGAGACCGTCAAGGTCCGCGTGCCGGTTGCGGTGGGAGTGAAGCCGATCTGGAGCGTGCAGGTGCCGCCGTTTGGAGCAAGCGTCGCGCCAGCCAGGCAGGTTCCGCCAACCAGCGAGAAGTCGGCTGTATTGCCGCTCAATCCAAAGCTGGCCTGGGAGGCTATGGTGACGGGAAGGTTGCCGATATTGGCGAGGGTGACTGTCTCGTTCGCAGCAGCCACGCCGATTGGGGTTGTGGGGAAGGCAAGCGCGCCGGCGGGGAAGACTTCTCGCACCGCGTTGTTGCCTGCGTCGGAGAAGTACAGGTTGCCGTTCTTATCAAAAGCGAGAGCCGATGGCGCATTGATCCCGGCGCTCCCCGCATTGTTCAGTCCGCCAACCACGGTAGTAATGACGCCCGTTGTGTCGATCTCGCGAATCCGGTTGTTGCCGGAGTCCGCAATATAGACATCGCCTGCGGCATCCACATCCACGTCGTTCGGAAGATTGATCTCAGCGGCGAGCGCAGGCCCGCCGTCTCCAGTGAAGCCGGGAGTGCCGTTTCCGGCAATGGTGGTGATGATGCCGGTGGCGTCGACCTTGCGGATGCGGTTATTGAGGTAGTCGGCGATGAACAGCTCTCCGGCTGCGTCGATCGCGACACCGGACGGACAGTTCAACTGCGCGCTGGTCGCCGGGCCACCGTCTCCATTGAAGCCATCAGCGCCGTTGCCCGCAACGGTCGTGATGATGCCGGTGGTATCGATCTTGCGAATAGCTCCGTTACCGCAATCCGCGACAAAAAGATTGCCGGAGGCGTCGAAACGCGCGCCCTGGTTCAGAGACAATTCCGCGGCGGTCGCGGGACCGCCGTCGCCGCTGTACCCGAATGTCCCGTTCCCGGCTATGGTGGTGATTGTGCCGGTCGTATCGACCTTCCGAATCCGGGCATTGAGCGTGTCCTGGATATAGAGGTTGCCTGCCGAATCGGGGGTGACTCCGAAGGGTCCTTTCAGCTCCGCCGCCGTGGCCGGACCGCCGTCGCCGCTGAAGCCGGCCGAGCCATTGCCGGCGACGGTGGAGATGTTTCCAGACGCGTCGACCTTGCGGATGACGCTGTTCAGGACATCTGCGATATACATGTTGTCTTGAGCGTCGAAGTTAACGCCGTCGGGATCGTTCAGCTCAGCCGTTGTCGCCGCGCCTCCATCGCCGCTATAGCCGGCGGTTCCATTTCCGGCAATCGTCTTCAGGTTGCCGGGGTTTACCTGCAGTATTCCGCCTGTTCCCGTGCCGGTCATGTTGACAGACTCGTTTGGCAGTGAAGTATTGTCGGACACCAGCAATCCGGCGGACTTTGGACCCACTCCATGTGGCGCGAAGGTAATCGTGATCTGGCAACTCGCGCCGGCTTCGAGCGTCGCTGGACAATTGTTGGTCTGTGCGAAATCCCCTGGGTTCAATCCCAGATCCAGAATGATCGTCGTGATGGTGATGGCGGCGTCCGTTGTATTGGCGACCGTCACCCCTTGAGGGGCACTGGTTGTTCCGACGGTCTGATTGCCAAAGGCAAGGTTAGCGGGCGTCAGTTGCAGCGGCAGCGGGAGCACGGCAAAGGCAGCCGTGTTGGACGTTCCGCCATCGGTGTTGACCACCGTCAGCGTGAGCGTTCCGACCGTCGATAACTGCGCCACCGTAAGCGTCGTGGTTAGCTGGGTCGTCGAAACAAACGTGGCCGCCTGGCTTGTTCCGTTGACGGTGACGGCGGCTCCGGTGAGGAAGTCTGTGCCGTTGATCGTCACCGTCGTAGCACCGCTGCCGGCGTAGGCGGCGTTGGGTGTCAGGCTTGCGATGGTCGGGGTGGAAATCGTCGCGGGGACGAGAACGACCGGGGTAGAGGTGCTGGTTGTAAAGTTCGCATCGCCGGGATAGGTCACGACAACGTTGTGATTGCCCGGCGCACCCGTCACCGAAGCATTTGACAGCGTGGCGGTCGCGGTCTGGGTGCGTTGGGTGAGCAGGACGGTCATCGTATTGCCGGCATTGTTCGACGCAGCCAGGTCCGGAACGCCGTCGCCGTTGAAGTCACCTGCCGTTATCGACGTGTAGCCCACACCAGGGCTTGCCGCAAGCGCAGTGAACGTCCCATCTCCATTACCCAGCAGCACCTTGATCGTGCCATCGCCTGCGTTTGTCACAGCGAGGTCGGCGTTACCGTCCCCGTTTAAGTCGCTAGCGACAATTCCGTACGGGCCGACGCCGGTTGCCGGACTCGCCGCTGGGGTGAATGTTCCATCTCCGTTGCCCAGAAGGATAGTGACCGTATTGCTCCCGCCGTTGGTGACGGCCATATCGGCTTTGCCGTCTCCATTGAAGTCGGCAATGACAACGCGGTTAGGCTGGGTGCCTGTCGCGGGGCTGGGTGCAGCCGTGAACGTCCCGTCTCCGTTGCCCAGAAGGATTGTGACCGTATTACTACCGAAATCCGGCGTCGCTAGATCAAGCTTCCCGTCCCCATTGAAGTCGCCTGTGGCGATCCCATAGGGGCCGTTGCCTGCCGCTGGACTTGCCGCCGCTGTGAATGTCCCGTCACCGTTTCCCAGCAATATCGTCAGAGTGTCGGACTGGCCGTTTACTATGGCCATGTCCAACTTCCCGTCCCCGTTGAAGTCCCCCACCGCAATGGATTGGGCCTGCTGTCCCGTCGTGGGACTGGCTGCTGGCGTAAAGGTTCCGTCACCGTTGCCAAGAAGCACCGTCACAGTGCCGTTAGGCCACACTCCAGCCACTTCTACGCCCGAATTCGAGACAACCAGGTCCGCCTTGCCATCTCCGTTGAAGTCGCCCACCGCAATGTATGTCGGATCTATCCCAACCACCGGACTAACCGCCGTTGCAGTGAACGTTCCATCTCCATGGCCCAGCAGCACTGTAACTGTGCTCGGATTCTTCCCGTCGCCGTAGTTTGCCACGGCCAGGTCGGGAATCCCGTCTCCATTGAAGTCGCCGGTCGCCACAGCATTCGGATCGTTCCCGACGGCTGGGTTCGCCGAGTTGATAAAGCTTAATCCGAAAGTGGCTGTTCCCAGCGCCGCCACTCCCAATGATGTATTCCCATTGGTCGTATCGACAAAGTTCACCGATCCAGTCGGCGCTGGGTTTAAGTTGACGAACGCGGTCCATCCGAGCGTGTTGTCCCCAAAATTACCGTCGTTCACGCCGAGGTACAACTCGCCCGTCGCAGGCGACGCAAAATTCAGAGACGCGCCGACCTGGAAGGGCGTGCCGTTGGTTCCGATCCTCCCTATCAGCGAATAGCACACAAGATTCGGCGCAATCGCCCCCACTCCGGGGCACGGGTTGGGTGGGTTTGACCCATTGGGGCCGTTAGTGCAGCTTTGCCCCGCAGGGCAGCCGCCAGTGTACCAATCCATCTCACCAGTAGCGGTGATGGTAAGCGACTGACCGGCAGTCACAGAGATGCCCGTATCGGTCCATGGCTGGTTCGGGATAACGAACACGCTTGTCTGCGCGTAAGCGCCGCGCGTCCCGACAACCGTTCCGGTCAGGGTGTAGTTCCCCGGCGTGCCGCTGGCTGCGATGGTTGTCGCCGTGGGATAGGTTCCGGTTCCGCTCACCGTAAGCGGCTGCGCGGCAGACGTACTGGTGGCGTTGCCCCCTGTTCCAGCGAATATTGCTTTGTAACTATGACTGCCGATTCCGGGGACGAATTTCAGCGCTGCCGTGCCAGCGGCCGTCAACTGCGCGGCGCCGAGAATGGCTGAGTTTTCGCAGGCCGGGGCAGTCGCATCGCAGAAGGTGACCAAACCAGGCGTCACGGGCGCGCCGGTTGCGATCGTTACGGTTGCGGTCAATGTAACTGCCGTTCCCGAAGGCACCGTCGTGACCGCCGTACCACCCGAGGTTACCGCCAGCATGGTCGCTGTCGTCGCTGCTGGGGTGACATCGTAGCTCAAGGGTGCCGAGACACTCGCCGCAAGGTTTGCGTCTCCGGGATAGGACGCAGTCAGGCTAATCGCCCCGACGGGCAGCGCGGCCGTAGTGAACGTTGCGACCCCACTGGCCAGCGTCCCCGTGCCGATCGCCGTTCCTCCATTCAAGAAGGTCACCGTCTCGCCGTCGGTGGTAAAGTTGGTGCCGTTGTACGGTGCCAGGGTCGCCGTCAGCGTCACTGGCTGTCCGACGAAGCTGAAGGTCGGGTTAGCCGTCAGAGTGAGGGTTGTCGCCGGAAGTTGCGGCCCTGAGCTCATCAGGGGAATTGCGGTAGAAGTGCTGGTCGTGAAGTTGGTGTTGCCCGGATAGTTGGCGACTACATTGTGATTGCCAGCTGCTCCCGTAACCGAGACGTTCCCGAGTGTCGCGGTCGCGGTCGCGGTGAGCTGGTCGAGCAGGACGGTCTCGTTGTTGCTGCCGAAGTTGGAAATTGCCAGATCCGGATTGCCATCGCCGTTGAAGTCCGCGACAGCCGCCGCGTAGGGATTCGTACCGACCAGAAAAGTGGATTGCGTTTGGAAGGTGCCGTCACCGTTGCCCAGCAATACGCTTTCGCTGCCATCGTTGAAATTCTCGATCGCGATGTCGGGGAAGCCGTCTCCGTTAAAGTCCGCAACCACAGGGTCGAGCGGGCCACCACCGGCAGTGTAGGCGGTCATATTTCCGAAGCCGCCGCCCTCTTGTCCGAGCATGATTCCTAGATTTCCGGTTTCGCCGCCAGTGCCGTTGTTGCCAATCGCGAGATCGGGAATGCCATCGCCGTTAAAATCCGCAACCGCCAAGCCCTGCGGCGAAATGCCGACTGGATAAAGGAGCTGGGCCTGGAAGGTCCCGTCGCCATTGCCGAAGAGGACGCTGACCGTGTTGTCTCCCTGATTGGCAACCGCCAGGTCGATGTTGCCGTCGCCGTTAAAGTCTGCCGAAGTCAGCGTGCGAGGTTCATTGCCAACGATATAGGTCGTTCCTTGCTGGAAGGTTCCGTCGCCATTGCCCAGTAGGACGGTGACGTCCGCGGCGTAGTAGTTGGAGGTGACGATATCGAGCTTCCCGTCATGGTTGAAGTCGGCCACGACGATGCCGGCGGGTCCGTCGTCGGTTGCGTAGGTGACCTGCCCCTGAAAAGTGCCATCGCCATTGCCGAGCAAAACGCTAACCGTGTCGTCGTCCGTGTTGGTCACGATGAGGTCGAGCTTGCCATCGCCATTCACGTCGGCGGCAACGATGCCCTCGGGCAACCCTCCAACGGGATAGGTGACCTGCGGCTTGAAGGTGCCATCACCGTTGCCAAGGAATACGCTTACGGTGCCACTGGTGTAGTTTTCAACTGCGAGATCGGCGAAACCGTCGCCGTTGAAATCGCCGGTAGCAACGGCGTAGGGCAGCGTCCCGGTGGTGAGCGGAGAGCCGTTGGCGGCTGCAAGTGTTTGTGCCGGCGTTCCCGCACCGAGGGGAGCAGTCCCCAAAACCGCGTTCGCGTTGCTTTGATCGATGATGGAAACGGATCCGGTCGGAGTCAGCGTAGTCACTCCCTGGCCGACGACCGTGCTGGTCAGCGTGTAGTTACCTGGATTGCCGGTCGCGGTGAGGGTCGTCGCGGTGGGAAAGGTGCCGGTGACCGTTACCGAGTCCGTTGGAGAAGTGGCCGCGGCGGCTGTTGACGTTCCGACGAACACTGCCTCGTAGGTATGCAAACCTACGGCCCCTGGATAGATGGGCAGAGATGCGACTCCGGTTGCGTTCAACTGGGCTGAACCGAGATTGAACTGGCTGTTGCAAGCGGCGGCCGGGATACTGCAGAAGACTACCTGGCCAAGGTTCACGGGGATTGGCGCGGTTGGATTGTTTTGTATGACGGTGGCAGTCAGGGTCACTGGCTTGCCATAGGCGACCGGCGAGGGTGCGATGGCCAGCGTAGCGGTGGTCGTAGGCAGAACATTGAGTATCTGAAGGGATGCGGAGTTGCTCTGCGGAGTGCAATCGCCGTTGCCGATGTACACCTGGGCCGTGCCAGCCAGGGTAATGTAGTTGGCCGGTATGGTCGCGCTGATCGCAGTGTTGGATCCGGTAAAGGATATGCCACTGGCTTCAGTGGAGGGACTATTGACGCAGAGGAAGTAAATGTCATTATTCAGGAAACCGGTGAAGTTTCCGGTCAGATTCAAGGTAAATGCCGGACCGCCGACTGCAACCGAAGTGGGCGAGACAGCGGTGATGACCGGTGCGACGGTTTCGAAGGCGACCGTCGAGATCAAGCCGGGGCTGGTCGCTATATAGGAGTAGATTCCCGGAATGGTCAGCGGATAATTGCCGAAGTCAAAGGTAGCTATGCCACCCTCGGTCGTGACCGCGGGGTAAGTCTGGGGAGTATAGCCGGCGGGTCCAGAGATCGTGACGCTGACCTGAACCGGAGTCGTTACAGTGTTCCCGAATGCATCCAGCACAGTGACTACTGCTATTCCGCCGTTGCCGCCCTGGCCGATCGCTGCGGCGGGTGGAGTAGAGAAGACCAATTGCGTGGGTGTGCCGCCGGGCGTCGCGGGGGTCTGGCCGAGACTGGACCCGCTTGCACCGTAGGTTGCGTCGCCGGAGTAAGCGGCGATCACATTATTAAGCGTGTCCTCCAGCTGGTTGGTGGTGTAGGTCGCGGTCCCGGTTGGGTCGAGCGTGACCGTCGTCTCTTTTACGGAATTTACATAGAAGCTTGCCGTTCCGGTTGGAACCCCGTTTCCGGTAACCGGCTTCACGACTGCGGTAAAGGTGATATTGGCTCCGGCGGTTGTCGAAGACAGCGTCGTGGTGGTGGGAAGGTAGGTGGCTCCCGCGGTCGCGCCGAATTTCGCGATAAAGGAATTGCCGCCTGGTTCCCCGCCGGCGTTGTTTATCCTCTGGATCGCATTTGTCGTGACCGGAAAGTCATAGGAATAGGCATATCCAGTCAAATAAGCATTGTTTGAAGCGTCCAGAGTGATGTCGTAGAAGAAGTCCCCGTCGAAGTATGATTCTTCGCTTCCTCCAAAGGCACCCGCACCGCTGCCGCCCAGGTAGGTGGAGTATTGCAGCGCGGTTCCGCCCGGGTTGAGCTCGGTGAAGAACCCAGAATCGACAACCTGGGCGCTTCGCGGTCCTGCCTGAAAGGCATCGCCGGTCACGGGAAAATCGCGCGACTCGGTAGCGCCGGTGATGTAGGCGTCGCCCGCGGTATCGAGTGCGATGCCAGTCCCGAAATCCCCGGCACCCCTATCGCCTACAGTTGGGCTCGCGACCCCGCTGCCGCCGACGTAGGTCGAATAGATCAAGGTCGAAAGGGTTGGATTGAGCTCGCTGACGAAGACATTGGTTGCAATATTGGCGGCGGCCTTGTTGGTCGTCTGGTATGCGCCATCGCTGGTTGGAAAATCCGTGGATAAGGTAACTCCAACGATATAGGCATCGCCCGCGGCATCCAGGATCACTCCAATGCCGTCGTCGCCGTTATCCGTCGCGTCCAGGTCGGAGTTTCCGTTGCCGATCGTTCTGCCTGTGCCGCCCAGGTAAGTGGAAGCGACCAGGCCGGCGCCGGTGGCGTTGAGTTTACTCACGAACGCATTCGCAGCAATATTTGCGGTGCCGTGGTTGACTTGCTGATAGCCGGTAGCCGGAAAATCAGCGGAAAAGGTGTATCCAGTTACGTAAGCTTCGCCGGCGGCGTCGACTGTGATTCCATAACCTGCTTCGCCCGCACCCTCCCCGTCACCATTGTTCAACGTGGTGGGACTGACGCCGCTCCCGCCAAGATAAGTGGAGTAGGCAAGCGAAGTTCCACTTGGGCTGAGTTTGGCCACGAACGCGTTCGAGGCCAGGTTTGCGGCGGCTTTGTTGGTCAGTTGGTAAGCACCGGTGGTGGTGGGAAAGTCAGCCGAATAAGCGGTCCCGACAACGTAGGCGCTGCCTGCGCCGTCCACGGTCATTCGCAGCGGGGAATCGCCATCGTAAAAGTCCCCGTCAATGTCTAACCCGCTGCCGCCCAGATAGGTGGAATATACCAAAGCCGAGCCGTCGGGGCTGAGCTTCGATACGAACGCGTTTTGAGCATTGTGGGCATATCCATTGTTCTGCGCTTGGTATGCTCCTGTAGTCACAGGGAACTGGTTGGAATAGGTTTCGCCACATACATACACGCTGCCCGCCGTATCGACAGCGATTCCGAAAGCATCGTTGCCTTCGACGTGCGTGGTGCTGCCGGTTCCACCGAGATAGGTGGAGTAGACAAGCGCAGACCCGGCTGCATTGAGCTTGGCTACGAATGCAACCTCGTTGTCCATGGCATTCGTCGTTTGGAACGCGCCTGGGGTGACGGGGAAGTCCGTGTCTATGGTGAATCCGATGACGTAGATGCTTCCGGCGGCATCTACCGCGATTGCGGTTCCTGCATCCTCGGTACTTCCGCCCAGATAGGTTGCATAGCTTAAGGTCGGGTCGATGACGAGCGCTTTGCTGCGATCGTACTTACCGACTTTGAAGCCTACCGTGCCGTTTGCGAGCAGGGCATACCGGCCTTTGACTGGGACGCGTTGGCCCTTCTCGTCCTGATAGACAACTGGCTTCTCGAAGGCAACTTCGCCATTGTCTCCGATAACAAGGAGGTTGCCGTCGCGGTCCAGCTTCAGTTGGTGCGCGCCTGAAAAATGAAGCTCGACCTGCCCGGGGTTGGCGTGCGGCGCAACCACGAAATCGTATTCAAGCCTGCGCTGATTGCCGTAGTAGATCAGGTCAACGCCCGGGTAAACGCCGGTGTAATGGACCCTAGCGAACGTAGGCACGCGGGTGCGCCAGCGGGTGGGATCGTTGCCAAGGAAATAATTTGTGGTACCCGGCAGCTCATCGGTACCGCTCACCTGTGCTTGAGCGTTGGCCCCTTTCAGTTCCATTCGCAGTGTGTCTGTCCCGAGCGAGCCGGCCGTCAGCTTTGCCAGTCTGCGGCGTTGCGCTGGGCTCAGGAACGGCCGGAGCATGCGCAAATGTGCGATCTCCCGCATATTCCTTCTGCTTGCCAGTGGGGCTGGCTTGCTTAGGGCCAAGACCGCTTCGTTGGCGGTCAGGTAGAGGCCATACCCTTGCCCCTTGGCTAGGAAGTTCACGCTCTTGTCGGCCTGGCCTTGATTCGCCGTAAAGCTCAGCGGCAGCTTGCCGAAGTTCGGCGCGACCGCTAGCTTCGCTACCTGGGCGGTCAGAGCCTGGACGCAGCATAGGAATGTGGCGAGGAACGCCACAAAGAAGCGCCATTGCGGCAGTGCTGTTTCACGCTTCGGGCGGGCTGATGTGCTATGTTTCGCTTCGGTTCCGGTCCTGCTCATTCAACCTCGCTTTGAATCTGTTGGCTTCTCCGGAAGGAACGCAATGCCGGAACGGTTTCCCCAGGGGTGAACAATCATCTTCCATTACTCTTCACACCGCCGGTCTCATCGCCGCGCTGGTTGTGGTTGTGATGGGTACTGTTGGCGCCGGGATAAACAGGACTCGCGGAGCGGCGGCGCCGGCGTCGAGAATCCAGAGCGGACCGCCGCCGGTGGTGACCAGGCGGACGGTCGTTCCGGTCGCGGAGCCGCGCATGGCCTGCACCTGGCTCGGCGCACAGGAGCAGTGCGACTTTGCTGCCGCTACCGCGCCAGTCAGGTCGATGCGCAGCACGTCCCCTGCATGGTTGGCGGCTACCACCCAGCGGCCGCTGGGGGTAATGTCCAGCGACACCGGAGATGCGATCGCGCCGGCCGGCGACAGATTCGCCGAAGCAGGCGCGGTGTTGATATGGGAGATGGCAGTAAGCGCGCCGGTCCCGCCGTCGGCGACAACCAGCTCATCGCTGCCGGGGACGAATTGCATCCCGCCGAAAGACTGGGCGGTGGCGACTTGCGCTCCTGCGCTCTGTCCTGCAAAAGCAACTACAGATGCGGCACTCTGGCCGGAAGCGGTGGCAAGAGCCACGGTACCGGTGTCGCTGGCCGCACCACCTGCTATTGCAGCCAGAGTCGAAACATCCAGGCTACGGGCCGCCGGAGATTGCGGCAGTCCGGAGATAACCGAGGCGATATTGACGCCCGAGGCACTCTCTCCGGTTACCAGTGCGTAACTTCCCGCGTTGCTCAAGGCGAGGGCGTTGGCTCCGGGAACACTTGCGATCTTGGTCAGTGCGCCACCGGATAGCGGAGACTGGAAGACCCCTCCATTTGCATCCAGAAACAATGCCATGCCCGAGGCTCCGGAGGAGGCGGTGGCGATGAAGGCCGCGCTCCGGCCCGAAGCGGAGACGGTGGCGGCGCCGAGGATCGACGCGCCGGGCAGTCCCTGAACTGGGCGCAAGCCTTGACTGGATGAGTCCCAGATATAGCCGAGAACCGGTCCAGTGGCTGGCTGAGACTGGGGCTGGATCGTTCCGGATGGCGCGGAAGACAGAGGATTCATCGAGGTTCCGCAGCCAGCCAGGGCCAACGTCAAGAGAACCGCTGTCGCCGGGCCCATCCCGAGCAATTGCTTAGGGCCAGTCATTGTACCTTTTGTACCTCCCGGTTCCAGCGCACTTTAGGGTAGTGACAATGGTGGCGGAATCGTATCACAAATTAACGATTTTGATACCCGTATCTGTGAATGGAGATTCCACCTGCAGTCTCGGAGCGATGCCTTGACGCAGGAAACGCTCGAACGCGAATGCAGCAGAACGGCGCTCGAGCGAAATTGGATTGAAGCATCATGGCCCCACTCGAAAGCGAGCGCGGCCATGATGTTCTGGATTCGTGATTACTGCACGGTTACCGTAAAAGTCGTGCTCGCTGTTGTTGTCGACGTCGTCGTATCGGTTCCGACAACAGCAAATGTGTAAACGCCCGGGCTTGTGCCGGGAACGCTAGGTTTATTGGGGGGGATGACAACTCCTCCGCCGCACCCGATGCCAGCCAGAGCACTGACGACAACAAGCAGACCCAGCATCGATCTCCAACCGCGCCGCCGCGCCGGTATCCCAAACAAAAGAACGCAAGCGAGGGCCGCCCCGTCGGCTGCCAAAGACCATCCGTTCGTCTTTGGATTAGCCAGGGCGCTGCTGCTCGCAGGAGCTGTCGTGGCGATGGTTGCGGTCACGGTGGCAGGCGCTTCCGAACTGCCGATAGTCGCTGTGGTCGGGGAGACGGTGCAGGTGGGGTTGTTTACGCCATTCGCGCCACTCGGCTGCGACGCGATAACGCATCCCAGGCTGATCGTGCCGGTGTAATTGCTCGCCGTGATCGTGATGGTTGAAGTCCCCGCCTGACCTGGGCTACTCACGGTTGCGGCGGTGGAAGTCAGGGTGAAGAAACTTACCGTCACGGCCACTGTGCCGTTGGCCGTGATCTTACCAGTGGCTGCATCGGCGGCGGTGATCGTTACGGTATAGCTTGCCGCCGTAGTCGCGGCAGTCGTCGCAACGGTGAGCGTGGAGGTTTGCGTAGCGGTCCCGGCGATAGTTACCGAGGTCGGTTTGTAGGAGCAGGTTGGCGGCGAATTAGCGCCCGCCGGGCCAGCGACGGAGCAGGTGAGGTTCACGGCTCCGGCAAAGCCCGCACTGGGGGTAACTGTAACCGTGCTGGTCGCGGACGTTCCTGCTGCGATCGGAGCGATGCTCGTACCAGATATGGCGAGACCGGGGACCGAGGTCACTACGACTGTTCCGGAAGAACCTGCGTAGTTGGCGTCACCGCCATAGGTAGCCGTGATTGTGTTGGCGCCGGCCGTCAGCGCGCTTGCGTTGACGCTGATGGCAGCGGTGGCGATGGACGCGCCGGTGTTGGGCTCCTGCGCCGCTGCGACCATGCCGGTGCCAATCGTGGCGCCGTTGAGGGTGAGTGTCACGGCGCCGGTGGGTGGGGTCGCTGTACTCAATGGAGTCGGTGTAATGAGCGAGCTAACCGTGAACGGGCCCGAGCCGATTGAAGTTGAGCTCGATGTGACCGTGTTCGATGTGGTCGCCTTGGTGATGGTGAAAGCGATCGGCCCTGCGATGCTGGCGTTGAGGCTGTTATCTCCGCTGTAGCTGGCGGTGACCGAGTGAGCGGCCGTTGACCAGAAATAAACCGGCAACTCAGCATAACCGAAGCTGTTAATGGCGACCGCCCCAGCTGCGGCACCCGAGCTGCTGCCGGGCAGCGCCCCCGCGGTGTCGGCAAACGTCACCGTGCCGGTAGCGGCGGCGGGAGTCGGCGAACTGACCTGCGATACTCCGATGGGTTGAGCGTCGATGCTGAAGGCGGTCCCAAAAGGATAGCTGCCGGAGATTGGCAGTGGGCTGCCGGAGCCGTTCTCGCCGAAGAGTTCCAGAACGCTGTTTTCTTTGGCGACGGTGACCTGAATCCCCGGAGTGGATTGGCTCTGAGCGAAGGTTATGTCGCCACCATAGTTCGCCCAAACTGTGTAGGTGCCGCCGGGCAGATTTGTGAAGCTCTGCGGCCCCGTCGTGCCAGCGCCAAGCGTGATGGTGCTCAGCCTGTTGGAGTTATACGTGTTGGCCTGCTCGTTGGCGTTGCTCACGATGGCTACGTCCCCGGTCGGCGTTCCTCCGGCGCCCGCTACGGTGGCGTTGAGGGTGACGGCCTGGCCATGGGCGATGCTGACTGGGGAGGTGGTGCCGTTGATCGTAAAGGCCGTGGTTGTGGATGTGAAGGTCGCCTTGTTCCAATCGGCGATGAGTTGGGTCACGTCCACGCTGCCCAGGCCGGAGGCCTGATCGTAACCGACAGCAGCGTTGTAGCCTGTCTCGAACAGATTGCTTCCGCAATCCGGCGAGCTGGAGACGCAGTAAACCGAGTTGTTGCCGGTGGTGATGTCGTGGAAGGCCAAACCGTACGTGGCGGGCACGTTTGCCAGGTTGTAAAGCACATAGTTCGCCTGCCCCAGACGTGCTCCGCCCTGGCTCTGACTGACGAGAGCCAGCATCCCGGCGAAAGTCGGCGCGGCCGCCGAAGTGCCACCAACCCCAATAAATTCAAAGTTGCCACTGGAGTCCGGGGCGCAAGTGACCGTTTCTCCGGAGTCAGTGAAGGTGTAGCACACGAGCCATGCCGCGGGGACGCTGTCCGAGAAGGCCGCAAACAGCGACAGATCAGGCAGATCACGAACGCCGTCGGCGGGGATATTCAGGCTACCGCCAGTCTGCCATGACGGCTTAGGATAGCCGGTTATCGTGCCCGTGACCGGGAGGCATCCGATCAGATTTCCGTTCGAATCGTATTGCGGAAGGATGCAACTGCTGGCACCGCCGCTCGCTGCGAATATGTTGGTGTTGCCATCGGCGTCCATGAAAGGGACGTTGGCGCTCAAGAGCCCGTTGACGGAAGTGGAGCCATTCCCGGGCACTTCCGGGATGTACCCTAACGCCGAGGTGAAGTTCGCGGTGTTGGTTAGCGAGACGTAGGTGGTGAAGTCGGTTGCCAGAACATCGAAGTCGGTGCCGCCGACTGCGACGTTGAAGGGCGTGGATGCGAGTCCGTTGACCTGGAGACCACCCTGCGCCTGCTGCTGGGTATCGAAATCGTCGCAGCCAGCGGATCCGGCGTCGCCAACTGCGACGGTGACCGTAATGCCCTGCGAGGCGGCCTGTTCCCAAAAACTGTTGATGAGTTGGTTTCCAGTCGTGCCCTGGAAAGCTTCACATCCGGTGAAGCTTACGTTCAGAATGCTCACGGCATTATCGTCGACTGCACGGTTGATGGCGAGGAAGAGGCCCGAGTCCAGGTTGGTGTCCGCCGCGGTGTATAAGGTCTCTGTGGCCCCGGGTGCGAGGCCGCCGGAAACCTCAAGGTCGAGCAGGGCCTCAACCACATCGCCGTTGACTCCAGGGTCGTTGCCGTCGACGACCACGGTTGGCGTCGCCGCCGGCAGCCCGAAGAGGCTGCGGTAGTCATCGACGTCCGAAGTGGCGATATTTGAATCTCCCGCAATGCCAATGCTTACGCCAGTTCCGGTGTAGGAAGTCGTGCCGCTGAATTTCGTATTCCAGGCGTTGGGAGTGTCATAGATGGTGGCTGCGTCTCCGGGAACGACGAAGAGAATATACGGATCGGTCGGGGTCCCCGATCCGATGGTCAATAGGGGAGCAAGTTTGCCGGTGGTTTTATCGCCCTTACCCAACTGCCGCTCGATATGCTGCGGCTTGGGGAAGAAATTGTTCAGGCTGGAGAGACCCGCGACCACCGGCGCCAAAGCTGTTGGTATCTGGGGATCGGAAACGTTTGCAAGGTGCTGCTCGCCATTTATGGCGAAGCTGTGGATCTGGGTATGGAAGGCTGACTGTATTTGGCCGACCGATCCGGAAAACTCGATGATCGTATGCGCCTTGTTGACCTTGTTGACTTTGAAACCCTCGGACTCGAGCCAGGTAGTGACGGTCTGGATATCAGCGTCCGATACGCCATACTGTGCGCCAAACTGTTCCGGCGTCAGCCATTTGCGATATTGAGAGGAGTTAGGATCCTGCAACGAGCCGAGAAATTGCCGCAGGGCGATCTCCTGGCCCGGACTCCGTTGCAACACCAGTTGCATCCTGTCCGCGGGCAACGACGGGTTGGCTGGCCCCTTGTCATATTGCGGCCTGGCCAACGGGTGGACATTTCCTTTCAGTGTCGTCAAAACGGAATCATCGACGGCCTGGGTAATCCGAGCGGGATTTGCGGACGCCTCCTGTTGGGCGAGCGCGGGGCTTACGGTGGCTAAAGTCAGGAGGGCGGCGGAAACACCACCAACTAAACCGCGAAATGACCAGCGAATGAGTGCTTCCGGCGAGCTTGGGATGGACTGCATGGCATTCTCCGTTCGTGACTCCGTAGTTTGGGTCAAGGAATTAGGGCAGCAAATTTGTCGCAGGAAAATCGACCGGAATGTTTGTATGGCAACGGACAGCCGCTGTCAAGTGGAAGTGATCCGGTTGGTTATTGAATCGATGAATTGAAGAACGGGTGCTGTCCATCACTCGTCGCGCAGCGCGACGATAGGATCGATTTTCATCGCCCGTCCAGCGGGCACCGAAGACGCGGCTAGCGCCACGAGTACAAGCAGGAGGCCGACGCCCGCAAATGTGGCGGGATCATAGGGGTTCACGCTATAGAGCATCGAGGCCATGAGGCGCGTGACTGCCATGGCCGCGCCGATGCCGATGGCGGTGCCGGCCAGCGCCAGCAGAAGTCCGCACCCCACCACCAGCCGCATCAGTTCGCGCCTTTGCGCTCCGAGGGCCATACGGATGCCGAGCTCGCGGGTGCGGCGTGCTACTTCGTATGAGAGCAATCCGTAGAGGCCGATGCATGCTACTCGGCGGCCTGTGGCGCCTTGGGATCCGCCGGCCGCGCCCGTGACGAGTATAGGTTGAAGCATTGATCTTCTCCTTCATGAAGTGTGGTTAGAGGAATCTGAATCAGGAGGCGGCCGCATTGCTGATGAAGACAGGAGCCGCTCTGCGCTGCGAACGAGCCATCCAATAGATAGCGAGGATGTGCGTGATCATCAGCATTGGCACATAGAGGATCGGGATCGCGTAGGTAGCGCCCAACTGTCCCGCGAGCGCGGGAAGACCGACCTTGATGGCGTGGTAATAGTCGATGAGGATGTCGACCGTTCCTACGAGATTGAAAGCGACGACGAACGACCAGAAAAGCGGACGCACTCTCACCGTGAGAAGAGCCAGGATGGCAAGGAGTCCGGTGGCAAGGTCGCCGTAGGCGGCGAAGGTCGCGAAGCCGGCGGGCAGATTGGGGCCGACGACTCCTGGAAGAAGGAAGACGAGCCCTAGGAAGCGGAAGCTGTGCACGGTGGCGATGATGCGTTGTGCGTCAACCCGTTCCATCGCTTTGAGCCTGGGCAGAACATGCACGCCGAAGCACAGCAGGCACGCTAGATAACCCAAAACGAGATGCATCTGGAAGATGGTTTGCGGTGACATTTGCTCCTCTTGGCGTATAGGATTATGTGCATCATCCTATAGATTCAGAGATTTTTGGAGGGTTGGGGCAGACGGGCCGTTAGATGATTTACAACATCCTATAATGAGCCATGCGTTACAGCCCCGAACACAAAGCAGAAATCCATCAGAGGATTGTGAAAGACGCGTCGAGGCGGGTTCGCGCGGAGGGCATAACGGGCGCGGCTGTTACAGCCGTTATGCGGGACGCCGGCTTGACCCATGGAGGTTTTTACAAGCATTTCGGAAGCAAGGACGTCTTGCTTATGGAGTCACTGGGCGAGGCATTCCAGGAAATTGCCGAGCGCCTTGCTCGTGCGGGCGAGCAGTCCCGACCCGAGACGGCTTGGAAAGCCATAGTGAAGACTTACTTGAGCCTGGAATATTGCGACCACGTCGAATATGGATGCCCTTTGCCGGCCCTTGCACCCGAGTTGGCGAGGGCCGATAAGGCGATGAAGCCGCAGATTTTTGAGGAACTGAAGAAATACAAGAATCGAATGCTTCCGTTTATGCCCGGCCGGCGAACTGCCGACAAAGAGCGCGCTTTCTTTTCCATCTTTTCGACGATGGTCGGGGCAATTGAAATCGCCCGAATGCTGCCAGAGCCGGCGATGCGAGAGAAGGTGCTGGCGAGCGCAAGGGAGCTTCTCTCGCGAAGCTTTTGATTTTTTGGGTCGACTGAGACTTCGGAGTCGTGACCGAAGGATGTAAACCGGAGTAATCCTCGACTGACGCGAACGGGCCGAGGCACATTGAGATATTCAGGTCGTTGCTTGGGCGATTTTGCGACCGATCGCGCATAATTTCATCTGAACCTTTGCGCCCCTTGCATGCAGAAACCTGACCCAGCCTCCCAGGAGATTCGATGTCGCCCTTTGCTTCGACGGGCTGACGGGCCTTTGGCTCGTCAGGACAAAGGGGCCGATCTCTAGTGTCCGCAACGTTGTTCCTGAGCCGGACTTTCCGAGCGTTTCGGTATCGTGATTTTCGTCTGATGTGGATTGGGGCATGTGTCTCAACTATTGGGACGTTTGTTCAGCAGTTCGCGCAGAGCTGGCTTGTCTACGACCTCACGAAGGACGCCTTTTATCTGGGATTGGATCTTTTCCTCGGGCAGCTCCCGATCATCCTGTTCTCGCTGGTCGGAGGCGTCTTTGCCGACCGTATGGACCGGAGGAAGATGCTGCTGTCCTCGCAGTACATCCAGATGACTTGCGCATTCGTACTCACGGCGCTGTTCCTTACTCACACAGTAAAGGTCTGGCACATCCTTTCTCTGTCTTTCGTTGTTGGTCTCGGCCAGTCATTCGGTGGGCCGGCCTACTCCGCTCTCCTGCCGACTCTTGTCCCCGCCGAAGATCTGTCCAACGCCATCGCCATGAACTCGATTCAGTTCAATCTGGCGCGCGTCCTGGGGCCCACCCTCGGAGGTCTCGCCTACGCGACCCTCGGGGCCACCTGGTGCTTTGCTTTGAATGGCGTTTCCTTTCTGGCAGTCATCCTTTCGCTCCTGATGATCCACCTAAAATTCGTGCCGGCACGATCGAAAGAGACCATCCTGAAGAGCATGGGCGAAGGAATGGCGTTTATTCGCCAGCGTGAGGGATTGTCTGCGCTGGTCCTTCTCGCTTTCAGCACGACGCTTCTCGGCTTTTCTCTCACCGGATTCCTGCCCGTAATCGTCCGCACCATCTTCCACGGAGGGCCGCAGACCTATCAGCTTCTGCTGATCTGTTCCGGCGCGGGATCGGTCGTCGGTGGGCTGATGGTTGCCTCTTTCGGGCGCTTGAAGGGGCAAGGGCATGTCGCTTTACTGGCCTTGCTGGCACTGGGAGCAGCTATCGCCGGCTTCGCCATGAGCAGATCGCTTCCTCTCTCGTGCCTGTTGATCTTTATCAGCGGGATGGCGATCATGGCGTCCGCATCGCTCATGTTGTCCCTGGTTCAGCTGATCGTCTCCGAACAGATGCGCGGCCGGGTGATGAGTGTCTACAACCTTGCTTTTCGAGCAGGCATGCCGCTGGGAGGTCTGGCGCTCGGCAAGCTGATTCCTATGGTTGGAATCACGGCTGCCCTTGGAGGCTCCGGAATCCTGTTGATCGCGGTCACCCTTATCTTCCTGATCGTGATGCGGGGCGTGGCGACCTTCCAACGTGCAGCCGGCGCTGCAAGTTAAGGGATCCGTAATCGAAGAATGCAAGAATCAAGAAACGGCACAGCGTTACCGACCAATCTTCCTGCAGGTACCGTTCGCGTCGATGGAGAGCTTTGATGGAATTTCAGACAAGCGGTTCAAGGCGGCAGTTTCTCTCCGCGGTTGGCATGGTGGCAGGTGCGGCGATCATCCTGCGTCCGCGCTTAGGCTGGGCGGCAGATGTGACGGATCCCCGCGTAGCCGACATCGTCGCGACGACGATAGGGATCGATACCCATAATCACATCGACGTTCCCCTCACCGCCGCCGAAATGCCCGGCCCGGATATCGATCTGGCCGGCGAGATGAAACGGTCGGGCCTCTCCGCCATTTGCATGACCTTTGCAACCGACTATCAGCCCGGCGATGCTTACGACCGCTTTCTTAAGGGGCTGGCATCGATGGATCGGCAACTGAAGCGCAACGGCATGAAGCGTTCCCTCACTCCGGCTGACATTCTTGCCGCCCATAAGAATGGCCAGCCGACGGTCGTCCAGGCAGTCGAAGGCGCGCACTTCCTGCAAGGCCATCTTGACCGCGTGGAAGAAGCCTATCAGCGGGGTTTGCGGCACTTCGGGCTGCTTCACGACAGCGACGCCTCCGTGCCGCTGGGCGACGTTTACACCAACCCTCCGCGTTATGGAGGATTGACTTCATTCGGGACGGCCGTCATCAAGGAATGCAATCGCCTGGGCATGCTCGTCGATCTTGCTCATGCTAATCTGCAGACCACGGAGGCCGCGCTCAAGGTCACGACCCGGCCGGTCATCGTCTCTCACACGGGTCTGGACACGCAGTTGGGGAGCAATCCGTCCATGGCGCAGATGATGCGCCCAAGACTGATCAGCAAAGAGCAGGCCACAATCGTCGCCGATGCGGGGGGACTGGTCGGTGTCTGGACGCATCTCTCCGACACGCCGTTGGACTACGCGCGGAATATCCGGGCGCTCGTCGATGTCATCGGGGTCGATCATGTGTGCATTGGAACGGACACCAAGCTCACCCAGCCGAGCCCACGCGTCGGAGGCCCTCCTCCCGGAGGTCCTGGGCCTGGTTCGCAGCGTGCGCGTGTCGGCGAACGAACCAATCAGGCATGGAAGGATCAAACCGCCGGGTTCTACTATGTCGTGGTCGATGCCATGTTAAAGGCCGGCTTCACCCCAGATGAGATCGGAAAGATCGGTGGCGGGAACTTCCTGCGCGTCTTCGGCGAGGCCGTTAAGAAATAGGCTGTTGGGTTTCGAATCCTGCACTGCGACAAGATGCCCGTTTCATAAGAAACGGCACGGAAGACTGGCGTGGCCCGAGGAACTGTTCGCGGTCGACACGGGCTTCGGCGTCGCTGCTAAGATGCTCGTCAGCATCCCTTGCACGCGTGTACACTCGACTGAACCCCGGCTGCACATATGCAGGTCCCTAACTAGGACATAAATCAAGAACTTTCGGACGGGTATGACGATCGCTGCTGATACTGTCTTTGGTCCTTACAGAATAGTTGAGAAGATTGGCGCCGGCGGCATGGGCGTGGTTTTTCGCGCCGTCGATACGCGGCTGGAGCGCGAAGTCGCTCTCAAGGTAGTCTCGGACAGCTTTCTTAACTCGGACGCGGGAAGCGGGAGTCCTACTCCGGCGGGCACGCCACATTCGGCGACCCAACTCTCGCACGGGCGCTTTCTTCGCGAGGCGCGGGCGGCGGCGACGCTGAACCATCCGAATATCTGTGCGATTCACGATGTGGGCGAGCAGGACGGACGCCCTTACCTGGTGATGGAGCTGCTTCGCGGGGAGACGCTTAAGCTGTTTCTCAGCCATCATCGACTCTCCGCTTCTGAGGTACTCGCATTTGGACAGCAGGCGGCGAGCGCGCTGGCCGCGGCACATGCCAAGGGCATTGTTCATCGGGACATCAAGCCGGCCAATCTCTTTGTGGTGGATAGCGGGCGTGACCGAAAGCAACTGAAGATCGTTGATTTTGGCCTGGCGAAGAAGCAGGGGATCGAGGCGTCGCCCGACTCGCGGTTCTTTGGAGTACCGGGCGATACCGAGACGGCGACCGGCGGGGCTACCGATCTTACGATTCCGGGGTCGACGGTTGGGACTGCTGCTTATATGTCTCCGGAGCAGGCGAAGGGTGAACCGCTCGATGCACGTACCGACTTGTTTAGCCTGGGCAGCGTTTTGTATGAGATGGCGACCGGCGAGCCGGCTTTTGGAGGCCGGAGCACAGCCGAGGTTTTCGCTTCACTGCTGATGAAGGACCCGCCGGCGGTGAGCAGTATCAATCCGGCGATGCCGAGCGCGCTCGATCCGATTATTGGAAAATTGCTGACCAAGGACAGGACGCAGCGCTACGCGAGCGCCGAGGATCTTCTCGCGGACCTTGAGGCGGTTCAGAGCGCGTCTTCTTCGGCGTCTTCACCTGCCTCTTCGCCTGCTATCAAAGCTACGTCGGCTTCTTCGATTCCTGCGGCTGCCGCTTCTGTTCCGGTGACGACAGCCAAGCCGTGGCATTCCGGTACCGGATTGAAGATTGGCGTCGTCGCTGGTGTGGTAGTGCTGGGAGGCGCATTCTTCCTGCTGCGCGACCATCTCAGCAAGAAGAGCGGTCAGCAATCCACGACTACCGCTCCCGCGACCGCGGATTCGGCGGCGAAACCCAAGACGCTGAAAGACGCCATCATTGTCGCCGACTTCATCAACAAGACCGGCGATCCGGTTTTTGACTCCACTTTGGATCAGGCACTTCGCGTGCAACTTGGCCAGTCTCCGGTGCTGGATATTGTGAGCCAGCAGCACCTTCGGCAGAGCCTGCAGTATCTCGGGCGCAAGCAAGATGAGACCATTACGCCGCAAATTGCCAGGGAGATCGGCGAGCGAGAGGGAATCAAGGCGATCCTCACGGGCACGATTGCTCCGCTGGGCAAGGCATATCTCATCACGCTGGGCGCACAGAACACGGCCAGCGGCGACGATATTGCGAGTGAAGAGGCGACAGCGCCCGACAAGGAGCACGTCCTCGATGCGCTGAACCAGGTCGCGACGGCGATGCGCGCCAAACTGGGTGAGAGTCTCTCCAGCATCCAACGGCTGAATGCTCCCTTCGGTCAGGCGACGACGCCATCGCTCGAAGCCTTCCGCGCTTACGCTCTTGGCGATGAGGCACATCAGAAGGGCAACGACATCCCCGAAGCGATGGACCACTACAAGCGGGCGGTGGAACTAGACCCGAGGCTGGCCATGGCCTGGGCGCGCATGGGCGTGCTTTACCTGAACACCGCCCAGGTCACCAAGGCGAGCGAATATTTCACCAAGGCTTACCAACTGAGCGGCAATGTCAGCGAGCGGGAGAAGCTTTACATCGCCGGGCATTACTACTCCTCGGTGGTCGGCGATTTGAATAAGAGCATTGAGACTCTGCAGGTCGCCACTCAGGAATATCCCCTGCAGATCGACAACTTTATCAACATCGGCGTTTTCTACCTGCAAAACGGCGAGCTTGAGAAGAGCGCCGCCGCCAATCGCAAGGCCCTCGAACTGCAGCCGGATGATGCTATCGCGCTCGAAAATGGAGTTGCGACCGGAACTACTCTGGATCAACCGGCCGAAGCCGAAAAGTATATCGCGGAAGCTGCCCGTCTCGGTTTGAGTGGAACCAGCCTGCTGGCGATCGAGCTGCAATATTACGCGGTGCAGGGTAAGTGGGACAGCGTGCAGCGCATTGTGGCCGAAACGGCGGGGCGTCCCGACCAATCTGCGGTAACCGCTACTTTGGGCAGTTTATATCCGCAACTTGGCGAGATTCAGCTCGCGAAGACGACCCTGCTTCGCGCGGCCGATCAGGCGGCGAGCGTCAAAGCGAATGATGCCCAGGCCAGCGGTTTGCTCGCCGCGGCGGCGGCAGGCTGGATGGTCGATGAATGTTTCGATGCAGCCGGAGTTGCAAAGCACGCCTTGCAACTGGATAACGGCAAAGTCACCCAGATCGCCGCAGCCACGACACTGGCTCAATGCAACGAAGCGAAGCAAGCCTCCGAGGCGCTTTCGGCTCTCGAAAAACGGTTCCCGCAAGACACGCTGGTGCAGGAACTCTTCGTGCCGCAGTCTCGCGGATGGCTGGCACTCAAGGCCGGCGACCCGAAGCAGGCGCTTGCCTATCTTGAACATGTGCGGGCGCACGATGCGGCCTCCTTTGCTCCTTATATGCGAGGTCTTGCGTATCTGCAGCTGAAGGACCCTGCGAATGCCATTGCCTCATTTCAGGAGGCGACGCGTCTAAAAGGCCAGGCTTATCTCATCAGTAGTCCGTATGGCTTGTCTCTTCTCGGCATGGGCCGTGCTTATGCTATGGCTGGAGACAAGGCCAACGCGAAGAAGGCTTATGACGTCTTCTTTACGGAATGGAAGAATGCCGACGCGAACCTTCCGGTAGTCGCCGAAGCGAAGAAGGAATACGCGCAGCTATAACCGTGATAGCAGAGTTGCGGTGAGGGCCGGGAATGAACCTGTATGGGCCGATCAATGCGCCGATTCGGGTAGTTCCCAATCCAGAGAGTAGATATCCTGCGTCCCGGCATCTTTGAGTAAAAGCAGGGAATCGTCCGGACCGAGGCCCAGCCACGGTCCGATATTGCCCACGGTTGGAGGGTTCGTCTCGTCCAAAACTCACCGGAAGGCGTCTCCAGCGATGAGAAATCAATCTGGGCGACGCTTTCGCTGAAGCGCATCGGAGATGCGGGGATGGTCTTTCGCTTTTTTAAGAAAAATCGGAGCTCCGTGCCACCCCGCGACTATGATTTAACTGAGCGAGGCTTTTCATCTTTCCCCGGATGTCGCACGCTGGCCTAGCCCCTTATCCATGAACTCATCCACTCCCACAGAACGAGCAAAAGCCTTAATTACCGGCGATAGTGAGATGGCCGATCGCATTCGTGCGCATAACTGGGATGCGACACCATTGGGGCCGATCGAAGAGTGGTCCGAGACACTGATCGCGACCGTCAATTTGATGCTGCATTCGCCATTTCCAACGATCGTCTCGTGGGGGCCGGAGATGGTCTTCCTCTACAACGATGCGGGAATTCCAACTTTGAGGGGAAAGCATCCCAATGCGCTCGGCCGCCTCTATCGAAGTGTTTTTCATGAAGCATGGGATTTGGTGAGCGCCGACCTGGAAGGTTGTTTCTACCGGGGAGAGACGCCGGTACGAGACAACATGTTCATTCCGATCCTGCTGAACGGAGTGACCGAGGAGCACTATTGGAGCTATTCGCTCATCCCAGTCTATGAGAACGGAGTGATCGCGGGCATTTATGACGCGTACCGCAACACCACCGAAATCGTAAAGGGGGCGCAGAGACTTCGCGAGAGTGAAGCGAGGCTGAAGCTGGCGACCGAGGTTGCGGAGGTGGGAATCTTTGTATGGGATCCTACCCAGGACCGCGCGAGTTGGGAAAACGATCGCATGTACGAGATCTTCGGGCGGATGCGCGAACAGGGCCCTTTGAGCAGCGTTGAATTCCTGCGCGAGGTTTCGCACTCCGGTTACAGGGAAGGCCTTCAGGAAACTATGGAAGCGAGCCTCAAAAAAGGCGAGGGATTCCATTTCGAGGGAATCATCCATCTTCCGAACAAGACTGAGCGTTACATCGAAGTGAACGGGCGGCTTCAATCGCAGCCTGATGGATCAGGCGCGCACATTCTCGGCGCGGTACGCGATGTTACGCGGATCAAAAAGACCGAGGAAGCTCTTAGAGAAAGCGCTAGGCACCTCGGAGAGTTGGCGGCGATCGTTGAATCTTCCGAGGACGTGATCCTGAGCAAAGACCTGAACGGCACCATCACGAGCTGGAATGGGGCTGCGACGCGCCTGTTCGGTTATTCGGCAGAGGAGATGATTGGCGCTTCGATTCTCAAGCTCATTCCAGAGCACCTCCATTCCGACGAGAAGACGATCATTGAAAGCATTCGTGCCGGACGACGTGTCGAGCACTTTGAAACCGTGCGCCTTACCAAGAGCGGCAAGCTAATCGATGTCTCAGTTACCGTTTCCCCGGTGAAAGACGAACAGGGCAAGGTCATTGGAGCGTCAAAGATCCTTCGCGATATCTCAGGCCGCAGGCGGATCGAACAATCCTTGTTGCAAGCCGAGAAGATTGCAGCGACTGGCCGCATGGCGGCCACGATCGCTCATGAAATCAACAATCCCCTCGAAGGCGTGACGAACCTGCTTTACTTGCTGCGTCCGATGATCACCGATCCGGATGGCGTGAGCTACCTGGACTCTGCGGAAATTGAGCTTGGCCGCGTCTCGCACATTGCTAAACAAACGCTTGGATATTATCGCGAACACGCAGCGGCGAGCAGAGCTTCGATGACGGAGATGGCATTGCACGCCATCACTATTTACGGCCCGCGGTGCACTGCTAGCGGTATTGAGATCAGAACGGCGCTCGATTCATCAAGGAAGGTTGTGATGCGCCGTGGGGAGATGATGCAAGTGATCTCGAACCTGATTACTAACTCGATCTATGCGATGCCAGATGGCGGTGTCTTATCCATCTCCGTGGAAGATGCAACGGATCCACGAGATGGCATCGCTCTGACTGTCAAGGATAACGGCGCCGGGATTGCGCCCGACGTTTTACCTAGAGTGTTCGAAGCGTTTTTCTCGACCCGTACTACGGTGGGCACCGGCATCGGTTTGTTTGTCGCGAAGCAGTTTGTCGAGGGCCATGGGGGACAGATCGAGATTCAGAGCAAGATTGATGGAGAAGACCACGGCACTACGGTTCGGGTCTTTCTGCCGATATCGACGGCGTATGAAAATTCCGGCAAGTAGTGGGGGGGTTATTGCGCTGATTCGGCTGTTTGCCAATCCACAGAGTAGGTATCCTGCGTCCCGGTATCTTTGAGTAAAAGCAGGGAATCGTCCGGACCGAGGCCCAGCCACGGGCCGATGTTGCCCACCGTTGGAAGGTTCGCCAGGTCCAAAACCTGCTCCATTTCGCGGTCTGCGATCCGAACTCTCATCACGGCTGGATGGTCCAGTGGCCGCAGGAAGTAGACACATTGTCCGTCTCTTGACCAGTTCGGGAATCCAGCGATTGCTTTCGCCAGTTGCGACCACTTCTGAGTCTGGAAGTCAAAGAGCACCAGGCTGAGCCCGTCTATCGGCATCGCCACGATAAACCTGCCATCCGGCGACCAACGGGGGGAGTACAGGCCACGGGAGCCCGGCAGCTCGGAGACACTGTTGGTTTTTAAATCGAGCACATGGATGGCTGAATTAGTGTCGGCCGGCACGCCACCGAAGATAATCTTGTCCCCGAGCGGCGACCAATCGGGATCCTGCTTGGGCTCGGGATCATCGGGCAGTATTTGCCGGGGGCTGCCGCCGTCAGCGGCAACCACGTAGATCTTTGCTGGTTTGCCGACTATGTAGTTATAGAACACGATCTGTTTGCCATCGGGCGACCAGCGCGGCAACGCTGCAACCAGGGGAGGGGAGCTGAGCTGTACTTTATTGCTGCCGTCCAGTTTGCTTCGCCAGAGGATGCCCTCGGGGTAGGAGACGTAGGCTATCGATTTGCCGTCATCGGAGAATATGACGTCTTCGGCAGAGATCCCGGAGAGGAAGGGCGTCAACTGAGCCGATTTGGAGTCGGCGCGCTCCAGTTCGCCGCGGTAACTTCGGCCTACTATGAAGAGTTTCTTGCCATCTTTGCTGGGCAGCGGTGTAAACAAGCCGAGCGGACTGGAAGTCAGCTGGACGGGTTTGTTCGCGGACAAGTAAGGAAAGGACCTGTTTTCGGAGATAGCCCAGATTTGCCCTCGAGCTTGGAAAACGAAGTATTTTCCGTCCGCGGTCCATTTTCCGCAGCATTCGTCTGGAGGATCGTGCCATCCGGGAAATAACGGGTGCAGATTTGTCCCCTGTGTCGAAACCTCCCAGAGTGAATTTCCCCGGGTCTTTTTGTCATTCAGGGTAAACCTCAGCTTGTCTCCCGCCGGTGACCACGCCAGATAGAAGCCTCGACCCTCTAGTGAAACTAACTTTCGGGATTCTGTTCCATCACTCCTGGCGAGAAACAATTCGCTTCCTTCGGCGTAAGCCAGCATCTTGCCATCGGGAGACCAGGCCGCGTCCTGCGCGACAGCGGAGCCCAACCGGCGAGGCGAACCACCCAGGGTTGGCAAACTCCAAAAATCTCCGGGCCCGTCAAGAGCGAGAAGTTCAGCTCCATCGGGAGAGACGCTCTGAGGAGTCAGACCCGCTGACGGGACGGTGATCGAAATCGGTTCGCCACCCGAGACAGATACTTCCGCGACCCTCATGGAGGCTTGGTTCCCCATGCCGAAATAAAGGCGCAGCCCATCGGTGGCTTTCAGTGTCTTCGCTTCGCCGTCGTGAGTGAGCTGGATGTAATTTGAGACACTGGGCAGCGGTTGGGGGCGGGTCCCGTACAAAATCAGGGCTATCAGGGCAACTGCCGTTATAGCCGCGAGTGGAGCTACCCAGCGGCTACGAAGAGCTGGGCGGGTTGATGCGGGCGGGCTGCTTGTCTCCGCCGATTTGCTCGCGGCGAAAGCGCCAGCGACCTTCCACGAGGTTGATACCACATGTGCCGGTCCATCGATACGCGATGCTACAGAATGCGGCACGACCTCCGCAGACGAGTCGCGTTGCAGGCGTTTCAAGTCGGCGCGGATTTCCGACGCGTGCTGATAGCGGTATTCGGGATTTTTCTCGAGACACAGTTCGATGATCCCGGCGAGTCCTGCAGGGATGTCGGGGTTCAATTGTTCCGGGATGACTGGAACCTGTTGAACGATGGAGATCAGGAGCTCTCCGGTAGTGTCTCCAGAAAAGGGAGACCGGCCGGTGCACATTTCGTAGAGCACGATTCCGAAGGAAAACAGGTCGGTGCGCTGGTCGAGGGGCTTGCCTAATGCCTGTTCTGGGGACATATAAGCGGCTGTTCCCAGAGCGGCGCCAAGGCCGTCGGTGAGCTGAAGAAGCTCGGAGCGGGATTGAGGAGAGTCGTAGGCGAGCTCCTTGCGGGGCACCAATTTGGCCAGGCCAAAGTCCAGGATCTTGGCGCTGCCGCGCCTGGTCACGAATACGTTGGCGGGCTTGATATCGCGATGGATGATTCCTTTTTCATGCGCGGCGTCGAGAGCGTCGGTGATGTCGATGGCCAGTGCGAGCAACTTTTCGAGGGGGAGCGGGCCATTTTGAATGAGGCCCTTCAGGGTTTCACCATCGAGGAACTCCATGGCGATGAAGAGCCGGCCGTCGGCTTCGGCGATCTCATGAATGGTGCAGATATTGGGGTGATTCAATGCGGAGGCGGCGCGCGCCTCGCGACGGAAACGCTCCATGGCGGCGATATCATTTGCAAAGCTATCAGGAAGGAACTTGAGCGCCACATAGCGGCCGAGGACGATATCCTCAGCCTTGTAGACGACTCCCATGCCGCCGCCGCCGATTTTTTCGAGGTTGCGGTAATGGGAGATGCTTGCTTCGCTCATGGAGATATTCTCGCAAATCCGGGAGAATCTTATATCTCCTCAAAGTCGATGCAGTGAGAGTGAATTCCTGGTCGCGGCGTAGTTTCCCGCGAAACGCGGACTCGCGGAGGAGGGAGATTGCCGCGGACTGAGGGCGTTCGCTTATCGCATTGGCGACTTGGCGACAAGCGAAACTAACAGAACTGACGGACGCGTATTGGTTCGCGTCCGTCGCAGTTATCCCGGATATGACGAGCTTCGTTGGAGCGATTGCGGGTCAGCTGCATCTACCTGAGCTTCGCTTACTGTTTCGCCACGTCGAGGTCGATGGTCAGGGCCACGTCGTCGCCCACGACTGTAGTCGGAAAACCGGTCGCGATGCCGAAGTCGGTTCGTTTGAGAGTTGTCGTCGCGGAGAAGCCGGCGTGCGGCTTCTTGTCCATTCCATTGACGGGCCCGGTGGGACCATCCACCTGCAGGACCACGGGCTTGGTCACTCCGTGCAAGGTTAGATTGCCTGAGACAGTCAGGCCGGTGCCGCTCTTGCTGACGCTGGTGCTGACGAAAGTCGCCGTCGGGAACTGCGTCGCATCGAAGAACTTCGCACTCTTCAGGTCGTTGTCGCGTTGGGTCACGCCAGTGCTTACAGTGGTGACATCGATGGTGACGTTGACCGTCGACTTGGTAATATCCGCGTCGTTCCAGACGATGGTGCCGCCGATATTGCCGAAGTGTCCGCGAACCTTTGCAAGGCTCATGTGCAGGATAGAAAAGTCGACTCCGCTGTGTGCTTTGTCTGGAACCCAGTTGGAGGTTTGCGCAAGCGCCAATGGGGCGGCAAGCGCCAGCGTTCCGAGAAATAATGCCAGGCGTCTGATCATTCAAAAAAATCCTTTCTCTGGTGGGGTGTGGAATCGGCTGTATAAACGCGTGCAAGACCCTTTATCCTGCATCGATCTCAACGGTAACCCGCCTCTTAGTTATACACGCCGCTCTTAGCCGATTTCCTGCGCGATCGGCGCGTGCGCTGCTATTCTCGTGCCATTTCCTGGGCTCGAGACGATCTCGAATTTGCCTCCGATCAGGTGGATCCTCTCGCGCATGCTGATCAGGCCGAGTCCTGCGGCGAGTCTTGCGGTCTCCATATCGAATCCTACGCCGTCGTCGCGGATCTCCAGGCTGAGTTGATGGTCTGAACCGTTGAGCCGTACCGTGATATTTTTTGCCCGGCTGTGTTTTGCGACATTATGCAAGGCCTCCTGGACTACGCGCAGGAATGAGAGCGCCATGATGCCGTCGAGTTTTTTCTGGACGTGGTCGCACTGACAATCAATTGGGATCCGCAGCTGCTGGGAGCACTCGAGGCAATGGCTCTGTACTGCGGCGGCCAGGCCAAGAAATTCGAGCGCAGACGAATGCAGGCCGTGCGACAGGCGGCTCACCTTATGAGTGATGGCGTCCAACTTCCCTGCGAGATCTGTCAGGTCGGCATGCCTTTGTCCGGGATGTCCGGAAACCGGCTGCCCGGCGCGAAGCATCTGGATCTTGAACACCGCGAGGGACTGGCCGATGTCGTCGTGAAGCTCTCTTGCGATCCTGGTACGGTCGGCATCCTGGGCATTAAGCAGCTTGCGGCTCAGTTCATCGCGCGCGAGCTCCGAGTCGTGGAGCTCCTTCTTTGCGAGCTTGAGGGACGTAAGATCGTTCGCCACCAAGGTCAGTGCCCGGGGCGAAGTGCCATCGCTATCAAATACTGAAGAGAAAGTTATGTCGAACCAGAGAAGGCCGCCGTCTGGACTGCCGGCCGTCATCTGGGCCGAATGGCGAGCTATCTCCCCGGCAATCAGTCTGCTAACGGCTGTCTCGAATTCGGATTGGCCCTCTGCAGAGTGAAGGAACTCCCGAAAATTCTTTGCCAGCAAATCAGTCCTGGGATGACGAAGGATTTCGCACAGGCGGTCATTCACGGAGAGGAAAGCGCCTTCGATCGTCAACTGAGCGACGGCCACGCCCAGGCGGTCAAACGCTTCACTCCAAGAACTCGCTTCGGGATGATCCAATGGTCCTTCGTAGGTCTGCGGTTTAGTTTCGGGTTGGCCAGCTGGAACAAACACTACCGGGCACCGTAGTGGTGAGTTGCTACAAGTGAGTATACGAGGAGCGACAAATGGCTTGAATTTCGATTATCGGAACCCAAACCCAAGATCGCGTCTCCTGATGAAGAGAGACGAAGGAACCTCAGGTTAGTTTCCCCCTCAGCGGCGAAGACCTGTCGTTTGAGACCCCGGTTGCGAAGCCGGGGTCCCTGCGTTGGATGTTTCGACGGCGGTCGAGGGTTCGGCGGCGGGCTTGGCGCGCTGGCGCTTGCGGCCCATGAGCTCGTCGATGCGGGCCTTCATCTTTTCGGAGCGGTCGATGTGAAAGCTGATATCCGGAATGTGCCGCTTGCCGGTGCGCTCGAGCAATTCGTGGCGGATGTAGCCTCGGGCAGCCATGAGCGCGGCGAGGGTCTCTTCTTCCTCTTTTTCGCCGCCGTCGACGGTGATGTAGACGAGCGCAGATTTGCCGCCGGGGTTGAGGGCGACCTGGCTGACGTAGGCGAAGGCGATGCGCGGGTCAGAGAGCTGGCCCTCGATCATGGCGGTGATTTCGTCGCGAAGGGTCCCGGCGACCCGGTCCTGGTGGTACTTACGTGCCCTTTGTTCTGGCATGGTGGATCTACTCCGCTTAAATTTCAAGGCTATCAGAAACGCTCCCAAATCAGACCTGAGGGCCGCGGCAGCGAATTCCTCCGGTCCGCTGGAACCATCCTTCCTTGAAAGACGTAGCAAACAGCACACAACTACGCTGGAGGTGTGGCAGATGGCGATGGCTCTCGATCAATTCAAACAGGTGGTCAGACGGTTGGGTCGCGCGCCGATGTTCACCGCCATCACGCTGCTCACGCTGGCGATCGGTGTGGGCGCGAACACGGCAATCTTTAGCGTGGTCGAGGGTGTGCTGCTGAAGCCATTGCCATATCCTCACGCTTCGGAGTTGATCGGTGTGTGGCACAGCGCGCCGGGGATCGACATCAAGGAGCTGAACATGGCTCCGTCGATCTACTTCATTGATCGCGAACAGAGCACCACCTTGCAGGACATCGGGGTCTACAACGGCGATTCGGTCAGCGTGACTGGCGCGGGCGAACCTGAGCATGTGCAAGGGCTGGATGTTACCGACGGCACGCTGCCTTTGCTAGGCGTGGTTCCGGCGCTGGGACGGTTGTTTACCCGTCAGGATGACACGGCTGGCGCGCCGCAGACGGTGTTGTTGTCCTACGGATACTGGCAGAAGAAGTTTGGTGGCGCGACTTCGGTGGTTGGGCAGACGCTCAACGTGGACGGCAAGCCGCGGCAGATCATCGGTGTTTTGCCGCAGGGGTTCCACTTCCTTGACCGCGACGACGATGCGCTGTTTATGCCGATGCAGTGGGACCGCAGCAAGACCAAGCTGGGCAATTTCAGCTATCGCGCACTGGCACGGCTGAAGCCGGGAGTGACAATGGAGCAGGCGAGCGCGGATATGGCGCGGCTGCTGCCGATTTCGATGCGGAGCTTTCCTGCGCCGGAGGGCTTCAGCGCCGCCATCTTCGAGAAGGTGCAGATTCATCCGAACCTGCGTCCGTTGAAGAAGGACGTTGTCGGCGATATCGGCAACATGCTTTGGGTGCTGATGGGTTCGATCGCGGTGGTGCTGCTGATTGCCTGCGCGAATGTCGCGAACCTGCTGCTGGTTCGGGTTGAGGGACGGCGACAGGAGTTGGCGGTCCGCTCCGCTCTGGGAGCGGGGCGAGGACGAATTGCGCTCGAGCTGCTCTACGAGAGCGCTCTACTAGGCTTTGCGGGCAGCCTGATCGGCTTAGCTCTGGCCTTTGGCGCACTGCGGGTTCTGGTCGCGATTGCACCAAACGGACTTCCGCGGATCAATGAGATCGGCATCGATATGCCGGTGTTGCTCTTCACTCTGGGATTGGCGATGGTGGTCAGCCTGCTCATTGGCCTGGTCCCGGTCGTTCGCTACGCCGGCCAGGGGCTAAACGCCACACTCCGCGAAGGCGGGCGTTCGCAGAGCCAGGGCCGCGAGCGGCACCGTACGCGCAAGGCGCTGGTGGTGGTGCAGGTTGCGCTGGCGCTGGTGCTGTTGATCTGCTCAGGGTTGATGATCCGCACTTTTGTGGCGCTCATGCATGTCTCTCCCGGTTTTGCTGAGCCGGCTGCGGTGCAGACGTTTCGCTTTGTGATTCCAGAGGCGCAGATACCGGACACGCAACGCGAGAAGGTCGTCCATATGGAGCAGGACATTCTGGACAAACTCGCGGCCATTCCCGGCGTCTCTTCGGTGAGCTTCTCGAGCGCGATTCCGATGGATGGAAATGACTCGAACGATCTGCTCTATGCGCAGGACCACGTTTATAAAGATGGCGAGATTCCGCCGATACGGCGATTCGTCAATATCTCGCCGGGTTTCTTCGCGACGATGGGCACGCGCATCGTTGCCGGCCGCGATCTCACCTGGACCGACACCTACGACAAGCGCCCAGTCGCGATCATTTCGGAGAATTTCGCGCGCGAGTATTGGCATGACGCCGGCAATGCGCTGGGCAAGAGAATACGAGTCGGAAGCACCGACGATTGGCGCGAGATTATTGGAGTTGTCCAGGACGTGCACTATGACGGCGTCGATAAACCAGCGCAGACCGCGGTTTACTGGCCGGTGATGATGGACAACTTCGAGGGGCAAAAGCAGATGCTGCGGCGGTGGATCGCGTTCGCCATCCGCAGTCCGCGCGCTGGTTCGCAGGCTTTTATAAGTGAGGTACAGCAACGGGTCTGGTCGGTGGATGCCGAAGTGCCGCTGGCGTATACATCTACGGTCGGCGAATTCTCCAGGAAATCGATGGCGCGAACCTCGTTCACGCTGGTGATGCTCAGCATTGCGGGAAGCATGGCGCTCTTGCTGGGAATCGTTGGAATTTATGGCGTGATTTCGTATTCGGTGGCGCAGCGAACGCGGGAGGTTGGCATTCGGATGGCGCTGGGGGCGCAGCGGCAGTCGCTGATCGCGCTGTTTGTGCGGCAGGGGATGTTGTTGACGGGCGTCGGCGTGGTCTGCGGACTGGTGGCTGCCTTCATCACGATGCGGTTGATGTCGTCGCTGCTGTTCAACGTGAGCCCGGTCGATCCGCTGACCTATGCTGCAATCACGGTCGTGGTTGTGGTGATCGCATACCTTGCCTGCTATTTGCCTTCGCGGCGGGCGGCGACTGTCGATCCGGTAAACGCGTTGCGGGCAGAGTAGCTTTGTGGACAGGTTGAACCCGCACCATGATCTCTCGGACTTCAGCAGCGGAGAGACCACGGATCTTAAGCATCGGGCCGAGATTAAGCGTTAGCATGCACCTTTCTGCTCGCACTCCCAGGTTCTGTAGGCGTCGCTGGGTTTACCCAGCTGGTACACGGTGTTACGCGTCTCGACCATTCCCTCGTCGACATCAACGCTCAGGATTGGCGACGTGTAGATGAATTCTGCATTGGGAAGATTCGTATGCCCGGCGACCTTGCCCATCAGGTGCTTGCCGGGTTGCAACTCTTCATAACTCAGAGCGACCGCTCTTTGAACGACCGCCCAATTCTCGATGGTCACTAATGGTTTCTTCATAGTCGGTTGACTCCGGTAGTTTCAACTCTGATTGTTGGATGCCAACGGCCATGCATACCTTTGCAAGTTCGAACGAATAAATGAAAAACGAAGCGGCGTTGCTCGACCGAATCCAGGGTTCGGAGGAAGGTTTTACCATCTTTGAGCAAATTCTGCCCGCATTCTTCTATCTCTCACAGTTGGCTTAGGACTCGAACCTACGCTAACTTGACCCCGCAGGCATCAAGGGTGAGTCTTTCGCGTTGCCGGTTACTCGAGAGAGCGCGACTTTCAGCTCCTTGTGGGGCGGTGTCTTGCAATTATCCCCTGCTATACTTTGAGCACTTTTGAGAGGGTTTTCCTCCTAGTGCAAGCATGAGCGCCGGCTCCAATTCGTCCGCTGGGCAAAAGGTGAAAAGCCAAGAGGCGGAAGGCCGGGAGGCAGGTCTCGCGCAGGAACGGGCGGAGAGACTTGCCCAGGGACGCACATGGGGCAGCTTCCGGCTGCTGGAGCTGGTGGGCAAGGGCAGCTTTGGCGAGGTCTACCGCGCCTGGGACCCGCACCTGGAGCGGGACGTCGGGCTGAAGATCCTGCTGCCGCGGTCTGAGGGAGATGAGGCGCAATTCAAGGCGCTGCTACGCGAGGCGCGCGCGCTGGCGGCGGTGCGCCACCCGAACATTGTCCCCGTGCACGGTATCGACGAACATGATGGGCTGGTTGGCTTCTGGACGGACTTCGTTCATGGCAAGACGCTGGCCTCGCTGGTGCGGGAACAAGGGCCCTTTGGCTATCGCGAGGCGGTGCTGGCGGGCATGGACGTCTGCAAGGCATTGAGCGCGGTGCATCGCGCCGGGTTGCTGCATCGCGACATCAAGGCGGAAAACGTAATGCGCGAAGAGGGCGGGCGCATCCTGCTGATGGATTTTGGGCTGAGCACGCTGCCTCATCTGCAGAAAGACTTTGCTGGAACACCTGTGTACATGGCGCCGGAGCTCTTTGATGGAGCGCCGGCTTCGGTCGAGAGCGACATCTATGCGGTCGGCGCGTTGCTGTTCTTTTTGGTGACGGCTAGGCATCCGTCGGGCCTCAAGGTGAGTGACAGCGGGACGCCGCAGACGGCGGGTAGCGATGAGCTGACGTCCGACGTGGCGGTGGTTTCGAAGGCTGCGGCCGCGCGGATGCTGACCAGTCGATCGGTGCTTGACCATCGTCCTGATCTGCCGGAAGCGTTTGTGCGGGTGATCGATACGGCGATCCAAACCGATCCGGCGAAGCGCTTCTCGAGCGCAGGGGCGCTGTTGAGCGCGCTTTCTGAGGTCCTGGTCGAGACGGGCAAAGAGACCCCGGGTGAAATGACGCCGCAGTGGCTTTTGAAGTGGTGGCGTTATGTCGCTCTGGTGTCGGTGCTGCTTGCGGTGGCCGGCGGATGGGGATACTTTCACTATGCGGGCAGGGCCAAGGCGCGACTCGTCGCGCGGGCGGCCAACCAGAATGAGAGTTATCTGGTGGCGATGAACCTGCTGCGCCGCGCGGACAAGCAGAAGAACGTTAGCGATGCGACGCAGATTTTGAAGGGAGTGCTGGGACAGGACCCCACCTTCGCTCTGGCACAATCGGGGTTGGGGTTGGCTTATTTTATTGAGTATCGCGACAGCCCGACGCCCGGGTTGCTGGACCAGGCGAGGGCGGCGTGTAACCGGGCGATCGCGATCGAGCCCAACCTTGCGCCGCCATATGTGACCCTGGCGAGAATTGAGGCGATGGCAGGCAACAATGCGCTCGCGACGCAGCACGTGCAGCGGGCCCTGCAACTGGATCCGCACAGTGCGGACGCTTACGGAGCGCAGTCGGAGGTCTTCTCGGCCGAGGGTCGGGAGGTCGACGCGATCGCCTCGGTCGAGCGGGCGATGGACTTAGCACCAGACTACTGGCGCTGGCCAGTGGTGCTGGGGTCGTACTACTTCAACGACGGCAGGTTGCAAGAGGCGGCGGAACAGTTTGCGAAAGCCGCGCAGATCACTCCAGACAACGTGATTGCCCTGCGCGATCTGGGGCTGGCTTCGCTGCAGCTGGGACGCCTCGATGTGGCGCAGGCGAACCTGGAAAAGGTCGCGCAGCTGGATCCGAGCTCGTCCGCGTTCTCGGCGTTAGGGACGTTGCTCGAGCTACAGGGGAAGTATCCGGATTCGGTGACGATGTACCAGAAGGCGCTGACGCTGAGTCCGAACGATTACACCGCGTGGGGAAATCTGGCTTCGGGATATATGTGGAGTCCGGGCGGGCATGAGCACGCGATCGAGGCCTACCGCAAGGCGATCGAGCTTGCCGAGATGACACGCAAGGAAACGCCTGAAGACCCGCTGTTGCTGGCGGTTCTGGGCGGCTACTATGCCGCGGTTGGCGACGCCGATCACAGCTTGCCGCTGCTGCGGCAGGCGGTGGCGTTGTCGCCGGATAATCCGGACGTGCTGTTTCGCGTGGGCGAGGGCTACGAGATACTGCATCAGCGCGCCCCGGCGATTCGATTTATCACCAAGTCGATTGCTCTTGGGTACCACGAGAGCGAACTGCAGCGCAGTCCTGAGCTCGCAGCGCTGCGCGCGGACCCCAGCTTCCAACAGGCCCTGCGGGCAGCGCGGGCGAAACAATCCCTGACCAAAGGATCGTGAATCCTACCCTGCGAAGAGCCGCAGGATGGGGCACCCACGTTAGTGAGAGATCCAAACAATCGCTGGACAAACAATCTCTGGACAAGGCGGAGTAAAGCAGTTAACGTTTGAGGCCATGACGACTACTAAGGTTTTGATTGAGGACGAATTGGGGTTGCGGGTCCCGAGCGTGGCCAGCGTTGCGGTTGTTTCGGGAGAAGAAATCACTTTCACAGCCGACTCAGACGCCGATTCGAACCTTTATTTTTCGCAAGCTGCCGCCGCTGTCTTGACGCCGTCGCCGAGTTCGCCTGTGTCTCTTGCATCCGGCGCGTCGGTGACCTATACCTTTGGGTCGCCTTCGGGACAGGCGTATGGGGTGATTGTGCAAGCCCCAGGAGACCCGGCCCCAACGGACTTCGATTTTGGCCCGCCCGCCGATCCGCCGCTGCTGGTCATTCAGCCGGGCGGAGGTTCGAGCTTTCCCGGACCGGTGCAGCCGATCAAGACGGGCTAGTCCGGTCAGAGGCTATTTCGTGTTTGCTCTGCGGCTGAGGCAGTAGTTGTTACTGCTCTTTCCGCACGTTTGAAGCGTGCTCCTTCGCAGGCTCCCAGGGATTCAGAGATAAAAACCGATGAGCGATGCCAATGACCTTCTGATCTTCAACGGCATCAATGGCGCGACCGGCGAATATGATCTGCCGCCGACTCCGGTCGAGGTGATTGCAGGGATTGCGCGCGGGGAGACCTTTGACAAGCAGGCTCTGGAAGAATTGCGCCGCCGGCGGCAGCGCGATTCCGAGGCGCGTTTTGCCGTCAAAGAGGGCGTTGACCCGAAGAACCTGGATGAGACCGGTTGGGGCGTTATCTTTGCCTTTGGGGCCGATCCAGCGATCTATGAGGCGCTGACTCCGCTGCTTGAGCTGCGCAAGCGGCAGGCGAGTGCGAAGCGCGAGGGGCTGTATCGCGAGTTCCGCGATGCCGATGCGTACCGGCCGGGCGAGAGCAAGCTGAATTTTCTGAATCGCCACGGAGTGGGGCCGGGGCCGGTCGATCCGGAGGCGATTCCTTATTACCTGTTGATCGTGGGCGATCCGGATACGATTCCGTTTCGGTTTCAATACCAGCTGGATGTGCAGTATGCGGTGGGGCGCATTCATTTCGAAACCGCCGCGGAATATGCGGCCTATGCGCGATCGATTGTCGCGGCCGAGACAGGCACGCTAGCGCTGGCGAAACGGGCGGCGTTCTTTGCCGTCGCCAACGATGGCGATGGGGCAACAAAGCTGAGCCATGATGAATTGGCGACTCCGCTGGCGGCGTGGGCGGCCGATCCGAAACAAAACAAGCACGGCTGGGCGGTGGACAGCTACTTTGATGAGGCAGCGACCAAGGCCCGGCTGGCTTCGCTGCTGAGTGACGATGCTCCGGCGTTCCTTTTCACCGCCAGCCACGGCATGTGCTACTCGAATGGCGATGTAAGACAGCTGGCAAAGCAGGGGGCCTTGCTTTGCCAGGATTGGCCCGGGCCTTCGTTTCGCGGGACGTTGCCAGACGACTTCTTTTATTCGGGCGATGACGTTGCCGCCGACGCAAAGATCTTCGGTACGATTGCGATGCACTTCGCGTGCTTCGGCGCGGGGACGCCGATGCGGAGCGACTATACCGCGTCGGGGCAGCCGGATACGATTGCGCCACAGAGTTTTCTGGGAAGGCTGCCGCAGCGGATGCTGGCGCATCCGCGGGGCGGGGCGCTGGCGGTGATCGGGCATGTGGAGCGGGCGTGGGGATGCTCGTTTCACTGGGACCGCGCGGGGAGCCAGACCGAGGTGTTCAAGAGCACGATCAAACGGCTGATGGAAGGGCATCCGGTCGGGTCGGCAGTGGAATATTTCAATGGCCGGTATGCCGAGCTGTCGTCTGATTTGTCCATTCAACTCGAAGACGCGAAGTTTGGGGCGAAGGTCGATCCCTATCTGCTGGCCGGATTGTGGACGGCGAACAACGATGCCCGGGGATATTCTGTGGTCGGCGACCCGGCGGTGCGGCTACAGTTGGTGAAGGATTCGCAACCGGCCGAGCGGCCGGTATTGGAGGTTAATTCTGTGGCAACTCCTAAACCGGTGCTTCCCGTCGTGCCGCCCATAGTGCCGACGGCGAACCAACTTATGGTGGATTATGGCGTCTTTGACTCGGTCAAGAGCGCGGCGACCTCACTGCAAGAGGCGGCGAAGAAGATCGGTGATTGGCTGGCCGACTCCTTCGAGACGGTGACCAGCGTGCATGTGAGCACTTATGTGAGCGACGATTTGAGCAAGGCGAAGTATGAGAACGGCGTCTTCAGCGGCGCGACACTGCGGGCTGTGACAATCGCGAATCTGGACGGGAACACGCTGCTCTGCGTCCCGGAGAACAGCGGCGCGGTCGACGAGGCACTTTGGAAGATCCATTCCGACGTCTTCGAAAAGGCGCTGGCCAATCGCATCGAGCTGTTGAAGACCGCGGCCGCTACCGCAGCGAGCCTGGTGCCGGGGTTGAAGGGATTGTGAACGCTGCCGATCTCGAGGAGCTTGCTGCGCTTCGCGGCGAAGTGGAAGAGATTGCGCGCGGCGTGGGGCAGACTCCGGCCGAGCCTTCCGGCGCTCCGTCTGCGATGAGTTACTCCTTTGGGGTTCTGGGTGGAATTGCCTCATCGGCCGAAGAGAAGGTTGCGGCGATTGTTGGGTCCATCAAGGAGACGCTAGCCAAACTTGCGCCGGTGGCGCACTTCGAGACGACAGTCGATGGTTTCACCGCGAAGACGGTGGTTAACTACTCAGGATTTGCAGCCTCGGTTTGGAGCAGCAGCACAACCACGCAGCTAGTGGACGCGCATTTGGAGTCGCTGCGGCGGGTTTATGCCTTTCGCTCGGCAGTGACTGCGGTCGTCGCGGCCGTGGGAAATGCTGTGGTGGCGATTTCGATTGCGGTTGGGAATCCGCTGACGGTTTGGCGTGCGATCAAGTCAGCGGAGGCGTTGAAGTCAGCCGTCGACCGGTTTGCGGCTGCCGTGGCTGCGAATTCGCAATCGACCTCGCAAAACGCGTAGCCCGCATAGAATTGGCGGGCTGTGGTTCACTCCTTTCAGGAGACCTTTTCGACCATGGGCCGAAAACCTTATTTGAGAATTCGATTCTTCATCGCGGCAGTCGTGGTCGCGACGCTCTTTGCGCAGGGGATTCCTGCGGGTAGCCAGCAGAGATGGACGGCGAGCTGGATTACGCATCCGACTGCGCCGTTGCGGGAGCCGCTGGTGCTGCATTTCCGGAAATCGCTGGAGCTTGCGGCGAAGCCCGATCACTACATTGTGCATGTCAGTGCGGACAACCGTTTCGTTCTTTACGTGAATGGGCATCGCGTGGGCGATGGACCGGCGCGAGGCGATCTGGCGCATTGGCGCTATGAGACTTTCGATTTTTCTCAGTATTTGACGCAGGGTAGCAATTTTGTAACAGCCACGGTGTGGAATTACGGAATCTATGCACCAGTCGCGCAGATCACCGATCGCATCGCTTTTCTGGTGCAGGGCGACGGCGAGGCGGAGGCCGAAATCAGCACGCCTAAGGACTGGATGGTTGAGGTCGAGCCGGGACAGCGGCCGGTGCCGAGAAAAGCCGGTGGGTCGAATGAGTATATGGCGAATGGGCCGGGCGAAGAATTGGATGCGGCGAGTTATGACTGGGGCTGGAATGACTCGAACGCAACGGGCGGAGCATGGGTGGCTGCGGCTTCGCCGATGCGGGAGAACATCTATCCGAGTGCCTCGCGTGCTGGCCTCTCCGGTCAGCAGGTGGACAACTACTGGCAACTGGTTCCGGATGAGCTTCCGCATATGGAGTACACGCCTACCGAGGCGGGAAAGGCTGTGAGATGGGACTATTCGGGGGCGGGCACATTTCCATCGACGCCGGTGGAGATTGGTGCGAATCGCCACGTTCACATTCTGCTCGATCGGAAGACGCTAACGACGGCTTATCCGCAGTTGGCGGTATCCGGCGGGGAGGGTGCGAACATCCGGCTGACCTATTCTGAGGCGCTCTATGACGAGAAGGGCCACAAAGGCGATCGTGACGCGGTTGGGAACTTACAGGCGGAGGGCTTTCATGACACGTTTCTGCCCGACGGCAAATCGCATCGGACGTTTGAGCCGCTTTGGTGGCGGACCTGGCGCTATCTAGATCTGGATATCCAGACGGGAGCATCGCCGCTGACGCTCGAATCTTTGACGGCTGATTTTACGGCGTATCCGTTTGAGGAGCGGGCTTCGTTTACGGCGAAGACGGGCGAGACGAGCGACGCAGATCTGGCGAAGATATGGGAGATCAGCTGGCGGACGGCGCGGCTGGATGCACATGAGACCTACATGGACACTCCTTACTGGGAGCAGCTGCAGTATGTGGGCGACACGCGAGTGCAGGCGTTGATTTCATATACCGTGGCGGGCGATGACCGGCTGGCGAAGCAGGCGCTGCAGGCCTTCGATGAGTCGCGGATTCCGGATGGGCTGACGCAGAGCCGGTATCCGACTTCGCAGCCGCAGATGATTCCGCCATTTTCGCTGCTTTGGGTCGGGATGCTGCATGACTACTGGATGTATCGGCCCGACACTGCCGTGGTGAAGGCGCATCTGCCGGGTACGCGGACGGTGCTCGATTGGTTTGCGCGCTATGAGCAGCCAGATGGATTGCTGAAGAAGCTGCCGTGGTGGAGCTTTGTGGATTGGGTGGTTGGCGGGGAATTGCCGAACTACGACGCGAATGAGGAGTCGTGCACAACAACGCTTCAATATCTGGGAGCGCTCGGGGATGCGGCGGAGATGGAGAAGTCGATGGGTGATGCCGAGCGGGGTGGGCACTACAGCAGCAGGGCCGAGCATGTGCGAAGCGGGCTTCGCGAAAAGTGCTGGGATGCGGGACGCGGGCTGATTGCGGACAACGCTGGGTTAAAGAATTTCAGTCAGCAGACGAATGTGCTGGCGGTGCTTTTCGACGTGGTTCCTAAGGAAGACCAGCAGGCCGTTTTGAAGAAAATGTTGAGTCTTGAGCCGGGCACTCATCCGGACGGGATGTTGAGCTGCTCCTATTACTTTCGCTTTTATCTGGCGCGGGCGCTCGATCATGCCGGGATGGGCGACGATTATCTGGCGAGCTTGAAGCCGTGGCGGGAGTTGCTTCCAGCGCACTTCAGTACGTGGCCGGAGATTCCGGGCGATACGCGATCGGATTCTCATGCGTGGAGCGCGCATCCGGCGTACGATCTGCTGACACTGGTCGCTGGAATTGAGCCGTCTGCGCCGGGGTTTGCTTCGGTGCGGGTGGCTCCGCATCTGGGCGAGCTTACGGGCCTCTCGGCGGGGTTTCCGCACCCGCTGGGAACCATCGCGGTGCAATTGCAGCGAAGTGGCGATTCGCTGTGCGGGAGCGTGACGTTGCCGGAGGGTCTTAGCGGATCTTTCGTCTGGCGCGGCCAGGCGCAGGCGCTGCATTCGGGTGTGAATCAGATCAAAGCTGACTGACCGCAGTTCTCGAGCATAGCGGGGAATACGGTCACGGATGGCGCTCGATCGAGATGGCGATCGTCGCGGAGTTCCCTGTGACTGCTTCCGCGTCCAGCTGGGTTGGCACCGTCCCATCGGTCAGGGGCGTGAGGGTGACCATGCCGTTGCTGTCAGAGGTGGCCTGGACGGTCTGGGTTGCGAGCACCGGGGCTGTGGGGCAACTGCCCGCGGGGGGACATGGCGGCTCCCACTGTCGGAGGGTTTCGTAGAAATTAACGGCGGCCCCAGCCATCGGATTTCCGGACGAATCGACGACTTGCAGGCTGACCGGGACGATTGGATCGCCGCCGGCGAGGGTCTGGTTGGTTCCGCTGACGGCGATCAGTGTAGCGGTCGCTGGATCGTCGCTGACAATTGTGAAGTAGGCGCAGCCTTTGCCGCCGGGTGTATTGCCGGCGAGACATGCGTAGACGGTGGCAGTTGAGGAGGCTGCAAGTAGGCCCGCGGTGATTTGGGTCCATGCGATTCCGCTGGCATTGGTGGTGCTGATCGTCGAGGCGACTGCCGCACCGGCTTGTCCGCTCCACGTCACAGTTTGTCCCGGATAAGGAAGGGCGTTGCTGAGGGCGAGCGCTTGTGATGTCCACTCAAAGATCGCCCCTTGCGCGAGATAGAGAGTGCCGTTGAGGGCGGCGATCGAAGGTGCGGCCGCGCCGATGAATTCGGTGGTTACGCCCGCCCCGTTTGCGAGGGAGGCAGTGACGGCGGCGATCGCCGTCGTTGTTGGAGTGACCGTGATTGTGGCCGTGCCGTCGCTTCCGGTGGTGGTGGTGCAGATATTCTGACCACAGGAGAGCGAGGCTTTTCCTTTTGTAACTGTATAAGTAACAATTACATTCGAAGCAGGTGAGACGCCGTTGGATGCGATCGCCTGCACGGTGAAAGCGAACGGCACGCCGATGCGGACGGCGTTGACCGGCGCGCTGACGATGCGAATTCCGTCGGTGGATTGTGGGCCGTAGCTCAATCCAGTACCGGAACTGCCCTCGATGGTTGTCCATCCCTGAGTTACGGGATCGGTAATTGTGACATCGACGTTTCCGGTTGTGCCGGCGGCCGAGGGTGGCGCAATCGCTGTGATTTCTGTGGGAGTGATGCTGGTGACTGCAGCAGGAAGGCCGCCGACGGTGACGGTGATGCCTGAGCGAAAGCCCATGCCGTCGATGACGACAGGCCCTCCGGCAAGACCTACGCGCAGTGGGGTCACGGTGTCGGCATAAAGCACCCGTCCGCGATACAAATAGTCGGGACGCCCGTCGCCACGCTGGTCTGCGAGAGCGATGCGTACGTCGCCATCGTTTGCGGCCTCGAAGCTGAGGGTGGTGAGGCCGGTTGGCACGGCGTTGAAGGGTTGCGGTGTGCCGATGTCAGGAGCGGTGCCGAGCGGGTCGTCGCCATTCCAAGCCCCGGTCACGATGCGTGCTTTGGCGGCGGTCTCGAGCCCCTTTTCATCGAGCGCCTGGGCTTCGACGGTAACCTGCCGGCCACCGTGCATATGCCAGCGCAGCCAGCTTGAGTGCCCGTATGCGCTGAGCCGGGCGAGCCATTCGCCATTGACCGGGACGGCGGCGGGCGCTGCTTCGGTGCCGTCGCCTCCGCTGTTGGCGTCTCCAGCGGAGTCGGCGATGGTTTCGTTTTCAATGGTGAGGGAGCCAGCTGTGAGGCCCCGCAAAATTACCGTCGGCATAGTCCCGGAGGGATTTACCTGGCCTAACGCATATGGCCCTACGGATTCGTTTCCAGTGTATAGAGGGTTGATCGGCTCGAAGGTGAGTTGATAATCGGCCTGCGTCGCGCCGGGTGGAAGCGGTATGCCGCTGAGGTCGTACGAGCCCTCATCTGTGGCAGTGACGGTTCCAAATTCGTCGAGCGGTTGGCCCGTGCTGTTAGCTGTTCCGTCAATCAAATTTCCCGCGTTGCCGATAAATAATTGACCGCTTACCACCGCGGCTGGGTATCGCATGTCGGGTGTGTCGGTGCCGGGAATGAGCGGACGAGCAACGACGTTGACTCCCTGCATGCCCTGCGCGGTACGAAAACCTATCGTTCCCTGGATGGAGATTGTCGCAGTGGCTGTTACGAGTTTTCCTGGAAAAGCCGGAAGATTTTCAGTGTTAACGGGGTAGAGGCGATTGAGCGCGGCGACGTCATCCGTGCGCGGAGCAATTGTGCCTGTCATGCATGGGTTTCCGTTGGAATTACACAGTTTTTCCACTGGGTGCATGAGGGGCCATCCGAGCAGGCCGTCGGGGGTCGTATTGCCGGGAAACATCTGGTCGTTGGCCTGAGACCAATCAAGGCCAAGTGCGCGTCCAAAGCCGCGAAGAAGCTCATATTGCACTAGCGCAACGTGGGACGCGTCTGCAGTGCAGAGACCATTCACGATGAGCAGAGCGTGGGCGATTTTAGCATCCGCCGAGAAATTATCCACAACCGCTGTGACGGCGTTGACGTTGCACCCGATGGGGTCGCTGGCTCCGGCTCCTTCGAGGGCATCGAGGACAGATCCGTCGACGTCGTAGATGATGCCGAGCGGGGTGTCGGTGGCGGTGCTTTGGACGTCTGCCGGCATGGTGACACCCTTGGAACCGGCGTAGAAATTTGAGCCGTGAACGTCTTCGGCGAGGCTGCCGGCGGCATTGATCTGGAGGGCGGCGGTGGGGATGCCGCTCCAGAAGGCGGCTGCGGCAGCGACCATGGCGTTGGCCTGAGCCTGGGTCACGGTCGGGCTGAGATCGCCGAGGTCGGTGTAATAGTTCACAACTCCATTTCGCCAAACCAGGGGCTGGCCGAGCACCGAGGGATTGAAGTAGCCGACACCGGCGACCCAGCGTGGACCTCCGGCGTGGGCCGGAATTGCGCTGGCGATTGCAAGGGTTACGAGGATGGAGGTGAGCAGGCAGCGGATTCCCATGCACCCATTTCGACATGGAGTCGGCGGCTCTGGAGGGGAAAAACGGGGCGCGGGCGGAGGCGGATTCCAGAATGGGCGGAATGGTTTGGGATTTCCCGATCTGGGAGAATCCGCAATTGCCCTCTGCGACTAAAGCCGCGGTCGTTTTGCCGGAGTGATCGCACCGCAGAAGTGGTGCCCCTTCAGGAATGTCGGGATTCCGGAACTATTGAGGTGGAAAGCATGTCGGCGCTCCCTAGATTTCCGGGTAGAAATCGAAGAAGGCGTCGATGCTTTGCCGGAGCTGGGCCTCGATCTCCTCGCGGGAGCCCTCGAGGATGTGCATGGTGACCCGGGCCGCGTTGCCGTTTTTCAGGATGACCGGAGCCTCGCCGACCTCGGCCACTTCGTCGGCCGGCAGCAGTCTCATTCCGTAAACCAATGTCAGATTTGCCATATATTCAGTTTAGACTCGACAGCGGTCGCGTCCGATGCGCGTGGCCTGCCGAGTGAATCCGGCGGCCACCCGGTAGAATCGAACAGCAGCGAAAGAAAAAAGCGAAACCATGTCAGAAACCGTACGCGATACCGTAATTCTGGGCTCCGGCTGCGCCGGCTTGACCGCAGCGATCTATACCGCGCGGGCCAACCTGAAACCCCTGCTGCTGGAGGGCCACGAGCCTGGTGGCCAGCTCTCGATTACCACCCTGGTGGAGAATTTTCCGGGCTGGCCCGAGGGCATTCAGGGGCCGGAACTGATTGAAAACATGAAGCGGCAGGCGGCGCGGTTCGGCGCAGAGTATGCGATGAACCATCTCGTTTCGGTTGATCTATCGAAACGGCCGTTTGCGCTGAACCTTGGGAACTCGATGGTGCACACGCGCACCTTGATTATTGCCAGCGGAGCGTCGGCACGGTGGCTGGGGCTGCCGTCGGAGCAGGCGCTGATTGGTCATGGGGTAAGCTCCTGCGCGACCTGCGACGGGTTCTTCTTCATGGGGAAAGAGATTGCGGTGATTGGCGGGGGCGACTCCGCGATGGAAGAGGCGCTGTTCCTTACCCGGTTTGCGACTAAAGTGACCTTAATTCATCGTCGGGAGAGCTTTCGGGCCTCGAAGATCATGCTGGAACGCGCCATGGCGCACGACAAGATCCAGTTTATGACCAACACTGCCGTGGAGGAGGTGCTGGGCGTTGAAGAACGCGAGGTCTCGGGTCTGCGTCTGCGCAACGTGGCGACGGGCGACGAGTCGGTGCTAAAGGTGGACGGGATGTTCCTGGGGATCGGCCACGTGCCGAACGCCAAGATGTTTGCCGGCCAGATCGATCTTGACGATGACGGCTACGTCCGCACCCACGACAACGTTTTTACCCGGGTGCCGGGGGTCTTTGCCTGCGGGGACGTGCAGGACCGGCGCTATCGGCAGGCGATTACGGCGGCGGGCTCTGGATGTATGGCGGCGCTCGAGGTCGAAAAATACCTCGAAGAGCACGGAAGTTGACTCCGGATTACCGATGGCGGTCGGGCCGGTATCGAAAGTGTGATCGGGGTGCGGCCGGAAACTTTATTTTGTACTGAATGAATACAGCGGCGTCCTGCTGCGGCCTCCTCGCGCCTATTCGGGCATAGTAGACTTCTGGTAGAGGAGGTTTCGTATGAATCGCGTCGCCAACCCTTTTATCGTCTTCATTTTAGCCTCCGTTGCGGCCGCCTCCTGCCCGGCACAGAAAACCGCTCAGCCCTGCCCGGTGAGCTATTCCCGCCTGCAAATGCCGCTGCGGCATCAGGGCGGAATGTCAACGCCGATGGTGCAGCTCTCATTCACCAATGAAACCAAGAAGAAGATCGATCGCGCGAAGTTTGGGCTGATTGTGATCGATTCGGACGGCTCCCCGGCACCCTATGGTAAGGCGCTCACCTTTACCGCCGGGGCGGACCCCGGGAAAGTGGTCAGCGCCCAGTGGGCTCTGGATCTGGAGAAGATAGATATTGAGCACATGGGCGAGACGGTCTACCTGGAGAGCGTCGATTTTGCCGACAACACAACCTGGAAGGACGACGGCAACCAGCGCTGCCGGGACGATATCTATTTCGGCCCGAAGTAGCCTGCCGCGTAGCGGCTCACCCGTCGCTCCGACTTCGCGATCGACGGCGCTGGTCTACTCTAGGTCTGGTGACTACTTTCAACGAAAGACTTGCCCGCGTTGAGGACCAGATCGACGCCGCCTGCCGCCGGGCCGGCCGCCCGCGCCGGGAAGTTGCGCTGATGGCGGTCTCAAAGACCCATCCGGTGAGCGCGATTGTAGAAGCCGCCTCTTGCGGCGTGACGCTGTTTGGCGAGAACCGGGTGCAGGAGTTCCAGGGTAAGGCCGTGGACCTCGCGATCGAGGTGGCCGGCGGCGCCGATCTGTCGGGGATGCGAGTGCATCTGATCGGCAAACTGCAATCGAACAAGTCGGCGAAGGCGGCGGAGATTTTTTCGGCTGTGGATTCGGTCGATTCGTTGCGGCTTGCTCATCGATTGAATGATGCGGCGGTGCGGCTGGGCCGGGTGCTGCCTACGTTGCTGGAGATCAAACTGAGCCCCGAGGAGTCAAAGAGCGGGATCGACCCCGAGTCGCCGGAGCTTATGCAGCTGCTGGAGCGGATGCCCGATCTGCCGGGGCTAGAGCTGCGCGGCCTGATGACGGTGCCTCCATGGTCGGAAGATGCCGAGTGCGCGCGGCCTTATTTCGTTCAACTGCGCCACTTGCGTGATCAGCTTGCGGCGCGGTGGCCGGGGCTTGATTTTTCGCAGTTGTCGATGGGGATGTCGGGGGATTTCGGAGTGGCGATCGAGGAAGGATCGACGTGCGTGCGGATTGGGACGGCGCTGTTTGGCAAGCGCCCTTATGCGGCCAAGCCGGAAGAGCCGTGATTCCGGTTCGCGAGACGGATGCGGGTGTGACGTTTGCGGTTCGGGTGCAACCGGGCGCGAAGAAGACGGCGATCACGGGGTTTATGGCGAGGGCGAGAGCGCGGCGGTCAAGCTTTTGCTGGCGGCTCCGCCGATTGAGGGGCGGGCGAATGCGGCGGTTGTCGACTTCTTTGCGGAGTTGTTTGGGGTTTCGGGGTCGCAGGTGAGCATTCTTTATGGAGAGACCTCGCGGAGTAAGGTGATTCGGATCTCGGGAAGATCGTCGACTGAGATCGTTTCCGCCCTTACAGCATGAATGTGTACGTCCAGGGAGCATGGCCGTTAAGTCTTCGATTTGTAATTGATTCTGTTTCGTCGCTGCACATCATCCCGTACACTTGCTGACAAATGACCCTGTACGCAATTGTTCTTGGGATTATCGTCCTCTCGCTGCTTGCCGTTTCGCTGGCCCGTGTGGGCAAAGTCAAAACCAAAGCTGATTACCTAGTGGCGGGGCGGTCGCTGCCTACTTTTGTGCTGGTCTTCACGCTGCTCTCTTCGTGGATCGGCTCCGGCTCGTTGCTGGGGGGCGCGGAGAATGCTTACCGGCACGGATTTCCTGCATTGTGGCAGGGCGCGGGCGGATGGGCGGGGTTGCTGCTGATCTATTTTATTGCGCCGCGGGCTCGGCACTTTGCTCAGTTCACGATCCCCGATCTTCTGGAAGCGCGCTACAACCAGACGGCGCGGTTGCTGGGTGTGATTGCGGTGCTCTTCGCGTATACGGCGATCGCGAGCTACCAGATCACGGGTGGCGGCGACATTCTGCATCTGATTTTTCCGACTGTCATCACCGCAGATCTGGGCAAGTACATTATCGCGCTGTTTGTGATCCTCTTTACCGCGATTGCGGGCATGTCGTCGGTTGCTTATATGGATGTGGTGATTGGTTCGCTTGCGACGGTGACGATGTGTGTGGCGTTGCCGATCCTGATTCATCATGCGGGAGGATGGCCGCATGTGACGCAGTCGTTGCCAGCGACGCATTTTCAGGTGCTGGGCGATTTCACGTTTGTCCGCGCGATGGAGCTTTTCTTGCCGACGTGCCTTTTGATGCTGGGCAACCAGGCGATGTATCAGAAGTTTTTCTCGGCTAAGTCGGAGAAGGCGGCGAGCCAGGCGGTTGTGTGGTGGATTGTCGGGACGGTGATTCTGGAGACGGTGATTGTGGCGCTGGCTGTTGTCGGCTCGGTGCTTTTTCCGACTGGTGAGGTACATGATCATCCGCGCGAGATACTGGCGTGGACGGCGTTGCATGGATTGAGCGGGAGCCCGATGTTGAGCCTGCTGGGCGCCGTGCTGATGGGTGCGATCTTCGCCAAGATACTTTCGACGGCGAACAACTTCCTTTTTTCTCCGGCGACGAACCTTGTGAATGATATCTTCCTTCGGTATCTGGTTCCGAATGCTTCGAACAAGCGGATACTCATTGTTTCGCGACTAATGGTTGTGCTGCTGGGTTGCTGGGCGTTGTATCAGTCGCTCAATATCGAGTCGGTGCTCGCGAAGGCACTCTACGCCTACACGATCTATTCGGCGGCGCTGACTCCGGTGATTTTGGCGGCGTTTTATTCGCGGCGGGTGAATGCGCAGGGCGCGGTGTCGGCGATCGCGGCGGGGACGGTGGTTACGGTTTGCTGGGACTTATCGTTCGTGCATAAGTCGCTGCCGGTTTGGCTGGCGGATCGGGATGCTATCTTTCCGGCGCTGGTGGCGGCGCTGATTTGTTTGGTGGTGGTGAGTGGGTTGACGAAGCCTCCGAAGGCGGAGCAGGTGGCGCAGTTTTTTCCAGGATGAGTTGCGCCAGACGGGAACTATCTGGAGTTCCATTCGTTCCCGGTTTATGATGGCGGCGGGGTTAGGGGATTGCTGCAATGGCTGAAGCTACTAACGAGAATCCGCTGGAAGAGATCAAGGAGCAGATTAGCGAGGTGATTGACCTGCTCAATCAACCATATCTTCCCGTCGCCGTTCATGATGAAGACGCTGAGGCTGGGGAGTCGGGCACCGCTAAAGAGTAGCTTCAAGGGTGACAAGTCCCGCTTCTGACAACTCGCTATTTGGCGGCTGGGGTGAGTGTGGGCACGAAGCTGGTCACTTTGCCGGTTTCGGGATTGAGTTCGCAGGTGAAGGTGAAGTCCTGCCAGCCTTTGGGGGTGCGGGCAGAGCCGGTTCCGGTTAGCTTGGCGTTGCTTTCCAGATTCAGAGTTTTGGGGTCGTCGGTGCCGAGGAAGACTCGGTCGGTTCCGGGAATTTGTTTCTTCAAGACGGGGAGCGCGGCGGGCCGGCAGATCGTTTCCGCGACCTTCTTGGCGTTGCTCCAGCCATTGGCCATATTTCTATCGACAGACGAGTGCAGGGTTGCGATCTGGCGGCTGACCGCAGCCGTCTCGGCTGGCGAGAGCGCTGGCTCGGACTGGCTTGGAGTCTGCCCTGCGGGAGTGGCGTCCATCGAGGCAGTAGCAAGCATAACGACTGCGGCGAGAGTGATCTTGAGCATCCGGTCGATCTCCGATTGGAAATGCAGGGCTTAATAAAGATAGCAAGCCTTTTGCGATGTGCAGCCAGAATTGCTTCGCCTACCATCGGCTGAACAAGAACAGCCGACGAATAGATTTGCCTTGCTCCGCAGCGACGTGGACGCGCATCTCTCTTAGAGAGTTTGAAGTGAGTGGAGGAGTCGGCATGGCGCATGAGGCAGCAAGGGTCCCAAAGATGACGGCGCGGGTGACGGAAAACGCGGCGGTGCGGAAAGGGATGCGTCCGCGAGTGCTGATCATCGGCGGGGGGTTTGGGGGCCTTCATGCCGCGATGGGACTGGCGAAGCTGCCAGTGGACGTGACGATCGTCGATCGCCGCAATCATCACACTTTCCAGCCGTTGCTCTATCAGGTCGCGCTTGCGGTTCTGTCGCCGGCGAATATTGCGCAGCCGATTCGGACAATATTTCGCGATAAACCGAATGTGGAAGTGCTGATGGACGAGGCGCGCAGCTTCGATCTTGAACACCGTCACGCGCGGATGAAGAGCGGCGCGATGATGGAGTACGACTACCTGATCGTTGCGACGGGCGCGACGCATTCCTATTTTGGACGGGACGATTGGGCGCATCTGGCGCCGGGGCTGAAGTCGGTTGAGGACGCGATCGAGATTCGGCGGCGGGTACTGCTGGCTTTTGAGCTGGCGGAGAGGCAGATGCTGGAGACGGGGTCGCATCCGCCGCTGAATTTTGTGGTGATCGGCGGCGGCGCGACTGGAGTGGAGCTGGCGGGGGCGATCTCCGATATTGCCAGGCTATATATGAAGCGCGACTTCCGGCATATCGATCCGGCGATGGCGAAGGTGATGATTCTTGAAGGGAGTCCGCGCCTTTTGCCGAGCTATCCCGAAGACCTGTCGCAGAAGGCCGCGGAGCAGTTGAAGCATATCGAAGTGGAGGTCCATAGCAACACACGGGTGACCGATATCGAGCCCGGATATGTGGTTGCTAACGGACAACGGATCGATGCGGTGGTGACCCTGTGGGCGGCCGGAGTGCAGGCCTCGCCACTGGGTAAGCTGCTTGGGGTCGAGACGGACAAGCGTGGCTGCGTGATGGTCAATCTACAGTTGAATCCGCCGGGACATCCGGAGATTTTCATTTGTGGCGATCTTGCGCATGTCGAAGAGAACGGGAAGCAGATTCCGGGCGTGGCGCAGCCGGCAATGCAGATGGGCGACCACGCGGCGCGGATGATTGGGCAGGACCTCGATGGCAAGCCGCGGACGAACTTCCACTACTTCGATAAAGGCGATATGGCGACGATTGGCAGAATGCATGCCGTGGCCAAGGTGGAGTGGCCGTTCAGGGCGCATTGGGGCGGGATTCCCGCGTGGGCTACGTGGCTGGTGGTGCATATCTTCTTCCTGATTGGGTTTCGCAATCGGATTTCGGTGTTGTTTGAGTGGGCGTACAGCTACTTCACCTTTTCGCGCGGAGCCAGGCTGATTACCGGCGACCACACGCTGGTGGGATGGAGCGAGCAGGATGGGGTTGCTGCGGCTCCGCCGCTGTCTGGTGGCAACGCGGCCCTATCAGAGATGCCGGTAAGCGTGGCTGCAAATCCGATCGATGTTTCGCATTTGCCGGAGCGGACGGTGACGGCGACGAAGCAATCGGCTTGAATGAATTGGCTTCGAGAAACACCTCAACGAAGTTTCTTATCCCACTCAAGCCAGAAGAAGGCTTGAATGGGGCACCCGGCAAGCCCATTCAAGCGAACGGATGGCTTGAATGGGGCACGCGGCTTCTTTGCAAGAGCGCCGTGTCTGATCCGAGATTGAGGGAGACGATTTCTACGTTGTCGGTCTCGTTGAATTGCATTGCGTCGGCTGCTCTGGCTGATTCAGCAGTTCGCCACCTTGCGGCAATCCCTGCCGCGCATAGCGCGAAAACGAGGACCGCGGTAATTGCCGGTCTTTGCAGCATCTCCCATTCGGTACCTGCAAATAGGGGTGAGAGCGCGAGGAGCGCGAAGAAGATCCAGAATCCGAACTGCACATTTCCGTTGCCCGGCAGATAGGAGCAGGTGAATGGGACCTTGTGAAAGCGGTAGATTGCGATCTCACAGAGGACGGTTCCGAGCAACCCGAAGCAGAGCAGATGCGGAGCGGCAAGCTTCCACGGCCAGATGGTGAGGAAGAGAGCGGCGAAGATTGCCCACACTGGAGCGACGACGAGCGACAGGAATGTGCGTCGGAGCGCGTTGGTATAGAGCATCACGCTGCGGATTTCGGTGATGCGGTAGATCCAGTTGGCTCGGAGAGTGATGGGCAATGCGAAGACGACGCGGACCGCAGCCGCGGCGACGCACATCATCAGTATGCTTACGGCGAGGAATGGGACGCTTGCCTGTTCGCCGGCTGAGACATGGGCGATCTTGAGGCTGGCGAGCGAGGGGCTGAGGAAGACGAGCATGATGGTGAATCCGATGCCGAGGTAGAAGCTGAGGACCATGCGGTGCTGGCGGCTGCGTAGCAGCGTGCGCACAGTGAAGAGTGAAACAGCGGTTTGCAGGTTGTCGCCGAGGCGCGGTGACCAGCTTCCGCCACGGGAGCCGGGGAGGATGTCGGGCTGCTCGATGATCTTGCGCAGGGTGCGGAAGTAGGCGAGGAGGATTGTGGCTGCGGTGCCGAGTACGGTGATGGTGAGCCCGATCCAGGCGTGCCTGGCGAGCGGCTGAAAACTTGAATCCATGCTGCCGTTGAGCTGCTGGAAGAGGCCGAGAAACCAGTAGGTGGGCAAATAGGCGAGCAGATGCTGATTGGCCGGGTTGGTGCGGGCGGCGACGGATTCGAGCGACGGCTCCAACACATACATGGTGAGGAAAAGGCAGAAGGTGAGCACCTGCAAGAGCGCGGAGACGCGCAAGAAGACTTGCCTTGGCAGGAGATGAGTGGCTGCTCCCTGGATTAGGAGGGTAAAGCCGAAGACGAAGGTTGCGGCAGCGAGCACGGTGATCCAGTGGGCGATAAGGGCGCGAATGACGCCGACGAATCCGCTGCCGGCGGGCGAGAAGAGCATGGGCCAGAGAAGTCCAGCGAAGACGTTGATGGCAAGTATGGGGAGGGCGAGCGTTGCTCCGAAGGCTGCGAGTTTGGCGAGGAAGAGGGTCTGGGTTCGCACCGGCAGCGGCCCGAGGACGAGCACGTCGCAGCGGTCGGGAAAGGCCGAGTCCCAGCTGAGGACGGCGAAGAGGCCGACGACGACCATGGTGGTGGCGATGAGGAAATGTTCCATGGTCCAGGTGGGTTCGGGCGGCATGCGTCCGGCGCCGAGCAGGAGGATTGGCAGCGAGACGAGGAAGCTGAAGCCGAGCAGGAGTGCTGCAAACTGGCCGAGGAGTTTCGTGGGGTCGCCGTCGGTGGAGAGTAGTTCGAGATCGATTACGCGCAGGCGGAATTCGCGGAAGAGGACGCGGAATTGGTGCTTCTCGAATTGCTGCCCTTTGGGCGCCATCTCCGCTGTTTCAGGCATGGATGAGGTCGGCGATCTGCCGCGAGATGGCGGCGGTGTCCTGTTCGACGGCGAGCTGGGAGAAGATTTCTTCGAGGGTGGGCAGGGACATGATGGCGCGGAGATGCTCGATCGAATCGTCGGCGACGATCTTGCCCCGATGGAGGATGACGACGTGGGAACAGATGCGCTCGACGGTCTCGAGTTCATGCGAGCTGAAGAGGACGACCTTGCCTCGGACTGCGAGCTCCTGGATGAGACTGCGCAGGACGAGCGCCGAGCCGATGTCGAGTCCGGAGAATGGCTCGTCGAGCAGGAGCAGATCGGGATTGTGAAGGAGCGCGGCCGCGAGCAGGATCTTCTGGCGCATTCCTTTGGAGTAGGAAGTGATGGAGACGTGGCGGTCGCCGTGGAGGTTGAAGAGATGGAGGAGTCCGTCGATCTTGACCGCTGCCGGGTGGACGGGCAGGTTTCGCAACTGGGCGACCATGCTGAGGTATTCGATGCCGCTTAGGTGGGTGTAGAGGTGAGGCTCTTCGGGGACGTAGCCCATGCGCTGCTTGTAGGCGATCAGGTCTTGCTGGATGGGCTTGCCTTCGAAGAGGATTTCTCCGGCGCTTGGGTCCATGAGCCCGGCGATCATCTTCATGGTGGTGGATTTTCCGGAGCCGTTGGGGCCGAGGTAGCCCGTGACCTCGCCGGGGCGAGCGGTGAAGCTGGCTCCGGCTACGGCGGGGATTCCGGAGAAACGTTTGTAGATGTTGCGGAGTTCGAGCATGATGCTCCTTCGGCCTGGGGTTGCCGGATGAACAGAATACTACATAGGATGGCCGACGTGTGCAAGACTGGTTCGCGGCGGCGCTCCTTTGTCTATCAACGTAACCAAAGACTATTTCCTAGTCGCGAACGCTGTGAAAGGAGCCACTCATGAACTCGTTTACGCTGAAGATCCTACTGACCGTATATATCCTCTATGCCCTGCTGAAATTCTTCGAATTCTTCTTCAGGGATGAAGCAACGAAGAGGAAAGGCCTCTATACCGTCTACGTGAAGGGTGCCGGCGCCGTGGTCAAGATCTTTGACAACGGCATGTTGATCCTGATGCTGATTCTTCTGGGTCTTTTGTTCGCGGGTGGAGTGGAATACGTTAGCTTTACTACCGGGCTCCTGGTGGGGATGACGATCATCCAGGTCTATTTCCACCGGTTTTCCGACCCGTTGCCGCCGGAAAAATCTCCCGAGCCTCCCATTACGGCGCTCAAGATGCTCTCCTATTCCGTCGTGGCAAATCCGGGTAAGGCCTGGCGGGAGCTTGTGTTGATGACAGTTCTCTTTTTGTGGTGTCTCTATATGCTTGCGACACGAGGATTCGGCCTGTTTACGCGCCACTTTGTACCACACAGATGACTGCGTGTTAGCGAGCCAGTGTGGGACCAGCGTCGTACTTGAGTTCTAGGAGCGGTGAAACCGCTAGCGCAGTGGACGGAAGAATTCTCGGATGTCCTGCGCGAGAAGTTCGGGTTGCTCCATCGCGGCGAAGTGGCCGCCCTTGGGCATGGCAGTCCACCGCTGGATGTTGTAGCCGCGCTCTGCAAGCGTGCGAGGCGGAATTGGAATCTCTTTGGGGTTGCGCTCTCAGCTCCAACACACTTGGGCAACAGCGGTTGAAGCGGTGGGAATATTTGTACATCAAGCTCTAGAATCGAGCAGCGGCGAGGATAAGTGGCTTCGATTCTTTGCTCTGATGGGGACTGCCATCGCGGAGCGGGAAAACACTCCTCCTGTCCCAAATACACCGACAAACAAGGTGTTGCTGAAAAATGAACTGCGCTATTTCGCCAAGATGCTAGACGTTGAAAAACGGTTAAACGCGTTCGGGCTACCTTGAATGTTACATCTCGCCCAGGTAGAACGAAGGCTAGATACTTCGTTGTCGATCTCGATTTTGTGGCCAGGCGGTTGGCAATTCGGGAATACAACCGTGCGGAGCTTGAGGATGCATCTCAAGACTATGCCGCGACCGAAAGCAAGAACGCAAAGAGAGAACGTGATGCCGTCTTGGTACCCGTCGAATCCCTGTCGGCACTACGCCGTGCCTATCAAACTACTATTTGGACACACACTCATTTATCCAATTGGTTCGAGAGACGACGCTTTAATGCAATTATTTCAGACCAGTACGCGCGCGCGAGAGCGCGTACTGGGGATATCCTTGCAGGCGCAATCAGGACGAAGGCCATTTGAGCATAATTTTGTAGTTAATAGCTGGTGCTTCATCCTTCCTCATGCCGGAATATTAAGAAATCTCTGCCCCGGGCCGGGTTCCGTCAACGCCCGTAGAGCGAAGCGTGGCCTGGCGGGTTGCGGGCTGGTGCGGGACGCAGGGTCAATCTGGCATGAGGGACGCCCGACTTTGATGGATTTGCACGAGATGGATCGAGGTCCATTTCGGAATTTGCGCCTGCTGTCTCTGTCCAGTCCTCGAACCAGGCTAACTCATCGCCCGCTTGCTCCCCTTCACTCGACTTCACTTGGATAGGTGTCCGCGCGTAGCCCTCTTGCATAGTCAAGTCGCAGCTTGTGAGAACCCACGCTCGCGCCCGGCGTATTGCATTAGAAATGCCTTCCTTTGATTCGCCAAGAAAAATGGATGAACGTTAAAAAACAGCCCCAGCGATGGTTGATCGTCGGGGCTGCTTGTTGTTAAGAGCGGGATTGATCAGTCTCCAGTTCCGGTGAGGGAAACCGCCGGGTTGGCGCCTCCGTTTGTGGTTATGGTGAGGGTCGCGGAGTAGCTTCCAACCGCGGTGGGAGCGAACTGCACCGGCAGAGTGCAGGACTTGCCTGCACCAACCGAAGCACCGCAGGTGTTCCCGGCCGAGAGGACGGTGAACTTCGAGGCCCCGGTCCCGGACACCGCGGTGGCGATGCTGAGGGTGTTCGGCCCGACGTTGTTGACCGTCACGTCGAGGGTCTTTGTGGTGGTGTGGGTGATGGTTCCGAATGAGAGTGAGGTCGGCGAGACTGTCACATCCGGAGTGACGGTCCCGGTAAGGGCGACGACGGGATTGCTGTCGCCATTGGTGGTGAGTGTAAGGGAGGCGCCGTAACTACCCACCGCGCTGGCCAGGAACTCCACGGGCAATGTGCAGCTCTTGCCAGCCGCAACAGCAGAGGTGCAGGTGTTGCCGGTGCTCAGAACAGTGAACTCCGACGCCCCCGTGCCGCTGATGCCGGTCGAGATCGTCAGAGAGCTGGTTCCGACATTGGTTACAGTGAGGTCAAGAGTTTCCTTGGCCCCCATGTGGGTTGAAGCGAACGCCAGCGTGGTCGAGGAGAGCTTAACCGAAGTTCCCGTACCAGTGGCCTGAGCGAGCAATGGACTTGCCGGGTCGCTGCTTTCAACCGCCAACGTACCCTTCTTGCCGCCCTTGGTGGCGGGCGAGAAGCTCACGCTGATGGTGCAGCTGGCGCCAGTAGCGAGCGAACCGGCCCCGGTCGGGCAGGTACCTCCGGTGATCGAGAAGTCAGTGGTATCGGTCATGAAGATTTTGTCGAGGCTTACTGTGGCTCCGGTGTTTTTTAGTGTAACCGTCTTGGTTACCGGGGTCTTGAGGACCGTGGTGCCGAAGGCCAGGGAACCAGTCAGCGTAAGTCCACTGGCAGTGCCACTGAGGCTCACGCTGTTGAGTTGGGTCGCGAAGGCGGCATTGCTAGAGATGGAGAGCGTGCCTAGAACTGCTCCTGCCGTCGTTGGACTGAAGTAGACGTCGATTTCGCAGGTTTGCCCGGCTGTGAGACTGGTTCCGGCGCAATCGTCGATCTCGGTGAAATTAGAGCTGGCCGTGACCCCGCTGATCGTGGTCGGCCCGACCGCACTCACCATAATCGGCTGGAAGTCGCTGGTCGTCCCGGCAGGCTGGGTCTCGAACGAAAGATTGGCGGTTGAGAGTCCGAATCCGGCAAAAGGAGTAATCTTGCGGACGCGGAAGTTGTATTCGTCGGCGACATAGATGTTGCCGCCGCTGTCCTGCGTGATCTGTTCTGGGTAATAGAATTTTGCCGAAAGCGCGGGGCCACCGTCGCCCAGGAAGCCTGCGCTCTGAGGAGTACCAGCGAAGGTCGTCATCTGGCCGGTGGGTGTCACCCAGCGCAGGAGGAAGTTGTTGGTGTCGGAGATAAAGATGTTGCCATTCGGGTCTGACCATACGCCCTGGGCATTATTGATAGCATTGGATATCGCAACGCCATCGCCAGTGTAACCGCAGCTTCCGTCGCCCGCGACGGTCTTGATGATCCCGGTCGCGTGCACAACTTCCCGGACGCGGCAGTTGCCGTAGTCGGCGATGTAGATGTTGTTCTGGCCATCCACGGCGATCTGTGCCGGGTTCCGGATCTGCGCGGAGGTCGCAGGACCGAGGTCGCCGGAGTCCCCGCAGCCCAAAGTGTGATCGCCGGCCACCGTGGTGACGATGTTGGTACCTATGGCGATCCTGCGGACCAGGCAGTTGCCGTAGTCGGCATAGTAAATGCTGCCGCCGGAAGCCACCGCAATGCTGGAAACGCCATCATTTTGGGTGTCGATGGCGACCGAGCCATCGGTGGTGTAGCCGCAACCCAGTTGGTGTCCGGCGCTTCCACCGGCGACGGTGGTAATGTCTGCGGTCGAGTCGCTCACCTCCCGGATGTCGCAGTTGTTGTAATCGGCGAGGTAGATGTTACCGCCGCTATCGCGCGCGATTCCCCAGGGTGCGTTGAGTTCGGTAGCCGCGGACTCAGCAGGCCCTCCGTCACCCTCGAAACCCGCTGCGCCGTTGCCGGCGAACCCGCTGATCTCATTGGACCCGCTGTTCCATTTGTAGACCGATTCTCCGTCGTATCCGCCAATGTAGACATTGTTGGAGGTGGGATCGGCATACACGCCTGTCGGGTAATAGAGGGAGGGGTTGCCGCCCGCGACGTCGGTGACGCCGACGGGATCTGAGTAGTTTGGTTGCGTGCCGCCATTCGGTCCCCAGCCGAAGATGGTGCTGATGTCTCCGGTGCTCTTGGTGACTTTGCGGACGCGGTCCGAGCCGTAGTCGCCGATATAGTAGTTGCCGCTGGAATCGTAGACCAGGCCCACCGGACTCATGCAGGCGTCTATAGCCGGATCGCCGTCGTTGCAATATCCGCCCGATCCGTCTCCCGCGATGGTGGAAATTTTCCCGGGTGCGGGCACGCCTCCGCTGTAAGTCAATGTGAATTGCCGTATTCGAACATTGCTGTAGTCGGCGACCGCGATCGTTGTCGTGCCACCGCTGACAGACACGTGAGTCTGCCATGGATCGTTCAATTCGCCGCTTGTGGCTGTGACTCCATCTAGGAATCCGCAAGTGTTGTTACCAGCCACCGTATAAATTTTTTGGGACGACCCGACGACTTCTCGGATAGCGCAACGGCCTCCGGCGGAAGCTTGGCTAATGAATACGTTGGCGGGCGAAACCGTGGTATCGAGCGAGACGCTTTGCGGATAGCAGAGATAGGCCGAGGTCCCCGCTCCACCGTCGCCGTATGGTGAGGCGCCCCCGCAGTTGTTGCCGGTGGTCGTGCTTCCGCCGCTGCCGGCTGCCAAGGTGATCGTTCCGCCGGCAGAGATCTTGCGAACCACGCCGTTGTAGTATTCGGCGACGTAGATGTTGTCGCCAGAGTCGACTGCGAGACCTCCAGGGTAGTACAACTCCGCCCCGACAGCTGCACCGCCATTGCCGGTATAGCCGCATGTTGATGAAGTTGCGGAGGTTGTCTTGCCGGCAACCGTAGTGATGATCCCAGTGGTCTGATTGACTTTCCGGACGAGGCAATTGGCCGTATCGCCGATGTAGACGTTGGCAGGACTGGCGGTGTCGACGGCCACGCCCCATGGAGTGTCGAGTTCCGCGTTGACAGCGGCCGCGCCATCGCCGCTATAGCCGGCAGCGCCTGTGCCCGCGACCACGGTAACGACTCCGCTGGTGCTGATCTTGAAGATGCGGTGCTGCTGTGACGCGGCCACGTAGATGTTGCCCGCAGCGTCGACAGCCTCTGTATAAGGCGCGTTAAGGTTAGCTGTAGTACCGGGAAGGTTGTTCGGACCCCCGCCGACCACGGTGCTGATCACGTCCTGGGCGGCCGCAGACAAGACAAAAGCAGCCATCGGCAGCAAGCATATTGCGAGTTTCTTGAAGTTATTCACTTTAGTTCCCTCATTTTCCTGGTTGGCGGCTAGTTGATCTCTTCACCGGGTTTTGTGGTCCGGTGGGCCTGAATCCCCTCGATGCTGGTTCCGTCCCCGTTCGGAACGAGAATCTCTAGCACCGGGTCGTGACCTGTCTTCCAGCGCGCGTACTCATCGGCGGATATGGTGAACGTCTGGGTCACTGTCACCTCGCCTGAATGGGGGAGAGACTTGATCGCGAAAGAGCCAAGTACAGAATGGTGAGGCTGGGTATCCATAACAACGACAGTCCCGTTTCGAACGTCGGAACTTCCAGGATTGTGTAGGACCAGGGTCACGGTGACGTCGACGCTATTTCCGCCCTCGACGACATTGCTAAGTTGGTAGGAACCGGCGAATGCACGCGCCGTTTCGGCCGAGGCAGTCTGGACGATGCCCAGGATGGCAACGGGAATGCAAAACGCGCAAAGGACGCGCCTGATTATGCGATACATGGAATTCCTCCTGATTTTTGCGGGACTTTTTATATGGAGAGAGAGCGGACCAGCAGCCACATAAGAATCGCGGCCCACGGTAGCCAACCGCACCAGTGGTTGTCAATGATTCTTTAGATTTACTTTTAGGTTACTTAGGTGGGAGTACTGCGCGCGAGCGTCAGTTGGGACTGGGGTGGGAGAGTTTAGGCAAAAACCCATCCTTGGGCTGGCGATTGTCAGAGATACGCGCGCGCGAAGAGGCGTTGCATTCGGCGTGAAATAAACTCCGTGACCAATACGCGCGCGCGTGAGCCACAACCAGTGCGAACGAGGAGAGGAAATCTGGAAGCCTTAATATCCTTGCGTATTGACTGGATGCTTGCGAGTCTTTTACAAGACATGCAAATTGAGTCAAATACGCATGCGTAGCCCTCTGAAGGTGGAGCGTACGGGTTCGATCCGCGTTGAGGCTATCAATCCGGCTAAGAGCTTAGAGCTGATGGCTTATCTTTGCCGCCGATTTAGTGGCGCGAGTCTTGTGCTTTTCCTGGCGGTGGTAGCTGGGCGAGCGTTGGCACAGGCCGGGCCGCCTTTTCGGACCGACGACCCTGAAACTCCGGGGAACAAACATTGGGAAATTAATTTCGGTTGGATCGGCGACCGGAACCCAGCGGCTGGCGCGTATCAGGTGCCGGACTTCGATATCAACTACGGACTCGGGGACCGGATCCAGCTGAAATATGAGTTGCCGATCGCCATCGAAGAGAACCGCGTGCTTCCTCCCGTGAGCGAAACTCAGTCTGTCGTTCCAGGGAGCGTGCTGGCCGGTTTGGGCCAGAGTCTTCTGGGCGTGAAGTGGCGCTTCTACGAGCATCATCCTGGTGACCCCTGGATCGGCCGCACGCCTTCACTCGTTAACAAAGGCCCCGCCAGCGGAGGCGGCGCCAAGGAGCCAGTGGTCGACTTCAGTGTGGGCACGTATCCGCAGCTTTCGCTCAACAACCCCACAAGCAGCGTTCGGCGGGGGGTGGTCGCCTCCGGCCCAGATTTTCTGCTGCCCCTTGAAGCTAATGCGCGCTTTGGCCCAATTCGGGTGGATGGCGAGGTCGGCTATCACTTTGGGAATCAGGCGCTGCCGCAGAGCTGGATTCGGGGCATGATCGTTGGGCATGAGTTTAGCGACAGTACCGAGGCATACGCCGAAATCTACGATCAGCAGGACGCGAATCGCTTGCCTCCGGGAAGGGGTGTCGGAGAGTTCGCCACCGGCCAGTCGAAGCAAAGACAAACAACGCTCGGATTGGGTGGACGTCAGGCCCTCAACAAAGAAAAGAATCTGATCCTGCTGTTGATGGGTGGCAGCAGCTTCCAAACGGTCTCGGTCAATAATAGCCAGCCAACCTGGATCGCTTATGTCGGGCTGCAAGTGCTGCTGGGGCCGAAATGAGCGGTCGCTGCGCGGCGATTACAAGGGAGAGCTCGTGGCCCGACCCAGACGCAGGGCTTTCAAATACCCAGCAATATCGATAGGAATGTGTTTACTTAGTTCAAAGTAGCTACTAATCATTTGTCCGTGATGATATAAAAGATCTTCCATGCGGTGCGAACGAGTCCCGTCCGGAATGACGAGACGCCGGTACGGTTGCCGATCTACAGCGGGGATGGAATGACCAGAGTGGCGGCGCAGCGGTTTACGTTTACGCACCAGCAGAGCGCGTCGAACAAGATGCCGCGGGAGATCAATCGGAACCTGATCTTCAACCTGATCCGCACGAAGCAGCCGATCTCGCGCGCCGATCTGGCGCGGGCCTCCCACTTGCAGCGCAGCACCGTATCGCTGATTGTCGAAGAGCTGTTGGCCGCTCGTTGGATTGTCGAGGGCTCGATGGGGCATCTGCCCCGGGGGCGGCGGCCAACTTTTCTGCACCTAAACGATGGGCGCGGGGTGATTGCGCTGGACATTCATCCCTCGCAGACCACGTTGGCGGTGGCCGACCTGGGGGGCAAGATCGTGGCGCAGAGCCTGGTCGTGTTGCCGGAGAATCCGAAGAAAGTCATAGCCGCGATTGTGGCTGCGATCCTGAAAATGATGGCTGCCAACAGCGACCGGTCGTTCGACGGGATTGGGATGAGCCTTCCGGGACGGCTGGACATCCAGATGGAGAAGCTGATCTTCGCGCCGAATATCGACTGGCCGATTGGCAGCATTAAGTCCAAGGTGGAGCAGGCTACAGGCCTGCCGGTCTCGGTCGACAATGTGGCGAATGCCTGTGCGCTCTCGGAGGTCTGGTTCGGCGACAGCGATGGCGTGCATGATCTGGTTGCGGTCAATGTCTCGGAAGGGATTGGGACGGGTATCTTCGCGAACGGGCGCATTCTGCGCGGCGAGGGCGGGCTCGCAGGCGAGTTCGGCCACGTGCAGATGGAGTCGGATGGGCTGCTGTGTGGCTGCGGCAACCGCGGATGCTGGGAGACGATCGCGTCGAACCGCGCTGGAGTTCGCTATTATGCGGAGTTCGCGAAGAAGCCGCCTATCCCATTCGACGCCGTGTTGAAACTTGCCCAGGCCGGGGACGCTCCGGCGAGGAAGGCGATCGAAAAGATGTGCGCGGCGCTTGGCCGGGGACTGCGGATGATCGCTTCAGCGCTGGCTCCGAATGAGATTGTGGTGGTCGGCGATATCACGACCGTATGGTACCTGGTGGGACCGGTGGTGGAGGCCGAGATGCGGCGAAATCCGCTGGTCAAAGTACCGCATGTGCGGCCAGCGCATGATGGCGGGAAAGCGCGACTGCGCAGCGCAGTGGCGCTGGTGATGAACGACAACCTTTTGTGAGTCTCTGCGGGTAGGAAGCTCCGTTCGATTTCGGTATCAGTTTAGAAATCAGTCTTCCACTTATGCGGATGCCAGGTGATCGCCACTGCGGCAGTGGTGTCGCTTTGCGGAGTAGGCTCGAGCAGCGGCACATTCCAATGTTCATATTGCACCCAGGCATTTAACTCCGTGTCTTCACCGAGGCGCTTGAGGACGTTGACGCCGATGAGATTTTGTGTGGTGCCTCCGGGTGTCGCGTGAGGATTCGCCGGGTTGGGAGCCCCGGGGATGAAGTCCTTTCCGGCCTTGGCATTGCGATAGTTCAGCTGGATCCATTCGCTGGGGCTGAGGTGATAAGTGAGCCAGGCCTGGCCACCGGTGGCCTCGCGGCCGATCCAGTCGCCCATGATGTTGCTCTTGTTGGTATAGCCTTGAGTCTGAATTACTTCCCAGTACATGAAGGTGCCACCGCTTGGGCCGCCGCCGTCGTTGTGTGAGGTATTGGTGTATACGCCCTCGACGCGCAAATCGAGCTTGGGGGCTCCGGGGAACTGAGTGAGAAAGATGCCGGAGCGGATGGCTGCCCGTCGAGGCGCGCTGATCGGGCTCACGTCGTCATGGGCCTCGGAGTCGGCGTAGAGCGTAAGCCATTTCCGCACATACGGCAGCCGGTAAGTGAAGTCGAAAGCGCCGAAGCGGGCACCGGGATCGTTACGGCTGAACTTTTCCGCTGCGCTGACATTCTGGAGGCTAAAGAAACTCTTGAGGAAGCTGTGAACCGTGATGGGCGCATGGCCCTGGCCGCCCCAGATCACCGTGCGCTCAAAGCCGATCTCGACATTTACAGTTGGTTTGAACGAGATCTTCTCCATATGTACCCAAGGCTCGTTGGGATTGGTATGACCCTGGAGGCTTCCGACGAAGAAATCGTAGCGAAAGGGCCCAGTGAGCCGGGAAAGACCAGGAATGCGGAAGGGTTCGACGTCATCGATGCGGAAGGAGTAGATGTTCTCGGCATTATTGCTCCATGCAAAGGCGCCGCCCTCTGCCGGTCCAAGCCAGGCGTCGGTCTTGCCGAAGGATATCTCGTTGCCCCAAAGGTGGTAGGCAAGATTGGCTTCGATAATGCGGAAGACGTTGGTGGAGGGAATTGGGCCCTGGGGGATCACAGCCTGATTTAAGCCGTAAGGGGTTTCATCTACTGCTGACAGTGTCTGGGCGACGGGAATCGAGTACCCCGTGGCTGAGGGAGAGTGCTGGTACTCACCACGGAAGTAGAGCGAGAAACGGTGTACCTGGGCGCGGGCGCTAAAGCCGGTGATGAGGTTGAAGCCGGATTCATAGGGCCGGCCATAATCGTTGATGATCGTGAGCCCGACATGGTAGCTGTCGCGCAGAGGAAGGCCGGCGATGCCGAGGGGACGAGTGTAAATGGACTCGAGCTCAGCGGTGCCGTGCTTCGAGTTGGAAATGGCCTCGATGTCCGGATTCACTTCATCCTGCAAGGCCTGAAAGATCGCGCGCGCCTCGTCGTCATCGCTGTCGTTGATCTTGTCGGCGGAGCGTTCGAGGATGTGAGCGAGACTCAGGCGCGTCCAGGGGCGGAGGTCGAGAAATGCCGAATCTATATAGCCCTTCGAAAAAAGACGCAGCGCTGCCGGATAGACCCAACTGTCGACGGGAATGTAGGTGGATCCGGCGGCGGTGAGGTAACGGACCGGCGCGGCAGGCGTGTAAGTGGGAGCCGCCTGCGGAGCCAGAGCTGGGTTTGGGTCAGCATCGGGTTGCACGGGCTTAAGCTCGGAGACGGGAGAAGTTGCGGCCGCCGCGAGGTCGTCGAGTCTCGCCGTCGACCAGACGGTTGCGTTGTTTGGCTGAGTTGGCTCGGTGGCGTGTAATTGTGCCTGTGCGACAACCAGCTTCACCGAAAAAAAAGCGACGCTCACAAAAATAGAAAACGTACGAGGACGGCTGATCAAATGCACCTCATCGAACCAGAACGATGAACGGACTTCGGTGGGTTTAGGCTGCATCCGTCGCAACCCGGTTGACCACCGTCCGAGAACGACTGCGTCTCCAGTCTAATATCCTGTCGGGTCTATTCGCGATTGCGTAAGGGGTGTTTCTTTCCAGCTTTGAGAGCAGAGTCCACGTCGCGGTTGAAGTCGTCGATGAGCTTTTGCTTCCACGATGGGAAAAAAAGTCCTTTGGCGGTGAGGTAGCTTTCCATTCTCGCGATGGCGTCGGGATGTTCGCTGGAGCGTGCTTTGCTGTGTCGTACATCGGAGGGCGAGATGGCCTGGATGAGCGTGGGCCCGCCCCCGCGCCGGGCCTTATGGGTCGACTCATACGCGACCCGATAGATGGCGACGACATCGTTGGCGTCGACGGGGATCACGGGAAGCTCGCAGGGGTTCCCTTCGTTCAATATGCTGACAAAGGCCGTCTTCTTCTTTGCGGCCGCAGTTTTGAAGGAGGCCCTCGTATGCACCAGTACCAGCAAGGGCAGACAGTGCTTGCCGGCGAAGGTGAGGGCCTCTTGCCATCGCTGGCCGGACTCTGAAGTGTCGCCGCAGAAGGCCATGACGATGTTGCCGGACTTCCTGGCCTGCAACGCCAGCGCGACGCCGGAGGCGAGGTTGAGCTGAGCGGCTGGGTTCGCCGCGCTGGGGATGATGTGAAACGGAGAGGGATTCTTGTCGAGCGCGGAGACGGTTGGCTTCTGCGCGCTCGAGGTCTGGCTAGTCTCGTTTTGGCGAAGTTCCGAGAGGACCGAGGCGAGCGGCATTCCCTTGATGAATTTGCCGAGAACATCATTCTGCAGTGGGGCAAGCCAGTCGTCGCGGCGTAGGTCCAGAGCCGCGCCTACGGCGGCGGCTTCTTGTCCAAGAAAAGGCGCGGGCTTTCCAGCGACGCCACGCAGGTCATGAGATCGCTCGCCGAGGAGTTGGCATTGCAGCATTGTCGAGTAGAGTTGCCTGAGTTTGGCGTCGCTGATTAAGGGATTGCTTGGCGCTGGAGCTTTCTTCCCGGTGGAAGGCGAGCTTTCCCCGCGTTGTTTTCTGACCGTAGCCGCCATCTATCGGGTTGTCCTCGAAAGTGGCAATTGTAAACCACGGATAGGGGACCGATCTTGCCCGTGCCGGCGCGAGACGTGCGCGGATTTCAACAGTTTTGTGAAAAAGCCTGTGCATTACCCGGCGCGAGAGAGTCGAAACGCAGCAATGACAACGCCTTCAACACTCTGCACAGATTTCGATGCGGACCGAAGAAGTGCTTTCAACTAGGTTGAGTAGTCGGCGTTGATGGCGACGTACTCTTTGGTCAGGTCACAGGTCCAAAAGCGGCAAGAGCCGGCACCGATGCCCAGATCGATGCGCACGTGGTACTCGCTTTGCTTGAGGTGCAGGTGAGCGGCGTGCTCATCCATTAAGGGCGAGCGACCGCCGGCACGGCAGATCTCATGATCGCCGAACCAGATGCTGATCTTGCCGGGGTCGATCGCGACTCCTGAATAGCCAATCGCGGCGAGAATGCGTCCCCAGTTAGGATCGCTGCCTGCCCATGCAGTCTTGACCAGCGGTGAATGCGCGATCGATCTTGCAACGGTGAGTGCGTCGGAGTCGGAGGGTGCGCCCTCGATGCGGAGTTCGACAACGTGGGTGACGCCTTCGCCGTCAGCGACGATCTGTTTGGCGAGATCGGTGCAGACTGCAGAGAGCGTGGAGCGGAACTCGGCATGACCTGAGTCGATGGCGACGCCGCTCGCTCCTGACGCGAGCAAGAGGACGGTGTCGTTGGTCGAGGTATCGCCGTCGATGGAGATGCGGTTGAAGCTTAGCTCAACAGCGCTGTGCAGGAGCGTCTGCAGCTCCGGTGCCTCGATCGCTGCATCGGTGAAGATGTAGGCGAGCATGGTGGCGTGAGGTACGAGCTGGGGGTGAATCATGCCTGCGCCTTTGCAGGTTGCCACGATCTTGACCTGCTTACCGTCGACGGCGAAGTGACGGGCGCTGACCTTACGACGCGTATCGGTGGTGAGGATGGCGTGGGCGAACTGATCGAAGTGGCCACTCGTCTTGCCGAGCGCGGCTTTTGCCTCGGGCAGCGCGGCGATGAGCTTTTCCCCCGGGAGCGGAACGCCGATGATTCCCGTGGAGGATGGAAATATCTGCTGGGGCGTGCAGCCGAATGCCGTGGCCGCTTCAACGCAGACTTCGCGGCAGGTGGAGATTCCCGCTTCTCCTGTGGCGCAGTTGGCGTTGCCCGCGTTGACGGCGACAACTCTGACGTGGCGGTGTGACTGGTGCAGATGTTCGCGGCCGACGATGATGGGAGCTGCGACGACGCGGTTGCTAGTGAACATGGCTGCGGCGGAGGCGCTTTGATCCGCCACAGCCAGGGCAAAGTCGGGTTTGCCGCTGGGCTTGAGGCCGGCCTTGACGGCGGCGAATTGGAATCCGGAGGGTAGAAGGAAGTCGGGCAGATGCGGAGACGAAGTCATTGCTGACTTTTACTGTATCAATAGGAAGAGCGCTGAGTGAGGGTTGGGTATTGAAGGAAAAGGTGATCGAGGCGAGAGAGAAATCGGAGGAAGAGACAGAAACATTCCTCACCATGCAACACGTGGATGTGGCGCGTGGCGATGCAGTTGTGCTGCACGACGTGAGCCTGGAGATTGGTGTCGGCGAGCATGTGGCGATTCTGGGGCCGAATGGGTGTGGCAAATCGACTCTGATCAAGACGCTGACGTGCGAGTGTTATCCGATCGCGCAGCCGCAGACCATGGTTCGGCTCTTTGGCAGAGAGCGTTGGGACATCTCGCAGCTGCGTCGTCGGCTGGGAGTGGTTTCGGCGGACTTGCCGGGCGAGCGGACTCCGGTGACGTTGGGGCGCGATGTCGTCGTCTCGGGATTCTTCTCGGCATCAACGCTATGGCCAAATCTGCATGTGACTGAAGAGATGCGCGAGAGTGCGGCCGAGGCAATGGCGTTAATGCAGGCTGAGCACTTGGCGGGCAAGTTCGTCGGGCAGATGTCGGCCGGCGAGCAGCGGCGGATCATGATCGCGCGGGCGCTGGTGCATCACCCTCAGATGCTTTTGCTTGATGAGCCTTCGAACGCGCTCGATCTGGCGGCGCAGCGCGAGCTTCGCGAGGCACTGCGTCAAGTGGCGCGGCAGGGGGTGGGCATTCTGATGGTGACGCATCATCTGGCCGACATTCTGCCGGAGATTGATCGTGTGATCCTGATGAAAGACGGCAGAATTTTTGCCGATGGCGCGAAAGAGGAACTGATTACACGCGAGATGCTGAGCGCTTTGTTTGGCATAGATCTGGAACTGACGGTGCGCCACGGCTATTTTCATTCGTGGTGATGGAAGCGTGCAGCAGGAGATCGTTATTAGAAGATTCTGGCGTGGGAAAGCATTGAGACTCGTACTTAAGATCGTTGCGTCAGGTTCTCGTCGATGTGTCTAACGATCGATTCGGCGGTCTGGTTCCAGTTGAGCAGCTGTTCAAAGCGGTCACGGCCGGCCAACGCCATCTCCCGATAAGCGGATTGATTCTGCCACAGTGTCAGAATACGTTCGACATAGTCGCTTGCCGGAGCGGCTGGATCCATCAGTACGCCCGTTTTCCCATCCACAATCACCGATGGCACTGCGTGTACCGCCCGCGAGATCGGCGGCAGAGCGAAGGCCTGGGCCTCGGCGAAGACAATTCCGAAGCATTCAGCGGTAGTAGGCACGATGAAGAAGTGTGAGCGTTCAAAAAGCCCAAGCAGCGCGGCCTTTTGTACGGGATTGTTTTGGTAGAGGAGTCCGTGGACGGTCACGTAGGCGCGAGTTTCGGGAGCAAGGTCGGGAGAGCAGCCCACAATGTGGAGCCGCACTTTTTGTCCTCGGGCGTGGAGCAGGCCGGCGACCTCGACCGCCAGAGGGCCGCCTTTGCGTTCCCAGTCTTTGCCCACATAGAGCAGCTCGATCTCATCTTTCTTCCGCGACGCTACGTACTGCACGACTTCTTCTCGGGGGCGATCCGGTATCAAGTTCGATCCCAACGAGGTCACGTGGAGCCGTTCGCGTAGTCGTTCCCCGCCTGCATAGAGTCGCATTGCTTCAGCGACCGCCCACGCCGAGCCGAAGAATAGCCCATCCAGGCGTCTTGCAGCATTGGCTTCCTGGTCGGCGAACCATGCCATCCGCAGCGGACGAGTGCGCGGGCCGGTGTACGCTTCCTGCCATGCTAGCCATGGCGCATCACAGAAGAGAAACACCGGCTTGCCCGGGTGATCGAGATAGGCCACGCATTGACTGGAGATCGACAGTACCGCGTCTGGATTGACGCGATCGATCTGCGCCTGCACTTCGCGTGCATTTTTCTTGAGGGTCGCCCTGGTCATCCACAGGGGATAGCGAAGAGGGTCTTTGTAGTGGCGCAGGCGCCGCGCGACATCGATGGGATTGCGGGAAGGCCGGCTTGGTCGAAAGACCGTCAGGCGATCGACATGCCGCCCCAGCGCCTCGCGGAGCGAAAACGGAATCCCGCTCCAGGATTTCATGCTGTATGGATCCTCTACGGTGACCAACAGCAGGTGCTTCAAACGGGCGGGCATCAGAGGAATTATATGTGATCGATCCCGCGAGGAGCTCACGCGCATGGAGCCGATGGTATCCGTGAGCGAGCGGAGTCCGAGCCGCTAAATTGTGGGCTCTAAACCGGTGCTTTCTGACTGGCCAGGTGTGCTTCGAGCACGCTGAGGAACTGGGCGAGCCATGCGGGATGGGCGGGCCACGCGGGGCCGGTCACGAGTTTGCCGTCGGTGAGGGCGGCGGTCATCTCGACGGCGACGTAGGTGCCACCTGCAAGCTCCACTTCGGGGGCGCAGGCGGGATAGGCGTTGACCCGCTTGCCGGAGATGACGTGCGCGGCGGCGAGCAACTGCGCGCCGTGGCAGAGCGCGGCGATCGGTTTGTCGGCCTCCGAGAAATGGCGGATGATGGCGAGCACCTGTGGGTTGAGGCGGAGATATTCCGGGGCGCGTCCGCCCGGAATGACGAGGGCGTCATAGTCTGCGGCGTGGATGTCGGCGAAGGTGGCGTTGAGGGTGAAGTTGTGGCCGCGCTTTTCGGAGTAGGTCTGATCGCCCTCGAAGTCGTGGATCGCGGTGCGGACGAACTGGCCGGCCTTTTTGTCCGGACAGACGGCGTGGACGGTGTGGCCGATCATCTGCAGGGCCTGAAACGGGACCATGACTTCATAGTCCTCGACGTAGTCGCCAACGATCATGAGCAGTTTCGCGTTTGCCATGATCTAAGTTTATCGCGGTGCGCTCGGGGAGAGCGGACTGCGTGGGAGATTCGATGAGGGCAAAGTCGAGAGCGCTTTGAGGCAGCGAACGGCTTGCAATCCACAGGCAGACTCGCTAATCTGCGGGTACACGGGAAAGGAGGATGATCCAGCCTATGACAAGTTCTGATGGTAGTAGTTGTGGCAGTTCAATACGTGAGGTGACTGAGGCTTAGAGCATTCTCGCTCTCTAGTCCTGGCGATACTTTGCAACGAACTCGCCGAGGCCCGTTCTCGATCCTCTGAAGCGAGGATGCCTCAGGTCAAACTCAACAGCTCACCGATGGAGAGGCCCGCAGCCGAAACTGGCAGCGGGCCTTTTCACTTCTTGCCCGTCGGGCGCGCTCAGGCCAATTTCATCGATGACGCGGCAGGGTTTTGCGTGGATCGAAGAAGATGTCGAACGCAAAACGCGCGAGCGCGAGCAGGAGGAATTTCAGGGCATAGAGCCGGCTATCCGGGAGCAAAAGGCACCTCCCCAATCGAGCGAAGCGGCAGCACGCCCGATTGTGGCAACGACGCTACTGCTATTTCGTGAGCCTCGTCCTTGATGTAGATCAAGTTTTCGCGGAATGAAACTCTGCGAACGCCCAATAAGCCTCGTTCAATGGAGAACGCAGAATGGATTTGCGACTGTCCTCGACGCCGCCCCGCGTCACGCGCGAATCGGCGTATTCTTTGTGCTGATGCTGACGACGAAACTCTGTCGAGGGGAGTGGTGAAGCGTGCATAAATGGTTAGCCTGCGGTTTTGCGCTTGTGGTTTCAGTTTTTTCGCTGGGGCAGCAGAGTTCCCCCTCACTTCCGGCGATTACGGGAATTTCGCATCTGGTGCTTTTCGCGGATGACATCCCCAAATCAAAAGTGTTCTACGGATCGTTGCTGGGATGGGAGCAGGTTCCGGCGACTGCGGCTGGATCGGGTGTTCGTTTTTATGCGAACCACTTGCAGTATGTCGAGCTGGTGAGCGCTCCGAAGCCGGGGATGGCGGACCGGTTGGACAGCGTCGCCTTTGCTACCAGTGATGCTGAAGCTCTACGCCAGTATGTTGGTGCGCACGGTGTGACGGTGCCGGATGCAGTGACAGTTGAGAGCAGCGGCGACCGAAGCTTTATTGTCCGCGATCCGGAGGGAAACAAGGTTGGCTTCACGCAGGCGGGGACGCATCCGCCTGCCGTGCCGGCGAATGCGGAGCGGAGGCTGAGCGGCCACATCATGCATGCGGGTTATGTGGTGCGGGACCGCGCGGCGCTGGACCATTTCTATAAGGACCTGCTCGGTTTCCACCTTTACTGGCAGGGAGGGAATCCGTCGAGCCGAGTGGACTGGGTGATGATGCAGGTGCCGGATGGCACGGATTGGATCGAGTACATGCTGTATCTGCCGGCAGATCCCTCGCGTTCACAGCTGGGCAGCGCCAATCATCTTGCGCCGGGGATGGTGAGTGTGGCGGAGCTGCAGAAGCAATTAGAAGAGCGCGGATGGAAGCCGACTCCGGGGAAGAATCCGCAGGTGCTGGGCGTCGATGGGAAGATGCAGCTTGACCTGACTGATCCGGATGGGACGCGGGTTGAGTTCATGGAGTTTCTGCCGGTGGCGACGCCTTGTTGCTCGCCGTACACAGGGAAGCAGCCTAGCGCTTCTTCTTCGTGGTAGCACACTACTTCCGGGTTGGCCGGGCTCACGATTCCTTTGTTGGTGGAGAGAAGACTGGCAGGCTCACCGACGTTTCGTCCTCGAACCCCACGTGGTGGCCGGAGCTGGCAATGCGCCGTAATTTTTCGAACGCTGCCTTCATCTCGGTGGCGCTTTGGCAGCGCAGATTGCGGTCTTTCTCGAGGGCCTTGTTGAGGATGAGCTCGACCCCCGTCGGGAGTGCGGGGTTTAATTGCAGCGCCGACGGCGGTGTGCTATCGAGTACCTGCTTGAAGATGAGCGCGGGCGTGTCACCCCGAAATGGCGGGGCGCCGGTGCACATCTCATACAGTACTGCTCCAAACGAGAAGAAGTCGGTACGTGCGTCGAGGTCCTCCCCTTTGACCTGCTCCGGAGACATATACGCTTCGTAGCCGAGGACTTCATTGCTCGACGAAACGGCGTTGTTTAGTGCCCTCGCCAATCCGAAGTCGAGCAGCTTGGCCTGATTGCGCCTGGTCACGATAATTGTGGAGGGCTTGATGTTGCCATGGATGATGCCCTTGGAATGTGCGGCGTTAAGCGCGTCGGCAATCTCAATCGCCAAGGTGAGGATGGTTTGGGTTTCGAGCGGCTTTGCAGCAATGAAAATCTTGAGTATCACGCCATCGAGAAACTCCGTGGCGAAAAACGTCTGCCCATTCAGTACGTCAATGTCGTAGATGGGGCAGATATTGGGATGATTGAGCGCGGATAACGCCAGGGCGGTGCGCTGGAATCGGGAGAGCGCCTTCGGGTCGCGAGCTATTTCTTCGGGCAGGAATTTGAGCGCCACGAAACGGTGAAGGCGCGTGTCCACGGCCTTGTAGACGATCCCGATGCCTCCATGACCGAGTTTCTCGACGATGCGGTAGTGGGAAATGGTCGTGTCGATCATGTCTCTTGGATGCCCAAAATGAATGCCCCATGATAGGGCCGCCATGACAGACGGTCAATCGGTACTGAAGTTCGGTGGTGGGCGGAATCGGTTATTACCGAAGTTCGCATTGACGCGGTATATCTTTTCAACTGGGGAGAGGGCGGCTGGAGATGCGAGCGATTCGAGCTTTGTGGCTGGCTACGTTTGCGGCTTCGGCTTTGGGACAGGCCGTTCCTCCGGTTGCTACACCCCAGCCTACTTCCAGCCCTGCCCAGGCTCAAGGGTCTCCAACCCCAGCTGCGGGCGCTGCGGAGGCAGACCAGGCACAGGGAGCGGTCACGACGCTCAAGGTGGTCACGCGGTTGGTGGCGATCTCGGCGGTAGTGAAGAGCAAGGATGGCGAGCCGAAGACGGGGCTGACGAAAGACGACTTCGTGCTGAAACAGGACGGCAAGGAAGTGCCGATCCACTATTTCTCTCAGGGCTCCGACCTGCCCTTGACGATTGCCCTGATGGTGGACACAAGCGGAAGCCAGAGGACCTTTATCGGGGATGAATCGCTGGCGAGCGACGTCTTCTTTGCGACGATGCTGGGGCGTAAGGAAGACCGCGCGATGCTGGTAGAGTTCGGCAACAGTGTGCGGGTGTTGCAGGGCATGACGAACTCCGCGAGTGCGTTGCACCTGGCGCTGTCTGGGCTGAGCCCACGCGCCGCGCTGGTGGGAGGAACGCTTTTGAACGACGCGATTTATGTCGTCGCGAAGGACGCCCTGGCGAAAGAGACAGGGCGCAAAGCGATGGTGATCCTCACCGACGGCGGCGACAACGGAAGCCAGAGGACGCTCGCCGAAGCCGTTGAGCAGGCGCAGCGCGGAGATGTTCAGATCTACTCTATCCTTTACAGCGCGTGGGCGGGCTTTAGCGACAGCGCGCGTCGTTCGGGGGTCGATCCTGGACAGGAAGCTTTGCAGAAGTTCTCAGAGAGCACAGGTGGACGGGTGTTTACGGTTTCGAGGACGATGGGGCTGCGAGAGATCTTTGCCGAGATCGCGCAAGAGCTGCGATTGCAATACGAACTTGGCTATACGCCGCCCGCCGACACGCAACCGAACAGCTATCACAAGCTCGAGTTGAAGGCGAAGGACAAGAAGTTATCGGTGCAGGCGCGCAAAGGGTTCTTCGAACCGCCATAAACCCAGGGATTGGATCTGACCATCGACCTTGAGGCTCTCCCCACATGTCCGAAATTGAGAATCCCGGTCAGCAAACGATCGTTGGGCGCATCAGAAATGATGAGTAATTTTTCTTCAAAGAAGGGGTCTTACAATCAAGTCATGGAACCTCTAGTGATAGCGGGCAAGGCCTTTCAGTCGCGGCTGATTGTGGGCACAGGCAAGTACAAGGATGGCCGGGAGACGCAGGCAGCGATTGAGGCCTCGGGCGCGGAGATGGTGACCGTGGCGGTGCGGCGAGTGAACCTCGACCGGTCGAAAGAATCGCTACTGGACTTCATCGATCCACAGAGATATTTTCTGCTTCCGAACACGGCGGGGTGCTATACGGCCGATGAGGCGATTCGCGCGGCTCGGCTGGGGCGCGAGGTGGGGTTGTCCGACTGGGTGAAGATCGAGGTGATCGGGGACCAGGCTACTTTGTATCCGGACATTCAGGCGACGCTTGAGGCGACGCGTGTATTGGTGAAAGAGGGGTTCACGGTGCTGCCTTATACCTCGGACGACATTGTTTTTGCGCGCAGGCTGATCGATGTGGGAGCGGCGGCGGTGATGCCCTTGGGTGCTCCGATTGGGAGCGGATTGGGAATCCAGAATACGGCGAACCTGCAGATTTTGCGGGAGCGCATCACAGAAGTCCCACTGATTATCGATGCGGGTGTGGGGACGGCTTCCGACGCGGCGATTGCGATGGAGCTGGGCGCCGATGCGGTGCTCATGAACACTGGAATTGCGGCGGCCCGGGAACCTGTTTTGATGGCTGAGGCGATGTGCCATGCGGTGCTCGCGGGGCGAAAGGCTTATGTTGCTGGGCGGATGCCGCGGAAGCTTTATGCGACAGCGAGCTCGCCGCTTGAGGGAATTTCGAAGTAGCCTCTCGGGCGCCGTGCCGTCGCGAGGTATTGCGGCAGCACCGCTCGTGCCTATTGATTTGAGAATTCGGGTTCGTCGTCGACGAGCAGGCCCATGACTTGCCTTTCGAATAGACGTTTGTAAGTGCCTCCTGTTCGCTGCACGAGTTCGTCGTGGGTGCCTTCTTCGACGACTTCGCCGCGGTCAAATACCAGAATGCGATCGAGCATACGTACGGTGGAGAGCCGATGCGCAATCACGATGGCGGTTCGTCCGGCGATGAGCCGCTCCATGGCCTCCTGAATCAAGGCTTCGGATTCGGAATCGAGGCTCGACGTAGCCTCGTCGAGCACCAGGATCGGAGTGTTGGCAAGGAAGGCTCGGGCCAACGCGACCCTTTGCCGCTCGCCACCGGAAAGCTTCACACCGCGCTCCCCCACTAATGTGGCGTATCCCTTTGGTTGGCGACGGATGAATTCATGCGCGTTAGCCAGGAATGCGGCTTCCTCGACCTCTCTCGGGACAGCTTTAGGGTGCGCATACGCAATGTTCTCCGCCAGCGAGCGATGGAAAAGAATCGGCTCCTGGGGCACTAGGGCGAGCTGCGCGCGCAGCGAGTCCTGCGCGACCTGCGAGATGTCCTGGCCGTCGATCAAAATGCGTCCGCCGGAAACGTCGTAGAGACGGTGCAGAAGCTTCACAAACGTGGTCTTGCCGGAGCCGGAATGTCCGACCAGGCCAACGCGTTCGCCCGCACTTATGCGCAGAGAGAAGTCGCGGAAGAGCGGCTCGGTGTGCGCGGCATACTGGAACGTCACGCGGTCGAAGACGATCTCCCCCTCGTCGATGCGGATGGGCCGCGCGTCTGGATGGTCGACGACTCCGAGCGGTTGAGATTGGAACTCAACCATCTCCTCCATCTCGTTGACGCAGCGCTGCAGGTTGCGCACGTGCTGCCCGATGTCGCGCAGATAAGCGTGCACGATGAAGTAACTGGTCAGGACGAAGGTGACATCGCCCGGAGTCGCCTTGCCGCGCCACCATAGAAGCACCGCGTAGGAGGTGATTGCGGTGCGCAGCGCAAGCAGCAACGTCGACTGCGACTCACCGCTGCGTGTGGCGAAGACCCACGTGCGGGCGGTGCGATGGTGCCACTTGTTGAGAAGCTTCCCGAGGCGCAGGTCTTCGCGCGCCTCTGCGCCGAAGGACTTGACCACCGTGTTGCAGGTGACGGCGTCGGCGATGGCGCCCCCGATCCTCGTATCCTGCGCGTTGGAAAGACGCGCGGCGGGCGCCACATAGCGAAGAGACAACGCGATCGACGTGCCGACGTAGATGGTCGATCCTGCGGCGACGATCAGCCCCATGCTCGGCCAGCGCAGTCCCAATATCAGTGAAGAACCGGCGAGGACGAGCAAGGCTGGCCACATCGCAAGCAGCAGTGTGTCGTCCATGATATCGACGGCCCACATGCCGCGGGTGATGCGTCGGACGATGGAACCGGCGAAATTGTTCGCGTGCCAATCCGTCGAGAATCGCTGGACCCGCCAGAAGGCGTCGCTTGCGAATCGTGACATGAGGCGCAGGGTCAAGCGGATGATTCCCATCAGCGCCGCATAACGAGCCGCCAGGAGCAACACTATTAATCCGGTCATGGCCACAATCGCGCGCACGCCAAGGCGCAGCCCGACAGCGTGGGCGGAGGGGTGAGACGCGATGGCGTCGACCAGGCGCCCGGAGAATACCGGCAGCACCAAATCCACACCCGTGGCCACGGCCATGCTTACGATGACTGTGCCGACAAGCGGGCCTTCGCGCCGCCAATGACGGAAGAGAAAGGCGAGAACATCGCGCATCGCGTGCTTATTGGAAGATTGATTCATAAGTCACTCGTCGAGAAGATCGGCTCGACGCCGAGGCTTATCCCGCGGCGGTCAAAGGCATCTTCCTGGGTGGGAAACGGCGACGGTTCCCGGATGGCGGGAACCGTGCGAATCCGATTGTTAGGTATGCCTCTAGACTCGGGTACTAGCGAGAGTGAAGAAGCAAAGGGCGGAACCTACGTTCGCGGGGAGCCTGGAAAGGAGGCCGGCCGCAGCGTATCGGGATCGCTTGGCTTAGAGATTTTCATGAACATGCGCCTTCCTTTCGGCAAGTGTAGTGAAGAGAGTGTATCAAAGTTTTTGATTCTTGGACGTTGATTTTGCGAGCGAGGGCCCGCAATGTCCAAGAGCGCACACCGGCCTTTGCGAAAAGGCCGGTGTGCGCTGAATCGTGCTGCGGATACGCTACTTAGGCTGGAAGATGGCGATGGTGCGTCCGGTGGGGTCGGCCATGACCGTAAACCATCCTACATTGGGAATCTCCTGTGGGCCCACGTGGATGGTCGCGCCGAGCGCGCGCGCCTTCTCAGTTGAAACATTGATGTCGTCCACGCCGACATAGGCGAGCCAGCCGGGATTTCCGTTCTCCATCGACATCATGCCGCCGCCGGGTCCGGTGTCGGGCTTGAATGTGCTATAAATGCCGCCTGGACCCATGTCCATGTCCTGGAATGTCCAGCCGAAGAGGGCGCCGTAGAATTCTTTCGCTGCTACCAGATCGGGGGTGTTGAGTTCGAGATGTACAAACGGGTTGGCCATACGCTGCTTCCTTTCGTGATGACGAAGGTGTTCTCAGATCGCCCCAATCCTAGCGTAAAATTGATGGGTCGTGCGTGACTTGTTGGCTAATTATTTTCAGCGGACGCGATAGAGCGCCGTGGCCATGTCGTTGGGTCATGAAGAACTGAGTCATTCAAAGTAGAGAGATGTTTTATGCCTTTTCCAATTAAAGTTTGCAGTATCTGCTCTGAAAAATTTGAGTTGAAACCGGACAAACCAGGTTTTGCCAATCGATGCCCGGAGTGCAGCGTGGACGACGAACCCGACGCGGGCACCCAACAACGCGATGACGCCTTCGAAGGCAAAGCAGAGGTGAATGCGGCGCGGCGGAAGGCGATCCGCGAGATGCTTTATAGCAAAGACAGCTGAGGGGTCGCGATCTCGGCCAATTGCTCCGGTCCAGTTTGCTCCGCGAGTCGAGCTTGAGTGTTGCTACTCTATGCGCAGCGCCAACATTGGTTCTATATTTGCGGCCCTGCGCGCAGGAACAAACCCTGCGACCGCCGCGCATGCAGTGAGGACGATTACCGCGGCGGCCAGGGTGAGGGGATCGTAGATGCTCACACCGTAAAGCTGGTCGGCCATGGAACGCGCAGCGAGAAGTGCGACGGGAATGCCGATGGCCAGACCCAGGCCAACCTGAATAAACGCGCCGCGCAGGACCATTTGGACGACCCTGGCGCGGTCCGCGCCCAATGCCATGCGGAGGCCGATCTCGCTCGTACGCCGCGCCACCTGATATGAGGTGATTCCGTAGAGCCCGACCGAGGCCAGCACTAGCGCGAGCAATCCGAAGAGCGCGGTCAATCGCGAGATCAGCCGCTCCTCAGTGAAATTACCGGCCACCTGATAGTCGAGCGAATGCAGATCGATTACGGTCAGATTCGGATCGATATTCGCCAGGGTGCGGCGAACCATCGCGTCGAGGTCCTGCGGCGGGGTCTGAAAATTCAGGGTGATCGAGTTAATGTAAAGCGATCTGCCTTCGGCCTGGATAAAGTTGGGATCGGTCAATCCGGGGATCTGCTGGTTCAGCGGGCGGAAATACATTGACCGCATTTCTTCACGCGGATTGTTGTACTTGGCATCGGCGACTATGCCCACAATCTCGAAAGTGCCGGCATATTTCTGGTCGAAGACGCCGAAATGGCGGCCGATTGGATCTTCCTTGGGGAAGAACCTCTTCACGAATGACTGGTTCACTACTGCCACTTTTTGCGACGTCGCGGTGTCCTGCTCGGTGAAGCCGCGCCCGCGGAGAACGGGCTGCCCCACGGTCTCGAAGAACTTCGCGCTTACGCGGTCCCAGGATGAGTTGATGTCGTCGTTTGGTCCTGGTGCGGGCCGCCCTTCCACGTGCACTCCCTCTCCCCAGTTATTCCCCTCCAGCGTGCTGTAGAGCGCCAGGCCGACGCTCTTTACGCCGGGCAGCGATCCAAACTGATCTTCCATTGCCTGATAGAGAGCCGGCAGTTTCTCTGGAGTGTATCCGGTTCCCTCGACATCCAGGTGCAGCACATAGCGGTTGGCGGTTTGCAGGCCGAAGTTCTGGTGCTCCATGTTGTTGAGGCTTTTGGTCAGCAATCCGGCGCCAATGAGCAGGACCAGAGACAAAGCCGCCTGAATAACGATCAACGACTTCTGGGGCAGCGAAGCGCGGTCGCGTGTCGAGCGATTGATGCCGCGCAATGCCTCGGCGGGGTCGGAGTGGGAGGTGATCCATGCCGGGACGATACCGAAGACGATGCCGGTGACCAACGACAGAAGAAAGGCGAATCCTAAAACAGGCAACGATGGGCTAGCTTCTATGGGAAGGTTCGGCGAGTCGGGGAATGCGAGGGCGAGGATCGTCCGCGTGCCTGCATAGGCTACTGCTAATCCGGCCAGACCGCCGAGACATGCCAGCAGGACGCTCTCGGTGAGCATCTGCCGCACCAATCGCTTGCGCGCCGCGCCCAGCGCCATGCGAATGGAGGTTTCGGCCTTGCGGGTTGCGCTCCGCGCGAGCAGAAGGTTGGCCACATTGGCGCAGGCCACCAGCAACACCAGCCCGGAGATCGCCATGAGCAGATAGAGCCCCTTGCCAGTCTCCTGCTGCAGGTTTTGAATGCCGGCCCCGCCGGGCGTGATCACCACATGCTGCTTGGGAATTATGGTTGAGCGGCCATTCTCGGTATAGCTGGGCTGAGTGGACAACCACTGCCTGAGGCTGGTGGACATTTTGGCTTGCAGCGCCTGCGGGTTTACGCCCGGTTTGAGTCGTCCGATGACGTAGAGCCAGTTGCTGTCCGGCACATTCAGGTTGGCGTTGGCGCCGTCGATCACCGGTTCCATCGTCAGCGGGACCCAGATCGCGGGAGGGTCGCTGCTGATCCGGTCTCCATAGAATCCTGGCGGCGCTATGCCGACTACGGTCAGGGGCTTGCTTTGCAGATAGATCGTTGCACCTAGAATGCTGGGGTCGGCGCCGAAGTCCGACTGCCAGGCCTGGTAGCTCAAGACCGCGACCGGAGCCGACCCCGCGGTGTCGTCTGCGTCGGTCAGCATACGCCCGGCAAAAGGTCCGATTCCGAAGGTGGTGAAGTAGTTCCCGGAGACAAACTCGCTGCGCTCCGACCTGGCCGGCTCGTTGCCGCGCCGCGTGGTCGTCGTGAAGCTGCCCGACTGCATCGCTGCGAGGCGCTCGAACTCGGGCGTGGTGTCGCGGAGATGTTTGTAGAGGTCATAGGAGAAGAGGTCGAAATCGCCTTTGTCGTTGAGGAATCCGCCGTTGACGCAGCAGTCGTCTAGGTCGCCGACGCGGTAAAGGGTCTTTGGGTCTCCGACTGGAAGCGACTTCATCAGGATCGCGTGCACCAGAGTGAAGATGGCGGTATTTGCCCCTATGCCCAGCGCAATCGTCAACACTACGGTGATGGCAAATCCGGGCGACTTGCGGAAATGGCGAAGGGCAACACGGATGTCCTGCATGGGGCGTCTCTCCTGAGATCTCAGGACTTGAAGAGCAACTGCCCTGCCATTGACAGCGCGACTCAACTCTCAGATTTGATAGATGTTTGCCTGATGCATGATGGGTCGACCGTCCGTTCGCGGGACTGACTGCCCAAAATCGGACACCGGCCACAGCCGGTCACGCCGGATCTCTTCTGCACAGAAATGAACCAGGCCACGCCTAGTCCTGCGGCAATGACGACAACCGGTTGATGACAAACTGGGATGCTTGCTCAGCTGCGGGAGGGTCTATATTTGCGAGCGCGATGACCGTGTAGGTCGAATCGCGGCATATCTCGAGATCGCCGTTCGATCCGGGCGATGCGCCGTTGTGGCCGAAGCATTGAACGCCATTCATCGTTTGCACTCCGAAGCTGTAGGCGTCGAAACCAAACGGGTTTTTTACTTTGGCGGTGGTAAGCAGCTTTGTGTATTGGGGATCGAGCAGCTTGTTCTCCTGAAGGGCATTCGCGAAGGCGAGCAGGTCTCCGACGGTCGAGTAGCCGCCACCTGCCGATGTTCCGCGATAAGACAAGGTTCCCGTAGTCGGATGCCAGCTGTCTGTTCCCATCCCAGCGCCCAGCTTGGTATAGCCGATGCTGTGATTCGGCTTCGTTTGATCTTCAGGCTCCGAGGCGGTTGAGGTCATACCCGCCGGGACGTAGATGTGCTCTCGCACATAGTCGTAGTAGCTCTGGCCGCTCACTTTCTCGATCACCGCGCCGAGCAGGATGAAGCCGTAATTGCTGTATTCCCAGCGGCTACCTGGCTCGAAGCGGAGCGGGCGGTTGCCATATAGGTTGATATAGTCCTGCAGGGTGCGCAGCTCGAGGCGATGCTTGTCGTAATCGGGGCCCCAGATGTCTCCGGTTCCTCCCGTATTGGTCAGCAACTCACTGATGGTTACCTTCGCTGCGAGCTCTTTGTTCGGATAGTTGGTCAGGTACTTTCCGAGCGGATCATCGAGTTTCAGTTTTCCCGCCTGGGCCAGCTGAAGCACCGCGACCCCGGTGAACATCTTATTCATCGAGCCGATGCTGAAGCGCGTGGTCAGGGTGTCGGGGATGTTATGTTCGCGGTCGGCGAGACCGTAGGCTTGGGCGAAGATCGGCTTGCCGTTTTTCGCGACGAGCACCGCACCAGAGAATTTGTCGCCCGCGACCTCCTCTTGCATACGTTTGCCCAACGCGGCGATCAGTTCGGCCTCGGTCATCGGTTTGAGGGCAAACTCGGCTGGCCGCTCGACGGGATGCATGTCGAAGCTCACGATTCGATGCGGCTCCGACGCTTCGACCTGAAGCACTAGCCTGGAGAACCGGTCGGAGGTGTGCTCCTGCAAGAGCGCGGTCACCGTGGTAGGAGTTTCGTTCTCGGTCTTTTTTAGGTCGAAGCCCCCAATGCGATCGCGGAACATTGGGTCTTTTAGCATTGGGCCGGGCGGCGAAACGCAGTTCTTCTGCAGGAATTGGAGGTAAGCATTCCAATCTGCGCCATCGTACGCTGCCAACCACGCTGAAAGTTGTTGGCCTGCGGGGGACTCTGCTTGCGGCGCCTGAGCGGTGGAGGGGAAAGGCGTGAGCAGAGTGCGGAACACGAGGACGAATGCGAGCGCGAATCGGATCATGGACACCCGAAGTCTCCTTGACGGCGAGCGAAATATCTACGGCTACTCAAAGCGCAATGCAGTGACTGGGTCGACACGCGTGGCCCTGCGCGCGGGGATCCAGATAGCGACCAGAGCGACGGCGCCGAGCAGGATCGGGGTCGCGATGAAAGCCGTCGGGTCCCAGGCTTTGACTCCGAAGAGAAAGCTGGCGAGGAAACGGGTGAGCCAGAATGCGCCACCGATTCCGATTACTACTCCGATGAGCGCGAGTGTCATTCCCTGACGGATGACCATATTGCGGAGACTGGAGGCTTGCGCGCCGAGCGCCATGCGGACGCCGATTTCCTGAGTGCGTTGCTGGACGGAGTAGGCCATGAGGCCGTAGATGCCGATCGCGGCCATTAAGAGTGCGGCCGAGCCGAAGACTGTGAGAAGCAGCATATTGAAGCGCTGGCGCGAGGTGTTGAGGACGATGATTTCGTCCATGGAACGGATGTGGGCGACGGGCAATCCCCCGCTGGCGTCACGGAGTGCGGCCGAGATCGGTGCAACGACTGAATGCGGTTCGACATTGGTGCGCACGATCCACCAGAGCGGCGCGATGCGGGAGTTGAGCGCGGTCATCTTGTCGGGCATTTGCGCGATGGGGACGAACATCATCGGGGTTGGATCGAGATTGAGGGCCCTGTCGTGAGTGTCGGCAACCACTCCAACGATCTGACGCGCGGGTTCCTCGAAGTTAGGCGCACCGGGGGCGATGAGCAGCCGGTCTTTCAGTGGATCGCCTTTCGGCCAGAAACTTTTGGCCATGCTTTCATTGATGATGACGACGCGTGGCGCCGAGCCATTGTCTTGCTCGGTAAAGTTGCGGCCCTGCAAAAGTGGAATCTTGAAGGTATCGAAGTACTTCCAGGAGATCGACCTGTAGCCCCCGCCTCCGGTGAACGGGTCATTGCCCTTCGGTCGGCCAACGATGTCAAAAGGCAGCCCGAAACCTCCCTGCATCGGCAGGCAGCACGATGCGGCCGCGCTGACAATTCCCGGGACCGTCTCGATGCGCTCTGCGCCGTCGCGGACGAGTTGCCCGACTCCGGCAGATTTTTGGAAGCGGTCGCCGCTGATCGACATGGTCATGGTGAGAACGTTGTGTGAATCGAAGCCGGGGTCGACGGACTCGAGCTTCATAAATGTGCGAATCAGCAGCGCGGCCCCGATGACCAGAATCAGAGCGAGGGCCATCTCCGTCGCGACCAAGACGGAGCGGAGCTTGCCGCTGCGAAATCCAATGCCGGAGCGGCTGCTGCTCTCGTTGAGCGTAGCGGCAAGGTTGGGGCTCGAGGCGCTAATCGCAGGTATGAGGCCGAAGAGAATCCCGGTGAAGACCGAGATGCCGAGGGTAAAGAGCAGGACGGTTGGATCGAGGGTCACGCCGCTTCCGGTTTCGCCGATTCGCGGAAGATTCCCGGGGCTGACTGCCAGGAGCAGACGGACTCCAGCGAATCCGAGAATGAGGCCGAGAAAGCCGCCGGTCAGCGAGAGCGCCAGGCTCTCGGTAAGCAGTTGGCGGATGATCTGGAAGCGACCGGCGCCGAGGGCGGCGCGGGTCGCGAGCTCGCGCTTTCTTACCGAGGCGCGCACCAGCAAGAGGTTCGCGACGTTAGCGCACGCAATGAGGAGCACGAGGCCGACCGCACCAAGCAGAACCAGCAGGGGCTGCCGGGAATCGCCGACGATCGATTCCTGCAGAGACGCCACAGCGAAGCCATCTTGTGGGCCGAGGCCTCCGGGATATTCGCGGCGGAACTGGTCGACGGCAAGTTTTAGCTGTGCGTTGGCCTGTTGCAGCCTCACGCCGGGCTTGAGGCGCGCGGCGACGGCGAAGTAATGGGCCATGTCTTGCGAGGTGAGATCAAACTGGAAGGGAAGCCAGAGATCACCTGGCGATTCAGTCACGAACCCTTTTCCGATGATTCCGACAACGAGGTAGGGCACGTCATCGATCTGGATCGTCCGGCCAACGACGTCGGATTGCCCTCCGAAACGCGTCTTCCACAAGCCGTAGCTAAGCACGACGACGCGTCCGCCGTTAGGACTTTCTTCCGCGGCGGTGAAAGTGCGCCCAGCGATTATCGGCGCGCCGAGCATGGCGAAGAAGTCGGCAGTAACGTGAATGGCTTGCACCTGAAGCGGATGATCGCCGCCGGTGAGGTTGAGCCCCGCGCTACCGAAGTCGAAGGCCGCCACTTTGTCGAAGATGCTGGTCTGCTGATGCCAGATCTTGAACGTGGGCACATTCGCGCCGGGTTGGGGGTCGGGTGATCGGGGGTTAGTATTCATCAGTTGCACCAACGACTGCGGGTCGGGGTAGGTAAGGGGTTTGAGCAGCACAGTGTTGATGACCGAGAAGACGGCGGTATTCACGCCGATGCCGACGGCGATGACGATGATCGCGATGACGGTGAAGCCGGGTGTCTTGGCGAGCGAGCGGACGACGAATTTGAGGTCACGCCAGAGGTCTTCGAGCCAGGGGATGGAACGGTAGCGCCAAACGCCTTCGCGGGTACTGCGAGGGTTGCCGAACTTCAGGTGGGCCCGACGGCGGGCTTCCTCGGGCAGAAGGCCGCGCGCGCGGTTGGCATCCTGCTCGTGGGCGAGGTGGGAGTCGATCTCCTCGGCGAGATCTTCGTCTTTCCGTTTGCGGTTTTTGAAGCGCTCGATATTCATAACTCCCCCCTTAGTCGGTGGATTCGCCGAGAATGAGGCCAATGGCGCGGGTCATCTGACGCCAGCGGCTGGTTGCGGCGGCGAGTTCCTTGCGACCCTTCGCCGTGAGCCGGTAGAACTTTGCTTTGCGGTTGTTTTCGCTGACGCCCCATTCGGAAAAGAGCAGACCGCGATCTTCGAGGCGGTGCAGGGCGGGATAGAGCGATCCCTGCTCGACATCGAGGGCGTTCTCGGAGGTGTGCTCGATCACCTCGGCGATGGTGTGGCCGTGCGCCGGGCCCATGACAAGGGTGCGCAGGATGAGCATGTCCAGAGTGCCCTGGAGGATATCGCCGGCTGCCGACTTCTTCATTATCATGAGGCGTTTGCTCCACTCGAATGACTATGGAAGACCAATATACTCCACTCGGATGACTATGGGAAGGCGGGATATGCAGTTTATTTCTGCGCGCCCTATGATCTCGCGGGAATCCGTCAGCATGTATATTCGTGAGTTGTTGCTTGGCGCATCCGATTTCGCTTCTCCAGGGTCCAGCTTTGTCTTCTTTGCGCGCACTCTATGGCACCGCGGTGTTTGCCTCCGCATTTCTGCTGTTTCTGATCGAACCGATTGCCGCGAAAGAGATTTTGCCGTCGCTTGGCGGTTCCTCCGCGGTCTGGATTACCTGCCTGGTTTTCTTTCAGGGGATGCTGGTGCTCGGTTATCTCTATGCGCACTGGCTTGGTGGCGAATCCCTTACAAGGGGCGTGGTCAAGATTGCGCCATCCCGTATTCACCTGGTTCTGCTTGGGGCGGCGGTTGTTGTTGCGATCGTGCAGTTGGGCATTCACCCTAATCTGAACGACGCTGCGCGGCATCCGGTTACCGCTATCTTTCTTGACCTGACCACGACGATTGGGTTGCCGTTTCTGCTGCTTGCCAGTGCGAGTCCGCTGCTGCAGTTGTGGTTCGCTCGGCGGGAGGATGGCTCTGTCCCGTATCGATTGTTTGGGTTGTCGAACGCGGGATCGCTGCTTGCGCTGCTGCTGTATCCGGTTGCGATTGAGCCTTACCTGACGCTGCGCCACCAGAAGCTGGCCTGGTCGATCGGCTTTGTAGTGGTTGCGGTGCTTCATGCTGTCATCGTTCAACAGAACAGGCCTCTGCCTCGGGTAAGTGTGGAAGTCGCCGTGGAAACAGCGGCGGAGATTGATGGCGACGCGGGCGCGATGCCTGATTCCGTGGCAGATCGCGAAAACGTGAGGACAGCACGAAGAGCGAAGTGGCTTTGGTTCCTGCTGCCGATGGTTGCGGCGATGCAACTGAGCGCAGTGACGGGATACATCTCCGAAAATATTGCGGCGATTCCTTTGCTGTGGATTCTTCCGCTGGCTGCATATCTGCTTTCGTTCATCGCGGCCTTTGATGCTCCCGGGTTGTATCGGCGGGGGATTGCGATGAGGTTCCTCGTGGTCTTGCTTGCCGCCCTTGGCTACATGCTTACCAAGGGCGACATGAGCCTGCCGATTACGATCAACATTCTTTTCTTTCTGATCGAGATATTTGTCAGCTGCTACTTTCTTCATGCGGAAACGTACACGCTCCGGCCTGCGCGTGCTTCCGAGGTGACGCTTTTCTACCTTCTGATTGCTTGCGGCGGCGTTGCGGGATCGTTCTTCATTGGGATTGCGAGCCCGCTCATCTTTAACGCCAACTACGACATTGCGATCAGCTTCGCGGCAACGGCTGCAGTGGCTCTGGCGGTGATTTGGAGTCGTGGCGTCGAGGCCTGGCCGCAGCGCTTTCTTTGGATTACCGCGACGACGTTGATGTTCGGACTGCTGATCCTGATGTATCGCTCGGTGAAGTACAACACGGTCATGCTGACGCGCAATTTCTACGGCTCGCTGCGGGTGCGGGAGTCGCACGATCCACCCGAGGCGGTGATGGTGCGCAGCCTGCAGAACGGCGCCGTTCAGCATGGGACGCAGTGGTTTGCCCCGCAGTATCGCCGGAACCCAACAACGTACTACGCGCGAAACTCTGGAGTTGGTCTGGTGCTGGAATACTGCTGTCTTGACGACGGCGGGAATCCTCGTCCGAAGGTCGTAGGTGTGATCGGACTCGGTGCGGGGACGCTTGCGGCCTATGGCTTGCCGGGCGACCGCTTTACGTTTTATGAGATTAATCCCGGCGTACAGCCGATCGCGCGCAATCTGTTTAGGTATATCGCGGACTCTTCCGCGCAGGTCGATGTTCTCGAGGGTGATGCGCGCATCACGCTGGAAAGCCAGCCGCCGCAGGGCTACGACGTGCTGGTGGTGGATGCTTTCTCTGGAGATGCGATTCCGATTCATCTGCTCACTCGCGAAGCGATTGCGCTCTACCGTAAACATCTTGCTCCTGGCGGTGTGATCCTCTATCACGTATCGAACCAATATCTTGATCTTGCCCCCGAAGTTGCATTGCTTGCCGCTTCGCAAGGGATGCGAGCGGCGGTGATCTACTCTCCCCCGGACAATGATGGGGCTCTGTCAAGCACCTGGGTGCTGGTCACGAAGGACATGGCGATTCTCTCTCAACCACAGATCGCGGAGGCCGCGAGGCAGATCATTCGCCGATGGCCTTTGTCGTCCTGGACGGGGCGACTCCAACCATGGAGGGACGACTATTCGAGTCTCTTGCCGATTCTGCGATGGAGCCGTTAGTTATTCGATCGGTTTCAGTCTCGCCCGAAGATACGAATTGCCTGGATCAATAGGGCGTGTCTCTGACCAACTTGACGGGTTTCCCCTCGGGGCCGAGGGCCCGGAGTTTGCCGTCCCCGGTTAGCTCGAAGTGGAAGGCGACGGATGGGGTGTGTTCCGAGTCTGAATGCGCATGGCTGTGGCTCACCTTGAAGGCGAGCGTCTTGCCGTCGAAAGTGGGATCGATCAATGGCTCGGGTACTCCGGCAGAAGAGGTTTCGGGTTCGCCCGGATTTCGGCGGATCAGGTAAAAGAGGACGGCGCCGATCAGTTGTCCATTCTCCTGCTCGACAGTGAGCGTCATCAGGGGCAGCGAATCTGTCTGGGCTTTCCAGACGCCGAGGACTGGCGAGTTGTCGACGGCTGGAGCGGCGAGAGCGGCGGCTGAAGCGATCAAGAGGAGACCGGAGATCAGAAGACGGCGCATGGTTTTTCCTCCTTATGAGGACCTTTATTGCTGTTTGGCGATCGATGTTGTCGCGAGCATACCGCCGAGACCCATGGTCTCGACGACGGAAGATGGGACGATGACCATGGCGCCTTTCTCGCGGATGGCCTCGTAGAGCATGTTCATGGCGCGGAGATGGAGGGCGCCGGGGTTAACGTTGTAGACCTCGGAGGCCTGGGCGAATTGGGCGGCGACCTGGACTTCGGCTTCGCCGAGGATGACGCGGGCCTGGCGTTCGCGTTCGGCCTGGGCCTGTTGTGACATTGCGTTTTCGAGGCCCTGCGGGATGCGCACGTCGCGGATCTCGACGGACTGCACGGTGATTCCCCACGGGGTGGTCTTCTCGTCGAGGATTTTCTGGAGTTCGTGGCCGAGGGTGTCGCGGTCGGTGATCATTTGGGCGAGCTGGTGGCGGCCGATGGATTCGCGTAGCGCGGTCTGGGCGCTGAGAGTGATGGCGTCGGTGAAGTTCTCGACCTCGAGAATGGACTTCTCCGCGTTCCAGACCGTCCAGAGCACAATAGCGTCGACGTTGACTGGAACAGTGTCACGGGTGAGCGCGGCCTCGGCGCTCACGGTCGAGACGCGGACGCGCTGGTCGATGTAGCGGCTGAGTGAATCGATCACCGGAATCATGAAGAAGAGCCCGGGGCCGCGCAGACCGCGGTATTTGCCAAAGCGAAGGATCGCGACCTTCTCCCACTGATCGACGACCTTGGCGGCGAAGAGCAGGTAGAGGCCGAGGAGGAACAAGGCGAGCTGCGGCCAGGGACTGTTAATGTAGGCGCGGCTGAGGAGCGCGGCCGCGATGCAGATGGCGAAGAGCGTGACGCCGACGTTACTGAATCTCGCGTGTTTCAACATAAGCTAACCTCTTCTGTTTGCTGCCTTGGGTAACAGGTCGCGCAGCGAGTCGATGAGCTCCTGCACGGTGAATCCGCCGGCTCCGGCGCGGGAGACGAAATCGCTCGTGAACTGCGCGAGTTTGCGCGCGTGTTCGTCGCGGGAGCGCTCGATTTTCTTGTTGGAGATAAATGTTCCGGTGCCTTGCTGGGTTTCGAGGATGCCGCGAATCTCCATCTCGCGGTAAGCGCGCTGGACGGTGTTGGGGTTGATGGTGAGGTCGACGGCGACTTGGCGGACGGTTGGCAATTGCTGTCCAGCGCAAACAGCTCCGGTTGCGACGCCGGCCTGCACCTGGTCGATGAGCTGGCGGTAGACAGGCACGCCGCTTTGCGGGTCGAGGGAGAAGGCGAAGGCTTTCGATGCGACTTGGAGTGACTGCGCCATTCGTAATCAAAGTACTATATAACTAATACACTAGTCAATAGGAAAATGCGCGAGGACTGGCCCTGTTTTTGTGTAACTTCGTTTCGAATGACCGTCGAGTCGGAATTACTTCCGAATGGCCCACAATCCAGAGGCCGTGACGCGCCTAGCGCAGTGGGCGGAAAAACTCTCGAATATCCTGCGCGAGAAGATCGGGTTGCTCCATGGCGGCAAAGTGGCCGCCACTGGGCATGACGGTCCAGCGCTGGATATTGTAGCCGCGCTCCGCGAGCGCGCGCGGCGGGATTGGAATTTCCTTGGGGAAGACGGCCATTGCCACTGGAGGCGTCACGCGGTTTGTGGGGGAAAGCCGGAGGGGCTGCTCTCGCGATTCATAATACAGGCGGGTTGACGAGTTCATGGTCTCGGTTACCCAGTAGATCATCACGTTGGTCAGGAGTTCATCTCTGGTAAAGATGTGCTCCAGCTCGCCACCGCAATCGCTCCAGCCTCGGAACTTCTCGACGATCCAGGCCGCAAGGCCGATAGGCGAATCGTTCAGCGCATAACCCAGGGTTTGCGGCTTCGTACCTTGAAGATGGCTATAGCCACCCTCAAGGTCTGCCCATGCACGGAGTTCTTCGAGGAAGGATTTGCCAGTCTCGTCGTCCGGAGTTTGGTTCAACGTGCCGCCGAAAAGAAAGCGGCCGGCAATGTAGTTGATGTGAATGCCGATGATGCGCTGGGCATGGTTGAGACCAAGGGCCGTCGAAATGGTAGATCCCCAATCGCCTCCCTGCGCGGCGAAGCGCTCATAACCGAGCTCGGTCATCAATCTGGCCCAGAGTGCTGCCACCTTGAACGGGTTCATGCCTCGCTCCGTAGGCCGGTCGGAGAATCCATAGCCCGGTAACGAAGGGACGATCACGTCGAAAGCGTCTTCCGGCCTTCCGCCGTGCGCCGCGGGATCGGTCAGGAGGGGGATTAGCTTCACCATTTCAATGAAGCTTCCCGGCCAGCCATGAGTGATGATGAGTGGCAGTGGTTTTGGATCCTTGCTGCGCACATGCACAAAGTGGACGTGGAATCCATCGAGTGCGACTCGATACTGCGGGAGCTGGTTCAGCGTGGCCTCTTGCCGCCGCCAGTCATAGCCGTTCCGCCAATAATCGGCCAGCGATTTCATGTAGCTGAGACTCGAGCCCAACCCCCAGCCAACGTTCTCGAGCTCGTCCGGCCATCGCGTGGCATCGAGCCTGCGCCTCAGATCTACAAGCACAACGTTGGACACATCGATGGTGAACTTTTCAATGGTCATGTTTATCCGCCTCAACTAAGAGTAGATGCAGTCCGCGTTCAACTTCTTCTGATGGGACCTGGATTACGGGCCTCCCAGAAGCAGTTGGGAGTTTGTGAGAAATTTCCCTGGAACCCACCGAGGCCCTTTCCCGTAATTCGATGTTATGGGAAACGATTTTCGCTTCGCCGTGCGTATGATTCTCGCCCATCGCTGGTTCTCGGCCGCCGTGGTGGCGACGCTGGCGATGGGGATTGGCCTCAACACGATGGTCTTTACGCTGGTAAATGCGGTGCTGATCAAGCCGGTTGGGGTGCCGGGCGGAGAACGGCTGGTGGCGATCACTCATCGCAATCCCACGCGCGGCGACGGGGCCAGGCGACTTTCGCTGCCTGAGCTTCGCGACTACAGAGCACAGGCGAAAACTCTGGAGGCGATAGAGGGCGCCAGCGATGAAGAGGGAGTGTTAGGCGAGCAAGGCAACCCTCCGCAGGCCTACCAGATGGAGCGGGCATCGTCCGGAATCTTCGAGATGTTGCACATCCACCCGGTGTTGGGCCGCGGATTTCTGCCTGGCGACGACAAGCCTGGAGCGGCGCCCGTAGTCCTGCTTGGATATGGCATCTGGAAGGATCGGTATGGGAGTTCCCCGAGCGTGATCGGCCGGACGGTACGCGTCAATGAAAAGCCGGCCACGATTATTGGGGTGATGCCGGAAGGCTTCAAATTTCCGGGCGACACCGATATGTGGATGCCGCTCGTGCCCAGCCCCGAGCTTGAAAAACGCGATAATCGCCCGTTACAGGTCTTTGGAATGCTCAAACCGGGCACCAGCATTGCGCAGGCCAACCTGGAGATGAGTGGAATCGCGCACCGGCTTGCCGCGCAGTACCCGACGACAGATAAAGACCTCACCGTCATTGTCGAAACATTTCATCAGCACTATAACGGCGGGAATATTCGGTTCATCTTCCTGCTGATGCTTGCCGCAGTGGGCTTTGTACTTCTGATTGCCTGCGCCAATGTGGCCAATATGATGTTGAGCCGGGCCTTGGGACGGCAGCGGGAGATGTCCATTCGCACGGCCCTCGGCGCGTCGCGTTGGCGGGTGGTTCGACAGCTGCTTATCGAGAGCGTACTGCTGAGCACACTTGGTGGCGTGCTTGGGCTTGGCCTTGCCGCGATGGGAGTGCACTGGTTCGCTCTTTCCGTTGAAAACGTGGGCAAGCCATACTGGATACAGTTCACGATTGATTACGCCGTCTTCGGATACTTCGCCGCGTTGTGCATCGTAAGCGGATTATTGTTTGGCGTCGCACCTGCGCTGCATTCTTCGCGCGTGGAGTTAAATGAAGTGCTGAAAGACGGCGCACGCAGCGTCGGCAAACATCGGGGAGGCTGGTTTTCATCGGCGCTGGTTGTTTTTCAGTTTGCTCTCACGCTCGTGCTCCTGAGCGGGGCTGGCGTCTTTGTTCATAGTTTGATTGTGAGCCTTTCCGCCAATCGGTCGGTGCCTGCGGATCAGCTGATGACCGCACGCATCGAGTTGCCTGAGGGCCGCTATAAGGACGCCGATGCGCGGCAGCATTTCTACGATCAGCTTTTGCCGCGTCTTCAGGCGCTTCCCGGCGTGACTCATGTAGCGATCACCTCGAACCCGCCCGGAATGGGATCGGCAGAGAGCGAGGTTGAGATCGAGCACTCTGCGGTTGAGGCCAAGGCGAACCGGCCCCAAGTCGCATTTGTGGTGCAGTCGCCTGGATATTTCGATGCGATTGATTTGCCGATGCTACTAGGCCGCGACTTTGACGAGAGGGACGGGATGGCGAACCAAAAATCGGCGATCGTCACGCGCGAATGCGCGGCTCACTTCTGGCCGAATCAGAGCGCGATCGGCAAGCGCTTCCGTTTCTATGACGACAACAAACCGGGCGACTGGATCACGGTGGTCGGTGTCGTCGCGAACCTAACCCAGGACCTTGGTGAGAAAGACCCCAAGCCGCTGCTTTTTGTGCCGTTCCGGCAGGAAGGCTGGAACAACATGGCCCTTGTCGTTCAATCTACGGTTGATCCCACAACTTCAGTGCGCCGCGCGGTGCAGAGTCTTGACCGCGACCTGCCGCTGCGACATGTCTCGCCGCTGCCCGCGGCCATATATCGCCGGGTGTGGTTTCTCCATGTGTTTACGAGGCTTTTCTCAGGGTTTGCGATGATTGCGCTGCTGATGGCCTCGATCGGGTTATATGCGGTGATCGCACACGCCACCGGGAGCCGTACCCAGGAGATCGGCGTGCGCATGGCGTTGGGAGCAAACGCTCGCAACATTACGATGATGGTCATGAAGCGCGGACTCCGGCAGATTACAGCAGGGCTTGCCCTGGGGCTGGGCGCTGCCTATCCGGTAACGCGGCTGATGTCGAGTTTGCCTCTCGGCGTCACTTCCAACCCCACGATCTTTGTGGTGGTTGGAACCGTGCTGGGCGCCGTTGGCCTCTTTGCCTGCTGGCTTCCGGCGCGGAGAGCGGCGGCGCTGGATCCGGTCAAGGCCATTCGGTACGAATAGACCGTATCTAAGAAAGCAGCATGAAGCGCCGCAGCCGATCTCAGTACTACTCAGCTCTTAATGCCTCCACCGGATCTACCGCGGCTGCGCGGCGCGCTGGCAGATAGCTAGCGAACGCTGCTGCGGCTGCCAGAACCAATGGCACGGTGATGTAGGTTATCGGATCGAGGGGGCTGATCTTAAACAGCAGGGACTTCATAAATTGCGTGAGCGCCGCCGCTGTGCCGATACCGATGGCGACTCCGACGGCCGTGAGCAGGAGCGCGGAGCGGACGAACATCCACTTGAGCTCGCTCTTTTTCGCGCCCAACGCCATTCGGATGCCGATCTCGCGGGTGCGCTGCGATACCGCGTATGAGATCACGCCGTAGATGCCCAGGATTCCGAGCGCCAGCGCCATCGCCCCGGCGATGGCCAGCATCACGAGGGTGAACGAGGTCCTGGCCATGGAATCGCCATAGATGTCTTGCATGGTCGTGATTCCCGCAACCGGAAGGTTCGCGTTCACTGACCAGACCGCTTGCTGCATTTCGTTAATCAGGGGTTGTGTGCCGGCACGGTCGGTGCGCAGGGCGAAGAACATGTTGCGCCTCGCGTCAAAGGTGCCAGGGCCAAAGATGCCGTGCATCATTGAGGGCCAGTACACGATTGCCGGTGAGATTTGATCGACGCCGTTCTCGCGGACGTCCTGGACCACGCCGATGACATCATGCCAGGGCATGCTGGGCCATTCGCGGAAGTGCTTGCCGATTGCCGCGCTCGGCGATCCCCACAACTCGCGGGCAAGCCCTTCTGACACCATCCCCACCGGCGTTTGCCCATATACATCCGCCCACTCGAAATCGCGACCCGCGACGATTCTCGTACCCGCGGTGTGAAAATATCCGGGAGAGACATAGTTGAAGAGACGCATGGGACGCACGTCGTCTTTGTACCTCGTGCCTTCGATGGAGATTTCGTTCCAGCTCGGTTCGGCTCCGCTCGTTGGAACCGAAGCTGCGAAGCCTGCCGAGGAGACGCCTGGGATGGCCGCCAGTTTGTCGAGGACGCTGTTCTGCATGCGTACGACCGCTATTGGATCGTGGACCAGATTCTCTGGAATCGAGAGGCGCATAATTTGGAGCGATTTGGGACTGGAGAATCCGGGATCGACGTTGAGCATCGCCTCGAAGGTGCGGATCATGAGCACCGCGCTGATGAGCAGCACCAGAGCCATGGCTACCTGCGCGATGACCAGCAGATTGCGTCCGCGCTGCCGCTCCCGGCTTGCGCTCGATGTTCGCGTTGCTCCCAGCAATGGCACGCCCTGCGGCGAGAAGACATAACGCAACACCGGAATAAAGCCGAACAACAATCCGCAAAGCAGAGAAAGCAACAGGGTGAAGACGACCGAGCGGGCGTCGAGCGAAATCTCGCTGAGCCGCGGCAGGTTGGATGGCCCGATCTCTCTTAACAGGAGGAGGCCGGCCCACGCAACCACCATGCCTGCCGCTCCGCCGAGCAGGCCAAGCGTGAGGCTTTCAAGCAGGAGTTCTCGCGCAACCCGCCATCTGCCCGCGCCGAGGGCAGCGCGTACCTGCAACTCCTGCTTGCGTGCATCGGCGCGGACCAGCAGAAGATTTGCTACATTCGTGCACGCGATCAGCATGACGACGCCGATCGTTCCCATCACCACCCACAGCACGTTGCCTACGCTTCCGACCACTGCATCTTTCATGGGCCGGAATGCGGGCGTGATCTTCCAATTGAGGTAAAAATGCGGATCCGATCCCGGGCCGTTCGTCCACGAATCCATCCAGACATTGAGCAGGCGGGCTGCGTCCGCGTTGGCCTGCGGGATTGTCATGTCAGGCCGCAGCCGCGCGATGCCGCGATAGCCAAAGCCGGCGAGCGACTGGTTCACCGGATCGAAGGCCAGCGGCACCAGCAGATCAAAGTTGTAGTTAAGAATCTTGAATCCGCGCGGCATGACGCCCGCAACCGGGCGCGGCTGAGAGTCGACACTGATGACGCGGCCCACCACATTCGGGTCGCCACCGAAGCGTCGCTGCCAATATCCGTAGCTCAACATCACGCGCCCGTTCGCGTGTGGGTCCTGGTCGGCTGCGGTCAGCCATTGACCAGCGACAGGAGGCACATTGAATGTCTGCAGAATGCCGTCGGTAATCAATGCGGTGTCGACCTGTTCGGGCTGCGCGACTCCGGTGATGCTTGCCGTCCCCGCCTGCCACACGCCGACGGATTGGAAGGCGCGATTGTGCGCTGCAAAGGTGAGATACATCGAGGCCGACAGGCGCAACTCGTCCCGGAAATCGGCTAGCCCGGGCGCGCCCGGCGCGTTGAGGCGTAGCTGAATCAGTTGCTCGGGTTCCGGATAGGGAAGAGGCTTCAGAAGCACACCGTTGACGACGCTGAAGACGGTTGTGTTGGCGCCGATTCCGATGGCGAGGGTGAGAAGCACGGTGACGGCGAATCCCGGAGACTTTCTTAGCCGGCGGAAGGCGAACTTGAGATCGGTCAGAATGGATTCGAGAGCGGGCCATTGCCACGCTTCGCGGCTGTGCTCCTGGATGAGGGTTACGTTGCCGAACTCGCGGCGTGCGGTTTGCTCGGCTTGCGTACGCGGCATTCCCTCTTCGACCAATTCGTCGGTGCGTTCGTCGATGTGCTCTTGTATGGAGACGGAGAGATCGTCGTAGCGACGGCGGCGACCGAAGAGGGTGTTGAGAGCTTTCATGGGAAGTCTCCTATGTCCCAGCGACGGCGAGAACGCGGGTGATTCCGGCGAACATTTTTTCGAAGCTAACGACTTCCTGTTCCAGATGGCGCAGTCCCGCATCGGTGAGCCGATAGATGCGGGTTGGGCGGCCTTTGGCAGAGGTGCCGACCTCCGATTCGAGCCAGCCTTCTCTCAGCATCCGTTGCAGGGCGGGATAAAGTGAGCCTTCTTCCACCTGAAGCAGATTGTCGGAGACTTGCTTGATGTGCTTTACGAGGGCATAGCCGTGCATTGGCTGCCGGCGGAGCGATTGCAGGATCATGACTTCGAGGGCGCCGGGAAAGAGGTCACGGTGTTCGGGGTTTCTGGCCATGCAAGAAGTCTATGCCAAAATACCTATTTTAAGAATAGTCATATTTAAATATCTCAAGATCGGCTACTCATTTAGGTCTCGTAGGGAAATCACGGGCCTCTCCTTCAATGTCGTCGCCAACCGGCAGTCCGCTTTGAAAAAATGAGAGAGATTTTAAGGCGCGTAATGGGTGAAGACAAAGTCGCGAGCTTTGACAGGTTCGTGACAGGAGAAGCAGGTCTTCAGCAACGCATCTCCGACCGGTTTGCCATCGTCGAATTGAGCAAACCCCCAGCCGCCTGTCGCGGCGTATTTCTTGGAGTCCTTGACCATCAGCTGAACATTTGTGGGCGCTCCGGCAATGAAAGACTGAGCATCGCCAAAGACTTTGTCGTTTTCCTCCGACGGAACATAACTCCAGGCTAGCCGCGCAATGATTGTGCCGTCAGGGAACGGGAGCTTTCCCTCGCGGTAGGCGTTGATTGCTGCGTCGTTGCCCAGGATGGCGCGAATGTCGTTAAGTTTGCCCTCTTCGTGGGCCACAGATATCAGCCTCCAGTCGCGGTAACCTGGGGGGAGTTTGACATCGTAGTTCGGGGCAGCCTGTGCATCGGCGTGTCCAGATGCCGGAGCCGAGCCAGCGACGACGCCGACCATGGTCACAACCGCAAGTAGCGAGAAAACGATCCGTTTCACCGAGTACCTCCCTCCAGATCTTTGACCTCCTGCAATCGGTGCGAGAGGATTCCGTTGTACTCGTTTATTGCGGCAGCTCCTTGCCGGACTGTTCGGCCACCATATAAGCGGCGTACCAGTCGGGCCAGTTTTCGTCGTGTTGGCCGGTGCGTTTCTCGTACTCGCCGTGGGCAGCTGCCGCGCACCGAAATGCGGCCGCCAGATCGGTCTCCGAGGCAAACGCCGTTTCGGCGGAATCGATGCGTCCGGGCAGCCGGGTCGTGATCTCTTGGAACAGCCAGCCGTTACCGTCCGGATCATGAAACGAGGCGAACGAGCGGTAGCTGCGATGCTCGGGATCCGGACCGTTGACCCGGACCCGACCAAAGAGGTAGGGCTCGTCCGGGCCGGAGTAGACGCCCGAGCTGTGAAAGACTTCGCCGATCTCGACGCCGCGACAAAGCAGTTCGTTGCGGGCGGCCGCGACGTCGGAGACGATCAGATACAGGCCCTGAGCAGAACCAGGGGTTGCCGCGGTGACATTCCTGCCGAAGATGACCGAGCATCCGGAGCCGAGCGGCGTGAACTGGATCACGCGGAAGTCGCTACCGTTGTCGTAGTCGGCGTCGAGCCGCCACCCAAGCCTCGTGTAGAACTCCTTTGCGCGGTCGATATCGGAGACGGGAATGACGACGATCTCGAACTTCATGTCGACTCCAGGGACGTTAGCGCCGCTGGTTGCATCGTTGCCAGTGTGGGCTTCAGCCTTCAGACTTGCCATGTTCTTTTCTCCTTTACGCTTACTAGATTTCCTCTTACGCCGACGCTGTGAGTCAGCGTAACGGTCTGAATGCGGCACGCAAGCCCTCGGTAATTGCCTCCGCGCGAACAAAACTGCGATTTGATCGTGATTGATTTCGGGCATTCCTTTACCTTCCATCGAGGAATAGCGGCCGCGTTGTTCGAGTGTTGTGGCCTCCCGCCTCGCCGGATGACCTAAGTTAGTCTCCGGCACACGCCGATATCTAACCTGAGTAAGTGTGGATGAAACCTTAATCTTAAGATCCCCAGATCGAGTCTCTTCCGATCCCTCTTTTGAGTTGGGAGATACCCACCTTGTGAAACCGGTCGTTAAGGACGGGGCCGCCCTGTATCAGGGACCTAAGCGTGTGCTCCGCCGGAGGCGAGGTGGGGTTCGCACTTACGAATCTGTGTGTTATGATCCTCCCGCTTCTTTTACCCCGCTTTACATATGAACGGAAACGTGTAAACGCGCACGGTATCAAGCCGCTCCACCCCTAGTGTTTTATCCGTAAACTTCGGCAGCTTTCTCTAAAAAGCAAAAAAGTGAAACGAATGGGAGTCCACTCCCACTATCGTGTCGAACGGCATTCCTGCCTTCGAGAGTGCGACGCGCACGCGGTGAGCGCCGACACCCTGCGTTCCCACCCCGCGATTCGTAAGCTCGATCCTCGGAGAAGCACATGCAAACCATACTCTTTCGCTATCGCCAGTTGTCCAAAGCCTCCCGTCCGTTGGCAGGCTTGTTAGCAATCATTGCTCTGTGTGCTACACCTTCCGCATGGAGCCAGCAACCTCATATTTCGACAGCCCTGCCCGCTCCCCGCGCCGTCAACACGCCGATGCAGGTGATGTTAGGTACCGTCCAACTCGTCGAGCCCTACGATCCCGCCTCCAAATTGCGACTGGCGATCAACATTACTCCGCCGAAGATGGCGGAGGAAGAGGCTTTCTTGAAAGAGTTGCAGGACCGGAATTCACCCAACTTCCACAAATATCTGACCCCTGAGCAGTGGAACGCCCGCTTCGCGCCTGCGCCGGAGGACGAACAGGCTGTAGTCGACTGGGTTAAAAGTAAGGGACTCACCGTGACAGCGCGCTACCCCAACCGTTTGATGGTCGACGCGGAAGGCACGGTAGATCAGATCCAAAAGGCCTTGGGCGTCAAAATCAACCGGTATGAGGTCAACGGCGAGGTCGAGTTCTCCAACGATCGTGATCCGGTGATCCCCGGAAACCTCGTAGGCATCGTCCAGTACATCGAGGGCTTGAACAGCATCCTCCGCATGCGTCCGGCGAGTAGGACTATGAAAGGCATGCGCGGCCCCGACTACTCGCCAGGTCCGGTTCGCCAGGAAGGCGGCAGCGGCGGCGGTGACGCCGACAAGGCAGTCGTCGCAGCCCTCAAGGCTTCGAAGTCCAGCGGCCAGCTTGGATCCCAGATCACCAACGGCTTTTACGACCCGTCCGACGTATGGGGCTCGAACATGTATGACTACGAAGCCCTCATGAACCAGGGCCACTGCTGCAATCCCTTTCACACCTCCGGATATGGAGGGGGCTCTCCCATACAGACGTCGATCGGTCTGGCGACCGACGGCGCTTTCGCCAACTCCGACATGTACGGCTTCGCAGGTCAGTACGGTCTCGCCAGCCACTGGTTCATTCATTGGGTGGATGGCACGCCGTCATGCTGCGACGACGAGACCACTCTTGACCTCGAGTGGTCCACGGCAACCTCTAACAGCCGGGGTTCCGAATATGACACTTCGTCGGTTCACGTTTATGAAACCGCGAATGGCTTCTTATCATTCGGCGACATCTATCAGCAGATGTTGACCGATAACCTGGTCAATGTCGTCAATATCAGCTACGGCCTGAACGAGGACTACCTCAACGGCCTTGGTCTTGTCAGCGCCTGGCACGGAAAGTTCAACCAGATGCTTGGTCAGGGGTGGACGATCATGGCGGCGGCCGGAGACAATGGCGCGGTCGCCGGATGCGGCGATTCTATCGCAGTCCTTTACCCCGAGTCTGACCCCGACGTCGTCTCGGTGGGCGGCACACAACTGACGCTCAACACCAGCACCGGCGCCTTCGAAAGTGAATACACCTGGACAGGCGACACGTTCTCCGGCGCCTGCTCGGAAAACGATGGCGGAACCGGTGGCGGATGCAGCAACCTCTTCGCCGCGCCCGGCTACCAATCCAGTCCTGCCTGCGGTTCGGGCAGCCGCAGCGTTCCCGACGTCGCGCTTCATTCGAGTCCGCATCCGTGGACGAACTTTTACTTTAACGGTGAATTGGAGGGAATTGCCGGCACCAGCCTCGCCTCTCCCGAAATGTCTGGCTTCATCGCCCAGGCTAATGCCTATCTGCTCGCTATCGGTCTTAACGGCGTCCCGCTCGGCGAGGTCGACTATGACCTCTATTACCTCGGGTACAATCCAAGCTACCCACCGCATTATCCCTACTATGACGTAACCTTGGGCTGCAACAGCAATGACGTCACCATCCTCTACGGGACCGGCGCCTACTGCGCTGGGACGGGCTACGACCTGACCACTGGCTGGGGATCGTTCAACGCCTTGCAACTTTCGTGGGGAATCAATGCGTATTGGCTCGGGGCCTTCGAAGCGCCGACGATCACCTTGAGCGGCCCTAGCCACACCCAGGGCGCCGATAACTGGTACAACACCGACCAGACGGTAAGCTGGACTATTAAGAGCAACGCGGAGTCTCCACTCACTCCGACTGGCGTCGCCGGCTATTCTGCAGGCTGGGACCAATACTTCTTCGATGCCTCTTCGGAAGCCACTCCCGGATCCGGAAACCCCTTCTACAGCGGTCCCGAAGTTCCCAATGGCACAGCTGGGTCGCTCGATCTAGCCTCTGCCGGTCAGGGATGCCACTTCGCGACTGTCAACGCCTGGGACAACGCTGGCTACACCCCGGGCGACCAATACTACTATTACCTGTGCTACGACACGGTGGCGCCAGTAACCACGGCCTCACTCAGCGGAACAATCTACAGCGGTAGCGTTTACGACACTGCAGTGAAGGTCACTCTGAGCGCTACTGACGCCACCAGCGGCGTCGCCCACACCTACTACTCGATCGACGGCGGCGGCTATGCCACCTACGGAGGTGCATTCACCATCTCCGCTCTGGGCACCCACACCGTCAGGTATTACAGCAAGGACGTCGCTGGAAATGTCGAGAGCGTGAAGTCGGTCAGCTTCACCATCTCATCACTGACCACCACCACCCTCACCAGCTCGCTGAATCCCTCGAAGTATGGTGAGTCCATCCCGCTGACGGCTACCGTCACTCCCAGCTTCGGAGGAACCGCAACTGGCACGGTGACCTTCAGTCATGGGGCTACCGTCCTGGGCACGGCAACCCTCTCAGGCAATGTCGCCAAACTGTCCCTCAGTACTTTGACTGTCGGAACCAGAACCATCACCGCCACTTATGGAGGGAACACGGAGTATCTCACGAGCACTTCCAGCGTGCTATCACAGGTGGTCAACGCGGCGTCGACCACCACCACCCTCACCTCTTCGCTCAACCCCTCGAAGTATGGTGAGTCCATCCCGCTGACGGCTACCGTCACTCCCAGCTTCGGAGGAACCGCAACTGGCACGGTGACCTTCAGTCATGGGGCTACCGTCCTGGGCACGGCAACCCTCTCAGGCAATGTCGCCAAACTGTCCCTCAGTACTTTGACTGTCGGAACCAGAACCATCACCGCCACTTATGGAGGGAACACGGAGTATCTCACGAGCACTTCCAGCGTGCTATCACAGGTGGTCGACGCGGCGTCGACCACCACCACCCTCACCTCTTCGCTCAACCCCTCGAAGTATGGTGAGTCCATCCCGCTGACGGCTACCGTCACTCCCAGCTTCGGAGGAACCGCAACTGGCACGGTGACCTTCAGTCATGGGGCTACCGTCCTGGGCACGGCAACCCTCTCAGGCAATGTCGCCAAACTGTCCCTCAGTACTTTGACTGTCGGAACCAGAACCATCACCGCCACTTATGGAGGGAACACGGAGTATCTCACGAGCACTTCCAGCGTGCTATCACAGGTGGTCGACGCGGCGTCGACCACCACCACCCTCACCTCTTCGAGTAATCCGTCAACCCACGGAAGCTCGGTCACCTTTACTGCCACTGTGAAGGCGGGATCGGGTCCAACCCCAACTGGGAGCGTCACGTTCAAGGACGGTTCCACGACACTAGGTAGTGGGACTCTTAACGGCTCGGGAAATGCTACGTTCAGCACCAGTGCGCTGGCCGTCGGCACTCACTCGATCACTGCGGCTTACGGTGGAAGCGCCGAGGACGGGATAAGCACGTCAACGACCCTCTCTCAGAAGGTCGACTAGCCAGCTGTACTGCCATTAGCGCCCGCATGGGGGAACAGATTCTCATCCTCCATGTGGGCTTTTTTGCTTAGGTTGAATAGTTTCGACTTCCAGAGTCTCCGGTAACCGAACTGACCGGATGTCAAGGGTCCCACCGATTCCGAGTAATGGTGGAAGAAAACCCCGAATTTTGAAATCCCCAGATGGAGCGCTGTTCCGGTGTCTTTTGGGGTCGAGGAATACCCACCTTTGGGACCTGTTGCCGAACCTCGTCCCCTGCATCCTGGATGGACGCGTGTGCTTTCCGTTGGTGGCGGTGAGGGATTCGGATAAACTCGAAGCGAATGCGAGTCTTTGGCATCGACTGCGGTACCGACTGCACCGGCTACGGCGTGGTGGAGTGGGCCGAGTTCGGCGTTGCCGGGAGCCGGGAGCCTTGCCTGGTGGCGTTGGCTTCGGGCGGGATTCGGCTGCCGAAGGCCGATACGATGCCGCAGAAGCTGGGGTTCGTCTACCGGGAGCTGATGCTGCTGCTGGCAGCGCACCAGCCCGAGGTGGTCGCGATCGAAGAGGTGTTCTATTCCGCGAATGTGAAGTCGGCGCTGAAGCTGGGGCAGATTCGTGGTGTGGCGCTGCTGGCGGCGGCGAACTGCGGGTTGCCGGTGGCTGAGTATGCTCCGCTGAAGATCAAGTCTTCGGTGGTGGGCTATGGGCTGGCGCAGAAGGAGCAGGTGCAGTTCATGGTGACTCGCTTGTTGCGTCTGGAGTGCGTTCCCGAGCCGGCCGATGCGGCCGATGCGTTGGCGGTCGCGATTTGCCACTTGCATACCGCTCAAACCCTCCTTGGACAACAGACGCCGGCAGGACAATCGGGTGGGCGATGAACTGGGCTGGGCAGAGATTTCGAATTCTTGTTCATTCGCTGATCGCGGTTGCGGTCTGCCTGTGCGCGGCTTGCCTGGGCGCTCAGAGCGCGAGCCCGGCAGGGCCGCAGCCTGGCGGCGCACAGGTCAGATTCGACTATGAAAACAAGCAGCTGCAGCCGGCTCAATACACTTTCCTGGTCGACGAGAGCGGGTCAGGACATTTTCACTCTGAGCCGGGCAACCCACCGCCGGTAGACACGGTGTCGTATCAATCCCTGGCCGAAGCCTTGGACCGTCCGGTGCAGCTTTCCAAGCCGGTCGTGGAACAAATCTTTTCGACCGCGCGGGCGGAGAAGTTTTTCGCGATTCGTTGCGAAGATGGCAAGGACAAGATCGCTTATCAGGGGACGAAACAGTTGAGCTACCAGGGCCCCGACGGGAGCGGCTCGTGCACATATAACTGGTCGAAGTCGGCGGCGATCGCGAAGCTTACGACCCTATTTGAGTCGATTGCCTTCACTCTGGAGGAAGGTCGGCGGCTGGCTGTCGAGCACAAACACGATCGGCTGGCGCTGGATGCGGAGTTGGGCGAGCTGCTCACAGCCGTCAAGGAGGGCCGCGCCCTGGAGGTGCAAAGCATCCAGCCGGTGTTGCAGGAGATCGCTGAGGACGAAGCGGTCCTGGACAGGGCGAGGCAGCGGGCGAAAAAGCTGCTGGATGCAGGGAATACGACCGCGTCGTTGCGGTGAGTGTCTTGCGGCGTCGCAGCGGCACTTTCATCCGGTAACAGTCCCACGCCAAACTTTCCCCGAAACTGCTGTACAAAGTAGCGAAATGGGCCGAAACTTCTTAGTGTGCAGCGCGTCTGCATGTGATGGGGCGATCCGGCAAAATCGGCATTCGTCTCGAAATGGAGGTGCTCTGATGCGGCACCAGAGGATTTTCAGGAATCTAGCTCGCCGAAAGAACCATTTCGCATTTGCCCAGGGTCTCGGCTTCAGCCGGATAGACCTCACTATTCTTAGCCTACTTCTGGTTCTGCTGCTGTCGGCGGCGGTGTATGCGCGTGCCGATGACCAAATCCGCGCGGTGCGGCTGAGTAACGTGGTCGGGAGCGTGCAGATACTTGCAGGCACCGAGACGCAGTTCTCGCAGGCCTACCCGAACATGCCGCTGTTGCAGGGCTCGACGCTGAAGACCGGCGAAGATGGCCGCGCGGAGATTCAGCTTGAGGATGGCAGCATGATTCGGCTGACGCCGAATTCTTCGGCGGCGATGACGGTGCTGGGCCGCGACTCCCAGAGTAACTCGAAGACTGAAGTCGATCTGCTGACGGGCTTGTCCTATGTCGAGATGAAGGGTACGGCCAACCAGCGTTTCGTCGTCCACTTTAACGGCAATGAGGTGATCTCGCCGGCTCCGGTGAAATTCCGGGTGAGCCTCGATGCGAATCCGGTGGAGTTCGCGGTGCTCGATGGCAGCGCGCACCTTAGCAACGGGACGCTCTACGCCGTCGACGTTCACGCGAACGAAACGGTGCGGTTCGATCCAGGCGACAGCACGCGCTACTTCCTGGCGCAGGGAATCGATCCGGACTCGTGGGACCAGTGGAATACAGACCGCGACCAGGCAATGAACCAGATGGCCGCGCAGGAAACGCGCGAAGCGATTGGGAGCGGTAATGCGGGTGCAGCCGGCGTGAGCGACCTGAATTACTATGGCAACTGGTATTCCTCGAATGGGACTTCTTTCTGGGTGCCGGATGGCGCAGGCGCGGGTTGGGACCCTTATGGTTCTGGCTACTGGGGTAACTACGGCGGATCGGCCGGGTTTGTCTGGATATCGGGCTATCCGTGGGGGTGGCTGCCGTACCATTGCGGCAGCTGGAACTACTTCAACACCTTCAATCAATGGGGATGGATTCCCGGGGGCTCGTGCTGGAATGGCGGCAATAACTGGTATCCGGTGGGAGGCTTCGGGAACGTGCCGCGGCGGTATCACCAGTTGCCGCGACCGACGCCCATCACCCATCCGGTGATTGTTAGCGGCGCACATCCGATAAAGGCGCAGACGCTGATAGCGGTGGATCGCGGACCGGAAGCGACTACGCTGATGCCACGTGTAGGGGCGCCCCCAAAAACCATCGCTGTGAATGAGGGACCGGCGCGGTTGTTGCCGAAGACGGCGAATCCAACGGTGCTGGCCTACAATCGGCCTGGCTCGCCTACTTATGTGGCACCGGCTTATGGACACACTTCGTCTGGCTTGAGTGGGGGCCAGCAGCTGGGGAATACTCCGGTCTACCGGCCGATTGCGCCGGTGGCGGGGAATCGTCCCAGTGCGCCCTCATTTGATAGCCGCGGTGGAGGATCGATGTCGGCGGCGCCAGCATCGCGATCAAGCTTCTCCTCGACATCCCCCTCGGCTGGATCGTTCCACGGCTCCGCGCCTAGCGCCCCGAGTGCTCCCTCTGCCCCGAGCGGCGGCAGTTCGAGCGCTGGCGGTGGGCACCCGAGATAGCGCCGTCAAGTTTCAGGTTTGAGGCCGTTCCACAATTGGTGGGGCGGCCTTTTGCTTTTGGGTTGCCGAGCTAAGTGCCAGGGAATCGGCCCTTAGGCTTTGGGGGATTGTTTCAGCGCAAGGAACAGGCTTGCGGCTGCTTCAAGGGCGAGCGCTTCGGCGCGGATTCCGGCGGGGATCAGCGCTTTAGTAAACGCGCTGGAGACCGTCTCTGGAGGGAATCCGGCGAAACGGAGATTGTTCGATAAAGTCTTGCGTTTCTGAGCGAAGGATAGTTTGAGGAAGGCGACGAACTTGGTGGGGTCGACGCCGAGGCTCTGATAGCAGGGTTCGAAGGTGAGACGCAGCACGGTGGAGTGGACATCGGGGGGCGGTGCGAATGCGCTGGGTGGAAGCGTGAATAGATTGTCGACGCGAGCGTAGAGCTGGGTGGTCGCGGTGAGCAGGCCGTAGTCGCGAGTGCCGGGCTGGGCGGCGATGCGGTCGGCTACTTCGCGCTGCACCATGATGACGGCGCGGTCGATGGCCTGGTGATATTCGAAGAGATGCAGCAGGATCTGCGAAGTGATGTAGTAGGGAAGGTTGCCGACGACGACTAATCTTTCGTCGGGCGCCAGGGTGGAGATGTCGGTGGTGAGAATGTCCTGCTGGAGGACTTCTATCTGGCTGTGTTGCTGGTGGAGTTGTTCGGCGAGGATGGGATCGAGTTCGACGGCGATCAGGCGATGAGCGCGGACGGCGAGCAATCTCGTGATTGCGCCTTTGCCGGGGCCGATCTCGATCACGGTGGCGGCGGAGATATCGCCGAGGGCCTCGACGATCGCGAGCGAGGCCGAGGGGTCGATGAGGAAGTTTTGCCCGAGCTTTGGTTTCGTGGTCATTGCTTGTGAGCTGAAGCTCGCCGTCCGATGCCGGTCACATTGCCGCTATGTTCGCTGAGATTTAGACTACGCAAGGCGATTCCTTCTCCGCTTGTTACGGAGTATGCGCCGCCGAGAATGGAGTCGAACGATGCGTATTGTCTTCGCCGCTTCGGAATGCGTTCCTTACGTCAACACCGGCGGCCTGGCGGATGTGATTGGCGCGCTGCCTCGGGAGGTCGCTAAGCAAGGACACCAGGTAACCACCTATCTGCCGTTTTACCGGCAGATGAGCACAAAGATGAAGGAGCGCGTGGTCGCAATCAAAAGCCTGACCATTCCGTTTCAATACTACAACCGGTTTGCGACGGTGCTTGATGGCGGCGTGCAGGATGGAGTGCAGTACTACTTCATCGATTGCCCCGAACTGTTCGATCGCGAATACATCTATGCTACGCCGACGGGCGACTATCAGGACAATTGGGAGCGATTTGGGCTATTTTCGCGGGCGGTGCTGGAGAGCGCGAAGGTGCTGGGCGTTCCCGATGTGTTTCATGCGCATGACTGGGAGACGGCGCTGATTCCGGTGTATCTGCGGACGAGCTATTACTATGATCCGCTGCTGAGTAAGGCGGGTACGCTGCTAACGGTGCATAACGCGGGGTTTCAAGGATGGTTTCCGCCGGTGACGGTGGAGCGGCTGCTTCTGCCGTGGGACATCTATACGCCCGATCGTGCCGAGCACTACAACACGCTGAACTTGCTCAAGGGCGGGGTGGTGTATTCGGACATTGTGTCGACGGTGAGCCGCAAGTATGCGGAAGAGATCCAGACGGCGGAGTTTGGGAGTGGACTCGAGGGCATATTTCAGAAGCGCGCGAATGATCTCCATGGGATATTGAACGGCATCGACACCGTGAAGTGGAATCCGGCGACGGACGGCAACATCGCAGCCCATTTCACGGCGGAAAACCTGGAAGGGAAAACGCATTGCCGTCGCGATGTGTTGCACGCCTTCGGGCTCGGCCACGCGAGCGAGGATATGCCGGTGCTGGGGATCGTCTCGCGATTTTCGACGCAGAAGGGCTTTGACCTGCTGGCGCAGATCGCCGATGAGCTGGCGTCGGAGGAGATGGTGCTGGTGGTGCTGGGTGATGGCGAGCCTTACTACGAGAACCTGTTTCACCAACTGCAGGAGCGGCATCCGGGGAAGGTTTCGGTGCGCGTGCCATATGACCGGGCGCTGGCGCATAAGGTCGAGGCGGGTGCAGATGCGTTTCTTATGCCCTCCCACTACGAGCCCTGTGGGCTGGGACAGCTGTATGCGCTGCGCTATGGAACGATCCCCATCGTACGGGCTACGGGCGGGCTGGACGAGGCGGTAGCGGAGTGGAATCCGGAGACGCGTGAGGGAACTGGCTTCAAATTCCACGGCTATGAGCCCGGAGATTTTCTGGCGGCGATTCGACGGGCGGTTGAGCTCTTCAGGAGTGACAAGGAAAGCTGGAAGAAGCTGGTGAGGAATGCTATGGCGGAGGACCATTCGTGGGTGAAGCCAGCTGAGGAGTACATCAAGCTTTATGAGGAAGCGGCGCGGCGGCGGAGTTAGCTGCGTCGTTTCAATAATCCGAACAGCGGAATTCCCAGCAGAATAATCGCCGTGCCGATCAGCGAATTCTTCCAATTTTCTGCATACGAGTAAAAGAGCAGGACGCCTGCCGCTAACACAAAGAATGCGGGGAGGACCGGGTATCCCCAGACCCGGTAGGGGCGAATTGCTTTGGGGAGCTTCTTCCGGTAGACGAAGATTGTTGTTGCCGTGACCATGTAGAAGAGCCACTCGGCGAAGATGGCTAGTTCGAAGAGTTGCTGGAAGCGTCCGACGGCTAGTAACAGCAGCGTGGCGAGTAATGCCTGCACAATCAATGAGACAGAGGGACTTTGGAAGCGGGGATGGATGGTGGCCATCTTTGCGAAGAAGAGTTTGTCGCGGGCGGCGGCGAAAGGGATTCTGGCTCCGGACATGATGGTGCCGTTGAGCGTGACCAGGATGCTGGTGGCCATAGCGACGGAGACAAGCCCTGCGCCCCAGCCTCCGGTGACTAACGCCATTGCGGTAACGGCTGGCCTTGGCGAGGCGGCGATCTGGGCGGCGGGCAGGATGTATTGAATTGCGGCGTTAGTGGCCATGTATAAGACGCCGACGATGAAGAGGCCAAATATCAGTGCGATGGGCAGGCTGCGCTCGGGGCGGCGGACTTCTCCGGCGACCATGGTGAGGTCGTTCCAGCCATCGTAGGCCCACAGTGCGGCGATGAGGGCGATCATGAATCCGCCGAAGCCGCCGTGTGCGCCGGGGAAGAATGTGTGGAAGTTCAGCGCGCTGCCTCTCACCGATGCCAAGCAGAAGCCGGCGATGACGAGAATGAGCGCGCCTTTGAGCCAGGTGAAGAAGAGCTGGAAGTCTCCGGCTTTGCGGATGCCGAGGTAGTTGAGCCCGGTGATCGCCCAGGTGGCGGCGATGGCGAAGACTTGCGACCAGGTGATCTCCCAGCGCCCGGACATAGGAATGACAAGGGCGACGCCGTCGAGCCAGGCGAGCGCGGGAAAAATGGCGAGGACGCGGGCGAGTCCGGTGGTGACAGAGGCGATCGAGGCGGGTTTGGCGACGGAGAACCACGTCCACATGTAGAGGAAAGCGGGCAAGTCGCCGTAGGCTCCGCGGAGGTAGACGTATTCGCCGCCGGTGGCAGGCATCATGGCGCCGAGTTCTGCGTAGGTCATGGCTCCGAAGAGCGAGAGCAGGCCGCCGACGATCCAGGCAAGATAAACCATCGATGAGGAGCCGACGGCGCGCATCATCTCTTGCGGGACGAGGAAGATGCCGCTGCCGATGATGGTGCCAACGACGATGGCGGTAGCGTGGGAGACGCCGAGCACGCGTGGGAGATCGCCTGGCTGCACGGGTGCGGCGGTTTCGGCCGAGTCCGCTATGGTCATGGGTGGTGCAAGAGTACCATGCCGCTGTGCGCTGCCTTCGGAATTGATATGCCTAACAACTACTCGTGCGATGGAAGTTCGTCGGGCGCTTCCGCGACGGTGATCCTGCCATCGGGGCCATATGTCACGGTAGGTGCGTATTGGCCGAGCAGTGTGCGGCGCCACCAGTTGCCGGTGCGGTGCTTCTCGTTCATTGAGGTGAACCAGTATTGCCAGAGCATGGCGCGGACGTAGCGCGGCGGCGAGTTGGGAAACGGATTGCCGCGGAAGAGATGGAGGACGCTGGCCTCGTTCGTCAGGAGCTTTTCTTCGGTGAGGGGAACGATTTGGTTCTGCCGCCAGTCGCCGAGTGAGGCGAACCAGAGGTTCCAGTCGAAGCGGGGCTGGTAGGGCGCGTAAAGGCCCGGTCGTTCGTTAAGCGCCTGCGGTTTATAGCGGAAGGGATAAGGCGTCCAGTTCTGGTTGTCGTTGGAGCCCTGGAACTCGATCTCGTAGCGACCACGGGTCATGACGGCGAAGAGTCCATATTCATTCGCTATGCGAGATGGTTCTAACAATTCGACGGGAGCCATAGGGAGCGGGTTTGGTCGGAGGACCATGCCGACTAATTCCGCCGTGGTCGCATAGCCAACCCAGGTGAGAAAGACGGCGGCGATGGCGAGGCGCAGGCTGCGAAGGTGCAGGAGGATGGCTGGTGGCGCTTCATCATTCACTGTCGGCACTGAGTTTTCGGCGGCTGGTTCAGAGGAGGCGGGAAGCCTATATCGGGATGGAACGAAGCGACGAAGGATCTTGTCATCTAGCAGAAGAAAGCCCAAGGCGAGCACGAGGTAGTTGAGGAAGGTGTAGTTGGCGGTCAGAATAATACCGGTCTGCCAGGGTGTGACGATGAAGAAACAGACGATTCGGACGCGGCGGGGAAAGAAGAGCATTAGCACGACGATGAATTCGAGGAAGAGCGTGCCGACGGTGGTTGCAACATGGAACCAATGGGGAAGATGCGCGACATACCAGCCGATCCAGCTGGGCAGCGGGCCGTTCTGGTAGTAGTCGTCGAGGGCGGTGAGGTTACGCCATTGGGGATCGCCACTCAGCCATTTGACCAGGCCGGATTCGAAGTAGATGCGGAACCACTCCCAGAGCAGGAGGAAATAGCTGGCCCGGAGGGGTGAATGTTTCGCGGCCCATCCTGGGAGAAGTCCGGGCGGCGTGAGGAAGAGCGAGATGAAGCCGGCCTCGAGCAGCATGCCGTCCGATTGATAGCTGGAAAAGTCGCTCGAAGAGGAGACGAACGAGAGAAAGCAGACAAAGCAGAGGAAGAGGCTAAGACGCGGCCAGAGATTGAAGAAGGCGCAGACGGCCGCAATCAAACCGAGCCAAGTGATCGCCATGAGCATCTGCGAACTGGCAGAAAACCAGAAGACCGATGGCGCATACCAGAAGCGGTTGAGGCCGGGGAGTGATCCTGCGACGGCGGCCAGGTATTCTTTTGCCGGAAGAATCCCCTGCGGGCCAATCAGGCCGTCGATTTGAAAGAGGAGCGAATAGAATGCTGAGAAATAGATCAATCCGAGGGCGCGGAGGAATATCCATCGCGGGATGAGATGGTTGGTCAAACCCCTGCGTGAGTCGAACAACCATGGGATGACTCGGCTTGGGCCCATAGGTTCTGAAGTTAAGGAGAAGCAGAGAGTTTCGCAAGGGGCTTAATAGCTGGAACTGGAGATTTCTCCACACTCCTTCGACTTCCTTCAGGCGTCGGCCGGAAATGACATATTAGGTCAGCTCCAGATTCAGAGCTCTAGATGTAGTGCTTGCGGTCCGGCCATGAGGTTATGAGGTTGAATTTGCGGCCGCGGGCGAGGAAGATGTGGCGGTGTTCGAAGCCCATGGAATAGGGGTGGTCCATTTCACCGGCAATCTGGACGTCGGAGTAATACTTTTGCAGGTCTTCGACCGAGTCGCCGCTGATGACGATCATGACTTCACCGGTGTAGCCGTGGGGTCCCCAAAGGAAGTAGTTATTGTGGCCGCTGATGGCGAAGGGCAGGCCCTGGCCGAGGAAGTTGATGGCGCTGGCTTCGCCGTAGTTGGAGCAATAGATGCCGACTTTGGCTTTGTCTTCGGGAGAGAGTGAATTGTAGATGCGGGTCACCTGATCGACCATCTCTTGCCAGCCGAAGCGGTCTGCGTAGAACTGGGGTAGCGGGCCGGTGGCGTACTTTTCCTGTGCTTTGGTGGTGAGGTGCAGAGCTTGGGTGTAGCGCAGCCATTGCTCGGGCGGCAGCACGGGCGAGGCCATGGGGAAGATGATCGCGGCGGTGATGACGAGCACGGTGACGCGGGCGGAGATTCGCCAGACACGGGCTTTGGAGTTTGGAGCTGTGCCTTCCCAGGCGAGTCCTCCGGCGGCGAAGAGCATGGGATAGATGGGGACAAGGTAGTAGTCCTTGGCGTGAAACGCCATCATGAGCGCGAGAAAGAAGAGATAAGTTGCGCCGATCCAGCGAAAGCCTTTGGCGCGCGGCGAGACGAAGAGCCAGACCAGGCCGGTGCCCCACATGACGACGTTGAGCGGGTGGAGGGTGAGGATTTGCTCGAGGATGAATGTGGCGGGCCCAACTCTGACGTTCTTGTTTTCAACGCGGCCATTGTGGAGGAACTCCAGCGTCGGCCAATGATGGCCAATCTGCCAGAGCAGGTTGGGCAGGGCGAGGAGAATCGTTAGCGCGATCGCTCCCGCGAACCAGCGGTTCCATAGCAGGCGGCGCTGGGGAGTGACCAATAGCCCGAACACCAGGGCAATGAGGAAGAAGGTCATCGACGGCTTGTTTTCGAGGCCGAGGCCGGCGAAGAGGCCGACGAGCAGCCACCACTTTGGGGAGACGCCGCGGGCGATCCAGATGAGGGTGAGGATGCAGCCCATCCAGAAGATGGACTCGAAGGAGTTCATCGAGAGGTAGCCGTCGCCGCCGATGTAGCAGGGCGCGACGATCACGGCGAGCATGGCGAGGAACTGAGCCAGGCGGCGGCCGCCGAGCGACCATGCGATGAGTCCGGTGAGAAAGACGCGAGCCGCGCCGGCGAGAGCGGAGAACATGCGGATGCCGACCAGCGATTTGCCGAAGAGCAGAATGGCGAGGCGGGCTTGGAGGGCGACCATCGGCGATTGGTCAACGTAACCCCAGTCGAGGAAGCGTCCGCAGATGATGTAGTAGAACTCATCGCGGAAGTAGCCGTAACCGATGTGGGTGGTGTAGATGGTAGCGCCTACTTGCAGGGTCAGCTTGAGCAGGGCGAAGATTGCGGCGAATTGCACGGCCTGCTTGAGAAAAGTTCTATCAAACTGGGGTCGAGGGATCGGCGTGTGCAATTCCATGCTTGTTCGCTGGCCCTCCATGGCCGGAAGCATCCCGTCTGTGAATCATACGTGTAGTCTGGTTCGCCGGTTCGCGCCTGGCGACCGAAGGAAGAGCTGAACGACACACTGGGTGAGCGCTTGTGGTCTTGCTGGTGGCTTTTCGGTCGAGTTTTTGTCAGAATCCGAGTGAGAGGCTCGCCGCATGGGAGCGTCGAAGTCGAATCGTCGTCGGGGCCTGTTTGCGGTACTTGCGGTCGGCCTGTCGACCGGTCTGTGTGCAGCGCAAACAACCGGTGCGCCTCAAGCGCAGCAAGCCGAGCAGTCAGAGGCCACGCCGACATTTCGGGTGAGTAGCCACCTGGCAGTGACCGATGTGGTCGTCACCGATAAGCGAGGAATGCCGATTCACGGACTGACCGCGAACGACTTTCACGTCTTTGAGAATGGCGTCGAGCAACAGATCGCTTCGTTTGAAGAGCATACCGGGAGTGCAGGTTGGACGCCCGCACCTCAGGGCGGCTTGCCACCGGATACTTATACAAACGCGACGAGCGCCACAGCAAAGTATCCGCTCTTCGTGATTCTGCTGGACTCGCTGAATACGGCGATGTCGGACCAGTCGTTTGCGCAAGAGGAACTACTGAAACTGGTGGAGGGTTTGCCGCACGGTTCGCGAGTCGCGGTGTTTCGGCTGGGCGACGGCTTTTCGATGCTGCAGGGGTTCACAGAAGATGCGGCCGAGCTGGTTGCGACGATCAAGAGCAAGAAGGCTTCGCCTCAGTTGGGGGCATTCTTCAATGACCCGAACCTGAACCTGGCACTGAATGCTCCTGACCTGACGGCGGGGATGGGCGGAGGTCAGGGCGGCGGAGCTGGCCATACCATGTCCTTGCAGGATGCAAGTGAAGCGGGTATCCAGAGCGATGTCGTGGTATCGGAGACGATTCGGGCACTGAAGGCGCTCGGTTTCTACCTGAGCCAGTTTCCGGGCCGCAAGAACCTGGTTTGGATGTCGGGGACGTTTCCTGTCGATATCATTCCGAACACCGGCGGTTCGGGCGGAGAGAGTTCAGGGCTCGCCGGCTCGCCGGATCCGTTCCGGGGCAACCGTGGCTATACGATTGCGATCCGCGATCTGGCGTTGTTGCTGCAGTCGGGGAATATCGCAGTGTATCCGGTGGATGTGCGCGGGGTGCTGGACAACGGGCTCTTCAATCCAGCCTCGGGCAGCGCGGGAAGCAATGCAGCCAATGTGGCGAGCGCAGCGCAGACGCTGGAGGCGTTTGCGGGGAGCAACGGACAGATCCACGCGATCATGCAGACGATTGCACATGAGACTGGCGGCCGCGCTTATTACAACACCAACGACCTGTCTGGCTCGATGATGGAGGCGTTTAACGACGGATCGAATTACTACAGCATCTCGTATGTTCCGACGGATCAGAAATGGGACGGACAGTTCCGGAAGATTCGGCTCAACGTCGATCGCGAGGAGACCAAGCTCTACTACCGCCAGGGCTACTACGCGGAGGAACCGGACAAGCTGAAGCACTCTTTTCCGTCGCCCGACTCCACAATAAAAACGGCGATGCTGCGCGGCAGCCCGGCAGTTACCGAGATCACCTTTCGATTGAAGGTGAAACGCGAGGGCGGAGTACGGGTGATTCAGGCGAGCGCGCCGGTATTGAAGTCTCGGGAGGAGAATGCACTGCCGCACTTGACTGGTCCGGCGGTGCATTACACGATCGAGTACGCGATCACTCCTTCTCAGCTCCAGTTTTATTCCTCGGCCGGCAGCTACCGAGGTCGTCTGACGTTCTCGGCAATTGCTTACGATGCGGATGGAAAGATGCTGAACGCAGATATCGGCGGCTTTGCCACTCCACTGAGTGGAGAAGTGTACGCGGCCGTGCAGCGCGATGCACTGCATATTCGAACAGGAATCGATCTGCCCCCGGGCAAGGTCTTTTTGCGAGTGGGGGTGCACGATCTCACGACCAACAAGATCGGCGCGTTCGAGATTCCGTTTGAAGTAAATGGGGAAACAAGGGCCGCGAAGTAGGGCGACTGCTTCGCAGCGCCGTCCTGATCATTTCAGGATAGGAAACGGCTTTGTCTCGTCGGGTTCATCCGAGTGGAAGAAGCTGTGGATGGCGTCGGCGGTTTTGCGTGGAACAACGGCGGTGAGCGCGGCGATGTCGGCCTCTTTGACGCTGCGGACGCTGCCGAAGTGTTCGACCAGGCGGGTGCGAGTGAGCGCTCCAACCCCGGGGATGGAGAGCAGTTCGGAGTCACGGTCGCGCATCTCGCGGCGCTTGCGATGGTAGGTGAGGGCGAAGCGGTGCGATTCGTCGCGAACACGCTGGACGAGATGCAGTACCGGGGAGCGGCGGTCGAGGACGATGGGGTCATCTTCCTGTCCGTAGAGGTAGATGATCTCTTCTCTCTTGGCGATCGATGCGAGCGGTTGGGTGGTGATGCCTAAGGCCTCGAGCGCCGCAGCTGCGGCGTGCAGCTGGCCGAGTCCGCCGTCGATGAGGATGAGGCTGGGCATGGGCTTATTCTCTTCGGCCACGCGTTTGTAGCGGCGGGTGACGACCTCGTGCATCGAGGCGAAATCGTCGACGCCCTCGACGGTCTTTATCTGAAATTTGCGATAAGCGGACTTGTTCATCGCGCCGTCTTCCCAGACGACCATGGAGGCGACCGTCTCTGCGCCTTGGATATGGGAGATGTCGAAGCACTCGATGCGGCGAGGGAGTTCGGGGAGGGTGAGGATGTCCTGCAGGCTCTCCTGGATGGCCTTCTGGCTGGGCTGGAGGACGCGGAAGCGCTGGTCGTAGCTCTGCTTGGCGTTCTGTCCGGCGAGGTCGACGAGCGAACGTTTTTCTCCGCGCTGGGGGACAGCGATTTCGATCTTGTGTGCAGCTCGTTCGCAGAGGAGGGTAGCGAGGGTTGTTCGGTCGGCGAAGTCGACTGGCACGAAGATGCTACGCGGCACGTAGTGCTGGTCGATGTAGAGCTGCTTGAGGAGCGCCGAGAAGAATGCTCCGGCTTCGAACGGGAGTGGGTCGTTTGGAGATGCTGAATTTGTTGCGGGAGGCGATTGGCGTGGGTCTTCCGCTGAATATGTAACAACGTCGGTATCAATATTGCCGTCGGCGTCGGGCTCCAGAAATTCAGGGAGGTCTTCCCAGAAGAACTCGCGGCGGTCGACGATCTTTCCTCCGCGGAGGTGGAAGAGATTGACAGCGACCATGCCATTTTCATAGTGGTAGCCGAAAACGTCGGACTCGTCGCTGTCAGTCGTCGCGATTCGCTGCTTGTCCTGCATTTGATTGACAGTAATGAGCAGGTCGCGGTATTTCGCCGCGAGCTCGAATTGCTCATTAGCGGCGGCTTCGTTCATACGCTGCTCGATGGAGCGGCCGAGTTCGGCCTGACGGCCCTCGAGAAACAATTGCGCGTCGCGGACGGCCTCGCGGTAGATCTCGGGAGTCGTGAGGTTTTCGACACAGGGGCCGAGGCAGCGTTTGATGTAGTACTGCAGGCAGGGGCGGGCATGATAGCGCGAAAGGTCGATCTTGCAGCTGGGCAGGAGGAAGCTGCGATGGATGAGCTCGACGATGCGATGGGCGAGGTTGCCGGGAAAATACGGGCCGTAGTAGGCGCTGCCGTCTTTGCGCAGACGGCGAGTGACGAAGACCTTGGGATAGCGGTCTCCCAGCGTTAACTTCACGTAGGGATAGGTCTTGTCGTCGCGGAGCAGGATGTTGAAGCGCGGCTTGCGCTGCTTGATGAGGTTGTTTTCGAGTGCGAGGGCCTCGCGTTCGTTATCGACGAGGATGTAGTCGAGGTCGACGGCCTCGCGCATGAGCGAGCCGGTCTTGGCGTTGGCCTGTGAGGCTTCCAGCAGATAGGAGCGGACGCGCGAGCGAAGGTTCTTGGCCTTGCCGACGTAGATGACTTCGCTGTCGGCGTTTTTGTAGAGGTAGACCCCAGGCTTGATGGGGAGGGTCCGGATTTTTTCCTGGAGGTCCATGGGAGCTAGGGAACGGGGCTAGAAACTAGGGACTAGGCCGATTCTCTTAGTTTAGCGGTTTTGGGAACTAGGGACTCATCCGAGACCTTCGCTGAACTCGCAGATCCCTCCACTCCGCTTCCCTTCGATCGGGATGACAAATTCAATAGTCAGCTGAAAAGCACGGGAGCTACAGTGCGAGGTGGCTTACATATTCGGCGCGGACGTGGTTGGCGGTGAAGAGGCTTAGGAATGGGGCTTCGGGATTGGCCGATGTAACTGCGGCCTCGACGGCCGGACGGCCTTTGGCTTCTTCGCGCTCGACGAGGCAAATGGCGGCGATGACGTTCATGCCGGCCTCTTTCGCGGCTTCGATCGCGGTGATGGTGGAGGCACCGGTGGTGCAGACGTCGTCAACGATGACGACTGAGGCGCCCTTTTCGAAGAAGCCCTCGATGCGGCGGCCAGTGCCGTGGGTCTTCTCGGCTTTCCGGACGAGGAAGCCGTGGATGAGGGGCGCTCCGTGGACTTTTTGCGCGTGCCAGGCGCTCGCCGAGGCGACGTTCGAGACGATGGGGTCCGCTCCCATGGTGAGTCCGCCGATGGCCGCGGGCTTGAGCTTGTGATGGTGAATGAGGTCAAGGATGGCGAGTCCGGTGAGGCGTCCGCCCTCGGCGTGGAGGGTGGTGGTGCGGCAGTCGATGTAGTAATCGCTGGTGGCTCCGGAGGAGAGCTTGAATTCGCCTAGCTTGAAGGAGGTTCGGGCGAGGAGGGTGAGGAGTGATTGGCGGTGGCTGGTGGTCATGGCTGCTGAGTTGATTTTAGCTTGGCGGTGTGCGAGGGCGGATCAGTTATTCAGCTTGTCTAAATGGCGGAAGCCATCGCTGGCGATCATCATTCCGGCGAAAAGCGTGAAGTTGTAGGTGGCGTGGACGAAGGCACTGGCAGCGAGGGAGCGAGTCCATAGCCTGACGATGCACAGCATCACGCTGACGACGCCGATGAGCAGGACCGGCGCCCAGGCTCCGGAGACTTGTTCGGAATGCATAAGAGCGAAAGGGATGCTGGCCAGGAGGACCGACGCGGGAACGATCAATTCTGATGCCTGACTCGGAGGCGGAGAGGAAACGAAGTCTTCGGGAAGCTGTTTGCGGCGGGCGATCCGGCGAAAGAAGTTGATCAGCGACGGCAGAAGAAAGCCGCGGAAAGCGATCTCTTCCATCAGCGGCGCCAGCGTGGTGCCGAAGAGAAACATGAGCCAGGCGCCGGTCGTGCTGCGCATCAGGTCGTTGAGGATTGGCGCCTCTTTGGGCATCGGAAGCAGATTGCTAGCGGCCCCGTTGAGCAGGCCAAGTGCAACTCCGGCGAGCAGCAGAGGTAGCCATCGTCTGGCGACGGCGGGGGCGTTCCAATGGATGGCCTGCCAGAAGGGGCGTTGCCAGATGGCTCGGAAGAGAAGCGCAGTCATGCCGAGCAGTGCGAGATACTCCAATGCCTGTGATGGGATGGTGAGTCGGGCATCGAGAGCCAGGGTCTTCAAGTCCTGATGACGAAAGGCCGGCAACAACTGAGCCAAGGCAATCGCGAAGACTCCGAGAATCAGCGTGACGGCGACGGCGAGCGCAAAGAATAGAAAGGTATTGGCTAGGGTCGGTACTTCAGGCGCGGGCCGGGGAGCGGGTCGCGAAATCGTAGGCGGAACATATAAATCGACAGGAACTACTGGATTGGGAACTGGCGCGAGACTCTCGGGGAGAGCTCCGGCGACGGGAGTCGATTCCAACCCGGGCTGGTAAGGTGAGTCGCTGAGGTTGCCCATTTATGAGACCAGTTCCGGTTTGCGCCCTCGCGTGCGGCGGGCAGGCTTGGCCTTCGGCGGGCGATGATTGCCGTTCGAGGAGAGCGAAAATTGGGGCATCGCGGTGGCCGTCATGCCTGGAATGGCGTTCGGACTTTGCGCGTAGTAACGGCGGAGGAATTCTCCGGTGTGGGAGTCGGCGATGGTAGAGACGTACTCTGGCGTTCCCTCAGCGATGATGCGGCCTCCGTCTTCGCCGCCCTCGGGGCCGAGGTCGATGATCCAATCGGCGTTGCGGACGACGTCAAGGTTGTGTTCGATGATGATGACGGTGTTGCCGAGATCGGTGAGGCGATGCAGGACCTCGAGCAGACGGCGGACATCGTCAAAGTGAAGGCCGGTAGTCGGCTCATCGAGCAGGTAGAGAGTGCGTCCGGTCTGGCGCTTGGAGAGCTCGCGGGCGAGCTTCATGCGCTGGGCTTCGCCGCCGGAGAGTGTTGTGGCGGACTGGCCGAGATGGATGTAGCCGAGGCCGACGTCGACGAGGGTTTGCAGCTTCTGGCGGACGTTGGGGATGTCGGCGAGCACGGGTAACGCATCTTCAATCGCGAGGTCTAAAACGTCGGCGATGGAGTAGCCGTTGAACTTGACCGCGAGAGTTTCCTGATTGTAACGCTTACCGTTACAAATCTCGCAGGTGACGTAGACATCTGGCATGAAGTTCATCTCGATGCGGCGCTGGCCGTCGCCCTGGCATGTCTCACAGCGACCTCCGGAGACATTGAAGGAGAAGCGGCCGGGCTTGTAGCCGCGTTCGCGGGCCTCGGGAAGCATAGAGTAGAGATCGCGGATAGCGGTGAAAACTCCGGTATACGTTGCCGGGTTGGAACGGGGAGTGCGGCCGATCGGTGACTGGTCGATGCGAATGGCCTTGTCAATCTGATCGAAGCCCTTGATCTTATCGTGTTCGCCGGGCTCTTCGCGGGAGCCGTAGAGTTCGCGGGCGAGGGAGCGATAGAGGATGTCGTTGACGAGGGTGCTCTTGCCGGAGCCCGAGACTCCGGTGATGACGGTCATAACCCCGAGGGGGAAGCCGGCTCTGATGTTTTTAAGATTATGGCTTCGCGCGCCCTCGACGACGATTTGTTTTCCGCTGAGTGGGCGAGGCGCAATTCGATGCAGGATGCTGGTCTCGCCGGAGAGATATTTCCCGGTGAGCGAACCCGTGGCGCGGACGATGTCAGCCGGCGTGCCTTGAGCGACGACGTAGCCGCCGAGTTTGCCGGCGCCGGGACCGAGATCGACGACATAGTCGGCGTGGCGGATTGTCTCCTCGTCGTGCTCGACGACGAGGACAGTGTTGCCGAGATCACGGAGCGATTCGAGCGCCGCGATGAGGCGTTGGTTGTCGCGCTGGTGCAGGCCGATCGAGGGTTCGTCGAGGACATAAAGAACGCCGCGGAGGCGCGAGCCGATCTGGGTTGCGAGACGAATGCGCTGGCCTTCGCCGCCGGAAAGGGTCGCGGCGTTGCGATCGAGGGCGAGATAACTGAGGCCAACGGAGTCGAGAAATTCGAGGCGCTCGACGATCTCGCGGCGCAGACGCTCGGCGATTAGGGCTTCGCGCTGGGTGAAGTCGAGTTTTCGCGCGGCTTCGAGGGCGCGGCGCAGGGGCAGCGCGGTGAAGTCGGCGATCGACATGACGCCGACCTTGACAGCGAGCGATTCCGGGCGCAGACGCGTTCCATGACAGGCCGGACAGGCCGAGGCGGTCATGAACTTGAGCATGTATTCACGGGCCTCGTCGGACTTGAGGTCGCGGGTCCAGTTGCGCAGATAGGCGAGGATGCCGTGAAATCCGGTGCGCGGCGCTTCATTTTTTGGCGGGCCGTAGAGCAGCAGCGTCTGCTGCTTCTCGGGAAGCTGTTCGAAGGGCCTGCTCAGGTCGATCTTGTACTTCTGCGCGGCGAGCTCGATGAGCCTAAGCAAATATTGCGAGGCGGAGCCGGGGCCGAGGCCTCCGTCGAGCAGGGGTCGTGTCCAGTCAGAGATTACTTTGGCAGGGTCGAAGTCGTAGATGCTGCCGAGGCCATGGCAATTAGGGCAGGCGCCGTAGGTGCTGTTAAACGAAAAACTCCGGGGTTCCAGCTTGGGAATATCGAGGCCGCAATCGGGACAGGCCATCGACGAAGAGTAGAGCTGGTCGGGGACAGCGCTTGACCCGTTCGGTGTTCCGGCGAAACCTATGAGTACGAGTCCGTTGGCCATCTGCAGGGACTTTGCGACCGAGGCCTCGAGGCGCTTGGCGAGCTTCTCGTCGCCTGATTTCAGGACGATGCGATCGACGATGGCTTCGATGGTGTGGTTCTTTCGCTTGTCGAGCTGGATCGAGTCGGCAAGGTCGCGGAGTTCGCCGTCGATGCGGGCGCGGAAGCCCTGCTGGTCGAGTTCGTCGAGCAGGTCTTTGAATTCGCCTTTGCGGCCGCGCACGACCGGAGCGTAGATGATGACGCGCTCGCCGGGAGCGAAGGCGAGGATGCGTTCGACGATCTGTTCGGGCGTCTGGCGCGAGATCGGGTTGCCGCATTGCGGGCAGTGGGGTACGCCGACCGAGGCGAAGAGCAGTCGCAGGTAATCGTAGATTTCGGTGATGGTGCCGACGGTCGAGCGGGGACTGCGGCTGGTGGTCTTCTGCTCGATGGAGATGGCGGGACTGAGGCCTTCTATGGAATCAACATCGGGGCGCTCGATTTGGTCTAAGAATTGCCGGGCGTAGGTCGATAAGGTCTCTACATAGCGGCGCTGCCCCTCGGCGTAGATGGTGTCAAAGGCGAGCGACGATTTGCCTGAGCCAGAGAGGCCGGTGATCACGGTGAGCGTGTTGCGCGGAATCGAAACGTGAATGTCACGAAGATTATGTTGGCGCGCGCCATGCACGGTAATGTGAGTGATTGCCATTATGGAAGTGCAAGAAGACTTCGGAACTGCGAGCGCGGAACCTGCAAGTGCCGAGCGAATGACTATGAGCTAAATTACAATTGAGACGCAAAACCCTGACAGTATCTTATTTGGCAACAGAAAGCGGGGTCAATGCCAACCCTGCCCCTGCATCCAAGCTTTAAGATGGGGAACGCAGAGGAAGTATTCAAATCGACAAACGCAGTTTTGATTTGTGATCTTTGCGCAGCGAAGGTTCTGATATATCGAGGCCGGAATGCAGGATTTGATGAATACAGTGTTATTGATTTGTGCGGCCCTTGCGTCGCTGGGTCTGGGTGTGATTCTGGCGTTCGGGGTGTGCCGCGCCGGCTTTGCGCTGCTGCAGTTGCAGGCTCCGCGCTCCGAGTCTCCGGCTGTTCCGGGCAAGACGCAGACGATCGAGGCGTAGGCCGCGTCCGATCCCCGAGGTCCAGTCGCGGACTCTCGGCGAATTCCAATCCAAAACACAGGCTATTGCGGTTGTTGGGGCGCTTGTTGCTGCTGTTGTTGCTGACGCAGACGCAAGAGTTCCTGCTGAATCTCCGAGGGATTTCTGGGTTGCTGCATGCCCTCCGGATTGCCCGGTGGAGGCTGATTGACTGGCTGCGGCGGCTCGGGGGGCGTTTGGGGCTGTTCCTGTTCAATTTCGTCGTCTTCTTCCTCGCGATTGTTGCGCGGCGTGCCGGCCGAGGCGACGGTGCTGGCGGCCGAGCGTTGACTCAGCGACAACTCTCGCGGCGCGCCCTTATCGTCGCCGACCATCAGGACGTTGTAGCCAGAGCCTTCGAGCAGGGAGAGCAAGACTTCGCGGGGGTCGCCGGGCCCGTAGCTGCCGAAGATTCGCTCGTCCTGACCCAGCCCGTCGACTTTCATTCCGGTGGATTTCGAGATCTCCTGCAGGATTTGGGACAAGGAGGAGTTGTCCGCTTTGATCGTTAAGTTTCCGGGCGTGACGGTTACTTCTGCAGGTTTCGCGGGGTGCTGCAACAGCGAGTCGCGGGGCGGTCCGACGGGTTGTGCTGCAACCGCAGGAGCGGCTGCCGGAGCGACCGTGGTCGAGCCAGCGACAACGGGCGGAGTCATCGTCCGGTTCATCGGCTGACTCATGGGCTGGGGCATCGCGCCTGCGGTACCGCCTGCGCGTTTGGCGAGCATCATCTGCGCGATAGCGGCCTGACGCATCGGGCTGTTGGGATATTGAATGAGAAATTGCTGGATGGCCGAGACCCTCATTTCCGCATTGGGCTGGCCGATGGCAGCGGAAAACGCGGCGCTTTCAGCGGGATTGGCCGGAGCGGCCTGGCCGGGGCCCGAAAAACCCTGACCGAACTGCTGCGCTCGAGCGAGAGGCATGACAAAACAAGCGCCAAAGAGGGCCGCGAGCAGCCATGGATTTGCATGAGCAAGGTGCTTTCGCTTTTCCCGCATCGAATAGGCCATACCGTTGAGCGGCTGGAAGGTTCCCAACTCCGCTCCCTGTATGTATAGACTAGCAGTGGTCTGGTTTCGTTCGCCATGATTACATCGGTCGCAATCTGGAAGCAGTTTCGTGCCGGGAGGCGCGCCGAAGCGGGCACGCGTCTCCGGATGCACCGTCTGAGGGATCATGTCCCGGGATCGCTCTTCGCACGGGCGGCGCTGGTGGTGGCCGCGCTGGTTTGGGTGGCGCCGCGGTTGCTGGCTGTTTCCTGCACGACCCAGTCGCAGATGACCGAGGCGCAGAGGAACTCGCTTGTTTCGTCGGCAAAGTCTCTGGCGGCGCTGGTGCAGGCGGGCAATACGGCCGAGCTGAAGGCAGAAACCATCCCATCAGTCGCTGAACGCTTCGATCCTATTGCCGCCGCCGCGGAGTCGGCGGCCCCGCTGATCGAGCGCGGCACGATCACCGTCGAGTCGCTGTATCTGCTGGATTCCACAGACCTAAAGGCTACCGAAGACGAAACCCAATTCTTCTGCGGAGGGGCCAATTCACATGAAGTGGTGTTAACCATTCCGCAGCTTCCGCCGGGGAGCTACGCGCTAACGATATTGCACGCGACCGGGATCGAGTCTCCGCAGTCACTGACCTTCATCCTGGCGCGGGAGTCGGCGTCGGCGACGCAATGGAAGCTCGCGGGGGCCTTTATCCACTCGCTCACCTCTGCTGGACATGATGGTGTGTGGTTTTGGACGCAGGCGCGGGATTTCGCGAAAAAAGGCCAGCACTGGAATGCTTACTTTTACTACCAGACGGCAGCGTCTTTGTTGACGCCTGTGTACTTTCTTTCGAGTCCCAATCTGGACAAGCTGTTGAAGGAGCAATCGGCGATTGCTCCCTCGGGGCTGCCGACGAATACTCAGCCGATGCTGGTTGCCGGGAGCGGCGGCCAGGGTTTTGAGATCCAGGACCTGCATACCGACAGCTCGCTCGGAGGTCTCGATTTGGTCATCGATTACCGGACCAACGACGTCTCGGACCCGGTCGCGAGCCGTACGCGCAATGTCACGTTGATGAAGGCAATGCTGACGCAACATCCGGAGTTGCGTGATGGGTTTCATGGGCTATGGGCGTTTGCCAATGCGCCGAATGAACGGCCGTTCGCCAATGAGCTGCCGATGGCACAGATTCAGTGACCGCTAGAGCCTTTTCACTTCTGGTCACTGGCAAGAGCCGCGAGGTGCGGCTATCTCTGGGGAAAAAGCCACGACGAGAGCAATCGCCTTGTATGCACGGAAAGTGAAAATGCTCTAACGAACGAGACGGGGACGAGAACGAGGCATGGGCAAACAAACCGAAAAGTCGCTCGCCGAGGCGATCGCGGAGCGCCGGGCGACCTCCAGCTTTGATGGGAGCCCGATACCGGGCGAAGATCTGCAGAAGATCATCGAGGCCGGGTTGAAGGCGCCGAGCGGCTATAACCTGCAGCCGTGGCGATTTGTAGTCGTACGCGCAGCAGAACAGCGCAAACGGCTGCGCGCAGCGAGCTACAACCAGGCCAAAGTGGAAGAGGCCTCAGCAGTGATTGTGGCCTGCGGGGACGCCGACGGCTGGCGCAATGGCGATCTGGAGGAGATGCTGCGGCTGGGACGCGAGGGCGGCATGCCGGAGAATTACGCAGAACAGGCCAAAATTACCGTACCCGAGTATCTGTCGAACCACCCGAATCTGCCGATGTGGCTCAATCGGCATGTCATGATCGGCTTTACCTCCATGATGCTGATGGCCGAGGTGCTGGGCTACGACACGGCTCCGATGGAGGGATTCGAGGAAGACAAAGTCCGCGAGGTATTGCGCCTGCCTTTAAGCTATACGGTGGTCGCGCTGCTGGCGATCGGCCACGCCCGGGGTCCGGAGAAGTTTTCCGGTGGCCGGTTCAGCGCGGCGCGCACCGTTTTTGGCGAGGAATATGAAAAGCCGATCAAGTTCTGAGATCGGCGGCCGCGCGTAGGAAGGGCACGGGGTGAATGGCTTGGCGCGCAGAGAATTTCCTGAAGTTCCAGTCGTGGGTGTGGGTGCGGTCATACTCGATGGGGACGGGTATTGCTGGTGCGGCGCGGACATGAGCCGATGAAGGGTGAGTGGTCGATTCCCGGCGGCGCGCTGGAATTGGGAGAGACGCTTGAGGCCGCTGTCCGGCGAGAGGTGCTTGAAGAAACGGGCCTCGAGGTCGAGATCCGGGCGATTGTGGAGGTCCTCGATAAGGTGGTTGTGGAGAACGGCCGTGTGCGATATCACTATGTGCTGATCGATTTTCTAAGCGGGGTGCAAGGTGGCAACCTGAAGGCGAGTAGCGATGCGGAGGATGCACGATGGGTTCGGCATGAGGAGTTGAATTCGCACGGGATCTACCGTTTGACTCCCGCCACCGTCGCGGTTATTGAGAAAGCGTTTGGAATGGCGTCCGCGGGCAATGGAGGCCTAGGCTGAGGTAGGGAATGCGAGACTGAATGCCAGTTGGAGACTAGTTACAGACCACAACGGGACTACTTGAGGAACTTTACGCATTGCCAGATCGTAAGCCCGACGAGAAATACTGCTAAGTTGAAAGCCATGACCCACATGACCCCCCGAATGCAGCCCAGAGGATTTTCCGCTTCAAGAAAGGAGTCGATCTGCTCTGCGGCAGGATATGATCTCTCGTTTGGGATGTGTGCGGGTATGGGCGCGACGGAGTAGGTGCGGGCGTGAGAGATGCTGGCCGGGAGGACCATCGTTTGAGCACTGTTGAGAGTCTTAACGGACATAAGGACTCCTTCCAATTGCAATATCGGCGCCTCGGACAACGTACTTTAAGATTTGACAGGAGCGACATCCAGCTGTGTCATCATGAAACACATCCGAAATAACAACGATGACGAACACCGGCAAAAGAGGAAGGTTGCGTGTCGGGATTCTCACTGATTTCAAGATTACGAATCGATACAGCCCGCGTGGCACAAAACACTAACCAAGAGGTCCAGGTAATGACACCGAAGATGAATGCAATCCGGCAATTCAATTTCACTGTTTCTCGCAGCGAGCGACCGGTCGCGGGCCGCAGTGCGATCGTCGTTTCTCAACCGCGCCGCATCTCCCATGCGCCGAGAGCTTTTCTCGCAGAGGCTATCCTCGTCCCGGCCAGAGGTGATGTCAACCTGAATTTGGAGATGTCCGCTGATGATTTTGGTGGGGTTACTTCGGATGTCAACGTGACTGCGGCGACCTTTGTGAGGGGAACAGCGATGCTTACTGAGCCAACCGATCTGAGCGCCACGGGGACTGTGGCAGCCCTCGACGACGAGGATGAGGATGAAGACGAGGACGACGACTATGACGACGACGACCTCGACGAAGATGATGACGAAGACCTGGACGACGAAGACGACGAAGAGTACGACGACGAAGACGATCTCGATGATGAGGACGACGATTTAGACAACGACGATCTCGATGACGAGGATGAGGACGACGAGGACGACGAGGACGACGAGTAGCGTGCTCGCGGAGTGCAGGGGACGACTCTCCGTGGCTCTCTTGCTGCAATCGCGTCGAGGCGGTTTGGTACGATCCCTTTCCCATGCGCATTCTGCACGCCATGCACTCCATGTCTCCAGAGAGCGGCGGGCCCGCTGAGGCGGTTCGCCGGCTGACGCAAACCGCGGTCCAGGAGGGAGTCTACGAAGCCGAATTTGTCACGTTGGATGCACCGGACAGTCCTTATCTCCAGTCGGAGCCGCTTCCCATTCATGCGGTCGGTCCAGGACGGGCCAAGTATGGCTACACGCGTGACCTGGATCGCTGGCTTGACGATAACCTGGGCCGCTTCGACGGGGTAAGCATTCACGGCCTGTGGCAATATCACGGCTACTCGGTCTGGAAGGCGTGTCACGGAAAGAAGCCGTACGTCGTGTTTCCCCATGGCATGCTTGATCCGTGGTTCAAGCGTGCTTATCCTGCCAAGCATCGAAAAAAGGCATTGTATTGGGAGGCTATCGAACGCCGTGTGCTGCGCGACGCGACTGCGGTGGTCTTCACGTCTCCGATCGAGGCTGAACTGGCCCCGCAAACCTATCGGCGCAGCACCTGGAAGAGTTGTGTCGTTCCTTATGGCACGGTCGAGCCCGCGGGAGATTGCGATCTTCAGGTCGACCGATTCTATGCCGCCTGCCCGATGGTGCGGGACAGAAGCTTCATTCTGTTTATCGGGCGGCTGCACCAGAAGAAGGGATGCGATCTGCTTGTTCAGGCCTTCGCCGATACCTATCGAGATCATCCCGAGACACAACTAGTCATCGCTGGCCCCGACGAAGAGGGGCTGAAGCCCGAGCTGACTTCGCTGGCCACCGAGGGGGGCGTCGGCGAACGGGTGCATTTCCCGGGGATGTTGCGGGGAGACGCGAAGTGGGGAGCGTTCTATGCTGCGGAGGTGTTCGCGCTGCCTTCCCACCAGGAGAACTTCGGAGTTGCCGTGGCCGAGGCGCTGGCTTGCGGCACACCGGTCTTAATTTCCAACAAGGTGAATATCTGGCGAGAGATTGCCGCAGATGGCGTGGGTCTGGTCGAAGAAGACGACCTGGCGGGAACTGTGCGACTGCTGGCGCGTTGGCGCACACTCACGGTCGCAGAACGTAGCGAAATGGAGGCGAAGAGCCGCTCGGTTTTTCAGCAGCGTTACAACGTGAGAGAAGTCCCCAGGATACTTGCTGAGCTGTTCAGGAACACGAGGCAGGGTCCGCTGGTTCATTCGGGATCGTAGCGTATCCACGATCGACGTCACGCGGGATGCGGGGCCGGCACGCATCGCGGCAGCTTTGGTGGCTACTGTCGATATTGCTCGGGGACGGCGGAGCGGAGGCGCTCCTTAATTTTGGTGGCGGGGACACCCGAGTAAACTCCGAATGGTTCGAGATCACGGGTAGCGATCGACCCCAGGCCGAGCACGGCTCCAATGCCTACATTGACGCGAGGATGCACGATCGCACGGGCACATATCCAGGCATAGGCCCCGATTCTCATCGGGAATGACATCAATTGGAAATCGGGGTGATTGTAGTCGTGAGTGGCGCCGCACAGATACGCGCCCTGCGAGACGATGCAATGCGACTCGAGATGGAAGAGGCATGGGTTATATAACTCAGCGTCATCGCCGAGCGTGACGCGGTCTTCGCACACCAGGTTCCAGGGCGCCCAGATCTTCGAGCGGGGATAGAAGTGACATGCCGGCCCCAGCTTTGCTCCAAAGAGACGCAGCAGGAGCGCCCGCCAGGCGTGCAAAGGGCGAGGCGAGGTGCGATAAAGGAGCGCCCAGCAGAGCTTCCATGCGGCGCGACCTGCCCGGTTGCGGGGGCTGAAGGCCGGCAACAACGTCGGATCGACCACTTCGGCGGCTGGCGCTGGATTCATCGTCGGGTCCCTGCACAGTATTCATGATCGGGCAGGGTCGAAGCTAGTCCTCTCTAGGCGGAGACGAGCGAGCTCGGCTCGCTCTATTGATTTTCCGATCCGAGAACGCTCAAGTGAGAGTGTGTCTGTAAGGCAGACTTATCACCGATGCCATTCGACATCCCCTCAGCTCCCGGATGCGTATTCAGTCCGTAGTGGGGGACGCTCGTCGCAAGATGACGCCGTTGGACAAAGGCTTGCCGCAGGCTTTCTTCGGCGCCGCTCCCTTTTTCGCTGAGGGACAGAACGTGTCCCTGAGACCTGGCCGCATAAATGTTGGGGTTCAGGAAATGCAATTCGTCAGCTCCGCTGGGGGAAGAGAAGGGAGACTCTCCGAGAGGAGATTGGCTGTAGCTGGCTTGTGGAAAGAAACTCAGCGTACTGTTGGCGACGCCCGGCTTATCCCTGGAAGTGCCGTTGCTCGCGCCAGCCGTGCCGCCGGGCTGGAGCTCTCCCGAGTTGTCTTGCGAAGAAGCGCTACGAGTCCGGAGGTCCATCCCGCCGCGTCCAGAGGAGTTGACTCCAGAGCTGCCGTAGCGCGATGCGAGGGAGTTGGTGGAGTTGCTACCCGATGCGAGGGAGTTAGTAGAGTCGCTACTCGAGCCGCCGATAGAGTAGCGGCTGGAGAACCCGTTACTGCGATTGCTCCGGTTTCCACTCAAGTTGCCGGCTGAATAGCTATTCGAGTTGCTTGCTGTGGTCAGTTCGCCCTTGATCCCTGGGCCGGCATCGGATGACCCAGGCTGTGTGCGTCCTAATCGGCTGACGTTCAGCCGGCCGGTGCCCCAGGAGCTTTGATCGGATTGTCCCCCGAAGGATGAGCTGGTCCCCCAGCTGCTCTGACTGGCCTGGTCCGTGCCGGACTCATAGTTGCCGCTCTGGCCAGGGAGCGCTCCGCGGAACAAGCCATTGGAGGTACCGCGATTGTCTTCACTACTGGAATCGTCACTGCCCGAGAAACTGAGGCCGAGACGCTGCGCCGCAGCAGCGTAAGGGCTGAGGTGCCCGGTCTGCGAGGAATCTCGAAGCTGCGTATCAGTCTGCACGATGGAGGAACTGAGACTGGATGAATAGATTGACGGATTGAGCCTATTGGCGCTGAGGCTCGCTCCTGTGGCATCGAAGATATAGGGGCGCTGCGGAGCCAGCAGATCAATGGCCAGGGTGGTGATCGGTTCGGTGTCGGGGTTAGCCGTAAGCTCTGGGGAGAGATTCGGCGACACCGGTACAAACTGCGCGTAGGCGCGGCCGGTCGCCAGGGCCGCAAGCAGCAGGACGCTGCACAGACTGGGCGTTGAGGTCATTCGCGCTTGCCGATTCCTCAGATTCTCCATCTCTGCCGATTGTAACGAAATGATCGCAGAGGTGGCTCGGCGCTTCGTCGAGCTTTGCATAACTAGCACCGGAGAGCCAGAAGGCGAGCATAAGACCGTCAGCGCTCGAACCACGTACTTCCACCTGTCACGAGGTAGCGCGGCGTGAGGGTACCATGAAAGGACATTGCTGCCTGGGATAGAGAACTCGGCACTGAGATCGTACGCGAGGTCGCTTTGCGCATATTGCTGATTGGCAACTTCGAGCCGGACCGGCAGGAGAGTATGGCCCGGTTTTGTGAACTGCTTCAGCAAGAGCTGGCCAGCCATGGTGACGATGTTAAGGTGCTGCGTCCGAGGCCAATCATTGCCCGGTTGCAGGTAGGTCCAGCTGCGGCACGGAAGTGGCTCGGGTACATCGACAAGTTCGTGTTGTTCCCATTTTCGCTGTGGCGTGAAGCGAAGTCGTTCGACCTCATCCACGTCTGTGACCACTCGAACAGCATGTATGTGCGCTTCCTTGGCGGCAAGCCCAATCTAGTTACGTGCCACGATTTGTTGGCGGTGCGCAGCGCACTTGGGGAAATCCCTGCTAACCCGACGGGCTGGAGCGGACGAATTCTGCAGCGCGCGATTCTTCGCGGATTAGAGCGGTCTCAATTCGTCACTTGCGTTTCGGAGAAGACGAAACAGGACCTGCTTCGGCTCACCAACCGGGATCCAGATCACACATCGTGTGTCTACAACGGATTGAACTATCCGTACCGACCAATGGAACCGGCCGAAGCGCAAGAGCGGATGCGGCTACTCCTCGCGCGCCAATCGGCGAGTGAGGCCGCGAAGCCATTTCTTCTTCATGTGGGAGGAAACCAGTGGTACAAGAACCGTCTCGGCGTATTGGAAGTCTTCGCAAGACTGCGGGCGCGAGCAGATTTCCGCGGTTACCGCTTGATGATGGTCGGCAAGCCTCTTACCGCGGAGATGCAGAGCTTCATCGCAAGCCATAATCTGCGAGCCGACGTGACGGAGCTCACATTTCTCGCAAATGAAGATCTGCGCGCACTTTACTCCCTAGCGGAAGGACTAGTGTTTCCTTCGTTCGAAGAGGGATTCGGCTGGCCCATCATTGAGGCACAGGCCTGCGGCTGCCCGGTCTTTACTTCCAATCGGCCGCCGATGAATGAGATCGGAGGAGATGCAGCATGTTACTTCGACCCTCGCGATCCGAATGGAGCTGCGGCCGTCATCGCCGAGAGCGATTGCCGACGGCAGTCAATGGCCAAGCAAGGCATTGCTAACGCGAAGCGATTCGGCGCGGGCCAAATGCTGGAAGGGTATCGCGAGGCGTATTTGCGAATCTCGGGGACTCGAGGCTCAACGCAAGGCAAGAATTAAGCCCGCAAAGCGACCTTGCGTAGGATCTCTCCGCCGAGCCCGGCCCCTCGGGTGGCAACGTCCCCTCATGGTAACCTTGCCCCATGCCGCGTCGCGATAAGTGGAAGCCTGTGGTTCTGGCGCTGATTGTCTTCTGGCTTGTCTTCTGGCTCTCCCGCACTCGCTATGCAATGCTCGACGACGCGCTAATTCACCTTCGCTACGCCGCCAACCTGCACCAGTTGCATATGTTTTCTTACGACGGCCTCCACCCCAACTTCGGCGCATCGAGCCTTGCCTATGTCGGGCTCTTATCGATGCTGCGCGGTTTTACCACCAGTCCTCTCCTGCCAAAGGTCACCTCCGTGATCGTCTATCTGGCGCTGATCATGACCGTGACGGCCTTTGCTCTGGGTTTGCGGGCCGCTCTTGCCACCAGAGCGCTGGCCTATGGCATGTTGCTCTGTCTGCTCAGTCCGATGGGGATTCGATGGCTTAGCGATGGGATGGAAACGTCCCTGGTGATTCTGGCGGTGTTCGTCCTCACCTGGCTCGCCGATCGCGAAGCCCACAGCGCAACGATATCTTTTTCGCACGAGTTGGTCATGCTGGCGGCCGGCTTTCTGCTCGTGCTCCTGCGCATTGAGAGCCTCTCGCTAATAGCGATTTTAACTGTGATGATCCTTCTCGCCAGGCGGAGCGCGCACTTCGAAACTGCACCTCGTCCCTCATTTTTGTCTTCGGCCGTGAGCAGTCTTGCGCTACCCGCCGGCGCTCTGCTCGCCGCTCTGCTTGTCCGTGCCTACTTCGGAACCCTATTGCCCGACACAGCTATAGCCAAGACCGGGCGTCCCACGCTCGCGATTGCACACGCCGGATTGCAGGTGATCGCTTCATCCTTTGTCCTGGGAATTGGCACGCTGCTGCTGTGGCTGATCTCAGTCGTCTTCCTCTGGCGCGCCTGCCGCATCTCGCAGGCGGCCGGCGAGCCTGCTAATTCCTCGTGGAGCAGCCTCATCGCCAACGCCTATTTCCCCATGGTGCTGGTCCTGGCCTGCATTCGCGGCCAGCGAATCGAGGGCGTCCGCCACGTGCTCTGGACTATCGAGTTCTCGCTCGCCTGGAATATTCTCCAACTGGTTCGCTGGGATCGCTGCCATCAAGACATCCAGGTACTGCCAGCGGCCTTCATTCGCGGGGCGGTCTATGCCGTCGCCGTTTTCCTCGCCCTGCTGCTGCCTGTCGACTGGATGATCGCGCAGCGAGTGATGGGCCAGCGCGCACAAACCTTCATCAGGATGCGGGACTCGGATTTTCATCAGCTTCAAGGGAAAGTTGTAATCGCTGGGGACGTCGGCTTTATTGGCTACTTCACCGGAGGCCAGGTCTGCGATCTGGACGGGCTTGTCAATGGACGCTCTGCCGCCCAGTCCACTCCGGACCAGCGCTATCAGTCCTGCGCGCAGAAGCATCCGGCGGCGCTTTTTCTTTCGAGCGGTCAGATGGAGCATCTGGGGAGGTACATCGATCTACATCAATGGGTCACCTGCCGGACCTATGATTTCGTCAACGTGCGGACACTCGATCGCCACTTCCTGCTCGTGCCCGCCGCTGATGGCTCCCTGTCGTCGTTGCAATGAGTCGAGTGGGAAACGTGAGAATTCGGCAACAGAGAATGACTTCAGCGGCAGGGCTCGTCCACGCCTTGCCACTTACCGCTTTAGCGAGCGACTGCGGCTACGGGCAAGTTGTATCTACGTCGCCGGATCTCCCCGGAGCTGACGGCTACTAACGACTCCGAACCTGTCACGGCTCTTACTGTGTGCCCTGTACTCCAATCCGCGGCACCGCCGATGCGAAGCGATTCGACGTGGGCAGAATGTCGTGGGAGCATCGCGAGGCATGTTTGCGAGTGTCGGGGACTCGAGGCGATGCTCAATCGTTAGAGCGCAGGCGAAAGGCCGGCAGCCTAGCCAACACGTAAAAGACGACTAAAACCAGGACCGTGTTCCGCAGCTGGAGGAAGTAGCCAACGGGGGCACCCTCCGGTTCCAGCGACTGGTAGATATAGGCCAATGCGACGATCACCGCCAGGTTAGTCGGGACTGAATACTGGACCCATTCCAAAGCAGGCCGCAGCATTAATGAGAGAATCAGCGGATAGGCAAGAACGCCGAGGAAACCGAAGTCGGCAGCTCCAGCAGTGAGAATCGAGTTGGCTTCATCGCGGTAAGAGAAACCCCACTGCATATTCGCGAGAATCTCCTCGCCATAGGGCGAAATTCCAAATTTGCTGCTCGATATGGCCGACGGGACCGCCAACTGCATGTTGTAGAGCATGTCTCTCCCCAGCAGCGGCGTCGAGCGCTGGCTGGCATTCAGCAGGTCGGAGAAGAAGCCAATTGTAAAAGTACGTTTCGCAGCGTTGCTCTCCAACATCGTCAGGATTTCGGCTGGGTTTCGTTTGTGCAGCAATTCGGAGGCGCTTCCAAGACGATCCACAAGGGTAATTTTTCCCTTACCTTTTAGCTCGTATCCTGCGACCCGCAGATAGAGGAAAGATACGGACGCAATGACGACTAAAACGACCCCGGCGATGCCGGTCAGGACCTTCTGGTACGCAGGCAGGCGAAGGCGGTAGCGTCCTAAGCGGCTGGCGATCATAGCCAGCAACAGCCCAAAGGCAAATGCCCTTCGCCCGAGAGGGACCATGGCGACGGTTTGGAGGACCGCGAGCCCGCCGATTATCCAGCGTTTAGCGCCGGTGGTGTTGAGAGCGGCGCAGACCGTATAGGCGTAGGCCGGGTAATACCACCACATGATAAGCGCGGTGGCGGGGTCGACGTGGCCGAACTCGTCGATCGCGATTCCCATAAAGCCGACCTTCCCCGAAGCATAGGCGCCCACGATGAGCAGCGAGGTAAGGAGAACAATAGGAAGAGCGCCCCGGTCGAAGCTGAGATAAAAATCATCGCCGAAGATGGGTCGTTCGAAGAGCTGGCCGACGACGAAGAGCACCGCGGCGGAGATCATGCAGGCGGCGATCGCGTGGCCAAGAGCGCTGGGATCGCGAGCAAAACTCTCAGCCAAGGTAAGGCTGCCGCGTTGCATGGTCAGCCAGGTATTGAACGAGCCAAGGTTATAGCCCAGCAGAATCGTCATGCCGTAGAGCGCGGTCAGGCGCAGAGGCGCGGAGCGAAAGACGACATCGATCAGAACGTAGATTCCGACCAGGGAACCAATCAGCGCGCCCAGTACGAACATGACACTGGTCGGGAAGGCCCAGACAGCTGCCCCGAATATCCCAAGCAGGAAGGGAATGTGCAGCAGGTAGGTCTGGCTTTGGCGGGCATAGTTTGACCCGAACGGGCGGCGTCGCTCATGCGCCCCTATCTCGAAGGACCGTGGCCTAACGCGTGCTGGGAGAGTTGACATAGACGTCGGCCGGCCCGCTTCCTGTTTCCATAGCTAGTCTACCGTGCGTTGCGTTGGCTTCGGATACGCGCTCCGACCCGAGAGCCGCGCCGGAGGCGACGGAGGGCGACACGGCGGCACGGAGAATGGTCTCAACGACAGCCATGTTTCGCCAGGGATTGTTCAGATACCGCTGCCTTCCGGCGGTTGCGATCGCCTGACGTCGCGGAGCGTCGTTGAGTAACGCCAGACATTTAGAGGCGCATTCCTGCGCGGTGCTCCAAAAGACAGCTTCGCGGTCTTCTTCGTACAAGGCGAGGTGTTCGGACGTTCTCTCGGCGCACAAAAGGCCACCCAGAGAAGGAATCTCCATGCTGCGAGTGGTGTGCTGGTCGCGGTTTCCTTTGGAGAGCAGGCCGAGGCAGACCTTGGACGCACTGATCGCCTTCGCGTAGTCTTCGGAGTTGCCAGTATCGGCCGGCCGCCAGTGAGGCCGGAGCAGCGGCCACTGCGGGAGGCGATGATAATAGTTGCCAAAGATGGTGAGGGGAACTCCAAGTTTCACGAGTTCGGCCAGGAACGGTCCGCGCTCGGGAAAGGCGGTACCGACGAAGACGACCTCGGACCCCCACTGGCGCTGTTCTTCGGTGCTGAGTTGACGCGGGGAATGGGCGATCTCGTCGGCGGACATGAAGACCCGCAAAACGTTGCGTGCACCGTGCCAGTAGGCCTCCTGGACATTGCAGGCGCGCACGACGACGAGTAGATCGTAGCCGGGGAGAGCGTTGAAAAACTGTCGCCAGCGCAGCTTGTCGCGGCCTCCGAAAGGATCGTCGATGGTGTAGCACAGGACCCGGGGAATCTGGGCCTTGAGGTCCTTCAAGAATGCGGGGCTGATCAAAGTTCCTTGTTCCACCCATGCCAGATCGAAATTGGAAGGGGTTTGGCTCCGCTCCCTCAGCGCGTGAAGCGCGCGACGGCGAACGATCTCAGCTACCCCGAGAGAGCCCGCGTACCATTGCAAGAGGCTGACTATTCGGTTTGCAGGCAGCAGCGCGCAGGGGTCAACGTGTACCACCTCGTGGCCGAGGCGGACCAGGGCTTCCTTGCGGTGCTTTGACGTCCCGGAGTTGGGACCAAGGTGCAGGATTTTCAAGCTCTGAACCCCATGAGGCTGCGTGGCCAAAGGCCCCATTTACAACTGTGTCCGCTGACGGCGAGGCGAAAATCTGGCTTCGATCTTCCCTACGGCTACGCGTCTAGCGGTTGTAGATGACCAAGCCGGTGGTGATGGCGATCGCTGCCTCTATGCCGCGGTATCCGAAGGTCTTGAGCTGGCTCGACGGGACCCAGATGATGTCGCCATCCTTGAGCGGCAGATCGGCCTGTTCGCCTTTTAGCAGCTTGGCGAGATCGAGCACATACTCCTGCCTTCCGCCGTCGACTTTACGAATCAATCTGGTTTTGCTGAGCGAGGCCGTCCGGTTAGGGCCGCCGGCGAGCGAGATCGCCTGCGCGGTGGACAGAGGGTCATTGTTATCTACCAGAAAGCCGCCGGCCTTGGCGACGTCCCCAACGATATAGACCACTCCCGCTTTTGCGACGACGATTGTGTCGCCGGGAAAGATCTCCGGGTTCAGTTGAGCGGCAAGGTGATCGGGGCTGGCCTGCAAGGCGATGTTTTGTGGATGATCGGGGTCGTCACGGTGAATGATCGAAACGGTTTTGCCAGCAGTGGCGGAAAGTCCGCCCGCGATGGCCAGCATGTCGAGCAAGCGGCGTTTGCCTAGAGTCGGATAAATACCTGGCTGGCGCACCTCGCCGGAGACTGTAGCGCCTTGCGAGGCATACTCGGTGATGAAGACCGTCACGTGAGGTTCGAGGAGGAGGTTACGGCGGCGGAGCTCGTCCTCGATGGTGCGAGCGGCCTGATCTGCATTGAGACCGCTGAGCTCGATGCGCCCGATCACGGGAAGATTGGCAAAGCCGTCCTGGGTAACACGGACGTGGGTGGAAAGCTCAGGAGTATCGAAGACCTCGATGTCGAGCAGGTCGCCGGGCCCGATGTCGATGGCCGGTGAGTTAGCCATCGAGGAACTATGGCGTGGTGTCTGGGCCTGTTCTTCGGTCGGCGTGGCCCCACTACCAGGGGCCTCCTGGCCGTAAGAGGGTCGAACGGAGAGAAGCAGATAGAGCGTGCCGCAGCCGAGCGTTCCGAACGAGATGCCGGCGCGAAGACGAGACAACATGCGGCTACTCCTCATTTTCGCGGACCCCGTAGCCACCGCCGTAATTCTCCGAGTAGTCGTAGTCATAGTTCTTCGAATAGGTGTAGTAGTTTTCGAGGCGTAGATCGACGTCATTGACGACGATGCCGATGACCCTGGCCTGGGCGCGGCGAAGCAGCGATCGGATTCGCAGCAGCGCTTTGCGGCGAGTGGATGCAGAGCGCACGACGATGACGGTGGAGTCGGCAAGCGGAGCCACGCTGAGCGAGTCGGCAACCGGCAGCACGGGAGCGGAATCCAGGATCACATGGTCATAGTCCAGCTTCCACTGATCGATCAGGGATTCGAGATGGTGCGATGCCAGGAGCTCTCCGGGATTGGGAGCGATAGGGCCGCGGGGTAGCACGAAGAGGTTGGGCAAATCGCTTAGGGGCCGCTGATAGGCGCTGGCGCCAGATTCACGGACCAGTACCGACGAGAGTCCTTCGCGATTGGGGATGCGAAACTTGAGGTGGAGGGTGCCGCGGCGCAGGTCGGTGTCGACCAACAGCACGCGTGCGTCGCGACGCGCGAAAGAGACGGCCAGATTGGCGGCAATTGTTGACTTACCCTCGGCAGCCAGGCTGCTGGTAATGAGCACAACGCGGCCCTGGTGATCGACTGACGAGAGCAGGATAGAAGAGCGCAGCGTTCTGAAGGCCTCTGCGCTTATCGATTGCGGCGCCACGTAGGAAACCAGATCGGGGCCGAATGCGGTATCCGGGTCGCCGGATGGCAGCGGGGCCTGATGCCCGTAGTTGGCCTTGGCCGACTTGGCTGCACCGCTGAATCGCGGGACCACGGCGAGAGCCGGTAAACCGGATATCGCCTCGGCGTCCTCCGAGGTGCGGATGGTGTCGTCCATCGTTTCGAGGAAGATAGCGAGCGAAATGCCGAGGAACAGGCCAATGAACGCGCCGAAGCCATAGTTGGTTCTCTTGAGCGGCGCCACCGGGAACGCCGGAACTTCGGCGCGATCAACGACGTTCACATTGTTGGAATTGAGTCCGGCCGTTACGCCGGCTTCTTTCAATTTCAACTGCAGGGCGTCGTAGAGTTCTTCGGTCGACTCCGCTTCGTGCTTCAAAATCTCGTAGTCGGCGGAGGAGTCGCTGACACGGAATGCCTGTTGCTTTACCTGGTCGAGCCGATCCTGCAAGAGCTTCTGAGTGTTGACGGCGGCGTTGTATTCCTCTTCGAAGCGTTTGAGCAGGTTAGTGATTTCGTCGTCGATATCGTTCTGGACGGCGGCCAGTTGCTTGTTGATCTCACGCACTCGAGGATAATCGGCGCCATATTTTGACTTGAGATCTGCGGCCTGGACCATCAACTCGGCCTGCTGCGACCGCAGAGTCATGAGCGTCGTCGTCGGCGCCACGGAGACTAGCAACTCGGGGTTGCGGGTCTGAGCCAGGTGATAGCGCGCCTCCTTGACGATGCGGTCGGCTTCGGCCTGGAGGAGCTGCTCGTTGACCATGCGGAGGCTGTCTGTGACCAGGTTGCCGCCCTCAGTGTCAATGCCGATCAGGTTGTTTTCCCGCTGAAACTGCGCGACCTTGCGCTGCGCCTCGGCGGAATGCGCTTTGAGTTCGTTGAGTTCGCCGGAGAGCCAATTGGAAATCCGCAGCGTGCCTTCATAACGGGAGCGAAGATCGAGTTCCAGGTATTGATCCACGAGTGCCTGTGCAATCACGCTGGCCTGTACCGGATCCGGATCCCGATAATGGATTTCAACCAGGTCGGTGTTCGGAATCGACATGACCTGCAGGTTTGATCTGAGGATGTTCAACAGCACGACGCGCTGAGCTGGGGTTAGCGGTTTTCCTGCAACGTAGGGGGAGCCTCTGAATACCTCGGAAAATGGCTTCTTGGTATAGAGATTTTGCGATTGGATTACGGCGTAAATGACGGAGTCGCTCTGCAGTATGCGTACCTGGGTGAGCAATCGGGTGGAAGTGTCCTGGCCCATCTTGTTGTCCATCACATCGGAGATTCCGATATTGGTGGACTGGGAAGGGTTAATGTCGACGCGGGCCACCGATTCGTAGACTGGCACCGTGAGGTAAGTCAGGATGGCGGCCACGATAACGCCAAGAAGAAAACAAGCCAGGATTACCCACCGGCGCTTGAGAAGAATCTTGCGGAAGTCCGACGGCGACAGAATGAATTCCTGACGCTCGGAATGCTCCGGCTGACTCGTTAGATGAGCGTCCTGCTGCCGTTCGGATGCTACTTCTGGCGCTTGCATCCCGCAGGCTCCTTCACAATCGTCATTAGGCGTTTCTGGTGCTTTCCGGGGCCGGCGAGAGACCTTTGGAGTCGACCATAATCGCGCTGTCGCAAAACGCCGAAATTGCTGGCCCCGCTCTGCTCCAAAGCCCTCTTCACTCTGTCGAACCGATCTAAGGTGAGGCTAACACACCGCGATTGTATTTCTTGGCCGCTGTTAGTAACTACGCCACGTCTATTTCGGTAATGACATATTGCCGATTGGTTGAATACTGAAAGGGAAAAATTGTCTCGCCACGATGTACGATTAAATTGGTCGGATTTACGGTATATTCAAAGCAGCGGCCCGGGAAGCGGTCCGGAGAGACGCAATTCGGGCGGAGCGGGCAAGTTGATGGCGTTAAGTGAACTAGGGATCGGTCAGGATGCAGTGGTGTCCAGGCTCGATCTGCCCGAGGAAGTGCAGCATCACTTGATGCATATGGGATTTATCCCAGGGGCCAGAGTAACGGTATTGCGCCGCGCCCCGGCCGGCGACCCTACGGTATTCGCGATCGACGGTCTGGAGATCGCGTTGCGGCGGGACACGGCGAGTTCGATCCGAGTGCGCCAGCCTAACGAGCTGGCGGGCGGGAAAGAAGGCTAGAGATGAGTTGTTGCACCCCAGTCTCGGTTGAGCTTCCTTCCAGACCGAGAACTTCGGGCAAGATTCAGACGGTCGCCCTGGTGGGGCCGCCAAACTCAGGCAAATCTACGTTGTTTAACCGGTTGACCGGCCTGCGGCAAAAAGTGGCCAACTATCCGGGCGTGACTGTCGAGCAGCGGATCGGCAAGCTGAGCGGCATTGGGCGCAGCGACTTGCTGCTGATCGACCTGCCGGGAATCTACAGCCTGAGTTCGTACACAGAGGACGCGCGAGTCGCAGTCGACGTGCTGCATGGCGCGATGCCCGGAACCCCGGCTCCAGACGCGATCCTGCTGGTGCTCGACTCCATGCATCTGAGCCGCCAGCTCATGCTGGCCGGGCCAGTGCTGGAACTGGGTCTCCCGACATTAATTCTGCTGAATATGAGCGACGTCATGGAGGCGCGCAACGGCGAGGTCGATTCACTCGCGCTGGCCCAGGAACTGGGCGCTCCGGTGGCCAAGATCAGCGCTACTCGCGGCACTGGGCTGGATGCGGTGCGGAATTTTCTGGCGCGGAAGAATGCGGAGGTCCAACGACCTCTGCAGTTGCCGATCATGGGAAACGCCGCCAGCTACAGGCAATGGGCGACTGGCGTCAGCACGCGGACCAAATATAAGGCGCCGCTATCTTCTGAGACGACGCGAAAACTGGATCGAGTGCTGCTGGACAGGATATGGGGGCCGCTGCTTTTTCTGGCAGTGGTGGTGACGTTGTTTCAGGCGGTCTTTACTCTGGGCCAGCCCTTGAGCGATGGATTTCAGACGATTCTGGATGGAGTTGGCGCTCGAGTGGGTGCGCTGCTGCCGCCGGGTTGGATCGAGTCGTTGCTGATCGAGGGCGTTTGGAAGGGCGTTTCGGCAATCCTAGTGTTTCTGCCGCAAATACTGCTGCTCTTTCTGTTCATTGGGGTGCTAGAGGATTCCGGCTACCTGGCTCGCGCCGCCCTGATCGCCGACCGCGTAATGCGAGCAATCGGGTTGAATGGAAAGGCTTTTATCCCGTTGCTGTCGGCCTACGCTTGCGCCGTGCCAGCGATCATGTCGACTCGTACGATCGAGAACAAGCGGGACCGGATTGCGACCATCCTGGTCACTCCGTTTATGACCTGCTCGGCGCGGATTCCGATCTATCTGCTGATTATCGCGGCCTTTATTCCGAATCGCCCGCTGCTTGGAGCCTTCTTTGGGATGCGCGCGGCGGTGATGCTGGGGTTGTACTTGCTGGGTTTTGTGGCAGCGCTAGTCACGGCGCGGCTGCTCAAGTCTTCGATCCTGAAGGCTTCGTCGGCGCCATTTATTCTGGAACTACCGCAGTACCGGCTGCCCACTCTGCGTTCGCTGGGGCTGCGCCTCTTCGATCGCGCCAAGGTTTTTGTGAAGCAGGCAGGTACGGTAATTCTGGCCGTCACTCTCGTGCTCTGGCTACTGAGCCATGTTCCGACGCATGGCGGTTCATTCCCGCAGTTGGCGGAGAGCTTCATCGGCAAGCTGGGAATGTTCATAGAGCCAGTGATTCACCCATTGGGATTCAACTGGAAGATCGGCATAGGTTTGCTAACGTCGGTGCTAGCGCGCGAGGTCATCGTCGGCACGTTGGGCACGCTGTATGGTGGCGACCCGGCGACGCAGAATATGACTCTGCAAGCCGCACTTCGGCATGATCTGCATCTTGGCGGGGCGATTGCGTTGGTGGTTTATTTTGCGTTGGCGATGCAATGCACCTCGACGCTGGCGGTGGTGAAGCGGGAGACCAATAGCTGGAAGTGGCCGGCGGTGCAGTTCGTATATATGACTGTACTGGCGTATGTGGCGGCGCTGGCGACGAATCAGGTGATTGCGCGGTTCTTTTAAGAGGAGCGGGAGCCGCGTTCTTCGAGGCGAACGATTCGCTGTCCGTGGTCGCCGATCATGTTCAGAAGGCCGTAATACTCGTCGCTCATCTGCTTCCGCAGAGCGCGTTGCTCGTCCTCAATGCGCTCCATGCGACGTTCCAGCCGGTCATTTCCGCGCTGACCTAGCAATATCCCGAGCAGCACCGTGAAAGTGGGTACCGAGAGGACCGTCAGCAGTTGCCAGACCGGAAGCCCGTTCATAATTCTCAATCATAGACGAGTGCCGCTTCATTGCTTAGGGAATTTAACGGGACTCTTCGCCTTGCGCTCCCAAATTGGGAATCTAACCAAGTAAACTTAGTAGAGACAACCATGATTTCAGTAAGTAATGTGAGCATGCGGTACGGGGCGAAGGTCTTGTTTGACGACGTCTCGATCAACTTTATTTCCGGGCGGCGCTACGGCTTGACCGGCCCGAACGGCTCCGGGAAGTCGACCTTTATGAAGGTGCTAACCGGTGAACTTGACGCGCAAAAGGGAAACGTCGTGCGCCCGAAGAAAATGGGTGTGCTGCGCCAGGACCAGTTTGCCTTTGACGCTTTCCGGGTAATCGACACGGTAATCATGGGCAACAAAGGCCTATGGTCTGCGCTGGAGGAGCGGGACAAGATCTATGAGAAGTCCGAGCTGACCGACGAAGATGGCATGAGGCTCGGCGAGCTCGAGGGCATTGTCGGCGAGGAAGATGGCTACACCGCCGAGAGCGATGCGGCCATCCTGCTACAAGGGTTGGATATTCCGGACGAAATCCACGATCGCAAGATGGGCGAGTTGCAGGGCGGGCAAAAGGTTCGCGTGCTGCTTGCGCAGGCGCTCTTCGGCAAGCCGCAGGCTCTGCTGCTGGACGAGCCGACAAACTATCTTGACTTGGACTCGATCCACTGGCTGCAGGATTTTCTGATCAACTTCGAAGGCACGCTGATCACGATCTCGCACGACCGGCACTTTCTGAACAGCGTTTGCACCCACATCGCCGACATCGACTACGAGACGATCATCACCTATACCGGTGGCTATGACGACATGGTGATGGCGAAGACGCAGATTCGTTCGCGGCTCGAATCGCAGAACGAACAGCGAGAAAAGAAGATCGCGCAACTGAATGAGTTCATCGCGCGCTTCTCCGCCGGCACACGGTCGAGCCAAGTGACGAGCCGCAAGAAAGAGGTCGAGCGGTTGCAGACGACGGAGCTGGCGCGATCGAATATCGCGCGCCCTTATATCCGCTTCGATATGCTCCGGCCCTCGGGCAAACACATCCTGGAGATTGAAAAGCTCAACAAGAGCTATGGAGATCTTGAGGTGGTCAAAGATTTCAGCGCCAGCGTGCAACGCGGTGAGAAGATCGCTCTAATGGGGCGCAACGGCTTGGGAAAGACCACCTTGCTGAAGTCGCTGTTAGTGGGGGACAAAGAAGTCGATAAGGAGATGCGCAGCGAGCTGCATGACTCCGACTTTACCAACGACAGTGGCATGGTGAAGTGGGGGCATGAGGCGCAGATCGGCTACTTCCCGCAAGACGTGTCGAACGTGATCGAGAATGGCCTGACAGTTGCCGACTGGCTTTATCAGTTCGACCCTAAGGCGACGAAAGAGGATATTCGGGGCATTCTTGGGCAGATGCTCTTCCGTGGCGAAGAGGGTTTGAAGAAGACCGAGGCTCTCTCCGGCGGAGAAGCGGCACGGCTGCTCTTCTGTAAGCTGATGCTGCTCAAGCGGAACATCCTGATCTTCGATGAGCCGACCAACCACCTTGATCTTGAATCGATCAATGCCTTGAATGTGGCGATTCAGAAGTATGAAGGTACGGTGCTGCTGGTGACCCACGACCATGACCTGATCGATGAGGTCGCGACTCGGATTTGGCACTTTGATCACGGGGCCGTTGAGGACTTCAAGGGCCCTTACGAGGAATATGTGGCTGCGACGGCGGCGAGCGCTCGCTAGGAATGCCTCCATCAACCCCAATCCTTAACGCGCAAAGCCTCGCCAAATCCTTCGGCGCGACGACACTGTTTCGTGGTATCTCATTCACCGTCAACGAAAGTGATCGCATTGGCTTGATTGGCCCGAATGGCTCGGGCAAGTCGACTCTGCTGCGGATTCTTGCCGGTGAGGTAGATGCCGACTCGGGAGAGATCGCGGTGCGCAAGCGGGCGCGGTTGAGCTACGTCACCCAGGACTCGCAGTTTGAGCCGGGCGATTCGGTGCGCGAGGTTATTCTCAAAGCGCTGAAGCGGAGCGGCGTGCCCGAGGCGGAGTGGGAGGGGCGGCTTCGCGACACGCTGGGTCGCGCAGGCTTTGAGGAATTTGATACCGAGGCGGTTACGTTTTCGGGCGGGTGGCGGAAGCGGCTGGCGATCGCCGAAGCGCTGGTGCAGAATCCCGACGTTCTGCTACTCGACGAGCCGACGAACCACCTTGATCTGGCGGGGATCGAATGGCTGGAATCGCTGCTTGCCGGGGCTTCGTTTGCTTGTGTTGTGGTGAGCCACGATCGCTATTTTCTCGAAGGCATTGCGACGGAGATCTGCGAGCTGAACCGCGCCTATCCCGACGGAGTGCTGCGCTTCTCCGGCAACTACAGTAATTTCCTGGAGAAAAAAGAAGAGTTCCTGCACGCCCAGGGCAAGCGGCAGGAAGCGCTGGAGAACCGGGTCCGCATAGAGAAAGAGTGGCTGCGGCGCGGACCGAAGGCGCGCACCACGAAGTCCAAAGCGCGTATCGACAAGGCCAATGAGCTGATCGGCGAACTCGGCGGCATGCGGACGCGGAGTCAGACGACGACCGCGGGAATAGATTTTGTCGCGACCGATAGGCAGACGAAGCGGCTGGTTGAGTTCATAGATGTCGGTTATTCCGTTGACGGGCGCAAGCTGATCAGTGGTTTGGATTTTCCGATCACTGCTGGAATGCGAGTGGGGCTGGTCGGGCCGAACGGCAGCGGCAAGACGACGCTGTTGCGGCTCTTGCGTGGAGAGATCAAGCCGGAGTCGGGCGAGATCAAAAAGGCGAATCTGCTGCGCACCGTCTACTTCGACCAGAACCGTGTGCTCGATGGCAACCAGATCCTGCGACGCGCGCTTGCTCCTGACAGCGATGCTGTTGTCTACCAAGACCGCGTGATTCACGTGGCTTCGTGGGCATCGCGGTTTCTGTTTACGGGAGAGCAGCTGAACCAACCGGTCGAGAGACTCTCGGGCGGCGAACGGGCGCGAGTGTTGATTGCGAACCTGATGCTGCAGCCCGCCGATCTGCTGCTGCTGGATGAGCCGACGAACGATTTGGACATTCCGACGCTGGAAATTCTGGAAGAGAGTCTGCTTGAGTATCCCGGCGCGCTGATGCTGGTGACGCACGACCGCTTTATGCTTGATCGCGTCTCAACGATCGTCCTGGGGCTGGACGGCCTCGGCAATGTCGAGCGATTTGCCGACTATAGTCAGTGGGAGGAGTGGCAGGCTGAGCAGCTGAAGCAGATTGAGGGCAAAGGAAGAGGCGAGCCAGTGACAATGGCTGCAGTAGCTCCTGCAAATTCCACCAGCGGCGTTGGACCGAGTTCATCCAAGAAGAAGTTATCGTATCTTGAGGCTCGAGAATTCTCCACGATCGAGGAGCGTGTCGAGGCTGCCGAGGAGCTGCTACAGGCCCGGCGCGAAGCAGTCGAAGACCCGGTTGTGGCAACGGATTCGGTCCGCCTTCAGGCCGCGCTTACCGCCCTCGATGAAGCGCAGAATGCAGTTGATATCCTTTATGCGCGCTGGGCCGAGCTCGAAGCAAAGCGCGCTTAGTTCCATTTCACTTCTTCCGCTTCCCATTCAGAACGTACATCGCACGGCTGGGCGGCCCAGGATCCAGCTAGCAGGAATAACTCTGTGCGCGGCTCATGCCAGGCGATATCAGGCGCGCCAATAGTCTGGACGCCAGTTCTGTATCGTCTGCTTGATGGCTTTTGGCTCCAGATTGTCCCGTAATATTTTCTCTACCAGCGAAGGAACCTCGGCGTCCGCGGCGAAACGCAGGGCTATGAGCTGCTGTTCGGTCAGCTCTGGAATTCTCGTTCTCAAGGAATCCGGCAAGAGTGCCGAGAGGCGGAGCCGCTCTTCGAGCCGGATCACGCGATCCTGCACTTTGAGGGCATATACGCGGGTTTTGAAGGCGAGCAGAAACGCGCCGAGAGAAAAGACAGCGAGCCAGACATGCAACGCGTTGAGTCTGTGAAAGAGGAAGACAATGCTGGCGATGAAGCAGCCCAGCAGGACCGGGGCCAGGAAGAAATGAAACAGGGGATCGAACTTGGCATGGTTGGCGAGGGTTTGCGGGCGTCTTTCGCTCATCTTCTTGCTCCTCCGGCTGCTCTAGATGGCTCAGGCCGGTCAAGGCTGTTATACAACAGCGTGACCTTTGCAACACAGCGACGGGCGGACGTTTTCACTAGTAGTTTGGCGGAATACCAAGTAGACTTCGGCTGATTCATGTAACTGCTTGGTTGTTGAACTCAAAAATCAGGAGCTTTGCTATGCCCCTCTCAAAGAAGTTAGGCGCCGAGTTTCTCGGCACCTTTGTGCTCGTCTTTGGCGGTTGCGGCAGCGCTGTGCTGGCGGCAGGTTTTCCCAAGCTAGGGATTGCTTTCGCGGGTGTAGCTCTGGCTTTCGGCCTTACTGTACTAGCGATGGCGTTTGCGGTCGGCCACATCTCCGGTGCACATTTCAATCCAGCGATCACGGTCGGGCTTATGGTCGGCAAACGGTTTCCCGCCGCCGAAGTTCTGCCATATATCATTGCCCAGGTGGTTGGCGCGATCGTTGCCTCGCTGGTTTTGTATTCCATCGCAAGTGGCGGTCCGGGGTTTACTATCACCGGCGGCTTTGCTTCTAACGGGTTTGGCGAACACTCCCCGGGCGGTTACTCGCTGATGGCCTGCCTGATCGCGGAGATTGTTCTGACGGCGATCTTCCTGATCGTGATCATGGGGTCGACGGACAAGCGTGGTGTTCCTGCTGGTTTCGCTCCGATCGCCATCGGACTGGCGCTGACTCTGATTCACTTGATCAGCATCCCGGTCACCAATACCTCGGTGAATCCGGCGCGCAGCACGGGGCCGGCTCTGATTCTCGCGATCTTTGGTGGCGGAGGGTGGGCGCTGGGACAGCTGTGGCTCTTCTGGGTTGCGCCAATTATTGGCGGCGCTCTGGGTGCAGGTTTGTACCTTGCCGTGGCCGGCGACCATGATCCGAAACTGCCGTAATGATGGGTTTGTCGCGCCTCCACCAAAAGGTGGGCGAAAAAACCATGCGGGGGACTGACGACAGAGGATTCAGAGTCGGCTACTCTGAATCTCGATACAGTCTCCCAAGCCCCGGTTCGCGAAGAGCGATCGGGGCCTTCTTTTTCGGGGAACGATGCCCTCTCGCCTTAACAGGTTCGTGGGGCTTGTGCAGAAGCGCCGCCGCCGTAGTAAGCTGGCACTGAATTCGTTGGACATCCTATGGACAAATCTGGCGTCTCACGCCGCAATTTTGTGAAATCCGGGATATCGGCTGGTTTGGCGATATCTGTTGGGGCTGGCACCGCGTCCGCCTCCTCATTGCAAAACACCAACAGCGACGTTGTCACGCGCAAAGGACGCATCAAGCAGTCGGTGTGCCGCTGGTGTTACAAGGACATCAAGCTCGACGATCTGTGCGCCTATTCGGCGAAGATCGGCCTGAAAGGCGTCGACCTCTTGAGCGTGGAGGAGTGGGACGCGCCGCGCAAGGTTGGGCTGATCTGCACGCTGGGCTATGCGGGCGGCGGCACGATTCCGGACGCCTTGAACCGCATCGAAAACCATGCCGCGATCGAAGCGGCGTTCGCGAAAAACATTCCTATCGCCGCGAAAATGGGAGTGCCGAATGTGATTACGTTTTCGGGCAACCGGAAGGGGATGTCCGATGAGGAAGGCGCGGCCAACTGCGTGATCGGCCTGAACAAGTTAAAGAAGATCGCCGAAGACAACAATGTGACGATTGTCATGGAGCTATTGAACAGCAAGGTGAACCACAAAGACTACATGTGTGACCACACCGCTTGGGGTGTCGGGGTAATGGAGCAAGTCAACTCGCCCAATGTGAAGTTGCTCTACGACATTTACCACATGCAGATCATGGAGGGCGACCTGATCGACACCATCCAAGCCAACCAGAAGTGGATTGGGCATTACCATACAGGCGGGGTTCCCGGACGGCATGAACTCAACGACAAGCAGGAAGTGCAGTGGGACGGCGTGATGCGCGGTATCGTCGCGACTAATTTCACAGACTACGTAGCGCATGAGTTCATACCTACGGGCGACCCTTTGGTCAGCCTGAGGCAAGCGGTCGATCTTTGCGACGTTTAGAAGGGGCCGGTGTGGCATCCCAGTTGCCAACGCCGGAGTCGCGATGCCTCTCGACCCAAGCTCAGTGCGCCGAACTTCTAAGCGGAGGAAGTTAGCGGAGGGATGAGCGCTTCAGAGGCCGCCAGGCAGCGTGAGATCGAAATTCAGCGGGCCTACTACGCTGAGACCGCCCATCGTTACGACGATACTCATGTCAATCAGGAAGGCGAGCATGACTTCGCGCTCCGCTTTCTGGTAGGGGCTGTCCAACTCCTCGGCATTCGTTCCATTCTCGACGTGGGAAGCGGCACGGGGCGGGGATTGCTGGAGTTCACCCGCGCTATGCCCGAGGTTAAGGCGGTCGGCATCGAGCCCTCGGCGGAGCTTCGCGAGATTGGTTATTCGAAGGGCCTGTCGCGGAGCCAGCTGATCGACGGCGACGCGATGAAGCTGGCGTTTGACGATGGCTCCTTTGATCTGGTCTGCGAGTTTGGCGCCTTGCATCACATCCCGAACCCATCCAAGGCAGTCGCCGAGATGTTGCGTGTTTCGCGGCAGGCGATCTTCATCTCTGACGTCAACAATTTTGGTCAGGGCAGTAGACTCTCGCGTCTGGTGAAGCAGGGGATCAATGCTGTTGGGCTCTGGGCGCTGGCAGACCGGATCAAGACCAAGGGCAAAGGATATGTGATGTCCAAGGGCGATGGGCTGGTGTACTCCTATTCGGTCTTCAACGACTACAAACAGATTAGAGAGGCATGCGAATCGATGCACCTGGTCAACACTACCGATGCCGCACCGGATCTTTACCGGACTGCATCCCATGTAGCTTTGCTCGGAATCAAACGTCGGACCGCTTCGAACAGCTAAAGCGCATTCCGCTTCCGGTGTATTCGGGCCTCGCGCTCACACGCCGGTCCGCTGTTGGCGCGGATGGAACGCCAGGATTTATGGAAATCTCCCGGCTCGCCAACCTTGTAAGATAGAGCAAATCCGCAATCCTGCCGGAGGACGTTTGCTCTACTGGCTGCTGTACCAGAAGCTGTTTCCTTACTTCCGCCCATTCCGCATTTTTCGGTACCTCACTTTCCGCACTGCGTTCGCGACGATTACTGCGTTGCTGATAACGCTGATCATCGGCCCGTATGTGATTGAGAAACTTCGCGAGTTCCAGATCGGCCAGTATGTGCGCGACGACGGACCGAAGGCGCACCAGAAGAAGGCGGGGACGCCCACAATGGGCGGGTTGCTGATCTGCATCGCCATTCTGCTGCCAACGCTGCTCTGGTCGGACCTTTCGAACCCCTTTGTGTGGCTGGTGATGCTGTCGACCCTCGCATATGGAGCGATTGGGTTTGCGGACGACTACATCAAAGTGGTCTCGCGGCGGAGCCTGGGGCTGACGGCGAGAGGGAAGATGCTTTTCCAGATATTGGCCGGTGTGGCCATCGCGGTGGCGCTGATTGCATTGCGTGCGCAAGGTATCTGGTCGAGCCGGCTGACGCTGCCATTTATCAAGCGACTGCGGCCCGACCTGGTGTGGCCATCGCTGGGATCGATTCCGCACTTGGGATTTCTCGCCTTCCTTCCGCTGGTGGTGTATGCCGTGGTGATCATGGTGGCGGCGAGCAACGCCGTGAACCTGACCGATGGCCTGGATGGGCTGGCGATCGGCTGCACGATCGTGGCGGCCAGCGCGCTGACCGTGCTGACCTACGTCAGCGGGCATGTGGTCTTCTCCGATTACCTTGAGTTGCAGAGGATGCCGCTGCTGGGCGAGGTGACGATCTTTTGCGGAGCGATGGTGGGCGCGAGCATCGGGTTTCTCTGGTACAACGCTCATCCGGCGGAGATATTCATGGGAGATGTGGGGTCGCTCGCATTAGGCGGCGCGATTGCCACTGTCGCCATCGTCATCAAGCAGGAGTTGCTGCTTCCGTTTATCGGCGGGGTTTTTGTGCTGGAGGCGCTGTCGGTAATTCTGCAGGTGGGCAGTTACAAATTGCGGAATGGCAAGCGGATTTTCAAGATGGCGCCGCTGCATCACCACTTTGAACTGATCGGCTGGTCGGAGTCGAAGGTGATTGTCCGCTTCTGGATCGCGGCGCTGGTGTTTGCACTCTTTGCACTTACGACGCTGAAACTGCGCTAACGGGGTATTGCGGCAACTTCCACATGGTATTGGCGTGGGAGAATAAATTCGGATTGGTGTCTCTAGTTCACAGGGTCGGGATTGGATCCCGCATTAGCGATTGGCTGGCATGGAGTTGAAGGGCAAGAAGATTCTGGTGGTGGGGCTGGGCAAGTCCGGCCTGGCGGCGGCGCTCTTTTTACGGCGGCGCGGCGCGCGCGTGACCGTCTCCGATGTACGCAGCGCCGAGGCGCTGGCCAAGGAGATTCCTGCGCTGCTTGAAGAGGGAATTGCGGTCGAGGCGGGCGGGCACGGGCTTCTGACCTTCCGCCGGCAAGACCTGATTGTCGTGAGTCCCGGAGTCCCGCTGAATACCCCGGAGATCGTTCAGGTGAAAAGCTTTGGGCTGCCCGTGGTTGGCGAGGTCGAGCTGGCGGCGCGGTATCTCAAAGGCAAGGTGCTGGCGATTACCGGATCGAACGGCAAGACGACGACCACGAGCCTATGCGGAGAGATTCTGGAGGCGGGCGGCTTGCCGGTTGCAGTGGGTGGCAACATTGGCCTGCCGGTGATCGCTCTGGTCGAAGAGAGCCGGGACGATGGCTGGTCTGTGCTAGAGGTTTCGAGCTTCCAGCTGGAGACGACGGAGAAGTTCCGCCCAGAGATTGGGGTGATCTTGAATGTGACTCCGGATCATCTTGATCGGCACATCACTTTTGAAAACTACGTGGCGGCGAAAGAGCGGATCTTCGCCAAGCAGACGTCGGAGGACGCTCTCGTGCTGAACTGGGACGACCCAGTGACGCGTGCCTCAACCGAGCGCGCGCCTTCGCGCGTCTTCTGGTTCAGCCACAAGGAGCCGGTTCAGAGGGGCGCGTACTTGATCGATGGCGAAGTGGTCTTCAGGCCCGCGAAAGACTCGAAGCCGGAGAGCATTGTTGCGGTCGAGAGGATTCCGCTCAAGGGCAGCCACAATGTGGAGAATGTGCTCGCGGCAGTCTGCGCGGCGCGACTAGCGGGCGTTGAAGCGGCGGCGATTCGCAAGGCGGTGGAAGGCTTCCATGCGGTCGAGCACCGGCTCGAGTTCGTCGCGACGCTGAATGGCGTCGACTACTACAACGACTCCAAGGCGACCAATGTCGACGCGGCGGCGAAGGCGATCAGCTCGTTCCCCGGCGGCATTCATTTGATTCTGGGCGGCAAAGACAAGAATTCGGACTATACGCAGTTGAGTGCCATGTTAAAGGACCGGGTGAAGGCCGTCTACGCGATCGGCGCAGCCGCGGAGAAGATTGAGAGCCATATTCGCGGCGACGTACCGATTGTCAGGGCAGGAACGCTGGTTGCGGCCGTCAATGAGGCGGGTGACGCCGCGATGCCTGGCGAGATTGTTTTGCTGGCCCCGGCGTGTTCGAGTTTTGACCAGTTTGAGAACTATGAGCATCGCGGGCGGGTCTTTAAGGAGCTCGTGATGGCCAGAAAGAGGTTGCCAGAATGGCAAAGCGCGTAGGTGTCGACAAAGTGCTCTTCTGCACCACGCTGATTCTGGTGGTGATCGGACTAGTGATGGTCTTCAGCGCGTCGGCCATCATTTCGCAGGGATCCTCCGGCTCGCCATACGGCTATTTGATCAAGCAGGCGATCTGGGGCGCGCTTGGGCTGGCAGGGATGGCCGTAGTGATGCAGATGGAGTACCGTAAGCTCAACAACCCCCGCATCATCTTTCCGATGGTTGCGGTTACGGCCTTGTTGCTGCTGGTCGTCTTCGCCATGCCGTCCTCGCATGGCGCGCACCGCTGGATCAAGCTCGGAGCGATGTCGCTGCAGCCCTCGGAGATGGCCAAGCCGGTCATCGTGCTCTTCCTTGCCTGGTTTCTGCAGAACAAACTGCACATGGTGAACGATCTGCGGAGCACGCTTATTCCGGCGGCGTTGCCGAGCTTGCTCTTCATCGGGCTGATCGTCAAAGAACCCGATCTGGGCACGGCGCTGGTCTGCGCCGGCGTCACGGCCTTTATGCTGTATCTGGCCGGTATGAACATGAAGTACCTTGTGCTGGCGACGGCGGCGGCTGCTCCGGTGCTGGCTTACATGCTGCTCTTCGTAAAGTTTCGGCGAGATCGAATACTGGCTTTTCTTTTTCCTGATCGCGATCCGCTGGGGATTGGCTACCACATGAACCAGTCATTGATTGCTGTGGGAACCGGGGGGGTGTTTGGACGCGGCTATATGGAAGGCGTTCAGAAACTCTATTACCTGCCGGAGTCGCACACCGACTACATCTTCGCGAATATCTCAGAGGAACTTGGTTTAGTGGGCGCGTTGGTGGTGGTCGCCTTGTTCGTCGTGCTCGGTTATCGCGGCCTGCGCGCGGTGCTGCTTTCTCGCGATCCCTTTGCGCGGTTCCTGGCCTTTGGGATTACGACGAGCATTCTGATTCAGGCTTTCTTCAATATCAGCGTGGTGTTGGCGCTTGTGCCGACGAAGGGGATTACGCTGCCGTTTATTTCCTATGGCGGAACTTCGTTGTTCATCACGCTGCTTTCTATTGGCGTGCTACTCAACATTACCCGGGAGTGCGACTGACTGCGTTGCGAGTACTGATCGTGGGTGGAGGCACGGGCGGGCATGTGATTCCCGCGGTGGCGATTGCCGACGAGCTCCGCTCACGATATGACGCGGAGGTGCGCTTCGTCGGTACTGCACGCGGATTTGAGACGCGGCTGGTCCCGGCCGCTGGCTATGCGCTGGAGTTGATCCAGGTTGGGCAGTTAAAGGGCGTCAGCCTGGGGACTCGAATGCGGACGCTATTGGATCTTCCTCTCGGCGTTCGGCGCTGTTTTCAAATCATCGATGCATTTCAGCCGGATGTGGTAGTTGGGGTAGGCGGCTATGCCTCAGGGCCGGGGATGGTTGCGGCGCTTCTGAAACGGATTCCAACGCTGGCCTTTGAGCCGAACGCCGCTCCTGGGCTGGCGAATCGGCTGGTGGGCAAGCGGGTGAGCGCGGCGGCGGTGAGCTTTGCTCCGGCATGCGAGTATTTCCGGAATGCGAAGGTGACGGGGATTCCGGTGCGGAAGGAATTCCTTGCTCTGAAGCCGCGTGCCGCTGGTGAATCACGGCATTTGCTAGTCTTTGGCGGGAGCCAGGGAGCTCTGATTTTCAACACGATGATGCCGCGAATTGCAGCCGCTTTGCTGGAGGCGGTTCCAGGATTGACGATCCTTCATCAGTCCGGCGCGCGTCACGCGGAGACGACGTCGGCGGCGTATCGTGATTCCGGAGCTGATGCTTCGATGTGGGAAGTTTCCGCCTTTCTCGACGATATGCCGCGGCGAATTGAGGCCGCCGATCTAGTGCTGGCGCGGAGCGGGGCAAGCACGGTGGCTGAACTGGCGGCCGCGGGCAAGCCGGCGCTGCTGGTGCCGTTTCCGCAGGCAACCGACGACCATCAGAGAAAAAATGCCGAGGTGATGGCGCTAGGCGGCGCAGCGCAGATGCTGATTCAAGCGGAAATGAGCGACCAGATATTGCTCACAACCCTGGTGGGATTGTTACGCGATGGTGCAGAGCTGGAACGCATGGGGGCGAACGCTAAGGCGTTGGCCAGGCCGAATGCGGCCGCCGATATTGCGGCGATGGTGGCGGAGTTGGCGGGGCATGGAAGCCCCGCCTGAAGACACGAATCTCTGGTCGGCCCAAACCACGACTACTGCGGTGGCGGGGTGCTTTGCGGCGCTGCAGGCGGAGGAGCATTTGGGTCGAGCTGGGCGATGAGTTCGATGTCGAAGATCAGGTCGGCTTTTGGTGGAATCGGACCGCGTCCAGCTGCTCCATAGGCAAGCTGCCAGGGGATGAAGAGACGGCGCTTGCCGCCGACGCGCATCCCGTCAAAGCCTTCGTCCCAACCGGGGATTACCATATGTCTGCCTTGAGTGAACTCAAAAGGCTGACCGCGATCGACGGAGGAGTCAAACTTCGTGCCGTCATGCAGCCATCCGGTGTAGTGGACGGTGTATTTGATCCCCGGCTTGGCCAGTTCGCCGGCGCCGATCTTCGCGTCGATGTATTTCAGGGCGAACGCGGTCTTGGGGATGCCCTTAACCACCGGGATATTCGGCGGGAGCTTCATCGCTGTGGATGCAGCCGTTGTTCCGGCTGCGGGTTTGTGCGTCGCCGGCTTGGGCGCGGTCGAGGGCGTGGATGACGTCTGAGCGTACAGCGAGGTGGAGGCCAGAGCGGCCAAGAGCAGGGCGGATGAGAGGTTCACAGGGATGTTTTTCATGACCGAAAGCCGATGTTAGCACGAAGGTCTTCGGGGAACGAACCCGGGAGTGCCCGCAGTGGAATACGATTGTCGGCGTGCCGAGTCTAAGCTCTAAGTAACGAATGCGAATCCGGATAGCTCAAATATTGCTTGTTTCCCTGGCCTGCTTCCCGATGATCGCCAGCGCGCAGAGTTCGGGTGGAGCGGGCATCGGAATCGGACCCGTCACCAGCAAACCCGCAGCGCAGGACTCTCCCGCCGTGCCCATCGTGACGCCTCCGATCCGCGTCAATGTGAAGCTGGTGAATGTCTTCGTCAATGTCACCGATGCGAATGGCGCTCCCGTTGGCGGACTGACCAAGGACAACTTTATCTTGAGCGAGGACGGGCGTCCGCAGAAGATCGCTGTCTTTGATCGCGAGTCGGCGGTGCCGCTCCAGATTGTGCTGGCGATCGATACCAGCGGCACGGTCCATAAGGATATGAGCATCGAGGAGCATGCGGCGCGCGAGTTCGTGCATGCTCTGCTGCGCCCAATCGACCAGCTCGACCTGATGGAGTTCGCGTCGGACGTGCGTGAGGTGGTTCCGTTCACCAACAAGCTTCACCAGATCGACAGCGGGCTGGAACGGCTGCGTCCCGGCGAGGCGACTGCGCTCTATGACACGATATTTCTGGCGTCGCAAAGTTTGGCGGGGCGGCCCGGGCGCAAGGTGCTGGTGTTGATTACGGACGGCGACGATACGGTCAAAGGCGTAGATTATCCGCGTGCCTTGGAGGCGGCGCTGCGCTCCGAGGTTCTGGTCTACAGCATCATCGACGTGCCAATCGCTTCTGACGCGGGTCGCGACACCGGCGGCGAGCACGCGCTGATCACACTCTCGCAGGATACGGGCGGGAAGCATTACTACGCCGAGTCGTCAGAGCTGGAATCGGCGTTTCAGAAGGTCTCCGAAGACCTTAGGACGCAGTATTTGCTGGGGTATTATCCGTCGGGGCATTCGACCTCGACGGATTTTCGGACGATCTCGGTTTCGCTGACCGGAGTGGTGGGGGCCTCCGACTATTCGCTGCGACATCGGACTGGGTATTACCCGAAGTAGTAGCCGTAGGGCTAGTTGATTCGGCGACCCATGATCTAGACTCGCTGGGAGCTCAGGGTTCTTCGAGTCGCGCTTCGCGGCTCGCTCATTTTGGTTGCGCCGGCTTGACTATGAGCGGAATTTCGACCGAGCCGACGCGGTCGGAGGCAAGGTCGTGGATTGCGGCGCGGAGGTAGACTTCGCCTGCGGGAAGATCGATCTGCTGGTGGATTTGAAGTCCTTTTTGCATCGCCTGCTTGTATTGGTCTTCGTTCATATTCACCGTGAAGGCTTTGTCAATGTAGTTGAGCCGCGCGCCGTCACGGTCGTAAGCGACGGCGACGAACTCGAGCGAGGCGTGGTTGACGCCGTCGGAGGTTTCGGTAATGCTGGCGTTGTGCAGGTCGGCAGCGTAGTCGAGGGCGTAGCGTTCGAGCGGGCCCTTGACCTTGGGTGAGAGATCGCCAGCGGTTCCGGTTTGGGCCGGTGCTCCTTTGAGAGACGGTTCGCCGAAAGGCAGAACGCGCACTTTGAAGACGATCTCGGAGAATGGGGGCGCGCCACGCAGAAGTGCCGCCGTCACGTTGCTGACCGGCGCATTGGCGGCGGGCTTTTTGGCCGACTCTGCGACGTAGCCGCGCCGGTAGATCAGCTTGTACGACGGAGCGTCAGGCACGGTGACCTGGACTTTGTGGAAACGTCCGTCGTCAGTCTTGTCCGCGGGAATGTAGGCCAGGGTGTAATAGTTAGCCCCGTTCTCGATTGCCGCGGCGACGGCCTCTTGGATGCCGTTTGTGTCGTAGTAGGCGTGGCCGCCCGTCTCTTCAGCGATCTGCCGCATTGTGGCGTGTTCCGCTGCAGTCTGCTGGAAGAACTTGGCACCGCTTTGGGTGTTGCGAGGTGCGTTAGCGGTGCCGCCCATGCTCCCGGTGCCCCTGCCGCCGCGGCGGGTACCGGAGCTGCCCATCATATTTCCGCTTCCGCCGCTGCTGATGCTCGACGTTCCGCTGCCCGACATCTGGGCGCTGAACTGAGGATCGTTGAAGAGACCGCGCGCGTCGACGGGGTAAACGGCCACCCGTGCGGCGGTAAGCATCGCGGTCGTTTCGCTGACGCCAGGCGCGTAACTGCGCATGGCCTCGAAGGGACTTTGCAACGTTGCATCGGGGTCGAGGCTGATGGGGAACGATCCGGAGAACCAGATGAGGTTCTTGCGGCCGGGAATTCCTCGCAGATAGCGGGCCAGCTCCTGAAAAGCATCGAGGGTGTAGCGGACGCGCAGGTCCATTTGAAAGGCTGCGTAGTCGGCCTCGAACTGCTGGATGCTGGCCATCGCGTCGGAGGTCGCACCCATCTGATTCAAGGTGTCGTTCATGTCTGACATTGTCGTGTCATAGGGATCGGCGAGGAGCGCGGACTGGTTGGGTAGCGTGGTCTTACCGATGGCCGTTTTGCTGTTTAGTGCGGCGAGCAGCGGCGTCGAGTCGCTGGTGACGCCCTGCACCATGCGCAGCCGAGAGGCGAGGGTGAAGACGCCGATACGCGCGCCGAGCGGAATGTTCTTGAGGTACGAGATCATCTGCGCCCGCGCGTAGGCCTGGTCGGCGATGGGCGTGTTCAGCGCGTCGAGCAGGAGGACGTTGACCGCTCCGGGGATGGGCGTCTCCGGGATATTGGAGTAGATGTTAGGGGGCAACGCGGGCGGTTTCTGGAGGGTTGCGGGATCGACGGCGCGATGCTCTTCGAGGGCGATGAGCTTTTGCTCTTTGCCATCTTCGACGAGGCGGAATTGGTCGCGCGGAATACCGTGAATGGCGTCCTGACCGTTGCTGACCAGGACATCGACGAGGACGAGGGCGGCGGTGCTCTTGAAGACGGCAGGCGGCGCGGACTGCGCTGGCGGAGTGACGGTCGCTGCTGTCTTCGGTGCGGGAGAATTGGGGGATGACGATTGGGCGAGGTCTGGAACGACTCCAACGCACAGAAGAGTAGCGAGAATGACTGTGAACCTTGCGGAAGGGACATAGCACAGACGCATAGGAAAAACCCAGCCTCCGACCGTTAAGCCATTGTCGCCTGACTTGAGGCAGAATAAGAAGGGTTTTAGCTCTGGGAGCTGGCGGCAGCGCGATCTCGCGCCGCATCTATATACTGGTAATCGTCTTATGCCGAAGGTTGTGGTTGGTTCGGATCTTGGAAAGTACCGGGAAGTGAAGGAGATATTCGTATGACTACAGAAGAAAAACAGGGCAGTGGTTTCAGCTGGTTTGTGGCGGGACTTGGGCTGGGCGCGTTGTTGGGCGTCCTTTATGCGCCGAAGGCAGGCCGCGAAGTTCGCGAAGATGTAGCCAACAGCGCCCGGGATGGCGCGGAGTATCTGAAGCAGCGTTCGCGTGAGACCGCCGACCAGGTCGCAGTGCTGGTCGAAAAGGGCAAGGCGCAGGTCAGCGACTATGTGGGCCAGGGCAAAGAGTACATCGATCGTGGGCGTGCCACAGTGGAGCAGGTAGTAACTCAGGGACGCGGGTTTGTGCAACAGCAGGCGGACAAGGTGGCTGCGGCAGTCGACGCGGGCAAACAGGCCTATCAGACCACGACCGCCGTTGAGCCTCCGACGAATGGCACGGGCGCGTAAGCAGCTGCAGAGTTTCTCGACGCGTTGACGGCATTGCCGCAGTGGGCCTTCCCGAGATTCGGGAAGGCCGCTGCGTTTCATATCGCTTCGGCAGCGGATAAGCAACATCAGTGAAGGAGAACGACCTTATGCAGCTGGGCAATATGCAATGGGGCACTCTGGAGTACGTATTTGCGGTCTTCGCCATCGCGACTGCGGTTGGTGTGCTGCTGCAGGCCGGCATCATGCTGGGATTCTTTATCGCGTTTATGAAACTGCAAGGCAAGATTTCAACGATTCTGACCCAGATCACAGAGCACGCGATGCCGCTGATCGCGTCATCGAAGGTCACGCTCGAAGAACTTGCGCCCAAGGTGCAAACCATCAGCGAAAACCTGGCGGAGATCAGCGAGATGCTTAAAGAGGAAACTCATACGATCAAAACATCGGTCGATGAAGTGCTGGAGAAGACCCGAGCGCAGACCGCGCGGGTCGACGAGATGGTCAGCGGGACGCTGGATGGAATCTCCCAGGCGAGCGCGACGATCCAGCATGGAGTTGAGGTTCCCTTGCGGCACGTTTATGGGATTTTCAATGGCCTGAAGGCTGCGTTCGAGACGTTCAAGAGCACGCCGGCTAGTCCGGTTGCTCCGACGAGCAAGGTGGAAGAGCCTGTGGTTGTGGTTGTTGAAGAAGTGATTGTAGGGAAGCCAGGCGTTTAGCAACAGCTCTCGGCTCAAATCGCTAGAACTGCAGATCTCTCCACTCCGCTCCGCTTGGGTCAGGATGACAATCTCGACCGCTGTGAGGAAGGGAGCAAATAATCTCCGGATCAGGCGATCCAGCCGCCGCCGACTACTTCGTCTCCGTCGTAGAAGACTGCGGCCTGGCCGGGAGTGACGGCGCGGGCTGGCTCGTCGAAGTTTGCGATCAACTCGTCTGCTGAATCCATGCGAATTGTTGCCCAGGCTGGCTCGTGGCGATGGCGGATCTTGATCTTGACGCGCATGTCTCCGTGAAGCTCCGGAATTGAAATCCAGTTGAGACGGCGTACGCGCATGGTGGACTGCAGGAGATCGGCTTCGCTGCCCACCTTTACCTTGTTCCCTTCTCCGCCAATCTGGATAACGTAGAGCGCGGTGGGCGACTCGACGCCGAGTCCCTTGCGCTGGCCGACGGTGAAGTTATGGACGCCTGTATGGCGGCCGATGACTTCGCCTGAGGTCGAGACGAGTTCGCCGGAGGAGTCGGGCATCGCTTCGCCCTGCTCCTCGAGGTAGGCGTCGATGAACTTCTTATAGTCGCCGCCGGGGATAAAGCAGATCTCCTGCGAGTCGGGCTTATTGGCCGTGGCGATGCCGAGCTCATGCGCTATCTCGCGAACGCGCGACTTGGTGTAGCTGCCGAGCGGGAAGAGGGTGCGGGAGAGCTGCTCTTGGGTGAGGCCGAAGAGGAAGTAGGTCTGGTCCTTACTGGTGTCGGCGGGGCGTTTGAGGATCCAGCGGCCGCGCTCGGGGTCGTACTCGTTGCGCGCGTAGTGGCCGGTAGCGATGCGGTCGGCGCCGATCTGGCGCGCGGTGATGAGCAACTGATCGAACTTGAGATGGTCGTTGCAGAGCGAGCAGGGGATGGGCGTGCGTCCGGCGAGATACTCCTTGACGAAGGGGCGGACGACGTCGCGCTCGAAGCGCTCCTGCTGGTTGACGACGTAGTAAGGGACGTCGAGGTCCTCGGCGACGCGGCGGGCGTCGTAGACATCATCGATCGAGCAGCAGCGGCCCTGCACCTGCTCGGGCATGCCTTCCTTGCCGGCGAGACGGCGCTGGTTCCAGAGCTGCATCGTGAGACCGACGAGCTCGTAGCCCTCGGACTTGAGCATGGCGGCGACGGTCGACGAGTCGACTCCGCCGGACATGGCGACCGCGATCGTGTTGTTGAGGGCGGGCTGCATATGTTTTCTCTGGCTGGCACCCGGGGAATGCACCCCCCTCCCCCCTGGGTTTCCCTGTAAATTCTTCGATCCAATCAAGTTACAGTGAAGAATCCGAAGTGGGCTCTTGTAAACAAGGAACTTAGCTATAAACGCCCTATTTTGAATAGTTTGCTAGGGAGGAGTCGAGGCGACGGGCGGAGTTCGCCGCTTTCTTTCATCCTTATTCTTATTCTACCAATTTGGACCCTTTCACTACGCCAAGTTTGGGGAGTTTTTATCTTGAAGGAAACAAGCGAGTTAGCGAGAGAATGGGAAGTAAGGGGGCTTGACATCGCTGGCGCCGCCGCCGGTGTCAAGGGCGCAGTGTCTTGGGGTTCTTCTTGAATCTGGACGCTGCTCCGATCGGCGACCTCCCGGTCCTATGCCTGTCGTTCCGGTACGGCCTCTCTCAATGCTGTTCTTTGCCGACGAACACTTTGAACTGAGAGAGTCGGTTTCGTTGTGACGGATCCGCAGCGAAGCACCCAAAACAAGAGAACGATGAGATAGGCTCCCGCATTTCCATACGACCAGAGAGAGAAAAGATGGGCGTTGTGGTGAGCTGCCGCAATAGCTTTTGCGGATTGCGACAAGATGCCGCTTCCACTGATGGCGGCAAGGCCAATGAGGACCGATCGCCTCCACGGAGTGAGCCGGGCAGAGAGAGACCAGGCCAAGAGCAGCAAGAAAAGAAGACCGGTGAAGAGTATCCCGCGGTCGGCGGGAACCGGGGAATGGGCTGGGAGAACCGCGGCGAGAGCTCCGGTAGAAGCCGCGGCGAGCAGGAAGAGGAGGGGTATCAGCAGGCCGCGTGGAAGAAGCGATTTCGAACCACAGCGCAAAATCGCCAGGGACAGTTCGACGGCAAGTGCAATCTGCAAGATGATGTCCAGCAGAGAAAGATCGCTATAGAACGTCGCATAGGTTGTTCGCGAGGCGTGATGAAAAAGCCCGAATAGAAGGCTTGAACGAACTATGTAGAAGAAGAGCAAAGCGGAAAACAGAACCACCTGTGACGCCATCCGTCGGCGGAACAGAAGGAACAACAGCCAGATTTGCAGAGAGATGCCGATCGCGAGAAGGGTAGTTTGGGCGGTTGCCACGGTGCATCTTTCTTAGTCGTTATCAGGTGGAGAGCTGTCTCGGTCGGCTTTGAAGTAATCGGCATTAAATGTCACTGGGACCGGAACATAGGGTTGCGGTGTCTGGGTGTAGTCGAAACAGTCTGCGAAGTCATCGGCCCCAACATCGCGTTGACCTAGATTCGGCAGATTGAAGACCTCTTCCGTATATCGCAAAAAGCCGCTGGCCTCATGCGTCGTGTGGGAAATATACCCATGGCGAGCATAGGGAGAGACGACGATGAGAGGAACACGAAACCCAAGGCCCATAGGGTCGACCTGGGGAGGATTGACATGGTCGTACCAGCCTCCCCAGTCGTCCCAGGAGATGAAGATCGCGGTCGAGTCCCAGAAGGGACTGGCGCCGATGGCGTTGGTGATCGAGGCGACCCAGTCCGGCCCTTCCGCGGTCAATCCCTTACTGGCATGGTCGGAGTAACTGAAGGCGGGTACGATCCAGGTGACCTGGGCAAGATTGCCAGCCTCGATATCGGTAAGAACCTGCGTATTGGGCGACACGACGTTCGATGCCCAGTCCGCGCCAAAACGGATATGGTGAATCGCGTCAAAGGCGGACCAAATACTGCCGCTCTTGCCGATCGCCGGGGCATAATATTTCCATGTAACCCCCTTCGCATCGAGAATGTCGGCCATCGTCTGGTAGTCGAAACACGGATAGGGACCAGGCAGATCGGTTCCGTTCGGCCCGAGAAGAGCGACCGTTGTGGTGGGAGCTGAATCGCAGCCCCATATTCCTGCTCCTTTCCCGTCGGTCACGGGATTCTCGTCGGCATCGGCCGACTGTCCGGCAATCAGGTACTGATGGGCAACAAAGCTGGGACCGGTGTTGGACTGAAACATGCGGTCACCCAGAGTGAAGTTTGTCGCCAACCTCCAATACGGCACCGTTTCCGGCTGCGGAACGTAGGCATAGGGGAAGTTGGGGGTAGGGTAGCTCACTTTGGGATGGGTGAAGCCGTCCATGAGGCCGTTGTCCCAGTCCTTCCACCAGCCGGTGTGGCTGTGGTCGACATCGGTTCCCTGCTCGAAAGGGATCGGCTGTAGAGTAACGGACTGGCCGTGACTCATGCCCGACTGCACAGTGTCCGCCCCAGGAAACCCGTTGAAGAGGTTATCGAAGGAACGGTTCTCCTGCATGATGATGACGATGCGCTTGATCGTTGTGGCATTCGTCGGAACCGGCGTGGGAGTGGGAGGAGGAGGAGAAGCCGAACTTCCTCCCCCGCATCCCGCAAGCAGCATAGTCGCCACTAGCGCGCTTAATACACAGTAACGAAACATAAGGCTCTCTCCGTGGAGACCCTCGTTCGCAAAATTAGACGCGGTCTATGGAGATTTGGTTGTTGTCTTGTGCCCTAAATGTCCACCCCCGATCCGATGCGGCGCATGAGAGCTTTCTTTCGGCAGATCTCGCGCCGGCGCTCGAGATCGAGATATGGCTTGCAGGCCGGTACGTCTCCCGCACTTTAAACTCATGTCAGGAGACATATGGGCATGAATTTTCGACCAAGTCGACGTCAGACACTGGCATCGCTGGCGATGGCTCCTTTCTATCTGTTCTCAAGGTTCGGGTTGGCGAAGGCAAATTTGTCTCGGCCCAACGTCGTCTTCATATTGGCGGATGATCTAGGCTACGCAGACCTGTCGTGCTACGGGCGGCCTGACTTTCAGACGCCGAACATCGACCGGTTGGCCTCCCAGGGAATGAGATTTACCCAGGCCTACGCGAACTCAGCGGTCTGCAGCGCTACCCGAACGGCTTTGATTACGGGGCGTTACCAGGATCGATTGCGTGTCGGTCTTGAAGAGCCTTTAGCTGGTCCGGGATGGCACGTCGGCCTGCCTCCTGACCAGCCCACACTGCCATCGCTGCTTAAAAAAGTTGGTTATGGAACAACGCTGGTCGGCAAATGGCACCTTGGCTGGCTTCCTGACTATGGTCCGCTCAAGAGCGGCTATGACCACTTTTTCGGATTCCGCGGAGGGGCAGTGGACTATTTCACGCATAAACCGGGAGTAGGACCAATGGTCGAGGAGGACCTCTGGGATCAGGATGCACAAGTCCACGAGGTTGGGTACCTGACCGATCTCCTTGGAGATCGAGCCGTCGCGGTCGTCAACAAGTATGCCAGCCAGCAGAGTCCGTTTCTTCTGAGTCTTCACTTCAACGCGCCTCACTGGCCGTGGGAGGGACCAAACGACGAAGCGGAATCGCGCCGGATCGGTGGGCTTCGCGACTATGACGGCGGTTCGCAAAAGACCTACGCAAGGATGGTCATGGACTTGGACATGCAAGTTGGACGTGTGATGGCGGCGCTGGCGAAAGCGCAAATTGCGGAGAACACGATCGTGATCTTTACCAGTGACAACGGAGGAGAACGATTTGCCGACACGTGGCCATTCACGGGAAAAAAGAGTGAACTTCTTGAGGGCGGGATCAGGATACCTGCAGTCGTTCGCTGGCCCCGAAGGATCCGTGAGGGAACAGTCAGCGATCAGGTGATGATCACAATGGACTGGTTGCCGACCCTTCTTGAGGCAGCCGGCGCTTCGCAGGATCCCGCTTTCCCCTCTGACGGGATGAGCCTAATTCCTGCCTTGACGCAAGCAACGCCACCGGTTCCGCGCAAGCTGTTTTGGCGATTCAAAGCGAACTCCCAGCGCGCCGTTCGTGACGGAGACGTGAAGTGGCTTAAGATCCGTGACAACACATTTCTGTTCGATGTCGTCACTGACCCGCTTGAAAGAGCCAACCTTAAGGACAGGCAACCTGAGGTTTACCGGCGGCTGGCCGATGAATTTGCCGCGTGGGATGCGACCATGCTTCCGGAGGCCCCGAATAGCTATTCGGAACGGATAACCGGGAACATATGGGCGGATCATTATGGCGATGATCCTGATTAGGAAAAGGGAGCGATAGCCATGCGTTCGGCTGCGTTCGTTGCAAGAAGAAATCGGGCAGTCGAGTCGCTCAGCAGGCCCCGCTGACGAGTAAACCTGGTGCGTGAACCCGGCGCCCTTGTCTTGTGCGCCTAAAATCAATGCCGGAGGTAAGCCATGGCGGAAAATGAGGACTTGCAGAATCTTACGGAGGAGAAGGCGTTCCGTGACCTCGGGAGAGCTCTTTTGGCCGGAACACTTGGAGCGAGCCGACTGACTGATTCCGATGCGGAGGAATCCGGGCGCGCCTGGTATGAGACCGTGCTTCCGATTCTGAAGGAACGGATTTGCGGCAATGAAACCATTACCAAATTGCTCAGAACGGAGGAAGCCACACTGAGAAACGCCGTTGTCGTTGCGGCAGTAGATGCCGCCCTGCAGGGTGCTTTTGCCGGCATTCCGATCACGACGATTACGAATGCAGTTGTGGTCTATGGGCTTCACAGACTGTGCGGGAGTCTGCCTAAGTGATTGAGGAAGCCTGGGCGAGGTTAGGCGGAATCGTTGATTCAAGTACTTTGCCCGAGTCCGTCAGCCTTCCCCTGTTATCCGATCTTCGTCTGCGCCTGGACCGTATCAGCACCTGGATTGCAGACAGCTGCCAAATAAAATTTGACGTAACGACCCTTACCGGCCTCAGAGTTACGGCGATACCGGATGTTGCGGGATCGCATATCTGCGGCATTCCGATTGGTTTGATTCTGCGCCTGGAGATCCTTTATCGCGTGCTCTCGCTTGAAGATGGCAGCGAGCGTACGCAATTCGTGGACGGCGACTATTATGGCGACGCTCCTGAGTTCATCAAGAAGAAGCGCAATGAGTTTCCGTATCCAGAACCGTTTGCTTCGCTCGCAAACTATAAGCTGACCCGGGCTGCATTCTGGAAGCGCTATGGCGAATTGGTAAACGAGTATGGCCCATCGAATTCTGCCGCACACTTCTTAACCTCTGAGTTGGCGATCTCGCAGAGGACTGCGCTCGTTGAGTTGGCAACTGCATTTCTTGCATTACATGAGAGCTCGCACATCGCTCGCAAGCACCATCTTGTCTTAGAGCGTTCAGGAAACGATCCTGAAATTCTGCGCGGGGCCGAAGTAGACGCCGATATGTATGCTGGATATCTTGTCGCCTCCGCGACGCTGAACGAGGTGTATGCTCGGGGCGGCGATGTAACCGTGAAGATGCTCTGCGACGGCGCCTTTTCCGTGACGTTTGCAGTGACAGCTTTGCTTGGGCTTTTCGATCTGGACAAGCTGGCGGTGAATGAATACACGCTGGATGACTATCGACATCCGACGGCAAGGCTCTCTATTGTCGCCAAGGGGATGACGTCGGGTTTTTCCCAGCCATTCGATCCCCAAATTGCAAAAGCCATTATCGGCGCTTCCGCCGCGGGAGCGAGCGAATATCTGGGGGCTATCAGCAGTTTCAGGTTACGATGCCCGCCTAAGACCAGGAATCCAACGTCTATTTATGTTCCGACCGTTCCCGATCTGAGTACCACGAAGTTGCCATTCATGTCTGCCTTCAACTCTCCGGAGGTGCCGACATTCAGTAACGTTTATCGGGAGGCGCTTGGCTGGCATGATAAGTTTCTTGCCTTGCGGGAGCAGGTGCTTGCGACGAAGGCGGATTGATCGAAGCTTGACGGACGGCTCCAATCTATGAAGCGTGGGGGCCGGGTGGGTCATCGACCTCGATTAATGATAACCGGGAGCTGAAGAAGCCGACCTAGCTCAGCGTGCCGGCGAAGGCGGGCGATATCTCACGCAGACGGCCTACTGCTGCCGTAACGATGTCGAGGGCGAAGTCGATGTCTTCTTCGGTGGTGTTCTTGGTGAGGCTGAAGCGGAGGCTGGCTCGGCCGCGCGCGGGCGTGAGGCCCATTGCGGTGAGGACATGGGATGGTTCGGCTGCGCCTGAGGCGCAGGCAGAGCCTCCGGAGACGGCGAGTCCGCGCAGGTCGAGGGCGATGACGAGGGCTTCGCCTTCGAGGTGGTCGAACCAGATATTCGTGGTGTTGGGGACGCGGGGAGCTTTGCCTCCGTTGATGCCTATGTTTTCGAGCCGGTCGCGGAGTCCGTTTTCTAGGCGGTTGCGGAGTGTCTCTATCCCACTCAAGCCAACGGATGGCTTGAATGGGGCACCCGAAGATTCATCCGATGTCCCAGGTTCGGAACATGGGGCACCTACGCTTGCGAGGGCGAGTTCGGCGGCTTTGCCGAGGCCGACGATTCCGGCGACGTTTTCGGTGCCGGCGCGGCGCTGGCGTTCGTGGGTGCCACCGAAGAAGAGCGGCTCGATCTGGGTTCCGCGGCGGACGTAGAGGGCTCCGACTCCCTGGGGCGCGTACATCTTGTGACCGGCGATGGCGAGCAGGTCGCAGCCGATCTGCTTGACGTCGATAGGGAGCTTTCCGGCTGCCTGAACGGCATCAGTGTGGAAGTAAACGTCGGCCTCGGCGGCGATCTCGCCGATCTCTTCGACCGGCTGAATTGTTCCGGTCTCGTTGTTGGCCATCATGAAGGTGATGAGCTTGGTGTTTGGCCGGAGGGCGCGGCGGACATCGGCGGGATCGATGATGCAGTCGCTGCTTACCGGAAGAAATGTCACCTCGACGCCACGCTTTGCCAGGCACTCGGCGGCGTGGAGAACGGCGTGGTGTTCGATGGTAGAGGTAATGAGATGGTCGCCGGGCTGGATGAGTCCGAAGATGGCGAGATTGTCGCCCTCGGTGCCTCCGCTGGTGAAGACGATCTCGGCGCCGCGGCAGCCGAGCAGGGCGGCGACCCGCTCGCGGGCCATCTCAACGGCGGCGCGGGCGTGCTGGCCGTGGTAGTGGATTGAAGAGGCGTTGCCGAAGGTTTCGAGGAGCCAGGGGCGCATGGCCTCGAAGACCTCCGGAGACAAAGGCGTGGTGGCGTTGGCGTCCATGTATACGCGGTGCATGTTTCTTTTATTTTACCGCCCGGTGTAATGAGAGCGGGGTATCAGCACCGACACGTGGTGGTCCGTTAGATCGGTACTGGCTGTCACGGGCATTTCAGTGAGCTTCCGCTTCTTCGACAGTGGCTACCGTGGGAATCAACCGGTCCACTTTGGTCATCTTGAAGAGATCAAGAATGCGCGGCACCGCGCCAGCGACAATCAACCTGCCGCCTTTACTCTTGCAGCGGACATAATGTCGAACGATTAATCCGAGGCCAGCGGAATCCATGTAAGGAACATCGGTCATGTCGAAGATGTTCAAGGGGGGTGGGGCGTCGTCCGCGGTCGGCTGAAAATCGAGCATGCCGTTTAGCGCATCAGGCGTTAACGAGCCGTACATGTCGCGCGCGGTAAAAGGTCCGTGGAGACGGAAGACCACGGTACTTGACGTTTTGCTTTCACTTCGTTCGAGGGTGAATGGAGAACCCTTCCAGGTCTGAGCCTGAATCGTCGGCATCGTGCGGTCTCTATCTCGCCGCCCGGTTCGGGCTAGCTGGCAGCAGTTTTACAAGGTTGCAAGCATTCTACAGACCTCGATATCGGATCGTCGCCATGCGGAACGGCAATCGACGCCGCGGAGAAGGCGCGAGCGAGCCTAGCTTTTGTTCAATTTGCTAAATCTCGACCCAATTCGAGGGGATTGCCGACAGGGAATGTAAAGGGTTACATTCAAGTCCACAGCGCATTGCTGATCGCATTTGCTTGCTTTTGCTCTAATCCACTTTTCGAGGAGTAGCTCCATTGATAATGCACAAACGGATTCTTCTTTCTACCCTTGCGCTTTTGAGTGCCCTCGCGAGGATAGAAGCACAACAACCTCAGATGGTGCTGAAATCTCCGCAAGGCGATTTGACTATGACGTTGGCCATCCGGGCTCCGAAGGGAGAAGACGGGCAGAGCGGGCAGCTGGTGTATTCGGTGCGATATCGCGACAAGATCGTGCTGGAGGAGTCCACACTTGGCCTCGATCTGGAGGGTGGTCCTCTACTTGGGACAAAGGTGCATGTGACCGGCAGTGAGCCGGGCTCCGGAGTCGACGATTACAGCCTGGCGATGGGCAAGACGAGCCACATACACGACGCTTACCAGAGCCTTAAGGTGAGTGTGGCGAAGGACGGCGCCACTGGGCGGGTGTTCGCAATCGAAGCGCGCGCGTATGACAGCGGCGTCGCCTTCCGTTATGTCTTGCCGGAGCAGCCGAGGGCGATGAAGGAACTGCGGCTGCGGCAGGAGGCGACGCAGTTTCAGTTCAGCTCAGACGCGATGACCTGGGCGTTGGCGCTGCCGAATTATCGGAGCAGTTATGAAAGCGAATATGTGAACTTGCCGGCGAGTGCGTTTTCGAATCAGGGTGGAGTGGCGAGCCACTTTCTGATCGGCTTGCCGCTGCTGGCGCACGAACCCGGTACCGCGTGGCTGGCAGTGACGGAAGCTGATCTCGAAGGCAGTGCGGGGATGTACTTGACTAACCCTTCGGGAAGCTGGGTCGGGCATGGAATGACTTCGCTGTTGTCGCCGCAATTTGACAATCCGGAGTTGGCGGTGACGGGGTGGTTGCCATTTCATTCAGCCTGGAGAGTTGTGCTGGTGGCGGATGATCCGGGGCGGCTGGTCGAGTCGAATGTGATCACCGACCTCAATCCGCCGAACGCGCTCAAAGACACTTCGTGGATCAAACCGGGCAAGGCGTCATGGGACTGGTGGAACGGCGATCTCGACGCCAACAACAAGCCGGCGTACACGACGGAAAACATGAAGCGGTATGTCGATTTCGCGGCTGAGTCGGGATTTGACTACTTCATGCTCGATGCGGGGTGGAGTACCGACGACATCACGAAGATGCGCGGCAACGTAGACGTGCCGGAACTGTGCCGGTATGCGAAGACCAAGAACGTGAAGGTCTGGATCTGGCTTTATTCGAGCTATGTGATGAAGCAGATGAAGGAAGCCTTCCCGCTTTATGAGCAATGGGGTGTCGCAGGGCTGAAGATAGATTTCGTCAACCGCGATGACCAGCAGGGAATTCAGTTTTACTACGACGTCGCGAGGGAAGCGGCGGCGCATCACCTGATGGTCGACTTTCATGGCGCGAGCAAGCCGTGGGGCATCGCGCGCGAGTTTCCCAATGTGATGAGTTACGAGGGGATCTTAGGCATGGAGCAGTCCAAGGCTGGATCGCGGGACAATCCGGCACAGCGGACTGTGTATCCATTTACGAGGATGCTGGCGGGGCCGATGGACTATACGCCAGGAGCGTTCAACAACGTGACTCAGGACGACTTTGTGGCAAGGAGCGAGAACCCGACCGTAATGGGCACGAGGGCCCAGCAACTCGCGTTGTACGTGGTGTATGAAACACCGTTCCAGATGGTTTCCGACAGCCCGCAGGCGTATCGCGGACAGCCGGGATTTGAATTCATCCGAGAGGTTCCAACTGCGTGGGACGAGACCCGCGTGCTTGGTGGCAGGCCGGGCGAGTGGGCTACGATCGCCCGGCGGAGTGGGAGCGACTGGTACGTCGGCTGCATTGATAACTGGTCGGCGCGCGATGTCACGGTGCCGCTGAGTTTCCTAGGCGATGGAACCTATGGGGCGGAGATTTATGCTGACGGCGCAGATGCGGCGACCGAGCCTAAGCACCTGGAGATCAGCCATAAGGTAGTGCGGAAATCCGATACATTGGCTTTTCACCTTGCGCCGGGCGGAGGCGTTGCGATCCGGATTCAGCAGAAGTAGTGTGGCTTGATTTGTTCCCCACTCAAACAGCGGGCTTGAATGGGGTACCCCGGCGTCCGTTGAGGTCGAAGCAAACCGCAGGTCCTTCGACTTCGTTCGCTTTCGGCTCACTCCGCTCAGGATGAAATCTTTGGTGATGGGCTACTTCTCGTTCAGGCCGAGGGCTTTGACTACGTCTGCATCTGGGGTGGTGGTTCCGTCCTTCTTGGTGACGACGCCGAAGTTGGTTTGGTAGTCCCACATGGCCCATCCGATGTTGTTCTTTTCGAACGCGACGCGCATGTCGTGCAGCCATTGGGCGCGCATCTCGGGTGGTGCGTAGTAGCGCAACACGCCGAACTCTCCGCAGTAGACAGGGACGTTGTGAAGTTTGCCCCAGCGAGCGGCGAACTCGATGGTGTTTTCTACGCGGAAGGCGTCCCAGCGGGCGAGGCCGTATTGGTTGAGGAAGAACTGACTGCTGAGGCTGGATTCCTCGTCGAGTTTGGGGGTAATGTCTTCAGGGTTGGATGGATAGGGAATGGCGCGGAGCGGCTGGACGTCGGGGGTGGTCCATGTTGCGCCCTGGTGAGTGAAAGGGAACGGTTCGTAATCGTGGAACGTATAGATCACATTATTGAGGGCGATGGGCTGGAGAGCGAGCAGGTCTTCGAGGCCTGACCAGTGGGCTCCGGCGACGATGATGGTGTGGTGGGGCGCGACTTCGCGGATGGCGGCGGCGACGGTGCTTTCGATGCCTTGCCAGCGGTAGGGATCGTCTTGCTCGGGCTCGTTCATGATCTCGAAGAAGACGTATTCAGGATCGGTCGAGGAATAGTGCCGGGAGAGAGCGCGCCAGAGCGAAGTGAACTGCTGGACTGAAGTCGTGCCCTGGCGCAGCGGGGCCTTGTATTTGCTTTCGGGATGGATGTCGATGATGACGGCGAGGTGATCGTCGACGATGGCTTTGACGACGCGGTCGAGTTCGGTCATGAACGCCGCGCCATCACTCTGGCCCTGCTGCCATTGAGTGACGGGATCGGCGTCGATGCTGAGGCGTACGTGGTCGAAGCCGAGTTTAGCCATGAGTGCGATGTCGTCGGCTGTGGTGAAGGTTCGGAGGTATTCGACGGTGTAGCCGCCGGAGTGCTGGGCGAACCAGATGCTGGCGTTGATGCCGTGGCGGAGATGTTGGGCCCGGGCGAAGGCGGGGTCGGTTTCAGTGTTCTGGGCGAACAGCGATGCGGTACGGAGCAAGGACGTCGCGACGAGCAGGAGTTTCAGGATGAATCTGGCGGACTTCATAGGTGGGGTTCCTTCGACGAAATGGGATTCGATTCTTCTTGCTCGTAACGACAGGTGCGGCAACGAATGATCTCTGACGAGAGCGGTGTACTCCATCGGCTGAACTGAGGGCTAGAGAATCTCGTCGCTATTCATGCATCGCCTATGATAGCGTTATCATCCAAGTCTTGAAAGTGCACGACTCGGATTGGTGTCCATCGATTCTCCTGGACAAGCCGGGCCAAGGCGGAAGGAGAGCGATGTCGCGCAACCCGACCATGGCTGATGTAGCCAAGCTCGCCGGGGTTGGCACCATGACGGTGTCCAGGCTGTTGAGCGGGACGGTGACGGTCTCGGAGGAGACGGCCAAGCGCATCCATCGCGCGATCGAGCAGCTGAATTATCAGCCAAATGAAGTCGCGCGCTCTCTTCGCGGACTCAAGACCCGGACCATCGGGGTCATCGTTCCCTATCTCTACGATCCATTCTTCGCTTACTGTGCCCAGGGAATCGCCACGGTGGCGCGGGATCATGAGTACTCGGTAATTCTAACGACCTCAGCCGAAGACCCCGAGCGGGAGGAACGAGAGGCGATCCAGATGCTGCGACGCCATGTGGAGGGTATGGTGATCATCCCAGCGATGCAGAGGGAGACGTATCTCCGCCGACCGGAATATCTGGATGCGCGGATCGTGACATTGGATCGTCCCGCGCCGGTGCCCCGCTTTGATTCAGTGTTGGCGGAGAACAAGAGTGGAGCGGCCCTGGCGGTGAAACATTTGATCAAACACGGCCATAAACGCATTGTGTGCATTGGACTCTCGAACACGCTCTACACGATGAAGATGCGCCATAAGGGGTATCTCGAGGCGCTGCGGCAAGCGAAACTGAAGCCGGAACCTTACCTCGAGTGCAGCGCGGTGGAGACGATCGTTCCGGCGCTGGCTGAGATACTGGAGAAGCCGGACGCACCAACGGCGCTTTTCTGCACGAACAACCTCACCATGCGCTATACGCTGCTGGCGCTTAATGAGCTTGGCGTGCCCATTCCGAAGGGCGTTGCGATTGTTGGCTTCGACGATTTCGAGCTGGCGGAGATTCTCAATCCCACGCTGACGGTAGTGCGGCAGCCTTCGCAGGAACTTGGCAGCGTTGGCGCAGCGCTGTTGTTCAAACGGCTGAACGGCTCGGACGACATCCCGGAGACGGGAGAGCGAATTGTGCTCCCGGTTGAACTAGTGGTGCGGCGGTCGTGCGGATGTGGAGCGACTGCTGCGATTGATGAAAGGTTTAATTCCCGGCAAGCCACTCCGTCCTGTGGGGGCGCAGACCGGACTAGAGCCTGAGTCACCGCGGCGTTAACGGTTGCGCTTCTCGTGGTGCATAGTCGAAACGATAAATCTGGTCGTTTTTGCCGGTTTCGAAGCGGTCATTCCAATTGAGCCGGTAGGCGAGCGCGGCGTTGTCGTCGGGGAAGTGCTCTTTGCTCGAATAGGGATAGCCGCTCATCTCGTGGAATGGCATTGCCGCGACGGTGAACGGCATCGCTTCGTAATAGTCCATATCTTTGACGAAGCCGTTCGCGTAGAAGAAGTAGTCGCGCTTCCATCCTGCGGGCAATGGCGGCAGCGATGAGGCGTTGAACTCGAGGTCGATGTCTTCGCCGCTCCCGAAGATGACGAAGTGGTCATCGATGGCTTTGAGCAAGGGAGTCACATCGCCGTAGTCGGTATACGGGCCTCGTTGACGCACGAAGGGCCCGGTGGCGCTGGCCTCGTTGTAGTGGTAGGTCAGGTCGCCGGGGGTTGCTCCGTCGATCTGGCGGGGATAGCCGCGGAAGGCGAGCGAGGCCGTCGCGAGCGGGATTTCGGTTTGTCTTACGAGCTTGGGTTGTTCGGCTTCGTTCGAGACGAGAATCTGGTCCCAGTAAATTTGCAGGTTCGTCGTAATGCGGATGCGGGTCGCGCCGGCGGGTAGGCGTCCGGTGACGTCGGTGACGATGGTGCGCGGTAGTCCGGCGGGGAAACCCATGTCGTCGACGATGCGCGTCCAGCTTCCGTCGGGTAGTTGCGCCTCGACGTAGGGCGAGATTGGGGCGAGACCAGCCTGCCACGCGGCATAGAGGGAGGTGGCGCTGAAGTATTCGATAAAGCCGTGCATGAGCAGGCGCAGGGGCTTGTCGGGCGATGTGGGGCCGATGTCGAGGGTGAGGCTGTGGGTGTTCGCGAATCCGGAGTAGGGCAGGTTGGTGAAGTCGCGCACATATTGATGGTCCACTTTGGCGACAAGCTCAGTTACGTCTTTGCCGTTGTTGTCCCACGCGGCGACGACTGGATGGGCCTGCTCGGTGAAGATGGTCTTCGTTTCTGAAAAGGGCGGCTCGTTCTTAAAGCGTTCGTTGGGATAGACCGCGCTGTTGGCGGGATGATCGACGGCGACGAGGCGCGCCTGGTCAATGAAGTTGACCTCTTCCATGGGCTCGCCGAGGCGGAGGCTCAGATATCCATCTTTGGCTTGAAGTTGGGAGCCGTCGACCTTGATCCACTCGTCGGGGTCGGGGATGTTGTGCGCGTAGGGCGAGACCCAATGGCCGATGACGGCGGCGCCGATGGTGTCGGTGATGAACTCGTACTTGCTGCCGTTCCAGGCAAAGACGACGGGGCAGGAGCTTCCACGCCGGTCGAGTTCCTTGATCTCAGCTACTCCTTTGGCGGCGATGTTGAGTTCATCCTGGGGAACGCCCGTAGGCCATAGCAGGCGGACGATGACGGGCTCGCTCCAGTCGCCGAGGCCGGCGAGAATCGTGCCGGGACCCTGACTGAGATAGCCGCTGGCTCCGGGGATCTCCCACTTTTGCCAGAGGCCGCCGGCGAAGACTTCAACTTTGGTGCCGATCGCGGTCTTGTTGTCGGCGTTGCCTTGTAAAGTGACGAGAAAAGAGTGGTTCTTGCTGCCGCCGTCGTTGCGCAGCAGAATCGGTGCGCCGTCGAGGGTTGAGACGAGCAGGTCGGCGTCGCCGTCGGAGTCGGCATCGAGGGCGACGAGCGAGCGGGCGGTTTGCGGAAGGGACTTGTCGAGGCCTAACTTGGCGGTGACGTCTTCAAAGGTGCCGTCGCCTGTATTTCTGAGAATACGGACCTCGACGCCTTTAGAGGTTTCGACGATGACGGCGAGATCGATCCAGCCGTCGTTGTCAAAATCGATAGGGGTGATGCCCCAGGCGCGCGTGGCGTCTGAAATGGGCAGCGGGACGCGCTCGAACCGCTTGCCGTCGATGTTCTTCCAGAGCGTGATGCCGGGCGATCCGGCGTGGGTGACGGCGATGTCCATCCATCCATCTTTGTTGAAGTCGAGGACGGTGAGGCAGACGGCCGGCGGCAGGTTGGCTTCCTTGCCGTAAAGTGGCTGCTCGACGAAGTTGCCTTCGCGGGGATTGAAGTAGAGAGAGACGCCTTCGTCGCCGGCGACGGCGATGTCGACAGCGCGATCGTTGTTGAGATCGGAGAGCATCGCCGAGGTGGTGTGACCCTTGCCGCCGAGCGCTGTGGGCGTGGTCCATTCGGTGAAGGTCTGGTTGCCGTTGTTTCTCCACAGGACATTGGCGGTTGCGCTGGAGCCGGATGATCCGGTGACGAGGAGATCGACGTCGCCATCGTGGTCGAAGTCGATGAAGGTGACTCCGGCGGGGTGGTTGATCTGCTTGATGCCGGCTTTTTCCGTTACGTCGGTGAATGTGTTGTCGCCGTTGTTGCGATAGAGGATGAGGCGATCGCTCATCGCAACGGCGAGGTCGGGATGGGTGTCGGCGTCGAAGTCGCCGACTGCGCAGGCGATCGCGTGGCCACTGGCGGTGAGGCCGAGTTTCTTTGCCGAGCCGAGCTCGAAGCTTCCGTCGGCGGTGTGGTGGTAGTAGCCGATTGCGTTGTCGCCGTCGCCGAGAGCGATGAGGTCGGGTTTGCCATGTCCTTCGAGGTCGATGAGGCAGATGCCTCCGCCGAGGCCGTCGGCGTCTGATTTGGCTTGAGCGGGTATGGCCGGCAGAGGCACGCTGGCAAACGTAATGGGGATCATGGGGCCGACGGGCGGCGAGGCGGACTTGATCTCCTCGGCGAGCGAATAGGCGCCCTGATCACCGTAGGTGGGGGCCATCACCGGGCCGAGCTTCTCGTGGGTGATGTGCTCGAAGCGGGCGAGATGGACCTTGGCCTCGGCGGGGTTGCCGGAGCGCTGCAGTGCGCGAGCGAGACCGAACTCAGCCGAGGGATGCATGGGATTGATGCGGATCGCTTCGCGATATTCGTCGGCGGCCTTGGCGAAGTTCTGGCGCTCGAGATAGCAGGAACCGAGGAAGTAATAAGCGTCCGCTGAAGACGGGTCGAGCTTGATGACTTGCTCAAAGGCCGCGATGCTGGCTTCGCAATTGCTCTGGGCGCGTTCGAGCAGTCCGAGGTTGTACCAAACGCGAGGGTTGGTGGGATCGATCTTGGCGGCGCGGTCGAGTTCGGCTTTGGCTTCGGGTAAGCGTTGCAGGACGAGCAGAACAATGCCGGCGTTCATGTGCGGAAGGGCGAGTGATGGGTCGGCGGCGATGGCGAGTTTGAATTGCGCGAGGGCGTCTTCTGCCTTCTGCTGGTTCATGTAGGCTACGCCGAGGTTGTTGGGGCGGACGGCCGTGGCGAGCGAACCGGTTGTGTCGGCGGCCTCTGCTGGCGCGGCTGCGAGCAGGCATAGAAAGATCGTAACCGCGAAAAAACCGTTGGTTGTTTTGAGGGAGCCTGCTGAAAATATCTCGCCAAGAAGTTGAAGACCGCGCAAGTGTCTCGCCGACTTCGCGCCGAGCCGAAGTTTATGCACCACTGTCACCAATTGAACCGTCTTTCATGCCGCTTACAACTTGCGTTGAAGGCGTGCGTGTCCTACCTTCGGTTGGCGCTGAATATCACCGCCCCTGTTACTGTAAATGTCGGGCAACATCGGTCACAAGCGTAGCGGGCGGGGTGCGAGAAGAGCTTTTGAGTGAACTAACAATTAAGCCAGCTGTGGAACTATTGCGACTGTTGCGAGGCCGCGAGATTTCATCGGTTGAGCTCGTCGAGGAACATGTTCGCGAGATCGAGCGGCTCAATCCGAGCCTTCATGCCTTCGCTCACTTCGATCCGGAACGCGCATTGCTTGCCGCGCAGGCGGCGGACGAGCAGCGTGGCGAGATTTCTGCCCCGCTGCTGGGTCTGCCGATGACGGTGAAGGCTTCGATCTCAACGGCGGGATATCGGTGCGAGACGGGAAGCGCGCTGAATCGAGAGTTTGTTCCCGTGGATGATGCCGTTGTGGTCGAACGGATGAAGGTGGCGGGCGCAGTCATTCTCGGGACGACGAGCTGTCCGGAGTTCCTGATGGCTTATGAGACAGATAATTTGCTTTACGGCAAGACGTGCAATCCCTGGAGCCTGGCGCATTCGGCTGGGGGATCGAGCGGCGGCGAGGCGGCGGCGATTGCGGCGGGTTTGTCGGCGGGCGGCGTCGGCAGCGACAGCGGGGGATCGGTTCGCGTGCCGGCGCACTTTACCGGGATTTGTTCGCTGAAGCCAACGCCGGGACGCATCCCGAGCAAGGGTCATCTGCCTGCGTGCGTCGGACCTTTTTCGATTCTTGGCTCGGTGGGCCCAATGGCGCGAACGATGCGCGATGTGACGCTGTTGTTTGAGACGCTCTCGGGAAGCGAGGAGGCTGATCCGGTGGGCACTCCTGTGCCATTGCGGACCGTGAGCGACGCGGAGCTGCGCGCGAAGCCGATTGCAGTGCTTGAGGACGATGGGCTGATTCCGGTTAGCGCAGAGACGCGGGAGGCAGTGCGTTCGGCAGCGGCGGCATTGCAGGCCAGGGGTTTCGAGGTGAGGCCGTTTCAGTCGGCATCGCTCGAAGCGGCGCGGGAGTTGTGGTGGATATTTTTTATGCGCTGCGGCCGTACGCTTCTCGAGCCGCTCGTTCGGGGTAACGAAGCTCGCTTGAGCGAGACTTTTCATTACTTCCTCGATGCGGCACGAAGGGAGGCGGCTCTGAGCGGAGAGGAACTACTGCACGCCTGGATAAAGTGCGATCACGTTCGCGCAAGACTGCTGGCAGAGCTAATGCCTTACACGGCGCTGATCACTCCGGTGTGCAGCATTCCGGCATTTCGGCATGGCGAGCGGGAATGGATGATCGATGGGCGGCGTGCGGAGTATTTCGATGTGATGCGCTTCACGCAGTGGTTCAATCTGTTGGGCGCGCCTGCGGCGGCGGTTCCGGTTGGGCAGTCTATGACCGGTTTGGGGAATGGCTTGGGGAACGGTTTGACGGATGGCTTGCCGATTGGAGTTCAGGTGGCGGGGCGGCCTTATCAGGACGAGGCGGTGTTGCGGATTGCGGAGATGCTGGACGAAGAGTTCGGGTATAAGCCGCCGCCGACGGCGGTTGCGAACTAATGCGAGCTTCTATATACAGTGACGGCCAGATGCATTGGTCGGAGTTTCTGGGCAGGCGTGTGCTTGCCGCGGACGCTGCTCTGGCGGAGTCGGCGGTCGCGGACCAGTCGGTTCTGATCACTGGCGCCGGCGGGTCGATCGGTTCAGGGCTGGCTGAGGCGGTGCTGGCGGGGCGTCCGCGACGCCTGGTGCTGCTCGATCTATCGGAGAGTGCGCTCTATGAGAGCTTCCGGCGGCTGTCGAAAATGGCTGGTGCTTCGAAGGTCGAGATTCGTCCGGTCACTGGGAGCGTGGGCGATGCGCGATTTACTTCCCACTTACTTCGGCAGCATCGGCCTGAGGTTGTTTTCCATGCGGCGGCTTATAAGCATGTGCCGTTGATGGAACAGAATCCATTCAGTGCGATTGCGAACAATTCCATTGGGACCTATCGGCTTGTGGTTGCGGCGCTTGAAGCGGGCGTCTCGCGACTGATTGCGGTATCGACGGACAAGGCGGTGAACCCGGTGAGCGTGATGGGCGTGTCGAAGCGCATTGCGGAGTTAGTGGTACTGGCTCATTCGGCTGACAAGGCGCAAATGAACGTGGTCCGGCTTTGCAATGTTCTGGGCAGTTCCGGGAGCGTGGCTGAAATTTTTCAGGAGCAGGCTGAGCGAGGCTTGCCGCTTACGGTGACACATAGAGATGCGAAGAGGTATTTTGTTGCTCCAGCTGAGGCTGAGAGAGCGATCTTGGGCGCGGCTGTCAGCCCGTCTTGGGGACGGGTTCTGGTGCCGGATTGTGGCGAGGAATTTCGCATTCTTGATTTGGCGAGGTACATTGCGAGGCTTTGCCGAGTTGAGGACGATGCCGCGATTGAGTTCACTGGGCTGCGGCCTGGAGACAAGCTCGGTGAGGAGCTTTGGTCCGGTGATGAAATTTTGGAGGCTGTGCTTCCGAGTGGAATGCGCGTGCTGAAGAGTCCAGCGCCGAGCGCGGCGGGGTTGTCGATCGCGATGCAGAGGCTGGAGGCGGCGGTCGGGAATTTCGATCATGAGGAGCTGATCGGCGCGGTGGCGGAATTAGTTCCCAGTTACGGAATGGGCCTCGCGAAGGCCACTTCTTCGTTTAGGAGAAATGCTGAAAATGCAGGTCCTTCGACTCACGCTTCGCGTCTCGCTCAGGATGACAACTCTTTTGAAGGAGTGGCTGCGGAGTGAGCAAGACGATTGCGGTGGTGACTTCGTCGCGTGCTGACTACAGCCATCTCTACTGGCCGCTGCGGGCTCTGGAAGAGCATCCTGAGATTGATTTGAAGCTGATTGTATTTGGCGCGCATTTGTCTCCGGAGTTTGGGCTCACAGTTCACGAGATAGAGAAGGACGGCTTCGCGATCGATGGGCGCATTGAATGCCTGCTGAGTTCGGATACCGATGTGGGCATGGCGAAGACGATCGGTGTCGCGACGCTGAGTCTTGCGGATTTGCTGGGGACGATGCGGCCCGACATTCTGCTGCTCATCGCCGACCGCTACGAGATGCTGGCGCCCGCCTCGGTGGCGTTGGCACTGCGCATCCCCGTCGCGCACATCGAGGGTGGCGAGATCAGCGAGGGCGCGATTGACGACGCGGTGCGCAACGCGCTGACCAAGATGAGCCATATCCACTTCACTTCGACGGAGCGGGCGCGGGCGCGGGTGATCGCGATGGGCGAAGAGCCGTGGCGGGTGCATCGCGCGGGTGCGCCGTCTCTCGATCACCTCGTCAAAGGGAAGCTGTTTACCCGCGAGGAGCTTGAGGCCCGGCTGGGTGTCGCAATTCAGTCGGATGCGATGCTGGTTGCGTATCATCCGGTGACGCTGCTTGAGGACACGACGGCAGAAGCTGATGCCTTGTTTGACGCGCTTGCGAAAGTGAAGGGGCAGATTCTGTTTTGCTATCCCAACAGCGATGCGGGAAGCCGGAGCCTGATCGCGCGCGCACGAGGCTTCCTCGCCGAGCGTGGCGGCGGACATATCTCCACCAACCACATCTTCACTAATCTCGATGCGCTGACGTACTGGAGTTTGCTGGCGCAGGTCGATCTACTGCTAGGCAACTCGAGCAGCGGCATTATGGAGACGGCTTCCTTCGCGCTGCCGACGGTGAATATCGGCATTCGGCAAAAGGGACGGGAGCGCGCGGCCAATGTGATCGATGTTGAGCCAACGGTGGAGAGCATTCTGACTGGAATCACGCGCGCTCGAAGCGAAGAGTTTCGCAAGTCGCTCGTGGGGATGACCAATCCCTATGGCGATGGCCATGCTGCGGAGCGAGTCGTTGGTGTGCTTGCGGACGCGCCGCTTGGCGAGAAGCTGCTGGTGAAGAAAGCTACTGAGTTACCGCTGTGACCGAGATACGCATTCCGCTCTCTGCTCCAGATATCGATGAAGATGATATCGCTGCGGTGGTTCGCGTGTTGCGTACTTCGCAGCTGAGTCTTGGGCCTGTGCTTGGAGAGTTCGAGCAAAGTTTTGCCGAGTATGTCGGCGTGCCTCATGCGGTAGCGATGAGCTCCGGGACTGCGGGTTTGCATCTCGCGCTGCTTGCGCTTGGGATTGGTGCGGGCGATGAGGTGATCGTTCCCTCATTCACGTTCATTGCTGCCGCGAACGCGATTCGGTATGTCGGAGCGGCGCCGGTCTTTGTCGATATTGATTCGCTTACGCTGAACGTGGACGCAACATGCGTGGAGCGGGCGATCACGCCGCGCACCCGAGCGCTGATGGTGGTGCATACGTTTGGCGTCCCAGCCGATATGGAGGCGCTGCTCGATATCGCTGAACGGTATCGCCTCAAAGTCATCGAGGACGCTTGTGAGGCGATCGGCGCCGAATACATGGGCCGCCGCGTGGGGACGTTTGGCGATGCAGGGGTCTTTGGGTTTTATCCAAACAAGCAGATCACGACCGGCGAGGGCGGAATGGTCGTTTGCCGCGATGCTGAGGTTGCGGCTCCTCTTCGCTCGCTGAGGAACCAGGGGCGCAGGCCAACCGACGATTGGCTGGAACACACCGAGCTGGGTTATAACTACCGCATTTCGGAGATGAATTGCGCTCTTGGTCTGGCCCAGTTGCGCCGTATCGAGAGCATTCTCGAGCGGCGCAGAGAAGTGGCCGAGGAATATCATTCGCGATTGCAAGGTTGCCCGGATCTGGTTTTGCCGCTGCTCAGCGTGCCGCAGCGCGTTGTGAGCTGGTTTGTGTATGTGGTGCGGTTGAGCGCGAGGTTCACCGCCGTCGATCGGGATGCCGTTCGAAGAATTTTGATCGACCGCGGCATTGGGTGTGGGCGATATTTTGCGCCAATCCATCGCCAGGCAGCGTATCGATCGCTGCATACGGCGACGGCGCGTCTGCCGGTAACGGAGTCGCAGGCGGAGCGGACGCTGGCGCTGCCGTTTTTCAATCGCATCAAAAGCGAGCAGATTGCCGAAGTCTGCGGCATATTGCTCGACGCGCTGAGCCAGCTGGGGTAAAAAACTCCGCAAAGTCTCTCTTGTATGCTCCGGCGATGCCGACATATGCAATATGGGGCTCGGTCTAAATCTGTTCGGCATCCACGCCGTTTGGCTGGGTTGTGGACATTCGCCGGCGGGTGGGTGCGGGCAGACTTTGGGGCTTGTGCTTGCCGAACCAATACTCTCCGAACCGAAGGTGCTGGGTCTTTCCGTCGCGGCCTTGTTTTTCTTCGTCTTGTGGGTGATCGCGTGGAGCCGCAACCAGCGCAATCTTGATGAACGGCAAATGCTGCAATTTGAATTGCTTTCGCGCGATGAGGAATTAAAGGGCGAACAATCGGACCTGGCCATTGCGCGGCAGGCCCTTCGCTCCCATGCGGTTCGCGATGAGCTGACGGGGCTGCCGAACCGAACCTCGATCATGGAGGTGCTGGAGCGGGAAATGGCGCGAGCGGTGCGAGATAAGAGCGTTCTCAGTGTGGTGCTGGCCGATGTCGATCACCTGACGAAGATCAATGAGAGCCATGGCGAGCCTGCGGGCGACGAGGTGCTCAAAGAAGTGGGCCGTCGTCTGGAACATGCCATCCGCAACTACGATGCGGCCGGCCGGTACGCGGGCGGCGAGTTCCTGCTGGTGCTGCCGAGCTTCGAGGCGGACACCGGAGTGGAGCGGCTGCGGAAGATCCACGATGCGATTTGCGGCAAGCCAATCCACTTCAACAGGTTGTCGCTCACTGTGACGTGCAGTTTTGGCGTCGGCATCCTGATGCCCAGCCATTTTTACTCTTCTGAGGAGCTGTTAGAGCGGGCTGGACAGGCGATGATGACGGCTAAGCAGGATGGCCGCAACCGCATTGGTTTTTTCGCGCGCTCGGAGAACTAGAGAGACTGAGACTCGCCAATGTCACAGTCGCGAAAGCGGCTCGGGCCGATCTGTCTTTCACCCAGCCAAAGGGATTTGGCCGCCGGCGGGTAACTTGTAGGACAATGGTAGCGGTGAACTATGCGGGTTCTGCTGCCGAGTGGCCGGAAACGAGCTTTGCCAGGCCTTCGCCCGTTGGGAGCTGCCTGCGTTTGCCTGCTGGCGGCCACCGCCTGGGCGGCGAAGCATGAGAAGACAGAACCGCCAACACCCTCGGCACGCATCGATACGGTTTCGCTGGATTATCATCCGCTAAGCAATTTCTATCTGTTGTCGCGGTCCTCTTCTTCCTCTCTGGACTTTATCGACGATCAGCACCTGCTTTTTACCTTCCGCGCAACCGGTCTGATGAAACGGCTTTCCGATTGCCAGCCAGATGATGAAGATCAGCTGATCCGGGCGCTGGTGGTGCATCTCCCTGACGGCAAGATCGAGCGGTCGGCGGAGTGGCGGATGCACGACCGCGGCCGTTACCTCTGGGCGCTGGGCAATGGGAAGTTTATGGTGCGGCAGCGGGATTCGCTGCAGCTTACCGATGCCAGTCTGGAGTTGCACCCGTTCCTCAAGTCCAGCAGCCCGCTGCGGCTGGTTAAACTGTCGCCCGACGCACAGTTGGTGCTGGTGGAGACCGATCTTGAGAAGCATTCCGACGAGCAGCACCAGCAGTTGGCTGCCGAGGCGGGGGCGGACGCCCTTTTTGGTCCCCATGAGGATGTACTGTTGACGTTCCTTCGCATTTCCGATCGCAGCATCCTTCTTCGTGCGCGGTCGCTGAGTATCTCTGACGTTCCCATCATTTCCGAAGGGTATATTGAGACACTTGCGGCGCAGGGCGACCACTGGATGCTGCGCTACCGGCCATTTAGCGGGGAGCCTACCGTGATTGGCAGTGTGGAGTCATCGTGCGAGCCGAAGGAGGATCCGCTCAACGATCAGACCACGGTGGTGACGATCTGCACGAACCACAGTGCGGACCATATCCTGCAAGCGATCTCGCTCAAAGGAAAGATGCTCTGGACATATCGCTGGGACAGCCACTATATCTGGCCGACCACAGCGGCTTCGCAGAGCGGACGGCGCATCGCCTTCAGCACGCTGCGGGTTTCGCGTCCGGTGAGCACATATGATCCCTTTGATGAGACCGAGGTGCAGGCGCAACGCGTCGACGTCCTGGATGCTGAGACGGGCCAACTGGAGTTGACGCAGTATGCGACGCCCGCCCTGAGCGCCGGACAGAACTATGCATTGTCGCCGGAGGGAGACCGTTTTGCAGTGTTGCGGGACAATGCGATCGAAGTTTACGACCTGCCAACGACCGCGCCGCACAGCGCCGATGCGGGTAAGCCGTCGGTAACCGCCGCGGCGGATTTGGGAGGTGCGAATTGAAGCAAGGACGTGTATCGTTTAGGCACAATGATTCGGCGGACTCTAAACCGCGTATCCACGCAACGAGGGTTGCAGATTGAAGTCTTGTTTTCGTTATGGTTGAAGCGCAGGCTGTTCTTGCATCGAATCCTTTAAAGCTAACCAACCCGCATGCCTCAACTCTGTAAGTACGGCTACCTGGCGGCCGCGGCCTCGCATCGGGGCCGAGTTCGAACCGCCAATGAAGATTCCTTCGGCATTTGCGCCGACGAAGGGCTGTTCGTAGTTTGCGACGGCATGGGCGGCGCAGCCGCCGGAGAAGTGGCCAGTCGCGTGGCGGTCGATGCCGTTCTCAAGAGCCTGTGCGGCCCGCGCAAGGTGATGGCAGTCAGGGACACCGATCCCGGGCCGATCGGCGGCAGCAATCACTCCGAAATGTCGGAGATTCTGCGCGACGCGGTCTCCGACGCCAACGACCTGGTTTTTTCGCAGGCGGCCAACGATTCACGGTTACACGGCATGGGAACAACGCTGGTCGCGCTGCTGGTTCAAGACCACAGGGTGTGGGTGGCCCACGTTGGCGACAGCAGATGCTACCGCTATAGCCATGGCGTGCTGGAGCAACTGACCCGCGACCATTCGCTGGTGGACGAGCAGGTCAAGCTTGGCCAGCTCACTCGCGAGGAGGCCGACCGCTCTCCTTTACGCAATGTGATCACCCGCGCCGTCGGATCGCAGCGCTCGGTGAGCACCGAGATCAGCGAACTGGAGACAGAGCCTGGCGATCTCTTCCTGTTGTGCAGCGACGGCCTGACGCGAGAGCTTCCGGACGGACGTATCGAAACGCTGCTGAAAGAGACGGAGGATCTGGATGCAATTTGCAAGCATCTGATCGATGCCGCTAACGATGCCGGAGGACGCGACAACGTGACCTGCGTGCTGGTTCGGACGATGTGACTTTGGTAATCTCAGCGTGCTGAGCAGACGTCTTCCGCCGAACGGTTAAGGTCGTCGCCTCGTTAAACGCAGACTCGACCAAACCTTAACTTACAAGTTCAACCTTAGCCGACGAATTCAATTTTAGCCGCCGATGGAATGATTCCGCGCTCGTGGCCCATCTGAAGCAGTTTGCGGATGGCGTCCTTGCCGTCGTCGCCGTAGTTCAGCGTCCTCTCGTTCACGTACATACCGACGAATTTGTCCGCGAGGCGGGTGTCGAGATCGCGGGCGAACTGCATGGCGTATTCCAGCGCGGCCTCGCGATTGTCGAGTGAGTGCTGGATGGAGTCGCGCAGCGCCTGAGTGACAGTCAACATGGTCTCGTGGCCTAGAGAACGCCTGATTGCGTTGCCGCCCAGCGGCAGGGGCAGGCCAGTCTGCTCGCGCCACCACTGGCCGAGGTCGATGATCTTTTGCAGTCCGCTGTGGGAGTAAGTGAGCTGGCCCTCATGGATGATCAGGCCGGCATCGAAGTTGCCGGCGAGGACTTCGGGGATGATGCGGTCGAAGGGTACCGAGACGGTCTCGATTTCGGGCGCGAAGATCTTCAGGGTGAGGAAGGCGGTCGTGAGCACGCCGGGAATCGCAACACGCACCTTGCGGATTTCGTCGAGGGAATAGGGATGACGGGCGATAATCATTGGCCCGTAGCCTTCGCCAACGCTTCCGCCGCAGGCCATCAGAGCGTAATTCTCCTGCATGTAGGGGTAGGCGTGAAACGATATCGCGGTGACGTCGTAAAAAGCCTCGTTGATCGCGCGGTGATTGAGCGTCTCAATATCGGTGAGAGTGTGATGGAACTTGAATCCCGGGACGCGAATCTTGTTGGTCGCGAGGCCGTAAAACATAAAGGCGTCGTCGGAGTCCGGGCTGTGGGCGATCGAGATCTCTTTTGTGTGTCCCGTGGCAGCATGAGCATGACTCACAGGCGGGTCGGGCTGAGTATGCCCCGCCGATTCGATATTCGAAGTTGTAGTGCTCACGTGGTCTCCTAGTTATGGTGCTTAACTCGCCATGCCTCGTATCCGTATCATGGCGTCAATTGGGGGCCGGAATGAGAAAAATGTTGGAAGATCTTGATTATTGTCGATGCTCTGCGTGGATGGTCCGTAACGACTTACTTTCTATAGATCGTGATCCCGCGAAAGAAACTTGTTAAGCTGACGCCGCATGCGAACGACGTCGACCAGTTTGGCTGCGCCCGCCGCGGCGAAGACTTTGAGGATGTCGCCGGGAAGAAAAGGAAGAATTGCCTGATCGAGGATGAGCCGGGTGTCCATGTGAGTCAGGACCTTAAGCCAGGTTGCTCCCGTGAGCAGAATCACCAGGCTCGCGGCGCCGGCAGAAAATATCCCGAGCGTGATGCTGCGGCGACGACGGTGGTAAAGATATCCAGCGAGGGCAGCGGCGAAGGGATAGCTGAGCAGGTATCCGCCAGTCGGCCCAAGCAGTTGCAGGATACCGCCGGGGCCCAGGGGGCTGAAGACCGGCAGTCCGGCTGCGCCCTCGGTGAGGTACAGGCACAGCGACGCGAAGGCGGCACTGGGGCCCAGCGCGAGCCCGAGGAAGAGCACCGCGAAAGGCGCCATGCTGAGAGGCACGGGGGTAAAGACCAACGGAATCGCGGCATGAGCGCAGAGGGCGACGAGTGCGCTTCCGGCAACCGCAAGGGCGACCTTGCCCAGGAACTGCCGAGTGGCCGAGTGGTCGGTGACGCGAGGACTGGCTACAGTGATTTCCGCCATAGACTTCTCCAATCTAATCTCCAGGGGCCTTGCCTGCGGGAACCAGAATTTCGGAATTCGTGGATATTTCGCTTGCTGAAACCGGCTGATCTTCTGTGGACGCCTTCCGCTTTTCCTCGTGTCGGCGAATATGCCGGGCGGCCGCCAGGGCGGTGAAGAGGAGCGCCGCTACACACAGGACGAAAATTACAAAAAGAACACGCATCGCGGGCTGCTGAATCTCCAGTAAGTCGATCATAAATGATTGCGCTGCGGATTCGCGGACCGGGGGCTCCTGAGCGGAATTCCGTAACCCTGGTTATATGGAGCTTTCTCGCAATTACTGTGAAAATCGAAACGGGGAGAATCGAATGCCCACTCGGATCAAGTTCGGAACGTCGGGATGGCGCGGGATTGTTGCCGAGGAATTCACATTTCACAACATCCATCGCGCGGTGACCGGTATCGCGAAGTTTGTCTCAAGCCAGCCGGGCTCGCACGCGGTGCTGGTGGGGCGCGACCCGCGATTTTTGGGAGAGGCGTTTGTCGCCGAGGCTGCGGCGGTGCTCGCTGCCCATGGAGTGACGCCGGTAGTGATTCCCGAGGCCGCGCCCACGCCTGCGATCGCTTATGCAGTGGTGACCCATAAGACCGGCGGGTCGATCAACTTCACCGCGTCGCATAATCCCCCAGAATACAACGGTATCAAGTTCTCGACCCCCGATGGCGCCCCGGCGTTGCCGGAGACGACAAGCCAGATCGAGGCAATAATCGCGGCGCTGCCGGATGATGCGGACCTTAAGCCCAAGACGACGAACGCCAGGTACGAGGAGATTGACGTCAAGCCCGCCTTTTTGAAGCGGCTCGCCGAACTGGTGGACTTGGGGGCGATCAAGAAGGCCAATCTGAAGATCGTCTCCGATCCCTTCTGGGGCGCCTCGCGCGGCTACACCAGCGAATTGCTGCGGGAGCATGGCATTGAGGTCGCGACGGTCCACGATTATCGCGATGTGCTCTTTGGCGGACATGCTCCGGAGCCTGACGATGAGCTGCTGAACGATTGCAAGGAAAAGATCAAAGAGACCGGCGCGGATCTCGGCATCGCCTCCGACGGCGACGCCGACCGTTTCGGCATTGTCGACCGCGACGGCACTTTCATCCAGCCGAATTATGTGATTGCGCTGCTCTTCGACTACCTGGTGGAGACCCGCGGATGGAAAAACGGTGTCGCGAAGTCGGTGGCGACGACCAATCTGATCAACGCTCTTGCCGATGAATACAAGATCCCGCTCTATGAGACTCCGGTGGGCTTCAAATACATCGGCGAGCTGATTATCAAGGACGAGATCGCAATCGGTGGCGAAGAGAGCGCGGGGCTGACGATTCGCGGCCACGTGCCGGAGAAGGACGGGCCGATCGCAGGATTGCTGATTGCGGAGATGGTGGCCACGCGCGGCAAGAGCATCGGCGAGCAACTCAAAGAGCTGTTTGCCAGAGTTGGTTCCTACTACCCAGTTCGGGAGAACTTCCGCTTGACTCCCGCGGCAAAGGCGAATTTCATAGAGAAGATCAAGGCCGATCCGACCGAGTTGCATGGTCGGAAGGTGAGCAAGATCGTGCGCACCGATGGCCTGAAGCTGATCTTCGATGATGGTTCCTGGGTCTGCTACCGGTTGTCGGGCACCGAGCCGGTAGTACGGGTGTATACCGAGGCGCGATCGCAAGGCGATACGGCGGCACTCGGCGACGCCGCAAAGGACTGGGCGTTGCAATAGCTGTTCGACGGAAGTATCTTCGGGCATTTCAACACGCAAGCTCAGGTCTGAAGGCTGCGGTCGCGCAAGGCAATTTCGGGGGCCCAAGCCCTCGGCTTCCACCAGTAAGGACTTTTGGAGGGTTATGAACAAGAGCATTGCCAATCCGTCTTACTCTGCGCGCGCTCGGGTTCTGGACTCCCTCTACCAGAACCGGCGCAGGTTGGCGACGGGGTGCGCGATGCTGGTGGCGGCGGCCCTCGGCTATTTTGCGGTTGCCGGAGAAAACGGCATCACTGTCTACAAGCAAAAGCGCGCCGAGGACAGGCAGCTTGCTCAACAAATTGAGAGGATGAAGCAGGAGAACTCCCAGCTTCAGACGCACATCGATCGGCTGAAGAGCGATCCCGAAGAGATCGCCCACGAGGCGCGAGCAAGATTTCACTACGCGAAGCCTGGCGAGATTATCTACACGCTTCCGGATGCGCCCGCGTCCAAGCAATCCGCGCCACCGACGGCTTCGGCCCCCTCATCAACGCGGTAGCCCCCAAAGAATCCCTTGCCGCATTCAGCGGCGCGATGCAACATGTTGGGGTGAGCGATGTGGACCCGGGCACTGTTGTTGGGCACTACAAGCTTGTGCGCCGGCTGGGCCAGGGCGGCATGGGCGTGGTCTATGAGGCCGTCGACCAGAAGCTCGGTCGCCATGTCGCCGTCAAGTTCCTGACTGAGTCCACGCAAGACAGCAGCGTCGCACTGGAGCGCTTCTGGCGCGAGGCCCGCGCTGCCTCTTCTTTGAACCACCCCGGCATCTGCACGATCTATGAGTTGAATGAGACGGTGGAGTCGCCCTTCATCGTGATGGAACTGCTCGAAGGCAGCAGCCTGGAGAAGCTTTATCGCGGCCATTCAATGCCCTATCCGAAACTCGTTGAACTGGGTGTGCAACTGGCCGACGCGCTCGACGCCGCTCATCGCAAAGGTATCCTGCATCGCGATATCAAGCCGGCGAACATCTTTGTGACCAATTCGGGGCAGGCGAAGCTGTTGGATTTCGGGCTGGCGAAATTGGACGAGGCGGGCGAGAGAGTGGACGCCGATGCTTCAACAGCCGTGAATCCGCTGACCAGCTCGGGATCGTCGCTGGGCACCGTTGCCTATATGTCTCCGGAACAGGCGCGGGGTGAAGCGCTCGATGTGCGAAGCGACCTCTTTTCTCTGGGGGTCGTGTTGTATGAAATGGCGACCGGGCAGCATCCTTTTAGCGGCGCCACGACGGCTGTGATCTTCGACAAAATCCTGAACCATTCGCCGGTTGCGCCGATCACGCTGAATGCGCAACTTCCGGTCGAGTTTGAAAACATTCTGAACAAGACCCTGGAGAAAGACCGGGAGCTGCGCTGCCAGTCGGCCGCTGAGCTTCGCGCCGATCTGAAACGGCTGCAGCGGAAGAGCAGCTCGGGCAGCGTCTCGGCCGCCAACGCCTCCGGACTTTCGTCCGAACAAGTCGCCAGCTCGCCGGGAATCCACTGGGTAGCGACGAGCAAGCCACGGGGAAGGGCAATCGCGGTTGCTGTTATCGCTATCCTAGTGGCGGTTGGATTTCTTGGGTGGCGCTTGTGGCCGCGGACGCGGCCCTTCGCGTCGGTTTCCGTCAACCAGATTACGAATATCGGGACCATCGAACTCATCGCTCTCTCGGCCGACGGGCGCTTTTTAGCCGAAGTGAAAAACGACAAAGGTCAGCGCACGGTGTGGGTGAGAAACACCGCGACCAACACTGAGACCCAGATCCTGGGCGCATCCACACGTGGCTATCTTGGTCTCACCTTCTCGCCGGATGGCAATTATCTCTACTTCACCCGTGTAAGCCTGGAGAACGACGCGAGGAATGATCTTTACGCGATGTCCGTCTTTGGGGGAACGCCTAGACAGCTGATCGTGAACATCGATAGCGCGATAAGTTTTGCGCCCGACGGCAACAGGTTGACTTACGTCAGGTGGTTGCCCGACCAGAAGGACAACTTTTCCGAGATCCATGTCGCCGATAAGGATGGCGGCCAGGATCAGGTGCTCTACCTGACCGTGGAGGAGGCCCAGGCGCCGGTGTGGTCCCCGGACGGGAAGAGGATCGCATGGCTACAAGCGGAAGTAGGGACGACCAGGAAGGAACTGAAGGTGATGGAGCTATCCTCGAAGAAAATCACCACCGTGGCGGCTTCATCCGGAATTGCTTTTGCGAGCCCCAATCTCGCTTACACGACGCTCGCCTGGATACCGGACAGCCGCCATCTGCTGGCGCTCTATTACAAACAGCATACCGACCGCACACAGATCGGCCTCGTCACAGTACCATCCGGTGAGTTTCATTCGGTGACCAACGATGTGAATTCGTACAGCCAGCTGGCGCTCTCCGGGAACGGACGCACTTTAGCCACAGTGCTAACCAATGTCGATTCGAGCATCGCTTTGTATGGGCCTGATGGCGGCGAGCCGGTCTCGACGCTGCCGTTGCGGATTACTCCGAGCACCATCGCCTGGGCCACGGAGGACCGTCTGCTCTATGCTGCTGGAGGTTTGAGTATCGGAACGATCGATCGAGCGACGGGAAACACGCAGAGCTTCGATATTGGCGAGATCGCTCCCGGGGACTCGATCGCCTCCTGCCCCGACGGCCACATTTTGTTTACGGGCTTCCCGAAAGGCGGTAGCGAGCCTCGTCTCTTCCGCATGAATGCGGACGGAGGAGCGATCGCTCAACTCACGACCAGCGGATTCGCGCGATCGGCCAGTTGTTCCGCCGACAGCCAGAAGGCATATTTCAGTACTGGAAGCGATGTCAACGTTTCGCTGTGGAGCATCCCCATTACCGGAGGGACGCCGAAGCTGCTGGTGCAACCGGTAAATTACGCCGGCGTGACCGTATCGCACGATGGAACGCGCGCCGTTCTTTTCGCGCTTCGCCAGGAAAAATTTTGCGCTATCGTCACTGACCTTGCCACCGGGAAAATGCAACCGCCCTTTTTCATCGATCAGAGCCTGGCGAGCTTTGTTACGTTTTCGCCGGATGACCGGGCCATGGTAAGCGACGCCCTGCGGAATGGCAGGATTACTTTGCTGTATCAACCGCTGGACGGCTCTACTCCGCATGCGCTTTTCAATCCGGCGCCGGAGACTATCACTGACCTTGGCTGGTCGCCCTCGGGCAAACAGCTGGCGGTAGCGCGGTTCAAGTCGAGCTCCGATGTGGTGCTGATTACGGACCAGGCAGGTAAAGGGAAGGACTAGTTCAGTCGGGAGACCCCCCGGCTGTGCCGGGGAGGCAGTAGAAGTTTGACATATGCGGAAGTCCATCCAGAGACTCCGAGAGGTGAGCCGCCAAGCGCACTTCAAGGAGAGACTGGATGGACGAATTCGAGAGCTTAAGCCACTCGAAGTGGGAGTGCAAGTACCACGTTGTATTTATACCGAAATGCCGCCGGAAGGTGCTGTATGGGAGCCTGCGGAAACATTTAGGCGAGGTGTTCCGCAAGCTGGCCGAGCAAAAGGAGTGTCGGATCGAGGAAGGCCACCTGCTCGCGGACCACGTCCACATGATGATCTCGATACCGCCGAAGTACGCGGTGTCGCAGGTGGTGGGATTCATCAAGGGCAAAAGCGCTATCCACCTGGCCCGGGTGTACGGGGAGCGGAAAACAGAACTATGCGGGACAGAGCTTCTGGGCGCGAGGGTATTTCGTGTCAACCGTGGGCCGGGACGAGACGACCATTCGGGATTACATCCGCAACCAGGAGAAGGAAGACGAGCGTCTCGACCAGATGAACATGTGGAAATAGCCTGCCACCGTCAAGGTGGCTCAACCCAACGGGGCCGCGTTAGCGACCCCGCTCAAGCCGCTTCGAGCGGCTCACGCAATAAAGCCCCCGGCTCTGCCGGGGGATACTTACTTCAGCGGATCGCGACTCGGCTTGTCTTGAACACGGTGATCAGCTAATCTGCGGACGTAGTTGTGGAGACCTGTTGACGATGCGCAAATGGGTGTTTGTTGCGGCGCTGTTATATCTAGGAGTTTTTGGCGTGCAGCGGGCTGCCGCGCAGAGCGGCACCACCTACCTGAAATGGCCCAATATCACCTGCGCCTCCGACGATATGAGGCGCCATTACTGCCGGATCGATACGCAGGGTCGAGCGCGGATGGTGAACCAGCGCAGCGGCTCTCCGTGCATCGAGGGGCAGACCTGGGGTTATGACAACAGCGGCATCTGGGTCGATAGGGGCTGCCGTGCAGACTTTGTGGTGGGGCGTGGCGGATATCCGCCTCCTCCCGGCCCGGGGAACGGCTATCGCCCTCCGCCGGGACCGCCGCCACCTCCTCCGGGTGGAACCATTACCTGCTCTTCGAACAACATGAAGCGGAATTTCTGCCAGGTGTATACCGGCCGCGGCGTCCGGCTGGTCTATCAGCGCAGTGGTTCCGCCTGTATTCAGGGGCAAACCTGGGGATGGAACAGCCAGGGAATCTGGGTCGATCGCGGCTGCCGCGCTGACTTTCAGGTTTATCGGTAGGCCTCAAATCCGCCCGGCGCTTGCAGAGTAAATGAAGGGCCGCTTGAAGGGGGCTCCGAGGTATGCCTCAATGGGCGTACTTCTACAGCGGGTCTGTAGCGAGCGGTGCCGTAGAGCCAGCGCGTTGCTGAACGACCCGAAGGGCCTCGAATCATTGGAACTCCATTCCTAGCTGTGTATCCCCCTTCGATTCAGAACTATGTCTCGATTTAAGGAGGCGCCTGTCCGGACACTACAAGAGACACAAGAGAGATTACACAATCGGTCGACAACACCAAAGTAACGATGAGGCCAACTTTTGGTTCTCTTTCACCTAATCCATTTGGCAAGATTCTGCGTACGCCCAGCAAGTCCAGCTCGCTAGCGTTAATTTCTCCGGGTAGTTCGCGGAGGAGAGAAGTCATCGGAGCCGGGGTGCGCGATGAACGTGAAGAATACTGCGACACTTGTGGAGCAATTTATTTCTGCTAATGGTTTAAGCGATTTCGCTGAATTTCCCGCCTTTACTCCGGTTCTCTCGGGGTGTGTCCATTTCCTCGACACCCTTCCAGCGGCACGGACAATAGCGGTTGGGACGCTCCTGATCGAACAGGGCCGTATAGCCAAGAGTGTGCATTTGATAGAGACCGGACTCGTGAAGCTGGTCCACGTTAAATTAGACGGGCGCGAAATCACTATCGGACTGAGGTCAGAGGGATGGTACGCGGGCTACACCTCAGCTTTTCTGAAGACCCCGCACGCCTACTCCGTGCGTACGGTCACTCCTTGTAAGATCGTCTCAATTCCGGCCGCGGACCTTTCCCACTGCCTCGCGCAGAGCGCGGAAATGCTGCAGCATTTTCTCTCGGTGCTTTGCGCTGAGGTTGCATCTCAGGCAAGTCTGCAGGTGGAAGTAATGTCCAGCAGCGCGGAAGATCGTTTGGAGCACTTTATGTGTGAGCGGACGAACAGTCACCCCTCTCGAAAGACTCTCGACCCGCTTCCGTGGCTTAAACAGATGGAGCTGGCGCAGTTGCTCGCCGTAACCCCAGAGCATCTCAGCAGGATGATGAATAGAAGAAAGCTGCTTGGCATTGAGCCTGCGGCGCCACAACCCGACGTACCTTCGCGTCGGGGGAAGAAATCTACACACCAACGCTGATTGGCTCCGTCGCGAAGCAAAGCGGCCGCTTTGTTTCCCACCCCATATGAGTCGATCCCATAGTGTGTCGGAATTTTCCGCGTCGAGGAGTATGTGTCCGTGCTCTCGCATCGGTTAATAAGTCGTTATATTCCTGGGCGTCCTTATGACTAAGAGAGAACACTGGTACGTAATTCCCTTACCAAAGAATCAGGGAAAATGCGAGGCCATAACTTGATGCAGATCAAGATGGATGGATGCAAGGCGCTGCTATGTTATGACCCGGAAGGTAGGTAATCCTTTCCAGTTGCAAGGAGGATGGACCCATGCGGGTAAGTAATGTGGTCAAGCAACTCAAAGTCTCGGGCGCTCTGACGGGCGCCATCGTCGCTGGCTCAATCCTGGCATTCAGTGCAAGCCCTACCTTCGCCGCTACCGCTACTACCGTCCATTCGGCTACTGCCTACGGCGCGGAAGTCAATGTGGGCAGCGTAGTCAAACTAGGTAAGATAGCGTTCGCCGAGTTGCCTTCATGCGATACGCAAAATGTCGGCTCGTTCAGCGCTTCGGCCGTATCGGTCGCCGATACCGGACTGGTGGGCACGGGGCTTGTCGACTCGGTCGCCTCAAGCACAGCGGACTCTTCTACGGGTTCGAGTGACATATTTGGCGTCAACCTGCTAGGCGGCGTTATTACAGCAACAGAGATCAAAGCGGTAAGCACGAGCAGCATAGATAGTAGCGGCGTATTCCACTTCAGCACTGCTGGGACGGTGCTAAGCAATTTGAAGGTCTTGGGCGTTCCTATTTCGGTGAATGTGGCCCCAAATACAGAGATCGAGCTGCCGTTGCTGGGCAGCGTAACGCTGAATGAGCAGACAACCTACACCAGCTCCGACGAAGCGAGCCTGACGGTTAACCTGATTCACGTGAGCATCACGCTTGGCGCCCACGAGGGAACGCAGATCATTATCGGCGATGCCTTCAGCTACATCAAGAGCAGGCCTGTTACGGCCGTCGTTGGGGGTTACGCGTATGCTCCGAAACTGGTAGCTACACCAATTAGTGCCGGTCCTCTTGTTCTTGAAACGATTCCCTGTTTCGGCACTTCGGGCGCGGTGGAAACCGATTCGGTCGCAGCGGCGAACATCTCCGGCGTGGTAAACACGGGCACAGTGACAGTAACTGGAATGGGGAACGTTACAAAGGCGAAAGTGGAGAGCCAATTCACGACTTCCATAGCTGGAGTGAACCTTCTATCGGGATTGGTCAGCGCGACAGCGATCACGGGGGACGCCAAAGGAGTGACTACCGACGGCATTAATTTTGACTTCACCGGGGAAAATACATTCATCGGTATCGTCGTTGCCGGGCATCCGGAGATCACGGACAACGTCAAAGTGAACACCACGATCACGATTGCGAATCTTGGAGTCTTATACATCAACAGAGTTCAGCACTTCAGCGACAACGACAAAATTAAAGTGGTACCGATAGAACTGGTCATCAACGCAGAAAATAGTCTAGGACTGCCGATCGGGGCCGATCTCACACTGGGCGCCGCAGAGGCACAGCTGCACAGCCCAACTATTCCGTAGTGCGCCATCCACTGAAACTCCGGTAAGAAGCGGCCCGCTTTGGGGTAGTTCAACCCTGGAACGCGGGCCGCTTTTATTTGGCGTGTCGAGAGTTTATGCCATTTTTTTTGCCGACTGACAGTTCAGGCGGCGCCGATCTTTGCGATGGTCGCCCTCAGAAACGCAAGTCCCCCCTCGCGGACGGGCCCGTGGCCGGTGGCAAAGCGGGTGATTGGATACTTCAGCAACTCTTTCGCGCTGGCTAGCGCGAGGTCCATGTCCCAAGTGAATAGGTTCGTTGGCGCAGCGTACCAGGGTGCGGTCCGGCGATGCGGCCGCGAGAAGCCCGCCTTACACCAACCTGAGATCCGGCACTCAGCAGTGGTCCGGCTGAGATCGCGCAAAGTGGCTATTGCCCACTGTACCTCGTCGAGAGATATTGAAATCCCCAGCCAATGGCAAAACAAGGCAGCATAACATCAAATCTCGGTCGTTACGTCTATGGCGTTGCCGCCATCTTTCTAGGGTTGCTGGGCCTGGTTTCCGGCGACTTCGCCACGAGCTGGCAGAACGTCGGTCCCCACGTCCCTCTGCGTGTACCGCTCGCCTATCTCACCGCGGTCGTTGAGCTCGCCGGAGGGATCGCGCTCCTCATTCCCCGCACCGCGCGAGCCGCCGCTGTGACCCTGACGATCGTCTATTCTATTTTTACGCTCATCTGGGTGCCCAAATCCCTTGTGAATCTCGGCAACTACGACCCGATCGGCAATGTCTTTGAGGAGTTCTCCCTGGTTGCTGCCGGTCTGGTTCTCTATGCGACGTTCTCGCCTGCTGGTTCGTCCATGGCGCGCCGGCGGTCGTTCTTGGTGCTCCTCTTCGGTATTTGTCCAATTTCCTTCGGCATCGCCCACATCATTGATATGCCCGGTCTGTTGAACTGGATCCCAGGTTGGCTGCCGCCGAACAAGATGTTCTGGGCCTATGCCACCACCATGGGCTTTTTCGGGGCTGCCGTATCCATCCTGACCGGCATCATGGCGCCTCTTGCCGCTCGCCTTCTCACGGCGGAGATCGTGATCTTCGAGTTGCTCATCTGGATTCCGAATCTCTTCCGCGGGCCAAGCAATCACTTCAATTGGGCCGGCAACGCGATCAGCATGGCTTTGGTCGGTGCCAGTTGGGTCGTCTCCGACTCCATCAGCGCAGCGGCAAGACCCAAACCAATCCCAGATTAAGGGAATTCTATGCGGGGACGCCTTTGAGGGCGGCTTCTAGTGCTTCACGGAGATGCGCCTGGCGCGGCTCGTCGAGCTTCTTTCCTCCTGCGGTCAAATAGAAGACATCGATGGCAATCTCGCCTTCGGTGTCGATGAGTGCGACTTCGATGTTGCAGCCTTGTTCAGCGAAGGTTTTGGCGACTTCGCGCAGCAGTCCGGGGTAGTCCTGGGCGACGATCTGCAACAGGGTGCTGGTTGTGGAGGATGTGTTGTCGAACTCGAGCCGTGTGGCGAGGTTTACCTTGGCCGCTTTGCGCTGGAAAGCGTGGCGGCGGCGGCGCATTAAAGTCTCGAGGGGGGTCTTGAGCGCGATCACACCGGCGATGCTCTCTTCGAAACGGGTGATCTCGCTCTCGTTCAACTCCAGGGTGCGAAAGGTGTCGGTGAACTGAAAGGTATCGACGATAAGCCCGGCCTGATTGGAGAAGGCGTCTGCCTTAATGATGTTCATGCCCCATGAGGAGAGGGCTCCAGCCATGTCGGCAAAGAGCATCGGGCGATCCATCGTAACGAGGGTGAGTTCGCAGAGCTGCCGAGCGGTGCGGAACGAGAGCTGCACCGGATTCTGCTCGAGATTGAGGGCCATTCTGAAGTGATCGCGAATCTGCTCGGGCAGGCGGCTTTGCAGGTAGCGCTGGGGCAGGCCTTCGAGGAAGCTGCGGAGTTCTTCTTTGCGGTCGGGAACCAGGGCGAGGATGCGATTCAGCAGGCCGGTGTCGGAGTCTACGTGATAACGGACTTCATCGACGCTGCGGTCCAGAAAATTTGAAGTGGAGATATAGAGCTGCCAGAGAGTGTCGGCCTTCCAGGGTGTGAGCGCGTCTGGGTTGACGGCCTTGATGTCCGCATAGGTGAGCAGCGTCAGCATCTTGAGGTTGGCCTGAGTGCCGAGCGATTCAGCGAAGGTGCGAATGTTCTCCGCGTCGAAGATATCGCGGCGCATGATGAGCGACATATTGAGGTGATTGCGGATGAGGGAGCGCACGGTCTCCCGCTCTTCGGGGTCGAAGTCGAGGCGAGCGAGCAGGCTTTCCGCGAGTTCGACGCTGGCCGCGCAGTGGTCGCCATTGCGCCGCGCCTTGCCGGTATCGTGCAGCAGCAGCGCCAGGAGGAACAGATCGAGGCGATAAATCTGCGGTAGCAACGCGGCGAAGCGCTGATCGCCGTCGGAGCGTGGCTGGCGGAGCTGATGGATATTCTCGATTACGAGGAAGGTGTGTTCGTCGACGGTGTAGCGATGATAGGAGTCGCGAATGACGAGCGCATCGATGCCATGAAATTCAGGGATGAGGAGTTCAAGGACGCCGAGCGCGTGCATCGTTCGCAGCGCGTGAGCGGCATGCGGACCGAGCAGAATTTCGCGCAGGCAGTTCCAGAGAAATGGCCCCTCGGGCATGTGGACGGCGAGGACTGGGAGCGATTCGGCGACACGGTCCTCGGCATTTTGCGTGAGCGAGTAGCCGTGCGTGGCGACCATCGCGAAAACCTTAAGGATGCTGTCGGCATCGTTGACGGGCGCGGTTTCATCGAGGTCGATGCGGCCTTGCTCGAGGAAGAAATCGGTACCGGGAATCGGAGTGCGGCGGCGGCGTACCTGCTTGTAAAAGGATTGGCGCGCCGGAGGCAGGCTGTCGAGCATCAACGAGGCGCGGCGGAAGACAGCACGGGCGTGGCGGTAGTAGGTGCGCATCCAGTAGGCGGGATCGGCAGTGCCTCTGGTTTCAAGGCCGATGCTTAGCGCGGCGGCCTCATCCTGGGCGTGCCAGTCGAGAGTGTTGTCGTCGCGATTGCGGCGAAAGTGCAGGAAACATCGGGTCGCGGCAAGAAAGTCGAAGGCCGATTCGGCGTCGCTGGAGCCGACCTGAGGCGTCGCTAGGCCTTCCTTCGGCCAGCTTTGCTGGTCCTGCAGATGACGCAGCAGTATCAGCCACTGGGCGAGCTGGTAATCGCGAAGGCCGCCGGGACATTCCTTGATATTCGGTTCCAGGTGGAAGATCGTGTTGCTGTATTTGGCGTGGCGGGCCCGGGCCATGTCGGCGAGTTTCTGTGTGATGGTGCTCCATTCGCGGAGGAGAAGCGCGGGAAGCACCTCGGTTTGAAACCTGCGATTGAGCGCATTGTCTCCGGTGAGAAAACGCCGATCGAGCGTGGCGACGATGAACTCGAGATTGTCGGGGTCGGCGCGCTCACATTCCTTGATCGTCCGCATCGCTGGGCTGACGTGCAGGCCGATGTCCCACAGGGTCTGATTGCAGCTGCGCACGGGCTCGCGAAATTCGCGCTCGGCGTCTTCATTCGCAAAGATGTAGAGCAGGTCGATGTCGGAGTAAGGGAAGAGTTGGCGACGTCCGTAGCCACCGGTCGCGAGCACCGTAATTCCCGGACGATCGAGGTCTTTGCCGATCGACCGCTTCCAGACCAGTTTGAAGAGGGCATCGACAGAGATCGCGCGTCGACGGATCATAGCCGAGCCGTCGCCAGTCCGCCCAAAGTTTTGGCGGAGTGCGAGGAACTCCTGCTGATAGTTCTCCCTCTGCTGAGAGAGAAATGCAGTGTCGCTCATGCTATCGATCCGGCCCTCCTGCATTGGCCTAGTTGCTGAAGCGGTCTTATCGTGTCGGAGCATATCGACCGCGAGTGAAACAAAATGCCTGGCTTAAGCGCCTCGACGACGCTCGGTTCTCCTTGCCTCAAGCCCTCAGACCGTTTTCGCAATTGGTGCATCCGGCGGATATAAACTTGGCGCGGCTTTTCCGTCAAGAAAAGCCGCTCGTGACATTCGCTCCGCTCGAGCACAGTGTTTGCGAAAACAGTCCAGGGTGGGGGCGGTTTACCTACCAGGGTAGAAAAAGTCTACAGTCTCTTTGGCCGCAGGAGGGATTCAAATTCCCGAGACAGGACGAAAAACCATACAAACCTGGAGGCGCACGCTAATCTCGCCACGCGCATCCGCGGTGTTGAAAGCGGAATCAGAGGGCGGTTTCGCCGCGCTCGTCGTTGCGAATGCGGATGGCCTCATCGATCCGGGAGACGAAGATCTTTCCGTCGCCGATCTTGCCTGAGCGGGCGGCGGAGAGAATCGCCTGCACCACTTTGTCGCTCATGTCGTCGGCGACCACCATCTCCAGCTTGATTTTAGGCAGGAGGTCGACGGTGTACTCGCGGCCGCGGTAGAACTCGGTGTGGCCTTTCTGGCGACCGTGGCCACGGGCTTCGAGGATGGTCATCCCTTGAATTCCAATCTCGATCAGGGCATCTTTGACCGCGTCGAGCTTGGATGGTTGGATAATGGCTTCGATCTTTTGCATATCTATCTCGTGTATCGCACTTCCGACTCCGGAGAGCCACTGCTTTTCCCGATGGCCAGACTAACAGGTTCGCGACTCGTCTTCTCGCTATGAACGCTTACGATGCCCAGTCGTACCCCTCCTCGCCATGCTGGGTGGTGTCGAGACCTTCCTGTTCGTCCTCAGCAGGGACGCGGAGGCCGATGGTTACATCGACCAGTTTGAGGAGGACCAGGGTGCCGACGATGGAGCCGAACCAGGCGATTGCGACTCCGGCGAGTTGATGGAGAGGTTGGAAATAATTGCCCTCAAAGAACCCCGATGGCACGGTCTTCCCGCTGGCGTCGTGGAAGACCGGATTGATCGCGCTGCTGGCGAAGATTCCGGTGAGGATTGCTCCCAGTGTGCCTCCGGCGCCGTGCACGCCGAAGGCGTCGAGAGTGTCGTCGTATCCGAAGATGCGCTTGACGGTGGTCACCATGAAATAGCAGAAGACGCCCGCGACGAGGCCGATGAGAAGAGCGGGCATGGGCTTGACGAACCCGGCGGCCGGGGTAATGGCAACGAGCCCGGCGACTGCGCCGGAGATACAGCCAAGGGCGCTTGGCTTGCCGTTGCGACGCCATTCCGCGACGGCCCAACCGATGGCCGCCGCTGCGGCTGCAAAATGAGTATTCACGAAAGCGCTTGTGGCGAGCGTCCCGCCAGCGAGGGCGCTTCCTGCGTTAAAGCCGAACCAGCCGACCCACAGCAGGCAGGCTCCCACGACGCTGAGCACCATGGAGTGGGGCGCCATATGCTCTTTGGGGTAACCGAGCCGTTTGCCGAGGTAGAGCGCGCAGACCAGCGCGGAGACACCCGAGGTGACATGGACGACCGTCCCCCCAGCGAAATCCAGCGTGGGAATGCGGGTTCCGTAGGCGTTAAGAAGGCCGTCCTTCCCCCACACCATGTGGGCCATCGGGGAGTATACGAAGATCGACCAAAGGGTGAGCAGGACGCACATTGCGCTGAACTTCATCCGCTCTGCGAAGGCCCCGGTGATCAAGGCTGGGGTGATGATGGCGAACATGAGCTGATAAATCATGAACGTCTGTAAGGGGATGGTTGCGGAGTAAGCGGGATCGGGAGTTAGGCCGACCCCGCGAAGGAAGACGTGGTGAAGTCCGCCAATGAAGCTGGTGCCGGAATCGAAGGCCAGGCTATAGGTCAACAACGCCCATAGCACGGTGATGATCGACATCATGGCGAAGCTCTGCATCATGACCGAGAGGATGTTCTTCTTGCGCACCAGACCGCCGTAGAAAAGGGCGAGCCCGGGGCCGGTCATCAGCAGGACGAGCGCGGAACTGACCAGCATCCAGGTGTTGTCGGCGGAAGATTTGGCGTCCGCGATCTGAGCCTCAAGCTGTGCGATCTTCGCACTCTCCGCGGAGGTGGAGGAAGCCTGCGGCACGGAGGTCTGGGCGACGCCGGCATGGGGAAGAATCAACAAACAGCCGACGACTATGGTGGAGATCCCGCGGCCCAAATTAATCATGGCAATACTCCCGTTGAAAAGTCTGAATCGCAGCGTTTGTACGGGTACGGATGAAGGTCCTACGCGAATGCCCGTCCGAACTACCTGAAGCCAGCAATTGCGGCCAAGGGCACGCAATATGTGAAGGCCCGTTGAATTGTCTTTTCCTTACTTTCACACAAGCCGGCGAAAGTACAAAGCAGCGACGAAACGTACATGGGTTTGGGCGCCACTTCCATCGAGACGGCGAGAGCTTCGGCGGGATTTGACCGGGCCAGCCCACCGGAGCCTGCGAATGGCTCCCGGGACGGGGTAAAAAAAAACAGCCGATTGATTCCAAAAACGTCTGGAATGAATCAGTTCGGGGTATATTGGGTGTATGCAGCTGGCGAACTCGGATCGATATCTTTTCGGAGCTCTGGAGAGCAGCTCGAAGAACCGCGAGAAAGTGCGCGAGGCCAATTATGGCTACGAGCAACCAGAAGGCGTGTTCATGACATCTCTCGATCTTGCGATCAACTGGGTCCGCAAGAGCTCGGTATGGCCGATGACCTTCGGGCTGGCCTGCTGTGCGATCGAAATGATGTCGATGGGGGCTTCGCGGTTCGACATCGCCCGGTTCGGCGCCGAGGTGTTTCGTCCGTCTCCTCGGCAGTCCGATCTGATGGTCATCGCGGGCAGGGTATCGCAAAAGATGGCGCCGGTGATCCGACGGCTTTATGATCAGATGCCGGAACCAAAGTGGGTAATATCCATGGGCGCGTGTGCAACCTCCGGTGGGGTTTTTAATAATTACGCGATAGTTCAAGGCGTGAACCAGGTGATTCCGGTGGATGTCTACGTCCCAGGATGCCCGCCGAGGCCGGAGCAGTTGATGTATGCGATCACGCTTCTGCAGGAAAAAATCCAGCAGGAACGGGGCAGCATGAGGCGCACGCTGAACATGTAAGAGACCGGAGGAGTCGATTGGAGCCCCGGGGGTGTTAAAAATACTAATTACCCAGCAGCGACTTAGCGTGTAACATTCTGATTGCTGGAGCTTGAGGGAAGTTGTGGTTCGTGAAAACGCGGATTTTGCAAGCTAGTGCAGTATGGGTCACTTGCAGTCGGCTCATGTGATTTAAGCTGATTTTTGTTTTAGAGGTCACTTTCCATCAAGATTTTGGAGGATAGACGTATGCTTTCTCGTCCTAAAGGTTCCCTGAGCCGAATTCTGCTCGTAGCGTGTGCCGTAGGGCTCGGATCATCGAGCTTATACGGACAGAATTCGCCAACCGCAACGCCGCCCGCACCGATATCGAGAATCGATGTTTTCATGGGTTACTCGTACTTGGCGCCGCATGGCACGATCTACACGCCGCTGCCGGATGGGTCGACCAGCCCCAACACCTACTCGTCGATCACGCTGGGCACGGTGGACAGTGCGACCTATTTCTTTAACAAGTACGTAGGCGGCCAATTTGAGTTCGGCGCCCACCCGGATGGCAACAATGATGGCGCGTATTCCTATTCGTTAGGCATCGTTGGGCGCTACCCAACTGACGAAGGGGTGACCCCGTTCGGGCATGCGGACGTCGGAGCTGTGAAGCTAGGCGGTCCGAACTATGAGCCGATCGCCTATCACGTATACACCTGGGGCCCGGCCATAACGGTTGGCGGCGGCCTCGATTACGGTCTTCCGTGGTTTGATCACCACCTTGCGATCCGCCTCTTCCAAGCGGACTACCAATACTGGCACGCCTCGTTTGGTCCTCAGCCCGTCACCGGCGGGCGCGCCAACCTCAACAACGCGCGTCTGAGCACGGGTATTGTGTTGAAGTTCGGTAGCATCATTCCGCCGCCGCCTGTGACCTACAGCTGCTCGGTCAACCCGTCCGCAGTCTTCCCGGGTGACCCGGTCACTGTCACTGGAACCGCGATGAACCTCAATCCGAAGAAGCCCGCCACCTACACCTGGTCGGGCACCGGCGTGAAGATCACTGGCGATTCCACGACCGGCAACATCGACACGACTGGATTGAGCGCGGGCAACTACACGGTCACCGGGCATGTCTCGGAAGGCCAGAAGCCGGGCGAGTTTGCGGATTGCACCGCCAACTTCACCGTCAAGCCATATGAGCCGCCGACAGTTAGCTGCTCGGCCGACCCGACCTCCGTTCCTGCCAGCGGCGGCACTGTGACCATCACGGCCACTGGTGTCAGCCCGCAAAACCGTCCGCTGACCTATAGCTTCACCTCTTCCGCCGGACAGATCAGCGGTACCGGCAACACCGCAACGCTGGCCACGACTGGTGCGCCCACCGGAACGATTACCGTCACCGGCAATGTCTCCGACGACAAGGGTCAAACCGCTTCGTGCACTGCCACCGTAACGGTACAACCGCCTCCACCGGCACCGGCCAAGACGCAAACGCTGTGCACGATCTCCTTCGGTCGTGACACCAAGCGCCCGGCCCGTGTCGACAACGAAGCCAAGGCCTGCCTCGATCAGGTTGCTCTGAGCGCACAGCAGACGCCGGATGCCACGATCACCGTGGTCGGTGAAGCTGGGCCGCAACCCGAGCCGAAGAAGGGCAAGAAGGCAGCACCTGTGATGGACAACCTGGCCGCGCAGCGTGCTGTCAACACCAAGGCCTATCTGGTCACCGAGAAGGGCATCGATGCTTCCCGCATCAGCGTCCGCACCGGAACCCAGAGCGTCGATGAAGTGGAGAACTACCTGGTGCCCGCTGGCGCAACCTTCGACAGCGACGTACCTGGAACCACGGCAGTCGATGAGTCAGTGGTGAAACCGCAGGAACGCAAACCGTTGGCCACCAAGCCGGCGCCGCACCACAAGAAAGCAGCCGCTGCCCCGGCCCAGTAGTTACCAGGCAGCGACTCTGTAACGGAAAAGGGCTGACCGGATCTTCGGTTAGCCCTTTTTTCATTGCCTACAAGGATTATTCTTGTAGAGGGCTGATCATCGCTCGACAAACCCAATATCGAACAGCAGGAACATGAAACACATAGTGCTACGCCTCTTTGCCCTCTCCGTCCTGTCTTTGGCATTTCTGCCTTGCTCAAACGCTTCCGACGCGAAGGCCTCGCCAATCGCGGCCTGGGAGCCGGTAGGGCCCGCCGGGGGAGACGCCCGCGCCTTCGCCGCCGATCCGACCAATTCCAAGCACCTGTATATGGGAACGCTGGACAGCTGGATCTATGAGTCTCAGGATGGAGGCGCCAACTGGAAGCGGCTGGCCAAACTGAGTCGAGCCGAGAACCAGGTGCTGGACAACATCGTGGTGGATGCGGCCGATCCCAAAACGATACTGGTGGGCGCGTGGATGCTCAATCGCCCCGACGGTACGCTGTATGTCAGCCATGATGGGGGAGCGAGCTGGACCACCGTGGCCGATATGGAGGGCCAATCGATTCGCGCTCTCGAACAGTCTCGTTCCAATTCAAAGGTATTTATCGCGGGTACCCTCAAGGGCGTCTACCGCAGCGACGATAGCGGAGCGCACTGGAAGCAAATCAGCCCGGCGGACAGCCATGAGATCCACGAGGTCGAGTCGATTGCGATCGACCCCGCTGATCCAAATACCATTTACGCCGGAACCTGGCATTTGCCCTGGAAGACTACCGACGGCGGCGCCAGCTGGCGCAATGTCAAGCAGGGCCTGATCGACGATTCCGATGTCTTCTCGATCATCCTCGATCCGAAGGTCCCATCAATCGTTTACCTGAGTGCCTGCTCCGGCATTTACAAGAGCGAGACCGCCGGCGAGGTCTTTCGCAAGCAGCAGGGAATTCCGAATACCGCCCGGCGCACTCGCGTGCTAATGCAAGACCCGGTGAACTCGGCCACGGTCTACGCGGGAACTACCGAGGGGCTTTACCAGACCACCAATGCCGGGGCGACGTGGCAACGGCTCACTGGTCCCGACGTGATCATTAACGATGTCTATGTGGACCCGACAAATAACAAGCACGTGCTGCTGGCGACCGACCGCAGTGGCGTTCTGTTGAGCGTCAACGGCGGGGCCACTTTCGTCGCGGCCAATGACGGATTCTCGCAGCGGCAGGTCGAAGCGCTGCTGGTCGACAGCCGCAATCAAAATACCATCTATGCGGGTGTGCTGAACGACAAGACCTATGGGGGCGTTTTTGTCTCAGAGGACGGCGGCAATACCTGGAACCAGCGCAGCATCGGACTGGAAGGCCGCGATATCTTTGCGCTGCGCCAGGCGCCCAGCGGCGATGTCTACGCGGGAACCAACCATGGCGTCATGTTTCTGGCGGGCGGCGGCTGGGAGCCTCGGAGCAGTATTGTCAACACCAAGGAAATCGAATCAACCGTCGTCGAAAAGAAGAAGAGGGTCAAAGTCACGAAGGAAGTTACGCTTCCGGCAAAAGATCTGGAGAGCCGGGTAACGGACGTCAATGTGAGCGGGCCGATCTGGTATGCAGCGTCCGCTACGGGACTTTATACAAGCAGGAATCAGGGCACTAGCTGGCAAGGCGGCGAGGTACTGGGTCATACGGAGTTCGTTCGCGTGGCGATCAGCGGCGACACGGTGCTTGCTGCGGGGCGGCAGTTCATCGTCTCCTCCAATGACGAAGGCAAGAGTTGGCAGCCTGTCTCAATGCCGGCCCAGGCCAAGACGCTGCGCTTTCTGGTGAGCGCCGATAACGGCAGCTTTTGGATTGGCGGCAGAGAGGGAGTCTTCTATAGCGAGGACAAAGGGCAAAGCTGGACCCAGCTCAGCAGCCTTCCCTTCAGCGACGTCGACGGGCTTGACTTCAACCCGGAGTACAAGCGGCTGATGGTGACGTCAGCGAACGGGACGCTGATGATGGCGATCGATCCAGTCAAGAAGGATTGGAACTGGTGGGACATCGGCTGGAACGTGCACACGGTGCGTACCGCGGGCGGGCGTCTGGTCGCCGCGTCGCTCTTTGACGGCGTGGTGCTGCAGCCCAAGTCGGCAGCGGGAACGCAGCTGGCTTCCGGCGCCAAATGAACTCTGCGGCGTAGCGTGATTCGATTGCGCGAGGGAATCGAGGCAGATGCGGGCAGGCTTTTTGAGCTTGATCGCGTCTGCTTCTCGGCGGGAATCGCTTATTCGCTTCGCCAGTTCCGCTGGTTGCTCAGATCGGGCAAAACGCTGTGCCTTATCGCAGAGGACGATGATGTGCTGGCCGGTTTCGCGATCGCACAGCACACTTCTATCGGCAAGTCGCCAGGGGGACACATCATCACAATCGATGTGGCCCCCGATTTTCGCCGCCGCGGCGTTGGACGGATGCTGATGGTCCAAATCGAAGATCGGTTGAGGACCCTTGGTGCGGGTTGGCTGCGGCTTGAGGTTGCGGTGAACAACTCCGCCGCCTCTGAGTTCTATCGTGGACTTGGATTTGCGACGATCGGCCGAATTCCCGACTACTACGACGGCGCGGTCGATGCCATCGTGATGGAGAAGTCCCTGGCAGAGCGGCAGCCTTTCATTCCATGAGACGATCCGGTCAGGCCGTAACCTGAGCGGTCATTGGGTTTATTCTTAAGAAGATGAGCCTGACAGAGTTTCGCCCCCAGCGTCATAGCTTTCAAACCGATGATCCAAGGCTGCTGCCGATCGCTGAAAAGGTGATGGCAGAAGAACGCCTGAGCTTCGACGATGGCGTCGACCTGTATCGCTCTGGAGACATCCTGGCGGTGGGCTGGCTGGCGAATCTTGTGCGCGAGCGGATGCATGGGAACGTGGCGTATTTCAACGTCAACCGGCATATCAATCCGACGAATGTCTGTGTTGCCGCGTGCCGGCTGTGCGCGTTTGGGCGCAAGAAAGACACTGCGGGGGCCTATACGATGGCTCTCGAACAGGCGTGGGAGACGGCGGCTTCGGGTTACAGCGAGGCGGTCACCGAGTTCCATATTGTGGGCGGGCTGCATCCGGACCTGCCGTTCGAATATTTTCTCGATCTCGTTTCGGGGCTAAAGGCGCGCTTCCCGCTTGTCCACATCAAAGCGTTCACCATGGTTGAGGTTTCGTTCCTGGCGAAGCGGGCCAAGCTTTCGATTCCCGAGACGTTGCGGCGGATGAAGGCAGCCGGCGTCGATTCATGCCCTGGCGGCGGTGCGGAGATCTTTGCCGACCGCGTGCGGCATATTATCTGTGACCACAAGATCGATGGCGACGAGTGGCTGGAGACGGCGCGAGAGGCGCATCTGGCGGGATTGAAATCGAACGCCACGATGCTCTACGGCCACATCGAGAACGATGAGGATAGAGTTGATCATCTCGTCCGACTGAGGACGCTTCAGGACGAGACTGGCGGCTTCCAGACATTTATCCCACTGGCGTTTCACCCCGATAACACCGCGCTTGACCATTTGCCGAAGAGTACGGGCATGACCGATATCAAGCAGATCGCGGTTGGCCGCTTGATACTCGACAACTTCCCGCATATCAAGTCGTACTGGCAGATGGTCTCACCGAAGATCGCGCAGATCTCGCTGCGCTTTGGAGCGGATGACATCGATGGCACGGTGGTTGAGGAGAAGATTTACCATGATGCCGGAGCTACAACTCCGCAGGGGATGCGGAGGCAGGATCTGGTTCGGTTGATTACCGAAGCTGGGCGTGAGCCGTTTGAGCGGGACACGCTGTATCGCGCGGTGACGCGGACCGAAGAGGCGTTTACGGTTGCGGTTTAGGCTGCGACTCCTCCGTCGAGGGCAAAGCTAGTCGATAAAGGCGGCGATCTCTTCCATCGTGAAGACGATGCCGAGGCTAGGTAGGCCGAAGGTAGTTGTGGTTTCCAACGTGCCCGACTGGTAGCCGTAGCCGACTGCCTCTTCAACCGACTTTCGTGGATCGATGATCCAAATTCCGGCAATGCCCATGCGCTCATAGTCGGCGAATTTCTCCATCATGGCGGCCATTCGGTTTTCGGGTGAGAGAATCTCGAAGACCGCGAGCGGCGGCGTCACGATGATTTGTTCGGTTGGTGCGGAACGGGAAAGCACCGTCACATCCGGAACCCGGAAGCGGGTTGGCGAGACTCGGACACGGAGTTCGGGTCGTGCGCGGAAGTTCCATTCCACGCCGTGCGATCGAAAAAATGCAGATATTGCATCTTGCCAGGTCGAGTGATCATACTCGGGCAGTGGCCGCTCCTCGATCTGGCCGTCGACATACTCGCAGTCCGGCTCGGACTCCATGCGGAGATAGGTTTCGACGGGAACAAAAGTAGTAGTCGCCATGTCGATTCGCTTTCCCTTGAGGAGATTCTACGCTGACGCTGCCCCGCTTAGTAATACTGGAAGGCCACTTCGATGTGGACGCGTTTGGCTATGGGCACGCCGTCCTGCATGGCTGGGGTGAAGCGGTACTGCTTCACGGCGTTGATGGCGTTTTCGTCGAGGCCCATGCCGATGGGTTTTTCTATGTGCACATTGATGGGGTTGCCTTGGGTGTCGATGGTGAGGGCAACGACGCACTTACCGGAGAACTTTGCGGCGCGAGCTTCGGGTGTGTATTGAGGAGTCACGCTAGATAGGACATGGGGCGGCGTGAAGCCTGGGTTCGGTTTGTCATCTTTTGTGGGTGAGGTGTCGATCCTCTCAGCCGGAATCGCGGGCAGTTTTGTGCCGTTAAGCAGAGCTTCGGCGATGCGCAAGTCCGCTCTGCCGGGACCGGTGAGCGTCAGATCCCAGGCGACTGGCCCATCCAGGTCGAGCGTCTTGAAGGCGAGGGTCTGGCCCGAGATTGAGGCCTCGACAATCGGGGCGCCGCCGGGTGTGCCGTCGTGCCATCCGGTAATCGTGTTGCTCTTTTCGTCGATGCCGAAGTCTCCATTGCTGATACTGCCGGTGAGTTTGCCCTGATAGGTGAGGATTTGCACGGTGGTGGCGGCCTGGCCGTTGACGGTGGTCTTCCAGGTTCCGACGAACTGCTGAAGATCGGCAGCCGACTGCGCCGCCGCGGGTTGTAGGGTGAAGGCGGAGATGCCGATGCAGGCCGCGGTGAGGAGCGAGCAGCCCATGGCGACAGAGAGCAGCCGGGCTGCGCGGGTGGAGGCTGGCTTGCGGTCGATGAGATGCATAATGCGTTTCTCCAGAATGTTGGCCTCGAAGATGCCGAGGGCGTTAGTAGCTGTGGTGGCAGGCGTCGCGCAGATGGTCTGGGCAAGCGAGAGCAGGGAACGAGCGTAGATCCCAGAGTTGTCGGAAACTGCGGCGGCCATCGCGTCGCAAGCGAGTTCGCGGGACTCGTCGATGTGCTTCTTGAGCAGCCAGCAAGCGGGGTGGAAGGCGATGGGCAGGCTCGCAATTTCAAGCAAGAGATTGACGACGAAATCGCGGCGCGCGATGTGAGCAAGTTCATGGCATAGCGCAGCTGCGGTCTCCTCGGGGGTCGCGGTCGCGATGAAGTCAGGAGGGACTATCAACGCCGCGCGGCGAAAGCCAAGCGTGACGGGGCCAGCGACTTGATCCGAAACGAGCAGAGTGACGCTGCCAATGTTGAACGATCTCTGCCAGCGTTGCCAGTGGGAGGATAGATCGCCGGTGAGTTCAGCCGGTGCGGCGTGGTGAAAGAGAATTTGCGTAGCGCGCCACTTCCATAGCAGAAATGCCGCCTGGCCGAGGAACAGGGCGAGATACAGGAGGGCGACAGTATTTGATACCGCCGGTGTGATGTGGAGGGAACCGCTGTAGCGCCGTGGCGAGAGAGCGCGGTGAGTACTTTGGCCCGCTGCGCTGTCATCCAAAATGCCGGGAAGAATGCTGACGGCAACGCTCTGCCCCGCCTTTGCAGGGGAGGTTGAGGCGTTCCACGCGGGTAGCAGGACGGTGAGAAGGAGCGCTGCGATGAAGAGCAGGTGCCGGGCGCGCCAGCTTGCACGAGTCATGAGGCGCGCGGCGACGATTGCGGCGAGGGCGATGACCGGGACCTGCCAGAGCGAGTTCAGCAGAAAGGTGAGGAGCCAGTGCTGGAAGCTATTCATGAGTGCTCTCCCTTTTCGCAAGCTCCGCTTCGCGATCGATACGCTGGGCAAGCTCGGCGATCTTGCCGGCGTCGAGCTGGCGGGTCTTCACCAGGTTCATCAGCAGGCCGTCGACCGAGCCGCTGAAGAGCCGCTCGACCATTTCGCGGACGGCGTGGTTGGTGATCTTTTCGCGGCTTACGGTTGGCGCGTATTCAAAGGCGCGTCCGCGCAGCTTGCGCTTTACTTTTCCCTTGCGGTGAAGGACGTTGAGCATGGTCTGCACGGTGGTGTATGCGAGCTGTGGATTGGTCTTGAGGGCCGCCTGCACGGTCTGCACATTTGCGGGGCCTGTCTCCCAGAGCACCTGCATGATTTCGAGCTCGAGCGGAGTGATGAGGGTGGTGGATTTTTTTCTGCCAACCATGAGTGCTCCTAATTAATTAGGACAATACGCCCGCGAGCCGGAGTTTGTCAACTAACACTTTAGGAGAATGGTGAAGGCCCTCGACGATTGCTCTGGCTTACGAGTCTGGAAAATCAAGGTCGTTTCCTCCCACTCAAACCAAAAAAGATTGCTTGAATGGGGCACCTGCCAGTTCCTAGTCGCTTTCGAAGGAGCGGTTCCAGCTTAGGATGACGCGGTTTTCGCGCTCGAAGCCGAGCCTGCTGATCGATCCGGTGCCGAGGGCGAAATACTTGCCTGCGCGGGGATCAAGGTTGAGCCAAGTGGCCGCGAGAATGCGGAGAAAGTGGGCATGAGAGAAGAGCGCGACGTGACCGCCGGCGGCCAGGGAGCGTTCTATGATTGCCTGGGCACGTGTGGCGACCTGTTCGATCGTCTCTCCGTCTAGGACGCCATCCTCCCAGATGGACCAGCCCGGGCGCTCAGCGCGAATCTCGGCCGTGGTGCGGCCATCGTAGCTTCCGTAGTCCCATTCGGCGAGATTATCGTCGATTTGGGCACACTCGGAGTATCCGGCGATGCGGCAGGTCTCTTTGGCGCGCTGGCGAGGGCTGGTAAGTACGAGGGAAAATGGCCTGCCGCCGAGGTAGTGGCGAATTTCTTCAGCCCGGACCTTGCCGTGGTCGGTGAGCGGAATGTCCGTGCGGCTTGTGTGCTGGCCAGACAGGCTCCAGGCCGTCTCGCCGTGGCGGATCAGCCAAAGCTCGGATTTCTGTTGGTCTGTCTGCTTCATCGCTCAGCCCTTCTTTCCTTCGATGTTGGTTGCAGACGCCATTTTATGCGGGAAGCTGGAGTGCCGGGGATTTTTCTGACTGCCATTTTGTCAAAAACATGATGAATAAACGGAGAACGCGGTGAGGTGAGACCCGGTTCTTCAAGGCTGTTGTGGCGGCGCGGATGCTACCATCGCCAAGAGCTGTCCGCACACTCTTTGATGATCAGGAAGACATTCATGTCCAAAAGAAATGCCTTTGCTGCGTTTGCCTCGATCGGGGCGATCTATGCAGCTTATTGCATGCCAGCGCCGAGAGCTGTGGCGCAGGCGAGCGCAACACCCAAGATCTATTCCGAGTTGCCGAGCGAAACACCGACCGATCTAAAGCCGCCGACCTATGGGTATGACTACGAGCGGCGAGTGGTGATGATTCCCATGCGGGACGGGGTGAAGCTCCATACGGTGATCCTGGTGCCGAAGGGTGCGAAGAATGCGGGGATTCTTTTAACGCGGACGCCATATAGCGCGGATGGGTTGACGACGAACAGCAACAGCTCGCACCTGGGGTCGACGCTTTACGGCTATGACAATGCGACCGATGTGATCGTGGATGGCGGGTATATCCGTGTGGTGCAGGATGTCCGCGGGAAGTATGGGTCGGAGGGCGACTATGTGATGAACCGGCCGCTGCATGGGCCGCAGAATCCGACACCGGTCGACCACTCGACCGACACCTACGACACCATCGACTGGCTCGTGAAGAACATTCCGGAGACCAATGGCAAGGTTGGGATTCTGGGGATTTCCTATGACGGGTTTCTACCGCTGATGGCGCTGGTGAATCCGCACCCGGCGCTGAAGGTCTCGGTGCCGATGAACCCGATGGTCGATGGCTGGATGGGCGACGACTGGTTCCATAATGGCGCGTTTCGGGAGCAGAATATGCAGTACATCTACGAGCAGGAGGCGCGACGCGACTCGTCAGCGAAGTGGTACTCGATGAACTACGACGAATACGACATGTTCCTGGATGCTGGATCGGCGGGCGAGCTTGGCAAGGAACGCGGGATGGACCAGGTTGGTTTTTGGCGGAAGATCAGTGCGCATCCGAGCTATGACTCGTTCTGGAGCGACCAGGCGGTGGACAAGATTCTGGCCGGGCAGCCGCTGAAGGTGCCAACGATGCTGGTCGCGAGCTTGTGGGACCAGGAAGACATTTACGGCGCGATGGCGGTCTATCGCGCGATCAAGCCGAAGGACGTGAACAACGACATGGTCTACCTGGCGCTGGGGCCGTGGTATCACGGGCAGGAGATTGATAACGGCAGCTCGCTGGGCGCGATCCAGTTTGGCAGCGACACTTCGTTGTATTTTCGCAAGAATGTTTTGGCGCCGTTCCTGGCGAAGTACTTGAAGGATGAGGCTCCGGCGAAACCGGTGCCACCGGTTTCGGCGTTTGTGACGGGGGCGAATGTTTGGGAAGAGCTTTCGGCGTGGCCTTCTGGCTGCGCGAGTGGCTGTGCGCCGAAGGCGACGCCGCTGTATCTGGAGGCGGGAGGGAAGCTGGGCTTCGACGCGCCGAAGGGGGGAGAGGCGGCTGGCGATGCGGCGTTCTATGAGTATGTCTCCGATCCGACGAAGCCTATACCGTATCGGATACGGCCGATTCATCCGATGGAGACTTACACCTGGTCAGAGTGGCTGGTCGACGATCAGCGGCAGGAATCGACTCGGACGGACGTTGCCATCTTCACCTCAGATGTGTTGACGGCGCCGGTGAAGATCAGCGGGCAGCCGATTGCGAACCTGGTGGCGTCGACGAGTGGGACGGATTCGGATTGGGTGGTGAAGCTGATCGATGTGTATCCTGACGAAGTCGCTGGCCAGCCGAATATGGGCGGTTATCAGTTGGCGGTGTCGATGGACATCTTCCGCGGGCGCTATCGCGAGAGCCTGTCTGATCCAAAGCTGCTGACGGCCAATGAGCCGTTGCTGTACAAGTTCGCGCTGCCAACGGCGAACCATGTTTTCTTGCCGGGGCATCGGGTCATGGTGCAGGTGCAGTCGAGCTGGTTCCCGCTGTATGACCGGAATCCGCAGACGTTTGTGCCGAATATCTTTTTTGCGAAGCCGGGAGATTATCAGAAGGCAACGCAGCGGATTTATCATGAACCGGGACGGCCGAGTTTTATTGAGTTGCCTCTGGTTTCGACACCGTGAAGTTGTGCCTCATTGGTCCGGGCTAGGAGGCTGACTTCTTCAACCTAAGCGAGATGTTCCGATACACACCGCAACAATCGCAGCACTAGTTTCAACCTCAAACAAAATGTTTCCAAGGAGAAACGCCCCTTTATGATTGCTACACGCGGTTATGCCTCGCACTCTGCTACTACTTCTCCCGTGCCTTTTCAGTTTGAGCGGCGCGATCCTGGGCCGAGGGACGTTGCGATCGACATCCAGTTTTGTGGGATCTGCCACTCGGACATTCACCAGGCGTGGAACGAGTGGGGCAACGCCATCTATCCGATGGTGCCAGGGCACGAAATCGTTGGGACGGTCGCCGCAGTTGGTTCGGAGGTGACGAAATTCAAAGTGGGCGACGCGGCGGCGGTTGGGGTGATGGTGGACTCCTGCCGGGAGTGTCCATCGTGTCTGGATGGCGAAGAGCAGTACTGCGAGCGGCCGGGGATGACTGGAACCTACAATGCGATCGACCGGCAGGGAAATCTGACGTTTGGGGGATACTCCGACCACATCGTGGTTGATGAGGGATACGTTTTGAGCCTGCCGAAGGGCCTCGATCCGGCGGCCGCCTCTCCGTTGTTGTGCGCCGGAATTACGACGTATTCGCCGCTCAAACACTGGAATGTTGGGCCGGGCATGAAGGTCGGTGTAGTGGGTCTGGGTGGCCTTGGGCACATGGGGCTGAAGTTTTCTCATGCGCTGGGCGCGCAGACGGTGCAGTTCACCACTTCGGCGGCTAAGGTCGAGGATGCGCGGCGGCTGGGGGCGGACGAGGTGATCCTCACGAAGAACTCCGGCTGGGCAAGCAAACACGCGCACAGCTTTGACTTTATTCTTGACTGCGTTTCGGCTAACCATGACGTGAATACCTATCTTGGGCTGCTCAAGCGCAACGGCGTGATGTGTTCCGTGGGCATTCCAGAGATTCCGGTTTCGGTGCATGCCTTCTCGGTGCTGGGCCGGAAGACGTTTACGGGCTCGATGGTTGGCGGCATTCGTGAGACGCAGCAAATGCTCGATTTCTGTGCGGAGAAGGATATCGTCTCCGATATCGAGATGACCAGCTTCGACAAGCTCGATCAGGCGTGGCAGCGGGTGGTCAAGGCCGATGTGAAGTACCGGTTTGTGCTGGACATCAAGACGCTGTAGCCGTATGCCACACGCTCGTGTCAAGGCCTTACGCCGGTCAGGTATGATTTTGCGTGGTATGGCAAGACCAAACCTGCAACTCGAGGGCACGCTCCGGATTTCAAGCCACGCCGTCGTGGTTTTGGTTGGCCTGTTCGGCTTCAGCGTTCAGGCGCAACAGACGCCGCCAACGAAGGGTGGACAGGCCCAAACGAGTTCATTGCAAGCGGCGACGGCCGGGCTGCAGACCGAGTCCCCTCCGCTGGACGATGTTCTGCTCGAAGAGACGGATGACGACGTTGAGCCGGCGGATTTGTTCTCTCGCGTTTCCTTCGAGTATGACCATGGGAGCTTTAGGGGGGGCAAGAGCAACAACCGCGAGCGCATCAAGGGCGAGCAGGCCTTCGGCCCGAAAGGTCGGCTAGCCTTCGGATATGAGATTCCCATTATCAAGGGTTTTGGTTTCGATTTGGATGGCGGGGCGAGTTCGCCGAGCGGGCGTGGTTTGGGCGACATCAAGCTGAGCATGAGCGGAGTGCTTAGCGCGAACGAACGGTTCAAGCAAGCAGCCAAAGTTGAGGTGACCTTTCCGTCGGCGCCAGACAACATCAAGGGCGCTGGGCAGCTGGTGATCAAGATGGCGTGGGGTTTTTCGACGCCGCTGGGCGCCAAGACCGCCCTCAATGGAGTCCTCGCTTACAACAAGGCAGCCACTACTCGAGAAGGAGCACAGGGCGTGAACACCTTCGAGCCCGAAGCGATCGTCACCCACGAATTCAAGAAACGACTGGCGGGCTTCCTCGACTATGACACCTACTGGGACTTTAATGCCGACGAATTTGGCCAGACGCTAAAGGCGGGGCTGCTGTTCGCTCTGGACGAAAAGGCCCGCTGGGGCCTGTCGCCTTACGATCAGTTTCCGCTCAACCACTTCACAAGCACAACCAATCTCAAGAACGACGTGGGGATTGAGTTGAGCTATCGGTATTAGAGGCTGAACGCCCGCTAACTTTGCTGACCACTATGTTCAGCTTCTGCGTCCGGTTCGGGGAAGTCGGTGTCGCCTTCCTTGATCATCGAGTCGTCATCGCGGTGGCCGAGCTGGCCGGTCATTGACTCATCATCAGGCGATTCGGGACGGTCTGATTCTACCGCACCCTTTTCGAGGTCACTGTCGCGGTGTTTCAGCTGAGGCGATTCTTTCATGGCGGTGAGAATGTCAGATAGACGGAGCGGTTGCTTCGAGCGCTTCAGGCTTACTCATGTCCGGCGGCCGGCTTTGCCGGCGAGCTGATGCGCACACCCATCGCGTTGAGCCGGCTTCGGGCCTGCTGGGCTTCGGGAGTCTGCGGATAACGCTGGATCAGGCTACGGAGTTCGCGGACTCCGGCTTCTTTTTGATTGAGCGAGATGAGCGCTTCGCCTTTGCGCAGCTGGGCCGCAGGGATCTTCGGGTTACCCGAATATTGTTCGACGGTTTGATCGTAGGCTTTGATGGCGGCCTGGTAGTTGCCCTGGCGATAGGCGATCTCTCCGAGATAGAACTGGGCATTGCCGGCGAGGTCGTCCTGCGGATAGTAGCGGAGGACGTCGCTGAACTCGGAACCCGCGACGTCGTAGCGGGCAGAGTTGTAGTCGCGGAGTGCGCTCTGGTAGAGGTCGCCAACCGGTGGCGCCTGCGGAGCTGCCGGCTGTCCTTCGACTGGCTGGCCCGCAGCGGGCGGCTGTCCACCAGCGGGCACGGCGGCTGGCTGTTGCGCGGCCATCGTCTGGGTTTGCGCCTGCAGGTCCTGGATTGCCTTGTTCAGGCCGGCCATGCGGGCTTTGAGTTCATCTACCGAGTCGTTGAGCGCCTGCACCTGGCCGGAGACGCCGTCGACTTTGGCGGCTGTCGCATCGTTCTGCGCTTTAACGGTCTGCGCAAGCGAGTCCATGTTTGCCGACATCTTGTTTACGGTGTCAGCGGTCTGCTCGACGAGATGCTGCAGCACGCCCATCTTCTCCGCGTTGCTCTGCTGCATCTGCTGCAGCATGTCCTGGAGGGCCTGGACCTGGGTCTGCAGCTGGATCATCTCTTTGGAGGCGGCGCGGGCATTTGGAACCGAGACCAGCAACGCGAGGGATGCGACGGCGGCGAGTCTGAGCGGGTGTGATGCGGTCTTGTTCATCGCTCTTAGTCTATTCCTTGAACATCGAGATTTTCGTTCGCCCCATCCTTGACGACGAATACAAGACCGTCGTCAAGGATGGGCACCCCGAGTTTGTTAGCGGTCGATCGAGAACTGACCGCGGCGATTTTGCTGCCAGCAGCTCTCGTCGTGCTCGGTGCAGAACTGTTTCTCCTTGCCGTAGCTGACGGTGCGGATGCGGTCGGCGCTCACGCCACCGGCGATCAAGGCCTTCTTGACCGCGCTGGCGCGGTTTTCGCCAAGCGCCAGGTTGTATTCGGTCGAGCCGCGTTCGTCGCAGTAGCCGCCGATGACTACCTTGATGTTGGGGTGGGCATCGAGGTATGCGGCGTCCTTCATGACCACGCTCTGGTTCTCAGTGCTGATGTCATAACTGTCATAGTCGAAGAAGACATCCTGGACATTCTGGCGGAACGCCGCATCGTCGGACATGGCCGGAGCTGTTTCGGCCGCAGGCGCCATGGGCGGATTGACGGTGACCCGGGTGGTTGCATCGGCCGAGCCGCCATCGCCGCGCGCGACCAGATGGTAGTTGGTCGATGAGGTCGGATTAACAGTTTGGGTTCCGGAAGAAGGCACCTTGCCGATTCCGTCGATGGAGATGTCGTTAGCGTTCGTAGTGTGCCATGTGAGCGCGACTCCGTCGCCAGGATTGACAACGGTAGGAGCGGCAGTGATTGACGCAGTCGGAGCAGGGGCGGTCATTGCCGGCGGGGGCGGTGGCGGAGGAGGCGCGGCCTTCTTGCTGCAGCCGCCGGCGATGGCAGCTACGGCGAGGACGGCGAACGACGCTAAGTATTGGTGTCGATGATTTTGCAAGTGATTCCCCCTTTTTGTGATTTGATTTGTCGATCGCGAACGGGTATCAATCATTTCCAACTCCAGTTCGGCATGAAGCTGTCGCCGCCGTGGGTGAGCTGCTGTTGCTGGGTGCCATCGGCGAGCATGCTCCAGACTTCGTTGCGATGGTTGACCTCGCGCTCAAAGACGATGTGGCGGCCATCCGGGGCCCACGAGGGAAAATCATTGCTTCCTGCGTCGTGAGTCAGTTGGATCCACCGCTTGCTGGCGATGTCCATGATATAGATGTCGCGCCCGCCGGGTGCGCCTGGGCCGTACTTGCGGTCCCATGCGAAGGTCAGGAACTGTCCGTTGGGCGACCATGAGGGCGAAGTGGCGTACCCCCCGTCGGTCATGCGCTGAACGTTGCCGCCGTCGTTGTCTGCGATGTAGATCTGCGGAAGGCTGGTGCGGCCTCCGGCCCAGGCGATCTGCGAACCGGTCTTGGGGTTGAAGCAGGGCGAGACATTTGGCCCCCGGAACGAGGTTACGGCATGTGGCCCCGCTCCGTCTGCGCTGCTAATAAAGATTTGAGTATCGCCGTAGACGCTGGAGGAGTAGGCGAGCTTTGTTCCGTCGGCGGACCAGGCAGGCGACTGGGTGGTGCCGCCAGGCGACTGGAAAGCGACCAGACGGTTAAGCACCAGCGAATACATTCTGATGCTCCAGCCATTCTTGCCGAGCGAGCTGAAGGCGATTCGGGAATTGTCGGGCGAGACGTGGGGCGAGAGCGAGATGCTGCCCAGATGGGTGACCTGGTGCGCTCCCTGGCCGTCGTAGTCCATCTCCCAGACTTCTTTGGTGCCGCTCTTGGAGGAGATATAGAAAACGTGGGTTTCGGCGATGCCGTTGATGCCTCCGCCGAGGCGCAGGATGATCTCGTCAGCGAAGCGGTGGGCGATGAGGCGGGCATTGTCTTCGCTCGCAGCCTCGTTGTATTGCTTGCCGAGAACCTGGGGCGACTGCGTATTCTTGGCGTCGAGGAGCCAGCCTGAAACTACGACGCGGCCTCCATTGACAGCCACTGAGCCCATGGCGACCATCTCAGCGTTGACCGGCGGCTCAGACCAATTGCTGAGGATGATCTGCTGCGGCGTGGCAGGCATCGCCGGCGGTGCTATGCTCTTCGAAACCAGATCAAAGATGCCTGCGTTATTCAGATCGCTGAAGAGAGTGGCGTCAAAGGTGGCCTTGAGCGCCGGGGTCTGGGGATCCTGCGAACTGGGCGCAAAATCGGCGGCGGCGATGCGGATCTTGGCGGCGCCGAGGTTAGTGCCGGTACGCACCCAGTCCTGGGCGATGGCGGTTGGCGAAGCCCCAAGCAGGGCGGCGGTCGTAACAACCAAAAGAGCCAAAGACAAGGAAACAGGAAAAAAACTGCGCTTGCGTATTTTTGTCATGCCTTCCTAATGCTACTTCCTGCCACAGACTGGGCATTAAGTTTGGATGATAGACCCTGCTCAGTGGTTGGCTCCCGAATATTCGCAATAATATTCGACGCTGATGCTGCTCTGGTTATAGCCGGCGGGCAGAGGGCCGAAGGTGTCCACCCTCTGCACGGCGCGCAGGCACGAGGTATCGAGCGACGGACTGCCGCTCGGGGTCTCAATGTGGATACTGCTCGGGGACCCGTCGCGGGCGACGCTGAAGTTCAGAAATACCCGGGTGCCGGCGGGCGTGCTGGGCTGGACCTCCTGCTGGTACCAGTTTCGAGCAACGGTGCGCCGGATGATGTCGACGTAATACGGGAACTGGGAGCCGAAGTCGCCGCCCTTGATGTTGACGGGATTGTTCGGTCCTTGATTGGTATTCATCGAACTGCGAGTCTGGGGCGCGGCCTCGCCGTATTGGGCGGTGTTAGGTCTCGACGGTACCGGGCTGGGATAGCGATTGGCGCGCGAGTCGAGGGGCTGGCGCGGCTGCGGCTTGGGCGGGGGCTGGTTCTGAGCGACCTTCTTCGGTGGGACGCTCTTTGGAGGCTCTTTTATCGGGATCGGGATAGCGTCGGGTTCGGGTTGCTGAACGGACTTCGGTTGCTCGGCGGTTGGGGCCGGTGCGACGCTGGGGGTCGGGGTCGCGAGGACGCTGGGGGTTGGCGGAAGATCCTGGGGTAGGGGAATCGCCGGTGCATTGCTGACCAATGTGGCCTCGATTGCGCCCTGGGTTTCGTTCGCGCCCCAGCTGTTGTGGTGGAGATGGGCCTGGATGAAAGCGTATATGGCGATCGAAGCGACGATAGCTAGATGCAGCGCGAGGGAGCGGGCAGTGTATTTTCCGAAGCTGTCGGGGTCGCGGTCGAGTTGGGCGCTGAGCGGCACTCCTCTTTAGTTTAAGGCAGAAGGAAACGGCGGTACACGCAACCCCGAGGGGTGATGTTCAGCTCGCCCGTCTGGCGCAAAGGTATAGGTTGGAAGTATGAGGCTTGCCGTAGCTCCTCCGATTTTGCCGATGCTTGCCAAGCGAGTGGGCGAGCTACCGGTCAGTGGCTCGTGGATCTTCGAGCCTAAATGGGACGGTTTTCGAGCGCTGATTTTTCGCGACGGCGAAGAGTTCCTGATCCAAAGCCGCGATACGAAGTCATTGAATCGCTATTTCCCGGAATTGATCGCCCCTTTGAGTGCTCAACTACCGAGCAGGTGCGTGCTCGACGGAGAAATTGTGATTGCAACCCCGAGCGGACTTGATTTTGAGAGGCTGCAGCTGCGCATTCATCCGGCGGCTTCTCGGGTGAAGCTGCTGGCGGAGCAAATTCCGGCTTCGGTTGTCTTCTTTGATCTGTTGTGCGAAGGAGAAGAGGACCTGCGCGGTGTTCCTTTTGCAGATCGTCGTGAGCGGTTGGAGAAGTTACTTGAATCCGCTTCCGCGCCGATCCATATCACCCCGGCGACTCGTGATCGCGACATCGCTCTGGACTGGTTTCGTCGTTTCGAGGGTGCGGGACTCGATGGAGTCATGGCTAAGCCGCTCTCCGGCAGCTACGAGCCAGACAAGCGGGTGATGCTGAAGGTGAAGCACGAGCGCGACTGCGACTGCGTGGTGGCAGGCTTTCGTTGGCACAAACAGGGGGAGCGGACGATGGTTGGTTCACTGCTGTTGGGACTCTTCGACGATTCCGGTGAGCTACAGCATGTGGGTGTTTGCTCAAGTTTCACAGTGGAGAAGCGCCGCGAGCTGGTGGAATTTCTAGCCCCGTATCGCGAGAATGCGATGGCTGAGCATCCATGGCGGCATTGGGCGACGCCGGAGACGGGAGATGGCGAGCATCGGATGCCGGGTGGCCAGAGCCGCTGGAGCCAAGGGAAAGATCTGTCCTGGGAACCGCTGCGACCGGAGTTGGTTGCTGAAGTGGCATATGAACACATGCAAGGGCGGCGTTTCCGACATCTAGCCCATCTTCGGCGGTGGCGCGTAGATAAGCGTCTGCAGGACTGTACTTATGCGCAGCTTGAGGTTGTTCCTCCGCATGAGTTAATGGAGATTTTCTCGGAGGGTCGATGAGATCGATGACGAGGAGGGCGTTTGTCATTCCCGATTTGCACTTTGCAGTAATCGATCTCGGCTGTATCGAGTACGCTCACAGCTTCAGCGTTTCGGATAGTCGCCGCATCAGTTCATCGCCTGAATCCAGTCGACAAATTGTTGCCGTGCGCACTGGCATGTATCCCAGGCCGTCGACCTTAAATGGGCTGGCGGCGTAAAACACCATGCCGCGTATCGCCGGTTCCCTCCGTTGACGTATGTTTGCCTCTCGACCTTCGATCACACGATGAATCATGTCCGACAGCACTCGCACCGGATGCACCTTACCTGTTATAGTCCACCACCCATCACCGCTATTGAATAGGCGGGATATGTTCACAGCGACCAGTCCTACGTCGTCCGCCGACACATTCACTTTTTTTCGTAATTGGCGGATGCCGAGCGACATCGCCTCGTTGATTCCGTTTTCCGACAAAACTCTCTTGCACTCCATCAATACGCGGCGGCCCTCGAATTGAAACTCCAGGTCAGGCTTATCGAGATTAAAGATCGGCTTCAGGCCTTGCCGAGCGACTGCAGCAGCGATAGACAGCTCAAACATTGCATTCCGCCCCTGATTGCTCTTCACGGTCTCCTGTGCGGCATCGGCGTGGCCGTCGAGCGAACGTTTCAGCAATTCGTCGGGTATATCTACCTCCTTGTCAAGGAGACACTTCAGCGCATCGGACAGCTCGAAACCTTCGACGTAGGAGGCCAGGATCTCATTTATCCGCCCAGATTCTTGCATCTGCAAATGGATATTGGCCACGTCGTCGTCAGTGTCGCGCATCGCGATGAGGTTCTCCCGATAGATGCGCAGACGGTTACGCTTTGTGAAGCCGCGCCCGGTTAACCAGACGTCAATCTTGTCCAGATCATCGAAGAGGTTCGACTCATCGAATCGTGTCAGCTTCATGCCCTGAGCTTACTCTTGCCCCGCGAACAACAAACCAAGGCCTCTTTGTCAGTCACTCTCAGAAGAGATAATTAGCCCGGAGTCTTTGGTTGCCGCCTGCTGCGCCATTCGCGAGTGGGATCGTCGTCGGGGTCGGGTGTTTCCTGGGGCGGGCGAAGCGCTTCGGGGACGTTTCGCAGATTCACTCGAATCCGCGTCCAGGTGGAGTTCTTTCCTCGCATGGAGTCGACCAGCACGTCTTCCACGGCGATGAAGTCGGCTGCCTTAGAATGCGCGCTCCTCCACCGATCGAGACCGGCGAGTGCGGCTTCTCTGCTGGGTGAGTTGGCGATTACGAGGAGCGGCATCTTCTCCCGCCGCTTTTTTGCCGCCGATTTTGCTGGAGACTTAGCGCGGGAGGGAGCGACGCGCGGCGCTTCGCCTTCCATCTTTCTGAAGTGTGGCGGCCAGGGGGCGTCTCCGAGGCCTTCAGCCTCGTCTTTCGCCGCAAGATCGAGGAGGCTTTCGACCGATCCGGAATAGGAGTCGATCTCCGCGTGGGGGTCGCCGATTTCGGCGAAGCGAGTTGGAACGGTGAGCACGGTAAACTCGGCGGGTTCGCAATCGGGAACCTCGTGCCAGCCGAGCGGAGTGGAGACGCGGGCGTCGGGGAGCGGACGTACGGAGTAGGCAGAGCAGGTGGTGCGGTCTTTGGCGTTCTGGTTGTAGTCGAGGAAAACGCCGTGCCGCTCCTCCTTCCACCATTTTGAACTGGCCAGGGTTGGGGCGCGGCGCTCAACGGCTCGAGATAAAGCAAGGGCGGCGCGGCGGACCTCGGTAAAGCTCCAACGCGGCTGGATGCGCACGATGATGTGCATGCCGCGGGAGCCGCTGGTCTTGGGCCAGCCGCGAAGGCCGTATTCTTCGAGCAGCACTTTTACTTCGAGCGCCACCCGGCGGACGTCGGCCCAGCCGACTCCGGGGCCGGGATCGAGGTCGATGCGCAGTTCGTCGGGATGATCGAGATCTCCGGTGCGGACCGGATGGGGATGGAGCTCGATGCAGCCGAGATTCACAATCCAGGCGAGACCGGCATGGTTGTCGACGACGACCTCTTCGGCGGTGCGACCGGAGGGGAAGGAGAGCGTTGTCGTCCGCAGCCACGATGGATGGTCCGCCGGGGCGCGTTTCTGGTAGAAGGGTTCGGCTTCGGCTCCGTTGACGAAGCGTTTGAGGACGATGGGGCGGTCTCGGATTCCTTTGATTGCGCCGGGTGCAACCGCAAGGTAATAGCGGACGAGGTCGAGCTTGGTAAGACGGGTCTCTTTGGAAAAGTAGAGCTTGTCGGGGTGAGTGACGCGGACTTCGTGTCCGTCGATGGAGAGGAGCTCTGCTGCTTCATCCTTGGCCACGGGAACAGGGTACACCGTTTGTTGCTACGCGGGCATGCTGTCAGCTACTGCTTCCGTGCTTCCAGCGGCTGGGTCACGATGCTGATGTTGGTGATGCCGGCTTGCTTGACGGCGTCCATGACGGAGGCAAATGCTCCGAAGGGGACTTTCTCGTCGGCGCGGAGATAGATGACCTGCTTCGTGTCGTCAGCGCCGGGCTTTTTCAGACGTGACGGCAAGTCGGCGAGGTTGATGGGCTGATCGCCTAAGAAGACGCGTTGTTCGCGGTCGATGGTGACGACGAGGCGCTGTTCGGTGATCTCGCGGACTGTCTTGGTCTTGGGGACGGCGACTTCGATTCCGGACTGCAGCACCGGCGCGGAGATCATGAAGATGACCAGCAGAACGAGCACCACATCGACCAGCGGGGTGATGTTGATGTCCGCGAGGGCGGTCTGGGTGTGTCCGTTGCTAGTTGTGAACGCCACGCGCTTCCCTCTCTCCGCGCCCGGGAGCGATAGGCTCCTGGGCGCGGACGTTGACGTCTTCCATGCTGTTGAGCAGCTCGCGGGCGAAATCGTCCATGCGTGCGCCGAACTCGCGCAGCCGGGCAGTGAACTGGTTGTAGGCGATGACGGCGGGCACTGCAACGAGCAGGCCGGCGGCAGTGGTGATGAGCGCCTCGGAGATTCCGGGAGCAACGGCACGCAGGGTTGCCGAGCCGGCGGTGCCGAGGCCGTGGAAGGCGTCCACGATACCCATAATGGTGCCGAAGAGGCCGACGAAGGGAGAGACTGCGCCGATGGTGGCTAACCAGGTCATGCGCTTCTCCAGCACGGTGAGGGCTTCGCTGGCGGCGGTCTGCGCGGAGCGTTCGAGTGACGTGATGTTGCGCGGCGGTCCGGCGCCTCCAGTCTGGCGGCGGTAAGTCTCATAGACCTCGTCGAAGACATCGACAAGCGGGCTGGGCTTGAATTGTTCGCTGACAGCGGCGATGTCTTGCAGACGGGTGGCTTTGCGGAAGGCGCGGAGAAAGCGCTGGCTCTGGGTGCGGGCGCGCCCGAAGCTGGAGAGCTTGGCGAAGATCACTGCCCAGGAGAAAAAGCTCGAGATCGCCAGCAGACCAAGAACGGTGAGGGCGGTCGGGCCGCTGTTCTGGAGCATTTCGACGATAGCGCTCCCGCTGGCCGTTGGAGGCGCAGCGGTGGAGGTATCGGCTTGGAGCAGAATGATGGTGAAGAGGCTGGAAATATGTGTCATGCCGCAGCTTTCACGTTAGCAGACCGGGAGTGTGGAAGAAAGCCGTTGTGAGCGGTGAACGGCCGTCTGGAGCTGGTGAATGGCTGATCGAAGCTGGTTCATTCCGCAAATCGGCTCACCGTTGGTGGGAGGCGCGTCGATTGTCCTATTGGTTCTCCATCTTTGGAGGCACGTTCTTTCTCATCGCGACGGCGACGGACTTCGCGGAGTGCGATAAGGATTAAGCCGGTAAAGGTGAAGATCAGCAGAGCGATGGCGACGTAGCCGTGGAGTTGAGTGACCTCGCCGTAGAGCAGCGCGAGGCCAAAGAAGACAAAGAAGACATGGGCGCAGAAGACCTCGAGCGATGCCTTGCCGAGGGTGAGGAAGGGCTCGATGGCGACGATTTTCAAAACGGGTTTGCGCAGCCAGTAGAGAACGATGGTGAAGCAGACAAGATTGAGCATGCGCAGGGGGCCGATACTCCATTTGTCGAGCGTCATGCCCAGCCCCCGCTGGGTGAGGAGCGCGCCGAGTCCGTCGAAGCGATCGAGCCAATGGAACCACTCGTGACGGACGCCGATAAAGAAGATGCAGACGACAGCGGCGAACGCAGTGAGCCTGCGGGGAACGCGGCTGATGGGCAAGGATCCTTCGGCGGATTTTGCGCCGAGCCACATGCCGGCAATCCAAACCCACTGCCAGGCGAAGAGATTGAAGGCGCCGGTCTCCTGCAGAGGGATGGGGAGGTGGGTGACGTGTACGACCGCATTGTGCACCAACTCGCGCAGGCCGAATTGGGCGAGCAGCCAGATGGCCAGACTGGCGGCGAGGATGCGGTTCCAGCCCCAGCGGACGGCGGCGGAGAGGATAAGCGGGCTGCCGGCAAGAAAGATCACGTACATGGGCAGGATGTCGAGCAGGGGCGGGCAGTAGATCAGGAGCACCGAGGCGGCAATGGCGACAAAAGGATGGGCGATGTAGAAGTTGAGCAGGTTATAAATGGCTGTGCGATGCGTGGTGACGGCGAGACCGGCGGCCACCGTGAACGCGAGCGCGAGCATCAGCAGGTGATAGCCGTAGATCTTCAGCGAGCGGCGCCAGAGCTTGGTGCGCAAGCCGGCTTCGTCCTGCATCGCTTGGTGGATGTAGAGGCGGGCGACGAGCAGCGCAGAGAGAAAGACAAAGCCTTCCGCCGAGGAGACGAAGCCAAAAGGCTGATTCACCAAGTCGCTGAAATGGGTCGGCAGATGGGTCAGCGTCATCCAAACGAGGAAAAGGCCTCGCAGTGCATCCAACTCCGGCTTTCGTGGCAGCTTGGGGAATTTCATCGCCTGTTGGAGTGACGGAGCTATCCGTTAAGACGGCGCATGGGAGCTGTGGGGTTGTTCGGTCTATCGAGGATCGCTATGAGTTGATGAAGGCTTATCCCGTCGACTTTGATCTTACAAATCCTGGGTGGAAAGCAATCGATTGCGCCGCATCGATATACGATACGAGGGAAACGATGATGATCACGTTCCTATAATTGGCGGGGCGAGTGGCGATGCGGCAGGCGAAAAACGGCGAGCGCGGCAGAGACGAGCAGGCCAACGTTACGCCGTGGAACTTCCGCACGCTGGGAATCTGGCTGATTGTGCGCCGAACCTGGGCCGGCATGTTGCAAGACAACGCAACCGGACGCGCGGCACAATTGGCCTATTATTTTTTCTTCTCGCTTTTTCCCGCCTTGATCGCGGCTTCTGCGCTGATCGGCCTGCTTGCCTCCTCGGTTCGGCAGTTTTCTGATCAGCTGGTTGCCTACCTTGGAACGGTAATTCCTCCGGCTGCCTACCAGATGGTATGGGGCATTTTCAACGAGACCACCCAAGCCAGCAGCGGCGGAAAGCTGATCATCGGCCTCGCAGTGGCGCTGTGGTCTGCGAGTTCCGGGACCGTGGCGATTCAGGAGGCATTCAATGCTGTCTTCAAAGTGAAAGACGATCGGCCTTACTGGCGGTCGAGGCTTTTGGCCATCGGGCTGACGGTTGGCAGCGGATCGATGGTCGTGGTGGCGCTGATCGTGCTGGTCAGCGGAGACATGATCGCTTCTTATTTAACCGGCATACTCAAGCTGCCCGTGCTGCTCACGCTTGCGAGCCGCCTCCTCGCCTGGCCGATTGCCTTCTGCCTTGTCGCCTTCGCATTTGCCCTGCTTCATCTGGCTGCGCCGTACAGAAAGCGAGAGCATTGGAGATGGATGACGCCGGGTGCGGCGATCGGAATCCTGCTCTGGCTCGCAGCGTCGGCCGGGCTGCGGTTTTATCTGCATTTCTTCCACACGTACTCGGTAACGTATGGGTCGCTCGGGGCAGTGATCGCCTTGCTGACGTGGTTCTATATGAGTGGTCTGGCGTTGATGCTGGGTGCAGAAATCGACAAGGTTGTCGAGGGTCTTGTTATCGAGCGTAGCAGAGCGAAGATGCAGCATAGAGAACAAGAAGCGGTCGGCGAGGGCACTGGAGAAAAATGATCATTGGGTCGTTGCTGGATGCACGGTGAGAATGATTCGCCGATATGAGGTCAGCCGGGGCGAACCATCGTCGGTGACGGCGAGAATGATGTGCGCGGTTCCGTTCCCTGTGCATTTGACGAAGCCTGGCAGCCACGGCTCGCGGCAGACGGAAGTCGCCGTGACGGTGGCTTTGGGAGTGCCAGCTCCTGTGATGGTTACTTCTGAGAGATTGGTTCCGGTGCTGCCGGCCTCGAAGTAGTGGAACCAGTCGTAATGCAATTTCTGCTCGGCGTCGGGGTCGCTGCTCTTGTTGGCGTCGAGCGTGACCGGCTTGCCGACCTCGGCGTCGATGTAAATTGGCGTCGTTCCTGGCTGGGAGTTTACGATGACGATTGGGTTGTGGTTGGCGTGGGCGAAGTCTTTGATGGTCCAGTCCATGCGCGCGGCGAAGTCATTTTGGAAGGCGTCGCGCCAGCGCCAGATCGTGGCCTGGTCGGAGATGTGTTGCGCGCCATCGACTCCGGTCACGGTGTCCTGGGAGGTGACGCGCATGAATTCGTCGCCACCCTGGGTCCAGATGGGATGGGTCTCGCCGTAGGGTTGACGGTAGATGTAGCGGCCGCCCCATCCTCCCCAGTCGGGCCTGCGCCAGGCGTTGAGGCCATTGTCGATGAGGCCGAGGTAGGACGGCGTGTCGCCTTCCATGATGAAGAGGAAGCGCGGATAAAGTTTGCCGAGCGGGCCTTTGCCTCGGATGTTGGTCTCGAGCCATGCGTTGGTGACGGTGGTGAAGTCGGCGCCGGCTCCATTGCGGTAGTAGGCGTCGCCGCTGATGCCAGTCCAGGTGGCGTAGTAGTATTGGCCGCCGTCGGGTGACGATGGCTGGACGATGTAGAAGAGGTTTGGGAACTCCCGGCGAATCCAGGGGCCGGCGTCGTCCTGGTCGGAGATGGAGGAGACTCGCAATTTGTTGACGAATTTGTCGATCTCGGCGGACGAGCGCGTGGCGCGGACGTCGATGAGCGCCTGGGCGAGAGTGTTGGCACCGCCCCAGAGGCAAATCCAAATCGGGCGCGGGTCGTCTTTGTCGACGGCGGTGATGATGGCCTTTGATCCGGCGGAGGACTTGCCGGGGCCGGTGGCGGCGATGCCGTAGGCAGGCTGCCCGGGCGTGACGCGTTGGCCGAGATAGTCAGCTTCAGGCCAACCTTGGGCGTGGAGCAGCAGATTGGGCCGGACCTCTCCGTAGGCCTTGATGAGCGCGTGCATGGTTTCGGGATGGGCCGCGGCCTTTTGCCAAGTCGAGGTGGTGGGGATGAGGGCTTCGATGTCGAGCTCGTTGGAATACATGAGCAGGCGAACGAGGGACATCTGGTCATCGGGCTCGTTGCCGATATCGCTAATGATGATGACTCGGGGATTTCCGGTGAAGTCGTCGATGTGTGTGGGTGGAATGGGCTGGGCGAGAGATAAATCAGCGACTGTTACGAATAGCAAAAGCAGGGAAAGCGAGCATCGCGCGAGGATTCGCATAGAGTGAGAATGATAACCGATAGAGTGGATGTGTCTAGCCGAAGTAGACTTTCCTGGAGTCACACTGGGAGTGCCTTTGCTTAACCGACGCAATTTTCTGAAGACCGGCCTAACGGCTGGAGCGGGAGTCGTTTCATTGACCTCCGCGACGAATCATCTGGACGCTTTGCCGGCTTCGCCGGGCGAACAGGCAACTGCCGCAGAGACGGAGTTATCAGCGGTCGAACTCGTCTCGCTTCCGACGCGCTTGCCTCTACTAGATCAGTCGACAATCCCCTGGCAGGAGAAGATTCGGCGTGTGGGCCAAACCAACATGACTGAGTACGATCCCGCCGTTATGAACGTGGATCAATGGGCCGATTACTGGCATTCCGCCAAAGCGGACATTGTCTTCGTCAGCGTCACTGGAATCCTTGCCTTCTATCCTTCCAAAGTAAAGTTCCATCGTCATGGGAAGTTCCTGAAGGATCGTGATCTCTTCGGCGAATGCGTGGTCGCGGCGAAGAAGCGCGGCATGCGCGTGGTCGCGCGCATGAGTCCCGATCTTAACTGGGGTGATGCGCTCGAGGCGCATCCTGAGTGGGCCATGCGCCACGAGGACGGATCGGTGCAGTACAGCGGCGAAGAGCCTCGCCTGTTTAAGACTTGCATGTTTACCAGCTACATGGACGATTACATCCCGGCCATCATGCGCGAGGTGAACTCGCTCTACGATGTGGACTGCTTCTACGCCAACGGCTGGCCGCCGCTGGGCAGTCTGCCCGATTGCCACTGCTCCATCTGCAGCAAACTTCCGCCAACCGGGACGCCGGCCTATTGGCGCGTCTTTACTGATCGGGTGCTCGAGCTATGGCAGAAATATGACGCGATTGCGAAGGAGAAAAAGCCCGACAGCTTCTTCTTCGCGAATTCAGGCGGGAATGTCCGCGGCGGACCCAATCTCGACCGCCTCGGCAAGGTTGCGGCGTGGTTCCAGGCGGATAACCAAGGCCGCACCTACGATGACGGCGCAGTCTGGGGATGCAGCCTGCAGGGACGTGTCTGCAACGCCGTGCTCGATGGCAAGGTTGCCGCCAACGTCACCGCCGCATATTCGACCGGCACCCCCGGATGGCGCAACGTCTCGAAGAATCCTGACGAATCTGAAATGTGGCTCAACGAAACACTAGCCAGCGGCATGGTGCCTTATTTCCACTTCGTCGGCGCGGAGAACGGATTTATCGAAGACCGTCGATGGCAGGAGGTCGGCACGGAATATTTTCAATGGACTGCGCAGCATGATGCGCACCTTGCCATTCGCCGCTCCATGGCCAACATCGGAGTCGTGATCGGGCAGAGCACTCAGCTTCTCTATCCCGGACCTTCTACCGCGTCATCTCGGGCCTACATGCACGAGACCACGCAGGGCATCTACGACGCGCTTCTCCAGGGCCGCTTCGTCTTTGACTTCGTGCATGAAGACCGCCTCGAGCCGGCGCGCCTCGCCAAGTATCGCGCTCTGCTGCTGCCTAACGTCGCTATGCTCAGCGACCGCCAATGCCAGCTGCTGCGCGACTATGTGCACTCCGGCGGATCGCTGATGGCCAGCTTTGAAACGAGCCTCTACGACGAGAACCTGAAACCCCGCGCCGATTTCGGGCTCGCTGGTCTCATGGGGGTTAGTAAGAATGGCGATGTTATCGGAACCAACGGCAATCCGTATTCAGCGCGCATTGAAGCGGCGGCCTCCGGGCACCCGATCTTGCAAGGCTTTCACGACACTACCTGGCTCGCCAGCGCGCAGAATCGAGTGCCGCTGAAGCCTATCGATGCACCGCTGCTCACTGTTGTTCCAGGCTTCGTCCGCTATCCTCCCGAGCTGGCCTATCCTCCTCATCCGCACACCACTGAGCCGGCTGTGGTTCTGCGCGAGTTTGGAGCCAGCCGCACTGCTTGGTTTCCTGGCGACCTCGAGCGCACCTATTGGCTCACCGGCCACGGGGACATCCTGCGATTGCTGCTCAATACGATCCGGTGGGTTAGTCATGATGAAAGTGTCGTCCGCGTCGACGGCCCAGGCTTCGTTGAGATGTTTTGTTGGGAGACTTCTCCTGGCTACGCGCTTCACTTGCTCAACTACACCAACGCCAATGCGCAACATGGATGGTTGCGTTCGGTTAACCCGATCGGCCCGCAGAAGGCAAGCCTGAAACTACCCTCCGAAGTCGCCGTGAAGTCGGTCGAAGTCCTCAAGGCGGCAAGAAACCTTCCGTTCACTTTTCAAAGCCAGACACTGCAGTTCACCGTTGCGTCTTTGGAAGACTACGAAGTTGCAGCGATCACTGTTGGGTAAGGATCTCGGCGAGAATTGTGCGAATTTCTCCGACCGACACCCATGTGGTGCGTGAGAATCACTTTTCAGAGATAGCGTTTTATGTTCGCAAAGTGTCGCGCGGAGATGATGCGACAGCCACCGTGTCGTACCAACGAAAGCAATCCGCTCTTGTCGCCGGTAATCAGGAAATCGGCGTTGCCTGCTTCGACCATTGCCAGTAGAAAGTCGTCGTTTGGGTCGGGAGAACGCTTGACGATCGGCAGCGAGTCGATGAATTCTGTCGATGATCGCAGGTGATTCATCATCTTTCCTGCCTCGCTCTTGAGGACGAGCGCCGGTACGATTTTGGGTTTCGCAAACGTTCTCTTTAGCTCTTCAATCTGCTGGAGACTAGTGAGAAGTTGGAACGAACCCGTCAACCATTTGCGATAGATCAGGGCTGGCGGAGTGGTCTGAAGGATGAGCGCCGATACAAGAATGTTGGTATCGAGAATGACGCGCACGGGTCAGGAGGCTGCGCCCTGTGATCTTTCCATGGCCATTTCTTTGCGAACTTCGCGGACCGCCTGATCGATATCTTCCTGCACCTGGTCTGGATCAAGAGAGGCGTTTCGCTCTTTCACCGTTTGTACCGTGCGGTCGAATAGGCGCCATCGGACGGAGTCCTCAACGAACTCAGAGACGTCGTTGATGTTGGCCGCTTTGGGGCCGAGGAACGACTGCAGAGCTTCGTCGGTCGCTTTGCTCCACACAATCGTTCTTCGAGTTAGATCTGCTTTTGGCATTGGTTATAAGGATATACCCCATTCTCTCTGGGCTCGAGAATTCCCTAGTAAGCCGGCAATCCCGTAACGCTCTGGCCGATGATCAGCGTATGGATATCATGCGTCCCTTCGTAGGTCTTCACAGATTCGAGATTCATCATGTGGCGCATGATGGGGTAGTCGTCGGTGATGCCGTTGCCGCCGAGGATGTCGCGGGAGAGGCGAGCGCATTCGAGGGCCATCCAGACGTTGTTGCGCTTGGCCATGGAGATGTGTTCGTGGCCGACCTTGCCCTGGTCTTTGAGGCGGCCGACGTGGAGCGAGAGCAGTTGCGCTTTGCTGATCTCGGAGATCATCCAGGTGAGCTTTTCCTGCACGAGCTGGTGGCTGGCGATGGGTTCGTCGCGGAACTGCTTGCGCAGCAGCGAGTATTGCAGTGCGGTGTCGTAGCAGGACATGGCGGCGCCGATGGCTCCCCAGGAGATGCCATAGCGCGCCTGGTTGAGGCACATCAGCGGGGACTTGAGTCCTCCGGTGAAGGGAAGCAGGTTCGATGCGGGGACGTGGACGTCCTGCAGTGAGAGTCCCGATGTGACGGATGCGCGGAGCGACCACTTGCCGTGGACATCGTAGGCGGAGAAGCCGGGGCGGTCGGTCTCGACGAGAAAGCCGCGGACGCTTTCGTTACCGAGTTCGCCTTTGCCTGCTGTCTCGTCTTCGACTTTGGCCCAGATGACGGCGAGGTTGGCGATGGAGCCGGAGGTGATCCACATCTTTTCGCCGTTGAGCACGTATTCGTCGCCGACTTTGCGGGCGCGGGTGCGCATGCCGCCGGGGTTAGAGCCGAAGTCGGGTTCGGTGAGACCGAAGCAGCCTAGCTTTTCGCCGGTTGCGAGCTGTGGGAGCCAGTAGTTCTTCTGATCATCGGAGCCGAAAGCGTAGATCGGATACATGACCAGCGCCGACTGCACGCTGACGAAGCTGCGGATGCCGGAGTCGCCGCGCTCGAGCTCCTGGGTGACGAGGCCGTATTCGACGTTGGAGAGCCCGGCGCAGCCGTAACCCTCGATAGTTGCGCCGAAGAAGCCGAGTTCGCCCATGGGCTTGACGAGTTCGCGAGGGAAGCGGCCGTCGCGGTTGCACTGCTCGATGATGGGGATGAGGTTGTCTTCAATGAAATCGCGGGCGGTGTCGCGGGTGAGGAGCTCTTCTTCCGAGAGCAAGTTGTCGAATCCGAGAAAATCTACGCCTTTGAACTTAAATGCCATTTGCTAAGTGACTCCAATCGGAATCATCAGCCTAGCAGGGCGGAGCAAGAGTGGTCTAACGGCGAAGACCTTGGTGTGTTGCGTTAGAGCTCCATTCCCCTGGGCTTCAAAACAGAAACGGCGGCCAGTATTCTGGTCGCCGCTTCTGTTTGAGTGACAAACGCTCTAGAACATGTACTTCAATGCGAATTGAAGGTTGCGTTCTCCCTGGGCGTTGTTGACCAGGCCGAAGGTGTTGCCGATGGAAGAGTTCGGAGCAACGAGGATGGGGTGATTCAAGACATTGATCGCCTCGGCCCGGAATTGCAAGCTTTGGTGCTCAAAGGTCGTGAAGTTCTTGGAAACGCTGAAATCTACCGCCTGGAGGCCTGGCCCGGTGAAGCTGCCGACCTGGCAGTCGCCGAAGGTTCCGGTTCCGGGTTGCGAGACCGAGTTGCCGCTGAACCATTGATAGCCGGGGCTGCCGGGGATGGTCGAGCGCTTGCCCGGGGTTTCGACGGGTGACCCGTCGCAGTTGGCGCGGGGGAATCCCGAGGTGGTCCCGGAGTTGTCGGCGGCCTGCGCGGTGATCGGGAAGCCGCTGTGGAACTGCAGGATGGAGTTGACTTGCCATCCCCCAACAAGCAGGTCGGCGGCGCGATTCATGTCCGATCCGAACTGACGGCCGCGGCCGAAGGGCAGGTCGTAGGTTACGAAGCCGTTGAAGGCGTTCGCGATATTTTGATCGCAACGTCCATAGTCGGCGCCGGGATTGTAGGTGTTCTGGAAGAAGAAGTGGTTGTTGCCCGCCTGAGTCAGATCGGCGTTGGTGTCGCCATATTCGGCGAAGAAGCCCGATGAATTGCCCATGCACTTCGACCAGGTGTAGTTGCCCTGGAATTCGAGTCCGCGGCTAAGTCGGTGCTGGAAGCTGGCCTGCAGCGCGTTGTAGTTGGAATAGCCGACTGAGGTAGTCAGACGCGCCTGGCCGACCAGAGCCTGAAGCGTCGGATTCAGGTAGGGGCTGGGAGCGATGACGCCGCCCGGTTCCAATACCTTCTGGTTGATGAGCTCGATGGCCATCAGGTGGTCGGTTTTCTGACCAACATAGCTGATCTGGAAGGTCGAGGAATTGCCGAGTTGATGCTGAACGGTGAGGTTGTACTGCTGCGAGACGGCCGGACGAACGTTGTTTGGGTCGAAGGCGTGAATGCCGGTTCCCGAGAAGCACAGAGGCGACTGCGCGAGCGCGGCCTCAACCGTGCATCCCGACGATGGAAAGCCGGAAAAGCCCTGATCGAGGGTACTGCCGGGCAGCGCCAGCGTGCCGCCGGCGTAAGTGACGTTCAGCGGAACCGCGAAGGGAGGATTCTGGAAGAGCAGGTTGCCAGTGCCAGTGCTCTCGGTGAAGTTGGAAATTCCATAAGCGCCGCGGATGACCATGGCTCGATCCATCTCGGGCTGGTAGGAGAAGCCGAAGCGAGGCTGGAAGTTGGTCGGCCCGTTGTATTGGTTGTAAAGCGCGCTGGAATTTCCGTTTACGCCGGCAATCTCAACCGCGCCGGTCTGGAGGTTGTAGTTGGTGGCCTCATTATTTGCCACACCGCGCGGCGTCACGACTTCGTAGCGCAGTCCCAAGTTGAGAGTGAGGTTGGGCAGGATATGCCAATCGTCCTGCGCGAATCCAGAATACAAGCTGTTGTGGAGACCGCGGCCGCCGCCCGAGCCCAGGCCGACGTTCTCGGGAAGGCCGAGCAGGAAGTCGGCCTCTGACCATCCGGGCGCCGATGTTCCGACGGCCGAGGGATTTCCAGTAAAGGAGCCGTTGTACTGAAACTCGCCAGCAAGTCCGGAGTTGCCGACGTAAAGGATATTGGTGCGGTAGTTGTAGAATTCGAAGCCGAAGTTGATGGTGTGTTTTCCATGAATCATGGTGAGGAGATCTTCAGCCTGGATGACGGTGTCATGGAACTGCGAGATGAGGTTGTTGTTGCCGAATTGCGGGCCATAGCTCGGGCCGGTGAAGTCCTGCAAGGGCAGGAAGGTCTGATTCGGCGCGGCGCCGGCGATGCCGAAGGTTGTCGGCAGGTTCTCTCCGGTCGGATTGGTGTAGCCTTCGGTGACGGGGAAATAGCTGGCCCCAAGGCGTGCCGTGTTCAGCAGAAACGGGCTGAAGGTGTGGGTGTAGTTGATGACGCCGTTGTAAAGGGGAAATTCATTATCGGAGTTGCCGGTAAGCAACTGGCTGTTGGTGGTGGGGTTGCTGATGTGCTGCTGCGAGTAGCGGCCATAGACATGGTCCTTCTCGGTCGCAATCCAGTCGATCTTGAGGTCGCCCTGGTCGCTGTTGGTGTACGAGTGGGTGACATTGACTTGATTGTTCGTGTTCAGGCCGTTAATCGGCGCAGGATAGAGGGAGGAAGTCAGAATCTTCGTCGCGGCCGAGCTAAACGGCACAGTGATGATGTTGTTCAGGAAGGGCTGGCGGCCGGCAGGAGTCGCTGCCGAATACGGGTTGTAGAGCTGCTGGGCAATATTGAGGCAGACCCCTTGGGCGTCAAAGCCCGCGGTGCAGACGCTGGAGAAGTTGCCCGTGCGCTCCGCCGCGGTGAATACGGTGTAGGGGACCGAGGTCGCCGGCTGGTCGTAACGCGACCCCTGATAGTCGACGAAGAAGAAGAGCTTGTCCTTAATAATGGGACCGCCAACCGAACCGCCGAATTCGTTCCAGCGAAGGATCGGCTTCAAGCCGGTGCCGTCGGGATTGTTCACTCCCGGGATGTAAGGCTCGCCCTTGGTGAGGCCGTTGGCCCAGGTATTGGCGTTGAGGGCGTTGTTGCGAATGAATTCAAAGACATCACCGTGAAAGTTGTTGGTGCCGGACTTGATGGTGACGCTGATGATGCCGCCAAGATAGTTGCCGTAGGAGGCCGGGGCGTTTTGCGAGATGAGGTTAAATTCCTGGATGGCATCGACGCTGGGCGCAAAGGCCACGTCGTTGTTGTCGATCTGATTGTTGTCCATGCCGTCGAGGATGTAGTTGTTGGTCTGCTCGCGGTTGCCGTTGATATATGGCCGGCCGACCTGAAAGCTTGCCTGAGAGCCGGTAAACGCGCCAGGGTTGAGGCTGACGGCGCCCGGAGAAAGCAGGGTGAGCTGGTTATAGTTCCTCGTTGCGAGCGGAAGGGTCACGTTCGCCCGCGCATCCAGCACCGTTCCAAGAAATGTCTGATCGGTCTGGAGTAATGGCGGTGCGCCACTGACCTCGACGGTCTGCGAGGTCTGGCCAACCGACATGGTGATATCGATACGAGCGGTTTGGTCCATCGCCAGCGCGAACGAGGGGTGTTCGACCGAAGAAAAGCCAGGGGCCGAGACTTTCAGCACATAGTCGCCGATTGGGAGTGGCGACAGGTAATAGACTCCGGCGGAATTGGTTTCGGCGGGGTAGACCGTGCCACGGGATTTCTCGGTTGCAGTGACAGATCCGCCGGAGATGACCGCACCCGAGGCGTCGGTCACGGTGCCGGTGATCTTGGAGCTGACGTCCTGCCCAAAGACGACCGGCGCAAGCGAGGCAAGCGTACAGCCAAGAATGGTGAGTGTGAATTGCCGAATGCGTCGGATATTCATGTTGCCTCCTAAAAGGATCGTTCCTTAGGAAAAAGGAACACAGGAGCGGATGGGCTGAATTTTTTCAGTGGCCGACCCTGTATGATCTGCTATATGTATAGACAACTAGTCTTCTAGATACAAGAAGAAAATGCGTTGAATTTAGTCGAAAGCCGGAGAAATCCACAGGTGCGGTATTTCTCGGGCGCTCTCAGGAGAGGCTTTGGTGACTCCGGCAGGAATGAGATTTATGCGAGTGGGAACTTCACTGGCGCGGGGAGACCGCGGCAAATCTTGCGGTGATGCTCTCGGGCTTGGTGATCGCCGCTCCCACGACGACGGCATAGGCACCCATGTCGAGTGCGCGGCGAAAGTCTGCCGGACTTTCGACCCGTCCCTCAAGAACGACCGGCACGGGGCTCTTCTCCACAAGCGTTGCCAACAAATCCCATGCGGCACCCACGAGTCCGGAGCTGGCGGGGGTGTAGCCGGCCAACGTTGTGGCAACCGCATCAGCCCCGGCGGCGACGGCCTGCCATGCCTCCCCGGCAGTGGCAATGTCGGCGAGCACGGGCAAATCGAGTTGGCCGCGGATGCGCCGCACAAGCACCTGCCAGGGTTCGCGAAATGGCGCCTCTCTGTCAGTGCAGTCGACGGCGATGATCGAGGCGCCTGCTTCAGCCAACGCGCGGGCCGTTGCGAAATCCGGCGTGATGAAGACCTCGCCCTCGTGGTAACGCTTGCCGAGGCCGATGATCGGCTTGTCGGTCAGACTGCGAAAGGCACGAATATGCTCGACTCCTTCGGCGCGCAGGCCCTGCGCGCCGCCGCGCAAGACGCTGGCGGCGATCCGGGTGAGCGTCGCGGTGTCATCCAGCGGGTCGCCTTTCGCCGCCTGGCAGGAGACGATCAGGCCGTGGCGCAGTTGTTCCGGGAAAGACAAGCAAAAGTCCCCTTCAATTCAGAATTTTTCCTGACGGTCGCACCGCTTCGACTATAACTAGGTCGGAGCCGCAAAACGAGATCGACTGCGGCAGCGAAGTCCAAGGCCAGCCGACAGCTCCGCGACGGCCGATCCCCGACCCACATTGCAGTCTCTTCATTCTTAGTCCTGGAAAGTGTAACGCCATGGTCACGACGAAACCGCAACTGTCCCCGGCGAGTCCCGAAGAACGAGACGTCGTCTCGCTGGACAAGCAGGGATTCATCCCGCTCTACTATCAGATCCAACAAGTCTTGTTGGAAAAGATCGAACGCGGCGAACTCGCCGAGGGCGATTTGCTTGATTCCGAAGAAGAACTCGCGCGACGCTACCAGGTCAGCCGAATGACCGCCCGGCAGGCGCTGCACGGCCTCAAATCGCGAGGCGTGGCCGTCAGCCACAAGGGTCGAGGGACGTTCGTCAGGCGGCCAAAGCTCGAAAAAAATATCATGCACCTGCAAGGGTTTACGGTGGACATGCGTCAACGCGGCATGACTCCGGCCTCGCGTCTGCTGGAGCAGACGATTGCCGCTCCCACGGAAGAGCAATGCGCGAAGCTTCGCTTGCGCCCCACAGCCAGGGTCCTGCGGTTGCGCCGGCTGCGGCTAGCCGACGGCATACCCATGGCGGTGGAACTTTCCCACGTGCCGCTCAATGCCTTTCCCGGGTTGGAAACATACGACTTTGAGACGCGCTCGCTTTACGAAGTTCTGCGCGACCGATACGGGGTCCGCGTTGGCTGGGCAGACGAGGTCATCGAGGCCCAGCCGGCGACCGTCGAAGAAGCGGAGCTGCTGACCATCCCGCGCCGCGCCAGCATCCTGTCGATAACCCGGGTGATTATTACAACGGATGAGACTCCTGTGGAGATGGCCTGCTCGCGCTATCGCGGCGACCGGTACCGGGCATCGATCCGGATTCCGGCGACGAACATAGAGTAAGGTCTGAGTAGTGCCTTCGATCCTACTCCAAGTAATTCCTTATAAAAGGATCTTTGGAGTGGACCAGCTCTTCGGTCGTTCCGTCGAAGACAAGCTTTCTGTCGTGGAGCAGCAGGAAGGTGGTCTGTGGGTCTAGTTCGCCGTGGGGTAACGGCACCATCTTGTTTTGTGCGGGGTCGAAGTGGTGGGTGGCCATGGTGAAGGCGTCCTGCAGGCGGTGGGTGACGAGAAGCGAACTGGTGTGGAAGACGTCGCGCTGTTTGACCACCATCTCGATGATGGTGGTCGAGGTGATGGGGTCGAGGCCTCCGGTGGGCGAGTCGTAGAGGAGCAGGTCGGGCTTGCTGACGATGGCGCGGGCGATGGCGACGCGGCGGCGCATGCCTCCGGATAGTTCGGAGGGGAACTTGTCGATGGTCTGTTCGAGCTCCACGAAGCGGAGGACCTCGCGCACGCGGCGGTCGATCTCTTCGGCAGATTTGTGTTCCTCAATCAGCCGGTACGCAACATTGTCGCGGACGGTCATGGAATCGAAGAGCGCGCCCTCCTGAAAGACCATTCCGATGCGGTCGCGGAAGGCGAATAGCTCCTCCTCGGGCATCGCGTTTACTTCCTGGCCGAAGACGAAGATTTCTCCTGAGTCGGGGAGCAGAAGACCGTTGGCGAGCTTGAGCAGAACGCTCTTGCCGACTCCGGCAGGACCGAGGACGATGCGGGATTCTCCGGGCATCACTTTGAAGGAGATGTTTTGGAGGACTTCGTTTTGATCGAAGGCGATGGAGACGTTTTCGAAGACGACAATAGGAGTGTTAGGGTCTTGAGGAGCGGATGCGGGGCGGGTTAGCTCGGCGGTGGCCATAAGTTAGGAAACAGGGATCAGGGACTACCGTCCAAAGACACTGATCATGAATTGGCTAATCACGAAATCGGAGGCAATGATGAGCACTGAGGAGACGACCACCGCTTGAGTCGTGGAGCGACCGACGCCCTGAGTTCCTCCCTTGGTGTTCATGCCGTAGAAGCAGCCAATGGTTGCGATGATGAAGCCAAAGAAGACTGGCTTGACCAGGCCCTGGAGGATGTCAGGGTACTGCAAGGACTGATAGGCGTTGTGGAAATATTGGGTGGCGTCCTGGCCGAGCAACCAGACCGCGACCCATGCTCCGCCGAGGGTGCCAATCGCGTCGGAGACGATGGTCAGGAAAAACAGAACGAAGACGGTCGCGAGGATGCGCGGGCCGACGAGCTTACGCACCGGGTCAGTGCCCAGGGCGCGCATGGCGTCGAGTTGCTCGGTGACGCGCATGGAACCGAGTTCAGACGCCATACCGGAGGCGTTGCGGCCGGAGACCATGAGGCTGGTGAGCACCGGGCCTAATTCCTTGATCATGGAGAAGCTGACGAGTTGGCCGGTGATTGCGGCTGCGCCAAACTGGGCGAGAGTGGACGCCGATTGCAGAGCAAGGACGCCTCCGGTGAAAAAGCCCGTGAGCAAGACAATTGGGAGAGAGCCGACGCCGATACTGTCGGCCTGGGTGATGAAGTCGGCCAGGTAGCGCGGCCGTTTGAGAAACGTGCCAACCGCCCGGCCGGAGAGCAGAGCATAGTTCTGTACCGCGAGGACCGATTGCTTAGCGGCGTCTTCAACCTTATTCATTGGCATGGCGGCTGTAGGCGTCGATGCCGACGCTGCTCAAGGTCATTTATGCCGAGGGTACCACATGGGCCGCGTCACCGGTCTTGCGCCACGCTGTGTAGCGTCTCGCTCTAAGTGTCGTCATAGTCTTCGGTCAAAGATTGCAGGAAGGCCACCAGCGCGGCCAGATCATCCTGACTGAGTGACATATTGGCGAACTCCGGAGGGGCGTTGCGCATCGCGCCCGAATGCGCAAGAGTGGACATCGTGATGTAGTGGTTGATCACGTCGTCGAACTTGGGGGCGCTGCCATTGTGGAAGTAGGGCGCAGAATCTTCCAGGTCGCGCAACACCGGCGTTTTGAATTGAGCGATGGTCAAAGCGAGGCCATTGTCTACGGAACAGTTGCTGGCGGCACAGACGACGGATGCAAGATTCGTCTGTGGATTTGCGTAGTCAGGATTGAGATAAATGTTCCAGAGTCCGAGGTCGGCATAGCCGAGGCTGCCCGCAACGGCAGCGTGACGGAATGACTCGTTTGCATCGGGATGATTTGCCGTGGCCGGCAGGTAAGCGTTGTAATTGGCAAGCCGATCCGCGTTATTGGGAATCGCGAGCTTCATAAACGCTCCCGCTCCATTGGCAGCGTCATACTCCTCCTGGCTCACTCCGGTGTTATGGAAGACGAAGTCGGAGAAGTCCGGGGCCTGATGGCAGGCGGCGCAATTGCCGGCGTGGGCATTCGTGGCGCCGGAGGTCGCCGAGGCGAGGAAGATCTTCAAGCCTTGGAGCTCGGTCGCGCCAAACTGGTAGGGCTGGGCGTGATATTTATAGGAGCCGTCGGCGGCGGTGATATAGATCGGGTTTTGCAGCGCTAAGACCTGCTGATAAAGGCTGAGGTTGTAGGCTGCCTTCGTCTGGCCCGCCAGCGGCGCCTGCGGCAGGTGATTGACGCGCAGAAAATTGTCGTACGGCGAGCCAATGTAGCGGCCGAAGGAATCGCGCTGAAAGAGGAGGTCCTTCATGTATTGGGCGATACACATAGCGACCTCATTCACCACCTGAATATCGGTTGCGGTCGCCACGTCGATGCGTTGCGAGGGCGGCAGGAGAATATCGGGAGTGATGCGCGGGTCGGTTCCCTTGAAGATCACCGCGTAGCTCAAGCCATCGAGCCGGTCGGCGGCGAGCTGGCCACTTCCGTCATCCTCGCGGATCACTTTGGCGATGTGGGCAATGGCGTCGTTGTACTGCGAGGGCAACCAGCCGAAGTTGCGCCCGGTCATGGTGCCGATGACCAGGTCCTCTCCGGTAGCGAACTCGCCGTCGAAGTGAAGGAAGAGCGGGCCGGAGCGGCTGGTGAAGGAGTCCACCATCTGCATCGCATTGCGGGGGGTGTGATCGAAGCCGTTGGGCTGAGGTTGCGAGAGAGGGATTGGGCTGCGGGTGGTGAAGTCGGCATAAGTGCGGTTGCCGCCTCCGCTCACGCCCTCGAATTCAGTTACAAAATGGCACGAACGGCAATTGATCGATTGCCCCGCGAAGGGGCCGGGAAGCGGGCCGTTCAGGGTTTGCACCTGGTTGACGACCGGGTCGCCGGTGGTCAGCGGCGCGTTCACACTGGTCATATTGGCGGCAAAGAATTCGGAAAAGCGGGTATCGAGAAAAAGGGCTTCGCCGATAGGATCGGCGGCGGGGACTGTATCAGACTCGGTGGGAGCGTTCGGGGCCTTTCCCGACCCGCAAGCCTGGATCATGATCCCCGCAAGCAGGGTGGTGGCGAGCAAGGCAAGGATGGCAAATAGATTTCGGCGAGCGTCTCGGCGTCTGATTCGGCGCTTATTCGTATTTTTCATTTCTGGACTCCGGAAGTGTTCAAGTTGCGCAAGAAGGCGACCAGCTGCCAGCGCTGCTGCTCGGGAAGGCCACCCCAGATCGGCATCCCTTTGTAGGGCTCGCCGTTCTTGAGCAGCCAGGCGAGATCGCCGTCGGTTGCCTGCTGGATGCGATCGCTCTTGAGAGGTGGCCGCGAGCCTTTGCCCTGGGCGTCGTTGCCGTGGCATTTCGCGCAGTTGTTACGAAAGATATTTGCTCCGGCCGCGATCGCGGTCGGGTCGCCCGCATAAGGATTCAGGCGAGTGCGGTCGGTCTCGGGCACCTTCTTGAGCCACGAGCCGTCGGCTTTGGCGAAGCACACGAAAGATACTGTCAGGAACGCCGAAACAATCAACAACCGGGGTTTCATTTTGTCCTCCGGAACCAATCGCGGAACTGGGAGATTTCATAAGAGACGCCGAAGCGCCACAGAACCCCCGCGGAGTTGTCGTTCAATCCGAATTCGGGTGAAAACTTGTAGGTGAAGCCGGACGGCGTGTTGAGCGCCACGGTCGGCGCGAGATATTGCTCGGTTTGTCCAACCCCGAATCCATCAGCCGTCCCCAGGCCGCCGAACAATTCCGCGCCTGCGGAGATATTCTGGCGGCAAAAGACACACCGGTTTCCGCTCCCTGCCAGCGCCAGGGGTCTAGAAGCGGCCAGAGCGTAGCCGAATTCCCACGGCTCGGATTCATTCAGCGCCTTCTCGGCGATGAAGTTCTCCGACAAATTCCACCCCTTCATGTTGCTGGAGAGGATCAGCTTGGTTTCGATCGAGCGCTCGATCTCTTTGACGAGCTGCGCGTTCGGCACTCGCAGAGTCGCGATCGAGGTATTGCCGGTGATTTCGAGAAGGCTTTTGTCGGCGGCGTTGACATCTTCGTACTCGACGTAGAAGACGGGGTTAATCCAGTATTCGTGAGGCAGGGGGCGGAAGCGGCTTTCAAAGCGGAAGCCTGTGAAGACCGAAGAATCGTTGGCGGTCGACTGGCCCTGGACGTAGGCCTCGGCGGTCCACCAGGCGGTGACGCCGTATTCGAATTCGACAGTGGGCGCGAAGAAGGCGTTGGCGTTCTTCGGAGCGGCGGCGATGTTCTGATTCTCGATCTCGAGATTGCCGGGCTCCTCCATCATCGAGGAATAGGTGACGAAGTAGGGCGGTTCTTGCGCATGAGCGTGCCGGCAGAGAAGGGCGAGGCAGCCGAGAAAGATCAGGAGAGAAGGCCGGGCGAATCGTAGCCCTGTGGGGCTGAGCTGACACGGGAACAAAGCTCGCAAACCTCCAAATGCTGTGCCCAGGCAAGAAAGGCAAAAGCGGCACCCATATGCGACTGGTTAAGTCTTATTTAAGTAAGACTAAATTTGTCTTATATAAAGGTCAAGCTTGGAAAGGGCGTTTTCGCATATTTTCACGGAAGGGAAATGACGCGCTCTGGGGGACGATGCGGTGGGGAATTAAAGGTCCGGACGCGACACGGACCTCCCGCGCTCAGGGTGGGCGCGGCAACTGTTTCGAGTCAAGTTTCAGGTGAGGAACATGCGTGCTCTACTTCCTCGGCCGGCGTCGAGACATTGACGCCGGCCATGGCGGCGGCATCCAGCTTATTCAAACGTCCAATTGAGGATTTGTTGTGTCGAGGTCAGGCCGCCAGTTCCGGCGGTGAATCCGATGTAGGCGGTATTGCCGCCGACAACCGCCGGAATATTGACCACGAAGGGGTGCGACCACGTTGCCAGGGTGACCAGGTCAGTGATGGTGAGAGTGAGGGATTCGCCGTCATAAGTGAGGTTGGCGTCCATCTTGTCGCCGCTGTGCAGGTTGATGCCGCTGCCTGTCAGGTCGATGGAGGTCGGCCCAATCGGTCCTGCCCCAAGGAAAAAAATGCCGGTCGAGTCATCCGACGGGTCCCCGGTATTTTGGAAGAGGTCGAACTTGATCGCGACACTCTTACTTATGCCCGCATATCCCAGCGAACCGCCGACGGAGCCGAGCGCATTGGGGCCGACGTTCTGAATGGTAAAGGTGAAGCCGTCGGCGGCCGGATTGGTCAGTTGGAAAATGAAATCGGTGTTGAAGGATTGGACATTGACCGGCATCGCAAAGAAGGCGCTGCCGGCTTCAAACGTGCCGCCGTTGGTTAATTGCAGAGAGGTTCCGGAAAGCGAGGCGCTCCCGTTCATAGCCAGACCGGCGGCCGAAGGAAAGCCCGTCGGGGCGTAAGGCACTTGCCCGGCTTCATAGCTCCAGCTGAGAATCTGTTGGGTGGAAGTCAGTGCGCCTGTGCCACCCGTGAAGCCGACGTAAGCCATGCTGTTGCCGACCGTTGCCGGAATGTTGATGGTGAAGGGGTGCGACCACGTTGTCTGAGTGACCAGGTCGGTGATCGTGAGGATGAGGGTGGTTCCGTTATAGGTGATGTGGGCGTGCATGGCGTCGCCGCTGTGGAGGTTAATGCCGCTGCCGGTCAGGTCGATCGAGGTCGGCCCAATCGGTCCGGCCCCATCGATGAAAACGCCGGTCGAGTTGCCAGAGGGGTCCCCGGAATTTTGGAAGAGGTCGAACTTGACGGCCACGCTATTGCCGATACCCGCATAACCCAGCGAACCGCCCGGCGTGCCGAGGGCGCCAGGGCCGACATTTTGAATAGTGAAGGTGAAGCCGTCTGCGGCCGGATTGGTGAGCTGGAAGGTGAAATCGGTGGTAAACGACTGGACGTTGACCGGTGAGGCGTAGAAAACGCTGCTGGCCTCCAACGTTCCGCCATTGGTCAGTTCAAGGAGGTTCCCTGAAAGCGAGGCGCTGCCGTTGAACTGCAACGTCTCCTGGTTCTGGGCAAATCCCGTGCTAAAGAGCGGCACCTGGTCCTGCGCAAAACCCGTACTAAAGTCGATTGGTTGGTTGGTCGCCAAGCCGCCTGCCACGCCGGCGTTGGTTTCGAACTCGGTGGGTGTGTAGAGGTTCTGCAGGCGATAGGTCCGGTAAGAATCGGCGGTCTCCTGCAACTGGTAGACGATCTGCCCCGCGAGGTTTACTTCGGTCGCCTGCGCTCCCCCGGCGGTCACGTCACCGTTGCCAAAACTGGCATAGAGATTGCCGTCTGGGGGGGTCAGCAGCTGCGCGCTTCCAAGCGCTACAGAGTAGGCGCCCAAGTCGGCCACGGTCTCGATGTAGACCTGCCGCGCTGCCTCCGCGATCGAGAGAACCATGCCGCGGCTGTTTTGAGGCGCGGGGCACTCTGCTAACCGTGTGTCTCCGTCGTCGAAGATGGTCATGATCTTGAAACCACCTCCGCCGGCGTCCTCCTCGTACTGGAAGGCCGCGTCGTGCTGATGGGTGAACCAGGGAAATACGTTGGGGGTGCCGCAGCTCTGGCTGGGCGGATTGATGATAGTGAAGTCGCCTCCCGGGCCCATCCTCCAGATCACGCTGCCGTCGCCTGTGCCGTTGGCGTAATTGATCTTGAGAACCCAGTCCTGGTGGCGTTGGGAGATCATAATGTTGCCGTCTGCCGTTCCCTGAGCGGCGTTGGTGTGCAGCCAGTCGTTGCCTATCGTAAAGCTTGGATTGAAGGCTGGGCATCCTCCCTGTCCATGCGTGCAGGTCTCGCCAAGAATCGCGGCGCGATTGATATCCTCGTGGGCGAAGGAGTCCCACGCCCACTGGAGCTGCAGATTGTGGTCCAGAACCAGCACCATGTCGCCGATAATATCGACCGGGTTGGTGGGAGTGCCTCCCTGCGAGCTGGTGGAGGAAACGTCCCTGGCTCCAAGCAGGACAATGTTGCCGTTCGGCAAGTTTCTACCTTCATGGCTGTTGAATCCAGTGATCGTCGGATAGCCCTTGGCGACCAGTTGCTCGTTGATTATCTCGAGGTTGGTTTGCAGGACCACATTCCCCGCCAGATCGTATTGCACGAAAGTCCCGTTGCCGAAAGTATAGTAATAGCCGCCTGGCTCCAAGCGAGTCACGGTACCGGCGGCATACCAGATTACATTCCCGGCGAGGTCGGTCGCGGTTGCCGAGTATGGAGGCGAGGTCAGCTGAAACAAGACCACCGGATAGGCCGCGTCGTCCCCGGTGGGCGGGACGTTGACGTGAAGCCCCGGGGGGGTTGTGAAAGTGGATTGCAGAGCTCCGGTTGTGAACGGCAGATCGGCGCCCGTGTTCACCAGGGTGGTCCCAGCGTACTCCTCCCAGTGCATGAGGTATTGGGTCGACGGGTACATGCCCGCGACATAGAAGTTGGCGCTTTGTGGCGAGCACGGCACCAGGCTGGTGGTCATCGAAACCGATGAGCTCGTTGGGTGAAAGCGGACAAGCAGTTGATGGCCCGACGCACAGGGCGGCCCGCTGAACAGTGCGACCAGAGGGTGGGCAGTGGGATTGACAACGCCCGTGGCCAGCGGAGTGGTCACCCAGGGCGTTAAATCGAAGGTTACAGCCACTGGCGCGAAGAGAACGTACGGCATCGTGGTGGTGTCACGCACAATCACGCTGACCTGGTACGCGCCTTCGACGGTGTGCGGCACCCACGGGAAGGTATTGGTGGAACTGAAGTCGCGCACGATCTGAGCGTGGCCGTCGAAAGTCACGCTGAATTGATAGCCGTAAGTGTGCCCCGTCGGGGCGCCGTGCACCATTGCCGTCCACAACACCGAGGTACCCAGCTTCTGTGGGCTCGCCACGCTCGGCGTAAGAGTCACGGTTTGGGTCAGCCCTTGAGAGGGCAGTCCGGCCATCACGACAAATGCAAGCACGCCCAGGGCAAGTTTGGCGAGGATGACTCGGTTACCGCGCAAGACCATTATCGATGTATGCATGTATTGTCCCATTCCTTCTGCTCAGGCTCCCGCTTGGCACAAACACATACGCGCCAAGCGTATGTAGTCGGATTCACTGCGATACGCGGTTTTCACCGGTCGGTTCACTGCAAGATAGTTATCAGACAAGGGCTACGACTATTACTGGGGAGATAATCATTCGTACTCAGGCCAATCCTTAACCTCGGCCTTTTCGAACGCGGCAAGTCTTACATTGGGTCAAGCCGTTGTCAAGGTATTTGTTCAAACGGGACTTTGGAACTGAGGGAGTTAATAAAAGACCGCTTTGCCCGTTGAAGCCATCCTGATACCGGCCGGCGTGGGGAACTTGCGCCGGCCGCTGCGGTTATTTCCAGCTTACTCAAAGGTCCAATTGCGGATCTGCTGTTTCGAGGTCAAGCCGCCGGTGGCGCCGGTGAAGCCGACGTAGGCCGTGTTGCCGCCGACCGTTCCCGGAATGTTGATCGTGAAGGGGTGCGACCATGTTGTCTGGGTGACAAGGTCAGTGATGGTGAGGGTGAGAGTGGCCCCGTCATAGGTGAGGTTGGCGTCCATCTTATCGCCGCTGTGCAGGTTGATGCCTGTGCCGGTCAGGTCGATGGAAGTCGGCCCGATCGGACCGGCCCCATCGACAAAAATGCCGGTCGAGTCATTCGACGGGTCCCCGGCATTTTGGAAGAGGTCGAACTTGACCGCAACACTATTGCCGATGCCCGCATATCCGAGCGAACCGCCGTCGGAGCCGAGTGCGTTGGGGCCAACATTCTGAATCGTAAAGGTGAAGCCGTCGGCGGCGGCATCGGTGAGCTTGAAGTGGAAGTCGGTGGCGAAGGACTGGATATTGACCGGCGTGGCATAAAAAGCGCTGCCGGTCTCTTGGAATCCGCCGTTGGTCAGTTGCAGAGAGGCTCCGGCAAGCGAGGCGCTGCCGTTCATGGACAGGCTGCTCGCGGAAGAGAAACCCTTTGGGTAGTAAAGCGGTTGCCCGACTTGATAGCTCCAGGTGAGAATTTGTTGGGTGGAAGCGAATGCGCCAGTGGCGCCGGTGAAGCCGACGTACGCGGTATCCCCGCCGACAGTTGCCGGAATGTTGATCGCGAACGGGTGCGACCAGCTCTTCCAGGTCACCGTGTCTGTAAGAGTAAGGTTGAGGGTCGTCCCGTCATAGGTGATATGGGCGTCGATCGGATCGCCGCTGTGCAGGTTGATGCCGCTGCTGGTCAGATCGATCGAGGCTGGTCCAATGGGGTGGGCGCCATCGACGAACAGGCCGGTCGAACTATTCGAGGGGTCTCCGGCATTTTGGAAGAGGTCGAACTTGATCGCCACGCTCTGGCCGATGCCCGCATATCCCAGCGAACCGCCGTCCGCGCCGAGCGCGCCGGGGCCAACGTTCTGGATCGTAAACGTGAAGCCATCTGCGGCTGGATTGGTGAGCTGGAAGGTGAAGTCGGTGGTAAACGACTGGACGTTGACCGGCGACGGATAGAAAGCACTGTTTGCCTCATGCAATCCTCCGTTGGTCAATTCAAGGGCCGTCCCGGCAAGCGAGGCGCTGCCGTTGAGCTGCAGCTCTCCCTGAGCCTGGCCAAACCCCTGGCTGAAGTCGATAGTTGGCACCACCTGCCCAAAGCCGTAAATCGGCGTTGTGGCGAGCACGTTCCCACTACCATCGGTTATCTCAACGGAGCCGTTCCGTATACCTCCGGCCAGAGGCGCGAAGGTCACATTCACCACGCAGGTTGCGCCCGCCGAAAACGCGCCGGTGCAGGTGCTCCCGCTGGCCAGGGTGAAGTCGAGGTTCGGCGCTCCGCCAGTAAGCACCTTTGGAGTGCCTAACGTTCCGCTCGCCGCGACGTTGTAGTTGAGGGTCAGAGTTTCGTTACATGGCGCAGGAATCGTCTCGCCCGATGCGCAAACATTGACGCTCTCAAAGTTGACCGAAACCGTCTGCAACTCCACTACGCGAGCGTTAACCTGGTCGGCGATGAACACATTCTCTGACCCGTCCACGGCAACTGCGAAGGGGTAATCTAAACCGCTGGCTGGCAGGGTTATCTGCGGGCCATAGCCGGTCGGCGTCTGGGGCACTTCCAACACAAGGTTATTTTGAACGTCGGTAATAAATACATCTCCGCCGCCGTCCACAGCAACTCCCTCCGCATCACCCAAGTCGGCCGGCACTCCCGTCGGCGGCCCGTAACCGGTCGCCGTCTTAGGCAGTTTCGTCACACCGCCGTTGGCGACGAAGACGTCCCCGTCGCTGTCTACTGCAACCCTTGTCGGGAAAAATATGGAGAGCACGGAGGCTGGCGGCCCATAGCCTGTAGCCGTCTTAGGCAATTCCAACACGTGGTCCCCCCCCGCCCGGCCCGAGGTTGTTCTCGCCGTCGGCAACGAACAAATCTCCTGCGCTGTCCACGGCAATCCCAAGCGGATTAACCAAACCGCTCGTCAGCAAATTCATTTGCGGGCCATAGCCTGTCGCCGTCCGCGGTAATTCCACCACAATATCCACGGCAGTCGGGGTTTCGTTGGTGATGAATATATCTCCCGCGCCGTCAACGGTAATTCCCACAGGAATACTCAGGTTGCTGAACGGCACGGGCGTCTGGGGTCCATAACCTGTGGCCGTTCGAGGCAATTCAACCACGCGGGCATAGTCCGGATCGGCGATGAATACGTCGCCTGCGTTATCCACGGCAACTCCGAAGGGAGCGCCCAGGCCGCTTGTCGGCAGCGTCGTCTGCGTCCCGGCAAAGGTCACGCTCTGCGCGGTAAGCGCTGTTGGCATACAGAAGAGTATGGTGATCATCAACGTGATCCACGGTGAGAGGAGGGCTGATCGGCGGGAAGTCGGGGAGGCGGGCAGAGAAGGCGAGTACTTCATGGGTCACGCCCTTGTCAATTACATGAACGCAATTCTGGGCCTGTTTTTATAGCTGCGTCAACGGACATCTGCAAAAGACTTGAGAATTTCGCGGATTCCCGGTGTGGTTCGCTAGCCGAGCAACCCTCCCGGCGAGGTCGGATGTACGCAGGCGACGGGCCGCAGTTCCGACTGCCAGCCTTGTCGCCCTGCTCAGTCTTTAACGCGCTTCTTGATCTCGATGTTGAGGCGCTTGATCTTCTGGTTGAGGGTGGAGAGGGGGATGCGGAACTGCTCGGCGGTGTCGGTCTGGTTCCAGTGGCAGCGTTCGAGCTTGTCGATGATGATGCGGCGCTCGATGTCTTCGAGGATGTCGAAGAGCGAGGCGTCGCCGTTCTGCTCGAGCAGGCTGGAGGAGTAACTGCGGCCGGTGAGATGACCGGGCAGCAGGTCGGAGCTGATGAGCGCGCTGGAAGAGAGCACGACTCCGCGCTCGATGACATTTTCGAGCTCGCGGACGTTGCCCGGCCAGTCGTAATCCATGAGAGCGCGGATGGCGTCGGGCGCGAGGGTGCGTAGCGCGAGATCGTTCTCCTCGGAGAAGCGCTTGAGGAAGTGGGCGGCGAGGAGCGGAATGTCTTCGCGGCGCGCGCGGAGCGGCGGCAAGTCAATCGAGATGACGTTGAGGCGGTAATAGAGGTCTTCGCGGAAGCGACCTTCGCGCACTGCCTGGCGCAGATCGACGTTGGTGGCGGCGATGATGCGGACGTCGACCTGGATCTCGTGGACACCGCCGAGATGCATGAAGCGCTTGTCCTGGATGACGCGGAGGATTTTGGCCTGCGTATCCATGCTCATGTTGCCGATTTCGTCGAGGAAGAGCGTGCCTCCGTTGGCGATTTCGAAGTAGCCTTTCTTGGCGGCGATAGCCGAGGTGAAGGCGCCTTTGACGTGGCCGAAGAGGGTCGACTCGAGCAAGTCGACGGGCATGGAGCCGGTGTTCACCGGGACGAAGTTCTTGTCGCGACGCGGCGAGTTCGCGTGGATCGCCTTGGCGATCAGCTCTTTGCCGGTGCCGCTCTCGCCGAGAATGAGGATGGTCGAGCGGCTGGGCGCAACCTGAGCAACGAGATCGAAGATCGTCCGCATGGATTCGCTTTTGCCGACGATGTTTTCGAAGTTGTAGCGCTGCTTGAGAGCGCGCTTGAGCTGGATGTTTTCTTCCTCGGCGCGGTAGCGTGCGATCGAGGCGCGAATGTCAGCAAGGAGCTTCTCGTTGTCCCACGGCTTCTGGACGAAGTTTTGCGCACCCGCGCGGATGGCGTCGACGACGTTGTTGACCGTTCCGTAAGCGGTGATCATGATGACCGGCAGATCGGGGTAACGTTCGCGAATCTGCCCGAGGACCTCGATACCGTTCATTCCGGGCAACGCAAGATCGAGGAGCACCAGATCGTAGGAGCGCTGTCCGAGGGCATTGAGGCCGGCCTCGCCGTCTGGAGCGGTATCGATGGTGTAGCCCTCGAGCGAGAGCAGGACCTCGAGCGATTCGCGAATGCCGGCTTCATCGTCGATGATGAGGATGCGGTAGGCGTTTTCGGTGGTCGCTGCGGGTGACTCGGGCGGTAAAGTCAGGGTGGCTTCAGACATTTACGGTTTTCCTTACCAAGGGAAATTCCAGGTAGAATGTGGTACCCGCGCCGGTTTGACTTTCGACTTCGATCTTGCCGGCGTGCTCTTGAATGATGCCGTAGGTCACCGCGAGGCCCAGTCCTGTACCGCGTCGCTGCCCTTCGCGGGGCGCGCTCTTGGTGGTGAAGAACGGGTCGTAGATACGCTTCACATGTTCGGGGGCGATGCCAGAGCCGGTGTCGGAGATGGAGACGCCGACGTGGCCGTTGACCTCGGTCGTTACGCGCAGCGTGCCTCCTCCGGCCATGGCGTCCTTGGCATTCAGAAATAGATTCAGGAAGACCTGCTGTAGTTTCCCGGGGTTGCCGAGGATGTGCGGGAGCGATGGGTCGAGCGCCGACTCCAGTTTGACGTTTGCAGTCTTGAGCTGGTGCTCGAGCAGGTTAAGCGTGTCTCGAATGACGGTGTTGACGTCGATCTCCGTGAAGGCCGTGCCGCTGGTGCGGGAGAAGTTGAGCAGGCCGTTAACGATCTCTGAGGCGCGGAAGGTCTGCTGGGTGATTTTGTCGAGCAGCGGGCCGACTCGTTCGTCGCCGCGCACCTGTTTGGCGAGCATCTGCGCATAAGAAGAGATGACAGCGAGCGGAGTATTGACCTCGTGCGCGACACCGGCAGCAAGCAAGCCGATCGAAGAGAGCTTTTCGGCCTGGGTTAGCTGCGTTTCAAGTTCGACGCGGTCAGTGATGTCGTCGACCAGCACGATGCGCCCGACCGTGGCGAAATCGCGAGAGACCAGCGGAGCGATCGCAATGTTGGCGGTGCGCTGCTCGCCGGCGCGGGTTTCGATACGAAACTTGTAGAGGTTGTGTACGCCCTGGTCCTCTTTAGAACGATGGAATTCATCGACGAAGGAAGAAGGGAAGACCTCGCTCAGCTTGCGCCCGAGGGCCTCGGCGCGTGGCAGCGCGTAGAGCACTTCCATTTGCGCGTTCCAGCTTTCGATGCGCTCTTCGAGATCTACGGCGAGGATGCCGACGTTGATCGACTCGACGATGTTCTCGTTGAATTCCTTGAGGCGCTCGTACTCCGAGGCTTTCTGCTGCAGGCTCGCATAGAGGCGTGCGTTTTGCAGCGCGATGCCGATATAGCTTGCGAGCGACTCGAGAAGCTCCACATCTTCGCTTGATAAGAAGTCGGCGTCGGTGGTGCGGCCCAGCCCGACCACCGCGATCGTGCGTTGTTGCAGGCGGCAGGGGAGGTAGTAGTTCAGGTCGAGCGCGGCGACAGTGCGCTGCTGGTCCTCGGGCAGGTGCATCGCATGCTGGGTATTTTCGAGGAAAATGTGCGATCCGGCCCCAGGCTGATCGAAATCGAGAAAACCCAGGTCGAGCAAGCCAAGGCCAGGGCCTCCGAGATCGTGGGCGCCGGTGAAGGCGTGGCCATTTTTCCTCCCATTGATATGGAGGGACTGGGACAAGCCGTAGGCGGCGGCCAGCGTGTAGCCGCCGTGATCGTCCGCAAGGAAGACCGCGACTTGGGCGACCGACAGGGTCTGCGAGAGGCGGTTGACGATGGCGGTGAGCAAGGCGTCGAGATCGGTTTGCGAGCTGAGTCCGCGGCCGAACTCGATTAACGTCTGCCGGTAGTCATAGCGCTTGCGGTCGAAGAGCTTGTCGACGCGTTCCTGAATGGTGCGCTTGAGCGGGTCGAAGAGGAGCGCGGCAAGGATGATCGCGGTGATGAATCCGCCGGAACCGAAGGCTGGCAGACGCTTCTGCACGATGTCCCCGGCGATCGAGATCAACAAGAAATACAGCCCGACGACGGTCGCAGTCGCCAGCGTGTAAGTGACGCCGCGCTTGAAGATAAGGTCGACGTCCATCAACCGGTAGCGAATGATGGCCCAGCTGAAGGTGAGCGGCAAAATCACCAGAGAGATACCGGCGAGCTTCTCAAAAATGCCAGGAACCGGCACATCGGCGAGATACGGGACTATATATAGGAGGGTGAACGGCGCAATTGCCAGGATCGTGCCGCGGGTGAGCCACTTGAGCTGCTGGCGGCGAAGCGGCAGGTTGGTCCGCAGGTAACTGATATAGAAAACGACGCTCGCTAGCACCCAGCAGGTAGCGAGGTAAGCGTAGGCAAACTTATTGAGCCGATCATCAAGCAGCGCGGTCGCCGACCAGAAGTTGATCGCCACGACGCGGAGTCCGACGATGACAACGGCGGGCAGATAAGTGAGGGCGATCAGCCAGCGGCGAATGCCGACGATGCGGCGGTCTTCGGTCGATTGCAGCGGGAAGGCGAGCGCGAAGTGGAGAAAGAGCGCGGGCTGCAAAGCGGTGGCCGCGACATTGCCCCAATAGATCACCCAGTCGAAGTCCGTGAAGCGGTCGGTGTACTTGAAGGAGTACAGGACGAACGACGCCAGACAAAATAAGTAGAAGTGAGTGGAGCGGGGCGCGGTCCATCGCCTGAATAGGACGTAGAGGCCGATCCCGAGATAGACCAGCGCGATGAGCCGGAAACCCTGGTTCAGACTTAGGTCGGCGGCATCGAGGATGACCGAGTAGTCAACCCGATACCCACGCCGGTCAATGGTATAGGTGGCCGTCCCGTACGGCTTGGTGTGAAACATCTCGCGGTTGAGGCTGGCTACATGTGGGGTGGGATGGCCGTTGACCTCCACGAGAAGATCGCCGACTGCGATGCCGGCGCGCTGGCCGGGGCCCCCCTGCAGCACCCGATGTGCGCGCAGGCCTCCATCGGCCTCAAACCACGTCACTCCATCGATCGGGGTTTGCTCTTTTGTCTCCTGCGAGAGATTGATCCCGGCAAAAACAATTGCGGCCAAGGTGAAAAAGGCCAGCAAAACAACCGAGACACGAGTTTGAAAGGACTTCCCCATATGCGCTGGACGCTTGAGCGACCTCACCGATACTGCAACTTGGCTGCCATGCTTTCGGGAGGCTGCGCGGAGCCTTCTTTGCTGAGTATAGCTCTCATTTTGGGGCAGATATCGGCATTTCCCGAAGCCGTGCATCTATGAATGGAGAATTGTCGATTGCGGCGTGAAGACCGGGTACCGAAGATCATAGTCGGCATTCCATTTTTCATAGGCGCATGGATGGCGAAGCCTGCGTAAAATCGACTCGGAGTTATTGCGAGATGGCGGAATCCGTGGCTGTACCCTATTGGATCGATACCGACGGGTTGGCGGAGGCGGCAGACGGCGGCCCGCCGCGGATGGCGGTGGTGCCTTGTCCGGAGGGCGGGCGACATCTTGGGGAAGCGATCTGCGACCTGCGGGTGCAGGGAATCGAGAGCCTGGTTTCGCTGCTAGGTGCGGAGGAGATTCGGGTGCTGCGGCTGGAGGACGAGGCGAGGCTCTGCCTTGAGGTCGGGATCGGGTTTCGGTCGTTTCCGGTGACGGACCATTCGATTCCGGAGTCGATGGAGGAGTATCGCGCGGTCGTTGAGGAGCTGCAGCGCGAGCTTCGCGCGGGGAAGGGAGTTGGAGCGCATTGCTTCGCGGGAATTGGGCGATCGTGCATGCTGATGGCTGGGGTGCTTTGCGCGGAGGGATTGAGCGCAGACGAGGCGTTTGCGCGGTTGAGCGCTGCTCGGGGGATGACGGTTCCGGACACTTGGCTGCAGAAGCAGTGGGTCGAGCATTTTTCCGAGGTGCTGGATGGGCGCGGGGGTTCGTCCTGATATGGGATTCGTGGGCCGGCGCGGCGTCTGAGGCTCACTCTGCGAAGGGCTTCGCCGATATGAGGAGCATCGGGGTGTGTCGATGCTTGCCGGGTTGGCTGGCGTTGCCGCTTCCGGATGGAGGCGGGCGAGGTGAAGACAGAGGCTGCGATCGGGCGGGCGGTGATCGGGCGGGCTGGCGCGGAGAGTGAGAAAGCATCTCAATCGGCGGATGACCGGCGCAAGGTGGAGCGTTTTCCCTGTGAGGGCGCGGCAGAGGTGATCGTGCTGGGCGGCGCGCTGTGCTTCTCCGGCGAGGTTCGCGACCTGAGCGCGACGGGATGCTGCATCGCTACCAAGGTGATGTTCACGCTAGAGCGGGGCACCCGGGTGGAGGTGACGCTGGTGGTGAACCGCGTCCATTTCCGCGTGGCGGCGGGGGTGCGGTCGAACCGGATTGCGCAGTGCGTGGGACTGGAATTTGTGAATGTGTCCGCACGGTGTGCGCGGTTGATTCAGGAGCTGATTGCGGAGCTGGGAGTTCCAGGGACTAGAAACTAGGGACTAGAAACTAGGGACTAGAAACTAGGGACTAGAAACTAGGGACTAGAAACTAGGGACTAGAAACTAGGGACCAGTACTAGGGACTAGGGACTAGAGACTAGGCGAGACATTCACTCAAGCCGACGGAAGGCTTGAATGGGGCACCTGTGATGTTTCAAGAGGTTGTCCATTCGATTTGAACCGGAGAAGCTGGTTGTGACGAGCAACCAGTGGTATTCGGAGGGATCGAATGGACATTCATAAGAATGCCCGACTTAGCTTTCGCAGTCGAGAGTCGTTAGCCAGATTTGTTTTTGAGCAAGGGGCTACGCGGAAGGCGGCTGCAGCCGCCTTCCGCGTGAGTGCCAAGACCGTAGCCAAATGGATTGGGCGTTATCGGCAGTTCGGCGCAGCCGGCGTTGCCGACCGCAGTTCGCGTCCGCGCTTTTGTCCCGCGGCAGACAAGTTCTTCTTTAGTGGAAGAGGGCGTTGTTCTTCGCTGCAGCCACATGCCTGGCTACGAGATCGCGCGGCGCACCGGGCTAAGCCCGGCTTCGGTGAGCCGCATTCTGCGTCGCGCGCGGCTGAGCCGATGGCGCGACCTGAATCCGCCGCCGCCCATCCAGCGCTACGAGCATCCTGCCCCCGGCGACCTGGTGCATCTCGATATCAAGGGCATGACGCGCTTCTCCGAGGTCAGCCGGCGCGGCGATGGGCGGCTGCGCGGCAAGAGCAAGCATCCCGGCTTTCTCGCCCTGCATGTGGCCGTCGACGATCACTCGCGCATGGCCTTTACCCAGATGCTGCCCGATCAGAAGGCGGAGACCACCATCGGCTTCCTGCACTCGGCGGTGGACTTCTTTGCCCGCCACGGCATCGGGGTGCGCGCCCTGCTCACCGACAACGGCTCCAGCTACCGCTCCGGCAAGTTCCGCATGGCCTGCCAGCAGATGCAGCTCAAACATCGCCGTACTCGACCCTATACACCCAGAACCAACGGCAACGCGGAAAGATTCATCCAGACTGCCCTGCGCGAGTGGGCCTACGCCAAACACTGGACCGAGTCGGAGCAACGAGACCAACACCTGCAACCCTGGACTGACTACTACAACCACCAAAGACCCCATGGTAGCCTCAACTACAAGCCGCCCATCAGCCGATCCGAAATCGGTACAACCTCTTGATCATCTACAGCCACCCGTCCCTCCGACTTATGGGTTTTATTGTGAGGCTCCGGGTGGGGTTTGGTGGAGGTTAGCACTATGAACATCGGTTGAGCCCTGGACTTATGAGAGAGTCCAGGGCTCAAGCCCTTCTGTACCTGCGGACGAAATCCCGGCGGCCTGAAGGCAGACGAAGCCGCGCTACTACTTGGCGCTCGCTGGCGGCACAATACCGTTCATCCGCAGGTACTCCACCATTTGGCCGTAGTGATCATTCCCGTGGGCCACCGCGAAAGCGGCAATCGTAGCTCGAGTGCTGTACCCGTCGATCGGCTTGATGGCAACAAACGCATTTTCGGTTGTGATTGTCGCGATGGCCTTGTGCGCGTAGGCGAACGATGCCTGGAGCGCGGCCACCGCTTCGTCCTTCGTCGTAATGGAGCCGATTGCCTTCACGTCGCGGTCGGGCTTGATGCCGCTCCAGCCGAAAAAGAAATAGTTCGCCTGAGCCAGGTGCGTCACCTGTCCGACGAAGGTGCGCACGGTATCGAATTCCGTCTTCTGGCTCGGAGCAAAGATGGCTTGCGCCGGCGCGAAACTGTACTTGTCGGCCGGCATGGCCTTCGCCGCGCCCACTACCTGCATCTCCATCAGGGCGAGCAATCCGTCTACCGCATTCGCGGGGTCTTCCTTCGTACCAATCGGCGGCGACGGCGGGGGGCCACTCATCTGCGTCCGCATCTGCACACCACCACTCACCAAAAGAGCACCTGCAAGTACCAGAGCACGAATACGCATTGTTCACCCTCAATTAAGTTCGCTTGCGACGCGATCCTAGCGTACCAGACCTGCTATGGAGGCCGCTCTCGCCCCAAGGATGGATTGGTGATCCGGTCCAGGACGGCTTGTAGCCTGGGATTGAGGGCGTCTTGAGTGGGGACGGCTGAGGTTGAGTCCGATCCGGCCCTGCGCGGCTGAAGCCGTGCCCCTTCAAGTCCTTGCCCGGATCGCCTTTGGCGAGTTAGGAATTGAGGACAAGGGATTTGATCCTCCCACATCTGACGGGTTTACACCCGCTCAGATATTGGGCACCCCTTTTCGCGGCCTCTGGAAGTGAGGAAAACTAGAGGGGGGCACCCGTCCAGTTCTAGAACGGGGGTTCTCCATCATCCTTAGCTATATCGGCCAGTAATAAAACTTGTGACGCCGCTACGCCGAGAACATACTCACACAGTTCCGATGTAACTGTGCCACCGGTCGTTCCACCGTGGGACACCCCTTCGCCGCTGTTGCGAAATGCATATAAACCAGTCAATGTGTTCCCGATCGATTTCGGAAGCAGATGATGTTCTTTGCTGGTCGCCCAGCCGACGAAGTCTCCAAGGGTATTAGCCTTCGCTTCAGGGAATAGCTCTTTCGCGGCGGCTTCTACAGCACAAACAGCTTCCTTAACCGCATTCTCAAGGTCTGGTCTTTCTCGGTCGCGGAAATGGCGAAGAGCCTTTGAAAAGTGTCTTCGGGCTGCCTCCAACCTCAGATCAGCCAGCGCTTTCTCCGCCTTGCCGATTTGGTCTACAGTATGGCGTTTCCCTCGCCTCTGCACGAAACCATCCCTAAATTCGTAGCCAACACCTTCTTCGTCAAACAGACGCTGTATCTCTTCTGCAAAAAATAATTGCGCCTGTGCTCTTGTGGTTATAACTTCGTCGCCATTGAGTCCGCCGATAGCGTCCTCTGCGAGGCGACTATGGATACGTTCACAAGAGTCGTAGCATCGGTCCCAGGTGAGTTCGGCTAAATATCTCTCCACATCGCCCCGGGCCTCACGGATACTTTGAATGGAAGCGGGGTCGTACTTTCGGTGATCAGCTCTAGCAATTCTTCGTATCTCTTTTGCGATTGCAGGCCAATCCGAAACGTAGCTCTGGTCCACCGCATCACCTAACAAGTGCAAAAGTCCGGTACGTGCAGATGACGGGAAGTCTTCCTCTATCCATATTCTTTCGCGACGATTTCTTGCGGAAAATGGCTGTAAGGGGAGATTCGTCATTTTCCAGATTTTACCCGGAAACTCGGATCGAATGGGTCACTCGCCCCTAAGTCAGGCCTTTCTCGATGCATGCTCGATCGTCTCCTCGGCGGCCTATTGGCCGCCGAGAAGACCGGTCCGCCTTCGGCGATTTTTGGAAAAGTGAGAACGAGGAATTTGATCCCTCCCGCATCTGGCGCAAAGTGCGCGCTCAGATATGGGCACCCTTTTCGCGGCTTTTGGAAGTGAGGGAAATCAGAAGTGGGCCACCCGCTCTCAATTTTCAACTATCACCTGACGCCGCGTACTTCGTAGAGATACGCGCTCGGATGCTCGAGCATCAATTTCTTTCTGGACCTAAATAGTTTGCTTCCTGTTGCCGCCAATCCGCCCAGGGCGAAGAAGCCACCTGCAGCAGCAAATACTCCGTGCACGGTCGGCGCGAGGGTGGTTGCACTCGCGATTACCGTTGCGATCACCTCTTTTGTTAATAACGCGTCGACTATACCCCCTCGCAGGGCCTCCTTAAGATCAACGTAGTCCTGTCGAAGATCATCTTCAAATTCGTGCTGCATCTGAACCACATCTTGATTTGTGCGAGCGGAACGGAATAACTCTGCCTGTTTTTTAAGATGGTCTACGAAATTGTGACGCAGTCGAGTGATTGAAGAACCTGCGCCGGAGGTTTCCTCTCGCTTTCGCAAATCGATGAGGCTTTCGAGTGAGATATTTTCTAAATCTAATACCTTCAAAGCTATCGGAACGAGCTTTTCGACTTGTTCATCGGGGTTTGAAATCCATGGGTCATCAGACTCCCATGGACCATCCCGCGTACTTACTATAAAGAGTCCAGATAGAGATGCATATGCCTCTCCTCGATCTGTCACTCTGGCGAGGCTTGTTCCCGCGCAACAATCCGCCAATATCGACATGAGGCTGAGTCCGGTGGGCTCAGCAGTCGGGAAGTCATCATTTGTTAGGCGTTGACCTGAAAGACCCGCTTCTTGCAAGAGTTGCCAGGTTTCCGGAAAGAATTTCTCTGGGTACAACTCATATATTGGCGCCCCCTCGCGAGAACTCTCAAACGAAAATGCGTGTGGTAGAGGTCGGGTCGCAAAGTCTTCGATAATTGAGTGCGCTAGTGCCTTTTCGTCATCACCTATTTCGTGGGTTTTTCCGATTAGGGTGTAAGCCTCCTGAAATAACCTTGATTCATAATACGGTTGATAGCCAGGGTTCGGTGCGATCGTGTAAACCTTATCCCACAGTAGAAGCGCAGACTTAAGTAGTGCTTCAGATCGGATCTCGGTGTGAGGGTAGTACAGCGCGCTTCTCATAGGCGGTGGCTCCCCCATGGTTCGAATGTAAAGTTGGGTTCAAATCTATCTGATGATCGCTGGGAGGGTAAACATTATTTTTGGTAGCCTTCCCGTTACTCAGCTTCATAATCGGCATATCGGACAAGTGACCTGATCCCCGTCTAATGGCCATATCCGGCCGAGTCATTCATTGAGCTCGGCTTGATCGTCATTCAGAGGATCGGTCCCGAAAACCACGCTTGGAGGAAGAATTCGACCGGACTCAGGCTCGAATTCTCGGGTTGGCGACGGTGTAGAGGATGTCGGTTAGTAGGTTGACCATCACATAGGTTAGGCCGACGGCGAGGATGCATCCCTGGACTAATGCGTAGTCGCGGTTGGAGATGGCGGAGACGGTGAGGCGGCCGATTCCGGGCCAGCTGAAGATGGTTTCGGTGACGATGGCTCCGGCGAGGAGGGCTCCGAACTGGAGGCCGACGAGGGTGAGGACGGGGATGATGGCGTTGCGGAGGGCATGTTTGTAGACGACGGTGCGTTCGGGCAGGCCTTTGGCGCGGGCGGTGCGGATGTAGTCCTGACCGAGCTCTTCGAGCATGGCGGTGCGGACCATGCGGGTGAGGATGGCGGCGAGTGCTCCGCCGAGGGTGATGGCGGGGAGGACGAGGTGGGCGGGGGCTGAGTAGCCGGAGCCGTCGGCGCCGGAGACGGGGAGCCATCCTAACTTGATCGAGACGAGAAGCTGCATGATAGGGCCGAGGGCGAGGGCGGGGAAGGAGAGTCCGAGCAGGCTGACGAAGCCGAGGACTTTGTCTTGCCACTGGCCACGATGGAGGGCGGCGGTGACTCCGGCGGGGACGGCGGCGAGCAGGGCGACGATGAGCGCGGCGATGGTGAGCTCGAGGGTGTAGGGGTAGCGGGTGGTGACGAGGTGGGCGACGGTGTCGTTGAGGCGGATGGAGTGGCCGAAGTCGAGGCGGAGGACTCCGCGCCAGTAGTGGAGGTATTGCTGGCCGAGGGGGACGTCGAGGCCGTAGGAGTGGCGGAGGGCGGCGATGTCTCCGGGGGCTGCTCCTTCGCCGAGCATTTGCTGGACGGGGTCTCCGGGGACGAGGTGGATGAGGAGGAAGACGAGGGAGACGACGAGCCAGATTACGGGGATGGTGTAGGCGAGGCGGGTTAGGAGGGGGCGGAGGTTGGCGCCTTTCATTCAGCTTAGATTATGCCTTTGGGGGTTGAACGCCCCTTCTTCTCGGCGTTTGGCATGGTGCGGTTGAAGCGTTTTCGATTGCGTCCTGCCAATGCTCCCCTTCGACCATCCTACCCCGTCCGGTTGTGGTGGGGCCAAGGGTGGCCGCCCAGTTATCTAAAAGACTAGGGATTTTCCCAGTTGTCGCCCTGAGAACTGATGTCCACAATTGACCGAGAATAGCAAGCGAGCGTGTCCAATGGGGTAAGTCGGCCGCTGGATAGGAACGGACTGCGATGGTTCGGCAGACTTGAATGCCTGCTGATGTGGTGTGGCCTGTTTCTGGCCCTCATATATGTAGGTAATCGGGCATACAGCGCAATTTACTCTCGTGCGATTGCGCAGAGTTTCTGGGCTTCGCAAGTCTCTGCACGAAGCTTGGTCGCAGGGCAGTCGGAGTCGCAGGGCGGCCTACCAGACTTTCGACTTTGGTCGGAAAAGCGCATCAAGGGGTATCAAGCGAGTCTGCTTGCCAACATCCCGCCGCCGTTGGGAGTTCTCGAGATTCCCTCACTTCAATTGTCTGTGCCGGTTTTGGAGGGAACGGATGATCTCACGCTGGATCGGGCGGTTGGGCACATTCTCGGCACTGCGCCCCTCGGTGGATCAGGAAACATAGGCGTTGCCGGACATCGGGACGGATTCTTCCGCGGTCTCAAGGACATTCACGTCGGGGACGCAATTGAGCTGCATTCGCGAGGGGGCACCTCGCGTTATCTGGTCGATGGAATCCAGATAGTTCCACCTACTGACGTCTCGGTTCTTAATGCAGGCGATAAACCTTCTCTCACGTTGGTGACTTGTTATCCGTTTTACTTCGTAGGCAGCGCGCCCTTGCGATACATAGTGCATGCGACGGCCGCCGATATGAACCGACTGGAGAGTACTGGGCAGCAGGGTGTCGAGGCGAAGATCGAAGAAGGCGAAGGGTCTTACTAGCTTCAGTCTCGATGAAAGGCGTTGAACCAAACTATTCACCTATTTCAAAACCGGAGAATAACAATGAATCCAAGCAGCGTGCTGAAGAAAAGTCTGATACTCATCACCGCGACATTATGTCTCGATTTCGCGGCCCTGACGTTTGCACAGGTGCAAACCCAAACAACCACAACATCGGGTCCTGCGACAAAGGAGGTAACGATCGAAAATGGTGAGGTTGTAGCTGTCGAAGGGAACGATCTTTTCGTCAAGATGTCAGACGGCACCCTTCGCGACTTTCCGAACGTCTCCCCGAGCGCCAGAGTCGACGTGGACGGTAAGCAGGTGGCCGTCAGCGAGCTCCAGCCCGGCATGAAACTGCAACGCACGACAGTAAGAACAACAACGCCCCAGGTGGTCACAACCGTGGAGACGGTTTCGGGCAAAGTCTGGCACGTGAATCCACCGGCCTCTGTCATCCTCACATTGGAGAATAACGAGAATCAACAATTCAAGATTCCCAATGGGCAGAAGTTCATGGTTGGCGGCAAGGAAACGGATGCCTGGGGCCTGAAGAAGGGCATGATGGTGACCGCGACGAGGGTCACGGAGGCACCGTTCAGTACCGTGACGCAGCATCAGCAGGTAAGCGGAACCTTGCAGGCTGGTTCACCCGTGTTGATCGCCAAGGGAGCTCCCACTCCTGCGTCGGCTGAAGCAACCAGCACCGCTTCGGTTGAAGCAACGCACACAAGTGCTTCAGCAGAGCTGCCGAAGACGGCGACACGTTTGCCTCTCGTGGCAATTCTCGGGATCTTTTTGATTCTGACTTCGCTTGGGATGGGATTGCTCCGAAGGAGGCTGGGGCTTCGAGGTTAATACTCAGCGGCTGCGAGCCGGGCGCGTGCTCAGATGAGGCACTTTTTGGTTGAGGACGAGTGAAACCACAGATTCTTCGACTGAGCCGCTGCGCGGCTCCGCTCAGGATGACAGATTCATTCTCGATGACGCTGGCGTGTCGTTCGGGAGTCTCCGAATTGAGCGTTTGTGGTGATCCTTCGTCTCGCGCTTCTACACCTCAGCGAGCGATTCACGCTCGCTGGGGGCCACGGATTTTGCGGCTTCGTTCAAGATGACACTATACGTGCGTTGCGCTCAATGATGGCGCTTAAGTTGATGTTTCGACTTCTTTCTTTTCGGGGAGGAGTTTGGGGGGGGCGGTGGTTTCGCCTTCGGTGCGGTCCTCTGCTTGCGATAGGTCGTTGGGGTCGATCTTTTCGATTTTTTCGATCATTACTTTGCTGATGCGGCGGCCGGCCATTTCGAGGACCGTGAGGCGGCGGTTTTCGAACTCGGTGGTGTCGCCTTCGCGGGGGATGCGGCCGAAGCGGGTTAGGAGAAAGCCGGCGAGGGTTTCGATGCCGCCTTCTTTGGGGAGTTTCCAGTGCATCTGGGTTTCGAGGTCGCGGAGCTTGACGCTGCCGTCGAGGATGAGTCCGCCAGAGGCGGAGCGAAGGATGGCCTTTTCGGCGACGTCGAATTCGTCTTCGACCTCGCCGATGATTTGCTCGATGGCGTCTTCGACGGTGACGAGGCCGACGGTGGTGCCGAATTCGTCGACGACGATGGCGAGGTGGCGGCGGCGTTGCTGGAACTCCTGGAGGAGGTCGAGGACGGGCTTGGTTTCGGGGACGACGAGGACCTCGCGCATCACCTGTTGCAGGCGGAGTTCGGTGAAGGGCGAGCCGGCGAAGCGGGTCTGCGCGGTGAGGCGGAAGTGCATGAGGCGGGAGATGTCTTTGGAGTAGACGAGGCCGATGATCTGCTCAGGGCCGCGGGCGGGGTCGTAGACGGGGACGCGGGAGTGCTGCTCGTCGACGATGCGGGCGCTGGCTTCCTCGATGAGCATGTCGGCGGGGAGCGAGAAGATGCGCTGGCGCGGGATCATGATCTCGCGGGTGGGAATCTGGTTGAGCTCGACGGCGCGGTGGATGACGGCTTCCTGATATTCGGGGAGCATGCCCATGCGGCGAGCGGCGGTGGCGATGAGCTTGAGCTCTTCGGGGGAATGGACGGTGCCTTCCTGCGACATGGGCGTGCGAAAGAGCTGGAGCACGAGCCTGGCCGAGCGGTTCATGAAGCGGACGGCCGGGCGGGTGAGGGAGATGAAGACTTCCATCGGGCCGGCGACGGCGATAGCGATCTGTTCGGCTTTGCGGAGGGCGAGGGATTTGGGGACGAGCTCGCCGAGCAGGACGTGGAGATAAGTAATCAGGGCGAAGCCGAGCACGACTGAGACGATCGCGATCAAGTGGGAATAGAGAGCGGCGTGGGGGACGGCCTGGAGCCATCCTCTAAAGAGGCCTGCGACGACGGGTTCGCCGATCCAGCCGAGGGCGAGGCTGCAGAGGGTGACTCCGAACTGGACGGTGGGGAGGAAGTCGTCGAGGTGCTCCTGGAGGCGGCGGACGGCGCGTGCTCCGAGGACGTTTTGAGCGATGAGCTGCTCTATGCGGGTTTCCCGGACGCTGACGAGGGCGAACTCGGCGGCGACGAAGAAGCCGTTGGCCAGGATGAGGAGCGCTACCGAGACGGCGCGAAAGAGGAGGAGGCCGGTCATTGGTTAGGGGCGTCCTGGACGGTGGAGAACGAGAGATGTGGGGAAGAGCGCGAAAAGCCGGGTTTTCGCCATATAAAGATGTTAATTGATGAGCGGCTGGGATTGATGGTGAGCGTGCGGATTGAGAATTCACTAAATCGGGCAGTGGGGAGGGAACTCCGGCGGCGGGGTGTGCGTATCCTAAGACCTAGAGGGTGCAGTGTGAGCCTCACCCGATTTGAAGAGCCCGGAGAGTTCAGTGGCGCTGCACAGAAAGAAAACGAATTGGTGGTTGTGGGGCGGCCTGATTGCGCTGCTGGTCGTCATTGTTTCGGCTGTCGGGGTTGTGGCCCACGGGAGCGGGACGAAGATCGATCCTAGCCGACTGGCTAAAGTGACGCGGGGCGATATTGCCAAGAGCGTGGTGGCTACGGGAAAGATCCAACCGATTACCAAGGTTGAGCTCAAGTCCAAGGCGAGCGGCATCGTCGAGAAGCTTTACGTCGACATTAACCAGCATGTAACAAAGGGCCAAGTGTTGGCGCAGCTGGACCAGCAGGAGATTCTGGCACAGGTTGCCGCGCAGAAGGCACAGCTTGAGGCCGCAACTGCGAATGTCGGCACCTTTCAGGCGAATATTGCGCAGGACAAAGTGAATGCCGAAGCGCCGGATCTTCCTATGTACAAGACCACGCTCGACCGCAATCTGCAGATGGAGAAAGAGGGCGTGGTTTCGCAACAGGCCCTGGACGATGCGAACCGGAATTATCTTGCCGCCCTGAATAAGCGCGACACCGCGCGGGCCGCGATCTCGGTCGATCAGGCAAAGCTGAAGCAGGCTGAGGCGCAGGTCGCTCAAAGCAAGGCGACGCTGAACCAGCTGGACGAACAGCTTAGTTATACGACGCTTGTATCGCCGATGGATGGCGAGATCCTTTCACGCGACGTGGAGCTAGGCGACGCGGTGAGTTCGATCCTGGTGCTGGGCTCGACGGCGACCCTGGTGATGACGATCGGCGATACACGGCAGGTTTATGTGCAAGGCAAGGCGGATGAGGCCGACATTGCTAATGTCTATCTCGGGCAGCCGGCACGGATCAAGGTGGAGTCGTTTCGCGATCGGGTCTTCAATGGCAAGGTGACCAAGATCGCTCCGTTAGGCGTGGAAAAAGACAATGTCACCACATTTGAGGTGAGGGTTTCGATCGATAATTCAGGCGGGGAACTCAAGGCGAATATGACCGCGAATGCGGAGATACTGGTGGACGAGCACAAGAATGCCCTGTCTGTTCCCGAGCAGGCGTTGACCTATGACAACAAGAAGAATGCGTCAGTGAATGTGCCCGATCCCAAGGCCAAGGACGGAGTGCGCAGCGTTCCGGTTAAGGTAGGCATTGCCAATGGCAGTAATACCGAGATACTTTCAGGCCTGAAAGAAGGCGACACGGTTGTTTTGGCGGCGCAGTAGGTTGATCTCATCCATAGCGGTGGGGCCTGATCTAGCCGTAATCTGTCTGCAGCATCTATCATTCTTCGCGGGGGAAATCCCCAGGGAGCGCCGTTATGTACAAACCTAAGTTCGTCTGTGCCGCTCTTCTTCTGAGCGGTCTTCTGGTGGCTCCGTCCATCGCTTCAGCATCGGAGGCGACTTTCAATCGCACGCTGACCGTCTCCGGCAACGTCAATCTTTCTGTTTCGACCGGATCTGGATATGTGCACATTTCACCAGGATCCGACAACCAGATCCACATCGTCGGGCATGTAAAGTCGAGCAACGGCTGGTTCGGTGGCTCGTCTGACGATCGGGTGAAGCAGATTGCCGACAATCCTCCGATCCAGCAGAGCGGGAACGATGTGCATATCGGCAAGACAGATAACAACGACTGGTTCCGCAATATCTCTATCGACTATGAGATTACGACGCCGCGCGGCTCGAATGTAAATGCCGGTTCGGGCTCGGGAGATTTGCAGATCAGCGGGGTCGCGGGAGGCCTGAAGGCGAGCACAGGATCAGGCAGCATCGACGCTCATGGTATCGGCGGGGCTGTGGCTCTCGACACGGGTTCGGGCGACATCAAGGCCGATTTGAACAGTCCGAGCTCGACCAAGGCGCAGACGGGAAGCGGGACCATTCGCATCAATGGCGTGGTGGGCGGGCTGAAGGCAGGCACGGGATCGGGAGACATCGAGATTCAGGGTCAGCCGACATCGGACTGGAAACTCGAGACCGGCTCGGGCAGCGTCACGCTTGGGGTTGGCAATGCGCATTTCAGCCTGGATGCGTCGACGGGTTCGGGGACGGTGCATAGCGACCCTCCGATCTCGACTCATGGCAGCCTGGAGAAGCACCACATCATGGGCGACATCAATGGTGGTGGACCGACGGTACGGGTTGAGACTGGCTCGGGGGACATTCGGATCAAGTAACGTTCCTTATTTGTTGCGTGAAAAGGCCTCGCTCAAAGCGAGGCCTTTTTGTTGAGAGCTGACCGTTTATCGCTTCTGCTTTTCTTCTTTGGGTAGTTTTGGCGCCTTTTGCGGCTTTGGTTTCGGTGGCGCTTTTGGCTTGGGTGCTGATTGCTGGGTGTGGTTGTGGGTCGCGGAGTTGTATGGCTGGGGTTGGTATTCGGATCGAGTGAGGTTGGTTGCCATCCTGGCTTCGTCCGGTGGCGCGGGTGCGGGATTCGCGGCGCGGGTCGCGGGGGCTATGCTGTGGGATGTGACCAGCGTGGGTCGGGCGACAGGGGCATTCACATTTGCTCTTGCAGTGAGAAGAGATTGCCGCGGAGCGGCCGCAGAGGGCTCATAGTGGACGGGCCTTGTCGCCAATTGTTGCCGCGTGGCGGGCGTGAGCAGGACTGCCGATTGCGCGACTGGGCGTCCGGCGGTCATTGCGGTCTCGGGAATTGCCGTGACTTGGGCGCGGTTCGCGTACTGAATGTTGCTGGTGTTGAGCTGGTTGACGTTGTTTACCGTGCGCGTGTTGCTAATGAAGTTGCTGTAGTTGTTCGCGACGGTAGTGTTGTGGATGTAGGCGATGTTCACGTTGGTGACGTTCACCTGGCGTGTGTAGTAAAGGCTGGCGTGGTACCAGGGTACGTAGGGTTCGCCGACACCGAGCGGAAACCATGCGGCGACTCCAACGCCGTAGCCGACGGTGATGTGGGGGCCACCGACCCAGGCGACGAGGGCGGGCGAGTAGACTGGCGCAATCGGACGTGGTCCAGGAACCCATCCCCAGCGGCCGCGGTAGAAGACCCAGCGTCCGTAGTGAAAGGGCGCGTAGCCCCAGGGCGCGGCGTCTACCCAGGTGTATCCCCATGGAGAAACATAGGCCCAGTATCCGACGCTATAAGGGGTCCAGCCGGCGGCGACTGTGGTGGGAGTCCAGACGGGGCCGTAGTCGGGAGTGGGCGTCCAGGTTCCGTTGGCGTCGAGGTCGGACGAGCCGGGGGTTTCGGGGTTCACGTATTGTGCGGATTCCGAGTTGAGGACATCGTGGTCGCGGTCGATGCTCCATTGATCGAGGGCGTCGAAGGTGGGCAGGCTGATGGACGTGAGCTGGATTGGGCTGGCTCCAGTCATCTGGACCGCTTGTCCGCCGGTGACTTCCTGATTGAAGCCGTTTGGGCCGGTGATCTGCACGGCGCCGGCGTTGACGATGGCGTCGGAACCGGCGTCGCCTAGCACGTCAAAGCGATAGTCGCCGGGTTGGTTGATGACCGCTGCTCCGTTGGGCGTGTCGACCTCGACGGTTGCGCCGGAGTTGATGGAGTAGACGCGGACCCGGATCGAACCGCTGCCGAGCCCGATCTGTTCGAATTGATTGCTGAGGTTGGTGAGCGTGACGTCGGTGTTCTGCCATAGGCGGACATCGGTTTTACCAGTGCCAATCTCGGCCTGGGCGTTTTTGTCGCAAAAGAGCCGGTCACCGTTGATCATGGGATAGTTGTTGACTCCGGCGCTCCAGTCACTGGATCCCGCGGCCATAAAGGAGACGTCGCCCTGGGTGTAGCCGATGCGAGCGACAAGGGCGGGCGGGTCTGATGGCTGTGCCTGGGGCGGTTGGGTCTGATCTGGGGGTTGTGTCTGGCCCTGCGGTTGCGCTTGATCTGGCGGTGTGACCGGCTCCTGCGGGGCGGAATATTGGGCGAACGATGAAACAGCGAGCAGTCTTAGTAAGACCGCGACCGTTGCCGCCGCGGCCTTTCTTCCAGTGATTTTGCGCATCTTTGGCGTCTCTCTCCCGGGCGCAATGATCTAGTTGATTCTATAGACCCAGATTGGAGAGAAATGACTTGGAGCCAGCGAGAGAGTCCGCCGGCTTTGCATTCGAGAAGCCGGCGGGTTGGTGGCTGGTTGCGGGTGAGGGAACTCGACCATTAGGCGGGTTCCTGGACGGCGGGAAACTGCACCTTGATCGCCGATTTGATCTCTTCCTCGCTCAGCTTCTTGAGGACCTGGCCGACCGACCACTGGTGGCCGAAGGGATCGAGGAACTGGCCGTAGCGCTCGCCCCAGAACTGGTCTTTGAGGGGCATGACGACGGTCGCACCCGCAGCGATGGCCTGGTTCCAGACTGCTTTGGCGTCTTCGAGGCGGAGGTGCAGAGTGACGGGCGTGCCGCCGAGCGCCTGGGGCGTGCGAGGTTTGCTGCCCATCATCTCGGGAAAGTCGTCGGCGAGCATCAGGATGCTGCCGAAGACATCCATCCGGGCGTGCATGATCCTGGTGCTGTTGGGCGCGGTGAGGCGGGCGACTTCTTTGGCGCCAAAGGCCTGCTTGTAAAACTCGATCGCGGCTGCGGCGTCGCTGACGACTAAGTAGGGTGAGAGTCCGATGGGATCGCCTGGGGGCATTGGTTTTCTCCTTGTCTCTCTGCCGCTGGGCGGCGGCAGCATGCTCAAGCCGTCGCTGAGTATAGCTTGCGACGAGCGTGAAGAGTGTGAAATCGCGGTGCGGCATTCGAGAGAGGTGAGAGCGGCAGTGGATAATCGTAGCCATGATCTGGGACCAGTCTTATTTCCCATTTGGGCTCGGCTTGGGAATTTCTGTGCTCATCGCGGCGGCGCCCATCTTTACTTTGCTGCTGCTGCTGGGAGTGATGCGCAAGGCTGCGTGGATCGCCGGGCTTTGGGGATTGGGAGTGACGTTCGTGCTGGCGATTGCGGTTTATCGTATGCCGGCTCTCACGGCGGTTAGCGCGGCGGCAAATGGTGCGGCGTTTGGGTTGTTTCCGATCTCGTGGATTGTATTTTGGGCGATTGCACTCTTTCGCGTGACTGAAGTGACGGGGAAGTTCGAGATCATTAAAGACTCGATCGCGAGGTTGACGGCCGATCCTCGAAGGCAGGCCTTATTGATTGGCTTCGCCTTTGGCGCGTTTCTTGAGGGGGCGGCGGGGTTTGGAACTCCGGTGGCCATTGCGGCGACGATGCTGACGGGTTTGGGATTTTCGCCATTCCGGGCGTCGGCGATTTGTTTGCTGGCGAATACTGCGCCGGTGGCCTTTGGATCGATTGGTATTCCACTGGTGACGTTGGCGGGAACTACGGGACTGCCGCTCGACAAACTGAGCGGGGCGGTGGGGCGTTTGTGCGCTCCGATATCGCTTATTTTGCCGGCTTACATCATTGCGGCGACGTGGGGTTTGGGTTCGGCGAGCGAACTTTGGCTGCCGGTGAGTCTGGCGGGCGCTACGTTTGCTGGGTTGCAGTTCATGGTGTCGAACTTCATTGGCCCGCAGTTGACGGACATTATCTCGGCTGTCTCGGCGATGGCGGTGCTGGTGGTGTCGTTCCGGTGGTGGCCCGCGAAGGATAAGGCCGCGGTCGCCGCGTCTTCAAGTGAGCACACTCAGTTTGAACTCGACGGCAGCCCTTACAGCTTTGGTCAGATTGCTTATGCGTGGTTGCCGTATGTGCTTTTAGTTGCGTGTGTGTTGCTTTGGGGATACAAGCCGATCCAGACGTTGCTGAATTCGGTGAGCGTGGCGGTTCCGTGGCCGCTGCTGCACGACATGGTGCGTCGGGTGCCGCCAATCGTTGCGGCGCCGTCGCCCTATCACGCGATGTTTAACCTGAACTGGTTTTCTGCTGCGGGGACTTCATGCATGGTCGCGACTCTGCTTTCGGCAATTTGCTTGCGATTGAGCTTGCAACGTTTCATGTATCTCTTGCTCGGAGTGACGCGGCAGTTGCTGCTTCCCACGGCTACGGTCGCGCTGGTGTTGGCGATTGCGTTCGTGATGAACTATTGCGGCGCGACGGCGACGCTGGGACTTGGGTTTGCCGCCGCTGGAATCGCTTTTCCTTTTTGCAGCGCGCTGCTTGGGTGGCTGGGGGTTTTTCTTACGGGCTCAGACACCTCGTCGAATGCGCTGTTTGGCAATTTGCAGGTGGTTACGGCGGGACGGCTGGGGCTGGATCCGGTGTTGATGGCAGCGGCTAATTCAGCAGGCGGAGTGATGGGGAAGATGATCAGCCTGCAGACGATTGCTGTGGCTGCAGCGGCGACGGGGATTACGGTCGCCGATCAGGCGAGGCTGTTCCGGTTCACGCTGAAGCACAGCATTTTGCTGGTGAGCCTGGTGGGCTTGCTGGCGCTGCTTTATTCGTATGCTTAAGCCGGTGAAGCCAGCGCGGGCAGATTCGTTACACTCGAATATATGGCCTACACTCCTCATTTGATTCCGGTTGACGCTGTGCGTCTGTTGGTTTTCGACCTTGATGGAACCTTGATTGATTCGCGCCAGGACCTGGTGAACTCAGTGAATGCGATGCTCAACTATCTGGGCAGGCCGGAGTTGCATGACGATCTGATCGCGTCGTATATCGGCGATGGCGCCGGGATGTTGGTGCGACGGGCGCTGGGTGATCCGGATGACGAGAGTTATGTCGACGCGGCGCTGACCTACTTTCTGGATTACTACCGTGTGCATAAGCTGGACTTCACGCATGTCTACCCGGGAGTGATGGAATCGCTGGAAGCGTTGCGGCTTGATTCCGATGGCGGTGCGCGGAAGATGGCTGTGCTGACCAATAAGCCAGTGAATCCTTCGCGGGCGATCTGCGACGCGCTTGGATTATCGCCGTACTTCTTTCAGATATATGGCGGGAACAGTTTTGCGACGAAGAAGCCTGATCCAGAGGGGCTGAAGGCGCTGATTCGCGAGGCGGGGGTCGATCCGTTTGAGACGGTGATGATTGGGGATTCTGAGATCGATGTGCAGACGGGGCGGAGCGCTGGCGCGTGGGCAGTGGGGTGCCGATTTGGGCTGGCTCCGCACTCGCTGGATGCCGCCGAGGCGGATTGTCTGGTCGATTCAGCGGCCGACTGGATGGATGTGCTGAATGCCGCCGGAATAAGCAAATAAACGATAAGCGGTAGACGAGAGGAATGCGGGGGCCAAAACAGAAGTACAGTTACATGACACTCACTGTAATTCTGCTCTGGCCGCCCCCTCGGTTATTCGGTTTTGCCCTACTTGCCGGCGACGGCGTTGAGGAAGGTAAGGCCATTGGGCGTTCCGTAGCCGGTAACGTTGTCCCAGCCTTTGGTAACGGTCAGTGAAGTATCCAGGCCGAAGGAGAGGGCGACATCATAGCCTCCCCCCAAGTTCCAGACTGCGGTTGTGTACGCCGTGGCTCCCTCAACCAGACCGTCGAAGATGGCGGCCGAAGTGTAGGAAGTGGCACCGGAGGCGTCCACAATGCTGCCATAGACATTCCCCGGGCTGGTGACTGCCAGCACATCGGCTATTTGACCAGGCTTAAGAGCGGCGATCGCGGGAGCGGCCTGTCCCAAGGGATGCCCGGCATTCTGATCGGCGATTGCCCAAATTGCTGTGAAGATCGGGGAGGCGAGACTGGTTCCACCATAGACAAATAGGAACTGGTTTCCATCCTCGGTCACGACAATAGGAAAGCCGGTCTGAGGATCAGCGAGAGCGGAGACGTCAGGAGTCTGACGACCCGTCCCGGGAAGCGCCTTCTGCCAGGATGGCTTGGCAAAGAAGACGCTCTCGCCACCACCTGCGCCGCCGTAAAACCCAAGGGGAAAAAAGCCCCCAAGTGTTCCGCCGGTCTGCGGGGGATCCAGCGGCCCGTTAGCGTTAAGTCCGACAAAGTCGTCCCCCCATCCCAAAGTCGTGAACGTGCCGCCGTTCGCCAGCACACTGGTACCGCCGACGGCGGTGGCGTGAGGCGAATTTGCTGGCACCCCCGCGGCTCCGACAGGCGTGCCCAGGCCATTGTCTCCACTGTCCCCAGTGGAAAACTGGAACGAAACACCCTTGGCTGCCGCCTGCGTCAATATGGTATCGTACGAGTCTTCTTCGAGAGGGCCGGCAATCAGATCGAGATCCTCTTCCCAGCTGTCGGAGACGACGTGTCCAATCGTGTGATTCACGATATAGAGCATCGCATCCTGGAAATCTTCACCGTCCTGGCCGGCGGCTGCCACGACCACGATCTTGGCCTTCGGTGCGATAGAATGCGCCGACTGAATGTCGAGAGCGATTTCAACATTCCAGCCAGTGATAATGCCGAGATTAGGATTTACAGGCCCTTCCGGATAAATCACGCTGAAGTTGGAGGAGTTCAGTAGTGGCAGGCCGGTTGCCGAGAAAAGCGCATTGGCGTCGGCCTCCATGGTCGGATAGCCGTATGCCTCCAACAGAACGATCGTTTGGCCGGTGCCATCGAGTCCTGCGGCGTACGCGTTGTGCAGACCGTAGATGTGCTCTAGCTGCTGAGGAGTGAAGGCTATCTCCAGATTAAGATTGGCGTCATAGACATTGCCGTTGTACACGGCGACCGGAAGCTGCGCTCCTGGAGTTTCAAGCACGAAGGTTTCCGGCGGCGAGAGTGCCTGATCCGTGATAAAGGCCGACAGCCCTCCTGATGTCTTGACCTTTGATAGCGGGACGCCGGCAATAGGCTGCTTGGTTTTTACGTTGGTAGCGCGTTTGGCGAGCGGGGTCACAGTATGGCTCTCAAGTCCAGAGACGGTCTTGACGTAGTCGCCGGCTGCCCCGGTCAGTTTTGCGTCCTGTATGTTGGCGCGAAAGACGCGTCCGTTTGACTCGAACTGGTGAAGCTGAGTGCCGAATGCGGCTTCTACCTGGCCAGTCGCGCCGCGAGCACGGATGGAGAGCCCATTCTTATCAACGGAAAGAACCGTCAGTCCATGACTTTCGAGTTCCGTGCGGACGGCTTCCACTTTGTCCTGCGAAGGAGCGTATTTTTTGATCTCCTCATCGGTCATCCATTTGTGAAAGGTGGGCGATGCCGGATCGTACAGCGCATCGACGGCCTTCTGGAAAGCGGCCTCGTCCTGCATCTTGAGATGCACCGTGATGGTGAGGGTCTGGGCGGTGTCGATGGCGCCACGATCGCCGGCCAGCCGCACGCTGGGCGGAACATTGTGCGCGCTTTCCGCCGGTAGGGTATGGGTGGCGAGAGTCGCAAGCACGACGAGAGAGGCAGTCGCAATTGTGCAGCTAATTTTCTGTAAATGCATGGGAAACTCCTCAGTTTCGGTTTCATTGAAGTGGGATTTGAAATCACAGAACGAAGCTTCGGTTTCAAGGCGGTAGAACGGACTTCTCGTCCTTAAACCAGCGGTAGCCAATTGCCACATTCAACCCGCGCTACAACAGGCGGCAGGCTGGAAAAAACAGTGAAGGTACCGGACGCTCGCATAAAGCATGGTAGGACGCTACCCTATGCGGAGTGCTCTGTCTAGCGAAATTGTCCACGAAGCATATCGCCGACTCGCAGGAAGCGAGCCCGCGGCAGATCCGATCAAAGCAGAGGTACATCGGCGGACTGGACGGATGTGCTGGACGCTGCCAAAATAAGTAAGTAAACGATAAAGCCCCCCTGAAAGATCGATTTATCAGTGTCGCGCGTAGTCGAGGCCTAAGCGTCAATACATTTGAAACAGGTAGTTGAGACGGGAACGACCATCCGCGTAAGCAATTCCCTGAGTTAGACCGCGCAGATTAAAGCGCCTGCGCCTTATGTTTGAACCTCAAACTATTGCCTGGGAGAACCTTGCGTGCTGCGAGCCGGCCTGTTCCTGACCCTTGCCAGTCTATCCGCGGTCCCTGCTTTTTGTGCGGCCTCGTCGACATCCTCCGCGAAACCTGCCTTTGCATCCTCCTCTGCGACTGGGGCGCCGGCCTTCGCCACTGCCGTCTCGGGCAACGTTGCTGACGCGACCGGCGCACTGATTCCAGGTGCGCAGGTGCAGTTGAGCGATGCGCAGGGCAAAGTGGTCAAGAGCGTGACCAGCGATGCAGGCGGCGATTTCAGCCTTTCTGCGGTGTCGCCCGGCGACTATACGTTGACGGTCTCGCTGAGCGGATTTCAGACCACAACGCAGGCGATTCATCTTGGCGCGAATGGTATTCCTGCGCCGTTGCAGATCAAGCTGGCGGTCGCGCAGTCGGTGACCGAAGTGAAGGTGACGGCCGACTCGGGCGCGGACATCACGAGTTCCGATGCGAACGGCGATACCTCGGTGATGACCTCTTCGGACCTAAAGGCGCTGCCGGTCTTTGACAATGATTATGTGACGGCGATGAGCAGCTTTCTCGACTCGGGCGACACGGCGACGGCGGGCGCCGGGTTGATGGTCGATGGCGTGGAGTCGAACCGGGTGACGGTTTCGCCGTCGGCGGTGCAGGAGATCCATATCAACGAAGACCCGTTCACGGCGCGCTACTATCGCCCTGGCCGCGGGCAGATGGAGATCATTACCAAGCCGACTTCAGACCAATATCATGGCGAGTTCAATTTTCTCTTTCGCGACTCCGCGCTGAACGCGCAGAACGCGTTTGCGCCGAGCAAGCCGTATGAACAGCGGCGGATTTATGAAGGGAATGTTACCGGGCCGGTGGGCCAGAGCAAGACGACGGGGTTTCTGTTCTCTTTTAATCGCGCAGAAGAAGACCTGAATGCAATTGTGAATGCAACCGTTCCGCCCAGTGAAACCAACCCCACGGGGAATCTGAACGAAAACGTGGCGACGCCGACGCGCGATACCGAGTTTTCGATTCGGCTTGGGCATAAGTTCAGCGACACGAACAACGCCTTCATCACTTATGCGTTTCAGGATTCGAATAATACGAATTCGAATGTTGGTAACCAGACGCTGGCCGAGGCCGGGGTAGACACGGAGTATCGCGAGAACGACCTGATTTTGCACGACGACTTGGTGCTCGCGGCGAACAAACTCAACCAGGCATCGCTGGTGCTGGAGAGCGTCTACAATCCGACGACCGATGTTGCCGAAGGGCCGCAGATCAATGTGCAGGGGAATTTTCTCGGCGGCAGCGCACAGGCTGATCAATTGCGCACCGAATATAACGCGAGGCTTAGCGACACGGTTTCGTGGACGGTCGGGCCGCACTCGTTCAAGTTTGGCGTGAATGTGCCGCACTTCAGCCGGCGGGTGATGGACGACCGCACCAATGAGGATGGTACCTATGTCTTTGGGCCAACCTACGCAGCAGATGGCGTGACGGTCATTGCGACTGCGCTCGAGAATTACCAGAACAATATTCCGTTCACTTATTCGGTGGGGCAGGGGCAGGTGCGATTTGTGTATCACCAGCAGGAGGTGGGCGGGTTTTTTCAGGATCAGATCAAGCTGAAGCCAAGGCTGTCGATCACGCCTGGTCTGCGCTATGACTGGCAGAATGCGATACCGGGTGACACGAACAACTTCTCGCCGCGGTTTTCCTTTGCATGGGCGGTTGATCCGAAAACGAAGACGGTGCTGCGCGGCGGCGGAGGGATTTATTTCGACCGGATTGGCAGCAGTCCGATACTCGACCTGGCGCGCTATCAATATGCGAAGCGCCGCGTCTTGCAGATTTCCTCCAACCAGGAATCGCTCTGCTATCCGATCGACGCGTGCCTCGATCCGAACTCGCTGCCGCCGTCGCTGGCCCAGTATGCTCCGGGGATTCGCACGCCGTATCGCATTTACTATGGGCTCTCGCTGGAGCGGCAGATCGGGGAGAGGGCAACGATCACGATTGGCGGGCGTTCGCAGCATGGGGTGGGCATGTTCCGGTCGGTGGACATCAATGCGCCGCTGGCGGGGTCGGACTATACGGTGCGGCCGAATGCAGATTTTTCGCAGGTGAGGCAGATTCAATCGGAGGGCACGCAGGACGGCGACTCACTGGACATTAACTATCGCGGGCGCTTCAACCGCTGGTTCAATGCCTTTGCCTGGTATACGTGGAGCCATTACGACAACAACACCGGCGGAATTTATTTCTTTCCGGAGAACCAGCAGGAGCCGAATGCGGAATGGGGACGGGCCGATTGGGACACTCGGCAGCGGTTTGGCATCTATGGCGAGATCAACGGCGAGCATCTGCTGAATCTGGGCTTTGGCGTCTTTGCGCATTCGGGTACGCCGTACACGATCACGACGGGGACCGATGCGTATGGCGACAACCTTTACAACACGCGGCCCGAGGGAGTGGCTCGCAATAGTGAGACGGGGCCTGATTACTCCGATCTGGATCTGCGCTGGGGGTACGATTTCAAATTGAAGCCTCGCGAGGCGGACAAGAGCCCGACGCTCGGCGTTTCGGCTTCGGCGTTCAATGTGTTGAACGAAGTGAATGGATCGTATATTGACTCGGTGCAGGGGTCCGCAGACTTCAACGAGGTGATCGCGGCTTATCCGGCGCGACGGTTCCAGTTGGCGATGCGGTTTACATTCTAGGGGGATACTGCGAGACATTACCTGGCAGCCGCGCGCTTGGTTGCCCCTCAGGCAGTCACATCTATTGATGGTAAAAGCCTTGCGCTCTTCTGGTGGTCAGGTACCCCGTTTTGTACCCCAATTTGCGGGAGCAAATCACACCCTTCACTCTTCGATCTGTTACTTCGAAGATGCGTTGAGGTCAATCAGGCGCTTCGCCGTAATCTCGGCCGGTTCCGGGACGTGATTCTATAGTGACTTTGGGAAGATTCGAACCTTCGACCTGCGGCTTAGGGAACCCAGATTTGCACTCATGCAAGGCATAGCATAGCCTCGCACGGTGTCGCATAGCGACTTTCCAATCTATCCAATAAGGTCCGCGATATCCCCTAAGCATCCTTTCCCTCATACCAGAGGCTACCGATTGCATTTAGACAAACGGAGATTCCATCACTCGCGTGGGCCCGCTGCCATCCCTCCCCACACCGATCCGGCGGGGAACAACATCCTTTAACTTTTACAGACACAAGCAGGCACCTTACGAACGGTTCCGGTACAGCGATGGATTAACTTGGCGAATCATTGTCTCGACTTCCATCTCCGTCCGTAGGAATTGCCGCACCCTGTAAACTTGTTTGCGCGGCTCAAGAATCAAATCGGGATAGGACACAAGGAGCAATTCGAATTGCGGTTGTTGCTCGATGCTTTCAAGGACCTGGTGAAGATGTTTTTCATACACTCGCTGGACTTCCGCCGCGTCTTGATCAAGTTTCGCCGTTTTACGCCTGCGCATCATTTCAGCCTGAGAGCTGATGATTTCCTTCTCCGGACGCAGCATGAAAATTACGCGGTAGGCATATTGGGGCGGAAGGCAACTGAGCAATGGCGAGATAACCTTAACCACTTTGCCTTCCGCTTCAGCAATCCGATTGGGTTCTTGCCGCAAGTGTTTGACCGGCTCCCACTCCAGGTAGCCCGAGGGGTTGTCTTCATCTGGCGTTCGGAGATTATCGGTCAGGACGGGGAAACCGCCGACAGCAAGCATCTGCATCATAAGAGAGGTGCCCGAGCGGGGCAAGCCGGAAACAACAGTGATCATAGAACGCCGGAGCGACGCGTCCGCCTCCTCCTCAGTATAGTACGCTGTAGAGTCATCTGTACTGCGCAGAATCGAATCTGATAGGATCAAGCCCGCCCACGGCATATTCTTTGCTGACCCGGGCGACCAATGCCGCCAGCTCCGGTGCGACTAAGCGACATTACTATCGAACGAGCGGCTAGTTTACCTCCGACGAGGAAACCATCATAATGTCTCTTCAAAGGAATTGTGATGTTCGATGCCGTCACTGAAGCGTTCTTAAGTCAAGGCCGCCCGATCGCCGTGGAGGTTTTCCAATCGGGAACGATCCCGCAACCGGCAATTATCCATTTGCACGGAGCGAATGGCATAGCGACGTTTCACAGCTGGCACCGCGGGCTGGCCGCTCTTCTTGCTGAGTCCGGATACGCTGTGTTCTTTGTGCATTATTTTGATAGCACGGGAACTGACTTTGCCAACCTGGACGTTATCCGGGAGAACTTTCTGGTCTGGCATAAGACGATTGTCGACGCTGTCGCGTTTGTGGCTGAGCGTCAGGATGTCATCAGCGATAGCATCGCATTCCTGGGGTTCTCCCTGGGAGCGACGCTGTCGTTTTCAGTTGCAGCGCAACTACCACGAATCCGGGCGGTAGCCGCGTTTTTCGGCGGAGTTCCGGACGCCGGCTGGAGATTTATCCCGTCCCTGCCGCCAACTTTTATCGCGCATGGAGAGGCGGATCCGGTGGTTCCAGTTGACCAGGCTTATAAGATGGAAGAGTGGCTAAAGCAACGGAACATCCCTCATGAATTAAAGATCTATCCAGAAGAGGGCCATATATTTGGGGAAGAAGCCATGAGTGACTCCATGGCATCGGCAATTGCCTTCTTCGACAGGTATCTTCACGAATCGTCGTCGAGCGGCCCCGAAGAGGTTGCGTCAGCTACCGAAGAAGCGAGCCAACCGCAACCGGAAGAAGAGACAGTTCCTGCCCGACCTGCGACGGAAAATGAAGTCGACCAACAAGAAGGCGACGATATGCCCGGTACCAGCCCGCTGCGGTGAATCCCCCCTGCTCCGGCCAGGCAACGACTGCAGATTCGTTCGGCGTACTTTCTACGGGACTTCAGGTCAATGATTTCGGAGTACAACTTCCACGGAAACGCGATAGCGCCAGTCGTTTCGCTATTTGCTGCGCCCATTCGACCAGCTGGCACTAAAGCCTGTTGACACCCCCAAATTGAAGGCGTATAACACTGGGGGAATTCTGTTTTGACATCGGCACTTGCTTCGGGGGAAGTATGCTGGAAAAAGGGATCAATCGTTAGAAGGCGACCACTCCCCCGAGAGCCGTGAAGGAGACGCAATGCAACCACAGTACGATGAGTTTATCTCGAAATTTAAAAGCGGAGAGGGATGCGGCTCGGAGGAGATGTTGCTCCTGCTTGCAACCATGGGGCAAGGCGGCACAACGCTCGATCCGACGAGTCTCATCATTGGGGCGACCCTGGGAAAGCAGGGATCCGGTTTGGGCCATTTGGCGCCGATAATTCTGGCGCTAACTGCAAGTGCATCGGCGAATGCGAATGCTCAACAGGGGTTGGGAGGGCCGACGGGGATGCCGGTAGCGGCCAACCCGATGAATCCTCTGCTTTTGATTGCGCTTCTCGGATTGGGCAGAGACCACGGCAGAGGGGAATTGAAAGTGATGGAAAAAGAGGTTTCTTAGAGAATCACCGACCGTCGGTCTAATCTGTGGATCGGCATACTCCTCCTTCGGAGGAGTATGCCGATCTTGGAAAGTCCGTGCCATGGCTCATTTGATTCCCGTCGCAAAGGCGGGTTTCGTCTTCATAAGTGACAGGAAGAGACTCGGTTCCCTCTCCGAAAGACGTCGTTCCTTTTGAGAGATCTGCTCTGACTGCGGGCGGAGCTAGAACCAAACCATCCCTATGCACGTGAGACTGCTGACTTCACGACTGCGTTTGACGCCTTCATGTGCCTCACCGGCAGGTGGATGAGAATCGCCGATGGGCGTAGATTCCGCAACTAAGCGGTACAATCGTGGCAAGATCGGCGTATGCGGTCTGAACGCACGGAAGGCGACTCCCCCGTAACGAAGGCCAAGGGTAGTTCGGGCGAATACCCCCTGATAGGTGCGCTTTCAGTGGCTTGTCGAACCCAGGTGGTAAATTGGCAAGCAATGCACTGGTACCGCAGAACCATAAATAAATAGGATCGCCCGGCTTTTTTTTCAAGGAGATTCGAATGCCGGACGTCACCACTGAGGCTTTCCAGAGTCAAGACCGCGCAATTACGGTCGAGGTATTTGGATCGGCGACGACGGCGCATCCAGCAATTCTCCTGCTTTACGGAGCTGGGGGATTAAGAGTCCGTCATGATTGGTACCGCCGTTTGGCAAGTCTTGTAGCTGAAAACGGTTTTGTAGTGTTTCTCGTGCATTACTTCGACTCAACCGGGATTTCTTGCGCGGAAAGGAACACGGCGCAGGAGTGCTTTTTGCGATGGCATAAGACGATCGTCGACGCCATCTCATTCGTCTCAGAACACCCGAAAGTCGTCCGGGGGCAGATCGGACTCCTCGGGCTCTCGCTGGGAGCTACGCTGGCGCTATTCGTAGCGGGACGAGACTCGAAGGTCAGAGCCTTAGCGACATTCTTCGGCGAAATACCGAAGGGTGGTTGGCTGTTCATCAAGTCGCTGCCGCCCACCTTCATCGTGCATGGCGGAGCAGACAGGGCCGTTCCGGTCATTCAGGCGCATAACCTGACGCGTTGGCTGAAGAAACGGAGCACTCCAGTCGAAATGAAGATCTATCCTGGTCAGGGTCATATTTTTCCGACCGCCGCCATGGACGACGCTATGATGTCGGCAATTGCCTTTTTCCGAAAGCATCTCGTCACCCCTAACGCGGTGAGTTGAAGAGTTGCCCTTATGACCGTTAGTTGGAGCAACCTTTATTGCTCTCCTTCCGCGCCGATTCGAGTCCGGTTCCGCCTAGGGACCCTGATTACCCACTAGCCAATGTAGATGCGGTTTTTTGGGAGGCTTGGAAAACCAACCAACTCAACAGTCTGAGCAGTCCGAAAGCCCTTGACACCCGCGTTTATTGAAGGTACCATTCCGTGTAATTTAAAGTGAGACGGCGCAGCGATACCCGTTGGCAGTGGAAAAGGCGCTAGCGTAACGCAGGTCGGATTGAGTGAACCACTAAATTGGGCGAATGCTCGAGTTAAGGAATGTAGGTGCACGGGGGCCTGGCTTCGCAACTCACGAAAGAAAGAGGGATACAACGGTGCCGTCACCGAAAGATTTAGTTCCCCTTGAAGACAGTGCGCTTGTGCACATCCCCGGAGCCCGGCTAGCCGGGCTCGTGAATCCCAATGAGGTCGCGGAGGTGACGGTATTTGTAAGAAGTTCCAGTTCGTCTTCGAACCTCGATTCTGCGATCGAAGAAATGGCAAGCCGCCCCGTCGGGCAGCGACAACATCTGAGCCGCCAAGAGTTTACCGCAAAGTACGGCGCAGATCCCGGCGACATGGAGAAGATTGAGACTTTCGCCAATGATCACGGCCTGTCTGTCTCAGCCATCGATCTTGGGAAAAGAAGTGCTCGGCTCATCGGTCCGATAGGCAATTTCGCTAAGGCTTTTAATGTCCCACTCTCAAATTATTCGTCCCCTCGAGGGCCTTACCGGGCCTACACGGGACATGTACATGTCCCGCACGAGCTCTCAGACGTGGTGAAAGGAGTCTTCGGCCTCGATACGATACCGGTGGTAACGAATCATCTTCGCACGCGGTCCGCCGCGCAGGCCGGGACTGTGGTATATACGCCAGGCGACGTTGCGGCTTTGTATAATTTTCCAGCCGGGCTGTTCGGTCAGGGGCAAACCGTAGCTATCCTCGAGTTCAGCGGGCCCCAGAGGAATAGCCTATGCGGCTATCAGACGAGCGACCTTCAGGCTTATTTTCAATCGCTGGGCGTTGCCATGCCGAACATCCGCTCGGTTTCGGTGGCCGGCGCATACAACGCTCCCACCGGCAACCCGAACAGCGGCGACGGAGAGGTGTGCCTTGACATCGAAGTGCTGGGAGCGATCGTTCCGCAAGCTGAAATTGTTGTCTATTTTGCTCCCAATAGCAACGACGGTTTTCTGCGGGCCATTCAAACCGCAACGTTCGACTCGTTTCATTTACCGGGGGTTATCTCGATTAGTTGGGGGGGGCGGAAAGTGCCTGGAGCCCATTTGCTCTAAAGGCAGTGAGTCATGCGATTAAGGCTGCCGGAGCAATGGGCATTACGGTTTGTGTCGCCGCCGGGGACAATGGTTTCACTGACGGACTTCCCGGGATCAAGGCTAACGTCGATTTCCCTTCTTCCAGCCCTTATGCACTCTCCTGTGGCGGAACCCGCCTGGAGTCGTCAGGTGGCGCCATCTCCTCCGAAACGGTGTGGAATGATTCGGTTGGCGCAACCGGTGGAGGCGTGAGCGAGTTCTTTGAGGTACCTTCCTATCAGAAAGACTTGGACGTTCCAGCCTCTGTCAGCGCGCCGCACAAGAAAGGGAGAGCCGTGCCAGACGTGTGCGGCGTAGCGGATCCGGCAACGGGCTACCGAATCCGTGTAGATGGCAGGACAATAAACGGCATCGGGGGAACAAGTGCTGTAGCGCCTCTTTGGGCCGCACTTATAACTCTAATCAATCAAAAGCGCGGCAGTCGGCTAGGCTTTATCAATCCGCGCTTATACCAGCAAGGCGGCAGCAGCGGAGGCTTTACCGATATCGTCAGCGGTAACAATGGCGGGCGCCAAATAGGGTCAAACTGGGTTCCAGATAGTACGCTGGGTTACAAAGCTGGTTTGGGCTGGGACGCCTGTTCCGGTTGGGGCTCGCCAGACGGCACTGCGCTTTCCGACGTTCTTTAAGCTAATAAGGCTTGACAAGGCGTAGTCGAGTATTATATGTTTTGGCGCAGATATTTGCTGGAAAAACGGGGAATCAAAGAAAGATGATTCCGCTAGATCGGTGATTGGAAACGAACCAAGGAGCGTGTTATGGCCGGGTCGCCAGGATCGCAGCCGTGGCTTGAGGCGTTGAAAAAGCAGGCGGAAAACAAGCGTGAGCGGCTAGCCACAGTGCTGTCTAAGGAGGCTGCCACGCCCAGACGAGGCTGGATACGTCAACTGCGTGTTCAAAAGGCGCAGAAATTTGTCGACAATCGCACGAGGTGGGCGCAAGCGCACCTTGACAATCTCAAAGGCCTAGGGCATGTTCTCTCCGACCCCGCGAAGGGCGAGGAGAGTGCGAGCGCTAGTCCCAGCCGCGGTAGCTTGTCGGACTAAGACAACCCGTAGTCCTTTGGGTTGTCCTCGAATGTAGACGTCACTCACAACTCGTGCTATACAAAGGAGCAACAAATGGGAATGTTTGCAAAAGCTGTTCATGCAAAAAGGGCGATGGCGGCGAAAAAAGTCTCGCGTATCGCAAAGAGGGCAGGTATGCCCGCACTCGCGAAGGCGGCCAAAACTGCCACAAGGTTCCATGCTGCCAAAGCTGCAAGGAGCTAAGGTTTAAGGTCTGTCCTGCTTTGAAAGCTCTGGGGACAAGACATTGGGGCAATTCTCCCACGCATATGGACCGTCGAATCGTGCTCTGCAAAGTGACCCGTTGGGGTAGTCCACAGCCGGGGTAGTCCACAGCGGCGGCGCTCTGGGAGTGGCGGAGGTTGGCGAATATTTTAGGCGCAATCGCACTCAGCTTCCGATCTCATCAAAGTGCTGCCAAACTTCCAAATAATCGCGGCCACGCCGTCCAGTCTCAGCGATCCGTCCGTGGCGATCGCTGCGAGTCGGGCTGGTGCCATCGGCGTGGTCGATCTGCAATACTGTCGCGATGAGTCAATTGCGATCTCTTCGCTCGACCGCCTCGCCCGCTTCGGCAAAGACAAGATGGGCGTTAAACTTGATAGCGGGGACGGAGGGTTCGCCTCCCGCCTCATTGAGGCCCTACCCAAAGAAATTTCACTCGCCATTCTGACTCCGTCTGGCAAGGACTTGCATGATATTGTGCGGCTCCTGCAGCGACGGAGCATTAAAGTCTTACTGGAGGCTGTTTGCCTCGACGAAGCCCGATTGGGAGAACTTTGCGGCGTCGATGAGGTAATCGCGAAAGGGCACGAGTCAGGCGGGAGGATTGGCGAAGAGACAGCCTTCATCCTGCTTCAGAAACTGCTCTCATCGATTGCTCTTCCAGTCTGGGCTCATGGAGGCATTGGTTTACACACGGCCGCAGCGTGCTATGCAGCAGGCGCTGCGGGCGTTGTTCTTGACAGTCAGTTAGCCCTGACTCAGGAATCCAGTTTGCCCGACCCCGTTCTCGGCAGTGTTGCCCGCATGGACGGCAGCGAAACCGTTTGTCTAGGTCAGGAATTGGGTGCCGGATACCGGATGTCTGTTCAACGAGGCATTTCCGCCTTAGACGATCTTAGACGCGCCGAGATCACTTATGCCGCTCAAGACCGCCCTAGGGAGGAAGTTCAATCGGGGTGGCGCCGCGAAGTCGCGTCCCGAGCAGGGTGGGGAGATCCCAAGGAGCAGGTCTGGATGCTCGGACAGGATGCGGCTTTCGCATCCTCGCTGGCAAAACGGTTTCGGACCGTCGGCGGCGTTATCCAAGGAGTGCGGCGCGCAATTGACCAGCAAATAGAGACGGTATCTATCTCGAACCCGCTGGAAGCTAGGTCCCCCCTTGCAGAATCGCTCGGTTCATCCTACCCCATCCTTCAGGGTCCAATGACTCGCGTCAGCGATAAACCGGAATTCGCGGCCGAAGTGGCGAAGGGCGGCGGCGTTCCGTTCCTGGCCCTCGCATTGATGCGCGCCACTGAGATCCACAAGTTGCTTGAAGACACGCGCAGGCTGTTAGGAAATCGGCCGTGGGGTGTCGGCATTCTGGGGTTCGTTCCTGTCGATTTACGCGAAGAGCAGTTGGAAGTGGTCCGGGTTTTCCAGCCTCCGTTCGCCTTGATTGCCGGCGGGAGGCCCGATCAGGCCTTAAGCCTGGAACAGACGGGCACTCGCACCTACTTGCATGTCCCATCGCCAGGGCTGCTCGAACTATTTCTTGAAAGCGGGGCTCGTCGCTTCGTTTTTGAAGGTAGAGAGTGTGGTGGCCATGTTGGGCCGCGATCAAGTTTTGTCCTCTGGGACACAATGATCGATCTGCTCCTGAAATGGAAGCCTGGGGCCGATCTTTCTGAATGTCATGTGATCTTCGCCGGCGGCATCCACGATTCCGTCTCAGCGGCCATGGTAGCCGCAATGGCAGCTCCTCTGTCGGAGCGAGGAGTCAGCATTGGTGTACTTCTCGGCACGGCATACCTGCTTACCAAGGAGATCGTGGCAACCGGAGCGATCGTTCGAGGATTCCAGGACGAGGTCATTCGTTGTACCAGAACTGTCTTGCTCGAAACCGGAATCGGCCATGCGACGCGTTGCGCGGACACACCGTTTGCAGAATTGTTCCGCAGGGAAAAACAGCAGTTGCTGGAACGTAACCTGCCTCCGGAAGAAATCCGGGAGGCGCTGGAACAATTGAACCTCGGGCGCTTGAGAATTGCTTCGAAAGGGATTGCCCGCCACGCTCGATACGGACAGAACGCCGAGGTCCCTAAGCTTATCGGCTCCGACCTCGACGAGCAGCGAAATGAAGGCATGTACATGCTCGGGCAAGTCGCCACATTACGCGACGCTGTTTCGAGTGTCGCCGAGCTTCACCGTGAGATCTCAGTCCAAAGTTCTGAAGTGCTGCGGAATTTGCGCCGACGTCCGGCCTGCGTGATTTCCAGGCAACCGGCAGAACCGCCGTGTGACTTGGCCATCGTCGGCATGTCATGCATCCTGCCAAAGGCACCTGATCTTCGAACCTACTGGAACAATATCGTTCACAAGGTTAACGCGATCACGGAGATTCCGGACGACCGGTGGGACTGGCGCAGATATTTTGACGTCGACCCGGCGAGTAGGGACAAGATTTATTCGAAATGGGGTGGGTTTATTGACGACGTTGTATTTGACCCGTTGCGGTATGGAATACCTCCCAGTGCCATGAGCTCAATCGAACCAATGCAGTTGTTGACCCTAGAACTAGTGAGCAAGGCAATGGAGGATGCCGGTCTTAGTGACGATCCGTCTTCCCGTCACCGAACTTCGGTTATTTTCGGAGTTGGAGGAGGAATCGCCGACCTCGGAAGCCGATATGCCGTGCGCTCCTGGCTGCCAGAATTGCTTCAGGAAGTTCCGTCGAGTGTTCTCTCCAAACTGCCGGAATGGACAGAAGATTCATTTGCCGGGATTTTGCTGAACGTGGTTGCTGGGCGAGTGGCCAACCGATTCGACCTCGGTGGCGTCAACTTCACCGTGGATGCAGCCTGCGCCTCTTCGCTTGCAGCTCTGTACGCAGCGGCCAAGGAGTTGGAAACGCGATCGAGCGATGTCGTAATCGCAGGAGCAGTCGATACGGTTCAGAACCCGTTCGGTTATCTATGCTTCAGCAAGACGCGAGCGCTATCCCCTGGCGGGGTTTGCCGGACGTTCGATGAAGATGCCGATGGCATCGTCATCAGCGAAGGGTTAGCCGCGGTCGTTCTCAAACGACTATCGGATGCGGAGGCTGATGGCGATCGAATTTACGCTGTGATCAAAGGGATCGCCGGATCAAGCGATGGCAGAGCACGGGGACTTACGGCACCCTCCTCAGATGGTCAGGTCAGCGCTCTGCGGCGCGCCTATGCAAAGGCTGGATTCTCGCCGGCGACTGTCGGTCTCATCGAAGCGCACGGAACAGGCACCGTGGTGGGTGACCACGCTGAAATCGAGTCCCTCAGAGAGTTATTCGGGACGGCTAAAGCGCGTCCTCAAAGTTGTGCGATCGGTTCGGTCAAGTCGATGCTCGGTCACACGAAGTGCGCAGCGGGACTGGCGGGACTGATCAAGGTGGTACTCGCGCTGGATAATAAGGTGCTTCCTCCGACGATGAATGTTTCGAAGCCCAGCATCAAGTCGCAGTCCGGTGAGTGCGCGTTTTATGTCAATACGGAAACCCGTCCCTGGATCAACGACTCCACGGTTCATCCCCGCAGGGCAGGCGTAAGCTCCTTTGGTTTCGGCGGTACGAATTTCCACGCCGTGCTGGAAGAATACACGGGTAGCTTTCTTCACGAGTCCCCTGGTCCTACACTGGAACCTTGCTCGAGTGAGGTGTTTGTGTGGTACAACACCTCGAGCGTTGGGCTTATTGACGAGTTGAATTCTTTGGAGAGGATTCTCGCTCAGGGACATAGGGTCACCCTTCGTGATCTAGCGATCACGTCGTGGCAAAAAGCTGCGGCGTTCAAGGAAAGAGAAGGACGGAATCACCTCGCACTTGCAGTGGTGGCGGTCTCGCTGGACGATTTGAGACACAAGCTCGGAATGGCCCAGCGAGAATTGCGCGGAGACCGCCAAGAGATCCAAGATCCAAATGGAATTTACTTCGTCGCAAAGTGTCCTATCCAACCCAAGATCGCCTTTCTTTTCCCTGGACAGGGCTCACAGTATCCGGGCATGCTCGGCGAACTGGGGATGGTTTTTCCCGAGGTGCGCTCCGCCTTCGAACGCGCCGACAGTGTCCTCGCAAGTTATCTTTCCCAGCCGCTGAGTTCGTTTATCTTTCCACCACCCGCCTTCAGCGAAGACGAAGATTTCTCTAATCGAAGGGCGCTCACAGAGACGAACGTGGCTCAGCCGGCGCTGGGCGCCGCGGGCTCAGGCATGTTCGCGCTGCTTGACAGCTTGGGAGTGCGGCCGGACTTTCTGGCCGGACACAGCTATGGCGAGTACGTGGCTCTATGGGCGGCTGGTGTGTTCGATGAGGCCACACTTTATAGGCTTTCTGAAGCTCGGGGCCGATTCATTCTCGAAGAGGCGGTCACCGAGCCTGGAACCATGGCTGCAGTGGGCGCGGAGTCTGCGCACGTCTCCGAATCCATCGGCACTACGGATGGCGTCTGGATCGCCAACCGCAACACTCCGTCACAAACTGTAATCTCCGGCACGCGGTCGGGATTACAGGAAGCAAGTGTTCGTTTGAAGTCCGCCGGTTTCACCGTGAACATCCTCCCGACCGCTGCCGGGTTCCATTCCCCTTTGGTTGCTCGGGCGCAAGAGCGTCTCGCGAAGTTGCTTTCCTCGATCGATCTGGCGACACCGCATCGGATAGTCTTCTCGAATGTGACGGGTGAACCGTATCCGCCTGATGCCCCTTCCATTGCGGCTCTCCTAGCACAACACTTGATCAAACCAGTTGAATTCATCAAAGAGATCAGGGCGATGTATCAGATGGGCGCCCGCGTTTTCGTCGAAGTAGGTCCGAACCGGATTCTCACCGGACTAACGCATCAGATACTTGGCGATCTGGAGCACGTTGCGGTCGCCTGCGACCGGCCAAGCCAGCCTGGCGTGCAGCAACTACATCATGCGCTAGCACAGCTCATCGTGGCTGGCGCTGCTGTGAATCTGGACCGGCTGTACTCAAGAAGAGGGGAACAGTCTAATCTGAGCACCCTGGCAAACACTTCGGTTCGGGATATATCCGCTAGTGCGTGGCTGGTGAACGGCAGCCGAGCACGGCTTGCAAGCGCTGCGCTTCAAGTCCACGGGCCGGTGCTGCGGGAACAGCAAACGAGTGAGAGTCCTCGCCCAGCCTCGCGCGACGTTTTGCCGAAAGTCGATCTGCGGCCTAACTTCAATCTGCCGCCTGACCTCGATACTTTGGACAATCAGAATTTGATGCCCAACCAAGAAGCGCCGGACAAGGTTCTGATCGGATTTCAGCGGCTCATGAAGAAGTTTCTGGACACGCAGAAGGCTGCCCTAAATCATTTTCTCGATGCCGATATCAGCGAATTGCTGGAGGTCACGCAGTCACCCGTAGTGGCTTCCCTGCCAATTGAGCATGCATCAAGCCGAGTCGATCTGACGCATGACAATTTAGCACCAGGGTTGACTGCCAAAGAATCCGCCAGTGTCGACCAAGTCATTCTGCGAGTCGTGAGCGAGCGGACAGGATACCCGCTAGATGTTCTCTGTTTTGACGCGGATATCGAAGCGGATTTGGGCATCGATTCCATAAAGCGGGTCGAAATCATCGGTGCCGTTCAACGCGAATGTCTTCCTGGGGACAAGCGTCTCGAGCAGGAAACATTCGACCGACTGATTGGAGCTAAGAAGTTGCGCGAAATCGTCGACACGATTTCCAGCGCTATCCGACACGAGGCCCGTCCGATATCTTCGCCTATTCCTGTAGCGAAGGTCGATCCTCCCCCTGCCAGATATCAAGACGAGATACAAAGCACCTGCGATCTTCCACGATTCCTCCTGAAGGCCGCGGATCAACCACATCGCCCGTCTCCTGTAATTTGGCCAGACGGCGTGTTCCTCATCACCGATGACGAGACCGGGGTCGCTGAACGCGTGGCGAGGATCCTGCAAAGCCGTGGCCTGGGGACTGCTCTGCTGCGAATGGGAGACGAAAATAGCCAATTGGCTCCTGGAATTTACGTGGCTAATCGGGCCGATCCAGGCGCGGTTGCTGATGCGGTCGAAAGAGTTTGCAAACAGGTCGGACCTTTGGTCGGGCTTGTGCATCTCCTCTCTCTCAATGCGCCCTCACGCTCTCCGCTGACGACCCCCGACCAATGGAAGGACCGAACAAGCTCGCAGGCGAAGATTCTGTTTAATCTCGTTCGGGCGGTGACAAAGCATCTGAAAGCCGAGAGAAATCCGGAGTGCGCGGGCCATCTATTGGTGGCGACATTCAAGAGCGAAGGGCTGGGGACCAGTGGTCACGGTTTCCTGCCAGGCCACGGCGGAATCGCGGGGCTGGTGAAGAGCGTTGCGACGGAGTGGCCCAGAGTACGGTGCAAAGTGCTCGATTTCGGCACTGATTGCACCAAGTCTGAAGTAGCAGACCTCATCGTTCAAGAGATCGCGAACAACGATTCCGAGGTTCAGATCACATATCAGGGCACTCGACGGTCGGCTCGGCGCGCTGAACGAGCGCCACTCCGCAAGGACCAGCCGGCTGGGATTGTTCTTAATTCGGACTCGGTTGTACTCTTGACCGGCGGCGCGCGTGGCATCACTGCGGAAGTAGCGCTCGAGCTTGCGGAACGATACCATCCGACTCTGCTGCTTGCCGGGCGCTCCGCGATGCCTGACTTTGAAGAAGACCCCAAGACAGCGAGAATTCGGACGCGTCAGGAGTTGATTCGGACGATTGTCGACACCAACCGCCGCGATGGACAGTCGACAACTCCCGCTTCGGCCGAAGCGGTTTGTGAACGCATCTTGCGGGACCGGCAAATTCGCGCCAATCTCAGTGAGCTGAAGCGCACTGGGGCGGAGGTGCGCTACCACCAGCTCGATGTCCGTGACCCGGAAGCTGTTGGGAGGCTCATCGACAGCATTTATCACACTTATGGTCGTTTGGATGGCGTCGTTCATGGGGCCGGCGTGATCGAAGATAAGCTCATCGAGGCGAAGAGCCCGGAATCGTTCGAGCGCGTCTTCGAGACCAAGGTGGGCGGGGCATACGCGCTCATTCGGCACCTCCAGCCCGAATCCCTCCAGTTTCTTGCATTCTTCTCCTCTGTGGCAGGGTTGTTCGGAAACCGAGGGCAAGCGGACTATGCGGCGGCAAACGGAACTCTGAACGAGCTCGCACGGTATCTCGACGCAGTTTGGGCGCCACGAGTCGTATCGTTCAACTGGGGACCTTGGACCGGAAGCGGAATGGTGTCCAGCGCCGTGGCTCGTCAGTTTCATGAGCGTGGTGTGCAGGTCATCTCAACGGAGGCCGGAAGGCGCGCGTTCGACGCCGAGCTTCGGTACGGAACGAAGGGGCAGCCAGAGGTGATTTTCGGCGGTGGACCGTGGGAAAATGTTGAAGCTCAGGCCGTGGGCGAGGCGCGAGAAATGGCGATCGTACCGGCGTTGCGTCCTGGGCACTGCGGCGCCGTCGAGTTCGACTACCAACTGGAGCTAGGAAAAGACCTGTATCTCGACGATCATCGGATTGACGGCAAGGCTGTCTTACCGGCGGCGATGGCTGCAGAACTCATGGCCGAGGTTGCGAGCCAGGGCTGGCCAAATCGGGAAGTCGTTGGCATTCGAGCTTTCCAGGTACTGAAAGGGGTTGTCGCGTCGAGCGAAAAAACCTCGATCCGGGTTGTAGCGAGGCTCCGCACCGAGAGCGATGAGTCGGCCGAAGTGCTGGAAGTCGATACCGACCTCGAGGTCGGGGGTGCCAAGAACCTTGCCTATCGAGCTACGGTCCTGTTGGGAACGCAATTGCCACCGCCACCCCAATTTGAGATTCCTATGGGATCTGAGCAGTCTCAGTTGGTCGGCGCGCGCGATGCATATGCCAACTACTTGTTCCACGGACCACGCCTCCACTGCATCCGGGACACAATCACGGTTCAACCCAACTGCTGCTGGGCCAACGCGCAACGCTCCACGCCTTCAGGGTGCTTGGCACGGCCTCTGGCCCGTTCCTGGATAATTGATCCCATTCTGCTCGATGCAGGTCCACAACTCGCCATTGTTTGGGGGCGAACCATTCGCGGCACCACGGCATTGCCCTCCGAATTCGATCTCCTGCAGCGATTTGGCGGCCTGGATCAGGAAACCAAGCTAACCTGTTTCTTTGAAGTGATCGATGCGTCGACGGACCACCTGATCGTTGCCAACGTTTACTTCGTCGACCAGTACAAACGCCTGGTCCTATCATTGCGAGGTCTGCATTCAACCTGTAGCAAGGCACTCAACCGTGTGCGGTCCGCAGTGCCGTCACACGCCGGTGATTAAGTCTAATCATGATTGAGACCGCGCGAACTCGGCCTTCCGGAGTTGCCATCGTCGGTATGGCTTGTCTTTTCCCACAAGCGGAGGGCATCTACGCATTCTGGGACAACATATTGAACAAGGTTTGTGCCATATCCGATCCTCCAGAGGACTGGCATTCCGAGCTGTTCTTCGATCCGCAGTCCACTTCGAACGACCGGATCTATTGTCGCGCCGGAGGCTTTCTGAAAGATCTCGCCACCTTCAATCCACTCGATTACGGGGTCATGCCGGTTTCTATTGACGGCAGCGAGCCGGATCAGTTCGCGGCGCTTCGCGTTGCGCATGAAGCGCTGGCGGATGCTGGATATCTCGACCGGGAATTCAACAGGGAGAGAACCGAAGTTATCATTGGGAGAGGAACTTACTTTAACCGCGGATATGTAACTCTCGTTCAGCATGGTCTGATTGTTGATCAAACCATGCGGATTCTGAGCGCCCTTGATCCTGAGCGCTCCCGGGAGGAACTTCTAGAGATCCGGAGCCAGCTCAAGGCTTCGCTCCCCCCCCTCAGCCCGGAAACTATCCCTGGGTTGGTACCAAATATTATTTGCGGGCGTGTCATGAATCGTCTGGATCTAATGGGGACGAGCTACACCGTGGATGCGGCATGCGCGTCGTCGCTCGTCGCACTGGATGCAGGCGTCAGAGATCTTACTTCCGGCCGGTGCGATATGGCTATTGTGGGCGGCGTGCAGGTTTCGACCCCACCCCTTATTTACATGGTATTTTGCCAGTTGAATGCACTCTCAAGACGAGGCCAAATCTGTCCTTTCGACAAGCGGGCGGATGGAACGCTCTTGGGCGAGGGTCTCGGTATGATCGTCCTAAAGCGAGCCGAAGATGCGATGCGGAGCGGCGACCGGATCTATGCGCTGGTCAAAGGAGTAGGCACCGCCAGCGACGGGCGAGGTCTCGGCCTTCTCGCGCCTCGTGTGGATGGGGAGGAGCTCGCGATCCGTCGCGCCTATGCCGAAGCCCGACTCCAGCCGGAGACGATCGGCTTGATTGAAGCCCACGGAACCGCGACGCCGGTTGGCGACGCAACAGAGGCCGAATCGCTTAGACGGGTCTTCGGTTTGTGTAGCGGCGGCGGAGCCGACATCGCACTGGGATCGGTAAAGTCAATGATCGGGCATATCATTCCGGCGTCCGGGATCGCCAGCGTTATCAAGACCGCGCTCGCTTTGCATCACAAGATACTGCCGCCGATGTTGTGCGACGATCCAAACGGAGAGCTTTTTGAGGGTACGCGTTGCTACATCAACACAGAGACTCGTCCGTGGATTCACGGTTTGTCAACTCCACGGCGTGCCGCAGTCAATGCCTTCGGGTTCGGCGGCATCAATGGACACGCGATCCTCGAGGAAGTACCGTGACGATTACTGCGGCATAGAGGAAACAGAAATGCGGTGGGCAACAGAACTAGTGATAATAGGCGATGAGTCCCGCAATCGGCTTGCTGAAAGAGCGGCCAGGCTCAGTGCATGGTGTACGGCGCATGCAGACGTCCGGTTGAAGGACGTTTCCTTCTCGATCAATTCTGAGCCGCGCGAGCAGCCTTCTCAGCTTGCAATCGTCGCCAGCAGTGTGGAAGATCTGGCGAAGAAGCTTGTCCATGCTGCCACTCGTCTTCGCCATGAGGACTGTCAGCGAATCAATGAAAAAAGCGGTATCTATTACTTCGACGAGCCCCAAGGGCGGGGAAACCGCACCGCTTTCTTATTTCCGGGAGAAGGATCGCAGTATCCCAACATGCTTTCGGATTTGTGTCTGAATTTCCCTGAAGTTCGCTCCTGTTTCGACTTGCTTCAACGTGCGGTTCATCAGGAGAGGGGAGACCCATCGCCCCGCGACTATATCTTCCCGCATTCGACCGCGGCTCCGGACTCCGTGGAGGGCGAAGGTCAACTGTGGCAGATGGCCGGTGGAGTCGAAGCAGTTCTTACCGCGAACCGGGCCATCCTGGCGCTTCTGGAGCGACTCAAGATCGTTCCCGACGCCGTGCTGGGACATAGTACAGGAGAATACGCCGCGCTTCTGGCATCTGGGGCCTTGCGCTTGGAAAATGAGGAGGAACTCGTCCGGTGCCTGCGCGATGGCAATCGTTTGAGCCAGCGTATGCAGAGCGAAGGGAAGATCGTTAAGGGATCACTGCTCGCGGTTGGATCCGAGGACGGCCGCGTGGTTGCGTCCATCCTCGCAGCGCACAGGGATTCAGCCTGGCTGGCAATCGATAACTGCCCTCGTCAAAGTGTCCTGTTCGCCCGGGAGTCCTGTATCGTCGAAGTTGTAAGCGAATTGCGGGAGGCTGGCGCCCTGTGCCAAGTCTTGCCTTTCGACCGCGCGTACCATACGCCTCTCTTCACTCCTGTGCGGCAGGAGTTGGAGAAGCTATTCACCAAGTTTCATCTGTGCACGCCCGCTATTGACACATATTCGTGCGCCAGCGCCCAGCTATATCCGACCGGGCCCAATGCGATTCGTAATCTCTTGCTCGAACAATGGACTTCGCCGGTGCGCTTCCGCGAAGCTATCGAAAATATGCATGCCGCAGGCGTCCGGGTCTTCATTGAAGTGGGGCCGCGAGGGAACCTGACTGCATTCGTTGACGATATTCTTCGCGGCGCCCCCCACCTTGCGGTCCCCACGGATCTTCCCCAGAAGCATGGTCTGACACAACTACAACATACGCTGGGAAGGTTGGCGGCAAACGCTGTTTCGATGCGTCTCGACTATCTGTATGAGCGACGAAACGTCAAGCGAATCTCTTTCGACGAGGGCGAAACCGACGTGAGCGCTTCCCGCGGACGCGCTTCCTCCGGGCGGGCCCTCTCACTCGCGCTTCCTGTTATGTGTCTGCCGAAAGGATTTGCCCCCGGGATCCCTACCAATCGGCCAACAGTTCCAAAGGTGCCCGCACTCAATCCACCCCCGGCAGAGAAAAATGCCGCTCAGAATGGTAACGGGAAGCCAGCTGCACGGTCCGAATTCGTCAACGAATACCTGGAGACGATGGAACAGTTTCTCGATACGCAGCAGGTATTGCTCGCCGCGCTTTCTGGGCGACGCGTTGCCAGCGCCGGACAGCGATCGCGCCCAGTCAGCGCTGATCGGAGGGAAATTTCTTCTGATTCCGTAAACGCGGCCCTCGCGTCGCGCAGCGCACCACTCGTCAAGACGGCCGCCGCTCCGCCGGTCCGCACGGTACTGGAGCCTGAACCCGGGGCAGTGTTCAAGACAGGCGTCGCGGAGGTGCTGCTTGATCTTGTCTCGTCTAAGACCGGCTATCCCCGTGAAATCCTGAGCCTTTCGGCCAACCTAGAATCCGACCTTGGTATTGACTCCATTAAGCGCGTTGAGATATTAGGTGCATTCCAGAAGGCCGGCCTTCTTTCGCCAGAGCAGATGGATTCTGCTTTGAGGATGAAAAGTCTGCAACAGATCGTCGACGTGGCGAACGGTCTGCAGAATGGAAACCCAAAAGGGGCCATACCCTCGATTCTGCCTCGGGAACACATTCCCAGGAAAGAGCCGTATGGCGGAGAATATGGCTTGACGGGGAAGGTGATCTCGTTGACGCCCGGAAAAGAAGTTCATACAGTCAGACTGTTCGATCTTGAGCACGATCTTTATTTAAAGGACCACGCACTAGGAGGGGCAGGTTCCGGGGGCACCGCTCTGGTCGTCCTGCCCCTCACGATTATTCTGGAGTCTATCGCGCAGGTGGCGGCGCTACTTGCGCCCGGCAAACATCTTGTTCAAATAAGAGATGTCCGGGTTGATCGGTGGATGACCTTGGAGAAGGGTAGTCTCCGAGTTGAAACGTTTTCCTTGGTCAGCACTGACATGCCGCTCACGATCAAGGGTTCGATGAGGGAAGTTTCTGCCGATCCGACCGCGTCTCCCACTGCTGAAGCCACATTTGTCTTTGGAGAACCGATAGCGCCGCCACCCGCGACTCCGTTCCGGCTTTCTTTCGAACAGCCTTCGCGCCTTGGTCCGCATGAACTGTATTCGCATGGTATGTTTCACGGACCCGCCTTCCAGTGTGTACGTTCCATCGAGCGCGTTGGGGCGGAAGGCATCGAAGCCACTCTGAAGGTTCCCGCGACCACCGGTTTATTCAGTACTCTTAGCGATCCGGAGTTTCTTACCAGTCCTATACTCCTTGATGCGGCCGGGCAACTGGTTGGCTTTTGGGCTGCCGATATGCTTTCTCGAGGCTATGTGGTGTTCCCCTTCCGAATCAGGAGCCTTGAATGGTTTGGGCGCATCCCATCTCCCGGAGCGATTTTGGTCGGCCGCGCGCAAATCGCGCAGGCGGCCGACGTGCGGTTGATCGCTGAACTTGAGGTATTGGATTCCGAGAATTCGCTCTTGATGCGGGTGAGCGCTTGGGAAGACAAACGAATCGACATGCCAGATGAATTCTTCCAGTTTCGAATTGATCCCGTTCACAATGTGATGAGCCGGGAGTGGCCAATCTTGCCGCGTGGATTGCCCGCGAACCATGAGATTCTCATGTATCGACTCGGTTTGGACTCAACATTTCTACGCGCTGATGGCGGGGTCTGGCGCAACCTTCTCGCACATCTGGTACTCGGCCCCAGAGAACTAGATTCCTGGAAAGCCCTGGCATCGGAGTGTTGCAGTGCTCGTCGACTAATGGGGCGCGTCGTGGCGAAGGACGCAGTCCGAGCATTCCTACCGAACGGGTGGCTTCTGCATCCGGCAAGCGTCGAGATCCTTTCAGACGAGAACGGCGGGCCCTACCTTCCCGGAGGGCAGATGATCCCCGCCTGGCCGAAGCCGGTGGTTTCGATTTCTCACAGCGATAATCTTGCGGTAGCCGTGGTTGCCGACGGCACGAAATACAAGAGGTTGGGAGTCAATGTGGGGTCGCTCCAGGGGAACCAGCCCGAACTTGGGCTCGTGTTGTGTTCAGAAGCGGAGCGGCTACTGGCTCTTGAGCAGGGAACGGGAGAAAGTCAGGAGTGGACGCTACGGATCTGGTGCGCCAAGCGGGCGATTGTAAAAGCATTGGGTTCTAGTCTCGCGCGGATCGCTTCGGATCTTACGCTATGCGGTTTGGATGCCGACGCCGAAAGCGTATCCTTTGAGGCGCGAGGTGATCTGTTGGCAGGATCGCCGGGTGTCGTGTACGAGCGGGCGACCGCCTACACGGTGCGCGCGGATGAACTGATCGTGGCGATTGCGGCACGATCTGAGGATGGGCCTTCCCGTGACGTTTGACGCAGAAAGAATTAGAGACGAAGTCACCGGGATTCTCGGTGACATGACTAGGGATTGGGATTTCGAGTACTCGGAAGGAATCTGCGACAAAACCCGCTTGGTCGCTGACCTCGGCTGTGAATCGATCGACTTTGTAATGCTGATTGTTTCGATCGAAGCAGCATTTCATCGGAAGAATCTTCCCTTCGAGGACCTTTTGATGAAAAATGGAAAATTCGTAGGAGATGTGACGGTGGACCAGATTGTCGCAATGCTCGAGAAGTGCTTGGCATAGGCGGAGGAAAAGGCGTGGGGAAGACGGTTCTGATTGGCTGGGATGGGGCGACCTTTGATGTCCTGCAGCCGTATTGGGAAGCCGGCATCATGCCGTTTCTCCGCGACTTCGTCGGACGGGGGGTGCGAGCGGAATTGAAGTCCGTCATCCCGCCTTTAACTCCGTCGGCATGGACATCCTGCATTACCGGACAGTCGCCCGCCCGTCATGGCATTTTCGACTTCGCAAGGATTAACCGGAGTGACGGCGTGAAATACCGATGGGCCACTTCAGGAGACATCCAATCGGAGACTCTTTGGTCTATGGCGAACCGGCACGGGATTCAAGTGACGTCGCTGAATTTTCCGCTGATGCTGCCGCCCCCACCAATCGATGGACACTTGATTCCGGCCTTTGTCCCATTGCGTCAACTCAGAAGGAACATTCATCCGCGCTCGTTATACGACAGTATCCTCGCCTTACCCGGCTTCGATCCGAAGGAGCTGGTCTTCGATTTAGACCGGGAGCGCAAGGCGATACAGCTCCTGTCGCAGGACGAATACGAAGAGTGGATTCTGTTTCACATTCGGCGCGAAGAGCGCTGGCTCGACATATTCCGTTACCTAGTCGACAACTCGAATTCGGATTTGATGGCTGTCCTTTTCGATGGTCCAGATAAGTTGCAGCATGCGTGTTGGCGTTTCATCGACCCCAAGCTTGTGACGGGGGTTGCGCAGGGCGTCGAGCAAAAGGCTCGAGATTTGTGTCAGCGTTATTTTCAACGGCTTGACTCGATCCTGGGTGACATCATCGAACTCGTTGGGACCGATTCGTCCATCGTGATTGTCTCGGACCACGGCTTCGGCCCCACCTCCGAGGTGTTTTACATCAACGCCTGGCTTGCCGCCGAAGGCTTTCTGGAATGGGCGCCAGGCGTGCTCCACGACGACGAGTGCAGAATGGTGCTGCCCGAGACGACTCAGAATCCCGCTCCTCTCTTCAATTGGTCGAAGACGCGGGCCTGTTCGATGAGTTCGGGTGGCAACGGAATCTATATCAACGTCCCAGAGGAGCAATACCTGTCTTTTCGAGAGCATCTGAGACAGCGGCTCTTGTCTTTCGAGGATCCGGAGACTGGCGAACGAGTGATAACTCGGGCACTAACACGTGAAGAAGCTTTTCTCGGAATCGAACCTCGAGACGCTTACAGCGCCGAGCGAGGGGAAGCTCCCGATATAACCGTTGAATTGCGGGACGGGGGATTTGTCTCCATTCTCAACTCAACCCAGGTATTAAGGTCAAGGAAACAGATTATGGGGACGCATCGGCCGAACGGTGTGTTCCTTGCAGCCGGGCGCGGATTCAAGCGCAATGCAAGCATTCCTCCGCTGTCGATCCTCGACATCACTCCCGCGTTGCTCCATGCTCTCGGGTTATCGATTCCTGCGGATCTCGAAGGCAAATTTCCGGTGGAAGCGTTTGATGAGGCGTTTCTGCGCGACGTTCCTCCTCGAATTGGACCGCCAACGATGGCCCCTGAACAGGAAAACAACGCGTTGGAGGCTGCTGAATCCGCCTTAATTACCGAGCGCCTCAAAGCGCTGGGTTATATCGACTAGTGTGATCGATACTTTCGTTGATGAAAGGAGAAGATAAGTTAGTCTTTTTTGCCTTCCCGGGAGTAATCGAATCGAAAGCTGGTCCAAGGAGTACCAACTTTGCCCGAAGTCGTTCAGTGGTTCCTGAGCCAAGATCATCCCATCTCGGTAGACGTGTGCCAACCGTTTAACGAGCCTCGTCCTGCGATCATCGTCTTGCACGGAGCAGACGGTCCGACGTCTCGAAACAATTCTTATTTCAGGTTGGCGAATGGCATTGCCGTCCACGGTTATGTGGTGTTTCTCGTGCATTACTTCGATCGTACGGGCACAATTAGGGCCGATCGGGAAACGACGCGTGACTGCTTTGCTGACTGGCGCAAGACCATCGTGGACGCAGTCACCTTTGTCGCGAAGCATCCGAGGGTGCGCGCCGAGCAAATCGGACTGTTGGGACTTTCCTTAGGAGCTACCTTGGCGTTATCGGTTTCTGGGCGGTTGGCGGACATTCGCGCGGTTGCGGAATTCTGCGGCGTGATGCCCAATCCAGGCGCGTTTATGATGCGTATGCCCCCCACGCTAATTGTGCACGGCAATGAAGACGACATTGTCCGAGTAGAGGAGGCCTACAAACTGGAACGTCTTCTGAAGAAACAAGGGGTTCCCTACGAAATCGAGATCTATGCGGACGAGGGTCATATATTTCGAGCTGGCGCTTTTCTTGACTCGGTCCGGAGGACCGTCGTTTTCTTCGATAGGTATCTCCGCCCAGCGAAAGGTGCCCTCGATGGTCGATAACTGATCGGTTCATCGCTCGTATGAACTTAGTCAGCAGTTGAGGAGCTTTTTGAATGTCAGAATGGGGAATAACCGACGCAGCGCGGCTAGGGCATCGTAAGACGGAATTAAGGCAGCGAAATGAGAACGGCGGCGCTTCGGGAGCCCATGGCTTCGCTAGAGTCGCTTCGAACGGCTTCGGCGATCCGCAAAATTCTTACGCCTTCTCCATGGGCTGGTTGGAGGATCGCCTGTATGTGGGCACCAGCCGGGATATCCTCCAACTTATCAAGGCATCGCCTCCGAAACACCCTGCCACTATGGATCCCTGGCCCGTCGAGGCGCCCTCCAATGTGTTCGACATGGATCTTCGCGCACGCATTTGGACCTACAACCCGGCCTCGCGAGAATGGAAGCAAATCTACGCGTCACCGATGATTTCCGCTCCCGGCCGACCGCCGGCGCCGCGAGACATCGGCTATCGCTGTATTGCGGTCGTTCAAGGAAAGAGCGACAGAGCTCCCGCGCTTTACATTGCTACGGCAGCGTCCAGTAGCCGAGGTTTAGGCGCGCACATCCTGCGCTACACGCCGCAGAGCGGCGTGACGGTGGTATCTCAGCCCGGATTTGGAAATGCTCAGGTATCCACCTTCCGCTCTCTGGTCAGCTTCCGGAACCGGCTCTACACGTCTCCGGCGGGCAGCGGGCGGGCGTGGAATGCCGCGGATCGTCCATGTGTCTATGAGAGCCCGGACCCGCCTTATGGACAGTGGCGCATTGTCAGCCAGCCTCATTTCGGCGACGCTACTAACGAAGCGATGTATTGCATGGCGGTCTTTAACAATCATCTCTACTGCGGCACTCTCAATTCCGCATCGGGGTTTCAGATTTGGAGGACGAGTGCATTGGGAACTTCTCCGTATGTGTGGGAGAAGGTCCTGACCGAAGGTGCTTATCGGGGAAATCTCAATCAAGCCGTCGTGAGTATGTGCGTTTTCGACGGCGCTCTGTATATCGGCACCGGGATATCCAACGGAGGCTATGACCGGACCAGGTTAATTGGTCCGGCGGCTGGAGAAGTTATCCGCCTGCATGGAGACCATTCGTGGGATCTTGTCGCCGGCACTCCAAGGGCAACACCAGATGGTTTCAAGCGCCCTATTAGCGGCCTCGGGCCGGGCTTTGGGAACCCTTTCGCAGGATATATTTGGAATATCACCGCGCACAGAGGCGCTCTGTATGTCGGAACATTCGACTCAGCGATTTTTCTTCAATGGGCCGATCCGGAGCGCATCGAGGAAGCCAAGCCGCATTTTCCGCGGCCAGATCTTGAACAGTACGCGCAACACTCGGCAGGTTTCGATCTATGGCGTTCCGAGGATGGCAGCGGATGGAATGCGGTCTCCAGGAACGGCTTCGATAATGGCTACAATTACGGTGTGCGGACGATGGCGTCAACTCCCGCAGGATTATTCGTGGGGACGGCAAACCCGTTCGGCCCCAAGGTGGCGGCAAAGACCGCCCGTGGATGGGAATACCTTCCGAATCCCAGAGGTGGCCTAGAGGTATGGCTGAATGGATCCCCAAAGACCTAGGGGGCTTGTGGAAGTTCGATCGGAGAAAAAGGAGGGCTTGTGAACACGAACATGGGAGTTAAACGTCGCCGATCTGTCCAGCCGAGCTCGGTCGCCATCCCGCTACAGTATGACGAGAAGATGTATGCTCCGATAATCAAGAGGTTTTATGGCGGGAGCGACTTCTTTAACTTCGGCTATTGGCGTAGTGACACTCTGTCCGCCCGGATGGCATGCGAGAACTTAATGGAGGAGCTGCTTGCTCTGATTCCGAGGAAAACAGGATCGATCCTTGACGTTGCCTGCGGGTTGGGAGCGACTACTCGCCATTTGATGCGCTATTACGACAAGTCCAAAATAGTTGGAGTGAACATCTCTTCGAAACAGATTGAGACTTGCCGTTCCAAGGCTCCTGGTTGTCGCTTCGTGGTGATGGATGCCGTCGCTCTCGGGTTCAAGGATGAATCATTCGACGCCGTCATCTGCGTTGAGGCTGCGTTCCACTTTCAGACTCGTGAGAGGTTTCTCCGGGAAGCCTACCGCGTCCTCCGTCCAGGAGGATATCTCGCGATGTCCGACATAGTGCTCAGCTCTTGGAGTGAAGCGCACAGCCCTGTGTTCTTCCCGGAGAATCACATCAAGTCAGTAGACGACTACAGGGGTCTGCTGCAAAGGACTGGTTTCACGGACATCGTCGTTCGTGACGCGATTGAGCAAACCTGGATGCGGTATGTCTTCCATCTCGTTCGATTCCTGCGCGAGAAAGTAGCTCGCCGCGAGATCGATGTTCCTGCCTACAATCAATTTATGGTCATTCTGCGTCATTATAGAATTCCGTCGGTGAGAGGCTACCTTCTGGTTGGCGCACAGAAGCCGAACTGATTGGAGCAGGTATCCGGTTTCGATACAGGACAACGGTGCTACTCTAACTATCTAACTACAAATTACCGTGCGGGCTAGACGACCATCGGCGACTGATAAGTGTGATGTAACAAGCAATACACGGTACGGCGTCTGTTCAAAAGGATGGGCAAAGTGTTATACTTCTTTCGTTTGACGGCTCGTATCCTCGACCGCTTCGATTGTGACCGGCAGGTTACCGGTGAACTTCGGTAGTGCTGTGCGAATTGCACCTCTTTCGAATTTGGGGCTTTATCCATTCGGGTGTTCGACATGGTAGAAGCGGCCAAACGTTGAGTAGCTGACGCTACATGGGTCTTTCAGACAGACGATTGCCGCAATGAGCGATGACCTTGCCACTCTCGAATCGGAATCCATTGAAATAATCCGGGAAGCGGTGGCCCTAGCCGACAAGCCGGTCATGATGTACTCGATAGGCAAGGACTCCTCCGTCATGTTGCACTTGGCGCGCAAGGCGTTCTGGCCGGCCGTGCCTCCTTTTCCCCTCCTGCACATCGATACAACGTGGAAATTCCGCGAGATGATCACGTTCCGCAATCGGATCGCCGCCGAATCTGGAATGACACTGCTAGTGCACATCAATTATCCGAGGCTTGCCGAGGGGGTCAATCCATTTAGTTACGACTCCGAACGGTACACCACCATGATGAAAACCGAAGCGCTGAAACAAGCACTCGACGCCGGGGGCTTCGACATCATTCTGGGCGGCGCGAGGCGAGACGAGGAAAGGTCACGCGCCAAGGAGAGGATTTTCTCCTTTCGCTCAGCCGGTCACAGGTGGGATCCTAAGCTACAAAGGCCCGAGTTATGGAATCTATTCAACGCCCGAATCCGTCACGGGGAGACCATTCGTGCGTTTCCGCTTTCCAATTGGACCGAATTGGATATCTGGCAGTACATCGCCGGGGAAAACATTTCGGTCGTGCCGTTGTACTTTGCCGCTCCACGACCGGTCGTCAAGCGCTGCGGACAATGGATCATGGTCGACGATGAACGATTTCCGCTGAATCCAGGAGAAACCCCGAAGCTACGCGTCGTCCGGTTCCGGACTCTCGGGTGTTATCCGCTGAGCGCCGCGATTGAAAGTACAGCCACTACAGTCAGCGAGATTGTCCGGGAGACGCAAGCCGCGCGAACCTCGGAGCGCCAAGGCCGTCTGATTGATTTCGATCAGACTGCTTCTATGGAGCGAAAGAAGCAAGAGGGATATTTCTGATGTGGCATACTCTGCGCTTCATTACCTGCGGCAGTGTCGACGATGGCAAGTCGACGCTTATCGGTAGGCTATTATGGGAGTCGAAGCAGGTGTTCGAAGATCAACTTTCTGCCCTGGCGAAGGACTCAAAACGTTACGGTACGCAGGGTGATGCCATCGATCTGGCGTTACTCGTCGACGGCCTGCAGGCGGAACGTGAACAGAGCATCACCATCGACGTTGCGTATCGCTTCTTTTCGACCCCACGACGGCGCTTTGTGGTAGCGGATACACCGGGCCACGAACAGTACACACGCAACATGGCTACTGGAGCTTCAACTTCCCAGCTTGCGGTGCTGGTAGTGAATGCGAGCAAGGGACTACAGACGCAAACTCATCGTCATGCGCGAATTGTCGCCTTGCTGGGTATCCGGCATCTGGTGATGGCAGTGAATAAAATGGACCTGGTGGATTGGGATGATGCTGTATTCTCCCGAATCGTTGAGGAGTTCCAGCCACTGGTGAGCGCGCTGGGGTTCGAGTCCTTTCAGTCCATACCGGTTTCGGCCCTTTACGGCGATAACATCACCGAGCAAAGTTCGGCGTCATCTTGGTATACGGGGCCAAGCCTCCTGAGCTACTTGGAAGAAATCGACGTGACTTGCGGCGCGGCGGATCAGAAGTTTCGGATGCCGGTGCAATGGGTAAACCGGCCCAACCAGGATTTTCGTGGCTATTGTGGGCGCATTGCCAGCGGGGAAGTGCGAGTTGGCGATCGCGTCCGAGTGGCGCCGAGCGGGGTGGAGACGAGGGTTCGGTCAATTGTTACGTGGCAAAAGGAGCGGCTCGCCGCCTCGACCGGGGATTCGATCACGATTTGCCTGGAAGACGAGATCGACGTCACCCGCGGTAGCGTGATTGCATCTGCGTCCGATCCAGCAGGGACTAGTGATCAGTTTGAAGCGAGGGTGCTGTGCCTCTCGCAACAACAACTGGTGGCGGGACGCTCGTATTTGCTCAATCTTCATACCTGCCAGGCCGCTGCTACCATTACCGCGATCAAGTACCAAATCGATGTGAGACTCGGAACGCGTCTGGCTGAACGATCTCTGGGCTTGAACGATATCGGGGTCGTCAATCTCTCTCTCGACCGCGCTGTCCCCTTTGAAACGTACGACCACTGCAGGCGGCTCGGCGGTTTCATTCTCGTAGACCGGATCACCAACCAGACTGTCGGTGCGGGCATGATCAATTTCGCTCTGCGCAGGGCTGCGAATATCCGCTGGCAGGCACTGGATATCAATAAGGACGCCCGTAGCAGGCAAAAGCTGCAGAAGCCAGTTTGCCTGTGGTTCACTGGACTCTCGGCATCAGGCAAATCCACCATCGCGAACCTTCTGGAAAAGCGATTGTTCGCAATGGGACACCATACTTACACGCTGGATGGAGACAACATTCGGCACGGGCTGAGCAGGGACCTCGGTTTTGCCGAAGCCGATCGGGTAGAGAACATTCGCCGCGTAACGGAGGTATCCAAACTGCTCGTGGATGCGGGGCTGATGGTGATCGTGTCGTTCATCAGCCCATATCGTGCTGAGCGGGAAATTGCCCGATCGTGTTTTGAACCAGGAGAATTTCTGGAAATCTTTATCGATACCCCGCTCGAAGAATGCGAGCGCCGTGACCCGAAGGGACTATATAGCAAAGCGCGGCGCGCGGAATTAGCGAATTTCACCGGTATTGACAGCAAATATGAAGCCCCGGAGGCGCCAGACATTCGCTTGGATACAGTCGCCCTCAGCGCGGAGGAGTGTGTTGATCGCATTCTTCTTGCCTTAGACCCGCGTCCATTCCAACACACGGCAGACAATTGAGATGCGGCGTGTCGATATGCAGGCGGAAAGCTGGCTCGGGGATTTGCTTCCGCAAGTCGTCGCATTGGCTCGCCAAGCCGGCCAGTCGATCTTGGCGGTCTATAGCGAGGTGGATCCGGCGGTGGAACACAAGCGAGACGGCTCGCCGGTGACGCAGGCCGATCTGGCGTCACACCTTGTCATCCAGAATGGCCTCGCCCTGCTGTCGCCGAATTGGCCGGTTCTTTCAGAAGAATCCCCGAAGATTTCGTTCGATAAGCGAAAATCTTGGTGGCATTTCTGGATGGTTGACCCTCTGGATGGCACCAAAGAGTTTCTCAACCGCAATGGAGAATTTACCGTCAACGTTGCTCTGATGGAAGCCGATGCGCCGATTCTTGGTGTCGTGTACGCGCCGGCAATCGACAAATTGTATTATGCCTCCAGAGGCGCGGGCGCACACAAGGTTTATCGGGAAATCACCTCGCAGATCAAAGCCTCACGGGCGGAGAAAGCAACTCTTCGAGTGGTCGTAAGCCGTTCGCACAGATCTAAGGAAGAGAGCCTCGACCGTTTTATTCACGCGGCAGGAAAATGCGAGTTCCTCGTCATGGGAAGCTCGCTGAAATTCTGCCTCGTGGCGGAGGGCTCGGCTGATATCTATCCTCGCATTGGCCCAACCATGGAGTGGGACACGGCGGCGGCCCAATGCATACTTGAGGAAGCTGGGGGGCTTGTTACTGACTTGGATGGGAATTCCATGAAGTACAACAAACCCATGCTACGGAACTCGGGCTTCCTGGCCAGAGGGGCTTCATGAGAGAATTCAACCTCATCAATGGCCAGAGTCGGACATCTTAGCCGACCGAACGGCCGGAGCGGCCTAATTTCATCAAGATCGCGCGCCTTCCGAATGTGGGTTCAAGGGTCGGGCCCTTCAGAGCTTAATCACAGGTGGTTAACGAATATGGCGGAAACTGCGCTTTCGAATCAGAATCAACATTCTCTTGTCTGGCTACTTAGCGAACTGGACGCCCGCAAGGGCGCGCTCGACGAACCCACTGTTCGACAGTTCCTAACACAGCTGAACCTTGATTGGGCGGACGTGGCCCCCTACGTTGAACCGCTTGCGAAAACGTACGCCCGCCGTTGTGTGGTTCGACGTGAACACTATGAGGTGCTGGTGCTTACCTGGTCCCCGTCCCAAGGCAGTGTCGCACACGATCACTCCGGTTCGATTTGCGGGTTAAAGGTAGTGACGGGCTTCCTCATCGAGCAAATGTTCGAGAAAGCACCAGACGGCCGAGTTCGGAGGACCACGGCGACCCGGATTGGCGCTGAAGGAATCAGCATCGATTCCGGTTTCGTAATCCACTCTCTCGCCAACTCTGCGCCGTACGAAGTGCTGGTCACAGTCCATATTTATTCTCCACCTTTGCAGGAGATCCGGAGATACGTGGTCGCCGAAAGTCCCCCGCCTAGATTGTTCATGCGACTCGCTCCGCCAGACGCGAGAGTAATTACGATCATCGGCGGAGGTTTCACCGGTCTCATGGCGCTGGCGAACCTGATTCGTTTCGGAAATGAAGCGGCCATGCCACTCCACATCATCCTTATCGACCGGCAACCCGCCATCGGCGATGGCGTCGCGTATCGCACCACCGATGAGCGACATTTACTGAACGTTCCCGCCTGCCGCATGAGCGCATGGCCCGATCTGCCGGATGACTTTCTAACCTTCGCTCGGTCGAAGAATTCCTGGGTGGGGCCTGACGACTTTCTCCCTCGACAATTCTACGGCCAATATCTTCGCACGACCGTGCTTGAATTGGCGGAGGCAACTGGTGATCACCTTAGCGCCGAGGTAATGCACGAGGAGGTGGCGCGCTTGGCGCCATCCTCATCCGGTTGGAGCATAGAAACAATTGGAGGCCGATCTGTTCACGCGGATTTGGCGATCCTAGCGGCTGGGCATCGGCCGCCCAATGATCCGCTCGCGAAGGCGTGGACTGGTCCACGTGGCCGCTTCGTAACCGATCCCTGGGCTTCGTTGGCCTTGGGTCAAATTGCTCCGGATGAACCAGTTCTCCTCATCGGCAGCGGGCTGACTGCAGTTGACGTAATTCTCACGCTCAACCGGCGGGATCGGGTTGCGCCGCTCATCGTCATTTCTCGGCGCGGGTTGATGCCCATGGCACACTTGCGGCAGCGAAAAGAAGAGGCGGACCTATCGGGGCTCGTGGATGAATGGCTGGATCCGACAAGGACCCTGACGATTCGCCGACTGATCTCCACTCTTCGGCGGTACATTACAGCTGCCGCAGAGTCAGGCAGTGAGTGGCAGCAAGTGATCGACGCCCTCCGCTCCATCACACCGTGCCTGTGGGATCGTCTTGGCGTCCAAGAACGATCGCGATTCCTAAGGCACTTGCGCCCGTTCTGGGAAATTCACCGTCATCGCATGGCGCCTGCGATTGCAAATACCATTGATCGCCTGCGTCTGGAGAAGACGCTCGAGATCGTTGCAGGCTCTCTGATCTCCGCGACGGCGGACGCGGAAGGCATAGATGTCACGTTCTCTTGCCGAGGCGCTTCGAATACGCGAACCGCGAGGGTTTCCTGGGTAGTGAACTGCACAGGTCCGGGCGTGCATAATCGGCACGGAATACATCCTTTCCTTCGGCCTCTTATCGATGCAGGCACACTCTGCTGTGATGAATTGAACTTGGGGTTGCTCACTGACGATTGCGGGCGGGCCATTGGTATCAGCAAAGAGGCCCACCCGGACCTGCTGGTTGCCGGCACCCTTCGGAAAGCCACTTTGTGGGAATCCACCTCCGTTCCGGAACTTCGACGTCAGGCCCAGACGGTTGCCCGTACCGCGCTTGACATTCTGTCGAGCCGCCGGTAAGAACGTACTTGCCTCATCCTGAGACCGTTACTAGCACAGGGCGAACTCAAACGCGCGATGGGACAGATTCTACTGTGGGAAAGAGCAAAGATCTTACTCGAATTTGAATGGCCATGAAATCCCACAATAATAAGTGCTCTGGCTGCGCTCGGCGGTCGGCTCTCGCTCTGGTGCCGGCAATCACGTATTTCAGCGGAGCCTCGCCCAACCCGAACTCCTGAACCGCCAGATCACGCAGCGCGAGACGCTCTATGCCGATTTCATTAAGGAGGCCTCCCGCCTTACGCCGATTCCATCACCCATAGTCTCGAATCGACCGATGCGGTCGTCTTTCTGAACGCGCTGGTCAGTCGAATCTGGCTATTAGCGTCCAAGCCCGTTCTTTAGGCGCCGAGGCCTGCGACGATCGTTGCCACTGTAGAGATGGCCTCATCCTTTCCGTATATTTAAGTTCGGGGTGGCGCGCCAAATGCACGAACCCACTGACCCAAAACCCATTAACTAAGCCGCTTCGAAGTTGAGAGTTTCTGCGGTGCGTGGTTCTCTCGAAGAGAGAGGAGAACCGGGAGAATGGCGAAGCGTGGGCTCAGCGAAGAAGAGATCCTGCGGGTATTGCGGGAGGCGGAGTCGGGCACGACAGTGGTGGAAGTCTGCCGCAAGCATGGCATCAGCCAGCAGAGTTTCTACCTGTGGAAGAAGAAGTATTCCGGTCTGGGGCTGAGCGAGTTGCGTGAGCTCCGGCAGCTGCGCGAGGAGAACGGGAAGCTGAAGCGGCTGGTCGCCGACCTCAGCCTGGATCGGCACATCCTGCAGGAGATCGTCGCAAAAAGCTGTAAGCCCTCGCCTGCGGCGGGAGCTGGCGGAGTGGGCCGAAGAGGCGCATCAACTGAGCCAGCGCCGCGCGACGAGGCTGATCCCGGTCGACCGGATGACCCTTCGCTATGAGCATCATCGCGATCCCCAGGATGCGTTGCGGGTGCGGCTGCGCGAGCTGGCCGGCAGCCGTGTGCGCTACGGCTACCGTCGTCTGACCGTGCTCTTGAAGCGGGAAGGCTGGGAGGTTAACGCGAAACGCATCTACCGGATCTATACCGAAGAGGGGCTGATCGTGCGAACCCAGAAGCGCAAGGAGCGGGCGCAGCGGCAGCGCGTCCCACTTGGACAGGCCGCGCGTCCCAACCACAAGTGGAGCATGGATTTCGGCCTCCAGCGGCTGCCTGACGGCCGCTGGATTCGGGTGCTGACGGTGGTGGATCAGTTCACCCGCGAGTGCCTGGCGCTTTTCGCCGACACCGCACTGAACGGCGAGAAGGTGGCCGCGGCCCAGGGCAAGATCCTTGCGCTGCGCGGCACACCACAATCGATCACCGTCGACAACGGCACCGAGTTTGCGAGCAAAGCAATGGACCTCTGGGCGTACGAGAATGGCGTGCATCTGGACTTCATCCGGCCAGGGCGTCCGGTCGAGAACGGCTACATCGAGAGCTTCAACGGAAAGCTGCGCGACGAGTGTCTGAACGTGGAGGTCTTCTTCACCCTTGCCGATGCGCGACAGAAGCTCGAGCGCCGGCGGCACGACTACAACCATCAGCGGCCACACTCGGCGCTGGCCGATCGGACCCCGGCAGAGTTCGCCGACCGGTGGAGCGGAGGAAAAGGCGGCGACAGTGCCGCCTTGGAAAACGCTGCGCGTTTCCCACTTTCCCTCCGCACCGCTACGGCTTGATTTTCTCCAAAAAGCGATAACTGCTCAAGCCTCTTGCTGGAGACCGTCACTTGAGTTACATTAACTGCAAATCTGCCGGTAAATCCGGCACGAATCGAACCACGCAAGCCGAAATTTCCATCCTCCTGCGGCTCAGTTTTCCGGGACGGGTCAATTACGAGAGAACTCCAGTTTCGATCGGTAGAATTTTCCGGGGGGCAGGTCACCGCACCCCACAAAATGACAAGCGGGCCAGCATCCACGCCTCGACCCAACACAATCCCAAGAGTAGTCGCCGACCAGATATAGCCCTTGATGATGCTTCTGTTCCTGGCAGTCTTGCCAAAGCCTCACGCCATCGTGTCCCAAGCCAGCCGCAGTAATACTCGGCAGCATTGCCTCGCAAGCCTAGACTGCTTCATCTGTGGACACTCCCCTCCTCGGAAGCGCAAGCCAAGCCGGTATTTGCCATCGGTGTCGATTTCGAGATAGAGATGCCGAACCGAAGCGAGCCTTTCCTCGATGCCATAATTCACGATAGACCCAGGCCCGATCGTCCTAGGAATGTTTCTGCTTTCCGGGATGGGTCAGGATAGACTTTGGAGGTCGTCTGACAGCGTAAAAGATGAGTTTATCAGCCGACGATCTTGTAGGGTAGGCCCTCGTCTATGTCTTCTCGAAAGACCTCGATTTCAGACTTCCTGAAATTTCCATAAGCGCGGCACTTCGCCTCAAGAAATTGCATGCGGCAAAAACTCCATCTTGCGAAACCGTTAGAGCCATCGAAAAAGATGCCGGCTAACGGCGCCTCAAGTGCTTCATTTACAGCGAGGTTGAAGGCGTGACTGGCCCTCAGCATCTGCTACAGAGCCACTGCGGTGCTGCGCACCGGAAGAATATTGACACTCCATCCCTTAGAGGGTTGCGCTAGGAAACCCTGTGTACTACGGATGTGAACGTGAGCAGCATCTATAAGATGGAGCGGGCGTGGGTTCCCTGGGCAATCCTGCGGTTCCACCAGGAAACGTTGCGAACCGGCCTTCTCGGTGTGGAGGTTTGGCGATGGCTATGTTGGGCGAGAAGAACCTTGCGGCGGAATTGGAGCGGCGGAGGAAGTTCCGGCTGAATCATGTGGGAACGAAGCTCAACGAGGCGGAGCTCGACGAGTTGGAGACACTCGCGGTAAAGCGTGGCCAGACATACGGCGAGCTGATCCGAGGGCTAATCCTGAACGAAGTGAAGCGGGATGCTGAGGGTGTGAGGCCGAGCGCCGAGTTGGTCGAGCTTGTGGCTTGCCGGATGCTGCTGGTCAACCTTTTGCGTCCGGTGCTGGCCGGCCAAGTGAAGGACCAGAAGTGGGTGGACGAACTTGCTATCGAGGTGCGGCATCGGCAGACGGAGATTGCGCGGAAGGCGCTGAAGGAAGACCAAGCGCGACGCTGAGCATCGCGGCTGAGTCCGGGGTCATCGGCAACAGGTCTTCGTTGTTGGGTGGAAATACCCTCCGCTTCGGTGTCCGTCAAGGCTCTCCGCTTCGCTCCGATGAACGCGCTGGAGAACTCGCGGCCTTGACCGACTCCTCCGCTGCGGGTTTCTCCCACTTAAGAGGAGCATATATGCTCCTCTTTCTCTGAAAGAGAAAGCACGTAAATGCCGTGTCTTTAGTCCGCCAAATCGCGCTGCGATACGCTACCTTTCACTATCGCAAAGCGAGCAACTATCTCGGCACAAATAGCGCAGCATTCCTGGGTGTTCCGCACAGCTTTCAGTCTCCACTTAGGCACTGGTTCCTATGGCGGACGACAGAACAGTTAGAAAGAGAAGCGGGATGCTATTGCCAGAAGAAAACGCGAGCCATCGCGCAGTTGACAGTGGAGGCAATCAAGTACGGTAAGCAATTCGATTGCGCGTTCTAATTGCAGTCGAACTTATTTAACAATCCAAAGCCCCTGTGTTTATGAGGGTTTTCGTGTGCTTGCGTTGTTGACATCCGAGTAGATTCTGTACATACTGACCGCAGCTTATCTGTGCGCGTACGAGGATTTAGCTGTAGGGCAACAAGCATGGCCCGCTCCATCGGAATAGCAAGTTTTCCGTAAGGTTTTATTGCATGCACAATATGCTACTCGCCGCGACTGGTTATTAGGAGAGCAATACCGGAAGACAAAATTAAATTACGTAGTAGAGGTTTGTATGGGAATAGGATCTGGATCAAGAGTCGTGGAACCACCGTACAGCAAATCGGAGAATCACGGGAGCATCGCCCAGCATTTCGAGAGTGTGACATTCCTGCGTCTACCAGAGGTGAAAGCGATTACGGGTCTTTCAAAGACAAGTCTCTACGAACTGATCCGTGCCAAGGACTTTCCCCCTCCTATTCGGCTCGCTCCCCGCGCTGTCGCATGGGTCAGATCTGAGGTCAGACAGTGGGCGGAAGAGCGGATCCTGGCCTCACGACATCATCCTGAGGATGCCCCCGGAAGACGGGCGGCACAGCGAATTCCATCGGAGACCTGGACTTCGCCGCGAAAATTGGCTTAGGCCGCTATTGCAGTTCTGCCCTCAGCAAGCCGTGCGTCCAGATAGTCTGCCCACCAATGCATCATCGCAGTACGCTGCTTCAGATATTTCGCATGATTGTAGGCTGCGGCCACCTTGTTTCGCTTCATATGGGCGAGCTGCAACTCAATGTGCGCCTCTTCAAAACCGCTTTCATGCAGAATGGTTGATGCCAATCCACGAAATCCATGCCCTGTCATGCGGCCCTGATAACCAATCCTGTATAACGCGAACAAGATGGTGTTGTTGCTCATAGGCTTGCTCTTGTCGAGCGCACCGCAGAATACAAGCCTGCCGTTTCCAGTCAGCAGTTTGAGCGCCCGTAACACTTCTACTGATTGGCTCGCCAAGGGAACGATATGCGGCGTGTCCATCTTCATACGGTCCGCCGGAATGATCCAACGCGCGTTTTCCAGGTCAAATTCCGTCCAGGGCGCTTCGATCAGTTCGCTGGTACGTACAAAGGTATACGCGAGGAGTTTCAGGGCCAAACGCGTGATCGCATCACCGTTGTAGTCATCCATTTTGGCTAGAAGTCTTGGCAATTCCTTAGCGTCCACGCACGCGAAGTTGTCCGCCTTCGCTTTCGCCAGAATGTCCCTGGGTTTGAAATCCGCAGCGGGGTTCCTGCTGGCAATTCCATGTGCAATCGCGTACCGAAAAATTTGTCCTGTGGTCTCATGCACACGTTTGGCAACGTCTCTTGCATCGCGTCGCTCGACTGCGAGCATCAGCTCTCGAATATCGGCAGCCGCTATCGCGTCAATGAACTTGTGGCCGAATGCAGGGAAAACGTCAGTCTCTAGACGCCGCATGACTGTATCCGCATGGCGTGGAGACTTGCCAATTGCCCACCAATCCCACCACCTACGGGCGACTTTCTCAAAACTTTTTTCTGCTTCGCTCTGTCGAGCCTTGGTTTCGCGCTCTTTGTCATCCGCTTCCGACTTACGTTCTGCCATTGGATCAATGCCGGCGATCAGCGTTCTGCGGGCTACCAGGTGAAGTTCGCGAACCTGGGCTAGACCCACCACGGGATATTCGCCCAGAGCCATCAATTTTTCTTTGCGATTGAATCGGTAGCGCCAACGCCACAGCTTCGATCCGCTAGGGTTGACCAACAAGAAAAGACCGTTGCGGTCATACATTTTGAATGGCTTCAACTTCGGCTTTGCGCCTCGGACGGCCGTATCGGTCAGGGCCATGCGTCACCTCCGGAGTAGGGGTATCTGGCCGTACCCCACATTTAAGGGAATTGTACCCCATTCCGTACCCCACTTTCCTAATGGCTGTGAGCATACCTTCACGCACGCCTTCGTACGCAAGAGGTGACGTAAGTTGTTCATTTTCTTTTCAGTTGTTGGTGCGAGGAGGGCTCGGGGAGGTGCGAGGAAGATCGGTCTTGGTTGCCCCTCAGGGATTCGAACCCCGATATGCTGCTCCAGAGGCAGCTGTCCTACCATTGAACGAAGGGGCAATGCGGGAACATCCGGTGGACGTTCGAGGCGTCTTGCACTCTTATGATGATAAGGACTCAGCCGCATGCGGTCAAACTGCGCGACGCATCTCATTCTGGTTGCGCGAGCGGGGAAATCCGCTGAGAATGCGGACTTATCCCCACACCTGATTGAGGACAGCCTTGATTCTGCGTCGCCTTTGCATTGCTGTCGTTCTGTCGATCTGCCTGCCCGCGTTTGCTGACGCCACTCCGGTCTGTAATGTGCGGGATTTTGGGGCGAAGGGCGATGGCGTCACGCTTGATACCGGCCCTATTTCCGCCGCGATTGCGGCTTGCGTGAGGCAGGGCGGAGGCACTGTCTATGTGCCGCCGGGACGCTTCGTGATGGGAACGGTGCAGCTCTTTAGCCACATCCGGCTGTTTCTGGAAAGCGGCGCGGTGCTGGTGGGCAGCCATGACATTCATGACTACGGATCGATTGGCGATTTCGGCTTCGACAAGAACTATGGGACAAGCTCTACGGGCGAGGGGGAGCATGTCGGGCTGCTCGTGACGAAGAACGCCAAAGACGTCTCGATCGAAGGCCACGGCGAAATCGATGGCGAGGGCGACAGCTTTATGCAAATGACGACGCCCCACATTCGGACAGGATTATGAGACCAGCCGGGTGCGCGATCCAGCAAAGTTCACTGCCGCGATGGAACGGTTGGATTACGGCCCGGTAGAGCCGGCGGAACGGCCCGGCACGATGATTGTCTTCATGCACGCTGCGAATATTCAGCTGCGCGGAATCACGCTGCGCGCTTCGCCGAACTGGACGCTGCACTTGCAGGACGTCAGCGGCGCGGTGATCTCAGGAATTCAGATATTGAACGATCCGCGGGTGCCGAATCATGACGGCATCGATTGCATGATGTGGCGTGACGTCCGCGTTTCGGATTGCGATATTCAGACCGGGGACGACGACTTCGCCATCGTGAACAGCGAGCATATGAACGTGAGCAACTGCTCGATGACGTCGCGTTCGGCGGCCATTCGCCTGGAGAGCACGAAACTGAGCACATTTACCGGGCTGAGCATGGATACGAATCGCGGCATCGCCGTTTTTGCCAGTGCGCGGGCGGCGCAGCCGACGGAAGACATCGTCTTTGCGGACATCGTGATGCGGACGCGGCTGATTCCGGGCCACTGGTGGGGCAAGGCCGAGCCGATTTATATTGCGGTGCAGCCTTGCGCAGGGGGCGAGGCCTGCGGAGTGAAGGTGCACAATGTGAGCTTTACCAACATCACAGCCGAAGCGGAGAGCGGGGCGCTGCTATGGGGCGGCGCCGGCAGTGCGATCTCGGGCGTAGACCTCGATGGTGTGCCTCTGCATATGGTCGCGCCGAATCCGGAATTCAGCGCGAGCGTTGGGGCAATCTGGATTTGCGGTGGACGGCCGCAAGCGCCAAGGAGGGAATTGCGAGCAGCGAGATTCCTGGGATCTACGCGAACATCTCGAGGGGCTGCGGCTGAGAGACGTGCGCGTCGACTGGGCGGCGGGAATGCCGGAGTATTTTTCGGATGGGGTGAGGGTGGAGAATTTTCAGAGCCTGACGATCGATGACCTGGGCGCTCGGCAGGCGCAGAACTCGTCAGGATCGGCGATCGCTTTGAGCAATGGCTCGGGAGTGTCGATCACCAATTCGCGGGCGCTGCCGGGAACTCGCGTCTTTCTGCGACTAGACAAAGTTACCCGCCGGCGAGTGTTTGTGAACTATGACTTGAAGGGCGCGGCGCTGGCGATCAAGCCGGCGAGTCAGCGCTTCTACACTCAGATTGGCGCGCGTAAGCAGAGCTCAAACTGTAAAGCACTAACCGGTGGCCCCGGCGAAGGCAGAGAGGAAGAAGCGATGAATGAGATTGATTTGAAGGACCGTCGCGCGGTAGTGACTGGAGGCGCTCAGGAAATCGGGTGCGCGATCGCACAACGGCTGGTAGCTTCGGGTGCTGCGGTCTCGGTTTGGGATGTGGACGCCAAGCTCGCCGTGTCAGCGGCGGAAGAACTCTCGAAGCACGGCGTGGCACAGGGGATCGGCATGGACGTAACCAGTCCAGCGAAGTGGCGGCGGCGGTGACGTCGACGGTGAATCGATTGGGCGGGATCGATATTCTGGTCGCCAACGCCGGT
>CAWGZE010000031.1:0-454372 GCA_963826855.1 uncultured Acidobacteriaceae bacterium
TCCCACGCTGGTCAACATCAAGATGAACATCATTGAGGGCGATGAGATTTTTGTGCGCCAGGTGCTGATCTCTGGCCTGGAGCATACTCGCCCTAAGACGGTCGATCAGCGGCTGACGGTGCATCCCGGTGATCCGTTGAACCAGGCGGCGCTGCTCGAGACGCAGCGGCGACTCTACAACCTGGCGCTCTTCAACGAAGTCAACACAGCGGTGCAAAACCCGACTGGCGACGAGCTGCGCAAAAACGTTCTGCTCCAGCTGACCGAGGCGAAGCGCTGGGACTTCAACTATGGCTTTGGCTTTGAGGCGCAGACTGGGAATCCGTCGACGAATTGCGTCAATTCAGCATCCGCTGCCAGTTCGTCGGGTTATACATGCAACCCCAATGGAAAAACCGGAGTGAGCCCGGCGGTGCTCTTCGACGTGACGCGCACGAACCTTAAAGGCACGAATCAATCCATTTCCCTTCGGACTGCCTACGGCACCCTGGAGCAGCGGGCGACCATGGTGTATCAGGTTCCGCGGGTCTTCGGATTGCAGACGGTTGACGGCTCACTGTCGGGGGGCTATATCAACGCACAGGATGTAACCACGTATGCCTCGTCCCAACTGGGTGGCTCGCTTCGGTTCACTCAGCGTCCCAACCGGGCCAACACCTTTATCTATGAGTTCAGCTTTCGCCGAGTGGCGATCAATGAGAACACCATCCAGGTGGCGCCAAACCTGATCCCGCTTTATTCGCAGCCCGTGCGAGTGGGCGGGCCGGGAATCACCTGGATTCGGGACACGCGCGACAGCCCGCTCGATGCGCATCACGGCACTTACAACACCATCCAGGAGTTTGTGGCCACTTCGCGCTTCGGATCGGAGGCAAACTTCAACCGGATCGACATGAGCAATTCGACTTATTACGAGGTGGGCAAGCGCAGATGGGTGATCGCGCGTAACACTCGCTTTGGCATGGAGCAAAGCTGGGGCACCAGCTCCCAACAGCAGATTCCATTGCCGGAGCGACTCTATGCCGGCGGCGCGCAGTCGCATCGCGGATTTCCCATCAACCAGGCAGGGCCTCGCGATGAGCAAACGGGGTTTCCGATCGGCGGAGCGGGCGTGTTTATCAATACTCTGGAGCTGCGCCTGCCGTATCCCACGCTGCCATATGTCGGGGATAATCTAGGGTTCGTTCTCTTTCATGACATGGGGAATGTCTTCAACAGCGTTTCGGATATCGGGCCAAGCTTCCTGCGCTTCCATCAGCCGGACAGTTCGACTTGCAAAACCCTCTTGCCGGAGCCGCCCACTTCGCCGATCGTGACCAACGGCCCGTGCAGTTTCAATTACTTCTCTCACGCGGTTGGACTTGGGCTGCGCTACAACACACCGATCGGGCCGATTCGCTTCGATTTCGCTGTGAATCTCAATCCGCCGTATTACCCCATTTATGTCACGTATTCGTCGAGCTCAAACCCCGTAAATACACCGCCGCATATTGGACAGACCGGCTACTTCAACTTTTTCTTCAGCATAGGGCAGGCGTTCTGATGGTCCGCACACGGCGACAGTGGGTGAGAGTTGGCTGGCTCGTGGCGGCAGCTCTGGCAGCGAGCGGCCTTGACCCGGCGCCCGCGCAGGAGACGGCGGCTTCCGTGCCAAAGAGTTCTTCACCGCAGCCAGTGGTGCTCGACAGCGTGATCGCAGTTATCAACGGGGATGTGTTGTTGCGAAGCGACCTGCAGATGGAGATGGATTTTGCAACGCTGGAGCCGTTGAGCCTGCCCCCGGGAAAGAATCTTGAGCAGCGCGCAGCCCGGCGCCTCGTTAACCGCACCCTCATTTTGGAGCAGATGCAGAGCCAGGGCATGGTGAAAGATGTGAGCGATGAGGAGGTTCAGAAAGATCTGGATTCCCTCCGGGAACAGCTGCCCGATTGCCGCCGGTCCGACTGCAAGACCGAAGCTGGATGGACCAGTTTTCTGGCCGAACACAATCTAACTCCGGGTGAGGTCACGGAACGATGGCGGCAGCGGATGCAGATACTCAACTTCATCGATACGCGCTTTCGCGCCGGGGTCCGCATCTCTAAGCCTGACATCGAAGAGTATTACAACAAGACACTAGTACCGCAATTCAAGAAGGAAAATCTAAGCGCTCCCTCTCTCGATTCGGTCTCCGCGCGAATTACGGAGATACTTCTTCAGCAGCATGTCAACGTGCTGTTACAGGACTGGTTGAAGAGCCTGCGTGACCAGGGCAACGTGATCATCCTCGACCCGGCGCTCGGTGAGAGCAATCCCAGCCCGGACAACGATGAAGGAGATGGCGCATGACGGAAGCCACGACTCCTGGTGCGGCGGAACGACCTCCCCGGCGAAGGCGTCCGGTTCTGATTACGTTTCTGTTCGGTCTCGCGATTCTCGCGGCAGCTGCGGGAGTTGTCGCGTGGTACGCGACAACTCCGCAGTTTGAAGACATGGTGCGCGACCGGCTTGTCGCTACTCTTGAGCAGGCGACCGGCGGCCGTGTGGAACTCCGATCGTTCCATTGGCACTTGATTCGACTGGAGTTCGTGGCAGATGACCTGACCATTCATGGACTCGAGGCTCCGGGCGAGATTCCTTATGCCCACATTGACCGGCTCTTTGTTCGCGCCAAGATCCTCTCGTTCCTTCGGGCGAAGGTCGGCTTGAATCTGCTAGAGGGCGATCATCCGGTCTTTCACCTGATCGTTTATCCCGACGGAAGCACCAACCAGCCGCGCCCGAAGGCGGCCGAGCATCAAGGCTCGGTCACCGATACGCTCTTCGATCTGGCGGTCGACCGAACCGAGATCACCAACGGAATCCTGCTGCTCAACCAACGCGCGATACCGTTCGATTTATCCGCCAACGATCTTGGCGTGACGATCGAATATGACCGGGCACGCGATCATTACCTCGCCGATGTACGCGCCGCCGATATCACCGCACAGCGGGGCAAACTTCCGCCGGTGCGATCGCGATTGACGGTCAAGGCGGATCTTTCGCGGACTGGCGCGGTTGTGTCACAGCTTCAGTTACAAACCGGAAATTCGCCTAAGCAAGGGTCGTTGCTCGAAGTGTCGGGTTCGCTTCAGAACTATGCCGATCCCCAGCTTGATTTCGCAGCCAGGGGAAGCATCGACGTGCGCGAGGTCGAGGCCTTGACGGCCGTTCCAGGGCTCGAGAGCGGCATCGCGGAGCTTCGATTGACGGCAAAGGGAAATCCCTCAAATTTCAGCGTGGATGGAAACGCCAAGGTGCTGGGCGCGGCCTACCGGATTCCTGAGGTGCAGGTCAGCGGGGTCAATGGCTCGGCTGACATCCACATCACTCAGGATGAAATCGCACTGACCGCGCTCACGGCGCGGCTGCCCGAGGGGGGCAGCCTGGACGGGGAATTGAGGCTTGCGAATTGGCTGGCGCCGACTCCCGCCGCGCCGACGCGTAAAGAGGCGGCTGCGGCGGTTGCCAAGAAGAGCCAGAACCTTCCAGCGCCGGCGATTGGACAAGTGGCAACGGGAAATATCCGCGCCCAGATTCGCGATATTACGCTGCGAAGCGTCATGCGGGCGGTCGCTCCGGAGAGATATCAAGACCTCGGCTTCGATACCGCAGCCAGCGGTCCGGTGAGCGTTCAGTGGACGGGGAGTGCCGCCGACGCAAAGGTGACAGGCAATGTCGCATTGGCGGCAGGCAACGGGCGCGACGGCGTGCCGTTGAGCGGAACGGTCGACGCGACCTATGACAATCGCCGCGGAGCGGTAGATATCCGCAGCCTGACGGCGCAGACCCCAGGCAGCCATATTCAGGCGCACGGCGCAGTTGGGGTTTATCCGCTGGAACGATCGTCGGAGATCCACGGCGATCTGGTGACGACGAACCTGGCTGAGTTTGACAAGACGCTAACCGCGCTGGGCGTATCGACCGAGGGGCCGGAAGGCAAAAAGTCTGGAGTCGCCGCGATTCCGGTGCGCCTGCAAGGGAGGCGGAATTTCATGGCACGGTCTCGGGAAGCTTGCTCGATCCAGATGTAAAAGGCCATCTGACGGCGAAGAACTTCGACACTGTCTTTGAGAGTGCGACGGCTTCGGGCGAGGCTCCGGCCGCTGCGGCAAAGGTCATCGAGGCCCATGCGTCCGAGACGACGCCGGCGCAGGCCTCATCTGCGAAACCGACCCTGGCGATCTCCGAGCTGCATTGGGACAGCCTGGATGCGCAGGCGGAGTATTCGCCAGATGGGATTACGGTTCAACAGGCCACACTGCTGCACGGCAAGAGCACGATTCATGTCAGCGGCGAATTGCATGCGCATCGACTCTCGCGCCATCATAGCGCGTTTGACGACGAGTCCGCGCTGAACGCCACAGTGAGCGTGCAGGATGCTCCGATCACCGACCTGTTGACGATCGCCGGTTCGAAAGCTCCAGTGAGCGGGACGCTGGACCTGCAGGCGCACGTGGGTGGCACGCTGGGCAATCTCAATGGCGGTGGCCACGTCGCGATTCATGGCGGCGAGATCTACGGCCAGGCCTATCGAAGCCTGAACGCCGACCTGAAGTTCAATGGGCATGAACTCGATGCCGCCAACCTTAAGCTTCTGCTGGATGGCGGCCAGATAGCCGGCGATGGTGGCTACGATCTTCGCGCACAGACGATCCATTTCAAGGCGAAGGGTAGTGGTTTCGTGCTGGAACACTTTCCGGAGATTCAAACGGCGAGATTGTCGCTGGCCGGTCAACTGGAGTTTGAGGCCAGCGGTTCGGGACCGGTCCATACTCCGAATGCGCAAGCAACCGTGAGCGTCTCAAAGATTGTGGTCAATGAGCAGTTCAAAGGAAGCCTTGAGGCGAAGATCGATCTCGACCACAGTCTGCTCACCTACCAGGTGGACTCAAGCCTGGACATGGCGAAGCTGGTACTTACCGGGCAGACAACGATGACAGGAGACTATCCGACCCAGGCGCGGCTTGCGGCGGAGAACGTCCACATCGGACGCCTGTTGCAGCTCTACAACGTGAAAGATGTATCAAGCGATTCAGTGCTGACGCTTCAGGCAGCCGTCAATGGCCCGGCGCGGCAGCCGAAGCAGATGGCAGGAACGCTGAATATCAATAAATTCGCGATTTCGGTCGAGGGAATCGCGCTCCACAGCGAGGCCGATCTGACTGCGCAACTACGCGGAGGAGTGTTGCATCTGGATCCGCTGCGCATTGTTGGGGACGACACCAATCTGCAGATCGAGGGATCGGCCGGGATTGTGGAGCAGCCGCGGACGCTGCTGCTTTACTCCAAGGGCGCCGTCAACCTCCGGCTTGCACAGAGTTTCGATCCGAACATCAATGCGTCGGGGCACGTGGATTTCTCGGTCGGTGCGACCGGAACGATCGACCAACCCAACCTCACGGGTCAAGTGCATTTTGCCGATGTCGCGATCTCGCTTGGGGATCTGCCTAACGGTCTCAGCCAGATGAACGGGACGTTGGTTTTCGACCAGAACCGCCTTACGGTGGAACAGTTGACCGCGGTCACGGGAGGTGGTCGGCTCCAGTTAGGCGGCTCGATTACCTATCAGAATGGGTTATATGGCGATCTGACTGCGACCGGTAAAGACATCCGCATCCGGTATCCGCAAGGGGTGAGCTCGATGGCCGATGCGAAGCTGCGCCTGCAGGGAACGGAGACCAACCTGCTGCTGAGCGGCAACGTTCTGGTGACGCGCTTCTCGATCAGTCCCAACCTCGATCTGGCCGCATTGAAGTCCTCGTCCAACACGGTTGCCCCACTGCCTGACCCGAATGCGCCATCGAACCATGTTCGGCTGGATGTGCATATCACTTCGGCACCCGAACTGAACTTCCAGAACTCGTTTGCCAAGCTGGCCGGCGACGTCGATCTGCGCGTGCGCGGGACGGTTGCCAGCCCCTCATTGCTTGGCCATATCAGCATCACTGACGGCAGCGCCACCTTCGCTGGGACCAACTACCAGTTGCAGCGCGGCGAGATCTACTTCAGCAACCCGATCCAGATTGATCCCATCATCGATCTCGACGCAACCGCGCGGGTGGAAGACTACGACATCGACATCGGAGTTCATGGGCCGCTCAGCAAGCTGAATCTGACTTACCGCTCCGAGCCGCCGCTGCCGGAGTCGGACATCTTCGCGCTGCTGGCGCTCGGCCGGACCCAGGAAGAGCAGCAAATCTATAACCAGGAGCAGCAAGCAGCCGGAGTCAACTCGACTGCCGACGCCCTGCTTGGTGGGGCGCTCAACGCGACGGTGAGCAATCGTGTCTCAAAGCTCTTCGGCGTCGGGAGCGTGAAGATCGATCCCAATTACGTGGGTAACCTAGGCAACTCGACAGCGCGCATCACGGTGGAGGAGAAGGTCGGGAAGAACGTAACGATCACCTACGCGACCAACATCAACTCCACGGCGCAGCAACTCATCGCCGGGCAGGTGTTCCTTACCCAGAATGTCTCGATCGTGGCAGAGCGGGACGAGTCGGGCGTCTTCAGCGTGCTTCTCAAGATCCATCAGCGCCGCCGTTAAGCTGCTGTATCGATCCGGCAGAAAAAACGAAGATCGACGCACACTTGGTCTTGTTTTCGAGGTGGCAAATGTCTCAAAATGCTGGTGTTGATCGGCCCACGCATCCAGGTTTGCGGAATCCGGGTTTACATCACTGCGGCCGGTCGTCGAAACCAGGCAAGTAGCTGGAATGCAGTCGTGTGATGTTGCGCCAGATCGGCCAGCAAGGAGAACTTCTATGGTTGTGCGGTTGCGGTTAGCATTAATTTCCCGGTTGAGCGCGGCGCTGCTTCTGGCCGTTGCGCTCTCTTTCGGCTCGTTTGCCCTGGCCCACGCTCAGGCGTCCAGCGCGAACGATAGTCAAATCCAGACTGAAGTCACCAAGGCACTGAACAAGAAGCAATTCTCAGGGGTGCAGGCCTCGGTGAAGGATGGAGTCGTCGATCTAACCGGCAGCGTCAAGGTCTTCGCCAATAAGGAAGATGCCGACAAGCGCATCCATCGCATCAAGGACGTCGCGGCGGTGCGCAACGACATTGAGGTTGCGGAAACCGACCCACCAATGTCCGATCAGGAACTGCTGAACAAGCTGGCGAAGAAGATCGCTTATGACCGCGTCGGATATGGCACGACTGCTTTCAACGCGATCAGTGTCAGTGTGCAGAATGGCGTGGTGACTCTTGGCGGCACCGCTTATGGGCCGGTCGATGCCTCCTCGGCCATCGCCGATGCGTCGTATATGCCGGGAGTGAAGGATGTTGTCAACGAGATTTCGGTAGACCCGGTCTCGCCGATGGACGACCGCATACGGCTCGCGGTGGCCCGTGCTGTCTATGGCTTCCCGATGCTGAATAAGTACGCAATCGATCCGGCCAAGCCGATCCGGATTTCGGTGCAGAACGGCAATGTGACGCTCTTTGGCGTGGTTGACAGCCAAGGGGACAAGAATGCTGCCGGGATTCGCGCTAATGGTGTTCCCGGAGTGTTCAGCGTCAAGAACGATCTCCAGGTCGCAGGACAGCCTTCCGACAACAGATAATCTTCGCTTGACGCGGAGCCAATTACGGACGCCCAGACGCTAGTCTGGGCGATCCGGGCCTGGACGTTGGCCGCGATATGGTCCTGTCGTCCCCGGCCCCGGTAAACTATCTCTCAAGGGGTGTGCATTGGGCCTATTTCGTAAGATCGGCACGACGCTAGAGATGATCAAGTGGGAACACTCGATCTTCGTGCTGCCCTTTGCCATGACTGGTGCGATGCTGGCTGCCGGGGGCTGGCCTTCCGCCAGCAAGCTTCTTTGGATCATCGTCTGCATGGTCAGCGCGCGATCGGCGGCGATGGCTTTCAATCGGTGGGCCGATGCGAATATCGACGCAGCTAATCCACGAACCGCCAGCCGTGCGATTCCGGCGGGCTTGCTGAGCCGTGGGCTTGTGGGTGGCTTCACCTTAGCAATGGCGGCGATATTTGTCTTTGCAGCTTCACGCCTGAATCACGTGACGCTTCTGCTTTCGCCGCTGGCGCTGGCGATTGTGATGGGCTATTCCTACACCAAGCGTTTTACGCGTTGGTCGCATCTTTTCCTTGGGTTGGCTATGGGCGTTGCACCCTCGGCAGCCTGGATCGCGGTGCGCGGGACGCTGGATCCGCGGATTCTTCTGCTCACCGCGGCGGTGCTTTTCTGGGGCGCGGGCTTTGACGTGCTTTATGCCTGCCAGGATTTCGAACATGACCGTAAGGTGGGCTTGAACAGTATTCCGGCGGCAATTGGGATTCCGGCTGCGTTTTGGGTTTCGAACTTTATGCACGCGGCGGCGCTCGGATTCATCGTCCTGCTGGTGAAGGTCTTTGCCTTGGGCTCCGCTGCGTGGCTGGGAGTTGGGGTAGTGGCGGGTCTTCTGCTCTACGAGCACCTCATCGTCTCGCCGCGCGACATGCGCCGGCTGAATGCGGCGTTCTTCACGATGAACGGCGTAATTGCGATCTTGTTTTTTGTGTTTGTGGCGACTGACCTCTTGTGGCGGCGCTAGCCGAATGCAGATTCGACGCGCTGTTGAATTGGATTTCCCAGCGATGTGGCCAATTTTTCAGGCGGTGGTAGCCGATGGAACCACCTACGTCTTTGCGGCTGACACCAGTTATGAAGATGCCTTTGCCTTCTGGTTTGGTCCGGGCGCTACTTCCTATGTCGCGGAGGAAGACGGAAAGATCGTTGGGATGTACAAGTTTGTCGCTAACTATCGCGATCGCGGTTCGCATGTGGCGAATGCAGCTTTCATGGTCGATCCTCAATCGAGCGGTAAAGGCGTCGGCCGGGCGATGGGAGTGGACTGTCTGCGCGAGGCAAAACGGGGTGGTTTCCGCGCGATGCAGTTTAACCTGGTCGTGAGTACCAACGAGGCTGCGGTCGCGCTGTGGAAGAAGCTTGGGTTTTCGATTGTCGGGACATTGCCCAAAGTGTTTCAACACAAAACCTTGGGCTACGTGGATGCCTTCGTGATGCACCGGTTTCTGAATGATATCGAAGGCTAGCAGCCCGTCAGCCTATAGAGCGATCGCCTTCTCGCCCCAGACCTGAAATTCCCGGTGCTTATGCTTTTCAGCCAATGCGGGGAGCTCTCCGCTGGCGACCCTGCGCACATGTTCGAAGATGCGGGTTCCGCAATCGTCGATGGTCTCCGTGCCGTTGACAACTCCTCCAGCTGATAGATCGATGTCGGAGCTCATGCGGCGAAAGGTCTTGTCGTTGGAGGCGAGCTTGATGACAGGGGCAATGGCGTTGCCGATGGTGGTTCCGTTGCCGGTGGTGAAGACGACGACGGTGGCTCCGGCGGCGACGAGGCCGGGTGTCGATTCCTGATCGTATCCGGGGCCTTGCATGAGCTGGAGGCCGCGTCCTTTGGGCGGCTCGGCGTAGTCGGTTACGCCTTCGACCCGGGTGGTGCCTCCCTTGGCGATGGCGCCGAGGCTTTTGATTGCGATATTGAGCAGGCCGCCGGCGACGTTGCCGGGGCTTGGGTTTTCGTTGAGGACCGCACCCGCCATGGCCGCGTAATCCTTGTACCAGTCGACCATCTCGTAGACGGCGTGGGCAGTCGCGGCGTCCTTGGCGCGGTGGGCGAGCACATGTTCGGCACCGCAGAACTCGGGTACCTCGGTCATCAGAACGGTTCCATGCGAGCGGACGAGCAGGTCGGCAGCGTAGCCGAGGCTGGGATTGGCGGAGAGGCCGGAGAGGCCGTCGGAGCTGCCGCATTTGACGCCTAGAATTAGCTCGCTGATGGGGAAGGGCTGGCGTTCGCACTGATTCACGATGGGCAGCATCTCTTCGACTGCCTTGAGGCCGCGCTGGATGGTGTCCGCTGTCCCGCCCGATTCCTGGATGCCTATCCGCACGAGCGGCTTTTGCAACGCGTTGGTGCGCTCAATGAGGAACTTTTCCATGATGTGCAGGTTGGTCTTTTCGCAGCCCAGGTCGAGCATCACCACGCCGCCGACGTTGGGGTGTGCGGCGTAGTTGGCGAGTGTGCGCATGAGCACGGTGAGGTTTTCGCCGGATTGGCAGCCGCAGCCCTTGTTGTGCGGGATTGCGGTGACGCCATCGACGTTGGGATATTTCGCTGCGCTGAAGTGCTGGAATTCGGCGAGCATGGATATCTGCAGAGCCTCGTGGCTGGCGCACATACTGGTAGGCGCTATGAGAACAAAGTTGCGTGTGCCTACGCGGCCGTCGGCGCGGCGATAGCCGAGAAATGTCGGCAGCTCCTCGATGGGGAAGTAGTCTGGTGCAGCGACAGATTGGTTTTCATCAACGTCGCGAACCACCGGGACTTCGCTGGTCATGTTGGCCGGAGTCACCGCGTCGCCCAGTTCGATGCCACGCGAAGTTCCGATGGGCTGAGCGTATTGGCGAACCAGTTCGCCGGCTGGGATCGCCCTGGTTGCGAAGCGGTGGCCGGGTGTCACCTCGCCGCGGACGCGCACCACGCGGCCATCGGGGAGCTGCACGTGCTGGCCGTCATCGATCGGCTGCTTGGCTACCGCGACGTTGTCCTGAGGGTTCACGATGATGGCGAGATCGCTGAGCGGCGCAATTGGTAGATCGAGTGTCGGCATGAAGACCCCAATAAGTAGAAAGAGAGCCACGACCCGGGAGAGTGTCTGCCCGTCTCTCTTTATGATACTTCTGAAGGCACTAAACTTAAGCGTTGACTGTGGTGCGGGCAGAATCGGCCTAGGAAAGAGGAGTAATGGGATTTGAGAAGACAGGATTGAGCCTGGAAGGCAAGAGCGCGGTCGTCATCGGCGGTACTTCAGGCATTGGCAAGGCGCTGTCACTCGGCCTCGCGAACGCAGGCGCAGACGTCGCCGCCAGCTCACGCCGTCAGGAGCAGGTAGATGCGACGGCGGCTGAGATTGAAGAGGCAGGGAAGCGCAGCCTGCGGGTCGCCTCCGATGTTGCTGATCGCGCGTCGCTGGAAGCATTGCTGGCAGCCGCGGTGAAAGAGTTCGGTAAAGTCGACATCCTCATCAACTGCGCGGGGAAGACGAAGCGGGCGCCGACGATCGATTTTCCCGAGGACGTATGGAACGACATCGTCGACACGAACCTGACCGGAACACTCCGCGGCTGTCAGGTCTTTGGCAAGCACATGCTGGAGCGCGGTTACGGGCGCATCATCAATATCGCGTCACTGACGACCTTTGTCGCTTTTTATGAGGTCTCTGCTTACGCGGCGAGCAAGGCCGCGGTCGCTTCTCTGACGAAATCGCTGGCGATCGAATGGTCGAAGCATGGAGTGAACGTGAACGCAATTGCCCCGGGAGTGTTTCGCACACCGTTAAATTCGGGTTTGCTGGACGGGACCGAACGCGGCCGAGAACTTAAGCTACGCACACCACTCGGGCGTTTTGGCAATGTCGAGGAACTTGCCGGAGCGGCGATCTATCTTGCTTCCGACGCAGCTTCGTTTGTTACCGGCGAGGTGATTGCGGTCGATGGAGGGTTCCTGGCGAGCGGGGTGAATCAGTAGATCATCTCGGGACGCGGAACTTGTCAGCTAGCTAGAAGAAGGAATGGCCCCTGCAAGCTTGCAGAGGCCATTCTCTTTGTCTGAGGCTCGACGACGACCCGCATTCGAGAACTCTGGGTCTCGGTTTAGGGCCCTTTACCGTTTGTGGCTCTCGACTACGGCGTTAGCGTGTTCGCGTGCATTGTCGACACCGCGCACGACGTTACCGCGTGCCTCGTTGGCCTGCTTTTCACGCTCACGCCGCTCGGCCTCTACGTTGTGCTGCACGGCGTCCTTCACGTTGCCATAAACTTCCCGTGCCGAACCTTTCACCTGGTCGACTACGCCCTCATTGGCGAGCTTCTGATTGCCCACTGCTTCGCCGACTCCCTGCTTGACCTTACCTTTTGCTTGATCGAATTTACCGCTTACCTGATCGGTGTTCATGAATACATCCCTTCTGTAAATACAACGGTGAACGATCGCGCCGATAGAGTGCACGGCGCCCTGCAGCTAGACCACGGTTCGTCTGCCGCCGATTAGCTGAATCAGCAGTACGACCAAGGCCAGCACCAATAGAATGTGAATGTATGCGCCGATTGCGTGGAAGCTCACTAAACCCACTAGCCACAACACCAGCAATATGACAAAAATGGTCCAGAGCATCTTCTTTCTCCTTGGGCGCGCTCACGTCGCTGCACTTGTAGTAAGGTGCCCTTAAGCCGTGCAGGGTTGCAACGAGCTTCAGAAAAAAAGCGGAGTTAGTTTTCCTACCAATACAGAGCGTGATGCATAAGTTAGCAATTCAGGGTGAGTTAGGTTCGTTTAGCCATGAGGCTGCATTGCGCATGGCGAAGGTCAGAGGAGCGGAGTCGGCAACTATCGTTCCTTGCGCCATCTCCTCCGACGTCTTTCGCGCAATTGGCGACGGTTCTGTAAATGGGGCGGTTATTCCGATCGAGAACTCGCTCGCTGGTCCGGTAGCGGAACACTACGATCTGCTGCTCGATCAGGATGTAGCCATTGAGCGCGAATCGCTGCTTCGGATACGACACAACCTGATCGGATTGCCGGGAACTCGCATTGAAGATGTGCGGCGAGTCTCGTCTCACCCGGTTGCGCTCGCGCAGTGCCGCCGATTCTTTGAGCAGCATCCTAAAATGCAGGCGGTTCCGTTCTATGACACGGCGGGCAGCGTGAAACAGATGATGGAGCGGGACGATGGGTCAGCCGCGGCGATCGCCAGTCGTCAGGCAGCTGATCAGTACGGCGGCGAGATTCTGGCTTCCGGCATCGAAGACAATGAGGCCAATTTCACTCGCTTCTTTCTCGTTCGAAGGCTGGAGCTGGCTCAGCGGGAACCAAGGTCAGATAAAGTCTCGATTGCGTTTACGGTTGAGAATCGCCCGGGAACGCTGGTGGAGGCGCTGAAGGTCTTCGCAGCACACGGGACAAACCTTACCAAGATCGAATCGCGGCCGGTGCAGGGCAAACCGTGGGACTATGTTTTCTATGTGGATTATCAGATTTCAACGGCGGAGAGCGCAGATGCGGTGCTGGCCGAGCTGAGATCGTCCTGCTCAATGGTGAAAGAATTGGGCCGCTATCGTACGGCGGTCGTCGAGTCGGCATCCGAGGATCAATAAGCGCATTCCCGCATCGCCATGAACAGCCTCGCGAGGTGGCGATGGCGTTGCCGGCGAAGGTGACTTCATTCCCCCACGCTGCCGATAAAGTCTAGGGCGGAACACGGATGGATGAGAAGTCGTATTCGTGAGCAAGTGCCACGAGCTCCCGTGCTGGAGTAGTCTGTACGCGCTGGATTATGGCGGGGACGACGGTGGTGATGCGTAGTCTTGAGTCGGGGTGTTCGCCGTTGCGACTTTCCGGGATGTGACGCGTCTAATATCTGATAAGTTGATAGAAGGATACTCAATGCCTAGCGATTTCTTAAGTGTTATTCATCCCAGCGACCCCGCCAAGCGTGGCGAAGGCGGATCGCAGCGGACGTACCCTGTTTTGCCGGTCAGGGATACCGTTCTGTTTCCTCACGCGGTGCTGCCTCTGACCGTCGGTCGGGAGAGCTCGATTCAATTGATTCAATCACTTGGCGAGGAAAAGACAATTGTGGTTGTCGCTCAGCGGGACGCCCGTATCGACAGCCCGCAACCCAGCGACCTGCATACAATTGGCACTCTCGCAACCGTTCACAAAGTAGTCAAGATGCCGAACCAGAGCCTTTTCGTCTTCACCGAAGGGACCGAGCGGGTCAAACTGGGCGAATTTTCTCAGATAGAGCCGTTCCTCTCCGCTACGGTTGAGCCCGTACCCGATGTTCCACCGGCGACCGGGAGCGGGCTCGAAGCGATTCTGCGCAACGTGCATTCCGAATTTCAGGCGATTGTGACCGCTTCGCCGACGCTCTCTGACGAGCTGCAGACAATCGCGCTAAACATCGAGGAACCGGGCAGGCTGGTCGATTTCATTGCGTCTTCCCTGCCTTTCCTTGCGACCACCGACAAGCAGGAGCTGCTTGAGACTTCCGATGTGGCCGCGCGGCTGGAGCGCATCAACCGCCATCTGGCAAAAGAGCTGGAAGTGCAGCAGCTGCGCAACAAGATTCAGTCCGAGGTCCAGGACCAGGTGCAGCAATCGCAACGCGATTACTACCTGCGCGAACAGCTCAAGGCGATCCAGAAGGAACTCGGCGAGATGGACGAGGGCCAGAAGGACATCGAGGAGCTGCGCCAGAAGATCGAAAACGCCGGCATGCCCGAGGAGACGAAGAAAGAGGCTGTGAAGGAGCTCAACCGGCTCTCGCGCATGTCGCCAATGGCCGCCGACTACTCGCTCACCCGGAACTACATCGAGTGGCTCGCTGTGCTGCCATGGGCGAAGTCTTCCGGCCAGGAAGTCGACATTATCAAGGCCAAAGAGATTCTCGATGAAGATCATTACGATCTCAAGAAGGTCAAGGACCGCATTCTCGACTATCTCAGTGTTCGTCGTTTGAAGCCGGACATGAAGGGGCCGATCTTGTGCTTCGTCGGACCTCCTGGAGTCGGCAAGACCTCGCTTGGCCGTTCGATTGCGCGGTCGCTAGGGCGGAAGTTCCAGCGGATCTCGCTCGGCGGCATGCATGATGAGGCCGAGCTTCGCGGGCATCGCCGGACTTACATCGGCGCGTTGCCTGGGCAGATCATCCAGAACCTGCGCCGGGCCGAGACCAACGATCCGGTTTTCATGCTCGATGAGATCGATAAACTGGGGCGCGACTTTCGTGGCGACCCTTCGTCGGCGTTGCTTGAGATCCTCGATCCGGAACAGAACAACACTTTCCGCGATAACTACCTCGATGTGCAGTTCGACCTCTCGAAGGTGCTCTTCATTTGCACCGCGAATGTGCTCGACCCGATCCCTGAGCCGCTGCGCGATCGCATGGAGATCATCGAGCTGTCGGGCTACACGGAGGAGGAGAAGAAACACATCGCCTTCCGGTATCTGATCCCGCGCCAGATCAAGGAAAACGGGATTCAACCGGACAACATCGAGTTTCCCGAGGACAGTGTGAACTACATCGTTCGCCACTACACTCGCGAAGCCGGTGTGAGGAAGCTTGAGCAGCTCATCGGCACCGTCTGCCGCAAACAAGCCAGACGGATCGCCGAGGGAACTCCGGAAAAGCTGGTGGTGACTAAAGAGATCATCAATGAATTCCTGGGGGGCATCAAGGTCCGTGTCGATACCGAGATTGCGGAGCGCACACAGCGCGCCGGAGTCGCGGTCGGGCTTGCGTGGACTCCGGCTGGCGGCGACGTGCTCTTCATCGAAGCGAACCGCATGAAGGGCAAGGGCGGCTTCACCATGACCGGACAGATCGGCGAGGTGATGCAGGAGTCAATGCAAGCTGCGCTGACCTGGGTCCGCTCCAACGCGACGATGCTTGGCCTTGAGGAGGACTTCACCAAGGAGATCGACCTGCACATCCACGTACCTGCAGGTGCGATTCCCAAGGACGGCCCTTCTGCCGGCGTGACCATGGCGACTGCGTTGGTTTCCTTGCTGACTGACAAGCCGGTGCATCCGCTCACTGCGATGACTGGCGAGATTACGCTCAGCGGCAACGTGCTTCCGGTGGGTGGCATTAAGGAAAAGTTCCTGGCGGCGAAACGGGCCGGTGTGAAAGACGTAATTTTGCCGGCCGACAATCGTCAAAACGTGGAAGAGGACCTGATGCCTGATCAAATCGCGGGCGTCACGATTCACTACGCACGGCGGATCGAAGATGTGCTTGCCATTGCACTGCCCAAGTCAGAGAGCGAAGAGCGGCATGATGTGGAGATTCGCGAAGAGGTGCTCGCGCACGCCGAGGTCTGATCCCTCGAGTGTCGATAAAGAAGGCCCGCCAATCCGAGTCTGTTACGAAACAGCAGTCTCTGAGCGATGCTAGGAAAAGCAGAAACGCTCCCGAACGGGAGCGTTTCTGCTTTTGGGTATAGGTGCGATGTTTTTTGCCCGACTGGCATCAGGCCGGCAGTAGCCTGGCGGTGAGTACGGAACCTCCGAGGATGTTGATCATGCGTTTGAGGTTGTAAGCCATGACCGCGAGGCTGATTTCGGTATGGTGCCGCGAAGGCCGCGCAGCAGGAAGCGTGGATGACCGAAGATGCGATATTTCAGATTGGCGAAGGGATGCTCGACCGTAGATCGTCTGAGCCGCATGACTTGCGGAGTGGCACGTTGATGCATGCGGTTTAAGGCCTCTTCGTCCAGATGCCGTGTTACAAAACGTCTTGAAGTCAGAGTGCACCCGGGCTTCAAGGGGCAGGCTCCGCAGATCGCGGGTTGGCCCTGATACACCACGGCGCGGTCTTTGCGCGCCAGCTGCTTGCGTTGGAGCGTCTGGCCTGCAGGACATAGGAACGAGTCTGTCTCCGGCTGATAGCGGAAGGCCGTGCGATCCAGCAGAGTTCCATCTCCATGGCTGTTGATGCTGCGCTTGGCCGGGATGTGCGGAATCAGCCCGGTGGCCTCACAAATGCCGGCTTGTTCGCCGTTCGAGTAGCCCGTGTCGGCGATGATGTTAATGACCTCAGCCCCGTTGCCGAGAACTAGGCGCACGGATTCGGCCATCGGCTGCAGACGGGAGCTGTCGTTGCCTGCTGTCGTCACCTGATGGGTAACGATGAGCGCATGCTCTGCGTCGACGGCGGTCTGCACGTTATAAGCTGGAAGCTTCCCATCGGCGGTGCGCATGAAGCGGGCCTCCGGTTCAGGATGCTTCCGCAGCTTCTCCAGGGCTGAGGTAATGGCAGAGCTGTCGATGATTGTCTCCTGCTCGCTGTCCGCGCTCTCCATCTGGTCCAGATAGCGTTGAAGTGCTTCGCGATCGAGCACGCTGCGCGCGCTGGAAGCGGCGCGGAACTTCGACCCGTCGATGGCAATCCACTCCCCACGGATGAGGCCAACCGAGCGCGCGAACCGGATCAACTCGGCTCCCGCCGCTGTCACTGCTTCCCGATGCATTCGCCGGAACTCGGCGATGGACTTGTGATCGGGATACAGACGCCCCAGAAGCCACATCAGCTCCACGTTGCGGCGGCACTCCGTCTCCAGCCGCCGCGAGGACCGCATCTGGTGCAAATATCCGTACAAGTACAGCTTCAGCAAATCGCGCGGATCGTAGCCAGGACGCCCTGTTTCCGCAGCTTCGGCTCGCGCGAACCCAAGCTGCTCCATCTCCAGCCGCTCGACGAATGCGTCGATCACTCGGCACACATGATCGGATGGAACAAGGTCGTCCAGCACTACTGGAAATAACGTCCCCTGACTCCGCCCCTCGCCTCGGATATAGCTCATAAACCAAGATGCCCTCGCTCCCGCAAGGGCATCTTCTCATTTACTGGCGCCAGTCTGAAGAGTTTCGTAACAGACTCCAATCCGCGGGCCTTTTATTTGCCTTGAGCTCGATATTTACGTGGCGCAAGGGGGCTGGAGCGTGATCGCGCAACCGCTCGGCGATGAACGACACGGCGTCTCGACAGGCTCAACGTAAACGTTTACTATTGCGCCTGATATGACCCTTAGATTTGCCTTCCGCTCCCACTTCGTCACATATGGGCTGCTCCTAGCGGCTCCCATTCTTTGCCTTGCTCAGAAGTCTCCGACGGCGCCGACCGTGGGCACCGATCCCGCAGTCCTCGACCAGCAATGGGCAGCAGGCAACAGCAAGTATGACGACCAACGGAAGAAGGCTTTAGACGACGTTGAGCGGGTCAGCCACGAGGGACCATTTCGGCCGGACTATGAGTCGCTTGACACCTATCAGGTGCCGAATTGGTATAAAGACGCGAAGTTCGGTATCTTCATTCACTGGGGCGTTTACTCGGTGCCGGCTTTTGGCAGCGAGTGGTATCCGCGCGAAATGTATACCCAGGGGAGCGATGTCTTTAAGCACCACGTCGCGACCTATGGGCCACAAGACAAGTTCGGATACAAAGACTTCATTCCGATGTTCAAGGCGGAGAAGTTCGATCCGCAGGCTTGGGCCCATTTGTTCAAAGAGTCGGGCGCTAAGTATGTGGTTCCGGTCTTTGAGCATCATGACGGCTTTGCGATGTATGACAGCGGCCTTTCCGACTGGACGGTCGCGAAGATGGGGCCGCATCGCGATACCGGCGGGGAACTGGCGAAGGCGGTGCGCGCAGAGGGTCTGTATCTGGGAGCATCTTCTCACCGCGTTGAGCATAACTTCTTCCTGGGTGTAGGGCGGACCTTCGATTCCGACGTCAACGATCCGCGATATGCCGGATTCTACGGGCCGGCTCATACATGGCTCATCAATCTCGACCACACTCCGCTCAATAACGATTTCACCTGGCTTTCAGAGAGCTACGGCAACGATTGGCTCGCCCGTTCGGCGGAGATTGTGGAGAAGTACCATCCCGACATTATGTACTTCGACTGGTGGATCGGCCAACCGGGACTGCGCAATCAGCTTACAAAGTTTGCAGCCTTCTATTACAACGCTTCGTTGGAGTATGGCGACCATGTTGGGGTCATCAACTATAAAGACTATGCGATGGACTCGAAGTCCGCAGTGCTCGATATCGAGCGCGGGCAACTTGGCGACATGCGCCCGCTCTATTGGCAGACCGATACCTCGGTGAGCAATAAGAGTTGGGGTTACATCGAGCACGATACTTTCAAGTCGCCGGAATTCATCGTTCACCAGCTAATCGACATTGTCAGCAAGAACGGGAACCTGCTGATGAATATCGGACCGAAGTCGGACGGAACGATTCCGGACGAAGTGCAGCAGGTATTGCTCTCGGTAGGGTCGTGGCTCAAGGTCAATGGCGATGCGATCTATAGCACACGCGCCTGGACGACCTATGGGGAGGGTCCGACGAAGGTGGTTGAGGGATCGTTTAACGACACCGCCGCCGGCAATTACACTGCGGCAGATTTTCGTTTCACCACGAAAGGCGATACTCTTTATGCCATCGAGATGGGCTGGCCCTCAAATGGCGAGGCGGTGATCAAGACGCTGCATACGGTGACGGGTCGGAAGGCGATTCGGTCGATATCTCTGCTTGGATCGACGGGTACGCTTAGCTTCGAGCAGAAGGACGATGGCCTGCACATCACAGTTCCATCTGAAAATCCGGGCAAGTTTGCCTACGCCTATAAGATCGAGTTCGCGAACTAATCGTTGATCGATAGAGAAGGCCTCAGGCGGCCGTCCATCCACCATCGATAGGCAGGGCTGCTCCGTTGATGAAGCCGGCCTCGGCTGAGCAGAGATAGCGCACCATTGAGGCGATCTCCTCGGCGGTCCCGAGGCGGCCGATTGGCTGTCTTTCGGTCACCTCGGCCCTTACTTTTTCTTTCTCATGCGCGTGGTACTTGGTGAGATAACTCTCGACGAACGGGGTATCGACCGTGCCGGGGCAGATGCAGTTGATGCGAATCTCTTTGGGGTAGTCGACTGCGATCTGGCGGGTCATTGCGATGACCGCGCCCTTACTCGTGCAGTAGGCGAGGCGATGTTTCACGCCCACCATGCCTGCAACCGAGCCAATGTTTACGATGCTGCCGTGACTCGCGAGCAAAAGTGGAAAGGCCGCCTGCGTTACCAGAAACATCGACTTGACGTTCACGTCCATCAGACGGCTAAAGTCTTCGACGTCTGTGCGGAGAATGTCGCCCACATGGCCGATGCCGGCGTTGTTCACGAGAATGTCGAGGCGGGGAACTTGCTCGAATGCGGCGGCGATCGATGCGGGTTGGGTGACGTTCATCTGCAGCGGGTCAGCATTCCCGAGCTCGGTCGCAAGGGCCTCTGCGCCAGGGAGGTTCAGGTCGGCGATAAAGACGTGCGCTCCAGCCGAGACTAGTTCGCGACATGTGGCCTGGCCAATTCCGCTCGCTCCGCCGGTCACAAGCGCAAGTTTTCCATCGAGGCGGAATGGGCCGTGCGAATCTGAATGTGTAACAGTCATTGAGCCTTTTTCCTTATGAGTCAGTCTGGGAGGGCGACGCCGCCTTGTTCGCTGGAAAGATATGCCGCTTCGACCACTCGCATTGTATCGAGCGCATCATCGACCCGCGTTGGCAGGAGCTTCGATTCTCCAGTCACGTATTGCTGGAGAGAATTCATCGAGCCGATGAACGCGTCAGGAAACCAGTTGCCGTGGGTTGGCAGTGTACGCCATCCCTGGCTTGCCGTGTCTGTTCCGTCGATATAGGTGAGCGAGTCCGGCTTGCCCTGAGGGTAGTCAAGGTTCACGCCCATCACCGATCGCATCGCGCCGCGGGTGCCTTCCCACTGCACGTAACTCCGCTGCATTTCGAGGCTGAAGTCGTGGCTGTGATTGGCGGAGATGTGGACGCGCATCCATTCGCCATAGTCCATCGTAAGGACGGTTTTGGTGGCGGCAAGCGAAGGAGTGCGTGGGCTGCGTACGGTCTTTGCATAGATGCGTGCGGGATTCCCGAGCCACGCGCGCACAAGATCGATATAGTGGATGCTGTGATACAGGATCTCAAGGCGCGGCGCGGTGCTCAGGAAGCTCCAAAGCTGCCAGGGCATGTGGACGCTCACCTGCACCTCGATATCGTGCAGTTGCCCGAGGAGTCTGGCGTCGGTGATGCGGCGCGCAGCTAGCATTGTGGGCGCCCAGCGCAGCTGAAAATTTACCGCAGCGATCAGCCCTTTGCGATGGCATAGATCGACGATCGCGTGGGCCTCTTCGAGAGTTTCTCCCATCGGTTTCTGGATCAGGACGGCCGCGCCATCGGGCAGCGAGGGCAGCACTTTGAGTAGTGCTGGGGCGGGTACTGCCACATCGAAGACCCTCTCTCCAGGCGTGCGCTCGAGTGCTTCCTCGATCGAGGTGGTGGCGTGAGGAATATTGAAGTCTTTAGCCAGCTCCGAGGCCTTTGCCATGTCTGCGTCTACGGCCGAGGCGACGGGGAACTGTGCTTTTCGGTAGGCCGGCAGGTGAGCATCGCGGGCGATTCCCCCGGAGCCAATGACGATGATCGGCCACGGACGTTCCACTCGCTGCAGGGACGATTGCCGCACCGCTTCGTCGAAGAGCGAAGATGTAGATGAGGGGGTTTTTCCAGGGACTTTAGTCATTGTCGCGAATCGATTCTCCCTGCGCTCCATCCAAACCTCGTACGTCGCGAACGCAACTCAATAGATAGCACGTTTACTGTTGCGATTACTATATTGCGGCGGTGACCGCGGTTTCCCGTAAAGTTCGACGTTCGCAGAGCCTGGAGGAGCGCATGAAGGCAGTTGTTTTGAAGGCGTATGGAGATGTTGACCAGTTGTCGTATGAGGAAGTGGAGCGGCCGCGTCCTGGAAGTGATGAGGTACTGGTCAAGATCGCCGCGACCAGTCTCAATCCTATCGATTGGAAGCTCAGAAGCGGCGCTATGAAGGAGTTCATGGCGCTACAGTTCCCGGCCATTCTTGGGTACGATCTGGCCGGCGAGGTCGCTGAGCGTGGATCCGGTGTGACGTCATTCAGTGTGGGGCAGCGGGTGATGGCGATCGCAAGCCGAACACACGCAGAATATGCCGTAGTCAAGGCCGATGGGTTGACCTTGATTCCTGGCGCCCTGAGCTTTGAACAGGCCGCCGCGCTGCCGCTCGTGACCCTCACTGGAACGCAGCTGATCGAACGCGGGATCAAGCCGAAGACGGGTCAATCCGTTCTGCTCACTGGAGCACTGGGCGGAGTAGGACGCACCGCGGCCTATGTGGCCGGCCAGCACAACGCCCAGGTGATTGCGGCGGTGCGGCCCAAACAACTGGAGGAGGCCGAATCGCTTGGGACTCGGGCGGTGGTTTCGCTCGAGGACGAGGAAGGATTGGCAAAATTCTCTGACATCGACTCGTTTGCCGATACGATCGGCGGCCCAGTTGCAGCAAAGCTGCTGAAGCTGCTTCGCGCCGGCGCCGTTTACGCTACGGTTGTCGGGGCTCCACCCGAGGCGGCGAATTATGACATCCGCGTCGAGATGGTGGAGGTGAGGCCTGACGCCGTACGGCTGGCGCAATTGGCCGAGGCCATTGTTAAAGGTGAATTCAAGATTCCGATCGCAAAGGTCATGAAACTGTCGGAGGCTGGCGAAGCGTATCGGCTCGGACAGGCGGGCGGCGCCGGCGGCAAGATTGTGCTCGTGCCTTAGGCCGTTTTCACAGTAGGAGTCTCGGACCGAAATCGATTCGGCGCGGCTTTTCGCCAAGAAAAGCCGCTCTTCGTATTCGCTCCGCTCGGATGCGACCGTCAGTCTTTCGTGGCCCCGCTCAAAGCGTCGAGCGCGAGATTCAATTGAAGCACATTGACGCGTGGTTCGCCGAGAAAGCCGAACTGGCGCGATGTGATGTGCTCGTTCACGAGTCTCGTCACTTGCTCGTTGCCGAGGTTGCGAGCCTGCGCGACGCGATGGACTTGGTAGAGTGCTGCCGCAGGGGTGATGTCCGGATCGAGGCCTGAGCCTGAAGTTGTGACCAGATCGATCGGCACCGGCTGGGAGGGATTGTCGGTGCTGGCCTTGGTGACGTCGCCCTGAATGCGGGTTACTAGTTTCTGGTTGGATTGCGCGTAGTTCGATCCGCTTGAATTGCTCGCGTCGTAGCCGTTTCCGGCGGCGGAAGGACGGCTGTGGAAATATTTGTCTGAGCTGAAACTCTGCCCGATCAGGGCGGAGCCCACGATCACGCCGTTGCGGGTGATGAGCTCACCGTCAGCCTGTTTCCTGAGAGCGAGCTGTGCGAAGCCGGTGACAAGAAGCGGGTAGCCGATGCCCAGCACCAGAGTGGTGACGAGGGTGAATCGGATCGCGATCTGTAGTGACTTTCCAAACATGGCGATTTCCTTTAAGTCCTGTTAAACGCGCCGTTAAGCCAAGTGCAGCGTCGTGAGCACAACGTCGATTGCCTTGATGCCGAGGAATGGCACGATGATGCCGCCGACTCCGTAGATGAGCAGATTGCGTTGCAGCAGCGCCTGCGCGGATTTTGGCTCGTACCTCACACCCTTGAGCGCCAGCGGTACGAGCGCGATGATGATCAGCGCGTTGAAGATCACTGCTGAGAGAATTGCCGAGTGCGGCGTTTGCAAGTGCATGATGTTGAGCGCGTTGAGCACGGGGAAGACTCCGGCGAACATGGCTGGGATGATCGCGAAGTACTTCGCAACGTCGTTGGCGATCGAGAAGGTTGTCAGCGCGCCTCGGGTCATGAGCAGCTGCTTGCCGATCTCGACTATTTCAATCAGCTTGGTTGGGTTGGAATCGAGGTCGACCATGTTGCCGGCCTCTTTCGCCGCCTGGGTGCCGGAGTTCATTGCCACGCCCACATCGGCCTGAGCAAGCGCAGGAGCATCGTTAGTGCCGTCGCCCGTCATTGCGACGAGCTTGCCTTTGGCCTGCTCGCGCTTGATCAGGTCCATCTTGTCTTTCGGTTTGGCCTCGGCGAGGAAGTCATCGACGCCAGCCTCACGCGCGATCACCGCGGCAGTCAACGGATTGTCGCCGGTGATCATGATGGTGCGAATGCCCATCGAGCGCAATCTTGCGAGACGGTCTTTTAGACCGCCCTTAACGATGTCTTTGAGGTAGACAACACCGAGCGCCGTATCGTTCTCGACTACAACCAGCGGAGTACCGCCCAGACGGGCGATCTCTTCCACCTTGTCTGTGACTTTGCGGGGCATCGAGGAGCCGAGCGACTCCAGATATTTTGCAATCGCATCGGCGGACCCTTTGCGTATCTGGGTGCCGGGAAGATCGATTCCCGACATACGGGTCTGCGCGGTAAAGGGTACGAACTCAGCGCGCATCCCGGTCAGATCGCGCCCGCGCAGGTTGTATTTCTCTTTGGCAAGGACGACAATCGAGCGGCCTTCCGGTGTTTCATCCGAGAAGGAGGCAAGCTGCGCTGCATCGGCAAGGCGCTCGGTGCTGATCTCGGGAGCGGGGAAGAACTCCGTCGCCTGGCGATTGCCGAGGGTGATGGTTCCAGTCTTGTCGAGCAGTAGCGTGTTCACGTCTCCAGCAGCCTCGACCGCGCGACCTGACATGGCGAGCACGTTGTATTGCACCAGGCGGTCCATGCCGGCGATGCCGATTGCGGAGAGCAAGCCGCCAATGGTCGTGGGAATCAGACAAACCAAGAGCGAGACGAGGACGAAGACCGTCTGGGGCGCGTGGGAATAGATTGCGAAGGGCTGCAGCGTCGCGACGGCCAACAAGAAGACGATGGTGAGTCCCGAAAGGAGAATGCTCAACGCGATTTCGTTTGGGGTCTTCTGGCGCTCGGCGCCTTCAACAAGCGCGATCATGCGATCGAGAAAAGTCTCGCCGGGGTTGGAGGTGATTTTGATCTTCACCCAGTCTGAGAGCACACGCGTACCGCCGGTGACTGCTGAGCGATCGCCGCCTGCCTCGCGAATGACGGGAGCTGATTCACCTGTGATCGCTGATTCGTCGACCGATGCGACGCCCTCGATGACCTCGCCGTCGCCGGCGATGAACTGTCCAGCTTCGACGCGAATGATGTCTCCGGTGCGAAGCTGCGAGCTGGAGACCGCTTCGGTGGTGCCGTCGGCGCGAAATCTGTAGGCCATAGTCTCGCCCTTGGCCTTGCGCAGTGTGTCGGCCTGGGCCTTGCCGCGGCCCTCGGCCATGGCTTCGGCGAAGTTCGCGAAGAGCACGGTGAACCAGAGCCAGAGGGTGATTTGCAGATTGAAGCTCGTACCGGGCTTATGCTGCAACAGGTCCTGAACAAATAGTGCCGACGTGAGCACGCTGCCCACCTCGACGACAAACATCACAGGATTCTTCACCATCAAGCGTGGGTTCAGCTTGGTGAATGCGCCCACAAAGGCTTGTTGCAGAATCGCCGGGTTCCAGAGGCTTAGTTTTTCAGTAGCCATAATATTTCTCCGCCCTAGCTAAAGAGCTGTCCAGCCCGCAGCAGCAGGTGTTCGAGGATTGGCCCAAGGCTCAGTGCCGGGAAGAACGTCAGCGCGCCGACGATCAGGATGACGCTGCCGAGCAGCGCGGAAAAGAGCGCAGTGTTCACGGGGAAGGTCCCTGGCGAAGGCGGCACGCTCTTCTTCATCGCGAGGTTACCAGCGATGGCGAGCATGGGAATCATCATCAGAAAACGCCCGGCCAACATGTCGAAGCCGAGGGCGATGTTGTACCAGTGGGTGTTGGCGCTGATTCCGGCGAAGGCCGAGCCGTTATTCCCGGCTCCAGAAGTAAAGGCGTAGAGAATCTCAGTCAGTCCGTGTGGCCCGGCATTGTTCAAGGCGGTCAAACCCATGTCTGGCGATAGCACCGAGATCGCTGTGAGCACCAGGATGAGCAGCGGGAAAATGAGGATGTATAGCATCGCCATCTTCACGTCGTAGGCTTCGATCTTTTTGCCGAGATATTCAGGCGTTCGGCCGACCATGAGACCGGCGATGAAGACGGCCAGGACAACGTAGATCAGCATTCCATAGAGACCTGAGCCGACGCCGCCGAAGACGATCTCGCCGAGCATGATATTGATGAGCGGCACCATGCCGCCGAGCGGGGTGTACGAGTCGTGCATGGCGTTCACTGCGCCGCAGCTCTCGTCTGTCGTGATCGTGGAAAAGAGCGCCGATTGCGAGATGCCGAAGCGGACCTCTTTGCCTTCCATGTTGCCGCCGGATTGCAGGGGGGTGGTTTGCTGAGCCACGCCGTGGAGCAGCGGATGTGGCTGGGATTCGGCAATGTAGATGCTGATGAATCCGAAAACCAGCAAAGCGAACATCGTCGCAAAGACCGCCCAGCCGTGTCCGGGTGAACCGGTAATTCTGCCCAGGGTGACGGTCAGCGCTGCCGGAATGAGGAACATCAGCAGCATCTCGATGAAGTTGCTCAGTGGAGTGGGATTCTCAAACGGGTGCGCGCTGTTTGTGTTGAAGAAGCCGCCGCCATTGGTGCCAAGCATCTTAATCACTTCCTGCGAAGCGACGGGGCCCTGGCCTATCGTCTGTGGCGTTGGAGATTTCTCGAGCGGAGCGGCGACGGTATAAGCCTTCAGGTTTTGCGGCACGCCCTGTTGGATCAAAATTGGCGAAACAATAAGGCAGATCGGCAGCAGGAGCCAGAGAATGGCCCGAGTCGCATCGACCCAAAAATTGCCGATGGTCGGCGACTGCTTGCGAGCAATGCCGCGCACGAATGCAATCCCGACGGCAATTCCTACAGCCGCGCTCAGAAAGTTGTGATAGGCCAACCCCACCATCTCGGTGAAGTAGCTCATGACTGCTTCGGGTACGTACGATTGCCAGTTGGTATTGGTCGTGAACGAGGCGGCGGTATTCCATGCCAGGTCCGGCGCTACCCCTGCAAGGCCCTGAGGGTTCCACGGCAGGAAGTGTTGCGCGCGTTCGATTACATAGGTAAGCAGCAGCGAGACCCCGCTGAAGAGCAGCATCGCAATGGCGTATTGGCGCCAGTTCATCTCAACGGTGGCGTCGATTCCGCTTGCTTTGTAGATCAACCGCTCGATCGGTCTCAGGATCGGATCGAGAAAGGTCTTTTCCCCCTCGAGAACTCGGGCTATGTAGATGCCGAGAGGGCGCATCAGGGCGAGCACGACCGCGAACAGGACTGCCGCCTGCAGCCATCCATTCAATGACATTTCAGAATCTCTCCGGCTTCAACAATGTGGCAAAAAGATAAACAAGCAACAGAACGGTCAAGACAACGACGATTATGGTTGTGATATCCATGGCGGCTACCTCAACTTTTCACAGCCCTGGACGTACCAGAGCGCAACGGCGAAAAAGGCGACGGTGAAGAACAGAACGAGCAGGTCCCACATAAATGCGTCTCCCAGCATGGTTTGGACTGGCCAGTTGTCGCAGCGCCACCCATTGTTCTTATTAAAGCCTCGTGTCGCTAAGTGCCCCATAAGCGGTTTATAAGGAAATCGTAAAGACGCGTTGGCCAGCGCAACTCTGCTGGCGCTGGACAGCCGTTGGCAGGTTGCTTGTCAGCAGACGCAAGCTGGCCGCAGCTTACGTGGCGCCGTACCAATTTTTCCGTTGGTAATTTATGGCTAATTCAGCAAAATGATCAGGAGGCCAATCTTATGAAAAAAGCCGCCATACTCTTCTTTACGCTCCTGGGCGCGGTTTCCTTACAGGCACAGGACGCGCAGTCTTTGAGCCAGTTCTTCGAGGGCAAGCAAGTCGTCGTTAAGATCGATATGCCGGGTTCGCAGCAAGGCATCGATATTTACCCTCAAAAACCTAACTCGCTTGACGCCAAAGCGTACGGCAAACGTATGAAGAGCTTTCCGGTGGCGCTGCACAATGGCGACGCCGTGATGGTCACTACGGTGAAAGTGAAGGACAAGCTGATTGAATTCCAGCTTGGGGGAGGAGGGTTTGGTACTTTTGGCGACGATACCGACACCTCGGTCAAGTTCACGCCCGCACCGAAGAGCGACCGCGAGAAAGACCTGGAAAATCAATTGTCCAATACCGACGATCCTGACCAGAGGGCGAGCATTCAAAGGGAACTCGACTACGTGAGAAGGCAGCGCGAGCGCGACGACCAGCGCAACAAAGCACTCGCCGAAGAAGCCGCCAAGGAGAAGAAATACCAGGTCGATCAGGACCGCATGAAGGGCGGCTCGCGTTTCAATTTGAGATATGACGGCAAGGTCCCGGCCAATATCACTCCGCAGGATGTGATGGCGGCGCTAAGCCAGTATCTAAGCTTTCCTCCCGGGATGGGGGGCGGTGCGCCTCAGGCGGTAGCTGGCGGTAACGGGAACGCGGCGCCAGCTGCTACCGCGGCACCTGCGGCCGGATCTCCCGCGACAATCAACGGCTTGCAGAAAGGCATGCATCAAGACCAGGTACGAGCGCTTCTTGGAAATCCGACCGGCTCGGCCGACACCGACCATGATGGTCTCCAAGTGCACTCTGAGACTTATGTGCAGGGCAGTTCCTATATCCATGCGGAGTTTGTGAACGGCGTGCTGGTGAGGTATTCCATCGACGTGCATTGAGGCCGGGTCGCAGCGGCAAATGGAGTGACATGCTTCTTCGGGTCCACGTACGCCAGAAAGGGAATTATTCCGGCGCACCATCGGGCAGGAAGCGGTAGCCAACCCAGGGCTCAGTCTGGAAGTATTGCTTGCCGCTTTCGTTTTCGAGCTTGCGCCGCAGCTGACCGATGAAAACGCGCAAATATTCCGGTTGGTGCGCCGACTGCGCGCCCCAGACTGCGGTCAACAGGGCGCGGTGAGTAAGCACTTTACCGGAGTTCCGCGCGAAATGCAGCAGCAGATCAAACTCTTTGGGAGTGAGATGGACAGGCTGCCCTGAAACCGTGACTGTGTGGGCCTCAGGGTCCACGTGGAAGTCGCCTATGTCGACCACCTGATCTGCGCTTCGCTCGGGCGCCCGTCGCAGGTGCGCGCGCACTCGCGCCAGCAGCTCCTGAATGCTGAAGGGTTTGGTCACGTAATCGTCTGCGCCAGCGTCGAGGGCCTCGATCTTAGAGCGCTCCTGGTCGCGGACGGAGAGAACGATGATCGGCGTCGAGGCTTTCTTTCGGATCGCCTTGCAGACGTCGATGCCGCTCATGCCTGGCATCATGAGATCGGTGACTATCAGGTCGGGCGCCCAGTCCTCGAAGGTCAGGAGCGCTTCCTCCGGATCGTTGGCGATCCGCACATCATAAGCCTGCGCTGATAGCGCAGTCCGCAAGACCCGCGTGATCTGCGCTTCATCGTCGATGATCAGGATGCGTCCCGCCATTCGCCTCTCATTCTTCACCATAACACCGCGTATGCGGCCATCGCTCGAAGCGGAGGTTGGGTAGCCGGATATGGGGCGGCGGGGACGGCACCTAGGCGCAAGACTCTTCGCGCCGGGATGCCTGAAGCTGTATCATCCACCCAGTTGAGATGAAACAAGACCCCCCGTCGTTGCGCCTGGCGGCGGCCCGCTATGCGCTGATCACCCTCGTCCCTTTGCTCATCGTGGCTGTATACCGCCGCGTACTGCATGTCAATCAAACCACCGTTGCTCTGACTTTTCTGGTGTTCGTGTTGCTCGTCGCGACACGCTGGCGTTTGGCATATTCCGTCTACCTGTCGCTGCTTTGCACCGTACTCTACAACTTCTTTTTCTTGCCGCCGATTGGCACGCTGACGATCAGCGATCCGCAAAACTGGGTGACTCTGGGGGCATTTCTCGTGGCCAGCGTACTGGTGAGTCATCTGGCCGATGGCGAGCGCCGAGCTGCGGCACAGTCCGAGGCTCGCCGTGAAGATGTGGAACGGCTCTTTCAGTTTAGCGAGCAGTTGTTGCTGCACGACGATCTTTCTGCACTCGCCCGAACCTCGCCGTCACTGATTGCCTCCATCTTCAAGCTGGGTGCGGTTGCATTGTATGTTCGGCAGCAGGGCAGAGCATACTACTCCGATCCGAACAACGAACTTCTCCCATTAGAGCGGCTGAGGTTGGCCGCAGAGGAGCCAGAATCGCAGGAGAAGGTGTCGTCAGGGGTCCGAGTGATCCCACTCGCGCTGGGAATGCGTTCGAGTGGCGCACTCGCCCTAACGCAAGGCAACTATGCTGAGGGAATGTATGAGGCGATTGCGGGACTAATGGCGATTGCGCTTGAACGGGCCTCGGCGTTAGCGAGCTTTAGCCATATCGAGGCTTCGCGTGAGGGTGAGCGGCTGCGCAGCGCGCTGCTCGATTCGGTCACCCATGAGTTGCGGACGCCGCTTACGGCGATTCGGGCTGCAGCCACCATGCTGATCAGCCAACCGGAGATTGCTGAGACCGACCGGCGCGAGATGTATGCCGTCGTTGAGGAAGAGAGCGCGCGTCTTGACCGCCTGATTGGCCAGGCGGTGGAGATGGCGCAGCTCGACTCTGAAAGTCTGCAAGTGCGGGCCCAGCCGCAGAGCCTCCGCGAGGTGATCGACCTCGCCCTTGAGGACACGCGCTCCCTGATACGCTCCCGTGCGATCGAGGTGAATGTTCCTGAAGATCAACCCCTTATCGCTATGGACCGCGAACTGGTCCGGCGAGTCCTGCGGCAGCTAATCGAAAACGCAGCCAAGTATTCGCCGGCTGACTTGCCCATCAGCCTTTCAAGCGAAGTGTCTGAAGACCGCCTCCTGGTCACGGTCAGCGACCGCGGTCCGGGCATCGATGCGGCAGATCAACCATTTGTCTTTGACAAGTTTTTTCGCGGCAAACAGAGTGAACGAGTGCAGGGGTCTGGCATGGGGCTGGCGATCGCGAAAGCCATCCTGAGGGCGCACGGCGGCGGAATCTCAGTGACCAGTAGCGCCGAGCAGGGAACAACGTTCCGGTTTTGGCTGCCCGTGAGTCCAAATAATCGCTGATGGCAATGACCACATTATGTCCTGATGGCTGGACTTCCCGGCACGGGAAAATCGACTCTCGCTGAAGCCCTCGCTCGCGAGCTGAATGGAGTCGTGCTGAGCAAGGATGCGGTCCGCGCCGCGCTCTTTCCCGGAAAGCTCACCGACTACACGCGGGAACAGGACGATCTCTGCTTCGGCATGGTGCTTTATGCGGCGAGATATCTTGCGGAACATCGGCGCACGGAATTCATTTTTCTGGATGGGCGCACATTCTCCAGAAGAGAACAGACCGAGCAGGCAATTCATGCGGTGGAAGAGGCAGGCTGCTCATGGAAGATTATTCTTGCGACCTGTCCCGACGCGGTCGCCCAAGCGAGACTCAGGGAAGATGTGGGCAGGCATCCAGCGGCGAACCGGTCGGTTGAGCTGTACCGCGAAATCAAAGCCCGCTTCGAGCCGATTCCCCAACGTCATTTGGAGATTGATACTTCGCAGGGGCTTGGGGTTTGCGTCGAACAGGCGTTAGGTTTCCTCCGTGATGGAGAGTGACTGGAGGCCATTGCCGGCTTGCGCGACCGCATCGCGGTTTTCCCCTAGAATGAAAGAGTCATGGAAGAATTTCCTCGTCTGACGCGGCTGCCCGCGTACGTCTTCAACATCACCAGTGAACTGAAGGCCACGGCCCGCCGCCGCGGTGAAGACATTATCGATTTCGGCATGGGTAACCCCGACGGCGCGACTCCGAAGCACATCGTCGAGAAGATGGTCGAGGCGGCGCAGAAGCCGGTGACACATCGCTACTCGGTTTCGAAGGGGCTGCCTCGGCTGCGCAAGGCGATCGCGAACTGGTACGACCGCCGTTATGGGGTCTCCCTCGATTCCGAGAGCGAGGCCATTGTCACCATCGGCTCCAAAGAGGGGATTGCGCACCTTTGTCTAGCCACGTTAGACCGTGGCGATGTGGTCGTGGTGCCTAACCCGAGCTACCCGATCCATATTTATGGTCCGATTATCGCGGGCGCTAACGTGCGCAGCGTGGCTGTGCACAATACGGATGAGTTTCTTGCTGAGCTCGAGCATTCCATTCCGTTGATGTACCCGCGGCCCAAGATGCTCATTCTCAACTTTCCCGCGAACCCGACTACGCAATGCGTCGATCTTCCGTTTTTTGAGCGTGTGGTTGCCTTGTGCCGTGAGCACGAAATCTATCTTGTGCACGACCTCGCCTATGCCGATCTGACCTTCGACGGGTATCGCGCGCCATCGGTGCTGGAAGTTCCCGGCGCCAAGGAGATCGCGGTCGAGTTCTTCACGCTGTCGAAGAGCTACAACATGCCTGGATGGCGAGTTGGCTTTATGGTCGGCGACCGCAAATTGGTAGGTGCGCTTGCGCGGCTGAAGAGCTACTTCGATTACGGGACATTTACGCCGATCCAGGTGGCCTCGATTCTCGCGCTTGAGGGCCCACAGGACTGCGTCACAGAAATCGTCGACAACTATCGCCGCCGCCGCGACGTTCTAGTGCAGGGGCTCGACAAGGCTGGATGGAACGTGCAGCTGCCCAAGGCGACGATGTTTGTTTGGGCGGAGATTCCCGAGCCCTACCGCCATCTGGGCTCGCTCGAGTTCTCTCGCAAGCTATTGCTTGATGCGAAGGTAGCGGTAAGTCCGGGCATCGGCTTCGGCGAGTTCGGCGACGGGCACGTTCGCTTTTCGCTCATCGAGAACGAGGAGCGCACCCGCCAGGCCCTGCGCGGCATCCGGCAGATGTTCGCCCACGACGGAGTGCTGACGACAACTGTCTAAGCTCTTTGTTAGCCTTAGCGTCTGGACCGAATGAAGAAAATCGCAATCATCATAGGAGCAGGCCCGGCGGGCCTTACCGCTGCGTATGAACTGCTGACCCGTAGCGACATTCATCCCATCGTGCTCGAGAAAAGCGACGCGATGGGCGGCATCTCGCGGACGGTCAGGTACAAGGGCAACCGCATCGACATAGGTGGCCACCGTTTTTTCTCCAAGAGCGACCGGGTGATGAACTGGTGGCTCAGTCACATGCCCATCGACTCGACGGTTGGAGCAGGTAGCAAGCAGATCTTCTATCACGGGCAAAGTCGCGAGGTCTCGACGACGGCGACGCAAGACGACGATGCAGTGATGCTCATTCGGCAACGAAAGTCGCGCATTTACTTCCTGCGAAAATTCTTCGACTATCCGATTCGCCTGAGTGCGCAGACCTTGTGGAAGCTTGGCCTCGTGCGGACGATCAAAATCGGTCTCAGTTATCTGAAGACTGTGCTTTTCCCGCCGAAAAAGGTCGAGAACCTGGAAGACTTCTTTATCAGCCGCTTTGGCCGCGAGCTCTACCTGACGTTTTTCAAGTCCTACACTGAAAAAGTGTGGGGCGTGCCTTGCGACAAGATCAGCGCCGAGTGGGGAGCGCAGCGCATCAAGGGTCTCTCGATCACCAAGAGCCTGATTCATTTTCTCAAGAGCGCCACCAGCCAGAAAACGGGGGACGTAACGCAGAAGAACACCGAGACCAGCCTAATCGAGAACTTTATGTATCCGAAGTTTGGCCCGGGACAGTTGTGGGAGTTAGTTGCGGAGAAGATCGTCGCGATGGGCGGAGAAATTGTTACCGCTATCGATGTGGACCAGATTCATTGCCGGGATGGAGTCGTCGAGAGCGTAGGCGCGACGGATGCGAGTGGACGTCACCGGGATTTTCGCGGCGAGTATTTTTTCTCCACCATGCCCATTCAGGAGCTGGTCCGCGCCCTCGATGTATCCGTGCCCGCCGAAGTGAGAGAGATTAGCGAGGGACTGCAGTATCGTGACTTCATTACGGTGGGCCTGCTAGCCAGCAAGCTGAGCGTCCATGACAAGGCGTCACCAAACCTGCTGATTAAGGACAACTGGATTTATATCCAGGAACCGGACGTGACGGCCGGCCGCCTCCAGATATTCAATAACTGGAGCCCATTCCTCGTAAAGGACCCGAAGACGGTGTGGATCGGTGTCGAATATTTCTGCTACGACACCGACCCCATCTGGAGGCAGCCGGACGATGACATTGCCGCGCTTGCGAAGAGAGAACTGGAGCAGATTGGGATTCTCAAGCAGGCCGATGTGCTGGATGCGACGGTGATTCGCGTACCCAAGACCTACCCCGCGTATTTTGGCGCTTATGAGCGCTTTGACGAACTCCGGGCTTATCTCGATAAATTTCCCAACCTCTTTCTGGTTGGCCGCAACGGCATGCACAAGTACAACAACCAGGACCACTCCATGCTGACGGCGATGACCGCGGTCGATAACATCCTCGCCGGTCGTGAAGACAAGGAGAACATCTGGGCAGTCAACACTGAAATGGAGTACCACGAGGAAGGGACCAATAAAACTGGTGGCGTGGAAGTGCCGGCGGGAGCGGTGAGCCTCTAGTCTGGATAGGGGATATATGTACCGGCGAAGACCGGGCTACAGTTTGCCGCGATAAAGCGTGCGAGATACTTAGTGGAAGAGGTCACAGGTGGCTGGATTGCTTCGTTCGATTGCTCGCGGCTATGTCAGGCATTCACCATTGGAGAAGGGGAAATACCACCTCATTCAGGCAATGCGAAGGATCGACGGGCGGGAAAGCGTGGTGTCTCAGGTCGCCGGGCGCTTCCGGATGGACCTCGATCTATCTGAGTATCTTCAGGGCAACCTCTACTATTACGGATACTATGAACGGGAACTCACCAAATTCATAGAAGAGACCATTCGACCCGGAGATGTGATGGTAGATGTCGGGGCGAATATCGGCACTTTTTCCCTTCTCGCCGCGAGTCTCGGAGCTACCTGCTACGCATTTGAGGCTTCCCCGGATAATTGCGCCGCACTGCGCAGGAATGTTGCGCTCAATGAGTTCAACGGCATTCACGTCTATGAGTGCGCGCTTTCAGACCATCGCGGTGAGACGACCTTCTATTTGTATGAAGAGCCCGGCATGCGAAACACGTGCGGGCAAAACGCGCTGTTTCGGCGGGGTGCGGGGCGAGAAATCAAGGTGCCACTCGAGACTCTCGATCTGGCGCTCAAAGACCTAGCGAGGATTGACTTCATCAAGAGCGACGTAGAGGGCGCAGACTTTTTGGTGCTTCGAGGTGCGCGGGAAATCCTAGAAAAACATCATCCTACGGTGATGATCGAGGCCGCCGATGAGTTGGCCTCGAAGCTTGGTGGAAGCAATGCAGAGATGCTCGATATTCTGTGGGGCCACGGTTATGAAGTGAGCCGGCTCACTCAATCGGGGTTGCAACCCGTTGTCAAGTCGGGCCCATCCTTTGCTTTTGCGACTCTGGTCGCGTGTTTCCCCTCCTCGCGGGCATAACCCGCGGGTGTCTATGAGCAGGCACTTTCCTCATTGACCAGCAATCGCTAAGATAGTCGGCATGCCTTTCGCACCCAATCGCCGCAGTTTCCTTATCGCCAGTGGAATGACCGCACTGGCCTCGACCCGTGTACTTGGCGCCAATGATGCTTTGCGTGTCGGAGTGATCGGCGCCGGCGGCCGTATGAACAACCTGCTTGACGCTGCCGACAAGTGTGGGGGGTATCAGATTGTGGCCGTCAGCGACGTCTATGGGCCGCACTGCGACGCAGTCAAGGAACGCTCCAACGGTCTCGCCACCACCCATGTGGACTATCACGAGGTCTTGCAGCAGGAGATCGACGCCGTCTTCATAGCCTCGCCTGACCACTGGCATGTACGCATGGCGGTCGACGCTCTGGCTGCCGGGAAAGATGTGTATCTGGAGAAGCCGGTTACGCACACGCTCGAAGAGGGAGCGACGCTGACCCATGCCGTTCGGTCGAGCAAACAGATTCTGCAGTGCGGGATGCAGCAGCGCAGCTGGACGCATTTCCGCGATGCGGTTGATTTGATACAGGGTGGGAGTCTTGGGCGCGTGCCGCAGGTGAGGACGTACTGGTGGCAGAACTACAACGTGAGCTGGATTCCGAAGCCGATCGACGTTCAGGCGCTCGATTGGCAGCGGTGGCTCGGTGGCGCGCCCGATCAGCCGTTTAGTCTCGAGAAATACTACCGTTGGCGGTGGTTTTGGAGCTTTGGTGGCGGCGCGATGACCGATCTTTTCACCCATTGGATCGACGTGGTGCACTGGGCAATGAAGGCCGACGCGCCCAATCAAGCTCAGATGCTTGGTGACAAATATATCTTCGAACAATGGGAGTGCCCTGACACAGTTCAGGCGGCATTGCGCTATCCCGGATTCGATGTGGTCTATGAGGGCATGATGGCTTCATCGATCGACGATGGCGGGCTTGAGTTCCGTGGAACGGACGCGACGCTCAAGATCAATCGGAGCGGCTTCAGCGTTTACCGCGAGGGGGTCTCGAGCAAGGAAAACCCCGTGCTCAAAGAAGAAAGCTTCCGCGACGGGACGATCACCCACATGCAGAATTTTTTCGACTGCGTGAAAAGCCGCAAGGAGCCGAATGCCCCAGTCGAGGCTGGAGTGGCCGCTGCACGCGCCGGTCACATTGCCAACCTGGCATATCACAGAGGCGGCCAGACCGCGTGGCCAACGAAGATCCCTGCCTGAGTCGCTGGCTGTTCATCGGAAATTAACGAAGAAGTGAATGGGAACCAGCAGTCACGGTCTGGTAACATCCTCTTTTCCAAGGAGATCACTCTACGATGAGTCCGGAACCGGCCTTTCGCTACGAAATCGTAAAGTCGCGCAACGAAGAGCTTGGCGTCGATGTGACGACGATCCACTGTCACGGACGGCTGACCAACGACAACGCTGGTCAGATCAAAGAGCTGGTTAAGCCAATGATTGGTCATGGCGGCCACATTGTCATCGACCTTGGCGATCTCAACTACCTCGACAGTTCCGGCCTCGGCGCTCTGGTCGGCCTTAAAATCTCCGCTCTCAACACCGGCCTTTGCCGCCTCGAACTCGACAATCTCACACCCAGGGTGAAGGAGCTGCTCACCCTCGCAAATTTGACCAAGCTGTTCTCGTCATAGAGATTGCCCACTGCGAGTTTTCCAGCTTCAATTCTTGTTGATAGGTGTGCACTGGCTGCGAATGGAATCACTGGCCAGTGCATTACCATCAATACAGGCACATGGATTTTCAGCTGGTCAGCGATTACAAGCCGCGCGGCGATCAACCTCGCGCGATCGATGAACTCATCTCCGGCATCGCGGCCGGCGAGCAGCACCAGACGCTCCTCGGCGTTACCGGCTCGGGCAAGACCTTCACGATGGCCAAGATCATCGAGGAGCTCAATCGACCCGCTCTGATCCTGGCTCACAACAAGACCCTTGCCGCGCAGCTCTTTCACGAGTTCAAGCAATTCTTCCCCTCGAATGCAGTCGAGTATTTCGTCTCCTACTACGATTACTACCAGCCCGAGGCGTATATCCCGTCGGGCGACCTGTATATCGAAAAAGAAGCGACCATCAACGAGGAGTTGGACAAACTGCGTCTCTCCGCAACGCGCTCGCTCTTTGAGCGCCGCGATGCGATTATCGTGTCTTCAGTCTCGTGCATCTATGGCCTTGGCTCACCAGAGGCCTACTACGGCATGCTGATGCTGCTCGAAAAAGGGCAGAAGATTCGCCGCGAAGACATTACCCGCCGACTGGTGGAGATCCTCTACGATCGCAACGACGCTGATTTCCGTCGAGGGACATTTCGCGTGCGCGGCGATGTCATCGAGGTCTTTCCCACCTATGATGAGAACGCATTTCGGATTGAACTCTTTGGCGATGAGATCGAGTCGCTTTCACAGATCGATCCACTTTTTGGGACTGTGCGGCAAAAGTATTCGCGTTTGCCGATTTATCCAAAGTCGCATTATGTAGTTCAGCCGGAAAGGCGATCTACGGCCGTATCCACCATTCTTGAAGAGCTCGAATGGTGGGAGAAGGAGCTCGAGAACCAGGGTCGGCTCGTCGAGTCCCAGCGGGTTCATCAGCGCACTCGATTCGATCTCGAGATGATCAAGTCGATGGGCTACTGTCATGGCATCGAGAATTATTCGCGCCATTTCTCGGGCCGGCTGCCGGGTGAGCCACCTCCGACGCTGCTCGATTACTTCCCGCGGGACTTTCTGGTTTTCGTCGATGAGTCGCATGTCACGGTGCCGCAACTTCACGGCATGTGGCATGGCGATCGGTCGCGAAAGCAAAATCTTGTGGACTACGGATTCAGGTTGCCGTCGGCGATGGACAATCGTCCGCTCAAGTTTGAGGAGTTTGAGAACCGTACAGGGCAGGTCATCTATGTCTCGGCGACGCCGGGCGCCTACGAACTTACAAAATCATCGGGTGTGGTCGTCGAGCAAATCATCAGACCGACTGGATTGGTCGATCCCGAGATAGAGATACGTCCGATTCGCGGTCAGATCGATGATCTGCTGGCCGAGATTCGCACCAGGGCTGCGAAGAACGAACGTGTTTTGGTCACGACACTAACCAAGCGCATGGCTGAAGATCTTGCCGGCTACTACAGCGAGGTTGGTGTCCGGTGTCGCTATATGCATTCTGAGATCGAGACATTGGAGCGCATTCGCATCCTACGCGATCTGCGTAAAGGCGAATACGACGTTCTCATAGGCATCAACCTGCTACGCGAGGGGCTCGATCTTCCTGAAGTTTCGCTGGTGGCGATTTTGGATGCCGATAAGGAAGGCTTTCTGCGCAGTTCTGGTTCGCTGATTCAGACGATTGGACGCGCTGCTCGTAACATCAATGGCCGGGCGATCCTCTATGGCGACAAGATGACCGACTCGATGAAGCAGGCCATCGACGAGACTAATCGCCGGCGTGAGGTGCAGGTTGCGCACAACGAAGAACATGGCATCACGCCTACTTCGATCATTCGCGCCGTCGATATGTCACTGGCCCAGATACTCAAGGCAGAATATGCCGATCTGACCGACCAGGAAGAGAGCATGCCTGAGTTCGAGAACCAGTTGGATCTCGATGCTTATATTGCGAATCTGGAATCGGATATGAGAGAGGCGGCGAGGAAGTTTGAGTTTGAGAAGGCTGCGAAATTGCGCGACCTGGTGAAGGAGTTGCGGACGAAGGAATTCCTGTTTTCATAGATCTTAGAGCATGTTCACTTCTCTAGTGTGTATCGGCAAGAGTGGTGATGAGCGGCTTTTGCTGGGGCAAAAGCCGCGACGAAGCTGGTTGCCTTGAAAGCACCGGAAGTGAAATGCTCTAGTGGAAGTCATGCGACTGCACGGCCGCATCGCTCAACATTAGCTGCAATACTCGGTCGGCCCGGACATGAACGACCGTGTCCTGATTCTGCAGCTTACCCTCGACCAGCAAAAACTTTCCGCGGCTGATCAAGACGCGCTCGCGCTCATAGAGTTCAGGGCCGATGATGACGTTCATGATTCCGGTCTCGTCTTCCATCGAAAGAAAGATGAAGCCCTTTGCTGTTCCGGGCCTTTGCCGGGCAATCACGCAGCCGGCGGCGCGTACGTATGCGCCGTCTCGATGTATCTGCAATTCTTGTGCAGAAAGAATGCGCCTACGGCGAAGCTCTTCGCGACGATAGGCCATGGGATGGCGGCTGATGGTGACTCCCGTGCCGGAATAATCGGCTACGAGCCGTTCTTCGGTGGTCATCTGCCTCAATGGCGATTTGTCTGCGTCCTCAACTGGAGGTATGTCGCGCTGCCTCAGCAACGGTCCAACTGGTCGCCCGGCCTGCTCGACCTGCCAGAGCCCATCGCGGCGATGTTCTACTCCCCCAAGACTGTTGAGGGCGCCGACGCGCGCCAGCTGTTTTAGTTCGCGCGGATTCAGCTCCGGTACGCGCAGGGCTAAATCGTCGGTCGAACGAAATGGGCCATCCCGCTCTCGCGCCGCCATGATTGCTTCCGCCGATTGTTGGCGCAACGCTTTGACGTAAAGCAAGCCCATTCGCAGTGAGAGGCTCTCGTCAGGTTCTTTTTCTACCGTGCATTGCCAATCGGAACGCTGCACATCGATTACTCTGACACGCAGGTCATGCCGTTGAGCATCTTTGACGATTACTGCCGGCATATAAAAGCCCATAGGCTGGTTGTTGAGCATGGCGCAAGTAAACGCGGCGAGATAATGCACCTTGAAGTACGCAGAGGCATACGCGATAAGTGCGAAGCTCGCTGCGTGGGATTCAGGAAATCCGTAGAGTGCAAAAGAGGAGATCCCCTGCACGATCCGGTCCTGGGTTAGCGGATCGAGGTCGCGCTCAGTCATTCCTTTGCGTAGTTTGACTTCGAGCTCCTTCATTCGCGCCATAGAACGCTTCATGCCGACAGCACGGCGGAGTTCCTCAGCTTCTGCACCGGTGAAGCCGGCTACTGTCATTGCGATTCGCAGTAGCTGCTCCTGAAAGAGTGGCACGCCGAGCGTCCGTTTTAAGACAGGCTCGAGCGAGGGATGCAGGTAGGTGACCTCCTCTTTGCCTTGCCTCCGGCGCATGTAGGGGTTCATGTTGCCGCCGACGATCGGGCCGGGGCGAATGATCGCGACCTGCACGACCAGGTCGTAGAACTTGTCTGGCTTATTGCGCGGAAGCGAGGCCATCTGCGCGCGGCTCTCCACCTGGAACATGCCGACGGTATCGGCGCGTTGCAGAGTTTTGTAGGTGAGCTCATCTTTTTCAGGAAGTTGCGCGAGGTCTTCGACCTTGCCATAGTGGCGGGGAATCAGCTCCAGGCAATCTTTCATGACTGCCATCATTCCCAGTCCGAGCAAGTCGACCTTGATCAAACCCATGTCGGAGCAGTCTTCTTTGTCCCATTGCACTACTGTGCGGCCTAGCATCGAAGCGCGCTCCAGGGGGACGACACGGTTCAACTGTCCCTGGCAGATGACCATGCCGCCGGAGTGCTGGCCTAAGTGTCGTGGCAGGTCCTGCAAGCGGAGGCATAACTCAAGATACTTAGCGATGCGCGGATGCTTGAGATCGAAGCCGGCATGGTGGAAGCTATAGGCCATAGTGTCGTTGGGGCCGCGCCACTCCCAGTGGCCGACCAGGCTCGAGAGCCTGCCCAGCGTTTCCGCATCGAAGCCGAGCGCTTTGCCAACCTCGCGCGCCGCTGATTTTCCTCGATAGGTTATGACGTTGGCAGTCATGGCCGCGCCGAGTTCGCCGTAGCGCTGGTAGACATACTGGATGGCTTGTTCGCGTTTATCGCCGGAGGGAAGATCGAGATCGACGTCGGGCCACTCGCCGCGGCTCTCGCTGAGGAAGCGCTCGAAGAGCAGATCCATGCCGACGGGGTCGATCGCTGTAATCTCCAGCGCGTAACAGACGACGGAGTTGGCCGCGCTCCCTCGTCCCTGGATAAGGATTCCATTTTTCTTGCAAAACTCTACGATGTCCCAGACGATCAGAAAATATCCAGCAAACCCTAATTGCGCGATGAGGGAGAGTTCGCGATCGACTTGTTTTCTCACTTTGGCCATCAAGTCTGGATCGTTCTTCACGCTATAGCGGCGGCCAACTCCTTCTTCAACGCGCTTGCGCAGGAAGCTATCCATCGATTCGCCTGCTGGTACGGGATAGCGAGGAAATTGGTAGCCCAGATCGTTGAGCTCAAAGGCGAGCCGCTGCGATAGCGTGCATGTATTTGCGATCGCCTGTGGAATGTCGTGGAATAGTTCGGTCATCTCTCTAGACGAACGAAGATGCCGTTCGGCGTTGAGGGTCAGCAATCGCCCCGCATGGTCGAGGTCAGTATGGTGGTGGATGGCAGTGAAAATGTCCAGTACTTCATGTTCGTAGGCTGTCGCGTAACGCACACCGTTGGTTGCTAACAGCGGTAGATTAAGGGAGCGAGCAATACGAATTGCCGCCTGGTTGCGCCATTCTTCTTCGCGTTCGTGATGGCGCTGCAATTCGATGTAGACATTCTCGCGGCCAAAGATGGAGACTAGGCGCTCGACGATTTTCACTCCGGCTTTTTCGCCGCCATTGACAAGCCCGGCAGCAAGTGGCCCTTCGTCGCCACCGGTCAGGCAGATAAGTCCATCGGAGAACTGTTCGAGATCGTTGAAGGTCGCAGCGCCTTCGCATTTCACCGTTTCGCGCATCTTGAACTGGGTAATCATCTGGCACAGGTTCTGATATCCGGCGCGTGAGGCGCACAATAACGGCAGTCGCGCCGGCTCCGATGGATATTGATGGGGCAGCCAATCAGGTGGAGTCAGACGCGGGCCGAAGTCCTTTACGGAAATCTCTGCGCCAACATGCGCTCGCACATTTGTCTTGCGGCCGAGAGTATGAAATCGCGCCGAGCCGTAGAATCCGTTGCGGTCGAGCAACGCTATGGCCGACATCTCAAGCTCGGCTGCACGTTCGACCAGCGATTCCGGCAGCGAGGCCGCCTCGAGAAAACTGAATGCACTTGAGGAATGAAGTTCTACATAGTGTTCAGTCATATAGCGCCTGGACCTGCCAGCGATTGCCAAGAACATCGCGGGTCATGCAGCACAGGAGCTGGCTGTCTGACTGGCTGGGGAAGTTCTTATCTCTCAGGCGAGCGACGATGTCCCATTCTTCGATCGACCAGCGGCCATCGGTCCACCATCCTCCTGCGGCGCGCCAAGGGCCGTAGCTCTTTTCTATCTCATAAGAGATTCCACGAAAGTAGAAGATGTACGGGCAATCGTTGCGCAAGGTCATGGTGACCTTTTCCGTGGGGCGGAGGCGTCGCATGACCGCGGCTGGCAGCTTAGGTTCGGTTAATTGTTCCGCTTGCGGCATTGTTGCCGAAAAAGGCTTCATGCGGCAGGCGTCGGGCTCATGAGCGTCTTTGAATTCCACGCCGCCCGCGCGTTCTTCGCCGACAATAGCGCGAATGCGGGCCATCGTGACGTCCAGACGTCCGGGTTCCGGCAACTGTGGAGAGAAGAGTCCTAGCTGTACCTTGCCAGCTATGCCTGTCTCCGCCCGAAGCAACATCGTCACCACCCCAGTGTCGGGAGGATGCGCAATCCAATCCAGGTGAAGTAACTTGAGCCATAAATGCTTATCGTTGGTGGGCAAAGCGGGTCGCACTATACGGATGTGATGGCTGTTGTCGTCCAAGCCGAGTTCTGCGGTGATGACCGCCAGTGAGAGGATTCGCGCTGCTGCACGGGCAATCAGTTGATCGAGCATCAGGCTGACGCCGAAGAGCAGGGAATCGAGTATTTCGACAGGTGTATCCAACTCGATGTGCTCTTCCAGGCGGAAGACTGGATCGACCGGCAAAAGCAGATGAGAAGATTCGCCGCGCGCCAGTTGGCGCAGACGTTGACCTTCCTGCCCGAGACGGGCGATCAGATCTTTTTCCGGAAGCATGGCGAGCATTCCCAGGCTTGTAACGCCCCATTGCGAAAAGGTCTCGGCAAGTTCGGGGGGTATATCCAATACTGAGAGCGGCAGACTGGCGAGTGCGTGACGCTCAGCTCCGGCGAGAACAACTATTGGAGATTGATTGGAGTAACTACCACGCGCTAAACAAACGGCAGTGTAGAAGTTAGAGCTGACTGCGATAGAAACGCGAACACCGAGAGTTGCAAGTGCATCCTTAACAAGGATGGCCATGCGTTGTGGAGGGCCGAAGAGCTTGTCGGTCCCAGCGATATCGAGGACGCAACTGAAGGTGTTGTTATCGCTAGTATCTTCGATGCGCGGCGAAAAGCATCCTGCAGATTCAAGCAAGGCAAGCCGGGTAGCCTGCTCCTCGACGGCAGAGCGCTTGAGCAAAATCACCGAGGGAAAGCTGTCCATTTCTGCGTGGCTCATTCCAGTGACAACGCCCAAATTGCGTGCGCTGTGATTGAAGGAACAGACCTGTTGAAATGGAACTTCCCCTTCCATAACTACAACCGCTTTCTGACGCAGCTCAGGACGCAATCGCAGTAGCGCTTGCGCGGGAAATTCTCGCGCGTAGACGCAGAGATAGAGTTCGACGTTCATCGCCCACCAGCCCATGGGGTTCGACTAAGCCACTCTATGCCGCTTTCTCGCCGCGGAGGCTTTCTGATCGGCACAACATTAGATTCTTCCTCTTCAAAACGTTTGCGCGTCAGTTCGACATGGTTCTTGAGGCCACCCAAAATGGTTTCTCCGAACTCTACCGGTTGTGCCGAGTCGAGACGCAACACCGCACCGGCGCTGCTTTTTGCGCAGGGGTGCTGGGTCAGCATGACAAAACTGGATTGGGTTCGTTCGGCGGCGGCGCGGTAGCGGAACCAGGTTGCCAGCGGCACACGCGAGGAAAATTCGGGAGCAATGCCTCCCATATCGAGAACAATGGCGCTGAAGCCGCCTGCCTGCAAGATAAGGTCGGTGACACGCAGGGCCTGGTCGAGCCTCGACCATAGCTTTGATGCAGCCGATGTCACAGCTTTTCTAAGCCTGCGTTCGATAGCCACGGCTTCAATATGCTTTTTTTGCGGACGAGGCCTATGTTGTGGTCCTGCGCAGCGCGGTTCATAGGCCTCGCGTTGTTCGAGTACATACGATCCGCGACGAGCCGGCAACCGGTCGGTCGCAATTTGTTCTTCGCGATGAGTGTTGTCTGTTGTAACCGATGAGGTTGTGTTTAGTGGGCGATTTGGCGCACCAGGTGTTCCAACAATACGATCGCGCTTATATTTTGCTTTGACTCCGAGCAGGTCGACGATCGCTGCTGGTAGTCCCTTACTTTCGCCACGGGGATGCGGGCTGTTTCCTCCAAACTGCAATCGGGTTGTTTGCGGAGGGATGGTTTCGAACTGAGTATCTGTACTGATATCGCTGGGAGGTGCAACCGCATCTCCGCAACGCACCCAGAGCAGGCGGTCGAGATCGACACCGGCCGCAGCTGCCGATTCAGGATGAAGTACGTCAGAGACATCGACCCAGGCGCAAGCTTTTCCCTGACGGGTAATGCTGGCGAGAAAAGCGAGCGCCAAAGTGGTACGTCCGGAACATTCGGGGCCGACGATTTCAGAGATGGCGCCCACGGGCAGGCCACCGCCAAGCAGGTCATCGATTGCAGCGATTCCGGTTGCTACCGTCGGGCGAATTGCGCGAGGTTGCGGGGTCAGCGCAGAAGGAATCCGTTGCGCGAGCGCAGCTTCGATTTCAGCGCGGATTTGAGCAGAGGCAGACATGAATAAGGCAATCGATATTCGCCTTATATTCGCCTAATGGCTGGACGTCACGCAACCACGATTGTGAACGGTATGCCTCAAATTGTGGGCAGAATATCCCGTAATTAATTGAATGTAGGAAACATAGATCGCTTGAATTTGATTTAAGAAAATACAGGAGAGTCGGTCTTGATAAAGCCGATTGATCAGAGCCGGGTGCTCCAATCTGTAGTTTTGAACCAATAGTTCCGCCGCTCTTCGAGCCAGTCGTTGGCGGTCCTCGAATAGATCCAGGAATTCAGAAAATTAACGAAGCCCATATCTCCCCGGCGTACGGCGAAGGCGGAAGGGAAGGTCGCCAGCTTAACGCCCTGAGGGAAGCTGACGCTCTGTGGGAAGAATTTGGCAACGATTTCCGGCCTCGGAGAGTCGGCAGCCGCGGCGTTGATTTTTCCGTGGACCAGAGCGCTGAAGAGTTCGGCATCGGTGGAGTAGGTCTTGATCTGCGCTTCGGGAAGCAGGATTGAAGTCATCTCCTCGGCGGTTGTGCCTTCGAGGGAACCGATTGTCAGAGTGGGCTTGTTGAACTCCTGCAAAGTGGTGAACTGGCCGGCGGTCTTGATGTTCGCAGCCAGAGTAACGTCGGTGGTGTTAAAGGGATTGCTGAAGTTAACCAGGAGGGCGCGTTGAGGCTCGATTGAAAAGCCGGAGATGATAATGTCGAATCGGTCAGCGAGCAGATCGGGAATCAGATATTTGAAGGCATCGGGATAAAACTCCACCTCGACGCCCATGTCGCGCGCCAGCTTCCTGGCTACGTCGACGGAAAAGCCCATGAACTTACCGTTCTTGTCATGCGTCGCCCAAGGCACAATCTCGGTAATACCGACGCGCAGCTTGCCGCTTTTCTTGATTCGGGCGAGCATGTCGTCAGTTGTGCGAGGAGCGACGGCTGGGGTTTTCGTCGATGGCGAGGTTTTTGCCTCCGGTGCCTGGGGGCGGGCGGCAAGGGCAGAGTAAAGAAAGGCTGTTAGGAGCAGCGAAATGGTCAGTCGGCGGTGAGAAGTGAGTTGTTTCATTGTCATCGTCACGAGTCAGCGGTACCTGTTAGGCCGATTGTTATAGCCGTCGTCGTAGCCCGCGGCAAAATCGTTTTGAAATTGTTGAGTGTAGCGGCTGCGGTACCTCTGGTAGTACGGGTCGAGATCATCGTCCCAATCGCGCTGGCCACTCCGGTAGCCGTCGCGGTAGTAGTCCCTGCGTTGTTGATCGTAGCTGTAGTGGTTATCGTCATTATTGTCGTTATTGTTTTGCGAGGCGATGATGGAGCCGATAACGATCGCACCCAGGATGCCAGCAGCAACCGCGGCTCCAGTGTTGCTTCCTCCTCCGTTGTTGTTGTTATTGTCGTAGCCAAACTGGAACTGGGCGCGACAACCGCGATCGACCCATATGCCGCGATAGTCGTATCCCCAGCTGTAGCCCTGTTGGCAGGGTGAGCCGGAAATCTGCCGGGTGAGAGTGACGCTGTTTTGAGTATTGGCGCGGCAGTAGCGATATCCTCCATCGTTACTAGAGCAGGTGAGGGAGCCGCTCTGAGCGATGGCGGGCATCGTCGAGGCCAGCACGCAGCCGGTCAGTAATACAGAGGTTGCTCGATAGAGCCGGTCGAGTCGATTCATGGTCGTGTCCTGCCGTGTCTGGGCCGCTGCGGAGTGAGTCGAGCTATGCATTTATGGCTTGAATAATAATTGACAGGCGATAGAAGTCCAGCGGCATTCTCAGCTTTTTAATTTGCATTTGGGGCCGTTGCTTTTGGCCCAGTGCGGCTTGATGACCTGGCGGCCTCGGCCGATGGCGAGCGCATCTGCTGGGACATCGTCGGTGATGCACGATCCGGCGCCAATGAAAGCGCCGTCGCCGAGACTTACCGGCGCGACGAGTGTTGAATCGCTGCCGACAAAGACGTCGTTACCGATAGTGGTCATGTACTTGTCGACGCCATCGTAGTTGCAGGTGATGGTTCCAGCGCCGATATTGGTGCCGGAGCCAATCTCAGCGTCGCCGAGGTAGGTCAGGTGGTTGGCCTTGGAGCCTTTGCCCATCTTGATCTTCTTGGTCTCAACGAAATTGCCGATGTGTGCGCCCTCGCCGATGTCGCTGCCGGGGCGGATGTGTGCATAAGGACCGATGAATGAGCCAGTCCCGATCTTCGCCTCGGTGAGTAGGCTGCCATTGCGGATTAGGACGTTGTTCTCGAGCGTGGAGTTCTCAATGACGGAGTGCGAGCGAATGCGGCAGTCTTCGCCGATGGTCGTGCGCCCGAGCAACTGGACGAAGGGTTCAATGATCGTATCTGCGCCCACGCTCACGTCCGCGTCGATCGTGATTGTTTCGGGGCGGAAGATGGTGACTCCTGAGGCCATGAGCTGACGCACCTTGGTTGTGCGCATGGTGGCGTCGAGCTCCATCATTTCGGCGATGGTGTTGGCGCCGAGCACTTCGGTCGGGTCTTCAGACTGAATGGCGACAACGCGTTGGCCAGAGGTGCTGAGCAGACCGGCCATGTCGGTGAGGTAGAGTTCGCCATGGACATTGTTGGTCGCGAGCGAGTCGATGTGTTCGAAGAGTGGAGCGGTCGCAAACGCGTAAATACCGGAGTTGATCTCTGGCGCTTTCGCTTGTTCCGGAGTGAGCGCCTTTTGCTCGACGATGGCGATGACTTCGGGAGAGTCCGAGTTAGGGCGAAGGACGCGTCCATAGCCAAGAGGATCGGCCGGTACCGCTGTGAGAATGGTCATCGCAGCCAGCTGTTCGAAGTGGAAGTCGCGCATTCGTCCAATGGTCTCTGGCCGGATGAGCGGCGCATCGCCCGAGAGCACCAGCAGCGTGTCGTAGTTCTTCACTTGCTCGCGGGCACATTGGATCGCGTGACCCGTGCCCCGCTGTTCCGTCTGCAGGACGAATTGGACTCCGGTATCGGCAACAGCGGCTTTGACCTTGTCCGCTTCGTGGCCGACGATTACGTAAATATCCGGCGGAGAGACAATCTGCGCGGCCGCTGCGATGACGTGCGCGAGCAACGGCTTGCCGCCGATCTCATGCAGCACCTTGGGGCGTTTCGATTTGAGCCGTGTGCCTTTGCCTGCGGCCATGATGGCAATTGCGAGTCGCATTTATCGCTCCAATTGATTTATTCGGAGGGCCTCAAAGGCGGTGCGTGTATACGGGATGTTGACATCGATATGAACAACCTCAATTCGGGCCTCTGGAATCGGCACAGGAAGCTTGTCTCGAAGCTATCCGCGTGTCCACGTAGTGTCAAACGACAGCGGCCTTGACGGGACAAGGGCATTCACTGAGCTCGCTCTACGAGAGTCAGGAGCCTGGTGAATGAGTGCAATTCCGGTGCGGTTTTTTTCGTTTAGGTCGACAACCTCTACCGCTTCGCCCAAAGACCGGGGTCGATCTCGGCGAAGAGGGAATCGCGCTCTTCCAACTCGGTGAGCGTCTTCTGGCCATCCGGCGAGAGTGCGGAGTTGGCGACGAACTCTACCCATAGCATCTCCAGCTCGGCAAACTCGTGCCGATGGCCGTTGAAGCGTTTCTCCGCATAGTCACGGGCGGCAGCGGTGGTGATGAGGAATTGCCAGTCCGACGACTCAAGCAGCAACAACTCGCGCGCCATTTGCTTCGCAATGCGCTCGCCCCAACCGCTATCGCGCCAGCGATCGTCGCCGGCCACGTCGCGCATCACGCGCTCGATGCGGTAGAGGTGGCTCCAGGTCCAGGCGGTTTGATCGTTGAGCCACACTTCGTTGTTGCCGTTCTTGCCCCACGATCCCTCGCCCAGCTGCGACTTCATCGCTGCGGGAGTTCGGGCCAGGTATTCGCTGGCAGTGACCAGAGCAACAGGCAACTCCTCTCTGCCGAAGAGTCGGGCGACCTGCTCGAGCCATAGCGGGCCCTCGAACCACCAGTGGCCGAAGAGCTCGGCGTCAAAGAGTGATGCGAGTATCGGCGGCTGGTGTTCGTCGGCGACCCCCTGGAGGGAAGTAGCCACAAGATCAGCAAAATGCTCGGCGTGGACGACAGTGCGAGCCTGGGCTTCTTCGGGATAATAGGGCTGCTTTAGGTCCATTTCGGACTGCGCCAGCGTGACCTGCCAATAGCGATGTCCGCCGGGCCAGCGCTTCTTATGAAAGTCGAGATAATTGCCGTCGGCGGGGTAGCCGGTGTCTCCGCTCCAAACCTGCAGGCCAGTCTGCGGGTCGCGGGGAAACACGGTCACCGGATGAGTTTCGGCGCGTGGGCCGTCCACGATGTAGGGGTGGTAGATCGCCTCCAAATCCCGCTTCCGCCGAAGCCCATGAGCGGGCAGGTTGTGCAACAGCAGCCCAAGATTGCCGGACATCATCTGGTAGGGCGTGAAGAGGATCGACTCTTCGATGAGATGAGTGTCGACAAAGAAATATTCAATTCCAGCCTCGGCCAGTGCCTGTTCTACTCCGATTCTTGCAAAGGGCGCGGATGGTTCGGCGTCACCATCGGCAACAACCGGCGCCTGCCACAACCCCGACGGGCGATAGCCGCACTCGGGAACCCACATGCCGCGCGGCTTTCGGCCCAGGTGGCGCTCGTGCACGGCGACGGCGGTGCGGATTTGTGCGACAACACTCTCGTCGGTCCCCAGCAGAGGCAGATATCCGTGGGTCGCCGCGCAGGAAAGTATCTCGATGGCTCCAGTGTCGTTGAAATGCCGAAAGCCTTTCACGATGTCGCAGTCGAGTTCGTAGAAGTCGACCAGGGTCCGCTTGAAGAATTCCAGCCAGAAGACTGCGGTCTCGGCATAACGGTGTTCGCCATTTTGGCGGAAGTAGTTCTCGTCTTCGCGCGCCGAGTTGATCTTGCGCTCAATATATTTCGGGAATTCCTGCTTGAAGGTCGGATGCGAAAGTTGTTCGAGCAGCACGGGCGAGAGGCTTACGTTTGCCTTCAACGCTAATCCGTCGGCCTCCAGACGGCGGAGAACCGCCAGCAGGGGCAGGTATGTCTCGGCGGCGGCCTCGTGGAGCCATTCCAGCCCGTGCGGCCAGGTGCCGTGATGGATCACATACGGCAAGTGCGCGTGGAGCGTGATGCTGAGATATGCCGATGGCTGGCCATTCTTCATGGATAGAGAGGTCTCCACCTCGCCGGGTGACCGGCGGTTCGCATCGCAACAAGAACATGTGAGAGCCAAACTTTCGAAAGGGTACGCGCATCGAATGCTTTGGCGCGGCCCCGAGGTCAATCGTGAGAAAGAGCGCCAAGCCAAGAGCGGGATGGAGCGGGAAATCGGCCGTGCGATCAGGCTTAATCTCAACCTTACTACATTGCGATTGCGGAATTTATGATTCGGTCGCCGCCAGGGAATGGTTACAATAGTGCCAATGCCCCTTAAGAATCCATCACGTGAGCGGCGCAAGAGTCCGCCTCCGGGCGAGACCGGACAGGAGAGCCTCTATCTGCGCTTTCTCAGCGAGAGGCAGGTTCCGGTCACGGTGAAACTGCGCGACGGCGAGGCAGTTTACGGATGGATTGAGTATTTCGACGATCGCATGATCCGGTTGACTCGCGAAGGCAAGCCGAACCTCTTCATTTACAAGAACCAGATTCGCACGATCACGGAGAGTTTTCGCAGCATCGAGGCGCGCCGTCGAGATCGGAATCGTGGGGCAGCTGTGAACGGGGTTTTGGCGTCGCCAGTCGAAAATGGAACGCAGGCTTCGGTCAAGCAAGACTTGTTGGCGCACACTCAATCCGCCGCTAGCGATTTCGACGGCACGGTCCTCTCCCTGAGTGACGCTCCCCAGAGTTCCGAAGAGCCGGCCGGCGCATGAACCTCTTTCCCACGCAGGTGGACTTGAAATTTGCCGCCCCAGCTGCGGCGATTGCTATAGAAGCCGGCACCCTTGTCCGGGGCTTCTACGAGAGCGGAGTGGAGACCGAATATAAGGGCGAAGCCGATCTGGTGACCGAGGCCGACCGCGCCAGCGAGCAACTCATCGTGGAGCGCTTGCGCGCGCGCTTTCCCAGCCATGGCGTCTACGGCGAAGAGGGTACGCGCGGTCAGATGGAATCTGAGTACCGGTGGTATGTCGACCCGGTCGATGGAACCACGAATTTTGCTCATCGCTATCCAGTCTTCTGCGTTTCGATGGGACTGGAGTATCGCGCCGCCGGTTTGTCCGCCGACGAGGAGGGCCAAATCGTCGCCGGGGTCATCTTCGACCCCACAAGAAACGAGCTCTTTGTGGCAGAGAAAGGGAAGGGCGTCTACCTGAATGGGCGTCGCATTCAGGTCTCGCGGACTGCAACGGTGTCCGAAAGCCTGCTGGCAACGGGATTTCCTTCGCGGAAACGCCATCAGAATCCGAACATCTACTTTTACCAGGAGATCACGATGCGCTCCCATGGCGTCCGCCGTGCGGGGTCGGCCGCTCTTGATCTCGCTTATACCGCCTGTGGACGTTTCGACGGCTATTGGGAGTTCAATTTGAACCCCTGGGACACTTCCGCCGGTTTTCTCATGGTGACTGAGGCGGGAGGAACGCTCACGTACTTCGACGGTTCGCCATTTCACCTGGCCAGCCGCGAGATCCTTGCCAGCAATGGGCGCATCCACGGGGAACTGGTGCAGATTTTCGGAGATTTGTTCGCCGGCCGCAATCTCAATCCAGTGGTGACGCCTCAGGAGTTCCTCAGTCGACAAGCCGCGGAAGACGGGGAATTGTGACCCGGGTCACGGATGCGAGAAGCAGAGTGGACTTCTGTAAAATCGAGCCGAAGCGCATCCCTTCGTGCTGTTACAATCGCTGGTAGTTCGAGAGCACCTAACCTCAGTCGGAGAACGGTTTTATGGCTTACGTAATCGCGGAACCCTGTATTGGAACGAAAGACACGGCTTGTGTAGACGCGTGTCCGGTTGACTGCATCCATCCAAAGAAGGACGAAACCGGAAAGTACGGGGAAGTAGAGCAGCTGTTTATCGATCCGGTGGAGTGCATCGACTGTGGAGCATGCGTCCCCGTCTGCCCCGTCTCCGCCATCTACGCCGCCGACGATCTGCCCGAGAAATGGCAGCACTTCACTCAAAAGAACGCTGAATACTACGGCCGCTAAGCGGCCTTTGGCTAAGGGAGGGTTGCCCGGCCCTCCTTTTGGAATCGCGTTTTATCCCCATCCAGGCAACGGTTACCTCAGGAAGCTCCTCTGAGGCAGTTAGTTAGTGCAAAGGTGGATCGTCCGAAACCGGGCTGATTCTGGCTGTCTTACTACCCCCAAAAGCTTTCGATGTGGTATTACTGCGGTTTCGCGGAGTACTTGGTATGTGGATGCATGCATTTCTCAGCATTCGGGGACGTCGCTGATTTAAAACGGCGGGTCATTACGTAAGTACTATCGCGAACCAAATTTTGCACATTTTAGCTAACCACCAATGATTACTATATGGCTAATACTTAAAAAAGTATGTGCTACATCGTTCGACTCATGATGAGTCATCGCTGTTCGAAAATCCTTAACACCAAAACAGCATATCGTGTTGAAAGATCGATTTAGTGTGAGCATGGCTCTCTCCTATTCATCGGGTATGACAGTGTCTGTAACAAAGGACGCTGCGGCCGGAGGTAGTTCGCTAGGACGCTACTCGTCCTTTTTGGGTCTGACGGGCATGCAAGCGGGAATCGCTGCTGCGGACACTTTATTGTAGAACCCGACATCGCTGATGTCTTTTTTGACCGCCTTATGCTAGTGCTTCCCTTGTGGGAGCATTTACATTGAACCTTGTCGTCCAGCACGATCTATCTACTTGGAGAACCGCAGATGAGGAAACATCCGATTTTAGCTATTATCTTCGCCCTTGTTCTTTCGACCTCACTGTCCGCACAAGTGAATGTCACGACCAGAAGCTACGATAATCGGCGCAGCGGCACGAACCCGAATGAAACCATCCTGACACCCACAAATGTAGCGTCGAATTTCGGCAAGCTTTACACGATCGACTTAGACGGCGAGGTGTACGCACAGCCGCTCTACGTCTCAAATCTCACCGTCAATGGCGCGATCCACAATGTAGTCTATGTTGCCACCATGAATAATAGCGTCTATGCATTTGATGCCGACAATGCTGCGCCTCTCTGGCACGTGAGGAATGGGACCCCGATTGTTAGCTCGGAGGTTCAAAATGACCAGGCTCCGAATATAGACCTCACATCGCCAATCGGGATTCTTTCGACGCCGGTAATCGATCTGACGACTGACGCAATGTACTACGTCCACGCGGAGGAAGCGAAATCCGGATCCACGAGTACTTACGAATTTGAGCTTGAAAAGATCGATATCAGGACGGGCAACAAAATACAGAACGCTGTGATTATTACAGGCAGCTATCAGACGGCGGATCTGAGCACCCCACTTGTGTTTGACGCGAAAGTGGAAAACCAGCGCCCGAGCCTGGCACTGGCCAACGGCAACGTCTATATTGCATTCGCTTCGCATAGTGACGCCGGCGCCTATCATGGATGGGTGTTCGCATATTCCGCGAGCACGATGAATCAGGTTGCGGTCTACTCAGATACGACCATAGGAACCAGGGGCGGCATTTGGCAGGCCGGATCGGCGCCCGCAATCGATGAATCCGGAAACATCTACTATTCGACAGGTAACGGTAGCTTCGGAGCGACACCAAATAACCTGGAACAAACTGGTAACAGCTTTATCAAACTATCTCACACGCTGAAATTACTCGACTTTTTTACTCCCTACGATAGCGCGACAATGAACGCTAATGACCAGGATCTGGGCGCCAGCGGTATTCTTCTGATACAGCAGCCAAATAATGTAGCCGGGACGTACGCCTTGGGCGGCGGCAAGGGGGGGTTATTTTATCTCACTGACGCAAATAACATGGGAGGTCTCAGTAGCTCCAAGGACTATATCGTACAAGAGTTTCAAGCTATCTACGGAAGTGGCACCAGTCACATACATGGCACGCCGATCTATTTCAATGATCCTACCCGCGGCCCTTCAGTGTATGTCTGGGGAGAAAATGACACTCTAAGAATGTTCACGTTCAACTCCGTGACCGGTTTATTGAATACATCTCCTTCCGCTACGAGTACGGTGACCGCTCCGGTTACGCATGCAGATGGCGCGATGCCGGGTGGGTTCCTCTGCCTGAGCGCGAACAGGACCAAGAACCAGCTTCTTTGGGCGTCGACTCCGTACAATGCCAGCGCAGAAGAGAAGACGGTCCAGGGGGTGTTGTATGCGATGGATGCAAATACCCTAAAAATCATTTGGAGCGACAAAAACGACGATGCCAGGGACGAGGTGGGAATGTTCGCGAAGTACGTACCTCCCGTAGTGGCGAACGGGAAAGTGTATGTCGTGAACTTCGGTCCACTAGGGACGACCACGGCCACGGGTCAGCTCTTGATCTACGGCCTGTTGCCGTAGACAACAGCTCATCTGCTTCGCGAGGAGTCGAAAGGCCCTCCTCGAGGGCACCCATTCAGCCTGTACTTAGCCGGTGCCCTTGCCCGGCAGGTTATCCTTAGCTACAGGAGGACGGGGCAGCAAGTGATCGCGCATCAGGTTGAGGCCATTGTGCTGCGCACCTGGCCGATTCACGAGGCCGACCAGATTGTTTCGCTCTTTACCCGCGATTACGGCAAGATCAAGGGAGTCGCGAAAGCGGCTGCCCGTTCGCGCCGCCGTTTCGGCGGAGCAATGGAGCCGATGACCCACGTTCGCGCCAGCTATGTTGAAAAGCCGCGTCAGGAGCTGGTCCGCCTCGATTCATTTGATATTGTTACCTCCCCGCTCTCGGCTCCGGTCGATTATGCACGGGCTACGGCACTGGCATTTTTTTCCGAAGTACTCGAAGAGACTCTGCCGGACCACGATCCCCACGATGCTGTCTTTCGCTTGCTCGTCGCCGTGCTCAGTTATACCCGCAACGGAGGTATCTGGATGCCCGTCACCTACTTTGCGCTGTGGACGACCAGGCTCATGGGGTGGCTTCCGGAGCTGACCCTTTGTGTGCACTGTGGAATGCCGCTGGTCGGGCAGCCTGGTTATTTTCACCCCCAAGTTGACGGTCTCTTTTGTTCACAACACCGGCGCACTGGATCCTTCACGCTGAGCATCGAGTCGCAGGCCTTGGCGGCTCGCATTCTTCGTGTCCCCGTGCCTTCGCTTGCTGCCGAAGCGTGGCCTCGCCAGCGCACCGCGGATCTTCTCCGTTTTGCAATTCAGGCCTTGGAGCGGCACATCGATCGCCGACTCACCAGCGCAATCGCGCTCAACCGTTTGGGCGCCTGATCTTCGTTGCCTAACCATCGACGACAACTGGTATCATCCGCAGTTGAGGGCTGGGTTTTTGCTTCTTTGCCGATGACCATACTGAAGAAAATCCCTACAACGCTCACATTCTGCGCTGCAGTGACCCTCGCAGTGATGCTTGCCATCGCAGGCGCCGGCATCCTGCAGGCCCAGTCTGCGGCATCGCTCGCTCAGGTCAGAAGAGTCTATGTCGAACCCTTTAGCGGCAAGCGAGGTGCTGAGGAGATCCGTAGTGAGGTGATTGATCGGCTGAAGCACGATCCGGCACTGACCATCGTCAACAGTGCCTCGCAGTCGGATGCGGTGCTCAAGGGCAACGGGGAAATCTGGATCAGCGGGTATATCGGGAACAATCCGCGGGCGCAGGCCAGCAGCCGCAACCCCATTTACACCGGATATCTGTCATTAACTCTTGAGGGCGGGAATGCCCAGCCACTATGGTCATACATGGTCACGCCGGCCGGTTCTCTATCCGGGGCAATTACCTCTAATCTCGCCGGGCGTGGGGCAAGACTTTTGGTTACGGCTGTAGTAAACGAGAGAGAAAGCCATGCGCCGTCGCCTCACTCGTCCATTCCGAATGCCACCGTCTCGAAACAGAGCCTGACGGGAGCCGGCGCAACCTTTCCCGCGCCGCTCTATCAGGCATGGGTTCAATCCTTCCATCAGATTCACCCTGAAATTCGCATTAGCTACGACGCGGTGGGGTCGGACGAGGGAATGCGACGATTGATCGGGAAGCAGGTCAATTTTGCCGCCTCCGATGTGGCGAGCTCACCCGATGGGGGAGATCTGCAGCGTTTCGCAACCGTTCTGGGAGCGGTCGTTCCGATTTACAACCTTCGCGGAGTCGACCACGCGTTGCGTTTTACGCCAGATATTCTCGCAAAGATCTATCTGGGCACGATCAGCCGTTGGGACGATCCGCAGATTGTCGCGGCCAATCGCGGCGTCAGCCTGCCCAATGCGCCGATTGCCGTCGTCCATCGTTCCGATGGCAGCGGAACCACATATGCCTTCACCGATTTTCTGTCGAAGACCAGCCCGGACTGGAAAGCTAAAGTGGGCGTTGGCAGCACGGTGCAGTGGCCAATGGGCTCCGGCGCTGCTCGCAACGATGGAGTCGCCACCCTCGTGCAACAGACGCTCAACTCGATCGGCTACGTTGAGCTCACATATGCGATCCAGCATGAACTCAGTTTTGGCGAGGTGCGCAACTCGGCGGGAGTCTATGTGATGGCCACCATCGAGAGCGTCGCAGCGGCGGCGCAATCGGCTTCGTCGGCCCCGGGTGCGACTTCGTCGATCACCGATGCGCCTGGGAAAGCATCGTATCCAATCGCCACGTTTACCTGGATTGTCTTACCGAATCCGGTGCCAGCTGGGGAGCACAATGCCATCTCACAAATGGTGCAATGGATGCTGACCTCCGGGCAAAAGCAATCGTCTGCGCTGGGTTATGCGCCGCTGCCGCGTGAGCTGGCCAGCCGAGAACTAGAGTCCCTCGCCCGGCTCAAATAAGCGGACGCTAGGTCGTAAACAACGTAGCTTCCGCCTGGCGGCGTTGCAGCAGGCCTGGGACCACCACTCCGCCGGCATGGTCCCAGCGTTGGAACTGGTCCGCCGCATCGGCAAAATCTCCGCTGTTCACAAAGCGCAGCAGAGTCGAGCTGGCGAGGCTGGCGCAGCCGAGATTGAAGACGAAGTCAACCAGGGCGTCGAACTGGTTTTGATTGATGTCAGAGGTCACCAGCCGGTTCACGCAAGCGACGGAGCCGGCGACGTCGCTGGCCAGGAAGGCGTCGGCCTGGTCCTGCGTGATGGCCAAGCCGGCGTGCACGCCTAGGCCGGTATGGCCGTAGCCGATCGTCCAGACGCCGACCTGGTCGGCGTAGGCTGACAACCTCAATCCCTCGAACTTCTTGGTCAGGCTAAGGCCATTGTCGCTGTAGGTAAAGTTCGGCATAAGGGTTCTCCGCGGGGGCCATAGATGGAATCGCAACCCCGCATGAAAGCTAGCCTAACTCCCGCATGGTTACAAGCAAATAATCATGGATGGCGATTAGCGAACCATGCAACAGAAAGACCGATGTCGCGTTCCCGAATTGGGAACGACCTGATTGCGTGTCTGAGCATATTTCCATCTTCCAGCACCGCGCCCGTCGAGAAAAGCTGTATCACTAGGAAATGGTGCGGCACGAATCCCTCGCCAGCACTTCATATCCTCAGGCTGGGACTCCGCCCGGAGTCCCGTTTTTTCGCAGCAGATTGTTGGCCTCTCTCGCCACGAGTGTCGGAAAGCGCTGCAAGCTCCTTCGCGCTTGTTAGAATTACGGTTACATCCGATTCCTGAGAGTTTGTCTTGCCTTCGTCTTCCGCGTTTACCTCTACTTCGTCTCTTGTAGCGTCGCCAATCGCTTCGCGGCCCGAGCCACTGACGTTCCAGCAGCTGCTATTTCGGCTGCACGGCTTCTGGGCCGACCGGGGTTGCGTGCTCCAGCAGCCTTACGATGTGGAGGTGGGTGCGGGCACGATGTCGCCCGACACATTTCTGCGCGTCCTGGGCCCGAAGCCGATCAACATCGCCTACGCGCAACCCTCGCGGCGCCCGGCCGACGGACGCTACGGCGAGAACCCCAACCGGCTCTTCAAGCACACTCAATTTCAGGTGATCCTGAAGCCGCCGCCGGCTGGTATTCAAGAGATCTATCTGGAATCGCTGGCTGCTATCGGCATCGACCTTCGCGAGCACGATCTTAAGTTCGAAGAAGACAACTGGGAATCGCCGACGCTCGGCGCCTGGGGAATCGGCTGGCAGGTGATGCTGGACGGCCTTGAGATTACCCAGTTCACCTATTTTCAGCAGTGTGGAGGCATCGATCTCGACCCGATCTCAGGCGAGATTACCTACGGCCTTGAGCGCCTCTGCGCATTCCTGCAGGATGTCGAATCGATCTATGACATCGTCTGGTCAGTCAATCCGGTGACCGGCGAGAAGGTCACCTACGGGGAAGTCCGGCTCCTCGAGGAGCTACAGTTTTCCGTTTACAACTTCGAGGCCGCTGATGTGGACAAGCTGTGGGAGCATCTGCGGCTCTACGAGGCCGAGTGTCAGGCGCTGCTCTCTGAGTTCAAAGCGGAATTTTCGCCTGAGGCCATCCGCAAATCGGAGCGGCAGGAGAAGATCCACGACCGTGTGGTTCACGATTGCGAGTTGCCGCCGCCGGAGCTGGGAGAAGTTGAAATCCACGCTGCGCGACGGCGTTTCCCAATATTACCGGCCTATGACCTCTGCCTGAAGTGCTCGCATCTCTTTAACCTGCTAGACGCCCGAGGAGCGATCTCCGTCACGGAGCGGGTGGGGGTGATCGCGCGCATTCGCAACCTTGCAGTGGCAACGGCCCAGGCCTATAACCAGCAATCGATGAGACAAGCCGGGTAGGTAGACAATACGGCTTTGCCGAAGTTTGCAGCCTAGATCCCGGCGTCAATAAAGAATCAATATGCCAGACTTTCTATTTGAAGTAGGACTTGAAGAAATCCCCGCACGAATGATCGCTACCGCGCAGGCCGAACTCGGCGAGCGCATCCACAAGCTCCTTTTACGGGAAAACCTGCTGGCCGCCGAATCAACCGTCGAAAGTTTCTCGACTCCACGACGGCTGGCGGTCAAGGTTGGAAGCATTTCAAGTCAGCAACCTGATGTAAAAGAATTGCTTACAGGCCCACCCTCAAGTATTGCCTTTAAGAATGGAGAACCGACTCCGGCGGGGCATGCCTTTGCTAAGAAGGCGGGAGTTGAGGTTTCGGTGCTGACACGGACCACGTCCGCGAAGGGCGAATATGTTACCGCTAATGTTCTCCGAAAGGGCCAATCCGCTACAGACGTTCTTAAGGCTCAGCTGCCCAAAGAGCTGGCTGCGCTCTATTGGCCGAAGAACATGTACTGGCGCGCTGGCAAACCGGAGCGCTTCGTGCGCCCGCTTCGCTGGCTGCTTGCGCTTCTGGACGATCAGGTTGTCGATGTTGAATTCGCCGGAACGGCGGCTAGCAGCAAAACATACGGCCATCGAGTGCTGCAAGGAGACCAGCCTATTGAGATCGGCCATCCCTCGGAGTATTTGCCCAAACTCGAGGCTGCGTTTGTCATCGCGGACGTCGAAGCGCGCCGCCACAAGATTCGCAAGGGCCTCGACGCGGCTGCCCGGACAGTTACCGGCATTCGATGGCGCGAGGATCATCCGTTGGTCGATGCAGTTACCCACCTCACGGAATGGCCCAGCGTCCTGCTTGGCAGCTTCGAGGCCGAGTATCTGACCCTTCCGGAAGAGGTTTTAGTCACGGTGATGCGTGACCACCAGAAGTATTTCGCTCTCGAGGACGCATCGGGGAAACTGGCTCCGTATTTCCTTGCAGTGCTGAACACCGAAGCGGATGAAGCTGGGCTGGCCGTTATTCGCCACGGCAATGAGCGTGTGCTTCGTTCGAGGTTCAAAGACGCGAGGTTCTTCTGGGACTTCGATCAGAAGATTCCTTTGGTCGATCGCGTGGAGATGCTGAAGTCGGTGACATTCCAAAAAGATTTGGGAAGTTATTACGATAGGTTCGAAGTAAACAGGAGGATCGGTGCCACTTTGGTTACCGAGCTCGCGTACCACGTCCACATATCTGGGGGACAAGTAGACGTTAAGTCGCTGAGGGAGGCGGTAAATGATTCAATTTACTTCTCAAAGGCGGATTTGACCACGGAACTTGTGAAAGAGTTCACGGAGCTTCAGGGGGTCATCGGTGGGCTTTATGCCCGTGCTCAAGGCCTGGGAGAGAATGTAGCCCAGGCAGTCTATTGGCAATATAGGCCAGCGTCAACGGACGATCTGATTCCGTCGTCGGTAGACGGCCAACTTCTTGGCATCGCTGATCGGATTGGGACGATTGTCGATATGTTTGCGATTGGTTTGGAGCCCACTGGATCCAAGGATCCATTCGCGCTTCGCCGAGCCGGCAACGGCGTTGTAAAGATTTTGGCCGACGCTAATTTACCCTTGACCATATCGCAGGTCGCGGCGATAGGGACGAATGAATCGGCTTTTGGCGCGAGAGCAAGAACGCCGCTGGAAACAGAACAGATTGTGAAAGCCGTTAGGAATTTCCTCCGCGAGCGCCTGGAGTTCTACCTCCGCGAGGCTCGGGGCTTCGCGTATGACGTTGTCGCCGCGACGTTGACTGCCGGCGAGGACGACATTCCTGATGCAATCGCTCGCGCCCAAGCGTTGACGGCGGTGCGCGGTTCAAAAGACTTTGCCGCGATCTCAGCAGCATTCAAACGGATCAAGAACATCCTGCGCCAGGCGGCGGAAAAGGAAAAAACCTCGCCTGAGGATATTGCCTCAACTGTCGACGAAGCCCTCCTAACCGAACCTGCGGAGAAGGCGCTATGGACCGAGTCGACTAGGCTCTCCGCAGTTGTCGAGACGCTGCGAGACGAGCGGAAGTACCGCGAGGCGCTCGAGAAGATTGCTACCCTCCGTCCTCACGTAGATGGGTTCTTCGACGCAGTGATGGTGATGGCGCCCGAGCCGGAGATACGGAAGAACCGACTGGCCCTCATCGCGTCGGTGCTTGCCGGCTTCTCGAAGATCGCTGACTTCTCGGAGATCGTGACGAGCTAGCGTTCGGCGACCGTTTCCAGCATCTCGAAGAACTCTGGAAACGAGATCGCAGCTGACTCGGCTCCGAGGATTGCGGTTTCGCCTTCTGCGCGTAGCGCCGCCACCGAGAAGGCCATCGCGATGCGGTGATCTCCACCCGAGTCGATCTGCGCGCCGTGGAGCTGCTGGCCTCCCGGAACGTCGAGGCCGTCTTCGAACTCTTCGACCTCGGCGCCCATTGCCCGCAGGTTCTTTACCACCAGCGCGATTCGGTCCGACTCTTTGACGCGCAGTTCTTTGGCGTCGCGGATGCGAATGCCGTTGCGCGAATAGGGAGCGATCGCCGCGAGCACCGGCAGCTCGTCAATCAGCTGTGCTGCCAACGCGCCTGAGACGGTCGTACCGCCCATCCCCTTCGGCGGAGGATTGAGCTGCACCGTCCCGATAAGTTCGGTGTTCTTTTCTTCAAGATTGAGCACCGCGACGGTTGCTCCAAGCGCAGTCAGCACGTCGAGCAACGTCGCGCGGGTTGGGTTGAGTCCAAGTCCATCGAGCACCAAGTTGCTTTCGGGAAACAATGCCGCGGCGCAGAGGAAGAAAGCCGCAGACGACATATCTCCCGGCACTGCGGCCTCGATTGCCTTCAGTTTCTGTTTGCCGGTGATCGAGACGGAATCCAATGTTCGCTCGACGGTCGCGCCAAAGGCGCGCAGAGCCAATTCGCCATGGTCGCGCGTTCTCACGCTTTCCCGGATGGTCGTCGTGCCTTCTGCCTGCAGCCCGGCGAAGAGGAGCGCCGTCTTCACTTGAGCGCTAGGGATTGGCGTGGTGTAGTCGATTCCAGTCAGCGCGCTGCCGCGAACGACCACCGGAGCATGGCCGTCGGTGAGCGTGATCTGCGCTCCCATCTGGGCGAGCGGCTTGCGAATGCGCTCCATCGGACGTCGGCTGAGCGATGCGTCGCCTACGAGAGTAAACTCGCCAGCTTGCGCTGCGAGCAACCCGGACATCATGCGCATCGTCGAGCCGGAGTTGCCGCAATCGAGCGGGGCATGGGACGGGGAGAAGCTGCCGCCGGTTCCGGTGACGGCCACGCGGCCATCTTCAAGACGTTCCACCTTTGCGCCCAGCGAAGCGACGCAGCCTAGGCTGCTGGCACAGTCGGCACCGGTGGAGAAATTGGAAAAATGGCTCGTACCCTCGGCAAGCCCACCGAGCATAGCGTAGCGGTGGGAGATACTCTTGTCGCCCGCCAGGCGCAGCGTCCCGGTGAGGTTGCGCGCGGGCTTGATGATGCGTTCGGTGATGATTTCGAGCAAAACGGTCTCCTGGAATGTTCAATCTCTATCGTATCGTTTGGAACGGTTCCGACGGCCGGAGTGCCTTAAAGCGTTGCGGTGGGAGCCGGGGATGAGGTATCAACGCTTAGGGACAGGGATTAGGACGTTCCGTTATTCGCAGGATGTTCAGTGGGTTCGATGACCTTGAGGACAACCACGGTTTCGTCATCGAAGCGGTCGACGTCGCCCTGAAACTTCGTGACTTCGTCGAGAATGGTTGCGGCGATCTCGGCGGCCGACTTGTGTTGGTTGTCGCGGATGACCTTCATCAACAGCTCGTCGCCAAACATCTGTCCCTCGGCATTTTGCGCATCGGGGATGCCGTCGCTGAAGAAAATAATCGAATCGCCAGGTTGGGTAGCGAGGCTAAACTCCTCATACTTGGCCTCTGGAAACATGCCTAGAGGAAAGCCCTCGGCCTGCACCGTCTCCACTTCGCCACCGCGGCAGAAGATGGGCTGGGTCGCTCCAGCGTTGGCAATCTGCACGGTCTGGTTGCCATCGTTCCAGACGGCGTAGACCATGGCGACATACTGCGAGTCGAGCCGCCGCTCCTGCAGGGCTTCGTTGAGCGATTCCAGCATTGCCGAGGGCGAGAGCGAGGCATTCGCAAGCGAACGAATCACACCGCTCACCACCGCAGCGAAGAGCGCCGCCGCCGCCGCCTTTCCGCTCACATCGCCGAGCACGATGCCGGTGCAGCAGGGGTCGAATGTAAGAAAGTCATAGAGGTCGCCGCCAATAGTCCGCGCGGCGAGAAAGTTGGCGGCGAACTCGGCATGCTGATGCTTCGGCTTGGTTTGAGGCAGCAGGCGCAGCTGGACCTCGCGCGCCATGGCGAGGTCGTGCTCCAGTCGCTGCTCCTGCTGTGCGATGCGCTGGTAAAGCCGGGCGTTTTCAATGGAGATTGCGATCTGTGCGGCGAGGGTGGTGATGGCGCGCTCGTGATCTTCGTTGAAGTAGTAGGCGCGGGTGTGCTCAATATCGAGTACGCCGATGACCTTACCCTTGTAGATGAGCGGCACCGCCATCTCAGAGCGCGTCTCGGGGTTGACCATGTGATAGCGGGTATCCTTGCGCACGTCCCCCACCAGCACCGCGCGTCGCTCCGTAATTGCGGCGTTAACCAGACCGCGGTCGAGTGGCACTTTTTCTTCAGGGATATAGCGCTCGCCGAAACGGACCCCGTATTGGCTCTCCAGGACCTGTTCCTTTTCATTGAGCAACCAGATAGTGAACATGTGGTAGTCGATCAGGCGGCGGACCAGCTGCCCGATGCGTTCCAGCAAAGTGTCGAGATCGAGAATCGACGTCAGCTCGCGGCTGATCTCGTTCATCACCGCCAGCGTCTGCGCCTGCCTGGCCACGCGGGTATAGAGCCGGGCATTTTCGATCGATTGCGCGATGCGCGAAGCGGTCATGGTGAGCAGCTGCAGATGCTCCGGCTTGAAGTAGTCGGCCTGTTCCGACTGGATGTCGATGACTCCGATGAGCCGGTTTTTGACGATCAGCGGCACGGCCAGCTCCGAGCGCACCGCTGGGTTCACATTGATGTAGTCCGGGTTCTTAAGCACGTCGTTTACCAGGACAGCCTGACGCGACTGTGCAACCTGGCCGACGATTCCTTTACCCATTTTGATCTTGAGCCGTTCGGCCTCCGCGGTGTGACCGATCTGGAAGCGCATGCGCAGGTCGTTGGTGCGGTCGTTAAGCAGCAGAATCGCGAAGATGCGGTAGTCAATGACGGCGCGCACCAGGCCGGCGGTGCGATGCAGAAGTGTCTGCAGGTCGAGGGTGGTGTTGAGCGCATCGGTGAGGCGCAGCAAGAATTCGCTTTGCAGCGGCTCGATGCGCACTTGTGCTGAGGCCAGTGCCACGTCGGAGCTGGGCCGGTAGTCCCCCTCGAAAGAATGAGGAGCGGCCCGCGAGGCGGCGCTCTCGGCGGGCGTGATCTCGGCGCTGCGAACTTCTTTGGTCACAAGGTCCTGGTGTTTCCGCAGACGCAAATCAGCTGCAGATGCTCTCGACTTGTCATCATATCGCGCCGGGAGACTGCCTATGGAGCGCCGAGTTCGCGGACGATGGCGACGCTGGAACTGGCGCCGATCCGGTTTGCGCCAGACTCGAGCACGGCGCGCGCGTGATCCAGGGTTTTGATTCCGCCAGAGGCCTTGACGCCGCAGAGGGTCCCAGCCACGCCGCGCAGCATCGCTACATCGTCCGGGGTCGCGCCGCCGCTCGAAAATCCGGTGCTGGTCTTGAGGAAATCGGCGCCGGCCTGAAGGGCAAGCTCTGACGCCAGCAGCTTTTCCTGAACGCTGAGCAAGCACGTCTCCAAAATGACCTTCACGATCGCTCCGGCGTTGTGGGCGATTTCGATGACTCCGCGGATGTCTTCGGAGACGCGGGCATGATCGCCTGATTTGAGAGCTCCGATGTTGATGACCATATCGACCTCTTTTGCCCCGAGCGTCACCAATGCCTCGGTTTCGGCGCGCTTGGTGATCGAGAGGGAGGCGCCGAGCGGAAAGCCGGCCACCGCGCCTACAGGAACACCGCTGCCGGCGAGCACCGACACGGCGAGCGAGACGCAGGCGGGGTTCACCATCGCGCAGGCGAAGCGGTAGGTCGCGGCCTCCTCACAGAGGTGGATGACCTGCTCGCGTGTCGCCTCCGGCTTGAGCAGGGTGTGGTCGAAGAGAGCGGCCAGCGTCGGCCAATGGGCGAGGGCCGCTCGCGCAAAGGCCTGTGCGTCGTAGCGACTGGCGGTATTTGAGGCGGTGATTTTACTAACTGGAATTGCGACTGCCATAAGAATTCCTCATCTGATAAGCCTGCTTCGAACCCCGAACGCAGATCACGGTCACACCTGTGCCCTCTGTGAAAAGTCTCCGAAAGGGATGATTTCGCGCTCGCCGCTCTTACAGCGGGAAGTCCGGCGGAAGTATACAGATATCGGGGAGGTTTCGGAACCTCTCGGCGTAATCCATGCCATAGCCAATCACAAACTGGTTGGGAATCGAAAATCCGACATAATCGGCCTCGATAGGCTCGATGCGCCGCGCCGGCTTATCGAGACAGGTAGCGATTTTGAGCGATTTCGGATGATGCTGCAGGAATATCTTGCGCAGATACCCCAGGGTGATTCCGGTGTCGAGAATATCTTCGACGATAATGACGTGTTTGCCTTCGATCGGCTCGTCGAGGTCCTTAGTCAGCTTCACGGCGCCGCTGGTCGTGCGTCCTTTTTTGTAGCTGGAGACGGCGACGAAATCGAAGGTGCAATCGATATGCACACTGCGCGCTAAGTCGGAGAGGAAAAATGCGGAGCCTTTCAGCACTCCAATCATAATCACCGTCTCGCCCGCGTAATCACGGGTGATCGCGTCTCCGAGTTCGGCGACGCGTTTCTCAATCTGCTCACGGCTGTAGAGGACGAGCAGTTGCTGACTTGCAGGGATGTCCATTGCATTCAGAATATCTCCAAACCGCGTCGCCGGCATATTGCCGACGAGGAACGATATACTGGAAGGGTCGTCTTAACGCATGTATCCCTTCATTCATCTCGGTCAGCACTTCAGCGTCGGCACCTTTGGACTCTTACTTTGGCTCGCGGCGGTCTGCGCTTGCTGGGTGCTCCACCGCAACTTTCTTCGCTCCGGAATCGACGCAGACGCGATTGGTGTCGTGGCGATTGTCACCGTACTCGGGATCATTGGAGCGAAGTTGTGGCACGTCGCCGATACCCCCGGCGAGCACATCTTCGAGCGCGAGGGATTTGCCTGGTTTGGCGGGCTGGTCTTTGGAATTTTGGCGCTCCTGTGGCAGGGCCGGGTTACCAAAATCGGCGCAATCCGGATGCTCGATCTCGCCGCACCGGCTGCCGCCGTCGGTTACGGGATGGGGCGGCTCGGATGCCTGATATCCGGCGATGGCGATTATGGCATCCCGACGAACCTACCCTGGGGCATGAGCTTTCCCAACGGCCTGGTTCCGACTACGCAGCGGGTTCATCCCACACCGATTTATGAGCTGACTGCCGGGTTGCTGATCGGCTACTATCTGTGGCGAAGAGGCGCGAAGCGGCCTCCGCTGGGCCAGATTACGGGCGAATATCTCATTCTCAGCGGCATCGCCCGATTCTTGGTAGAGTTCATCCGCATCAACCCCAAAGTTTATTGGGGAATGAGCAACGCACAGATGGCGAGCCTGGGTTCGATCGTGGTGGGGCTGGCTTTCATCGCGGTTGCTCGCTGGTATGCGGAGCGGCAAGAGGTCGCCACTGAGGTTCCGGTAGTAGGAGCGAAGGTTTAGCTTCCGTTCTCTAATTTACAACCGCTTCAAGTATTCCTTAGCTTTCGCCAACTCCGGAAACAGATCCTCTTCCGCCTTGAAGTCGCGCGAGTGTACGCACCGCCGCCCGGCCTTTACCTTGACTGGATGCTTCAGATGAAGCATCTCGTGGTACATCAGATATTCGACTGCGTAGCGTGGCGTGGTCTTGCGGTCGAAGACTTTGCTGACCATGATCGTGTTATGGGCAGCGTCGTAGTGGCCGAGGCAGCGTTTGGCGCTGTGTTCGCTCCAGGTGAGCAGTGGACGGCCGAGCAGTCCATGAAAGAAGCGGGTATTGAGGCTCTCAAAAACCTCGTCGAGGTCATACGTCTCGCCTTGGGCAGTAGAAATCTTCTTTCTGCCGCGCGATTGGCGAATGCGCTCAGTCTGGCGCACCATCGACTCGCTCGAAGCAAAGCGGCGGTAGCGCCCGGCATGGATCGACTCGATCGGCTTGCGGTAGAGCTTCGCCAGCAGGATGTGCGCGATCGCTCGCAACACTGGCTCGGGAGCTCCTTCAAGCAAATCGGAGAGATGCACTTTGATCGCGCCTTCGCGGAGACGAATGGTGGTATTGAGACCCGTAAACCGCCGAAAACGAACCTGAAAGGGAGGAATTGGAGCGCGCGGACGCAATGCCCGGTACTCCTCATGAAACAAATCTACCAACACTGAATCCACTCTTCTAAACCTAGCACAGAGGTCAGACTCGCTTGCGTTTCTTTGGATATGGGCGCTTCAGAAGCTTATGGCTTGGGTTGAATAGCCGCTTCACACCATTTCTCAATCTGGCCGGTAGCGCGAAGCAGTCCGAGTTCGGCTTTCATCAATTCGAAGCCGGCGTCGAGCGCGTCCTCAGCGCGACGACGTTCTTCAATGCGGGCCTGTTGCTCTTCCCGAGGGGTCAGCGGAGTGGCCCCTGATGCGGTGCTGGGCGAATTGATTTGGGTTAATACTGCGTCCAGCTGGCTCTGCGCAAGTTCGCTCTGCAACTGCGCCACTTCCTTTTGTGCAGCGAGCTCGTTGAGGCTCTTCTGCAGCAGGACGATGTTCTCGCTGCTCTGGTCGCGGGCCTGGTCGGCCTGCGCGTTGGCGCGAACGGCCTCGGCAAGCGACTCCCGCTCTTTGGCTCGGCGAGATGCATCGAAGAGAGGCAGCGTGATCTGCAGGCCGGCCTCGAAGTTGTTGTGCTGAAACCGCAGGTAGTATTCCTGGTAATTGTTGATCTCAGAGAAGCGACTATAGGTTCCGCCGAAGCCGATCTGCGGACGATAAATCTGCCGGGCATCACCAAACGCTTGATACTGATGTGACTGGGCATTGGCGTAGGCCGCCCGCACGCTTTCCGTGTTCATTGCCGTCAGGTTTGCCACTACCGTCGAAGAGTTGTCGCGTTCGAGATCGGGTGAGGGCGGGATGCTCCTGGGTTCAGTCTGGAGACTGTTGGCGGGCAATCCGGTCAGGTGCGCGAGACGCTCACGAACGACGTCGATGTCGTCTTGAATATGAATCCGTTTGAGGCGAATCTGTGCCGAGAGGAGTTTGGCGCGGAGCACGTCTTCGCGACTGCCTACGCCGGCGTCGAGCCGTTGTTGCTCGATGGTGGTCAATCTGGAGGCATCGCCGTTCTGATCATCGAGGATTTCGATCCGGCGCCGATCAGTATCGAGCTGAACGTAGTCCAGCGCTGCGTCAAAGACCACCTGCTGTCGTGCGTCGGCAAGGGTCAGCTGGGCCGCCTTCAGTGCCGATCGGGCCGATCGGACGTAGTCCTTCTGCGAGAACGTAAAAAGCAGCGACTGCGACGAAACGTTGACGATGGTGGGCTGACCAATCGGAAAACCATAAGTGTAGCCCACGCTCGAACCGAGGACAAAGTTCGGGACGTAGACATCTCTTGCCTCGCTTACTCCGGCTGCGGCACGCTGTACATCGGCGGCCGCTATGCGCACGGCGGTGCTGTTACGCACGGCCTGATCGACGGTGGTCAGCAAGGAGACCTGGGCGGTGGCTGCAGCCGGAAGCAACAAAATCGGCAACAGCAAGGCCCAGACGCCACTTGCCGATCTGTATGCCCCCCAGTTCACGAACTTCTCACCTCATTCCGACTTTGCTTGCGACCATTGCGCGAGATTATGACTGTTCCGTCATTGCACGACCCTAACAGGAACTCGATCGACGATTGGCTGGCCATTGGCGGTCCCCACGGCGACCGTCTCTCCCTCGCGCAATCCACTGACAATTTGGATCGCGGTCAGGGTAATGACGCCTGTCTTCACTGGAGTGTGGCGCAATGTCTCCCCGTCCAGCACATAAACGAAGTCCTGGCCACCGCTGGCGTGCAGGGCCTCACGAGGAATATTGAGCGCGTCCGGAGTGCTGCTGGTGGTCACTGTAACGGTCACATTCGTATCGGGCAACAAAGTCCCGTCGGCATTATCCACCGTCACGATGGCCGCTCCCACGTGGCGCGTGGTGTAGGTGATGACGGTTGAAGGCACGCGAAGGATATGGCCCTGCCAGGAGCGCAAAGGCAGCGCGTCCCAAATGATCCTGATCGGGAGGCCGACAGCCAGCTGGCCTATCTCCGGTTCGTCGAAGTACGCGCGTACCTGGACTTTGGTTAGGTCGGCCATCTCCAGCAATCGATCGCCCTGGCCAATATACTCCGTGGCACTCACGGGCAGGGCATAGACCGTGCCGGCAAAGGGAGCATGCACCGTCACTTCTTCGAGCGTTTTTTTTGCGGCGGCGTAATTCGATTGGGCATCTTCCAATGCCGCTTTGGCATGTTCGAGGTCTGGTGTGTCGTAAGGAGACTGGCGGCGAAGGTCGAGTAGATGGAGTGAGGCATTCGCCTGATCGAGGCGCTGCTGCGCAGCTGCGACTTCCGCCGCCGAGGCCGCGCCCTGTGAGGCTAACTTCTTCAGTGTGGCTAATTGACTCTCCGCCTGATCGCGGTCCGCTCTTGTCCGGGCCACGTCCCCCTCCAGCGTGTAGCGCTCCTGTTGGTTTCCCCCGTTCGTCAGTGCATCGTAATTGGCCTGTGCCGCGCGCACTGCGGCGAGAGCCGCGGCTTCCTGGGTGCGGCCTTGTGTGTCGTCCATCTCGATCAGCAGTTTCCCTTGGGGAACGTGATCCCCCTCGTGGACGAAGACGGCCTTTACGAGTCCCGCATAGGGTGCGTGAGCCTCGAAGTTGGTGACGGGCTCCACGATTCCGTTGGTGGAGAAAGTACTGACGATATCACCGCGCCGCACCTGGGCCACGCGGATCGGCAGCCGGGTGCGTGTCACCATTCTCACCGAATAGACGATGGCCGCCGCCAGCAGTACCATGACGATCCAGAGCCAGCGGTTATTGTTGTTCCGGGTAGCGATAGTTCATCCTCGCGAAGGCAGGTCGAACAAAGGGTCAGTATATAAGACGCGAAGATGAATTTTTGGAGTCAGAAATGTGGCCGGCTCACAACACTGCGACTTTGCGCAGGACTTCAGCCCCAGCCGAATGTGCACGTTGCGTCTCGCTTACAATCTTCTTATGGCGACAGGCTACACAGACGATCATGCAAAATCCGGTTTGGACTTCAGTTTTCCCGCCATCGAGACGTGGCCCAACCAGTTTCCCGGTTACGAGATCCTGATCGACGATCCGGAGTTCACTTCGGTCTGTCCGAAGACGAGTTTGCCCGACTTTGGCATCATCACGCTGCGCTACTGCCCCCGCGATCGCTGTCTTGAGCTGAAGTCGTATAAGGAATATCTCTTCTGCTACCGCAATCTGGGCATCTTTCAGGAAAACGTGGTCAATCAGGTGTTGGAAGATGTAGTGAAGGCCTGCGATCCGGTCTGGGCTGTGGTTAAGGGAGATTTCCGCCCCCGCGGTGGAATCTCGACGACGGTGGAGGCGCGGTGGCCGAGGCCAGGAGTGTAGGCACCGATTAGGTGCCGAGGGATACCGATTCCTGAGCGCAAGCTGGCGAACTCGAACCGGAGCCTGCCGCTCCCCCGGGGGCAAGAAAGTCTTTTCTTGTGAACGCCGATGCAGCCGCATTGCCGCTCAATTACCGCTCGTTGAACTGATCGCTTATCAGGCGACCCCGTGCGCATTGGCGACAATAAAGTGACAAAGCAATGACAACCGGAGGACATTGCGAACAACGTCGCTGGACTATGCTTCGTTCGCTGCTGAAGAATGGGCTTTTTGCGGTATCCAAACCCAGCAGAAATCTCACACCGAGGAAGTGCAACATGCGAGTCCATAGATTATTTGTTCAGCTTGAGACGAATGCACCGATGTTCGGCCGGGGAAGTGTGATTGGCTGGCGCAAGGTGTTTACAGGCGTTATGCTGCTAGCCAGCGCGACGGGAATCGGTCTAGCGCAAAGCCATGACAAGGATGCGTTCTTGCCGCTTCAGGTCTCCACAATCGCTTCCAACGGGGACACTACGCCTTACGGTCTCGCTGTTGTTCCACACGATTTTCCCGAAGACGCCATCATTTCGCCAGGCGAGCTTCTGGTTTCAAATTTCAACAGCACTACGACTGCCGGGCAAGGAACCACTATCATCACCGTCGACCCGCGTAGTGGAAAGACCGGCCTGTTTTTCCAAGGTGACTCTCCGATCGGATTTACACTCGCTCTGACGATTGCAAGAGCGGGACTGGTCTTCGCCGGCTCGCTGCCCACCTCAGGCGGCACGGCCGAGCCTGGGAAGCTCGATATCTTCGACGCCAAAGGTAAGCTGCTGCGGCAGTTGGGCAGCGGCCACCTGGTCGACGGACCGTGGGGAATGGCATTGAACGATCACGGCGATACCGCTCAGCTATTCGTGTCAAATGTCTTCGACACCAAGGGTCACTTTGCCGGCTCCATTACCCGCCTCGACGTCTTGTTGTCGGCATCGGGAATTACCGTACTGGATGCGATCACGATCGCTAGCGGCTACAAGTCTGCGCCGGATACCGCAGGAACGGTTGTTGGACCGGCCGGCCTCGCCTATGATCCCGAGGACGATACTCTCTATGTGGCCGCCGAGGGGGACAACGCTATCTATAAGTTGAAAGGCGCGGGAACCACGACCACGAGTCTTGGCAAAGGGAAGGTAGTCTTTGACGATCAAACCGTGCTGCATGGGCCCCTTGGTTTGATCTTCGCGCCCAACGGCAACTTGATTACGGCCAACGCCGATCCGGCACACTTCCCGCCCACGGCCACAGATCCGAGCGAAATTATCGAAATCACGCGCGGCGGTACCTTCGTGCGGGAGTTCTCGATTGACCCGAATCCAGGCAGCGCCTTTGCTGTGCTGGTTAAGGACGAAGATCGTCGCATCGGCGAGGACGACCAATGGTTCGACAACCAAGATCGTGGTTCCGAGCAGTTCGTCTACGTCGATGATTTCGTTTCTAACTGCATCATTTGGAAACTAGCGAAGTTGAAGGATGGCATATAGGACACTAAGGCTCAGCTCGGGAGATGATTCTGAAGGGATGCCGAGGTGTCTTAGACCTCTGCATCCCTCGGTCCGGACCCTGCAATCGAGTGAGAGGTGAAGCCGTTCAGTTAAGGTCAGCGCGTTCTGAGCCCTCTACTTCACCACGGCCTGGAAGAGTGGCGACTGCAGCAGACTGGCGAATTGGCTGTCTGAAGCGGAGAAGTTTACTTCGAGATTGTCGGCGTCGGAGGTCACCGTGGTGTTATCGATCGCCTGTTTCTCGGTTGGCGTTCCGCTCATCTTCTTGTACAGCGCAGCGGCGTTGAGCAGGGAAGCCATGGTGCCCGCGGTGAAGGCGTCGGGAGTAAGGACAGCCAGGTTAAACTTTACGCCGTTGCTGAAGTCCATGGTGTACCGCGAGCCGAGCAGCCGCTTCTTCACCGTATCGTAGTCAGTGACCTGCGATGCCTGCCCGAGAACCGAGTGCATCATGTACTGGGTGCCTTCCTGATCGAGGACGCTCCAAACGGCCTGGCTATCGACCGCCTCCATCGATTCCATGATCGCGCTGTTGTCGAGCAAGCTCGGGGAAAGGCCATCACGGGCGTCGAGCGCAGCCTTCACTGCTTCGCTCGAACCAAAGATCATGGTGGTCGGATTGACGAAGGTCACCGCCATGCCGCTCGCGCCCATCGGATAGACACGGTTGGTACGGACCTTGGTGTACTTAATCCTCTTCTTCAGCCAGTTTGCCTTGATGGCGGTCAGATTGAATTGCCCCTGGGCGATACCGACGATGCGGGTGCCCTGAACGTCGCTGGTGCGGAATGAGGCAAACGCCAAGGCGTCGACGTCCTGATTTTCATTCAGGCCGGAACTCTTGAGCGCATCTTCCAACTGTTTGATATCTGGCGGCAAAACGCGATTCTTCAAGTCCATAGCCGCAGACGAATTCTGCATGGCGCGATAGTCGACGGTGATCAACTGCTGCACGTCCTTGGGGATGGCGGAGCGGGCGTCGGCGCTGAGTTGCGCGGCGACGGCGGGCAGCGTTGCGGCGCAAGCAATAGCGGCCGCCAGGCTGACTTTGCTCCAGAATCCGCTCAGCGCGACAAACTTCTTCATGGTGTTCAAGCTTTCTCCTCTGTGGCGATCGGCTCCGGCCGGTTCAATGAGCGCCACGCTAAGCCGTAAATACGGCAATCTCTATGGTAACTCCGCCACAGCCTACTGGTGAGCTATAACTCTAGAACGTTCCCGGCCACGCTAGCGGATGCGCAAGTCTGCGTTCCAGGATCTTCTCTTCGGGATTAAACCCATCTAGCTGACGCACCCACTCGGTTTCCTGCTCAAAAGCCGCCTCTGGCACCAGCCCGATCAATTCGCCGCGCACTACTTTTGCGCGGTGGCGGCTGGCCCTTTGTTTAACCACGGCGTAAACCTGGGCGACCGGAGTGGAGCGGAAATCAGTGATATTCATCGATATCTGGGCCTGACCCTGGGCGACTACTCCCATAGCTTTGACGCCGGAAAGGCCCCCGCCGGAAGCACGAATCTCGCGGGCAATCGCACGCGCAGTGGCTACGTCTGCAGTGTCGAGAAAAAGGTTATAGGCGATCAAAAATCGGCGCGCCCCAACGGCCGAGGCCCCTGCCGTGGGGTGCAGATGAGGTCCCCCCACGTCCGGCCGCCGGGTGGTGTCCCGCGCAACGGCATCGCGCAACCCCTCAAATTGCCCGCGTCGGACGTCCTCAAGAAGCAAGCGATCGGGCCGCGCCGCCGCCGCCTCGTAGAAGTAAACCGGCACGCCATGGCGCCGCCATATTTCAATCCCTGCCTGCCGCGCCAGTAAGACGCATTGCTCGAGCGAAAAGCCGGAGACGGGCACGAAGGGAACAACGTCGGCGGCGCCGATCCGAGGGTGAACACCGTGTTGCGCGGAGAGGTCGATCAGCTCCGACGCCCGACCCACACCGCGAAGCGCCGATTCGAGAACCGCTAAAGGAGGACCGGCAATCGTGACGACCGAACGGTTGTGGTCCGGGTCGCGCGACCAGTCCAGCAGGTGGACTCCCTCGACCCGCATCGCGCCGATGATAGCGAGGACCTTCCGTTCATCAATCCCTTCGGAAAAGTTCGGCACGCACTCGACGACTGCTCCATCCGCCGATTTTGTGCCGGTGTCTTTCATCGCTGTCTTATTTCCACCAGTTATAGCCCAACTCGAACTGCACACTGGCGTTCACGCCCGGATTGTGGTCGCCAAGGCTCGCGCTCGAGATATGCACCGCGTTTGCCGCAAAAGAGATCGACCGCTTGGTTCTGACGAAGTAGTTGAATCCTACGCCGAACTGCGGCGTAAAATTCCAGACGCTGGTGCCGCCATAGGGAGCATAGAAATCCGGTGGATACTTGTGGTTGGTCCAGAGCAGACCGCCGGCGCCTTGTACCCAGGGTTTGAATCGTCCGCTTCCCACAAAATCCCAGCGCAAAATGATTGGAGTCAGCGTAATGCCATTAAACGTGCCACCGCCATAGGGCAGGTAATAGGTCACTGGGACGCCATTTGTATTGTCGGTTACTGGCTGAAGATGTGGCGCTGGCGTGTAGGACTGCCAGAGCGGAAAAAACTCCCCCGCGTATTCAAACTGGCCGCGAAGGATACCCGGCAACGCCGGATGCTTCATCAGCACCTTGCCCGCATGTATTCCGGCGCTGAAGAAGGAGAATGATGAACGATTGCCGGTTCCGACGCCGCCCTGAATCACCGGGCCGATTTCCCAGGGACGGGTCGAAAAGAGCGATTCCGTTGGGGTGGATGGCGCTGGAGCCGATGCGTTCTGGGCCAAGGCAGCGACCGTCGACGACAGAAGCGCAGTGAACAGGAAAAGTAGAGTGGCCCAAGTCGGACCGTGAGCTGCCGCTTTCTTCATGCTTAGAATTTCCTCGACATTGATGGTGCTTTTACGGCCAATCTTGCTAGTTCTGCCAACGCAAATCACGAAAAAGGCCGCCCGAACTGGCGGCCCTGGGATTCAAAGTTTCCCCGCTCAACCGGCGACAGCTTCCATGTCTTTGGCGTCCATATCGAAGTTCGAGTAGACATGCTGCACGTCGTCCATGTCTTCGAGCGCTTCGAGTAGGCGGATCATCTGGTTAGCCTGGGAGCCTTCGAGCTTGGTGTAGGTCGAGGCGAGCATGGTGATCTCGGCGATCTCGGTCTCGATCTTGGCCTGCTTGATTGCTTCCAGGACCGCCGGGTAAGCTGCCGGCTCTGTGATGATCTCCCAACTCTCGCCCTCATCACTAAGGTCGTCACCGCCGGCCTCGAGCACGATTCCCATCAACTTGTCTTCGTCGACAGCCGACTTGGGAACGGAGATGAGGCCTTTCTTCGAAAACATGAAGCGGACGGAGTTAGACTCACCCAGGTTTCCGCCGTTCTTGGAGAATGCATGGCGGACTTCGCTGACCGCGCGGTTTCGGTTGTCGGTGAGTACCTCGGCGATCAGCGCCACGCCGCCGGGGCCATAGCCCTCGAAGGTGATCTCTTCGTAGTTCACGCCCGGCAGTTCGCCGGTGCCGCGCTGGATGGCGCGCTTGATGTTATCGCCGGGCATATTCTCGGCCTTGGCCGCGGCGATGGCGGTGCGCAGCCGCGGATTGCCGTCGGGATCGCCGCCGGACTTGGCGGCGATGGTGATTTCCCTAATAAGTTGGGTGAAGATCTTGCCGCGCTTGGCGTCTGCCGCGCCCTTTTTATGCTTGATTGTTGCCCATTTTGAATGGCCGGACATGAAGACCTCTGCTGCCTTTCCCGGTTGCCGGGAGCGATTTGCGCGGGGAAGGCGGCGGGCGGGAAGAGCACTCCACCACGCCCCGCAGCCTCTAAGTGTAACACGGTGAATGAGGAGTCAGGTCTGTTGCGGCTGACCATGATTCCGGTTGATTCAAGTTGGATAGGTTCGCCAAGAGCAGACTCGCAGACTCCGTTAGTGCCAAGGAATTTTTGCCCGGCTGGCGGGCCGGGAGTTGTCTTTGAACCATTGACATCCTATCCATAGTTTGTCTATGGTACCGCTCTATGGGAAAGAAATCCGAACTGCTTCCTGGAACGCTCGACATGCTGATTCTGAAAACGCTGACTCGCGGCGCGATGCACGGCTACGGGATCGCGCTCTCGATCAAACGGCAATCCGATGAGGCGCTCACGGTTGAGGAAGGATCGCTCTACCCGGCGCTGCAGCGGTTGCTTCTGCAAGGGTGGGTCAAAGCGGAGTGGAAGATGACCGAGACCAACCGCCGGGCGCGCTACTACACATTGACTCCCGCCGGTCGGAAGCAGCTGGGTCTGGAGCTTACGCAGTTCGAGCAGATGGTTGCAGCCATCGGCCGGGTGCTCCAAGACGCGTAGGCAGATAGAGGAGAATCTCGATGGACTGGCTCGCGCAGGTCTTTAGAAAACTGCGGCTACTCACCGGCCGCGAACGATTCAAGCGGGAACTCGAGGAAGAGATGGCCTTCCATCGCGAGCAAATGGAAGGGAAAATGCTGACGGAAGGAATTAGCGAAGAAGCGGCACGGTATGCGGCGCTGCGGCAGTTTGGAAACGCGACACGGATGAAAGAAATGAGCCACGAGGTAATGGCTTTCAGGATGGAGACGGTTGCGCAGGATATGGGCTTCGCGGCGCGGCAGATGCGGAAGAATCCCGGCTTTGCGGCAACGGCGATCTTCGTGCTCACGCTCGGCATTGGCGCCGCGATCGCCATCTTCAGCTTCGTTGATGCCGCGCTCATCCGTCCCTTGCCGTATCAGGATTCCTCGAGCCTGGTCATTCTTTATGAGAGCAACACCCTCGGTCCGCACTTCCACCTCTCATACTTCGATTACCTCGACTATCTGCATCGCAATAAGGTCTTTCAGTCGCTGGACGCCTACGCACCCTACGGTTTCATGCAGCAGACGCCCACTGGCGCGCAGCCTGCTCACGGCGCCCGCGTCACCGCCGGTTTCTTCCGCACTCTGGGCGTAACTCCCATTCTCGGCCGCGATTTCCGCTCTGATGACGACCAGCCCGCGGCGCCCTTCGTCACGCTTATCAGCTATGCTGCGTGGCAGCATCAGTTCGCTGGGCGCACCGATGTGCTGGGTCAGACGGTAGTGCTGGACGGCGCTCCCACCACGATCATTGGCGTGCTTCCTCGCGACTTCCACTTTGCGCCGGCGGAGCCATCCGATTTCTGGGCGACGGAGCGCCCCGATCGCGAGTGCGAAAAGGTGCGCGGGTGTCACAACCTTCTCGGAGTAGCCCGCCTCCGGCGGGGTGTCTCGCTGGAGGCCGCTCTGACCGAGGCGCAAAAGATCGCCGAGCAGATCGCGCAACAGTATCCCGGAGACGACCATGGACGCGGTGCGACCATGATGCCGCTCGCCGAAGCTGTCCTTGGGAACATTCGTCCCATCCTTCTGGCTTTATTTGCGGGAGCGGTTCTGCTGCTCCTCATCTCGGCCATCAATGTCGCCAGCCTGCTCCTGGTGCGCTCCGAGCGTCGCAGGCAAGAGATGGCCGTCCGTGGCGCTCTTGGCGCATCGCGGATTCGCCTCATCCGCCAGTTCGTCACTGAGGGCATCATGCTCGCGGCCTCCGCCGGTGTGCTCGGCATCGCGCTCGCAGATCTTGCGACGCGTCTCCTGCTCAGCCTCTTTCCCAAAGATGTGCTGGCAACTATGCCTTATCTCAGTCAGATCAGCCTGAACCCGCGTGTGCTGGCCTTCACGGTTCTTGTGACTGTCGCCGCCGGTATGATCTTTTCCCTGCTGCCCGCTCTGCGCCTCTCGCTCGCGGATCTGCGCGCCGGTCTCTCCGAGGGCTCCCGCGGAACCTCCGGTGTCTTTTGGCGCCGTTTCGGGTCCAACATGGTCGTCGTTGAGCTCACGATGACAGTTGTGCTCCTGGTGGGCGCAGGCTTGCTCGGCAAGAGTCTGTATCGCTTGCTGCATGTTGACCTTGGGTTCGTTCCCGACCGCGTCGCCATACTGCAGGTTGCCGCAACCTCCAACGCCTATAGCGGTCCCCAGCAGCAAATCAGTTTCTTCCGACAACTCGACGCGCGTCTGGCCGCCATTCCCGGCGTCCGTTCGACAGCATCCGCCGACGAGTTCCCGATTGGCGACGGCGATGGATCGAGTAACTTCCGTATCGTTGGCCGCGCATGGCCTTCCGAACACAACGAGGTGCTCATCCGCGACAGCAGCGCCGGCTATTTCTCCACCCTGCAAACGCGCCTGCTGCGCGGACGCTACTTTACCGACAGCGAAGATACATCTCACGCACGCGTAGTCCTGATCAATCACGAGATGGCGAAAACGTACTTCCCCGGCGAAGATCCAATCGGGAAGCAAATCTACATAGAAGGCAGCGCGAATAAGGCGATGGAAATCGTCGGCATCGTCGAAGACATTCAGGAAGGGCAGCCCGATGCAGCTCCGCGATCGGCCATGTATCGTCCGCTGTATCAAAACCCGCAAGACCCTAAGGACGGATTTGCTGTCGCCCTTCGTACCGAACAGGACGAAGACTCAGTCCTAGCCACGGCGGCCACAACCATACACAGCCTCGATCCAGGACTTGCGGTCTACGATCCCGGAACCATGGCTGAGCGCCTTCACGATTCGCCAGCCGCGTCGCTGCATCGGGCGGCAGCGTACCTGGTGGGCGGGTTCGCAGGGCTGGCATTTCTGCTGAGTTCGATTGGCCTGTACGGGTGATTGCTTATTCGGTGAGCCAGCGCACCAAGGAGATTGGTGTGCGGATGGCTCTTGGAGCACAACGGAGCTCCGTCTATCGCCTGATCCTCGGCGAAGCCGGCCGGCTCGCCGTCGCCGGAATCGGCGCGGGAGTGCTTTGTTCTCTGGCAGCAACCATGCTCATTCGGAAGCTGCTCTTCGATGTGCATGCGTGGGACGCATCGATACTTGTCTCAGTCGCCGTCGTATTGGCGGCCGCGGCGCTGCTGGCGAGCTACCTTCCCGCGCGGCGCGCTGCGTCGGTGAATCCAACAGAAGCGCTGCACGCGGAGTGAATGGCTGGTGCTTCGCCACCATGTCGACTAGAAGGACGCCCCGCCGGAGTTGGGTTGGTTGCTGAGGATTTCTTTCCCTCCGCTGGCGGCCACGATGTAACTCTGCCCGGGGACGGGAAATGGGCGGTCGACCCTCGTCCACAAATAGACCCGATTAGTGTCGTTCCAGATGCGATCGAGCATTGCCTTGCCGGTTGGAGCTTGCACCGGGTTCGGCGTATCGCTGCTCTGGGGCAGGGCGAGAAGAATTGGGCGCTCCAGGTAGAAGGCAAACGAAGACGCTTCGGGATACTTTCCATCGACGACGACAACATCAGCCGGCCCAAGTTCAGGACGGATGGCGTCTGCCAGAATCTGCGACGAATATGCCGGGGACGCCACCACGAAGCCGGCCTGGACGGCGACGATGACACCGGCCAGCATCCCGGCAAGGAAGCAGTTGGCCGCGCGCGGATTGTTGTGGAGCCTATAGACGAGATTGCCCGTGACTCCGGCGATCAGCGCGGCGGCGAGAATGATGAAGGGAATTGGGCCAGGCGCCGAGGTCAGCACGACCGAGGAAGTAAAGAAGCTGAATCCCAACGGGCCTTCGACGGCGAAAAAGATCAGGAGTGCGCTTGTGACGAGCCCAACGACGAAGACGGAATACGCCATCCGGCGAGTCTTTGCTCGGTCGGCAAAGGCCTCGCGATTTGCCAGCCATCCGCCGAGCAACAGCGCTACCGGTAACACAGGACCGAGCCAGGTCAGCGGATTGTAGGGATGTGCCTCAAGCAGATCTCCAAGAAGAAACGCTGCCGCAGCCCAGGCGAGTAAGGGCCATTGCGGCAGGCTGAGCGGCTGTTGTCTTCCTCGCGTAACCCAGCAGCTTACGGAAATCGCTAAAGGCAAAATCACCGCCGACCAGGGCGCGATGAGGAGCATCAGGATACACGCCACGGTCGATGCCCCGATGCCTTTCCAACCCGCAAGCCGCTTCTCCGCAAGCACGTACCACAGAGCGCAGGCAATTAGCGCGGTCGCCACGCAGAGCAGGGGAACAGGTGTGAGATCGCGCGTGGCAACAAAGGTTCCAGGCCAGGTGAGGACGATCAATGCAGCATAAAGGCCAGCGGCATTCCAGACGAAGAGCTTGCGGCCGAGGAAGAAAGCGATTACGGCCAGGGCTAATACGCAGAGCGCGATCGGGAGCCGAGCCGCCCAGTCGGCGACCCCCAAGAGCTTGTAGCTCGCGGCGATGATCCAGTCGAGGGTTCGCTCTGTGGGGTGCACGGCTACGCCATTGACGTAAGCGGAAGACCAGTCCTGGCGCGCAACCATCTCTCGCGCGATTTCCGCGTGGATCGTTCCAGGGCCGTCGGGCAACGGCGGACGAACGAGCGCATAGCTGCCATACAGCAGGAGCCACAAGCCAAAGAGCGGCAGAAGGAATCTCCATGCCGGGTTGATCGATCGCTCGGAAATGCCACGCCTCCGCCGGGGTTGCCGCCTTGGGCGATTATAGTAGTGGCTTGGAGTTGCGTTCCTGAATTGCAGAGCGCTACCCGAATGCGCCGCACGCTGACGATGGCATCAGACACGACAACCTTGGCAGCTCTTCCGGCAGCCTCCGCGACTGACGGGGCAGTCCCTGGGACTTCGCTGATCTATGACGACTGGTATCCGGCGATTCGCACAGATGCCCTGCGCGACAGAAAGCTCTCGAAGGCGATGCTGCTTGGCATCCCACTGGTGCTGGGCAGGCGCGACGACGGGCGAGTGTTTGCGATGCGGGACAGTTGTCCGCACCGCGGCATCCCACTCTCCTGTGGCTGGTTCGACGGTAAACAGGTCACCTGCAAATACCACGGCTGGAGATTCGAGCCGGTGAGCGGGCAGTGCTCCGAGATCCCGTCGCTCACCGAGGCCGACTCACTCGACCCGCAGCGGATCTTCGCGGGGGCCTTTCCTTGCGAGGAACGGGACGGCCACGCCTGGGTCTTTGTGCCGAGGCTGGGTCGGGGACGCGTGCGGGCGTCCGACGATCTGCCCCCGATTCCGGAGACGCCCAAGTTCAGTGCGCGCTTTCGCTCGGCGCACCTCACCGCTGATCTGCCCTGCAACGTCGACCACGGGATCATCGGCCTGATGGATCCGGCGCATGGCCCGTTTGTGCATCAGGCCTGGTGGTGGCGCTCAAAGGCGAGCATTCATGAGAAAGAGAAGCACTTCGAGCCGATTCCCGAGGGCTTTCGCATGTCGGCGCACGCACCATCGGGCAACAGTGCGCCCTATAAACTGCTGGGCGTCTACGGCGAGCCGATTACGACGACGATCGACTTTGTATTGCCCAATCGGCGATACGAGACTATCCGGTGCGGCGAGAAGTGGTTTTCTAGCTTGACCACGGTGACGCCGACGACTTCGAATGAGTGCCGCATCGATGTAGTTGCGGCGTGGAACATTTTCTATTATCTGCCGCTGGTGACGGCGATCGCGAAGTTCTTCGGAAACCGCTTCGTGCGGCAGGACCAGGAGACGATGATTCAGCAGGCGGAAGGATTGAAGCACAAGCCCTCGCTGATGCTGATCGACGACGCCGACCGCCCGGCGAAGTGGTATTTCGCGCTGAAGCAGGCCCGTCTGGCGGCCGCAAGCTCTACGATGCCGAATGCCGAACAGCCGCATCCTATGTCGGGACCTGTGACCCTTCACTGGCGAAGCTGATAGCGGGGGTTTCAGGGGCGCCTGCCGACTGAGTGAGATACACTTCCCCGAGAGTCTTCCCGTCGATTTTCGGAGTTTTCTGCTTGAAAGTGTTTTGTTCGACCATTCTTGTCGTGCTCGCTATTGTTCAGCAACCATCCCTTCAGTCCCAGAGCGCGCATCCGCTTACAGTTGAAGAGATCTGGGGTCAGCCGAGTCCGACCGGCGTTCCTCCGCAGGGGATTCAGTGGGCGCCGGATGGCGGGCGCGTGACCTATCTGTCGCCTGATTCGGACCTGATGCAGGTGCTGCCGACCGACGGTACGTCGACCATGCTGATCAGCCATACCAAGCTGAGTGCGCTCGGGGCATCAGCATCCAATGAGAAGGACAAAGACCATCGCGCACGATACGGTATGGCCAGCTACTTGTGGGCGCCGGACTCGAAACACATTCTATTCGATAGCGGAGGGCAACTCTTCCTCTATAGCGTTGAGAATGGTACGGCCATCGACATCGCGTCGACTGGAGCCGAAAGCGGCGACGACCCGAAGTTCTCTCCCAACGGGCAGTTCGTCTCCTACGTGCGCGACCACAATTTGTATGTGCATCGCTTCAAAGACCAATCGTCGGAAGTGCAGCTGACGACCGGTCATGAAGAGACCCTGCTGAACGGTGAGGTCGATTGGGTCTATCTGGAAGAGCTTAATGTGCGCAGCAACTACTTCTGGGCGCCCGATTCGGCGCATATTGCCTTTCTGCAGATGAACGAGGCGAACGTACCCGAGTATCCGATTACGGATTGGATTCCTCTGCATGCGACGGTCGACAAGCAGCGCTATCCGCAGCCCGGCGACCCGAACCCATCGGTGCGCGTGGGCGTAATCAAGGCGCAGGGCGGAAAGACCGTCTGGATGAAGGTGCCGATCGTCGATGGGGACGACTACATTCCACGATTCGGATGGGTTAACCCGGATACGCTGTGGATCGAGGTGCTGGCCCGCGACCAGAAGCACCGGAGCATCTATTTCGCCGACGCCCAACACGGCGATGTGAAGTTGGCCTATAGCGAGACAGACGAGAAGTTCTTTGACGATAAATACGATGTTGAGTTCGTTCCAGGAGAGTTCTATCTCACCAGCTGGCGCGATGGACACACGCATATTTACCGTTATGGCTTCGATCAGATCCATCCGATGGCGGGAGAGGGCACAGCGCCGGCCGCGCACTTGCTCAATCAGGTTACGAGTGGCGACTTTGAGGTCTCGAGTATCGAGTCGATTCTGGAGCCCGCGCACACGGTATATTACGTCTCCAACGACGGCGATGCGCTGCAGGCCCAGGTCTGGTCGATCAAGACGGATGGCAGCGGCAAGCAAAAGCTCTCATCGTTCCCCGGCGTGCATGAGCCTAAGTTTGCTCCGGCGAGCCCGACTTATGTTGACGTGGTTTCGAACCTGGAAACTCCGCCGCAGGACAGCATCTGCCACGCCACCGAATGCAAGGCGTTCTTTACTTCGAAGCCGCTTGATTCCGGCGAGCTGACTCCGCCGGAATCACTCGAATTGACGGCTGCCGACGGTAAGACAGTCCTCTACGGTCAGTTGCTGGTGCCGGCTGGAACGGGTGCGGCGGCCAGCGTGCCGTTGATTGTGAATCCCTACGGCGGGCCGGCCGCGCAGACCGTCCAGAACTCGTGGGGCGGGACGCAAAACCGGTTGTGGGACGAGTTGCTGTTACGGCACGGCTTCGCGGTTTTGCACGTCGACAACCGGGGAATGGCGGGGCGCGGGCGCGACTTCGAGCAGGCCTCTTATCGCAACATGGGGCCCGTCCAGCTGGCCGATCAGCTTGCATCGGTCGATCAGGTACTGGCGAAGTATCCGCAGCTCGACAAGAACCGGCTCGGGTGGTGGGGATGGAGCTGGGGCGGTACTTTCACGTTGAATGCCATGACTCATTCCGACCGATTTCGCGCCGGCGTTTCGGTCGCTCCGGTGACCGACTGGCATAACTATGATTCGATCTATACCGAGCGTTATATGGGGCTTGCCTGCGCAGAACGTCGATGCTTATCGCGATCAGTCGGTGTCGACCTCAGCGAAGGCGCTGAAAGGGCATTTGCTGATGGCGCAAGGCACCGGAGACGACAACGTTCACTTGGCGAATACGATCCAGTTCATCCAGAAGCTGATCGATGCGGACCTGCCCTATGACTATCAGGTCTATCCGCGTAAGACGCACTCGATCGCCGGGCCGGAGGCGCGGACGCATCTTTACAACCGAATCCTGGCGCAGTTTGAGATGTATCTCAAGAGCCCGCCTGGGCCTGTTTCCGGGGCTACTGTTAAATGAAGCATCCCGCCGAACGCGCGGACACCCAAGACCTGGTTCGCGCCCGCACTACGCTGGGTGATTTCGAGCTGACCGTGTTGAGTGACGGCACCTATTTCCTCGACGGCGGAGCGATGTTCGGAGTTGTCCCCAAGCCGATGTGGGAGAAGCGCGCGTCTGCTGATGAGTCAAACCGGATATTGCTGGGAACGAATACGGTTGTGGCCCGCACCGGGAAACATACGGTCGTGATCGAGACTGGCATTGGCAACAAGCTGCCGCCCAAGCTGCGGGAAATTTTTGGGGCGAAGGAGCGGTTACCGGCTTCGTTCGCGGCGGCGGGGATTTCGCCCGAAGAAGTCGATATCGTCATCAACACGCATCTGCACTTTGACCACTGCGGATGGAACACGACACTGTCAGCTGATGGCAAGATCGTGCCGACCTTTCCCAACGCGCGGTACTTTGCGCATCGCGGCGAGGTCGAGCATGGGCATCTCCAACTGGAGCGTGACGCCGTTAGCTATATCGGCGCCAACTATGATCCGTTGGTTGAGAGCGGGCAGATGACTCTGGTGGATGGCGCGGCTGGTTCTGTAACCGAGATTGTTACAGGAATATCAGTCGAGGTCTATCCGGGACACACCGCGCAGCTCATGGCAGTGAATATTGATTCCGATCGCCACCGTGCCTGTTACATATCTGACCTTATCCCCACCAGCGCTCATCTCGACCCGACATGGGTCATGGGCTATGACCTCGATCCGGTGACCTGTATCGAGCAGCGCAAGCGCTTTCTGGCGCGGGCGATTTCCGAGGAGTGGCTGGTGCTCTTTACCCACGACCACCATGAACCAATGGGGTATATCGGGATGAATGAGAAGGGCAAGCCGGTGATTAGATAGTCTGAACGACCGATTCCGAAGCAGGCAGCCGGGGTTGTGAATTTGTGGGCCCGCCCTTGCGTATGGAGGTTTGCAAGGACGGGCGCATAAATTGCGTGAACGCTGCGGTTATCGGCTAATCGCCGGTGTGGGCGAGTTGACTGGCGTGGGAACGGCCCTGCGCCGGCGCGGCTTTGGCGCTCGTTGACGATCCAAAGAGTTTCGCCAGTTGGGGAGCGTTGGGCGAGCCGAGGCCAGTGCAGGGATCCCAGCCGGGGCCTGCCTTCCAGGCGCCGTTGCTTCCCTGAGTGATATCGTTGAAGCCATTTTCCGCGCTGGCGTAGATGGTCGGGTTGATGAAGCCGAGGTTGCTGCCGCGCTGCTGGTTGAGCAGGGCGATCAGCGCGGCCCAAAGCGGAGCGACAGCGCTGGTGCCGCCGACGACTTCGTCTTGGCCGTCGAAGCTGACGTTATAGCCCGTCTCGGGTGAGGCGTCGCCGGCTACATCGGGAACGCCACGGCCGCCGGCCTTTGTTGGGGGCTTCGGGACCTTCGCGTTCGCCTGCCAGCTGGGCAGGGTGAAGTGGGCGCTCACGCCGCCGCCGCTGGCGCCACCTTGCGGCTGGTCGTTCCAGACGATCTCCTCCGAGATGGTGCTTCCGGAGCCGGTAAGCCTGGTGCCGCCGCAACCGAGCACGTGAGGACTGGAGGCGGGGAAGTCAACGTTATTGCCCGTGCCGCCGTCGGTCGAGCCGTTGTCTCCGGAGGCGACGGTGATCGTAATGCCCAGCGCCGCCGCTGATTGGCAGGCTTCGTCAAAGGTGGTGAGCGACTGCGCGGTGTAGTTAGACTCCGCACTGCCCCAGCTGATGGAGATGACCGAAGGAGGCCCGTTCGCCGTGTCATGGAGGGCCGTTGTCAGCGCATCCATAAATCCCTGGTTGGTGTTGGGCGTGAAATAAACGGCAATGTTTGCTCCGGGAGCGATCGAACCGGCGACTTCGATGTCTAATGCGACCTCGCCGTCGGCTCCGTTGGGGTCGCCGGGTGAGTTGGTGCCGCCGTCGACGGAGATTGCCGTGACCTTCGGGTGCACGACGCCAAGCTTGGTGAAGTAGGCGCTCAGGTCGCTGGCGTTGTAGCCGCCGCCGAGCTCGATGATGCCGATGGTTTGCCCCTCGCCGGTGACGCCGCTGGGGAATCCGTAGAGTTGGGCCACTTGCGGCGGATTGAAGAAGCTGGGCTGCGTAGAAGTAGGCTTCTTCTTTTTCTTAAGGTCGTAAAGGCGGAAGTGCGGATGGGCGATGGGGTGGTTGTCGAGCCCTAGAACGGCTTCAACCGGCTCAGCGTGCTCTTGGGCCATCGAGATGGTGCCTACGTAGCTGTGAAACCTTTTGCCTTCGTGCTCATAGTCGTTGAGGGTAACGCCGAAGGCCTGCTCGATCTTGTTGATGGGACCGCGCATCACGATGGTGCGCCGCGCCAGGCTGGATGCGCCCTCGTCGACGGTGAGGCCATTCTTATGGGCAAACTCGCGCAGATGGTCGAAGCTGGAGCTGTCGGCGGCATACTTATCCGCGAACTCCTCCTGGCTAACATGCCGGCCGCCCAATTCTTCGAGTTTGAGGGAGTTCTTGCGTTTCACGATGACGGAAATGCTGATGACGCGTTGAGGGTCGCTCTTGCCCGCGACGGTTGCGCCTGGATGGGCGCTACGTTCGCTCAGTGGGAAAGATACTCGGGATTGGCCATGCTGGTTTTGCTTTGACATAGACACCTCGACTGCTTTCGGTTAGCGGTTATGCCGCAATGCTGACGAGATAGTGAGCCAGATGATCACGGCGTTTCATGCAGGGGCGCGATTTTCAAGTTTTTCCGCGTCATGAACTTTGTAAAGGAAATTGCCGTAGACGATAGACCCATCCGCAGACAACTTACAAGGGGATGTTCCCATGTTTTTTTGGCGGGTTCCTGTCTCGTTTGCCGTCCAGCATTTCCAGCGCAGCAATCATACGCCGCCTGGTCTCGCGAGGTCGAATAACGGCATCTACATAGCCGCGTTCAGCGGCGATGTAGGGGTTGGCAAACTGCTCGCGGAACTCCTCAACCTTGTGTTTGCGCGCCTCGGCCAGTATCTCGGCCGAACGTTCCGGGCTCAAGGGGCCCTCGGTGGTCTCGGCTTCCGCTAGAGTACTGGCAAGTTCGCGGCCGTAGACGATATTGACGGCGCCTTCGGCGCCCATGACCGCAATTTCGGCTGTCGGCCATGCCAGGTTCAAGTCGGTGCGGATATGCTTCGAGCTCATTACGCAATAGGCTCCGCCATATGCTTTTCTTGTGATGAGGGTCAGCTTGGGCACCGTGGCCTCGGCGAAGGCGTAGAGGAGTTTCGCGCCATTGCGGATGATGCCGCCATGTTCCTGCTGCACTCCGGGCAGAAAGCCGGGTACATCTTCGAGCGTGATCAGTGGAATGTTGAAGCAGTCACAGAAACGGACGAAACGAGCGCCCTTCACGCTCGCGTGGTTGTCGAGGACTCCGGCCAGGAATGCGGGCTGATTGGCGACAATGCCAACCGGGCGGCCGTTCATGCGACCGAAACCGACGACGATGTTCCGGGCAAAGTGTTCGTGCACCTCGAAGAAATAGCCGTCATCGACGATGTGCTCGATGACTTCCTTGATGTCATAGGGCTGCGAGGGGTCGAGTGGGACGATGGTGTCGAGTTCGGCGTCGGCGCGGCCCTCTTGATTCGTGGCTACGCGGAGGTCGGTGCAGGCGCGGCGCGGCGGGTCGTCGACATTATTCGACGGCAGAAAGCTTAGAAGCTCGCGAATCAGGGCCAGGCAATCGGCATCGTCGTGAGCCATGAAATGGGCGACGCCGGACACCTCGTTATGGGTGGTGGCGCCCCCGAGCTCTTCTTTTGTGACTTCCTCATGAGTGACGGTCTTAATTACGTCGGGGCCGGTCACGAACATATATGAGGTCTTGTCGACCATCAGCGTGAAGTCGGTGATCGCGGGCGAGTAGACGGCCCCGCCAGCGCAGGGGCCGAGGATGGCGGAGATCTGCGGAATGACTCCGCTGGCGAGTGTGTTACGAAGAAAGATATCGGCGTAGCCGGCGAGCGAGACGACGCCTTCCTGGATGCGCGCGCCCCCGGAATCGTTGAGGCCGATGATTGGCGCGCCGACGCGCATCGCGGTGTCCATGATCTTGACGATCTTGGCGGCATTGGTTTCGGAGAGCGAACCGCCGAAGACGGTAAAGTCCTGGGCGAATACGAAGACCAGGCGGCTATCGATGCGTCCGTAACCGGTGATGAAGCCGTCGCCGAGGATGCGCTTTTCATCCATACCGAAGTCGGTGCAGCGGTGGGTGACGAATTTGTCGGTTTCTTCAAAGGTGCCCTCATCGAGCAGCAGCAGGACGCGCTCGCGGGCGGAGAGCTTGCCTTCGCGGTGCTGGCGATCGCGTCGCTCAGCGCCTCCGCTGTCTTCGGCGAGTGTGTTGCGGCGGTTCAATTCGAGGAGGGGATCGGAGGCGGGGATCGTCTGGTCGGGCATCGAGATGGATTATAGACAGACGGGCGGACCGGGAAAATCTGCGGACTCTCCTTGACAACTTAGGGGAGATGGTCTTAATCTCCTAATCATCTTAGGGGGACGCAGTGAACGACCAGGCTCAAATCCTTCCGGGGACGCTCGACCTGCTGATCTTGAGGGCCGTTTCGCTCGGCCCACTGCATGGCTACGGGATCCTCTTGCGTATCGGGCAAATCTCCGGCAACGCTCTACTCATTGAGCAGGGTGCTCTTTATCCAGGACTCTTTCGCCTGGTGCGCCAGGGGCTGCTCAAGGCGAGCTGGGGGACATCAGAGAACAATCGCCGGGCCAAGTTTTACGAACTTACCAACGCCGGTCGCAAACGCCTGCAAGAAGAGACCGACAACTGGAATCGGCTTGTCGCCGCCATCGGGTCGGCACTCTCGCTGCAACCGGAGGAAGTATGAAACTGATTGCCTTGTTTCGCTCGCTCGTATCGGGTCTGTTTCAGCGTTCGCGAACTGAGCGAGAAATGGACGATGAGCTCCGCGCGCATCTTCAGCTTCGCGCCGACGATCTGGAGCGGACCGGGATCAGCCGCCGCGAAGCGGAACGGCGCGCTCGGATCGAATTTGGCGGCTATGAGAGGTTCAAGGAGGAGTCTCACGAGGAGTTGGGGGGGGACCTCATCACCACGACCTTGCAAGATGTGCGCTTCGGTTTGCGCACACTATGGAAATCGCCAGGCTTCACGGTGGTAGCGGTCATCACTCTGGCGCTGGGCATTGGGGCAAACGCGATCGTCTTTAGCGTGATGAATGCGGTGGTGTTACATCCGCTCAACCTGCCGCAAGTGAAAAGTCTTTACATGATCGAGCGTGCGCAGGGGAACGAGGACAGCTCTCCGATGCAGTCGTACGCAGATTACCGCGATCTTCGCGACCGCAACCGAAGCTTCGATGGGCTGGCGACTTACAACATTATGCCGGCGGGTCTGGACACTGGCGACAATCCGTCGCAAGCGTGGATCTATGAGGCCAGCGGAAACTACTTCGATGTGTTAGGCGTTCAGCCTTACCTGGGCCGCTTCTTCCACGGTTCGGACGAGCATGGCAAAAACAGTGTTCCTTATATCGTCCTGAGCTTTGGCTATTGGCAGAGTCATTTCAACGGCGATCCGGGCGTGGTGGGCCGGACGGTCCAGGTCAACAAAAATCCATTCACGATCCTCGGGGTAGCCCAGCCGGAATTTCGTGGGAGCGAGCTGTATTTCAGTCCCGCCTTCTGGATTCCTATCCTCAACGATCAGCGGATCGGCGGTGGGAACGACCTTGAGGACCGGACGGCGCGCTCGCCGTGGATTTTGGGGCGGCTAAAGAGTGGAATTACTGCGGAACAAGCGACGGCGGATCTCAACTCGATCGCGGCGGACCTGGGCAAGACGTATCCGAAAGAGGACGGCAAGGCGACGCTTTCACTCGCCCCGCCGGGGTTGGCAGGCACTTTGCTGGGCCGGCCAGTACGGGGCTTCGTTGCCGGGCTGATGCTGCTGGCGGGGCTGATTTTGTTGGCGGCCTGCGCGAATCTAGGCGGCCTGTTCGCTGCTCGCGCCGCGGATCGGGCCAAGGAGATTGCCTTGCGCCTCGCACTGGGCTCGAGCCGCAAACGCATCCTGCGGCAATTGCTGACCGAGGCGGTGCTGGTCTCACTTGCCGGAGGGACGGTTGGTTTGCTCGGCAGCGTGGTCCTATTACGGATGCTGAGTGCATGGCAGCCGGTCTCTGATATGCCGATGAATGTGCCGGTGAATGCGGACGCGACCGTGTATCTCGTCGCCCTACTGCTGGCCGTGGCGAGCGGATTGCTGTTTGGGATTGTTCCGGTGCGGCAGGTGCTCGATGCCAATCCTTATCAGATAGTTAAGTCCGGGTTGAGGGGCAAGGTCGCAGGACGTTTCGCGCTGCGCGATCTGCTCCTGGTTGTGCAGATTGCGATTTGCGCGGTGCTGGTGACTTCTTCGCTGGTCGCGGTACGAGGCATGGCGCGGTCACTTAGCAGCAACTTTGGCTTCCAGCCGCAACATGCGGTGGTGGCCAGTACCGATCTGTTGATGGCGGGATACAAAGACGAGGGCGTCGCCGCTATGCAGCGGCGTATGATCGATACGCTGGGGGCGATTCCCGGGGTGACGGCGGTGGGACTGGTGGACCGGCTGCCGTTGAGCATGGAGTGGGATGATGAGGCCGTCTTCAAAGGCGACGTATCCGATCTAAGCCCCTCGAATCAAACCACCGAAGCGGAGATTCAGGATGTATCTCCGGGATATCTACATGCTGCAGGCACGGCCCTGTTGTCGGGGAGAGAGATGACCTGGCATGACGACTTCCATGCACCGCGCGTGGCGATCGTGAACCGCGAATTTGCTCACCGGCTCTTCGGCTCTGAAGCAAAGGCGGTGGGTGGAAGCTTCAAGCTGAAAGACGGCTCGCGCATTGAGGTTGTCGGCGTAGTCGAAGACGGCAAATTCAAAACGATCACGGAAGATCCACTGCCTGCGGCATTTGTGCCTATCTTGCAGTCGCCTTCAAGTTCGACGTGGCTGGTGATTCGCTCGAACGGCGATCCTCAAGAACTGGCTGCGGCCGTGCGAGAGGCGATGAGGAAGCTCGATCCGGGGCTGCCGATGACCATCAAGCCGTGGAATCAACATTTGGATCGCGCTTTGTTTGCCTCGCGGACGGCGACGGTTTCGTTGGGGGTGCTGGGCGCGCTGGGAGCAATGCTGGCGGCTACGGGCATCTTTGGAATGGCCTCTTACTCGGTGAGCAAACGGCTGCGGGAGTTGGGAATCCGCATTGCGCTGGGTGCTCAGCGTAAGGAAGTGTTGGGCGCGGCACTCGGGCGCGCTTTTCGCCTGCTGGTCTTCGGCTCCTTGGCGGGGCTGCTCCTGGGCGTTGCGGCGACGAAGGTGCTGGCTTCTATCGTGTACCAGGCGACCCCGCGGGATCCGGTGGTCTTGTGCGGGGTGGTCGCGGCGATGCTGCTGCTGGGGCTGGTGGCAACGTGGATTCCTGCACAACGTGCGCTGGCTGCCGATCCATTGATGTTGTTGCGTGAAGAGTAGGAAACTGTGCACTCGAGTTTCGGTCCAGGTCGCTTTCGAGGACTGGAGGAAGTATGAATGTCTTCAATTCGATTCGCTTCCGCATCGCAATGCTTTTCCGACGTTCACAGATTAACGCCGAGATAGCAGAGGAGCTTCGCAACCACATACAACATCGTACCGATGACCTTGAACGCTCGGGACTCACACGGCCCGAGGCCGAACGCCGGGCGCACATCGAGTTTGGCGGCTATGTGAAGTACAACGAGCAGAGCCACGAGGCGCTCGGGAATAACTTCATCGAGACTCTGGTGCAGGATGTGCGCTTCAGCCTTCGAGTGTTGCGCAAGTCTCCCGGATTCACCACTGCCGCCGTGTTCACGTTGGCTCTCGCGATCGGCGCAAACGCGGTGGTCTTCAGCATGTTCAACGGATTGGTGATGCGTCCGCTGAATGTGCCTGATTCGCAGAACCTGTATGCGCTCCAGCGCGGGAAGGACACGTACATCATTCAGTCCTATCCCGACTATGTCGATCTGCGTGACCGCAACCGCAGCTTCGACGGGTTGGCGGCTTACACCATTGGACAGGCAGGCCTGGATACGGGCGACAATCCTTCCACCCCGTGGTTCGATGAAGTGAGTGGGAATTACTTCGACGTATTACGCATTCAACCGTATCTTGGCCGCTTCTTTCATTCCCCCGATGAACATGGCCCCAACAGCGCTCCTTATATCGTGCTGGCCTACTCGTATTGGCAGACTCATTTTCAAGGGGATCGTGGCGTGCTGGGCCGCGCGGTTCGGCTCAACAAGCACCCGTTTACCATCATCGGCGTGGCGCCGCCCGAGTTCCACGGAACTTTGATGATTTTCACTCCTGATTTCTTTGTGCCGATCGTCAACGAGGAGCAGCTCGAGGGTTGGAGTTACTTGAATGATCGCGGCGCGCGAGGGGTTTTCGAAATACTTGGACATCCCAAAGCCGGAGTGACTCCAGCGCAAGCGATCGCCGATCTCGACACAACTGGTTCTTATCTAGAGAAAACGTACCCGAAAGACGATGCGCAAATGACCTTTTCCCTGGTTCGTCCAGAGATGCATGGCAATTTCTTTGCTCCAGCGATCAGGACGTTTCTAGCCGGCTTGATGCTGCTGTCGGGCTTGATTTTGCTGGCCGCCTGCGCCAATCTGGGCAGCCTGTTCGCCGCCCGCGCCGCCGATCGCGGGCGGGAGATCGCGCTGCGGCTGGCGCTGGGTTCGAGCCGCAAACGCGTGCTGCGCCAACTCTTCACCGAGGCGCTATTAATTTCAATCGTCGGAGGCATAGTCGGCTTGGCGTGCAGCGTCGTGCTGTTGCGCGGGTTGAGTGTGTGGCAGCCGTTTCCGCGGTTTCCAATGCATGCGCCGGTGGAACCGGATGCCGGCGTGTATATCGTGGCTTTGCTGTTGACGCTGGCAAGTGGATTCCTGTTTGGGGTGGTTCCGGTGAAGCAGATACTCCGAACCAATCCGTATGAGGTCATCAAATCCGGACCAAGCGGCATGATCGGCGGAAGGATCGGACGGCGGATCACTCTCCGCGACCTGTTGCTGGTAGTGCAAATCGCGATCTGCGCGGTGCTGGTTACATCTTCAATGGTTGCGGTGCGCGGACTGGTGCGCTCGCTGCACAGCACCTTCGGTTTTGAGCCACGAAACGCTATGTTGGCAAATACGGACCTGAGTATGGCCGACTACAGCAAAGACAGGATGCCCGCAATGCAAAAGCGCATGATCGAGGCCATGGAAACGATTCACGGGGTGTCAGCGGTGGGATTGGTGGGGCCTTATCAACCGTTGACCATGGGCGGGATCACGCCGATTGTCTTCACCGACCAGACAACCGATCTCAGGCCATCGAATGCCGCGGCTCAAGCGTTCCTGTATAACATATCGCCAGAGTACTTCCGTGCGGCGGGCACCACCTTGCTGTCTGGGAGAGCCTTCACTTGGCACGACGACCAAAGCTCGCCACGCGTCGCCATTGTGAACAAGGAGTTTGCCCGCAAGATATTTGGCTCGGTGACGAGCGCAGTGGGCGGCCATTACAAGTTAAAGGATGGAACGCGGGTCGAAGTTGTGGGGATCGTCGAGGACGGGAAATACTTTAACCTCGCCTCAGATCCAGAGCCGGCCATGTTTCTACCTATTCTGCAATCGCCGTCGAGCGAGAGTTGGCTGGTGGTTCGTTCGGTGGGCTCAGACCGCGACCCTTCCCAGGTGGCGGCAGCCATGCGCGGCAAGCTGCGTGATCTGGATGCGAGCCTTCCGGTCTACATCCAGCCGTGGAGCAAGGAATTGAACGGGGCGCTCTTCGCTTCGCGTATGGCGACCGTGTCGCTGGGAGTGCTGGGGGTGATGGGTGCGATGCTGTCGATTACCGGGATCTTCGGTATGGCGGCATACTCGGTGAGCAAGCGGCTCAAGGAGTTGGGAATTCGCATGGCGCTTGGCGCGCAGAGGAGGGAAGTGCTGCAGGCAGCGCTGGGACGTCCGCTGAGATTGCTTGTCTTTGGTTCGACGGCAGGACTGCTGCTCGGCCTAGCTGCGGCCAAAGTGCTGGCTTTCATCGTCTATCAGGCTACGCCGCGCGACCCGTTGGTGTTGTGCGGCGTTGTCCTCACCATGTTGCTATTGGGCTTGTTCGCGACCTGGATTCCGGCGCAGCGTGCGCTCTCGATCGATCCTCTGAGGTTGCTGCGCGAGGAATAACAGGGAAGGTTCAGATCAGGGATAAGGACGAATTCTGCGCTTGGCGCGTCGTGGAAAGATAAATTCGACGCGGAGGCTCATCATGGCTCAACCGCTGGGTTGCTCAGTAGACTTGTCTACCGAAAAGCCGGTCTTTCTCTTTGCAGGGCGTGCTTCCGCAACTGAAAGCACAAGCTGCGAAGAGAGCGATTCCGAAGAAGGCCAAGCCTAACGGAACCCAGACCCCCATTGCGTGGAGCCAAATCATCAGCGCATGCAATTTGAGGGAAAACATAATGCTCAACCTGCGTTCTTAGACGGATGAATCTTTTTCGGAGTTGCCTGCATCCCGCCTCTGCGAATTATCATGCCATTGTTTTTCCGGGAAAGAAAGACGAAACTTTGTGAGACGCCGGAGAAGCTGTGGAGACTGCGGCTACAACCGTCCCAAATGGGCCTCGAGTGGCCTGGCTCTTCCTGGACCTGAACTCCTACTTCGCCTCGGTCGAGCAGGAGCTTCAGCCCCGCCTGCGCGGCCGTCCGGTCGCGGTGGTTCCTCTCTTTGCCGACACAACCTGTTGCATCGCCGCGAGTTATGAGGCGAAAGCCTTTGGGGTTCGCACCGGGACAACGGTCGGCGACGCGAAAAGGCTGTGCAAGGGAATCGAGCTTATCGAGGCGCGGCACGAGGTTTACGTCGAGTATCACCACAAGATCATCCAGGCCGTTGAGACCTGCGTTCCGGTCACCGCGGTAATGTCGATCGACGAGATGGCCTGCAGGCTGATCGGAAGGGAACAGCCGCTCCTTGCAGCTCTCGACCTGGCGCGGCGGGTCAAGCAGACAGTCCGCGAACAGGCCGGCTCCACGTTGCGCTGCTCGGTTGGACTGGCGCCGAACCGCTATCTTGCCAAAATTGCCTCCGACATGGAAAAGCCTGACGGACTGGTTGCGCTGACTCCGGACATCCTGCATGCGGCTCTGACCGGGCTGACGCCGCGGGACCTGCCTGGCGTCGGCGCACGCATGGAAAAGCGCCTGCACGAATGCGGCATTCGCACAATGGAGCAGCTGTTGAAGCTCGGCCGCGACGAGATGAGCTCCGTCTGGGGCGGCCTTGGCGGCGAGAAACTCTGGCATTGGCTACGTGGGGAGGACTTCAACGACCCTGCGCTGGAACATCAGAAATCCATCAGCCAGTCACACATGCTTTCACCGGAGCTACGGACGATGGAGGGCGCCTATTCAGTGCTTCACAAGCTGTTGCATAAAGCGGCCATGCGGCTGCGTTCGGCGCGGTTGTGGACGACCCATCTGACGCTCGAAATCAAGTACGTGGTACCGAAAGCTTCCGCAACCAAGCTGCATCTGTCGGGCATTCCTCAGGACGGCTGGTCGAAGGGGACTGCGCTGATCGAGTGTCAAGACAATCAAACACTCATAGAGGGATTACAGAAACTCTGGGCACAACGCCCGAAAGGGGCAGGCCACGAAAAGCCATTCTTTGTCGGCATTGCGCTGGGAAATCTGGTTCCCGACCATCTGCATACCTTGAGCCTTTTCTCAAACCTAGAGAGCGAGTCACGGCGAGCGCGGATCTCGATGGCGATGGATTCGCTGAATCACAAATACGGAACGAATACGGTGATGGCGGCAAGTATGCTGCTCGCGGGTGCGGCCGCTCCCACGCGAATTGCTTTCACCAGTATTCCGGATTTGTTTTGAAATGCGGATGAATTCAGGAGGTGTTGGTGGAACAGCGGATTAGCATCGTCACGCTCGGCGTAAGCAATCTCAGCCGGAGCCGCGAGTTCTATGAGGCCCTCGGCTGGCGGCGCTCGATGGCGGCGTCGGAGGGCATCGTCTTCTTCCAGGCGGGCGGGATGGCGCTCGCCTTGTATCCGCGAGAAGAACTCGCGAAGGACGCAACCGTTTCTCCGGACGGTCAGGGATTCCGGAGCGTGACGCTTGCTTACAACGCGCGGACTCGCGCGGAGGTCGACTCTGTGGTCCAAGAGGCGAAGACCGCCGGAGCGAACATCCTCAAACCAGCGCAGGAAGCTTTCTGGGGCGGCTACTCCGGATACTTCTCCGACCCGGATGGTTTTCTATGGGAAGTTGCCTGGAATCCGTCATTCTCGATTGCGGACGACGGAAGTGTGCGCATCCCCGACTAGAGGCTTTTCTTGGGGTCTTGTCCGAATCGGGCTTGGGTTTCACGATGATGAGTATCGCGAACGTGCCCGATAGGGCAGGGTTAGAATAAGAAAAGTGATAGCGGAGCATGGACGTGCTCACGCAGCGCTCAATCGAATTCCCGGCTTCTTATCCTATGGCTACCATTACTACTCCTGAAACATCCGTTCTCTCTTCTTCTGCCAGCAATCCTTCGCGCAATCAGATTTTCGACGCCTTTCGCCGCTGGGGATACCTCCAGGCGCATCTCGATCCACTTGGACAGCATCTGCCGCCTGTATCCGTGGCGGAGCTGCAGGTCGATGGTCCCGACGCCGAGGAGGCGCGCGCTGTCTATTGTGGCACCCTCGCTGCCGAATTCATGCATATTCCCGACAGTGCCCGGAGAGCGTGGATCCAAGGCTGGCTTGAAGGGCGAGTCGAGGTGGGTCCGGGGCCTGATCCGCACCGCACTCTGGAACTACTTCTGCGTGCCGATTTGTTCGAGCAGGTCATTCAGTCGCGCTATCTCGGCACGAAGCGGTTCTCGCTCGAAGGCGTGACCGCGCTGGTTCCTTTTATCGATGAGCTGCTTAATCACGCGGCCGAACACGGCGCCGTCAGCGGCGTTATCGGCATGAGCCATCGCGGACGCCTCAATGTGATGGTGAATATCGTCGGCTGTGAGGCTGCCGATATTTTTTCCAAGTTTGAAGACGTTGATCCGCGCAGCATTCTCGGAGGCGGCGACGTGAAATATCACGTCGGCGCTACTGGCGAATACGAGACGCGCAGCGGCAAGAGAGTCGACCTGCACTTGGTTTCGAATCCTTCGCATCTTGAGGCGGTAGATCCGGTGGCTGCCGGGCGCGCTCGCGCGAAACAGGTGCGCTTGGGTGAAGGCGGAGAAGACAAGCTGATTCCAATTGTCATTCATGGCGACGCGGCCTTTGCCGGGCAGGGCGTACTGGCCGAAACAATGAACCTCGCCGATGTTGAAGGATTCTCCATCGGCGGAACGATCCACATCGTCGTGAACAACCTGATTGGCTTTACCGCGGCCCATCACGAAGTCAACTCGTCGCGCTTTGCGACCGATGTCGCCAAACGCCTGCCTATCCCCATCTTTCATGTGAACGCCGAGGACGCCGACGCCGTGCTGCGTATCGCCGCGCTGGCCGCGGAGTATCGCTACACTTTCCATAGCGATGTCGTGGTCGATCTGATCGGGTATCGACGCCACGGGCACAGCGAGGTCGACGACCCGACCGTCACCCAACCGCTGCGTTATGCAAAGATCAAGGACCATCCCCCGCTGCATCAGATTTACAGCAAACAGATCGGTGCCGACATCTCAGCTCGTGCCAAAGACCTGCAGGCAGAATTGATTGAAGCGCAAAAAGAAGCAACCGTCCGGAAAAAGATGCCTGTGCTCTCCCATCTGCCCGCTTACTGGTCGCCGTATTATGGCCGCGGGTTCAAACCCGAGTACGAGGTCGAGACAGGGCTTACGATCGAGGAGATTGGCAAGATCAGCGAGGGGCTGACCACTTACCCGGCGGACTTCCACATCCATGCCAAGATCAAGAAGCTGCTCGAGCAGCGGCTGGAGATGGGACAGGGCAAGAAGCCCTTCGACTACGGCATGGCGGAGGCAGTTGCGATCGGCTCGCTGCTGAAGCAGCAGGTTCCGGTGCGGCTCACCGGCCAGGACAGCCAGAGGGGCACCTTTAACCAGCGGCATAGCATCCTGGTCGATATCGAGAACGAGCAGCGTTTCGTGCCGCTCAATCACCTTGCTGCCGATCAAGAGAAGTTTGAGGTCTACAACTCGATTCTCTCCGAGGCTGGCGTGCTCGGCTTCGAGTATGGCTTCAGCCGGGACTATCCCGAGGCGCTTGTGATGTGGGAAGCGCAGTTTGGCGATTTCGCCAACGGCGCGCAGATCATTATCGACCAGTTCATTTCGTCGGGCGAAGACAAATGGGGTCTGTTGAGTGGTGTTGTTTTGCTCCTTCCGCATGGCTACGAGGGTCAGGGTCCCGAACACTCAAGCGCCCGCGTTGAGCGCTATTTGCAACTGGCCGCACACGACAATATGCAGATCTGCCAGCCGTCGAGCGCCGCGCAATACTTCCATCTGCTACGCCGCCAGGTGCTGCGCAAATGGCGAAAGCCGCTGGTGGTCTTCACGCCGAAGAGTATGTTGCGGCATCCCGATGCGGTTTCGCCAATCGCCGATCTCACGCGCCCGCATTTCATGAATGTTGTGCCCGATGCCGAAGTCCAAAGCGCCAAGCGGCTGCTGTTGTGCACCGGCAAGATCGGGCACGAACTACGCGTGGAGCGCCAGAAGCGGGGAACGGAGCACACCGCGATTGTCTTTATCGACCAGCTGTATCCGTGGCCTGAGGCGGAGCTTGAGACGGAGTTCGAGCGGCACCCTGAGTCGACCGAAATCGTCTGGGTGCAGGAAGAGCCGGCCAACATGGGTGCACTCTCGTTCGTGATGCCGCGACTGCGCTTGATCGCAGGTTCGCGTCAGGTGCTGAGCGTGAAGCGTTCGGCAGCGGCGAGCCCGGCGACCGGTTCGGCGAAGGCTCACGAACTAGAGCAGGCAACGCTGATCGATATGGCTCTGGGGCGCAAGGAAGACTGATCCCTTGATATCGATCGTAGCTGAGGAGGCGACATTTCTCGTGCAGCCAATCGTGCATGCGGCTCGTCCCATCTGCATGAAGTCTTTGGCGTGAACTGTGGCTAGCCGATCGCTATTGCCGGGAAACTTTCTGATGCTTGCCGCCCTGCTTGGTGCCGTGCCTGGCCTGATGGCGCAGGCGCGGTCTGAGCCGATCGCTTATGCTTCCCAAGTCTCTTCAGAGACTCCGGCCGTGGCCGAGAACTCCTCACAGATCACGTCGGAAGGCCAGGTACCCGACGCTCCCGGCCAGGCATCCTCTGCTGCTCAGGCGCTTGGGCGCATCTACGGAACGGTGACCGATCCCCACGGGAATGTTGTAGTCGGGGCGAGCGTGACTCTGGAGACCGAGTCGTCAAAGACCCAACAAATCGTGGTCACTGACAGCTCCGGGTCTTTTACCTTTCCCGACCTCGTGGCCGGAAGCTACCGGATCACCATCGCGGCAAAGGGGTTTGCGGGCTGGACAGGTGCAGATATTGCCTTGTCCGCGGGCCAATACTACGACATGCCGGAGATTTCTCTGAAAGTTGCGACGGCAAACACCAATGTTGAAGTCGTTTTCACCCAATATCAAGAGGCTGAGGAGCAAATCAAGGAACAGGAGCAGCAACGGATCCTCGGGGTCTTTCCCAACTTTTACACCAGCTACATCTGGCGCGCGGCTCCTATGACCCCCGGGCAGAAATTTCGACTGGCGGTGCGAACGTCGGTCGACCCCGTCACTTTCGGCATTGCAGCGGCTACGGCGGGAATCGAAGAAGGGTCTGACAGTTTCAGCGGATATGGCACAGGGGGCGAGGGTTATGCCAAGCGCTTTGCCGCTTCGTACGCCGACGATGTGATCGACACCTTCATCGGCGGCGCCATTCTGCCATCAATTCTGCGACAGGATCCGCGATATTTCTACAAGGGAACGGGAAGTGTTACGTCGAGAGCGCTCTACGCGATCTCGACCGTTGTCATTTGCAGGGGCGACAACGGGCGGTGGGAGCCGAATTACTCTAATGTGGCTGGAAACCTGATCTCGGCGGGAATCTCTAACCTGTACTATCCGGCCAGCAATCGCCACGGGGCTGGAGAGACGATCGATAATGCGCTGATCAACACCGCTGAAGGCGCGGCGAGCGCGCTGCTCCAAGAGTTCTTACTTAAGAAGATCTCGCGCGGCGTGCAGCAACAACCGCCACAGCCAAATGCACAGGCAACTCCGTCAAACCTGAACTAGATAGAGCAGTGAGCACCGGAAGCGCTCATCATCCGTTACGCGCGTCATCGGCAGTTTTCCGCGGCGTCTAGAAGGCAATCCCACAGGACTTGTAAATCTCCGCGACGTACTGAATGTCGCGTAGTCCTTCCTGCCCATCCATTTTTGGCTCTGTGTTGTTAAGGATGCAGCTGGAGAAGTAGTCCGCCTCACGGGTGAACTGGCTTGGGTCTTTGGCTGGATTGGGCTCGTCGAGTTTCTGGCCTCCCTGAAGGGACGCGGTAAGGTGCTGTCCCTGATAAGGAAAGGCGTTTTCGACATTTATCACGCCTTTCGACCCATGCACGCGATAGTACCCGTCCATGTTTGCGCCGTAGGTGGTGTTGCAGCTGGTGACGATGCCCGAGGGAAACCTCATTGTCCAGCCGACGTTCTCTTCGACCTCGTTGAAGCGCCCGTCCTTGTCGATCACTGAGGAATAGGCAGAGATCACCTGCGGCTCCTCACCCGTGAGATACCTGCTGGCGTTGAGCGAATAGACGCCGACATCCATCAGCGGGCCACCGCCGGCCATCTTCTTGTTCAGCCGCCATTGGTTTGGGCGGATGTTGAACCCGTTCGCGCTCTCGATCGCCTGAACGCTTCCCAGGGATCCATCGCGGATCAACTGGATCGCGCGGAGGTTGGTCGGCTCCAGCTGGCAGCGATAGGCGATCATCAGCTTCACATTATTGTCACGGCAGGCCTGGATCATCGCTTTGCAATCGTCGACTGAGGTCGCCATCGGCTTTTCGCAAAGTACGTGCTTGCCCGCCTTCGCAGCGCGAATCGTGTACTCGGCGTGCATGTTGTTAGGCAGGGCAATGTAAACGGCGTCGATGGCCTTGTTGTCGCGAATGCTGTCGAAATTGTCGTAGCTGTAGATGGCACTCGTTGGCACGCCATACTCGGCGGCCTGCTTCTCCGCCTTGTCACGATGACCGCTGACCAGCCCGGTGAGTTTGGACTGCTTTGCATCTTTCAATCCGGGCATGAAGTGCTGCATCGAGATGACGCCAAGCCCGACCATGGCGTAGCCGATGGTGCGATCGGTAGCTTGCTGGGCGTGAAGATCGGGGAGCAGCTGGGAGGCGAGACCGGCTCCGGCAAGGCGAGTAAATTCTCTGCGGGTGATGGACATGCGGAACCTCTTCGGGCAAGAATTAACGAGACGGTTAGGCGACAGCTGAGTTTCAACAAGCGGCCAGAGCCGGCTGGCTTCTAAAACTCCAGGTAGGCCTGATCGATATAACACCATCCCCAGTTCTCGCCGCGCTCGGCCGATCGCATGACGGGGTGCTTAGTCTCATGGAAGTGCCCGGTCGCGTGCCTCCCTGGCGAGGAATCGCAGCAGCCGACATGCCCACAAACCAGGCACATCCGAAGATGCACCCATTTGCCGCCGGTTTTGAGGCACTCTTCGCATCCCTTGGTCTGGGGTTTAACTTTGTGAATCTGGTCGAGGTGGGAACAAGCAGTAGCCATACAGCTTAGGATGCTACACGAAACGCTTTAGCATCAAAGTAAGCGACAGATATAGGGCTCGAACCGCTCCTGTCTGTCCCATCAACTTGCTAGGCGAAGGAACCGGACCGAATATCGGCAAAGCGGCGGTCCACAATCTAGCCGAAAGCGTTGCGGATGAATTGAGCGATCCTTCTTCCGCCCTCTTCGGTATAGCGGACGGTCACTTTCGTGCCAGGATCCACATCGAACTTGAAGCCGCTGACGACCCCACCCGGAGTCTCGGCACTCGCGTCCTTCGAGATTTCAAAGGTTTCAGTCACGCCCGCGTCCGTTTTGAGAGTGACCTCATGATGTTTTGTCTTGATCACGGTTCCAGAGGCCGTTTCGAGCGAAGATGCGCCGAAATCCTTGATCGCCACGATCGTGCGATTCACAAAGCCCTGGTCGATATAGTACGCGACGACATGATCGCCGACCTTGTTGAAGTCGGCAGGCTCGACCGTGCCGCTCCGGACGTCTTTATCGAAAACGAGGTTCTGCTTCGCTCCCTTTTGATATTTGAAGATCCACTCGGAGCCGTCAGTGGCTTTGATTGTGATGGTATTGTTGGCCGGATTCATCGCGGTTGCCACCCCGCTCACCCCGTGCACAATTTGCTGGGCATAGATCGCGGAGCAGGCTGAGCTAACAAAGGCAAGCAGGAAAAAGCGTTTCAACCAAATGTTTTTCATAACGCGCCCCATCATACTTTAAAAATTACATGCACGGAGGCTTTTCCTTCACCAGGCAGGCAGTCGGTGAAGCTTATTGAGCTAGCGAGCGCTGTCGGTGCACTCATCCGGGTGCTTTGATGGAGGCCAATCGACGAAGGTTGCCTGGATCAGGATCATTTGGCGGCCAGCGAAAGGGAAAGAAATGCCAGGTAGTGGGGAGAACAGTTAGAAGCAGACATCTGAGTCGTTACGGGAGTAACTCGCCGCGGGCGGTTCCGTTATGACGATTATGATGTAAAATCATAGAAACAGAGTCGATCAGTGCAGTTCCAACACCTCTGTGAGCCGATTGAGGCCCCTTGTAGTTCTGCTTTGATAGCGGCTGACCGGCGCCGAAGTAGTCCTGGGCATCGCGTATATACGTTGAACGGCCTGCCGTTATTGCCATGAATGGCCGCGTATTTTGTGAAGTTTGCCGTGTTGAAGCATGTCGGAGGCTTGTTGAGCCAGATTGTGTAGGTCTGTTGCGCCTGCCTTGCCGATCGACGTCAAGTAATTGCGGCGTGTATCGATTTCCGAGCTGGATCGAGCGCTCGGCGCCGCCGCGAAGTGTCCAGCTCCTGATGCCCGAGACTCGGATCCTGCGAAGGGTCCGTATGCGACCAGAGCGAGTTTGTCTCAAGGTTCGCCGGCTCAGGACCTAACATTAACTTTGAGGGCCCATGAAGGCTTTGCCGGGTTCGACAGCTGGATTCTCCTTGCCGATCGTTGAGCATCGGCCGAGCCGGCTGAGGCGGTTCCTGGAAATTCTTAGCCGCAGACGCCTAGTGATTCTGCGGACGACGGTGGTGCTGATGGGCCTCACTTCGCTGGTTTGCGTCCTGATGGGCCGGCGCTATACCGCGACCGCCGAAATTCAGATTCAAAAACCCCAGGCCGCTCTGGGGATGGACGCGACGGGCGGGACTTCCAGCGGTGATGCAGATCCCAATGCCGGAAGTGTGACTCTCGAGACCCAGGCAACCCTCCTCCAGTCCCCCGCGCTGGCGATGAAGGTAATACAGGAGATGAATCTCGAAGCGTCGCCGGCGTTCAAGCCACGCTTCTCGGTGGTCAGCTGGGTATCCAGCATATTCTCACCTCCTCCGCCTAAGGACCCTCCTGGGGTCACTCTGGCCGAGTCGCCTGTCCGTCGTGACCGCATGCTGAAGGAGTTCAAGGATGGCCTCGATGTAAGGATCGTGCCTGGAACCAGAGTGATCGAAGTGGCCTTCTCCAGCAGCGATCCGAATCTCGCTGCCGCAATCGTTAATCGTCTGGCGGCTGCGCTTGAGGAGTCCTCTCAGCAGGCCGACACTACCCAGACCTCCGGGGCCTCGAGGTGGCTGGAGTCGCAGCTCGTTGACTTGAAGGCGCAGACGGACGCGCTTCAGGAGAAACTCGTTCGGCTCCAGAAAGATACGGGAGTTGTACAGGTTGCGGGCGATAACGATGCCGATGCTCATGGGCAGGTATACAGCAGCACGCTTGACCAATTGCAGAAGGCGACGGCGGCGGTTTCAGACGCGCACACTAACGTTATCCTCAAAGGCACAATCTACGAGATGGTAAAGACCGGAAATCCGGAGACCATCATGGGCCTTTCGTCCGACACGGCTCTGGCAGGCGCCGCAGCAGGGATGAGCAGTAACCTGGCGGTGATCTCCAGCTTGCGGACCAGGGAAGCAACGCTCGATGGCCAGATCAACGAGCTCTTGGCAAAATTTGGCCCATCCTACCCGAAGGTGGACGAGCTTAAAGCGGACAGAGCGACGATCGAGGCTTCGATTCAGGCTGAGATCCAGCGAATGCGTGATCGTGCGCGCAATGAATTTGCTTTGGCCAAGCAGGTCGAGGCCAGCGCAAAAGAGCAATACGACTCTCAGAAGCACCAGGCCGACTCGATGAACGACAAGGCCGTCCAATATGAGTTGGTGCGTCAACAGTTTGAGCAGAGCCGAGATCTTTATGAAAAGCTGCTAGGCCGCATGAAGGAGGCCAGCGCGATGCAGGGCTTCCGCTCCACGGGCATTCAGGTGGTGAGCGCCGCGCTGCCGCCATCAGAGCCGTCACGCCCCAATGTCCCTCTCTATATGGGGGTATCGATCCTGGCAAGTCTCTTCTTTGGCTTCATCATGGCATTTGTCGTTGATGCGATGGACACAAGAATTTCCGACATCCGCGGGCTGGAGGCCCTGGTGGGTCACGCGCCTATGGGGATACTTCCTGCGTACAAAACTGCCAAGAAGCCCTTGCGTTTGTCGGGTTACAGCGTGGCAGAGTCAGCCCCTGCATCCATTGCGGCGCTGACTGAACCGCGTTCCCCTTACGTCGAGGCCCTGCGGTCGTTGCGCACGGCGCTGCTCTCGACCAGCGGAGGGGCCCCACCGCAAGTTCTCCTCGTCACCAGCTCCACCGAGGGCGAGGGCAAGAGCACGTTAAGTGCCAATCTCGCCGTTGTGTTCGCGCAGCAAGGCAAGCGAGTTCTGCTGGTGGACGCCGACTTACGCCGGCCCAATTTGCATGTTCTATTCCATGCTCCCAGCGATGCGGGTCTTAGTTCGGTGCTCAGCGGCGAACTCCCGGCGGAACAGGCAGGATCGGCGATGTTGCATCTCGACCAGGTGCCGGGCCTCCACATCCTGCCCGCCGGCCCCATCCCGGCCCTTTCCGCGGAATTGCTGGGATCGGGTAGAATGAAACAAGTGCTGGGTCTCTGGCGGCAGCATTACGACTTCATCATTCTCGATGGAGCGCCCGTCCTACCGGTGACCGACTCAGTAGTGCTCAGCGCACGCGCCGACATGACTCTGCTGGTGGCGCGCCATCAGAGTACGCAGCAGCAGTCCCTCGATGTTTCGATACGGACGCTTCGGGCGCAGGTGGGATCTCACCGGCATATTGGGGTGGTGCTCAACGGAGTCGAATTCAGCTCTGACTCCTATTTCAAGTACTACGGGTCCTTAACAAACAATTATTTCGACAAACGTCTCGGAGGTGGCAGTGAGATATCTTAGATACCGATCTCTAGTATTAGCGTTGATCGCTTCGGTGTTAGCGACAGTGTCAATGTACGCCCAGACGGCAGCAACGCCGACGGAAAGTATCCTGATTGGGCCTGGCGATATGTTGCACATCCAGGTCTTCGATACTCCTGAGCTGGATCAGCATGCTCGAGTTACTGACGATGGCAATGTTCCCCTGATCTTCCTGGGTAACGTCCACGTGGCTGGGTTGACTCCCGAGTTGGCGGCTCGCACCATCGAGACCCAATTGATCCAAAAAGAGTACATGAAGAAGCCCCAGGTCACCGTGAATATCGAGTCATTCGCGACCCAGGGGGTGTTGGTGGCCGGCCAGGTTGCCCATCCGGGCTCGTATCAGATCGACACTTCGAAACCCGTACTGGACGTGCTCAGCCTCGCTGGCGGCTTAGCGGATGTCGCTGATCGGCATGTGACGATCGAACGCCACGGCACTGGCGAGCGCGTGCAATACTTTGTTTCCAACAAGCCCGAGGAAGCTTTTGATCACTCCGTGCTGATTCACCCGGGCGACAAGATCCTCGTACCCAAAGCATCGATTGCCTATATGTTGGGAGATGTTGGCCGGCCCGGCGGCTACGCCTTCACGAACAACAGTTCTCAGCTCACGGCACTGCAGATGGTCGCCTTGGCTGGCGGCACGCAGCCCAACGCCAGTCCAAGCGACGCCCGGTTAATTCGCCGGACCGCCGACGGCTATTCGAACACCCACATTCAGTTGAGCGATATGCAAAAAGGGAAGATCGCAGACTTTGCGTTGCAGCCCGACGACATCATCTACGTTCCCTTCAGTTACCTGAAGAATGTCGCCCTGAATGCTGCGCAAATCGCCTCGGCGGCGGGTTCGTCAGCCGTGTACGCCGGGGTCATCCACTAGGCAGGTAGTGTCCAGAGTTTTTCGCACTTTCGATCTTAGTTGGGACTTAGGAAGGTTGTTGGGTTGATGTTGATTTGCCTTGGCCAGTGGCCAAGGCAAGCGGTCAGGCGATGGCGACGACTTCGGCCAAGCGATTCATTTGCAAATACCGTTTGGCTCCCCAGCGAGTTCCGGCAACGTGTCGTAGCCTGGCGGCGACCAGCATCAGGGCCGACTTGCCGTCGGGAAACGCGCCCACCACCCGGGTTCGTCGCCGGATCTCGCGCATCAGCCGCTCCAGCGGGTTGTTGGTTCTCAGGCATCGCCAGTGCTCCGGCGGCAGCTCGTAATAGCTCAGCGTCTCGTCGATGCCGTTCTCAACGAGCTCGGCCGCCTTGGCCAGCTTCATCGCCCGCAGCTTGTCCACGATCTGGCGGGCTTTTTCCTTGGCCGCCTGCCGGTCTTCCTGGGCGTGGACCGCCTTCAGCATCGCCGCCACCTCCTTCACCTTGCCTGTGGGCACTGCCGTCCACACGTTCCGGTAGAAGTGAACCACGCAGCGCTGCCACTTCGCGTCCGGATAGAAATCCGCTAGGTTCTCGACCAGGCCGAGGCACTTGTCGGAGACGAACAATTGCACGCCTTTCAAGCCGCGCTGCTTCATCTCGCGCAAGAAGTTGGTCCAGCTCGCCTTGTCTTCCTTCGCGCCTTCGCTTACCGCGAGGAACCTCACGATAGCCGCTCTGCGAGACTCCGATCGCCACCAGCACGGACACGTTCTTCACCTCGCCGCCCCACGATCTCTTGAGCCACAGACCATCGAGGAAGACATACGGAAACTCGCCCACCAGCGGTTGCTGACGCCACTCCTCGATCTTGCCGTAGATCTTCTGGTTCAGATCGCTGACCGTCGAGGCCGACACCCGCGTCCCCCACAAGGCCTGGGTGATGTTGGAGTGCCCGATCTTTTGTGCCGTTGGATGAGTTAGTGTAACGCAGCTGTTTCTGATTTCAAGTAGCCGCCGTCGGGGGGGTGGGGAAGTGGGAAGCGCAAAGCGGTTTCCACTTCTCCATGCCCCGTGTTGTTTGTCAGCCATGCCTCGGGTGCCGGTGATCTGTAACCCAGCGAGGAGTGTGGCCTGATGGTGTTGTAGTGGACGCGCCAGCGCTCAGCCAGCACGCGCAGTTCCTTGATCGAGTAGAAGATTTCTCCATTCAGAAACTCATCCCTGAGCTTAGAGTTGAAGCTCTCGCAGTAGCCGTTCTCCCACGGAGAGCCAGGTTCGATGTACAGCGTCTTTGCTCCTGTGTTGGCCAGCCAGTTCCGTAAGTCTTTGGCGACGAACTCCGGCCCATTGTCCGAGCGAAGACGTTCCGGCACTCCCTTCATCACCATCACGTCGGCCAGTGCGCTGATGACCCGGGACGATGACCATCGGCGTTGCGCACGCACCAGCAGGCACTCGCGCGTGTGCACTTCCACCACGCTCAGGATGCGTACCATCCGACCGGTCGCCAGACCGTCGCGAGTAGGGTCGAGCATCAGCGCCGTGCGGTATTGCTGCCGTCGGATTCTGATGCCCGCCCTCCGAACCGGACATGCACCTTTCGTTATGCATCCGGCTCTCCGGGAACGCTGATGTATGCAGGCGTGCGCATCCATCCTCTGCGGAAGCGTTCTACGCGCAGCATGGAGAGAAGGAACTGCTCGACATTGCCTTCACGCCATAGCTTGCGAGTGGGGCGAAGAAGACTCGGCAGTCTTGCGAGCCGGGTTCTCTTGCGATGGAGCTTCTTATGCTTCTTCATCAGCCAACGCCAGATGCAGTCCCCGACATAGAAGTCGAGCGCGGCGAACTGACGGCTTGCGCCAGTGCAGAAGCGATAGTAATTTCCCCATCCCCGCAGAACAGGATTGAGTTTCTGGAGAAGCTCAGACAGCGACCAGAGCGTATTAGCGCCCTTGGTCAACTGCTTCACCACGTACCGAAGATCCGCTCGTTTGCTGGTCGGTATCTCGATCCTCGGCATATAACCGAATCGCGGATGCCATTTATAGCGCACCCGTTGACTGAGGAACTGGAAGCCCTCAGTCAGATCAGAGACCCGCGTCTTTTCGATGGATAGCTCCAAGTTCATAGTCTCCTGCAGATATCTCGCAAGGTCTGCCTTTTCCTGTTCGGCTTGCTCGCGAGTACCGGATACGAGAACCACGAGTCGAGTCGCCCGGGGGAGTTGCACCCCCAGGCGCTCACAGATTCCGGACTTGAACGTCTCCGCTCATCCGGCTCTTATCGCCCAGTCGCCGCTCGACGCAGCAAGGGCCAATGAGCAAACAGCCGTGGGTCTCTTGAAGCTGTCTTGCTGACCCAATGCCCTGCCCTTTGTCGATGCCGTCTCAAGCGTTTGTATTTCGCCATCGCCCAATTCGCTAAACATTGGTCCAGATAGCGAAATGTAGGATAGAGTGCTGATTTGTAGTAGCGACCATAGTACGTAATCCAACCGCGAATAACCGGGTTGAACATTCGTGCCAAGTCATCTATCCACTTGTCAATACGACAACGCAACTGCCACCGGCGAATTTCCTCTCGAATTGCTTTCGTTGCAGCATTGCTTACCCCCGGACTGAAATTGACGAAGAACTTTCCAAAACGATTCTTCGATCTTCTGGCTCGAAAGCTATAGCCGAGGAAGTCGAATGATTCATTCTTTGAGTTTCCCCGCCGATCATCATCCTTGCAGTAGACGATCTTCGTCTTTTCAGGATGAAGCTGCAGTCCGCATTCAGCAAAGCGCTTCTCAAGCGCCTCCTTGAGGGTCTTCGCCTGCGCCTCATTTACGCAATGGCAGAGAGCGTCGTCGGCGAACCGTTCAAAGGGAATGTCCGGATGATTCCGGGCCATCCACCTGTCGAACGTGTAATGAAGAAACAGGTTGCTTAACAGGGGTGAAATCACTGAGCCCTGCGGCGTTCCTTTTTCTCGAGGTTCAAGAGTGCCATCTTCCAACTGAACAGGAGCTTTGAGCCACCGCTCAATATAGAGCAACACCCAAGGACAGTCGGTATGCTTTCGAACCGCACGTAGAAGCAATTCGTGAGAAATCGTATCAAAATAGGATTTTATGTCGAGGTCGAGCACCCAGGCATAACGCCAGCAGCGCTCTCGCGCAACTCCAACCGCATCCAATGCCGATTTCCCCGGTCTGTATCCGTACGAGTCGGGAAGGAAGTGCTTCTCCAGTTCCGGCTCAAGATACCCCTTGACCACCGCTTGGGCGATTCTGTCGGAAACAGTGGGAATTCCTAATGGTCTGAATCCGCCTCCTCGCTTCTCGATGTTCACGCGCTTCACCGGCGGAGGGAAGTAACTGCCAGACGACATCCGGTTCCAGAGTTTGTAGAGATTGTTTGCCAAGTCCCTGTCAACCTCCTCGATCGTCTGATCGTCGACTCCGGCTGCACCCCTGTTCGCCTTTACCCGCTTATAGGCATCCCAAACATAGAGCTTTGGAATGCTCCACGACCATGCTTTATCCAAAGGGCTCCTCCCGTTGCCGGTTGACCATTCGTTAAAGCTGAACGATGTCGCGCCTTCGCTCCAGTCCCGTTACAGGACCTTCCTCACTACTACACGCGACTCCGCCCCTGCACCCCGCTTCGGTACTCTGACTCTTACGGGTCGGCCGCTTGAGTCCCTCCCTTGGCATCGGTGTGCAGGTTCCCACGTTCCCCACAAGAGCCTGAACCGAGTTCACGCCACCTTCGTGCCGGACGCCGACTGGGCAGTAAACAGGTGCCCCCCAGACTTATCCCAGATTAACGACTCCCCTCTGGTTCTGACGTCGTCCCTACGCTTTCGACAGGTCATCAGCGGTTCGCTTGCGCTCGTCTCCTCGGCCCTCACCTGACAGGATCAAGTCCTGCCTTTTGCCGGAACGCTCACCACCTCGGCCATTGTGCCGAAGCAGCTTCCGGTGGTTTGAACCCTCATCCTGTAATGCGGGTTCGAGAGGCCGTCTCTCATCTCTCGTGCGGCACGGCTCGAAGAAGTCTTCTCAGTTCATGAATCCTCCTTCGCGCCTTCGTGGCGCACAGTCATCTGCATATCGAATCGGGAAGAACACTGCCCGTCCAGCTTTACGGTCCGTCATGCGTGCCCAGGACGCCGCCGTCGTAGCATCACTCTTGCGGCGAGCCTGGAGCTTTCGGCGATGGTGCGTCCACCGCTCGTATCGCTCCTCGATGATGCCGAGGGCGATGTTAGCAAGCAGCGGCGAGATCACACCACCTTGGGGAGTGCCTTTGTCTGTCGGAAGCAGGAAGCCATCCGCCAGAACTCCGGCCTTCAAGAACTGCGCGATCAACCTCGTGACCTTACCATCGGTGACGCGAGCGCGAACCCGCTTCATCAATTGGTGGTGATCGATGTTGTCGAAGCAGCCCTTGATGTCTCCTTCGATGACCCATTGGTAGGGCGTCCGCTGACGCCGGCCATCTTCTGCCGTCGCCCGCGGTCGCATGCTCATTCGGATATGCTCCAAGGCGCCGTGGCAGCCTCGTCCGGGCCTGAACCCGTACGACACATGCCAGAAGCCAGCCTCGAAGATCGGCTCCAGGATATTCTTGACCGCGCATTGAACTACGCGATCACGCACAGTCGGGATACCGAGGGGTCGGAACTTCCCCGGTTGACGCGGCTTCGGGATCAGCTTCCGTCGTGAGGGACTCGGCTTGTACCGGCCACTCTTCAGGTCGCCATGGAGCTGTTCCAGGAACAACTCCATACCCATCGCCACTCTAATTCCCGCTACTGTCATCCCGTCGACCCCGGCAGTACGACGCCCTTTGTTGAGAGCGATTTTCCGCCAGGCGCATCGCAGATTGCGGAAGTCTGTAATCCAGTTCCACACCTCGCGGTAGCTGTCTTCAGGATGTGTCCTGCTCCATTGATAGAGCTTGCGTTGCACGCTGAAGAGCCAGGCTTCATCAGCCTGATCACCCAAGTCCATGGATGGTTCCTCCGTCTTCGCAACTCTGTCGGTTCCTTGCCTGCCTTCGCCATGTACACGGCTTTCCCGTGTTCGGACTACTACGCAAGCTCCGCCCCCTCGATTCACGGTAAGCGTCCAGAGATCCCCTCTGGTGGGGAGAGTATGTCCGGGATGAACATCGCCTCATGGTTCATTCAGGGGATGTAGGTTCAGGGCGTCGGGTACGCAGGTGGCGATCGGTAGCGGAGAAGCGCCAGATCGTGCAGTTGACGATGGAGCCAGGCGCGAGCGTTGCCGAAGTGGCTCGGGCATACGGCTTGAACGCGAACCAGGTCTTCAAGTGGCGGCGGGCTTTGGAACGCGGCGAGTTGATCGAGTCCTATTCTGCGTTGCTGCCTGTGACGGTATCGACTCCGAGCGAGCGGGCGAGCGAAGTCGTGGAGCCACTGCGTGAGACTTCAGGGTCAAGTGCAGGCGCGATCCATATCGAGCTTCCTGGACGAGCGTTGATCAGCGTGGAGAGTGGCGCCGATGATTGTCTGGTTCGCGCCGTACTCGAGAGTTTGCGCAAGTGATCCAACTTCCCACTGGAACGAAGATCTGGATTGCGGCCGGCGTGACGGATATGCGCCGTGGCTTCGATGGCCTCAGCGGCCAGGTGCAGACCGTATTGCAGCAACAGCCCTTCTCCGGACATGTGTTCGTATTTCGCGGGCGCAGAGGCGATATCGTAAAACTGCTGTGGTGGGATGGCGACGGTTTGTGCCTGTTTGCCAAGCGGCTGGAACGCGGCCGCTTCATCTGGCCGAAGGCCGAGAGCGGCACCGTGCAACTGAGTCGCGCACAGCTTTCGATGCTGCTGGAGGGTATCGACTGGCGGCGGGTCGAGAGAACATGGGAGCCGCAGGTCGCAGTCTGATGACAACGCTGATTCCCCTGTATTCATGCGGGTTTTGTGGATGATTTCCTGCGTGATCGATGGCATACTTCGTCCATGGATCGCGCTCCTTTTCCTGATTTAAATCTGCTGGATCGCGATGCGTTGTTGGCTCTCTTCCATGCGCAACAGGAGAAGCTTGAGTCTCTCATTGCAGATCGCGATGAAGAACGTCGCCGCCTCGAAGCCGAACTCGAGTCCCACCGAAAGACACTCTCCGAACAGGCCGATGAGTTGCGCTCGCGCAGCGAGCGGATCGAACACCTGAAGCTGATGGTCGACAAGCTGCGGCACGTCCTCTTCGGCGCCAGGAGCGAAAAGATCGTCGTCAAGCTCGAACAGCTGGAGCTTGAACTGGAAGAGGAAGAGACCGCGCATGCCGAGCTCGAAGCCGCGGCCGAGCGCTTGTCGTCCGCTCAGGAACCGAAGACGAGACCGCAACGCAAGCCGCTGCCCGAGCACCTTTCGCGGGAAGTGATCACCCATGCTCCGCACCGCGATTGCTGTCCCGGTTGCGGGGGGCATCTACGCCAGTTCGGAGAGGATGTCTCTGAACAACTGGAGTACATCCCCGACAGCTTCAAGGTCATCCGCCACGTGCGGCCGAAGTTCTCCTGCACCGGTTGCGATCGCGTCGTCGAGGCACCAGCTCCGTCTCGCCCGATCGAGCGCGGACTTGCGGGCCCAGGCCTGCTTGCACATGTGATCGTCTCGAAGTTCAGCGACCATTTGCCGTTGTACCGGCAGTCGGAGATCTACGCCCGCCAGGGAGTTGAGATATCGCGCTCCACTTTGGCGGGCTGGGTGGGAGGCGCAAGCGATCTGCTTGGTCCACTTGTGGACGCGATTCAGAAGCATGTCCTGGCCGGCGGCAAGCTGCACGCCGACGATACGCCGATGCCCGTTCTCGCTCCCGGCAACGGCAAGACGAAGACGGGCCGTCTCTGGACCTACGTGCGCGATGACAGACCTGCCGGCGATCCGAGCGCACCCGCGGTCTGGTTCGCATACTCGGCCGATCGCAAGGGCGAACATCCGCGCCGGCATCTGCAGACGTTCAGGGGTGCCCTGCAGGCAGACGCCTACGCCGGCTTTCATCACCTTTATGGCGAACGCATCTACGAAGCGGCGTGCTGGGCACATGCGCGACGCAAGTTCCACGAGATCCATGTTGTGCACGCATCGCCAACTACGACAGAAGCGCTGGCCAGGATCGGAGCTCTCTATGCGATCGAGGACGAGATACGCGGCAGGCCAGCCGATCTTCGGTTGAGTATCAGGCAGACTCGCGCAAAGCCGCTGCTTGAGCAACTGCGAACGTGGATGGAGAAGGCACAGCGCAGTCTCTCCTCGAAGAGCGAGACCGCGGGCGCGATTCGCTACGCTCTCTCCCGGTGGCGCGCACTCACCCGCTACATCGACGACGGCATGCTCGAGATCGACAACAGCGCGGCCGAACGCGCGCTGCGCGCCGTTGCTCTCGGACGGAAGAACTTTCTGTTCGCGGGATCTGACTGCGGCGGGGAACGTGCCGCCGCCATGTACTCGCTGATCGGCTCAGCTAAGCTCAACGGCCTTGATCCGGAGCTCTATCTCCGCACCGTGCTGGCACGGATCGCCGATTACCCCGTCAGCCGCATCCGGGATCTTCTCCCCTGGAATCTGGCCCCTTCACTCCAGACCCAAACTTCCCAAGCTGCCTAAGACACACTCATCAGGTGTCCGCTAAAAACACAAGCGGACACCTGATGACACGCTCTCTCTCGCCGCATAGATGCCGTGCTATGACCACTCGACCGCCGAAGAGCACCGTATCGTAACATCGAACCAAGCCCGGGACCCCACGGACCGGTCCTTCGTTGAGGAGCAGCAAGATCACACAGGATATTTATCAACTCAAGGTCACTCTGCTCGGCACCAAGCCGCCCATCTGGCGCCGCATACTGGTTCCCGCAGCTCTGACCCTGGCGAAGCTGCACAAAGTGCTGCAAATTTCGATGGGATGGGACGACGAACACATGCATGAGTTCCGTGCCGGTCAGCGGCGCTTCGGTCGCCCGGAACCCGCGGACCCATTCATGAGGAACTCACGGGTGGAAAGCGAACGCACCGTGCCTCTCTCTGCCGTGCTCCAGAAAGCCGGCACCAAGATGATCTACACATACGACCTCGGTGATAGCTGGGAGCACAGCGTTCTGTTGGAGAAACGGCAAGACCCAGAGCCGAACACCATCCATCCCATTTGTATAGATGGTCAGCTCGCCTGCCCGCCGGAGGACTGCGGCGGCATCCCCGGATACTACGACCTGCTCGATGCCCTCGCCGATCCCAGCCATCCCCGCCACGAAGAGGTCGGCGACTGGATCGGCGAGGGGTTCAATCCCAAAGAATTTTCCAGCGACAAGGTCAATCGCCTCCTCGCACCCGCACGCCGTCGCAGCAAAACCTCCACCAGCTAATCTGACAATCTGACCAGGCATCAATGCCGAAACTCACAGCATACCCGAACGCGTCAAGAGGGACTCGGAGGACGCTTACGATTCACCATCTCCAGTCTCCGTGGCTAGCCCAGCTCCGTTGCCGGGCGGCTCATCGTGGTTCCCATGTTCCAGTTCTCGACCTTCATCTCGTAGGTGGCATACTTTACCCCTGGCGATGCAGAGCGACGATCTGCGAGGAGATCATCGTCGCTGAGTCCGTTATCCAGACCCGTCAGTGGAGAACTTCAAGCCCCACCAACTCAGACCGCATAACTCCCAGTCCCATCTGACCTACTACGGGAGCGCCGTAGCATTCAAGACAGAGGCTTCCAACGTATGCTTCGTTGTCTCACCATAAGACGTTTGGTAGCCCGGCACACCGATGATGGCGGCGCCCGGTACAGTTCAGTCCGTCAGCTTTTCCACGCACCGTCGGAACACGATGTGCTTGGACAGACCCCTTCCACTCGGGCTCCTTCCTGAGTGGGGCCGCATCACAGCGGCCGGTCAAGAGCCAGCAGGCAAAAAGACTCGATCCTTAACTCATCTCATCCTCCTCGCCGTCATGGCGCGCCGAAGTCGTAGCTCCACACATGGTTGCGATGTGTCGGCCGGAGCCGCACGCACGAACCATCGTTGAGCCACAGCCGTCCTCGTGGTTTCTGCTTCTGCGGAGCCTTGAGCCCCTCGCGACGCCAGATACGCTCCACCCGGTCTTTGCCCACCTTCCAGCCCGCTCGCTTGAGCAGCGCCGTGATCCGGCGATACCCATAACGACCGTATTGACTGGCAAGCTGGACGATTCCCTGCGTGAGTGCATCTTCGTCTTCACGCCGTATCGCACGATAACGCTGCGTGCCGCGCGGCTGGTTGGCCAGCCGGCACGCCCTGCGCTCCGTCATCCCATGCTTTTGCTGGGCGTGGTCTGCTGCGATACGCCGTCGCTCGGGGCTTAGAAGTTTCCCGAGGCGAAATCCTTCAACACAAGGTTGTCCAGGCTTAGGTTCGCTACCAACCGCTTCAGCTTCGAGTTCTCCTGTTCCAACTCCTTAAGCCGCTTCGCCTGGTCCACTTGCAGACCGCCGTACTCCTTGCGCCAACGGAAGTAGGTCTGCTCCACGATCCCTGCGTCCTTGCATGCCTGCGGAGTCGTCTTCCCGTTCGCTACTGCCACTTCGATCTGACGCAACAGATTTACCACCTGCTCCGGCTGGTACTTCTTACCTCGTCCCATATGCTCTCCTTGTCCAGTGTCTCTCTTCTCCACTGGCACATTTCAACCCGGGCACTCCAGGTAGCGCTCGATGATCGCCGTCTCGAAGGGCAAGCTGCGCAGCTTCGGCACCTGCAGTCTCACTTCGCCGGCCTTGGTGTGCAGCTGCCGCGTGTAGCTGCCCGCCCGTGTGTCTTTGCGGCCCTCGGTGCGCTCGTACTTCCGCGCCCCGCACAGATGATCGGCCTCCGCATCCAGCAACGCGTTCAACGCCTCTTCCACGGTCGAACGGACCACCTCATCCAGATGCGCCTGAATACGACCATCGTCGATCCGCACCACTCCGCCCAGCGGCGTCCCGCCGCCGGCTTCCACTCCACTCCCGACATGGTTGGCTCCATCACAAGTCTCCCAGAGGCCTCGCTCCTCTTGCTTGTACCAACCTCCAACCGCCAAAACTCAAATCAAATGTGCGAAAAATAGCCTACGTTATCTATGGAGATTCTTGTTCGGACGTTTCGGCTAAACCTTGCCCTGCAGACGAAGGTCTTTAAGCTGCAAGGGCATATACCGGTCTAGCCTCATCAGTCGACCGTCGCAATGAAGTCAATGGCAAATTCGAAGCGCTTCAGTCGGTATCTTCTTAGATAGACAACTAGGCCGCTCATTCGGGCATATTACCGGGTCTTTTTGGTTGTCACATAGTCTGGATCAAAATGTCCGTCCTTGATCCATGGTTGATAACCAGTCTTAACAATGAGCCCGAAAAAATGATTCCCCTGAGATCGGATGATCGGAAGAACGTTCAATAGAACACGATTCTTCTGTAGAAGCCTCTTTACTCTCACGGCGATCGAGGGAGATAGCTCAATTTCGTGTTGAGTCAGGTTAAAGTCCCAGTATCGATCCAAGCTGCACGATAGTTTCCACTCTGGTAGAGCCGCCATGGATGCTTTTCTCAGTTCTCTAGGGCTCCATCGGTGAATATAGTTCGGAATATCAGTGTCCATCACGCCTCCGCGACCTTTCTCGTTAGCCGTGACCGCGAGGATTTCATATGGATGTTTCAGGTGAAAGAACTCGGCAATCTGTGCGGTGAAGGAGTCATTGGGTTCAAAGAATATTACGCAGGTGCGCGCTACCCTCAGCATCTCGGCCAGGGCTTTGTATGGGGAGCGGCAGTGGTGCAAGGTCTGGTGCGCGAAGACCAGGTCGTAGCTTTCATCTTCAAGGGCAATAGCTTCGGCATTTAGCTGCATTCCCGAACCAGTTATGTTGGAGACTGTTAAGTTATGAAAGCCCGCAGCGCGCACGATCGCGACATCGTCGTCCGCTGCACCAAGAAGCAGGACGGTGCTACTAGTTGCAATATTCCACTTCTTGCAATGGATGCGCATCACGCCGACCGGCACAGAAATGTCCCTAGCATGCCGCTCTCCTGGCACGGACAGAACGTTTTCAGCATCTCCAGATCGCGATAATTTCGGCATAAGGTACCCTTTCTGCTGGCGCAAATATCTGCTTTAGGACAAGAGAATTCTTTTACCGTGATCGTATCGAAAGCTGTTCGTGAAAAAAGCTTACCAGAAGCATTGTCCCGCGAGGGATTCGAAGATAGCCCGCAAAAAGGTCAGCGGTCGAAATATTTCAAGAGCGCCGGAGGCATCGTCCTCGAAACCGGAGCTGCTCCATGATAGACTTGCGCGATTGCACCGGCGACCCGCAGATACCAGTCGCTGGGAAGCGGAATCCCATCGGCATCCATGGTAACAAATCGAGCCTCTGAAGGAGTGTCATTTCGCGATGGCGCAGCCTTCAAGATGGCCGTGCCTTCATTTACCTCATCAAACATTGCGATTTTGACCATTGTGCTGCCGGCGGTTTTGGCTTCCATAGCCTCTCGCCAGAGGAGTGTCCCTCCCCGCCGGGGAATCGCATTGAAGTGATCCTTTGGAAAGAGGTTGCTCCAGGAAAAACCAGGGAAGATCACGGGAAGATATTCCTGATGGCGCTGTCGAGTTAAAGCTATATCCGGCTCCAGGTTGGTGGTTGTGTACGCGGCAGCGCTCTCGGCATCTTTGTATCGGGCCACAGACCAGGGTTGGATGATATCAAGCTGCTTATAAACTTCACTCCATGCTGGATCTGTCTGCGCGTCGACTATCGAAGGAGATCGCCAGCTACTGGGAACTCCGCCCATCACCGTGGCATGGCCTTCGGTCTTGAACCAGCGCACCATCTCTGTCCCGATACTTGTATCCTCTAGTCTATTCGCAACGCCCAAGCCCCAGATGGAAACCACCGGCTTTCCATTTTCCTTCAAATAGGCTGGGCTGCGCGTTATTTTGAGATCATTCGTGAGATAAAGCCAATCCGCCTTCATCCTCTCAAAGAGGACTTCGGGCTTCTTCGAGCCGCTAATATCGTATTCAACCGCAATCACACGGCCATTTTCTTCCGCGCTCGCGACCGCGTGCCGAAGAACCGTGTCGTTTTCCTCGCGATATACTTGAATATCACCGACAAAGCGTTGCATTAACGCGCCGTCGATGCCGTATTGTCGCATCCACCGGAAATGCGTGTCCGTAGTCGCCTTAGGGAAAGAGGAGAAGACGTACGCTTGTTGTCCATGGATGCGTAGATTCGGAATTGCGCATAGCGAATGCGGATCCATATCGGAGACATCCGGAAATATGTCAACAACCCAGCGCCGGGTTGCAGGATTCGCGACATCCGCAGTCGTACTCCCTTGTCTGAACCAACGGGCCCACTCGTTCTCTGGGCTTCCGTCCCCGGGGCAGCGAAACCAACCCTGGTAGCCAACCAAGACCTTTCCTTCGATGGTAGAGGCGTCCACACGCTGCGAAAAGCAACGCGGGGCCAGACAAAGAATCATTACCAGGCAGGTGTACCGTACCAAATTATGGACCATTCTGAGCATGGGTCCATAATACATCCTGCTCGCCATCTGGGTGCATGCGGAGGACCACGTGACTGCTTCGTTGTCTTCGCTCAGGTCTGCTTCGGTGGGATGCTCAAGTATTCAACGAGACGAGGCCGCTTTAGGTATTGCAAGTGGGGCCATTGGGGGTCTTTCTGCGTTGAGCCTCCCAAATCTGCAAGCCCTATTTATTGCTGCGCGGGGTCAATGCATTCGCTAATCAAATCTAAAATGCTCTGCCGCTTTGCTGACAGGCACCCGCATCTAGGCATCGACATGTCTAAAAATGCCATCCACAAGGCCTCGAAGCGCGGATCGGAGCTTTGGCCAGCAATTGTCTTCGGCGACGATCTTGATACTATCTAAGAAAATCCCCCAATTTAGTTGGATAAGAAACATAAAGTGGGTCTTTCTGTATCTGCGAAGCAGCCAGATCACGTTTCGCGTCAAATAATATCTTCGGAGCGGCAAATAGTTGGTCGTAGTAAATAACCGGTAACCTAAAAACTTATGATTCTTAGGATAGTTAGGCTTGTGTAAGAGTACTGCGCTTGCACAGTCCCCAATGATCCAGCCGCGGTCTCCGACTCTTAGGCAATATTCGTAATCTACGCAATCGATGAAGAAGGAATCGGCAAACCATCCTTCCCTCTCAAATACCGCTGTAGGCATCAGACTTCCAGAGTGCTGTGAAACCAGCAGCTCACCGTTTCCCTTGCGGACAGCTCCCATTGGGGTATTTGAACGTACATCTACATAAGAGGGAGCCATGACAGCAATCCTGCCCGCTTGCGGGTGATTAACCAATGCTACGAAAAGCTTCTCCACGAGTCCAGGTGAGGGCCTACTGTCTTGGTCGAAGAGAATAACCCATTGGTAGCTTTGCGATGCAGCCCAACGGACTCCTTTATTGAAGGCGGTCGCGACGCCAAGGTTAGCGCCGTTTTCGATCAGATGCAGATTTAGGCGTTGACATGCCTCGCGAAGCTTCGTCAATGGGGCGGTAGCGGATCCGTTATCAACGACAACTATTTGTTGCACTTGCTCCCGGACGTAAGGCAGATTGTCGAGATCCTCTTGGCTGGGATGAAATGTCACCACGACTGCACAGATATTCGCGCTCACTCTTCGCTCCTCCCTAAGAACATCCCCCTGTTGATCCCTCCCAGTATTGCCCAGTTAACTAGGCCCAGCATTCCATCTGTAGCCAGGCTGGACCATGCCGCTCCTCGCCACCCAAAACGCGGTATCAGATAAAGGTTCGTGCCAAAGTTGAAGAGAGCCGCAGCCGCCTGCGAGTAGAGGCGAGACTTCTGATGCCCAGCCCCGGTTAAAGCATCCCCCGCGCTCAACTGAAAACTACGAAAGAAGGGTAGGAGAGAGAGCCACCGTAAGGCAAGGACAGCCTCTCGAAAGCTATTTCCGGCTAAATAAGGGATCAGGGGTGCTCCTAGGAACATGGCTAACGCTAATCCGACTCCAATTGGCGCAGTCCTTTTTAGTATCTTCCGTCCGTAGGCGGTAGTGCTTTCCACGCCAGCCGAGCCCTTTCGAAAGAAACGGGGAAAGGCAGCCGAATGGATTGAGCTTATTGGGAGGTGGGCAAGATCGACTAATCGATACGCCATAGTATAGATGCCGTTAGCGGCGTTCATGCCGTAATGGCCGAGCATGGCCTTATCAATGTTATTGTAGACGACGGTCGTTGAACCGGAGAGCGCAAAGACGAACCCTTCGCCAGCACGTTGACCCACCAGCCGGAGGGAGAAAGTGGGTTTGCCAAAACGGGAATTTACTAGTATCACAGATAAGAACACCGCTACCAATGAGGCCGCCAACGCGGCGACTGCCCATTCCTGGGCCGTGGCGTGGTGCAAATGGGAGAGCATGACCCCCGCGAGGATTGCGCGCAAGAGATTAACTAACAGGCTGAGGATGGCAGTTACGTGCATCTTTTCGAAGGCTTGAAAGACAAGACCAGTTGCGGTCGTGAGTTGTGCGCAGAGACAATCCCCGACTGCGACACAAAAGACCAGCGGCCAACTATAGGAATGCGCTAAATGAGGAACGCCCCACGCCAAGAGGGCCACGAATAAGCTTCCCACGGTAATAGTCGTAATCAGAATGCTGCCCCAATAGACAGAAAACGTCTGAGGAGCCTGACAAACATAACGCAAGAGGACGGGGCCGGAACCAAATGTGCTGTATTGACTAAGAATAGATACTGTAGCGACTACGCCAACATATATACCGTATTCGGTGCTTCCGAGAAGTCGTGCCAATAGGATGAAGTACGCCCCCACACACCCTACGGAAAGCCCCTGTCCAAGTAGCACCCAACCAGCACTCTGGGCGAGAGAGTTAGAGGCAATGGATTTCCATCCCTGCCATAATCTATCCATGCTCCATCCTCAGTCGGTTAGAGTTTGCGCCCTCCGAGAGACAGATGCAAGCTAGCATATATAGAATCCACAACAGGTGATCCGGAAGCATGATGGTCACTTCATCTACATTAAGGACCAAAGTTGAGATGATTATACATAAGGACCAGCTCATGAAAGACAAATCCCTCGATTTGAGGCAGGACCCTGCATCTCGGAAAGCTCGCAGGAGGGTGTAGCAAAACAATCCTAGTCCCGCCGCGCCGAGAGTAGTCAGCATGTTCAGGAAACCACTATGTGCGTAGACGGAAGACCAGTGATTTGCTAACGAAACATTGGCCGCCTCACCCTGAAAGCCCGTCCAAAACGCCACATATCCGTACCCAAGGATCGGGCGCTTCATTACAGATATCATCGCTCCCTGCCATAGTTCTGTACGACCAGTCAGACTTGGATCTCTACCGAGCAAGAGCAAGATTTCGGTCCAATAAGAGATGGCTACCACAGTGAGGGGCGCTAGAACCAGCGTGATCAGGATCATGACGAGAGTTCGATCTTTTGCGCTGAACTTCTGCACAACCTTCATGCATACGAAATACGCGAGTAAGCAAGCCAAGAGGACCTTCCCGGTTGCACTCTGGGTCATGAGGATCATCAATATGGATAGGGCGATGAAGGCAGCGCGATAAAACCGGCCGGATGCGGTAGTGGTTGGGGCAAAAACTGCAGTAAGCATTAGAAAAAACGTGACCATTGAGCAGGTGTTTTTCTGCCCGTACATACCTTGCCAGCCTCCGATGCTTGACCCGGAAGTGTCTATGCCGTACTTCGGAAAAAAAAATATGAGAACAAGGCTTAGACCCAGGCAAAGCCAGCCTAGCATGAATAGAAGGGAAAATAGCTGTTTCGGAGTAAAGCGATGATAAAGATAAAAAGCGAGTAAGGTTTCGACCGCCAGAAAACACGAAGACTTAAAAGACGAAGTGGGGAATTGCGACCAGAGACATGAGGCTAGAGCAAAAAACACTAAGGCTGGAAAGATCTTGTCTTTGGTGCACAAATTGATTATCGGTTTCGTGTTGAGCGCGACCGGTATGAGTACGAGGGTTAAGACAGAAACGTTTATTAATGTGGTCGTAGTACTGTGTGAATCGCTAACGAGCGAGCTGTACCTCTGTGACAGGGGGTTATTGTTCGCCTCGTGCTGGAACCAAAAGCCCCCGACCCCCGCAAAGTAAATAAGGGGAATCATCAGCACCCAGCTGATAGCGAGGTTAAAGATGGGGTGATCCGTACTCGCCTGCGCTTGGGACAGTGAATTGCTTGTTCGTGTGGAAAGCATGGTGAAGTGGCCCCCGGGTTTAAGGACGTCTTGCCTATCCTCTATTTTAATATACGTTGATCGCTCAGCCAATCGAAGTAAGATCAGCGTCTTGGGAGTTGCGCGCGCCAATTCATCACCGGACTTCTTTTAAGGTGCAGCGGTGGTTACTCGCTTGCTGCGCTGGAGTGGAAGATCGAGGTGTATCTTACATGGCAGGTCAGCAGGCTGCTCAAGACGTGCATGTGGAGAGGTTCCGCGACAGCTTGCGCGAACGGTGCCTAGGGCAGGGGCTCGTTCGATGCACATAGAGGTCGCTAATTCGAAGATGAAATACAACTAGCTATAACCACACAGTGGTCTAAGGTAGCAAACCCAGCAGATTGCGCGAGTGGTCCAAACTCGGGAGCTATCGAAGAGCCTTTCTGCTTCGCCCGTTTCAGAGCCGGTTCTCCACGATTTCGCGATGCTGCCTCACGATCGCGGGCCATGTAAATCTTCGTTGGAAAGACGCGAGGCCCTCCGCGCCTACCGTCTCCCGAAGGTGTTCATCTAGAAGTAGCGTTTCCAAAGCATTGGCAAGTTCGATGGGCGAGTCTGGTTCTACCAGGAGGATGCCACCTTCGGAGGCAATTTCAGGAATACCTCCTACACGCGAGGCTACGACGGGAAGTGCACAGGCCATCGCTTCAACGTTGACGTTCCCAAACGGCTCTTGCCAGATGGAGGGGCAACACAGAATATCCGCCGACCGGTATTCCCGGGCAATTTCAGAACCGGAGAGGAATCCTGCAAAGTGAACGTTGTGCGGACGGCTCTTGTAGAGCGAACGTGCATAGGCTGTGGCTTTCCCTTTGGCGCCTCCAGCGTGTGAGGATCCAACAATCTTGCAGAGCGCCGTAACATTACGTTCATGCAACAACTTCATTGCCTCTAACAGTACGTGCACGCCCTTCGAATGCACCAATCGACCGACGAAGAGGACGATCGGAGTGTGCGGGCTCCGAGCCGTTTCCGGTGCCCGTGGATAGAATTTACTGTCATCCGCTCCGTTATGGACTGTATAGGTATTCCTCAGGTGGGGCAGGAGAGAGAGGGCCTCCTGTCGCATGGCCTCGCTGTTAAAGACGATCCCATCCGGAGTGAACGATCTGAACACGGGGCGCTTTTCAAAGGCCGCAAGCGAATTGTGCGCATGATATATCAGCTTCGCGCCCTTCGAATGAATCGTTGGCTCCAGGGCGCAGGCAACATAAGGCCAGTTGTGGCACCAGACGACGTCCCCACTCTTTAGCTGAGAAGTAACAGGTGCAAAGGCTTTCTTAATAATCGGATCTCTTATCCATGGTGGAAGATAATGCCAGCCTATCCTCCTCGCAAGAATATCCAGTTGGGGAAGGACGACAATACGGTCTGCGTTGAAACCGCGAGAAGCATCGGCTTGAGAGCAAACAACAACGCTCGTTTCATCAAAACGCATGATGTTCGCAACGACCGTTGCAATGCCGAGGCCAGTGTTTGCAGAAAATGGCTCATCTAAGAGATGGTAGATCATCTCGAAATCGGTGCACCTTTTGGCTGCAGGGTGGTGATCGCAAAAATCCTCAATAGGATTGTCGATATGTACGATCTTTCGCAATCATCGTACATAAAAATGAGCGCATTCATTGAGACAATCTATCGTGCCAAGTGAGTATGCAGATAGATCGAAACGACAGTACTTCTAGAGCTATGGAGTAGCAATAACTGAGCTGTTTATTGGCTTGCAGATCCAATATTTGTCCCGATGGATGGTGGTATTTCGCCAGGAAGCCTGTCTTCCGAATAAGGTGGATAAGACTTGAGGTGGCTCAATTGCATCAACGAGTGGAGCAGAAAGGCTGGATTGTTTCGAAGGTAGCGTTTCCAAAGGTGCTTTGGGTTTTGCACGAGCCGGTGTACCCACTGAAGCCCGGCATTCTTTATCCAAGGTGCGCAATCATTGATCTTCCCGGTGTGGAAGTCGAAAGCGGCGCCCACGCCGAACATCAGGGTCGAATCAAGAAGGCCAACGTAGCGCTCCATGAATCGTTCCTGTTTGGGAGTGCTGATTCCAACCCATACGATGTCTGCTCGCGTGCTTTTGACCGCCTGGATAAGCTCTCTCTCTTGATCTTCTGACATTGGACCGAAAGGCGGTGTATAAATGCCCGCTATCTTTACCCACGGGTAGCGCTCTTGAAGGCTCTTGCGAAGCTCCTGAGCGACGCCGGGCTTCCCACCACAAAGAAAATGAGTAACCCCGCGAAACTCCTCCCGGCGCATTACCTCGAGCATTAAATCGGGTCCAGCAACACGTTGCATCCTTGTATGACCTTGCAGCTGGCCCATCCAGACATTCGGCATGCCATCAGGCGCAACCAAGGCTGCTCCTGCAAGGATTCTCGCCAAGTCGGGGGTGCGGCGGGCCTCCATAACTCCATGCACGCTGCAGAGACAGACATAACCTTTACGACCGTCACGAAGATCATCTTCGATTCGCTTGAGCGCCTGGTCCATGTTGACAACGTCTATGCCGACACCGAGTACGTTCGCTCGCGGATGCTTGGCTAAAGCGTTCATATTCACTCCTCCATCACCGTTGAGATGAGATCTTCCTGGCGCGTCCCATTCTTGCGTGGCTGTTCGTTACACAGGCTCGTATAGAGATTAAGATACGATTCCGCTACGCGTGCACCTGAAAACCGGTCAGTTACCGTGGAACTGGACTTGACAGTCTTTAACGCACTTCGACAAGCGCCAACAAACGCCTCTACCGCTCCGCCGTTCAACCGAGCAAAGTGACAGGACGAGTCACCAATCTCGCGAAAGGCGGGGATATCGGAGCAGACAATCCTGCAATTATGCAACATCCCCTCGACCACGGGAAGCCCAAAACCTTCAATGATCGAGGGAGCGAGCAGAAGTTCGCAATGCCCGTAGCACCATTGTAGCTCGGCATCGCCCACGCCGTGTAGAAGAATTATCTGGCGGGCGAAGCCGGCTTCGCCTATAAAGCGCTTGATCTTTTCGGTCTCAGGTCCTTCAATTCCGACGATGAGCAGCTTTGTCGCCTGGTCAATGTCATGGTTAATGAGCAGTTGCCGAAAGACTTGCATTGCGAGCAATATGTTCTTATTGCGCCGATGCTGTGCCACACAAAGAAAAAACGGCTCCCCGGCCCAATCTGGTAAAGGGCCGTTGGTGGCCATTGGGGGGCCAGGATCGACGCAATTGTAGATGGTGAGAGCTTTGTTGGCGACTGCACTTGGCGTAACATCTTTGAGCCGTTGCCGTGTATTCTCTGAAACGCAGGCTATGGAATCGACCGCGCGAAGGCACTGCTGCAGGATTATCCGGTTGAACAGCAGCTTACGAATTCCAAAATTCTCCGGAATATCATAGGGGTACAGATCGTGAAGGGTAACTACCACTGGGCAGGTAAACCCGGCGCGCTTGACTGGAGCTGGATACGCCAGATGAACGATGTCTGCGTGAAGTTCTGCTGAAAGACCTGGCAGATCGCTATAATACCAGAGATTTCGTTTGACGGTCCCTTTCTCCAGAGCTACCTGGTGAATATGCAATGTCGTAGAGTTGTTAGGTAGTGTGTCGCGAAACGACTCGAACTGCCAGGGGGCTACAAGCAAGTCGACCGACGATATGGCCGGTACTTTAATGATGCACCGGGCCATATTTGCGGCGTGCCGAGTCACCCCTGAAACATGTGTAGGTGCGGCTACCGCTGCGATCACGATCCTCATATCACCACCTCGTCTAGATTCAACTCGTCATCGATCCGACGATTCACAGCGACCAGTGAAGGGCTCCGGTCATTAAGAAAACGGTGAGGTCTTCGAAGGCGCCAAACATCGTCGCGAGGCGAACCGAGACCGCGGTTCCCCTCGCTTGGTTGACGGTGTTCGCGAACCCGGTTTTCTAGAGTCCATGGCAGTTGCCTTGGTCGCAACTCAAACACGACGGCTATGGTCAAACATGCCGAGCGTGGGTCTTCCTCGAGGCTAAAGCAATCAAAGAAGGTATCGCTTGGACTACTTCTGGCGAAAGAACTTCGGGCGATTCGCCCGCATCAGATGAAACGGCCTTCTCTTGCAACATCTGCTCTTCAATCCATTGATAGGTGCGACGCATGCCATCCTTGAGCCGAATTGATGGTTCCCAATTGAGATACTGCCGTATTTTAGTGTTATCGCTGTTGCGGCCATTGACACCCTTGGGTGCGTCTAGCCGATAATTTCGTTTAAGTTTTATTCCAGCGATCTCCTCGACAATATCGACAAGCTGATTAATAGTGACCAGTTCGTTGCTCCCGAGATTAATCGGTTCACAGATATCTGATTCGAGAATTGCTCGGGTGCCCTTAACACAGTCATCTATATACATAAAACTTCTTGTCTGCTTGCCGTCTCCCCAGATCTCGATCTCATGCTTGCCGGAGAGTTTCGCTTCAATCACCTTGCGGCAGATTGCGGCCGGAGCCTTTTCTCTCCCTCCATCGTAGGTACCCAGTGGTCCGTAAACATTGTGATAGCGCGCGACACGTGTAATTAGTCCAAAATCTTCCTGGAAGTGGCGGCACATCCGTTCACTGAATAGCTTCTCCCAGCCATACCCATCCTCTGCCAGTGCAGGATAGGCATCCTCTTCTCTTAGGGCGACCACATCGGGGCTCGTTTGTTTCTCGCCGTTGTAGACACATGCCGAGGAGGAGAAGAAGAAGCGCTCTACACCAGCATTCAGTGACGCAATGAGCATATTGGTGTTGACTAAGACACTCAACATGCAGAGTGCCTTGTTGTTCTCGATAAAGCCCATGCCTCCCATATCCGCGGCAAGTTGAAAGACTACCTGAATATCATTCGTGACGGTACGACAGTTATCAAGATCCCGGAGATCTAACGCGCAGTTTTCCACACTGTCCGATTTTTGATACCAATGGTCAAGAGACTTCCAGTCAACCGCACGGACGACATTTACGCCGCTGTCAAGGAGGGCCTTTACAAGATGGCCACCAATGAAGCCACCGGCTCCACAAACCAAAACTTTCTCATTCGTCAGTTTCATTACTTGCTCCTCATGAAAGGTATGTCAGGATCAGCGGCATACGAATGGTACTCGTATGATTTATATCAATTCTTACGGCGGTTCTGACCGAGTAAAGGGTCGCTTATAGCCAAGACGCTGTCGCAGGATTGCTCAGATCGCCGTCGTCCATCGATCATTTACCCGACTTCACAATCGCGCCGTATTTTACTGGCTTATGATAGCCAAAGTAGCTGGAATAGCCCTCTTCTTCCGGGCGCAGACCGTTTAGGACGACCGCTACAGACTGGGTGCTGTTTCGTGTGAGTAGTTGATAACTGCGGGATAGTTGGGATTTTTCGGTTAGGCCCTGCCGTGCGACGAGTAGGGTGATGTCGCTAAGGGGCGCCATAGTTAGGGAGTCAGTAACAGGTAGCAGAGGTGCTGAGTCCAACACAATATAGTCGTACTCTTTTCGCCAGACGGAGAGCCAATGGCTGAAAGAAGACGACCCTAGCATTTCAGAGGGGTTTGCTGGGGGCATTCCTGCCAGGAGTACATCGAGGTTGGGTACGTCGGATATGGAGTGAATGTCCGGCTCTGGCAAATGGTTGGCTAATAATTCGCTGAGACCGGTCCCGGCGGGCAAGTTAAGTGCAAGGTGCAGAACGCCGAGGCGGAGATCCGTGTCGATTAGGAGCACCTTCTTACTGGCCTGCGCCAGAAGGATCGCCAGGTTACCACTGAGGATGGTCTTACCTTCCCCAGGAATCGAGCTGGTGACCAAGATGACGCGAGAGGGACCCTTGCCGTCCTTTAAGAGTATCTCGGTGCGAATCGCTCGCGCTGCCTCAATGAACGGAGACTGAGGATCATCCAGACTGGCTAAAAGAGGAGCGTCCTGATGGTTTGACGACGCAAGTTTGGTATTGAAGAAGGGTGTCACTCCGAGCAAGTGATCGCCGCTTATCCGCTCAACCTCTCCAATGGTATTGACCTTGTTGTCGAGAAGGTCGATTACAAGGGCGAGGCAGCAGCCTAACAGAAACCCGCCACCAATCGCGATGACCATATTGCGTGGGATATTGGGCTTCGTGGGCTTATCGGGAGCCCGGCCGGGGTCAACGACGGTGACTGTCGATCCCTTCAAACTCTCGAGGATACCTGCTTGCTTGAACCTTTCCAAGAGCTCCTGGTAGAGCTTCCGGCTTTCATCGGCCTCTTGGCGAAGGACGGCGAAGTCGATTGATTTGTTGTTAAGCGTATCCGCGTCGGCCTTGGCCTTGTTGTACTCAACGCGCGTTTCAGCTTCAGTCTGAGTCGCGTCTTCGTAATCGCTCTTTGCCCTTTCTTTGAGGCGGTCGATTTCCTGCTGGATTGACTGTTGGAGGGCTGAAATGTTGCCGCGTAGTTCTTCCAGTTTTGGGTAGGCCTTGCCAAACTTTAGTTCAGCTTGCTTTAGTGCTGCCTCTTGGGTCGCTTGCTGGCTGCGCAAGTTCTGAATGAGGGTGAGGCTGTTGCTCACGCCTGAGCCATTTGACGCATTGCCCGCTAGGCTCGAGAGCATTTCAGCGTCGCCGTTCTCAGCAGCGTGGAGGATCGCTCCGCGTAGAATCCGGTTCTGTTCGGCCTGGCTCAAAGCCGTGGTTGCTTGTTGCAACTTATCCAGCACACCGGAGTAAGTTTGATCGTGACCCTGAGCATCGACTGTACCCAGAGTATAGACTCCAGACTTGCTTTCCAAGTCTGCGACCTGTCTTTGCAACTGTTCACTCTGTTGACGAAGCTCCCCTAATTGCCCGCTTAACCAGTCGGCCGCCTGATTTGTCGCCTCGAAGCGCGTCTGAAAGGAATAGTCTATCAGCGACTGGGTCAGCGTATTGACGACCCTCGCGGCCAGTTTCGGATCGGGATTGAGATAGGAAATCTGGATCAACCGGGTACCACCGATTGGCTTTACAGTGAGATTGTGACTAAAAACCGTCAGTACCCGACGTCGCCTCTTCGGAGAGTCCTCCAGGCTGGCGTTGGGAGGGTCTGCGACCCCGGACGGCGAGAACAGGCCCAGGGCCCAGCTAATAGGGTTCCAGTGCGGGATGAAGTCCTTGGTGTTCTCCATATGGAGCTCTTCAACGGTCTTGAGAGCAAGCGTATCCGACTGCAGTATGCTGGCCTGAGTCTGAATGTTGATGTTTGCAGCCAGTGCATCGGTGTCACCCTCTTGCGGCCCTCCGGGCATGCTGTCAAGGCCAAGATTATCCTGACTCTTGCTCTGCACCTGAACCGTGGCCGTGGCTTCATATCGGCGCGTGCTGACAAGGCAGTAAAGAGCCGCCAGGAGAGCAAGGAGTGTGACGCTGCCGTAGACGACTCTTCTCCTTCTCCGAAAAATAACGGCTAAATCGCGGAGGGTTAATTCGCTGCTAGAATTTGAATCCAAAGATTAGGCCTCCGTCTACGTTTCGCGGCTTGACTTTACAGGAGAGTGACTTTTGCTTGCCGACGGGCGGTTCCATGGTAGTATCGCACTCGCGGCGAGGAACCTGCTGCGGCCCGAAATATCGATTGACTCAATTATATCGTCTGGCCGGGTTAAATGACAGCCCCTGAGGAATAGGTCCAGTTCAAGATGTCCTGTACGGCAGTCAATCCACCCGTACCGGCGGTAAACCCGACATAAGCGGAGATGCCACCCACTGTTGCAGGGATATTGACATTATACGTCTGGGTCGCCGAGGCGCCTGTGACCGTGTCGGTAATCTCCACAGTCAAGGCGGCCCCGTTGTAATTAAGCTGGGCGTTGAAGATGTCCCCGCTGTGCAGATTGATCCCCATCGGGGAAAGGTTGATGGCGGGAAGGGTGGGCTTTGCGCCGCCGATGTAGAGACCTGTGGAGTCCGGCCCCTCCCCGTCGTTGTTGTATAAATCGAACTTAACCGCCATACTTGTGGGAATGCCGCTGTAGCCCAGACTTGCACCATCTGGCCCGACGGCCGTCGGTGCGGCCCCCTGGATTGTGAAGGTGAAGCCGTCGGCGTTGGGGCTGGTCAGCTGAAAATCGAATTCAGTGCTGAATTGCTGGACATTCACTGGGATGGTGTAGAACGCGCTGCGCGCCTCACTCGCGTTGCCGTCGGTCAGCCTCAGCCTGCTTCCATTCAAGGCGGCTCCGCCGTTCATAGTCAATTGAGACGCGGATGCCGCGAATCCGTTGGAGAAGGTAAGTCCGGAGATCGGCATGGGACTATAGCTCCAGCTCAGAATATCTTGCACGGCAGCTAACCCGCCAGAAGCAGCTGTAAACCCGACATACGCGGTTTTCCCGCCGACAATTGCAGGGATGTTGACGCTGTAGGTCTGGGTGGCGGTGGCGTTGGTTACGGTGTCGGTGATGACCACTGTCAGGGTGGCCCCGTTGTAATTCAGTTGTACGTTGAAGACGTCATCGTTAGCCAGAAGAACCCCCGTAGATGAAAGGTTGATAGCGGGAACCGTTGGCGAAGCGCCGTCGAGGTAGAGACCGGTGGAGTCCTTCCCCTCGCTGGCGTTGTTGTAGATATCGAACTTAATCGCCAGGCTATTGGGAATGCCCTGGTAACCAAGACTCCCCCCAGCCGCTCCCAGGGCCGTCGAGTCTTCTCTCTGGATGATGAAGGTGAAGCCGTCCGCGAACGCATTCGACAATTGAAAATCGAAGCTGGTGTTGAACTGCTGGATATTGACCGGTGTGGCGAAGTAAGCACTACGCGTTTCCATCGTCTTTCCGTCTGTCAGGCGTAGCCGCGTTCCGCTCAATGCGGCCCCGCCATTCAGGATCATCCCAGCTCCATTGAATCCGGTCGGGTAGGTGGGAGCAGGGGGTCCGGGAACATACGTCCAGGAACTGATTTTCTGGCTCGAAGCCAGCCCGCCAGTACCCCCGGTGAAGCCGACATAAGCGGTGTCGCTCCCTACCGTCGCCGGGATGTTGATGACCCATGTATTGGACCAGGTCGCCAAAGTAATTCCATCAGTCAGAGTAAGAGTGAGGTTGGCTCCGTCGTAGGTAATTGTGGCGTTGAAGTAGTCTCCGCTATGCAGATTGATCCCGGTCCCGGTGAGGTTGATGGCGGGCAGGGTTGGCTTCGCGCCATTGATATAAAGGCCAGTGGAGTTCGGCCCCTCACCCGCATTGTTAAACAGATCAAATTTGATGGCTATGCTGTTGAGGATACCTTTGTACCCAAGTGCGCCTCCGTCTCCTCCAAGCGCGGTTGGGCCGTTATTCTGGATGGTAAAAGTAATCCCGTCGGCGGCCGGGTTCGACAACTGGAAGGCAAATTGAGTGGTGAACTGCTGGATATTCACCGCAGTCGCGTAGAAGGCACTACCAGCTTCGTTCGTTCCGCCGTCGGTCAGTTGCAGCCGGATGTCGTCCAGGTCAGTGCTGCCATTGAACTGGATCGGCCCCTTAGCGTAGGTAAAGCCCTGGCTGAAGGCGAAGGAGCCGGTCGGCTGAATGGTGTAGGCTGCAGTCACGACCGAGCTGGCGAAGGCCCCTGGGGCGACGGCGACCGCCTGTACCACCTCGGAAGCAGTGATCGGAATTGGCTGGGTGTAGACCGCAGAAGCGATAGTGGGCGCCGGCCCGTCGACGGTGTAATAGATCACCGCCTTCGGGGTGCTATCGGTTATTGTCAAGGTCTGTACTCCGATGTAGGTGCCGCCGGCCAGCGAAAGCACTGGATCGGCGGGAGTGCTCGTAGACTCGTAGGTGGCCGACGCCGGCGGACTTAAAAGATAACCGGCTACGCTGGCGACGGCGGTGATGGTTTCGTTAGCAGAGCCCAGCAACGGACTTGAGCTTTGATAGATTGCCGAGCTGCTGGTCGGAGTCGAACCGTCGGTGGTGTAGTAAATGGTCGCCCCGGCAAGGCCGTCGGTGATGGTGACCGTCGGCGGCGTGCTGTACGTGCCGGAGCCAGGGCTGATCACTGGGGCAGGTGCCGTCGGTATGTTCATCAATCCGTAGACGTTTACTTGGCCCTCTGCACCCACATAGACCTTGCCATTCGCAATCGTCGGCACCGAAAATTCCTTCAAAGCGCCGGGATTGTCTCGGGCTAGATTCGTGCTGGATGAATATAAGCGATTGGCCAGGTTGGTCGCACTATAGGCCAACAGGGAGCCGTTGGCTCCCAGGGTGGAACCTGTTTTTAGCGCCCACAGAATGCCGTTGGTGGTGCCGTTGGAGGAAACCGATGGCGTGGGGCCGGCGTAGGAGAACAAATCGGGAGTTTGGCTGGTCGGCGAAACCGAAAGTGCGCCGTTGATAAGAGAATAAGCGGTAAGACTGTAACTCGGTCCAGCAATGGTCCCGCCGGAGTAGATATTGTTGTTCCAATAGGCCTCGGTGCCCCAGACGCCGGCCCCCCAAATGTACCCGGAGTCTATAGGAGTCTGAACCTCCTGCACCACTTGATCGGCTGTGGCATTGAAACCTCCCAGGCCTGCTGGGCTATATTCCGTCGCGGAACTGTTGCTGCCATCGGCATTGTTATCGCGGTTGAGGATGTAAAACATACCGGATTTTCCGATCTCGATCAGCGGGTTCAGCAGCTTTCCTGAGGAAAGAGTTTGGGTCGGCAGCAACACTGGCCCTCCGGATCCGAGGTCGCCATCTTGAGCGTCGAGCGTTGCCTCGTTGAAGGGCGTGAATTCGTCTTCGACGGTCATGACCCCACCGGTCAGGTCCAGATCCAATACGCTCATGCTGTATTCATTCGTTCGATTGCTATAGGGCTGGCCAGCTACAGTCGGCGAGCTAATCCCGTAAGTGCCGTTTCCGATAGCGACGAACATCCTGCCATAGGGCTTCCCAGGATTATTGACTTCGGCGGCCAATCCCGCTCCGCCCATCCAGATGCCGCCCCCGATCCCATTTGGCGTCGGGCAGAATACATCGATCTGTTGGAGCGTCTGGGTGGATGAATTTACCCCATAAGAGAACAGCCAGCCGTGCCACGGCCCTTGATCGCCGACCGAGCCAAATCCAACATACACAACGCCATTCAGGAATAGCAGACCGGGCCGTTGATATTCGTAGGCTGCATTGAAGGTCAGGACCCCGTTAGCGCTCCCAGCACCGGTGCCCGGAACCGAGCCCTGAATCAGGACGGGACCGCCGAACTTCTCCGCGCCGCTGGTTATGTCGAGCGCGTGAAGGCGAAAGATCGGGACTCCGACTTGCAGTTCGGAACTGACCAGGTACATCGTCTGCGAACCTAGATCGATCACCGGTGTCCCAATGATCCCGTATTCCGGCACAGAAGCCGTGCTGGTTAACAGAGACGTGTGCCAGAGAGGAGGCGTGTTGGTCCCGCCGTTGGAGTCCGCATCGAAGGCGTACACGTCGTCGCCTAAAACCGGCTCTTGTGAGCCGTTGCTACGGCTTCCAGTAGCCAGGTACAACACATTGTGAGTTCCGTGGCCAGCGATAGCGATCTGCGCGACGTAGAGTGGCTGGGCGAAAACAGACCCTGTCACCGGTTGCGAAAAGAGTTGCCCAAACTGGCTCGAGCTCACATTCGACGGCGTGAGGGTGGTTTCATTCAGGTTTTGGCCGGTCCGCGCCATGTCGTTGTGATAGGTGAGAACGTTTACCTGCGCTCCGGCACCGCTTCCTGCCAGCGCGAGGGCGAAGATCCCCACTCCACCAAGGATGCGTCCAACGAAACCAATGACCCAAGAGCTGCAGATATGTTTTGTGTTCAGATTCCCACTTGTAGTCGTCAGCAAATTCGTCTCCAAGTTAGTCCTTATCGTGAATTGACCAAAACCGAATGGTTGTCCACCTGCAGGCGACGAGTCTCCGGTTGTCTGAAGGAATCACAAGCATGAAATTCAGCGGTTGTCCATTGGCAGACGGTGCTCAGAGGAGCGGTTCCAGCGAGTGTTCTGCCGCAGTTGGAAGATCGCTTAAACGACTCAAATGACCGCTCCCGAGGAGTAGGTCCAGTTCAAGACGTCTTGTATAGCAGTTAATCCACCACTGGCACCCGTAAACCCGACATAAGCCGTTGGGCCCTCGACAATTGCGGGGATGTTGACGCTATAGGTCTGCGTGACGGTGGCGTCGGTTTCGGTGTCGGTAATTACCACCGTCAAGGTTGTCCCGTTGTAATTAAGCTGCGCATTGAAGATGTCGCCGCTGTGCAGATTGATCCCCGTCGTCGACAGGTTGATAGCAGGAAGCGTTGGTTTCGCGCCGTCGAGGTAGAGACCGGTTGAGTCCGGCCCCTCGCCGTCGTTGCTGTACAAATCGAATTTGACCGCCACGCTCGTGGGAATACTTTGGTAACCAAGGCTCCCCCCATCTGACCCCACAGCGGTCGGTGCGAAGTTCTGGATGGCGAAGGTGAAGCCGTCGGCATTGGGGTTGGTGAGTTGAAAATCGAAGCCGATGCTGAACTGCTGGACGTTCACCGGCGTGGTGTAGAAAGCGCTGCGCGCCTCCTTCGCCTTGCCGTCGGTCAAGCGTAGTCTGGTTCCTTCGTACGCCGCGCCGCCATTCAGGGTCATCCCGGCTCTATTGAATCCGGTCGGGTAATTGGGGGGAGGCGGTCCGGGAACATACGTCCACGAGCTGATTTTCTGGCTCGAAGTCAGCCCGCCAGTACCGCCGGTGAAGCCGACATAAGCGGTGTCGCTCCCTACCGTCGCCGGGATGTTGATGACCCATGTATTGGACCAGGTCGCCAAAGTAATTCCATCAGTCAGAGTAAGAGTGAGGTTGGCTCCGTCGTAGGTAATTGTGGCGTTGAAGTAGTCTCCGCTATGCAGATTGATCCCGGTCCCGGTGAGGTTGATGGCGGGCAGGGTTGGCTTCGCGCCATTGATATAAAGGCCAGTGGAGTTCGGCCCCTCACCCGCATTGTTAAACAGATCAAACTTGATGGCTATGCTGTTGAGGATACCTTTGTACCCAAGTGCTCCTCCGTCTCCTCCAAGCGCGGTTGGGCCGTTATTCTGGATGGTAAAAGTAATCCCGTCGGCGGCCGGGTTCGACAACTGAAAGGCAAATTGAGTGGTGAACTGCTGGACATTCACCGCAGTCGCGTAGAAGGCACTACCAGCTTCGTTCAATCCGCCGTCGGTCAACTGCAAGCGGAAATCGTCCAGGTAAGTGCTGCCGTTGAACTGGATCGGACCCTGGGCCAGGGTAAAGCCCTGGCTGAAGTCGATGGTGCCGATCGGTTGAACGGTGTAGGTGGCGCTCACCACCGAGCTGGCGAAGAGGCCTGGGGCGACGGCGACCGCCTGCACTGTCTCCGAAGCGGTGATCGGAATCGGCTGAGTGTAGATCGCAGAAGCGGTAGTGGGCGCAGGCCCGTCGACGGTGTAATAGATGACCGCGCCTGGAGTGTTATCGGTAATGGTCAGGGTTTGAGCTCCGATGTAGGTGCCGCCGGGCAGGGAAAAGACTGGATTAACGGAAATGCTCGTCGACTCATAAGTGGCCGACGCCGGCGCGCTTAGAAGGTAGCCGGCTACGCTGGCGATGGCGGTGATCGTTTCGTTGGCATATCCCACCAACGGACTGGCGCTTTGATAGACCGGCGAACTGCTGGTTGGAATCGAACCGTCGGTGGTGTAGTAAATGGTCGCCCCGGCAAGGGAATCGGTGATAGTGACCGTCGGCGGGGTGCTGAAGGTACCGGAGCCAGGGCTGATCACCGGGGCAGGCGCCGCCGGCGTGATGAGCAATCCATAAACGCTGAGTTGTCCATTCGCGGCAACGTATACCTTACCGTTCGCTATGGTCGGGACGACGAACTTCTCGGCGAGGCCGGGATTGTCCCGCGCTATGTTGGCATTGCTCGAATAAAGCGTTTTGCTGAGGTTGGTCGCATCGTAGGCCAGTAATGCTTCCGTGCCATTAGTTGCCTCAGGATATGTCATCAGAGCCCACACGATGCCGTTAGTGGTGCCATAGGCGGAGACCGCTGGAGTGGGACCGGGGTAGTAATATTCCTCCATACTTTGGCTGGTTGGCGAGCTTGAGAGGACGCCGTTGAAAAAGGAATAAGCGGTTAGACCGTTACCCAATCCACTGTAATTAGATGCGCTAGCGGAGTTCGTACCGCCGGAGTAGATATTGTTGTTCCAGTAGGCTTCGGAGCCCCAGACGCCCGCGCCCCAATTGAAGCCGGGAGATATTGGCGACTGCACCGCCTGCTCCACCTGGTCGCTGGCTGAGTTGAATCCGCCCAGACCAGCCGGAGAGTATTCCGTCGCCGGGTTGTTGCTGCCATCGGTATTGTTGTCGCGATCGAGGATGTAAAACGTCCCGGATTTTCCGATCTCGACCAGCGGGTTCAAGAGCATTCCCGAGGCCAGAGTCTGGGTCGGCAGCAAAACCGGCCCTCCAGAACCAAGATCGGCATCCTGACCGTCGAGGAGTGCCTCATTGAAAGGAGTGAACACGTCCTCTACTGTCATAACCCCACCAGTGAGATCAAGATCCAACACGCTCATCGCGTATTCGTTCGAAGGATTGCTATAGGGCAGGCCTGCTACAGTTGGCGGGTCAATTCCGTAAGAGCCGTTTCCAGTGGCAATGAACATTCTGCCGTAAGGCTTTGCCGGGTTGTATACCTCGGCTGCCAATCCTGTTCCTCCCATCCAGACACCGGCTCCGCTGCCGTTCGGCGTGGTACAGAATACATCGATCTGCTGCAGTGTTTGCGTCGTTGGATTCACTCCATATGAGAAAATCCAGCCGTGCCAAGGCCCCTCGTCGTTATCGGAACCGAATGCCGCATACACGACGCCATTCAGGAAGAGCAAGCCGGCCCTCTGCTTTTGATAAGTAGGATCGAACGTTAACACCCCTCCCGTGCTATCGCTGCCGGTGCCCGGAACCGAGGCCTCAATCTGGACGGGACCGCCGAACTTCTCCGCGCCAGTGGTGATGTCGAGCGCGTGAAATCGAAAGATTGGTACTGTGCCCTGTAGTTCGGAGCTGACGAGGTAGATGGCCTGTGAAGCCAGATCAATCGTCGGCGTCCCCCATACCCCACTTAACGGCGTAAGAGTGGTGTTGGCGAGCAGCGAGGTGTGCCAAAGAGGTGCCGCATTGGATCCGCCGTTGGTGTCGGCATCGAAGGCGTACACATCATCATCTCCGGAAGCAGGTTCCTCGGAGCCGTACTTGGAGCTCCCCGTCGCCACGTATACAACATTGTGGATCCCGTTGCCGGCGATAGTCACCTGCGAGACGTAGAGTGGCTGGGCAAAAATCGAATTGTTCGTTGTCTGGGCAAATAGCTTGCCAAATTGGGTCGGATTCACATTAGATGGCGTGAGGATGACTTCGTTCAGGTTTTGGCCGGTCCGCGCAATGTCGTTGTGTTCGGTGAGGACGTTCACCTGCGCCGCGGCGTAATTTCCCACCAGCGCCACAGCGAACAGCCCCGCTAGACCCAAAAAGTTCCCAGAGAAAGGAAAGGCCAGGAAACTCCAACCGTTCCTTGTTTTAGCGCTCCCACTTGTAGTAGTCCGCAGCTTAGTGGTCATCCCGATCTGGCCGAACCCGAATGCTTGTGCTCCCCTTGCTAGGAATGGCGGTTCATCTCAAGAAACTTCAAGGACGAAACTGATTATATTCGATGATATCCTTGCTCGACTATCGCTCGAGCGGGTTGAGCAGAAGGTAGTTACTGTAATGCGAGAAGCCCGGCCCAGCAGGCTTTTCCCCCAGGAAAAGGCCAACTGAGATGATCTCCGGTACGCGACGCCAACCGTACTTCTGGTCTAAATGACGGCTCCTGAGTAGGTCCAGTTCAATATGTCCTGCACGGTAGTGAATCCGCCCGTCCCGGCAGTGAACCCAACATAAGCTGTCGTGCCCTCCATGATCGCAGGAATATTCACTTTGTAGGTTTGAGTCACTGAGGCGTTGGTAACCGTATCGGTGATCACGACTGTGAGAGTAGTCCCTGCATAGGAGAGCTGGGCATTGAAGATGTCTCCGCTGTGCAGATTGATCCCCGTCGTGGAGAGGTTGACGTCTGGAAGAAAGGGGCCGGCGCCATTGGTGTAGAGACCGGTGGAGTCTGGCCCCTCACCTTCATTGCTGTACAAATCGAATTTGACTGCCACACTTGTGGGAATGCCCGCGTAACCCAGACTTCCTCCCACTCCTCCCACAGCCGTCGGCCCTACTCCCTGAATGGTGAAGGTAAAGCCGTCGGCGTTGGGGTTGGTCAGTTGAAAATCGAAGCCGGTGCTGAACTGCTGGACATTCATCGGGGAGGTGTAGAAAGCGCTGCGCGCTTCCAGAGAGCCGCCATCGGTCAGCCGTAGCCTGCTTCCATTCAAAGCGGCCCCGCCGTTTAGAGTCAGTTTAGAGTTCGATGCCGTGAATCCATTAGAAAAGGATGGTCCTGTCACCGCTGTTGGAGCGTAGACCCAGTTAATGATGTCCAGCAAACAAGACCCTCCGCCGGTACCCGCGGTAAAGCCGACATATGCGGTAGGCCCTCCGACGATGGCTGGGATGTTGACGTTGTAGGTCTGCGTAGCCGTGGCGTTGGTTACGGTGTCGGTGATGACCACCGTCAAGGTGGCACCGTTGTAACTAAGCTGTGCATTGAAGATGTCGCCGCTGTGCAGATTGATTCCCGTAGAGGAAAGGTTGATGGCAGGAATTGTTGGTGACGCGCCGTCGACATAGAGACCCGTGGAGTCCGGTCCCTCGCCGTCGTTGCCCCACAAATCGAACTTGATTGCCACGCTGTTGGAAATACCTTGGTAGCCGAGGCTCCCTCCATCCGGCCCTAGGGCCGTGGGACCGGCTCCTTGGATGGTGAAGGTGAAGCCATCGGCGATGGGATTGTAGAACTGGAAGTTGAAGTCGGTGACGAATTGCTGAACGTTCACCTTGGTGACGTAGTAAGCACTTCTAGCTTCGAGAATGCCGGTATCGGTCATGCGAAGCCGGGATCCATAGTAAGTTGCACCGCCGTTCAGTACCATCCCGGTCCCAGTGAATCCGTTAGGGTAGATCGGGACGGGTGGTGCGGCGAGATAAGTCCAGGAAGTGAGCTTCTGACTCGCCGTGAGCGCGCCGGTGCCACCGGTGAAGCCCACGTAAGCGGTATTGCCGCCCACAATCGCTGGAATGTTGACCACCCATGTGTTGGACCAGGTCGCCTGCGTGATCCCGTCGCTGAGCGTCAGCGTTAGGTCGGTTCCGTTATACGTTATTGTGGCGTTGATGTAGTCGCCGCTATGCAGATTGAGCCCGGTACCGGTGAGGTTAATAGCAGGAACGGTTGGTGACGCGCCGTTGATGTAAAGGCCGGTGGAGTTCGGCCCCTCGCCCGCATTGCTGTAGAGATCAAATTTGATCGCTACGCTCTTGGGAATACCCTGGTACCCGAGACTCCCTCCGACTGCGCCGAGAGCGGTTGGGCCGTTATTCTGGATGGTGAAGGTGATTCCGTCGGCGGCTGGGTTCGACAACTGGAAGGTAAATTGAGTCGTGAACTGCTGGATATTGACCGGAGTCGCATAGAAGGCGCTACCGGCTTCAAACATCTCCCCGTTGGTCAGTTGCAGCCGAAAATCGTCCAGGTCGGTGCTGCCGTTGAACTGCATCGGCCCCTGGGCCAGCGTAAAACCCTCGCTGAAATCAATGGTGTAAGGCGGCTGAATCGTATATGTGGCGCTCACCAGGGAACTTGGGAGTCCAGTAGGCGAGAAAGCAAGTGTGTTCACTACCTCGGAAACCGGAACTGACAACGCCTTGGTGTAAACGGTGGAAGCCTTAGTGGGAGTCGACCCGTCAAGGGAGTAATAAATGACCGCCCCTGGAGTGCTGTCCGTAATGGTCAGAGTCTGCGCTCCTATGTAAGTTCCGCCTGCCAGGGAAAACACGGGATTCGCTGGAGTACCTATCGACTCATAGGTTGCCGATACGGGGGTACTTACGATATAGCCGGTTGCGCTGGCGATTGCGGTAACCGTCTCATTGCCAGAGACCACCAAGGGACTGGAACTTTGATAGACGGACGAGCTGGCGGTTGGAGTCGAACCGTCGGTGGTGTAGTAAATGGTTGCCCCAGCAAGGGAATCGGTGATCACCACTTGCTGGGGAAAGACAACAGCGCCAGCCGGGGGAGATATCACCGGAGCCGGGACCGTCGGCGTAGCGCCCAGCAATCCAAATATGTCAACTTGCCCAAATGCGCCAACATACACTTTGCCGTTGGCTATCGTTGGGACATTGTAGTTCTGGGGGCTACCGGCGTTGTCTCGGGATGAGTTCGCATTGCTGGAATAGAGCGTGTTGGTAAGATTGCTCGCATTGTAGGCCAGCAAGACTTCGGGTCCAGGCGAAGGGTAGGCGTCGGTTTTCAGAATCCAGACGATTCCGTTGGTAGTGCCATTCGCAGAGACTGACGGAGTGGGTCCAGCGTAAGTAAATTGGTCAGGGGCCTGGCTGGTCGACGTGGTCGAGAGTACGCCATTGATAAAGGAATAGGCGGTAAGGCTGTTAAGGCCGCCCGGGTTCGTTCCGCCGAAGTAGATATTGTTGTTCCAGTAGGCTTCGGTGCCCCATACTCCTGCGCCCCAGTTCGCGCCAGCGGCTATTGGCGTCTGCACCTCCTGCACCACCTGATCGGTGGTTGCGTTGAACCCCCCCAGGCCGGCAGGGCTGTATTCCGTCGCCGGATTGTTGCTGCCATCTGCATTGTCGTCGCGATCGAGAATATAAATCATGCCCGACTTTCCGATTTCAACTAGCGGATTCAACTTCTTTCCGGAAGCCAGAGTCTGGGTGGGCAGCAAGACAGGTCCTCCAGAAGCCAGGTCAGCGTCCTCGCTAGAGAGAAGGACCGCGTTGAAAGGGGTGAACTGGTCTTCGACGGTCATCACGCCGCCAGTGAGGTCGAGATCCAGGACACTCATCGAGTAGCTATCGGGTGGTGTCGCCGAATAAGTGCCGTTTGCGGTGGCAACGAGCATTCTGCCGTAGGGTCTTGCGGGGTTGTACACTTCAGCAGCCAATCCGGCCCCGCCCATCCAGATGCCCCCTCCGGAACCATTCGGCGTCGTGCAAAATACATGAAGCTCCTGCAGCGTTTGCGTTGTCGGATTCACCCCATAAGAGAAAAGCCAGCCGTGCCATGGACCCTGATCGGCGATGGAACCAAAGCCGACATAGATAACCCCGTTCAGAAAGAGCAAGCCCGGACGCTGTCCTTCGTAGGCCGCGTTGAAGGCCAGGACCCCATTAACGCTTCCGCTGCCAGTGCCCGGAACCGATGCCTGAACCAGGATGGGTCCACCGAACTTTTCCGCGCCACTGGTGATATCGAGCGCGTGAAATCGAAAAATTGGTACGGTGCCCTGCAGTTCGGTACTGACCAAGTACATCGTCTTGGAAGCTAGGTCGATCACCGGGGTTCCGAGAACGCCGCCGTTCGAAGAATAAGTGCCCGCCGGCGCAGAATTGGTCAAGAGCGACGTATGCCAGAGAGGACTTGCGTTGGCGCCGCCGTTAGTGTCGGCATCGAAGGCGTACACCGCGTCGGAACTCGTTGCCACATAAACGGTATTGTGGGTTCCTTTGCCCGAAATCGCGACCTGAGAGACGTAAAGCGGTTGAGCGTCTATCGCCCCGGAGACTGACTGAGAAAAGAGCTTGCCAAATTGGGTTGGGTTTACATTTGACGGCGTGAGGATGGTTTCACTCAGGTTTTGGCCGGTCCGCGCGATGTCATTGTGATAAGTGAGGACGTTCACCTGCGCAGCGGCGCCACTCCCCATCAGCGCTAGGGCAGAGAGCCACCACGCACTCAAGATTTGGCGAAGTATGCGAACCCTCTGGAAGGTCATGAGTGTCTTTATCCCTTCGCTTCTGCTTGGAGTTTTCAGATCATTTCTCATCGAGATGTGGCCCAACCCTGAGTGGAGTGTCCCGCTGGCTACGGTGTAGCCCGCGGGAAGGAGCTTTGATGGCACAGACTGATTGTTTCGATGGTTGCTGACTGGAGGGATTCAATACTCGAACGGTTTGAGCAAGGAATCTGCTGCGGCTCGGATATCGATTGAGCGAATCAAATGACGGTTCCCGGAGAGTAGGTCCAGCTAAGTATCTCCTGCACCGCAGTCAATCCGCCGGAACCACCTGTAAACCCGACATACGCGGTGTTCCCGCCGACAATTGTGGGGATGTTTACGCTGTAGGTCTGCGTAGCTACAGCCTTGGTTACGGTGTCGGTTATCAGCACCGTCAAGGTGGCCCCATTGTAATTCAGCTGCACGTTGAAGATGTCTCCGCTGTGCAGATTGATCCCCGTCGTGGAGAGATTCACGTCCGGAAGAAACGGGCCGGTGCCGTTAGTGTACAGACCCGTGGAGTCCGGCCCTTCGCCCTCATTGTTGTACAAATCAAACTTGACTGCCACGCTCGTGGGAATTCCCGCGTACCCCAGACTACCGCCCACTCCCCCTACAACCGTCGGACCGTCTCCCTCAATGGTGAAGGTGAAGCCGTCGGCGTTGGGGTTGGTGAGCTGAAAATAGAAGTCCGTGCTGAACTGCTGAACATTCACCGGGGTGCTGTAGAACGCGCTGCGCGCTTCATTCGGGCTGCCATCGGTCAGCTGTAGCGTGTTTCCATTCAATGTGGCTCCGCCGTTTAGCGTTAGTTGAGAACCCGACGTTGCGAATCCACTGGAAAAAGTAGGTCCAGAGATCGGCGCGGTACTATAGCTCCAGTTCAGAATCTCCTGAATCGCAGTCAACCCACCGGAACCACCTGTAAACCCGACATATGCGATGTTCCCACCAACAATCGCAGGAATATTCACATTGTAAGTTTGGGTTGCCGATGCGTTAGTCACCGTGTCGGTGATCACGACCGTGAGCGTGGTCCCAGTGTAGGTGAGTTGGGCGTTGAAGATGTCTCCGCTGTGCAGGTTGATGCCCGTTGTAGAGAGGTTGACATCCGGAAGAAACGGGCCGACCCCGTTAGTGTAGAGACCGGTGGAGTCCGGCCCCTCGCCCTCATTGCTGTACAGATCGAATTTGACGGCCACGCTCGTGGGAATACCCGCGTAACCCAGACTCCCTCCCACTCCTCCCACAGCTGTTGGCCCCTTTCCTTGGATGGTGAAGGTAAAGCCGTCGGCGTTGGGGTTGGTGAGCTGAAAATCGAAGCCAGTGCTGAACTGCTGGATATTCACCGGGGTGGTGTAGAAAGTGCTGCGTGCCTCGTTCGCGTTGCCGTCGGTCAGGCGGAGCCTGGTTCCATTCAATATGGCTCCGCCGTTTAGCGTCAGTTGCGACGCCGATGTTGCGAATCCGTTGGAGAAAATAAGTCCGGAGATCGGTACGGGACTAAAGCTCCAACTCAGAATATCTTGGATCGCAGTCAACCCGCCGGAAGCACCGGTAAACCCTACATACGCGGTGTTTCCGCCGACCGTTGCGGGGATGTTGACGCTGTAGGTTTGCGTGGCGCTGGCGTTGGTTACGGTGTCGGTGATTACCACCGTCAAAGTTGCTCCGTTGTAATTCATCTGCACGTTGAAGATGTCGCCGCCGTAGAGGATAACTCCCGTCGGGGAGAGGTTGATAGCGGGAAGCGTCGGCTGTGCACCGTCGAGGTAGAGTCCGGTAGAATCCGACCCCTCACCGATGTTGCTGAATATGTCGAACTTGACAGCCAGGCTGTTAGTGATGCCCTGATAACCCAGGCTACCTCCAGTTGGGCCCACGGCCGTGGGACCTTCTCCCTGGATGGTGAAGGTGAAGCCGTCTGCGGTCGCATCCGTGAGCTGGAAGTTGAAGCTGGTATTGAACTGCTGGATATTCACCGGGGTAGCAAAATATGCGCTGCGCGCTTCGTTCGGGTTGCCGTCAGTCAGACGTAGCCGGGTCCCACTCAATGCGGCGCCGCCATTCAGGACCATCCCGGCTCCATTGAATCCGGTCGGGTAGGTGGGAACAGGGGGGCCGGGAACATATGTCCAGTAGGTGAGCTTCTGGCTTGCGGTGAGCGCGCCGGTGCCGCCGGTGAAGCCGACATACGCGGTATTGCCGCCCACAATTGCGGGAATATTGATCACCCAGGTATTGGACCAAGTCGCTAACGTAAGTCCGTCGGTCAAAGTAAGAGTGAGGTTGGCTCCGTCATAGGTGATTGTGGCGTTGAAGTAGTCCCCGCTATGCAGATCGATCCCGGTCCCAGTGAGGTTAATGGCGGGAACGGTTGGCGCTGCGCCATTGATGTAAAGGCCAGTGGAGTTCGGCCCCTCGCCCGCATTGCTGTACAGGTCAAACTTGATGGCGACGCTGTTGGGAATACCCGCGTAACCGAGGCTTCCTCCGTTCCCGCCAACTGCGGTTGGGCCGTTATTCTGGATGGCGAAGGTAATCCCGTCGGCGGCTGGGTTGGACAATTGGAAGGTAAATTGAGTCGTGAACTGCTGAATATTGACTGGAGTCGCATAGAAGGTGCTGCCAGCCTCATACGTGCCGCCGTTGGTCAGTTGCAGGCGGAAGTCGTCCAGGTCGGTGGTGCCGTTAAACTGCATCGGCCCCTGGGCCAGGGTAAAGCCCTCGGGGAAGCTGATCGTGCCGACCGGTTGAACCGTGTAGGCCGCGCTGATCACCGAGCTGGCGAAGGAACCTGGGGCGATGGCAACCGCCTGCACCACCTCCGAAGCGGTAATCGAAATCGGCTGGGTGTAGACCGCCGAGGCGGAAGTGGGTGCGGGCCCGTCGACAGTGTAATAGATGACCGCGCCCGGAGTGCTATCGGTAATGGTCAGCGTCTGTGCTCCTATGTAGCTCCCAACGGCCAGGGAGAAGACCGGATTGGCGGGAGTGCTCGTCGATTCATAGGTCGCTGACGCGGGCGCACTCAAGAGATATCCGGTTGCGCTGGCAATCGCGGTGACCGTTTCATTGGCAGAGACCACCGGCGGACTGGTGCTCTGATAAACCGGCGAACTGCTGTTTGGAATCGAACCGTCTGTGGTGTAGTAAATGGTCGCCCCGTCAAGGGAATCGGTGATCGTTACCGCCGGCGGCGTGCTGAAGGTACCGGAGCCGGGGTTGATCACCGGACTAGGTGCCACCGGCGTGGCGCCCAGCAATCCGTAAATACTGACCTGGCCCTGCGCCCCCACATAGACCTTGCCATTGGCGATTGTCGGTACCGCAAATTCCTTTGCATTGCCGAGAGCGTCCTGGATCAAGTTAGTGCTGGATGAATATAACCGGTTGGCCAGGTTGGTCGCGTCATAGGCCAACAGGACGCCTGGAGTTTCGACAGAGGCGCCTGTCCGGAGCGCCCACAGAATGCCGTTGGTCGTGCCGTTGGCGGAAACCGACGGAGTAGGGCCGGCGTATGAGAATAGATCGGGGGTTTCGCTGGTCGGTGCCGCCGAGAGTACGCCATTGGTGAAAGAATAGGCGGTGAGGTTGTTACTCGCCGATGCTAGAGTACCGCCGGAGTAGATATTGTTGTTCCAGTATGCTTCGGTGCCCCAAACGCCCGCGCCCCAATTTGCGCCAGGGGTGATTGGCGTCTGCACTTCCTGCACGTTCTGATCGCCGCTCGCGTTGAAACCGCCCAGGCCAGCCGGAGAGTATTCCGTCGCCGGGTTATTGCTGCCATCGGTATTGTTGTCCCGGTCGAGAATGTAAACCATTCCGGATTTGCCGATCTGTAGCAGCGGATGCAAAACCTTTCCCGAAGCCAAGGTCTGGGTGGGAAGCAAGACCGGGCCGCCTGAGCCGAGATCGCCGTCCTGGGCGTCGAGCGTGGCCTCGTTGAAAGGCGCGAATCCGTCTTCGACGGTCATGACCCCACCGGTCAGGTCCAAATCTAACACGCTCATGCTGTATTCATTTGCTGGACTACTGTAGGGTTCACCCGAGACAGTTGGCGCATTGATCCCGTATGAGCCGTTTCCGGTGGAAATGAACATTCTGCCATAGGGCTTTGCCGAGTTGTAAACCTCGGCTACCAAGCCCGCCCCGCCCATCCAGAAGCCGCCCCCCATACCGTTCGGCGTGGTGCAAAATGTATCGATTTGCTGCAGGGTCTGCGTCCCTGGTTTTAGCCCAAACGAGAAAAGCCAGCCGTGCCAGGGGCCCTGATCGCTGACTGAGCCGAATGAGACATACACAATGCCATTCAGGAAAAGCAGGCCGGGTCGCTGATATTCGTAAGAGGCGTTAAATGTCAGGATCCCTCCGGCACTCCCAACGCCGGTGCCCGGAACCGAAGCCTGAATCAGTAGGGGCCCGCCGAACTTCTCCGCGCCGCTTGTGATGTCGAGCGCGTGAAACCGATAGATCGGGGTAGCACCCTGCAGTTCGGAACTGACCAGGTACATCGTCTGGGAACCCAGATCGATCACCGGCGTCCCAATCACGCCGAATTCCGGTACAGAGGCCGTGCTGGTCAGCAGTGACGTATGCCAGAGAGGAGTCGCGTTAGCCCCGCCATTGGTGTCCGCATCGAACGCGTACACGTCGTCTCCTAGAACCGGCTCCTCCGACCCGTTACTTCCACTTCCAGTGGCTACGTATAGGACATTGTGCGTACCTTTGCCCGGAATAGCGACTTGATAGGCGTAGAGCGGTTGGCCGAAAATCGAACCGGTCACTGGTTGCGAAAAGAGCCTGCCGAATTGGCTTGAATTGACATTTGAGGGCGTCAGGATGGTCTCATTAAGGTTCTGGCCGGTCCGCGCAATGTCATTGTGAGAAGTGAGGACATTCACCTGCGCTGCGGCGCTACTTCCCGCTAACGCGAAGGCGAAGAGTCCCGCTACGCCTAGAATGCGTCCGAGAAGGATGCGAATGTCCCAGGAACCCCCAGCGCTCTGTCTGCTCACAGCTCCACTGATTGTCTGCAAAATTAGTCCTCATCGCGAAGATATCGATTATGAATAAGATTGAATGTTTGAACTTCTATAGATATCTTACAGGGTAGATATCAGTCAGATAAAGTTATTAATTTGATAATGGATATGATCGGTGCCCAATCTGGTAACTTGGGCGGGATTGTCGACTAGTTAATTTACCAACGATGGCGCGGAGCTTTTCGCAAAATGTTCAACATCGCTCTCAGCGACGGTTACTGCCACCGATCGCCCGATCAATTCGATTGATATGATCAGCTGAAATTTCGAGCCGACCCGTATCAAGCTTCCCACTATGCCCGTCAATGGCCCGCGGACTACGCGAACCTGATCTCCCCTGCTTAAGAGGGGCTGAGAGGAACACGGCACCCCGTATTCCAGAAGCCAGCGTACCGACTCTATCTCAGTGCACGGAATTGGCAGAGGGCCCCTCGCGTTTCCGAGAATTCCAATGACGCCCGGCGTCGTCAACACAATGGGCGTGGCCTTGCTCAGCGGGTCAATCTGTATGAAAAGATAGCCCGGAAACAATGGAACATTGGTTACCTGCCTGCGGTCGCTCCATTGCCGCACCTCGGAAGATAACGGCAAATAGTGCGAGACGCGGAGCGCGGAAAGTCTACTAGATACCACCTTCTCGTGTCGCGACCTGGTCCAAACCGCATACCAATTGACATTCTGGACAGTAGACGTGGCCTGCGAGGATGCGGCAGAATCCCCGCCGCTGGTGCAGCATTCGCCTGGAAAAGCAATTGATCCGGACATAGCTTCGCCCTTTGAGTCACAAGACCGCATTGGACCCTATAGCAGCACCTTCTGTTGGTTTACGCTGGACTACCCAAATCGGTCGACCTATTCTTGGCTCGGTCATTCTACGGATGCGGTGACTATGTATTACCCCATTATGGGTTCTGTACCGAGATTTCCGCAAGAAGATTCTTCAGGAAAACTGGTGACTGAAGTGCATTTCGATTTACGAGCAGGCAGCGATTATATTGTTTTAGTAAATATTTACAAGAAATATAATGCCATATGGGTAATATATGGTAAAGAAAATAATTTGATGCTGGTTAACACCCAGTGCCTGATTCCACGCGCAGCCAGTGGAGTCCAGTTACTTCGGTTTGCAATCGGAGCCGGGTTACGGCCAGAATGTCTGCGTGTTCGCTTGGAAGGGGACGAGTGGAGGCTGCGCGTGGCTCATGCAGGGGCTGATCAGTAGGCTCAAGTGGCAGCCTATTTCACCGAATGTTCCAAGCTGCTGCCGCCATCTGAGGAGGGTAGATCGGCAGATGGCGGCAATGGCCGTTTCATGTAAGCAGAGTTTAGTGCAAGATCTTGTACTCCGACGATGTAACGGTAAGGTATGCAGCCACCCTCAGCTGCGCATCCGGATTGTTGGACATCGACTTGATCTCATTCTTGATCGCGAGAGCCGTGTCAGAGTCCATGGTCCCATATAGGAAGAGTCCGCTGAGCGCATTCACCAGCGCTGCCGGTCCCTGCGAAGCCAGTATCTGACCCAGAGGGCTGGTCGCGCTCAAGTCGACATTGAAGCCTATGATGTCGTTGGTAACAAGTTCGTTGGCCAGAGTTAGCCGGTCGACGACGCTGCCGGTGTTTTCCAGGCCGAACTCGGGGCCACTAAGGGTCGTGCCCGGAATCACGTAGCCAATCGGGAAGAAGTTGAAGACTGACGGAGACTCGTAAGGGATCTCGCCGAGGTGGCCGCTACGAACCGACAAATACCAATAGAAGTTGTTGGGATCGACGTTGACGTAGCCCAGGCCGCGCATCACTCCGGTCAGATAGAGGATCGGCTCGCGCAAGTGGCCGTCGCTCGCCTGCTGAGCCGTATCGCCGGCCCGCGCCTCGGGATCGGTGAAGATGGCGGTCAACACGGCCTGCATATTGCCGCGAACATTGGCGCCGTCGTTGATGAAGACCGCGGCCACGCGCGATACATACTCGGGGCTGGGATTGCTCTTCACCAGGTGCTGGATCAGTTGCTTGCATACGAACGGCGGCAGGTTGGGGTGCTCGAATACATTGGTCAACGCCCCGGCAAGGTCCTCCTCGGCGGTCTGGCCTGCGGGCAGGGTCGTCCCGTTTAGCAGGGTCTTGGGATTCTCATCGTGCTGGGACTCGACGGCGACCATTTGGTGATAGAAGTTGTTGAGGCCAATAAGAGTCGTGGGTGTGGAACCGTCCGGGTTAGCCGAGGTCCACCCCGTGAAGGCGCGGGAGAATGCCTCCACCTGTGCCTCGGTGTAGGCCGGGATGGGGTTGCCATTCCCGTCCAGTTGCAGCGTTCCGTCCTGGTTGATCAGATCGAGACCAAGATTGAACAACTGCATGTTCTCGCGGGCGAAGTTTTCGTTGGCGATCAACGTCCCAGTTGGCTTGGCGCTGTTGAACATATTGAGATAAACTCCCATCGCCGGCGACAGGGTCACGTCGTTCATGATCGTGTACCAGTTGCTGAAGGCATCGGTGGCCAGCAGGTTTGCATAGTACTGCACCTCTTGGCCGGTCATCGAACTCCGGGAGATCACGAAAAGCTCACTTAGGGCGAAGGCAACCCGCTGTCGCAGTTGGTCGTCACCGGTAAGCACGGTCTGCCACCACTCCGATTCGGTGCATTGTTCCGCATCGCTCGGGCAAACTGATGGAAGAGTAATCGGGATGACTGGCAGAAAAGTTTGCGGGGTAGCGTACTGCTCGGCCAGCCACGCGGTAACACCTTCCTGCTGGACGTGCTGGATCAGGGCGGTCGTTGGTCCGAAGGTCGTCTGATCGAGCAGCCGTGCCGCCGCCGTCGCGGAGATGGGCGTGAGGACGGCAACATCAAAGAAATCGCTCTCCCCTCCGGTGAAAGTGGACGTGGAGGCCTGCACCTGAAGTTTGCCGGTAGCGTTGGCGTCGGGGGTGATCTGGGCCACGATAGATTGCTGCGTCACGTAGGTGGAAGGTACCACTACGCCATTCACCTGGATAACCGTGGACGGCACAAAGCCGGTCCCGGTGAGCGTGACCGCCGTAGTTGTCCCGGCGGGTACGGCGGTAGGACTGGCGTCGCTGATGGCAGGGGAGGGATTGATGATAGTGAGCGCATACGAGGAAGTAATCGCCGGATTGGATGCCAGCGCCGCCTGGATGGTCACTGACCGGCTAGTCGGCATTGCGGTCGGCGCACTGTAAACGCCGGCAGGCGTGATGGATCCCGCCCCGGTCACGCTCCAGTTGACGGCCGTCAGCATCGAGCCGTTCACCGTTGCGGACATGTCCATCTGGCCCCACAATATCGCTGTTCCGGCATTGGAGGGGCCGTCCGAATTCGTCGCAGACAAGGAAATAGAGTTGGGGATGACGCTTTCGGTGAAGGTCGAGCTTCCGCCCCCTGGAGCCGGATTGTGAACCTGCAAAGTTAGAGTACCTTTGGCGTTGTCCGCCACTGTAACCTGGGCAGTGGCGTCGTTGTAGTCGACGTAAACGATCGGATAAGACGTCCCGTTCAGGGTCACCGTCGTTCCTGGCATAAACCCCGAGCCGGTCAGGGTCAGCGTCTGGCTTCCGCCGCTGAGCAATTGGGTCGGCGTCACTGAGCTAACCGTCGGTACTGGATTAACCAGTGTAAAGGTGTAGGAGGTCGTCACCGCCGGCACACTGCTTAAGTAAGCGGTCACCGTTACGGAGGAGCTAGCGGGCATCGTTGATGGCGGCGTGTAGGTCGCCACATATCCGCTGACCGAGAGATGCCCGGCGCCTTGGAGGCTCCACCCCCGGACCGTATGAGCCGTATCATTGCACACGGTGGAGAAGTTCACCGGAACACCCAGCCGCGCCGTGCCGGTATTGGTCCCGTCCGGATCGGTGGCGGTTAATTGCATGTTTGCCGTGCCCAGCTGGTAGGCTGTGGCGCTGGTCCCTCCACCAGGTGTGGGATTCTTAGCCGTGACAGCAAGGTTGCTGGTCGAGCCGGCCGGGGCAGTTATCTGGGCGATCATCGTCGTGGCGGACTGATAGGTAGCCGGCACTGCCACGCCATTTACCAGGATGACCGTACCTGAAAGGAATTCAGTGCCGGTCAACGTGATTGGAACCGTGGCCCCGGCCATGGCCTGGCTCGGGCTGGCGGAGGTAATCGTCGGCACCGGATTGACCAGCGTAAAGGTATAGGACTTCGTCACAGCCGGCAAGTTCTGCAAGTAAGCGGTGACCGTTACAGTGCGATTAGCGGGCATCGTTGACGGCGGTATGTAGGTAGCGACATACCCGCTGATCGAGAGATGCCCGGCACCTTGCAGAGTCCACCCTCGGACAGCATCGGCCGTATCATTGCACTCTGTGGAGAGGTTCACCGGAACTCCCAGCCGCGCCGTGCCGGTATTCGTCCCGTCCGGATCGGTTGCGGTCAAGTGCATGTTTGCCGCGCCCAGCTGGTAGGCAGTAGCGCTAGTACCTCCACCCGGCGTGGGATTCTTAGCCATGACGGCAAGATTGCTGGTCGAGCCACCCGGAGCAGTTACCTGGGCGATCATCGTCGTGGCGGACTGATAGGTAGCTGGCACTGCCGTGCCATTCACAAGGATGGTCGTCCCCGATACGAAGCCAGTACCGGTGAATGTGATTGGAACCGTAGCCCCGGCCACGGCCTGGGCCGGGTCGGCGGATGTAATTCCTGGTACTGGATTATTCGCTCCGAGCGCCCACGGTGTGAAAACGACGAATCCAGTAAAGACAAATAAGAACAGGTGGATTAGCGTCTGGCGAGTAGCGCGCAAAACAGACTTCTGCTGTGAAGAAGGATTGCAATACATAGGTCAGGCCCCCCGGCACTGGATCTTCCCCGACGCCGAGATGAACCAAACAGATAAGATCACAAGTCAAGTTGGTGCTGGGTGAACGCCTGCAAACTCCCGAGCGGTTTGGATACCCGTCCGAAGCCTGTCCCTAAGAGCCGCAGTGATTTTCAGATTTGCTTGCCCAAGTCTAAATGAAACAGCGGCCAAGGAGCAGTGCAAGAAAGCCCAATCCGAGAATTTCTTGCTCTCGCTGGTTAGAGAAGCTGAAAACATTACAGCCACTACAGCCGACTGATTCATGCGATGTTTCAAGCTGCTGCCGCCATCTGAGGAGGGTAGATCAGCAGATGGCGGCGATAGCCAGTTTCACCTAACAACGGTTTAGTGCAAGATCTTGTACTCCGACGAGGTAATGGTAAGGTATGCAGCCACCCTCAGCTGCGCATCCGGATTGTTGGACATCGGCGTGATCTCATTCGTAATCGCCAACGATGTGTTGGGATCCATAGTTTGATAGAGGAAGAGCCCGCTGAGCGCATTCACCAGCGCTGCCGGTCCCTGCGAAGCCAGTATCTGACCCAGAGGGCTGGTCGCGCTCAAGTCGACATTGAAGCCTATGATGTCATTGGTAACAAGCTTGTTGGCCAGAGTAAGCCCGTCGGCGACGCTGCCGGTGTTTTCCAGGCCGAACTCGGGGCCACTAAGGGTCGTGCCCGGAATCACGTAGCCAATCGGGAAGAAGTTGAAGACCGCCGGAGACTCGTAGGGTATCTCGCCAAGTACATCGGTGCGGTTCGACAAGTACCAGTAATAGTTGTTGGGATCGACGTTGACGTAACCCAGACCGCGCATCACCCCGGTCAGATAGAGGATCGGTTCGCGCAGGTGGCCATCGCTCGCCTGTTGAGCCGTGTCGCCGGCCCGCGCCTCGGGATCGGTGAAGATGGCGGTCAATACGGCCTGCATGTCGCCGCGGACATTGGCGCCGTCATTGATGAAGACCGCGGCCACGCGCGATACATACTCGGGGCTGGGATTGCTCTTCACCAGGTGCTGGATCAGTTGCTTGCATACGAACGGCGGCAAGTTGGGGTGCTCGAATACATTGGTCATCGCCCCGGCAAGGTCCTCCTCGGCGGTCTGGCCTGCGGGCAGGGTCGTCCCGTTTAGCAGGGTCTTGGGATTCTCATCGTGCTGGGACTCGACGGCGACCATTTGGTGATAGAAGTTGTTGAGGCCAATAAGAGTCGTGGGTGTGGAACCGTCCGGGTTAGCCGAGGTCCACCCCGTGAAGGCGCGGGAGAATGCCTCCACCTGTGCCTCGGTGTAGGCCGGGATGGGGTTGCCATTCCCGTCCAGTTGCAGCGTTCCGTCCTGGTTGATCAGATCGAGACCAAGATTGAACAACTGCATGTTCTCGCGGGCGAAGTTTTCGTTGGCGATCAACGTCCCGGTTGGTTTGGCGCTGTTGAACATGTTGAGGTAAACTCCCATCGCCGGCGAAAGGGTCACGTCGTTCATGATCGTGTACCAGTTGCTGAAGGCATCGGTGGCCAGCAGGTTTGCATAATACTGCACCTCCCAGCCGGGCATCGAATCCTGGGAGATCACGAAAAGTTCGCTTAGAGCGAACGCAACCCGCTGCCGCAATTGGTCGTTGCCGGTAAGCACGGTCTGCCACCACTCCGATTCGGTGCATTGTTCTGCATCGTTCGGACAAACCGAAGGAAGAGTAGCCGGGACGACCGGCAAGACGGTCTGTGGGGTAGCGTACTGCTCGGCCAGCCACGCGGTAACACCTTCCTGCTGGACATGCTGGATCAAGGCGGTCGTTGGTCCGAAGGTCGTCTGGTCGAGCAGCCGTGCCGCCGCCGTCGCAGAGGTAGGCGTGAGGACCGCAACATCGAAGAAATCGCTCACCCCTCCGGTGAAAGTGGATGTGGAGGCCTGCACCTGAAGATTGCCGGTCGCGTTGGCGCCGGGGGTGATCTGGGCCACGATAGAGTGCTGCGTCACGTAGGTGGAAGGTACCACTACGCCATTCACCTGGATAACCGTGGACGGCACAAAGCCGGTTCCGGTCAGCGTGACCGCCGTGGTTGTGCCGGCGGCCACGGCCGTGGGACTGGCGGCGCTGATGGCGGGGGAGGGATTGATGATAGTGAGCGCATACGAGGAGGTAATCGCCGGATTGGACGCCAGCGCCGCCTGGATGGTCACTGACCGGCTAGCCGGCATTGCGGTCGGCGCACTGTAAACGCCGGCAGGCGTGATCGATCCCGCCCCGGTCACGCTCCAGTTGACGGCCGTCTGCATGGAGCCGGTCACCGTCGCGGACATATCCATCTGGCCCCACAATATCGCTGTTCCGGCATTGGAGGAGCCGTCCGAATTCGTCGCAGACAAGGAAATAGAGTTGGGGATGACACTCTCGGTGAAGGTCGAGCTTCCGCCCCCTGGAGCTGGATTTTGGATCTGTAGAGTCAGTGTGCCTGCCGCATTAGGCGCCACCGTAACCTGGGCAGTGGCGTCGTTGTAGTCGACGTAAACGATCGGATAAGACGTCCCGTTCAGCGTCACCGTAGTTCCTGGCATAAACTCCGAGCCCGTCAGGGTCAGCGTCTGGCTTCCGCCGCTGAGCAATTGGGTCGGCGTCACTGAGCTAACCGTCGGTACTGGATTAACCAGTGTAAAGGTGTAGGAGGTCGTCACCGCCGGCACACTGCTTAAGTAAGCGGTCACCGTTACGGAGGAGCTAGCGGGCATCGTTGATGGCGGCGTGTAGGTCGCCACATATCCGCTGACCGAGAGATGCCCGGCGCCTTGGAGGCTCCACCCCCGGACCGTATGAGCCGTATCATTGCACACGGTGGAGAAGTTCACCGGAACACCCAGCCGCGCCGTGCCGGTATTGGTCCCGTCCGGATCGGTGGCGGTTAATTGCATGTTTGCCGTGCCCAGCTGGTAGGCTGTGGCGCTGGTCCCTCCACCAGGTGTGGGATTCTTAGCCGTGACAGCAAGGTTGCTGGTCGAGCCGGCCGGGGCAGTTATCTGGGCGATCATCGTCGTGGCGGACTGATAGGTAGCCGGCACTGCCACGCCATTTACCAGGATGACCGTACCTGAAAGGAATTCAGTGCCGGTCAACGTGATTGGAACCGTGGCCCCGGCCACGGCCTGGCTCGGGCTGGCGGATGAAATCGTCGGCACTGGATTGACCAGTGTGAAGGTGTAGGAGGTGGTCAATGCTGGCAAAGCGCTTAAGTAAGTGGTGATAGTAACGGTGGGGTTCGCGGGCATTGTTGTCGGCGGCGTATAGGTAGCGTTCACGTTGTTGGTCCCGCTGTACGAGAGGCTTCCGGCGCCTTGCAGAGTCCACGATTGGGCTTGGTGAGCTGTATCCGTATTGACCGTGGAGAAGCTCAACGGAACACTCAGCCGCGCCGTGCCGGTATTCGTCCCGTCCGGATCAGTTGCGGTCAATTGCAGACTTGCGACACTTAGTTGAAGGGTCGAGCTGGTTCCTCCCCCGGGCGCTGGGTTCTGAGCCTGGATGGCGAGGTTCCCCGTGGCCCCGGCTGGGGTAGTTATCTGGGCGATGATCGTCGTTGCGGATTGATAAGTAGCAGGAACCGCAGCCCCATTCACAAGGATGACGGTGGCCGGCACGAACCCGGCACCCGTCAAGGTAATCGAGGTCGCGGAGCCAGCTAATGCCTGAGTCGGGTTAGCGGTGTTAAGCACGGGTGGCGGGTCGAGAAAAGTCAACGGATAGGATGCGGTGACTGCAGGGTTGGACGTTAATGCTGCCGTTATCACTGCGCTCCCGGTCGAGAGAGCAGCCGGAGCAACATAAGTACCGGTACTTGAAATTGTCCCGTCTCCGGTTACACCCCAGGTCACCGCAGTCGATACGGAGCCGCTTACCGTGGCGCCCATTGTGAGGCTGCCGCCCAGCGCGACCACTGGCCCGGTTTGCGTTGTTGGAGCCAAAGCAATCGAATCGACTGCTATCGGCAAGGAATAGGACACGGCAGGACCGCCAGAGCCAGGATTTTGAAGCTGCAGGATCAGAGTGCCGGTCGCATTGGCCGCTACCGGCACCTGAACCGTCGCCTGGGTGTAGCTGACGTAAGTAGTAGGGAGGGCGGTGCCGTTGAGGAGCACGGTGGTGCCCGAGACAAAGCCTGCTCCGGTCAGCGTCACGGTCTGCGTTCCGCCGGTGAGCAGCTGGGTTGGTGTCGCGGAGCTCACACTTGGCACTGGATTGACCAGTGTAAAGGTGTAGGAGGTCGTCACCGCAGGCACATTGCTTAGGTAAGCGGTCACCGTTACGGAGGAGCTAGCGGGCATCGTTGATGGCGGCGTGTAGGTCGCCACATATCCGCTGACCGAGAGGGTCCCGGCGCCTTGAAGGCTCCATCCCCGGACCGTGTTAGCCGTATCATTGCACACGGTGGAGAAGCTCACCGGAACTCCCAGCCGCGCCGTGCCGGTATTTGTCCCGTCCGGATCGGTGGCGGTCAATTGCATGCTTGCCGTGCCCAGCTGGTAAGCGGTAGCGCTGGTTCCTCCACCTGGCGCGGGGTTCTGAGCAGTGACCGCAAGATTGCTGGCTGCGCCAGCTGGGGCAGTGATCTGGGCGACGACGGACGTTGCAGACTGATAAGTAGTAGGAACCGCAGCTCCATTCACAAGGATAGTCGTCCCTGATACGAACCCAGTACCCGTCAGAGTAATTGAGGCCGTCGCGCCGGCGACGGCCTGGCTCGGACTGGCGGATGTAAGCACGGGCAGAGGATTGACAAGAGTTAACGGATAGGATGCGGTGACTGCAGGGTTGGACGTTAATGCTGCCGTTATCACTGCGCTCCCGGTCGAGAGAGCAGCCGGAGCAACATAAGTACCGGTACTTGAAATTGTCCCGTCTCCGGTTACACCCCAGGTCACCGCAGTCGATACGGAGCCGCTTACCGTGGCGCCCATTGTGAGGCTGCCGCCCAGCGCGACCACTGGCCCGGTTTGCGTTGTTGGAGCCAAAGCAATCGAATCGACTGCTATCGGCAAGGAATAGGACACGGCAGGACCGCCAGAGCCAGGATTTTGAAGCTGCAGGATCAGAGTGCCGGTCGCATTGGCCGCTACCGGCACCTGAACCGTCGCCTGGGTGTAGCTGACGTAAGTAGTAGGGAGGGCGGTGCCGTTGAGGAGCACGGTGGTGCCCGAGACAAAGCCTGCTCCGGTCAGCGTCACGGTCTGCGTTCCGCCGGTGAGCAGCTGGGTTGGTGTCGCGGAGCTCACACTTGGCACTGGATTGACCAGTGTAAAGGTGTAGGAGGTCGTCACCGCAGGCACATTGCTTAGGTAAGCGGTCACCGTTACGGAGGAGCTAGCGGGCATCGTTGATGGCGGCGTGTAGGTCGCCACATATCCGCTGACCGAGAGATGCCCGGCGCCTTGAAGGCTCCATCCCCGGACCGAGCTAGCCGTATCATTGCACACGGTGGAGAAGTTCACCGGAACACCCAGCCGCGCCGTCCCGGTATTGGTCCCGTCCGGATCGGTGGCGGTCAATTGCATGCTTGCCGCGCCCAGCTGGTAAGCGGTAGCGCTGGTTCCTCCACCCGGCGCCGGATTCTGACCGGTGACAGCAAGATTGCTGGTCGAGCCGGCCGGCGCAGTTACCTGGGCGATCATCTTCGTGGCGGACTGATAGGTAGCTGGCACTGCCGTGCCGTTCACAAGGATGGCCGTCCCTGATACGAATCCAGTGCCGGTCAACGTAATTGAAACCGTAGCCCCGGCCACGGCCTGGCTCGGGTTCGCGGAGGTAACCGTTGGAACTGGATTCGTCTGTCCCAGCATGCACGGTGTGAAGATTGCTGAACCGGTCAAGATGCATAAGAAGAGGTTGATTAGCGTCCGACGAGTGGCCCGCAAGGCAGAGTTCTGCAGTGAACAAAAAATGCAATACATAAGAGTCAGGCCCCCCGGCACTGGATCTTTTTCCCCGACAGCAATATGAACCAAACAGCTCAGACCATAAGTTGATTAGTGCTGCGCTAACTACTTCAAAACTCCAGAGCTGTCCTTGATACAAGCCCCTGGAGGTGTAGTGGTTCAAATGCTCACTCAAATCTAGACCAAGATGTTTCCTTAGAAAGGAGTAATTTTGATTTACCTATAACGAAGGTAATAATCATAGGACTCGGCGGGCATGCAGAATCGCGTCGAGTAATCAACGATAAGTGAAAGGTTAAGCGCTTAAGCCGCGAGTGGTGCGGCCGTGATATTCAAAGTGCGGGATTGGCTTGGGCGAAGATTACACAGCCGGGGGGAGCCGTCGGATCTTGCAACGCCAACTATCTTACGGGTGCAACTCAGTGCACCAAAGCGGGGAATGCTCGCTCTACCTTACGCACGATCTCTCTGCCTATGACGAGCGACGCCGTGGCTGCGGGCGAGGGCACATTGCAAACATGCAACATACCCTCTGTTTGCGCGAATCTGAAATCGTCGACCAGCCGGCCGGTTTTCTCAATGGCTTGCGCTCGCACCCCTGAACCGCCAGGCTTGAGATCTTCGGCTTTTAGTTCGGGCAAAAGCTTCTGCAACGCTCTCAGGAAAGCGCCCTTACTCCAGGAGCGGTAATACTCTCCCAGCGCGCTCTTCCACATTTTGCCGGCCATGATCCAAAAGCCGCCAAACGTTGCGATGTCGAGGCTGTCGGAAATACTGAGCGAAGTGCGTCGATAACCCTCACGCTTAAACGCCAGCACTGCATTCGGACCTGCCTCCACGCCGCCATGGATCTTGCGGGTAAAGTGCACTCCGAGAAAGGGAAACCGCGGATCGGGAACCGGATATATGAGGCTACGTACCAGAGAAGCCCGTTCTGGAGCAATCTCGTAATACTCGCCTCGAAAGGGAACAATTCTCAAGTCCAGGTCTGCTCCCGCCATCCTGCTGACGATATCGCTCTGAAGGCCAGCGCAATTGATTACATAGTCGGCGGTGTATATCCCCGAAGATGTCTCGATGACTGTCTTGCCGCCCTCACGCTTGATTCCGGCAACACGCGAACTCAGCTTTAGCGTGCCGCGGCTGGCGATGATCTCAGCCATCTTTTTACAGACAAGACTGTAGTCGGTGATTCCGGCGCCCGGCACCAATATTCCCTCAAGCCCGACGGCGTGAGGTTCGATTTCCCGAATCTCTTGGCCGCTCAGCTTTCGAACTCCGGGGACACCGTTGGCCACTCCGCGGCGATAGAGTTCCTCCAGGCCGGGCAGTTCGTTCGCACTTGTTGCGACGATAAGCTTGCCGCAGATATCGTGGGGCAAATTGTGCTCGCGGCAAAACTGCACCATCTCCGACGACCCTTGCACGCACATGCGCGCTTTGTCCGAGCCCGGCTTGTAGTAGATCCCTGAGTGGATTACGCCGCTGTTGTGGCCGGTTTGATGAGCGGCCACGCGGTCCTCTTTTTCGAGGACGAGAAGTGACGAACCAGGGTGTGAGCGGCTTAGCTCCAGGGCCGTCGCCAAACCAACAATTCCAGCGCCTATGATGGCAATCTGATAGTGACCGGATGACACGATGTATGCCGCCCCCTGATGTAGAGCAGACCAATTCAAATACTTAGCAGCTAGTGCGTTACTTGGATGGAGCGATCAAGGAAGATTAAGAGCCTTTGCGGGCCGCCAGATAGCCCCGCAGTCCCTGACGCCAGTCGGTGAAGACGTTCAGCGACCTTGCCTTTAGTCCTGCGTTTTCCAACACCGAGTATTTAGGCCGGGGTACCTTGGCCGGGAACTCACCGGGACGGGCCTTTTCAAGCCTTATTTTGATCCCCGAAAGAGCAAAGATCTCCGCCGCGAACTCATACCAGGAGCAACTACCTTCCGTCGTGGCATGGTAGAGGCCATAAGCATCTGTCCTGCTCAGTTTCACCAACTGGTCTGCTATCTGAGCGGTCGGCGTTGGAGAGACGTATTCGTCATCGACTACCCGCAGCTCCTCGCGTTCACGCGCAAGCTTGAGCATTTGTTCGACGAAGTTTGCACCTCCCTTGGCTCTGCATGGCTGCAGGCCGTATATCCCTGAGACCCGCAAGACAAAGTGCTTCGGGTTGCCGTTAGCGGAGAACTGCTCACCGGCCAGCTTGGTAATGCCGTATACATTTAGCGGTGTGGGCAAATCCGTTTCCAGGTAAGGGGAATGCCGATCCCCGCCGAAGACGTAGTCTGTACTGATATAAGCGAGAACGGCACCGTGTTCGCAGGTCCATTGAGCAACATTTCGGGCTCCGATCCCATTAACGCTAAAGGAGCCCGACGGATCGGCTTCGCACTTCTCCACGTGGTGCATGGCTACCGTATTGACCACTAAATCCGGTTCTATACCGTCTAGCACCGAATCTACGGAAACCTTTGAAGAAATCTCGATATCCGCGTGTGTGAGTTTCACGACCGAGTCGCCATGTTTTTCAAAGGCTGCGCAAACGTCGCTGCCCAGCTGTCCGTTTGCACCCAGCACGGCAATCTTCATGATCGTTATTTTCCCCCGCTCTTTGACAACTCCAGTTCGCTGGTTGACTCACGCTCTTTGAACACCTGGATGTTGTAATACTGCGGGTTATCCCAATCGCTGAATCGTGGCCTGTTCGCAATCAGGCTTCGGACGATCGAACTCACGTTGTGAGTGGGATGGAAGCTTAAGACATTCCTTGCCCGCTCAATGGAAACCTTGTAGTTGCGCACGTCCACAATATGATTGATTTCCATCCGGACCTTGTCGCCCAATTCTTCCTGCAAGGTGGCCTGAACTTGGTCCGCAATTTCCCCCAGCGTCGCATTGCCAGAGGCAATATTGAAGATTCCCGACAGTCGTGCATTGGCCTCGACGGAGCGCGTGTAAGCCATGGTGGCGTCCTCAATGGCGAGATATGGTCGCCAGATTGCCGGATTGCTTACGCGAATGACTCCCTCCTTCATAGCGGTCTTGAACATGGTGTTCACCAGCAGGTCCAAGCGCATGCGCGGGCTATATCCAGAGACCGTTCCTTTGCGGAGCGCGATCACTGAAAAGGTTTCGTCCTGCATCTGCAGTACGGCTCTCTCACCCTGCAATTTCGAGATGCCATAGGGGTACGAGGAACTGACGGGCCGATCTTCATCGAATAACTCGTTCTCGGTATAGCCATAGACTGAGCACGAACTGGCGTAGATAAAGCGGGAGACGTTTGCCTTCTTAGCGGTGTATGCGAGGTGAGCTGGAGCTGCGGCGTTGAATATGAAATTCTTGCTGGGAGAGAAGTCTGCCATCGGATCGTTGGAAAGGCCGGCGAGAAAAATTACCTGATCGTAACCTTTTAGATCTGAGGTCTGAATATCAAGAATGTCCTTGTTAAGAATGCCAACTTTGGGATCGAGATAACTGCCAAACCAGAACAGGTCGCAAACGTCGATCTCGTATCCCCGTTCGAGCAATTTCGGAATGAGAGCGCTACCTACGTAGCCTGCGCCACCAGCGATCAGAATTCGCAAATTATTTCTCCTTTTAGTCGGTTTAGATAGGGGACGTATATACAATGTTTTCCGAGAGTGGCGACGCCAACCACTGCGACAGAGTCTGAGCGTTCTTATCTTTCTCAGAGGGATGAACGTCGCGAATCGGCCAATCGATGTTGAGTGCTGGGTCTCCATAGTATATACCGGATTCTCCCTTGGAGGAGTAAACACCCGTACACTTGTATTGCACTTCGCAGCCGTCGGTGAGCGCGCAGAAGCCCCGTGCGAAGCCGTAGGGGGCCCACACCTGCTTCTTATTTTCTGCTGAAACCTCCAAGCCAAACCACTGTCCCAGCGTCGGCGATCCCTTGCGAATATCCACCGCGACCAGAAATGCGACGCCATTGGTTACCCGCATGAGCTTACCCATCGGAGGATCCCACTGAAAGTGAAGACCGCGCAGCACTCCCTTTGCCGATCGGGAATGATTGTCTTGCACCCACTCGGTAGGCAGGCCCATATCTCTAAAATTATCAGCGCGATAGGTTTCCATAAAGAACCCGCGGTCATCGCCGAGTACTTTCGGCACAATTACGCACACTTCACCGCCAAGGTAAGTATTTTCCAATTCTAATGGCATGAATTCCTCAATCCAGTGGCTTTAGGATTACAACTTTTATATTACCTTGTGAAAGAACCAACGGCCCCTGAAATTCTTAACCAGCCCAAGATCATACCTATCATGAGGACCCGCCCAAGAAACTCGAACCTGAGGCGGTGCGGGCTGCGGTCTGACTGATTCGGGTCGTTCCGGATTTACCCCGAATTGAGGTTCAATTGACGTTTTCCAGCGAATGGATGCGGCGGAGGCGCAATTCATACTCACGATGCATTGATCGCTATCACTCCCACTGCGTGTGAATTTTGGACAGCGCACAAGAATGACCACACCAGAACTGCACTCACCTGCTCTTGACGCAGAGATGGTGGGCGAGGCGGGGATCGAACCCACAACCCTCAGCTTAGAAGGCTGATGCTCTATCCAATTGAGCTACTCGCCCACTGTTGTTATTGTAGCTTTGCTCGGCGAGCCGTCCAAGCATACTGCGCCGAGTCGGAATGGGAACCAACTAGACGAACAGCGGCGCGAGCACCAACGTCACCGTTGCGAGCAATTTGATCAGCACATGCAGTGACGGGCCGGCGGTGTCTTTGAACGGGTCGCCAACCGTGTCCCCAACCACGGCAGCCTTGTGGGCTTCAGAACGTTTCCCGCCATGGGCCCCCGTCTCGATGTACTTCTTGGCGTTGTCCCAGGCTCCGCCGGCGTTGTTCATGAACATTGCCAGCAGGATTCCAGAGATCGTCCCTACCATTAGAAGTCCAGCGACTGCTTCGGCGCCGGTCAGGTTGATTGGTTCGCCGTGGAGCATTGGAACCGCGCCTACGTGATGAACGCTGAAGAGACTGCTCAAGTGCCGAAAGCTTACGCCCACCAGCAGCGGCATCGCCACAGCGAGCAGGCCGGGAACCATCATCTGTTTCAGCGCCGCCGTGGTGACGATGCGGACACATCGGCCATAGTCCGGCTTGGAGGTTCCGGCCATGATGCCAGGGTTTTCCAAGAACTGGCTACGAACGTCCTCAATGACATATTGCGCCGCGCGGCCAACCGCCTTGATCGCCAGGGACGAGAAGAGATAGGTCAACATGGCGCCCAGCAGCGCGCCGACAAAGACAGGCACCGAGGCCAGATTCACGTTTGAAAAACTCCAGCCGGCGGGAAGGATTTCGCCTGCTGCCGCGACTCGGTTGGCGACGATCGAATGGATCGACTCCAGATATGCGGAAAAGAGCAGGAAGGCGGCCAGCGACGCGGAGCCGATAGCGTAGCCCTTGGTTAGCGCTTTGGTCGTGTTGCCTGCGGCGTCGAGACGGTCGGTTTTTTCGCGGACGGCATGCGGCTGGTCTGACATCTCGATGATGCCGCCGGCGTTGTCAGTGATTGGCCCGAACGTATCCATGGCAAGGATGTAGGCCGCCGAGGAAAGCATACCCATCGTTGCGATGGCGGTGCCATAGATGCCCTTGGCGTAATTGCTGACACCGGCGACGTCTTCGAGGCCGCGGACGCCAAAATAGTAACTCAGCAAGAGCGCCGCTCCGATCACGAGAACGGGCAGTGCTGGCGTCTCCAAACCCACGGCGATGCCGGTGATGATGTTGGTGGCCGGCCCGGTGTCAGAGGCGTCTGCGATCGAACGCACCGGGCGAAAGCGTGTCTCGGTGTAGTACTCCGTAATGCGCACAAAAAGAAACGAAGTGACAATGCCGCAGATCCCGCTGCCAAGCAGCCACCAGTGGCCACTCAGCATGTATTTGACGGCCACCGCAAAACCGGCCAGCGCGAGCAGCGAGGTGACGTAGTAGCCCCGGTTGAGGGCGTGCATCGGGTCTTCGGTTTCCGCGCTGTGAACGATGCTGACGCCCACGATGCTGGCGACGAGGTTGATCGCCTGCACGACTAGCGGGAAGAGAATCCCTTTAATGCCGAAGACTGGATACAGAGCCGCGCCGAGAATCATGGCGCCGACGTTTTCCGCCGCGGTGGATTCAAAGATGTCCGCGCCACGGCCCGCGCAGTCGCCGACGTTATCGCCAACCAGGTCGGCGATGACCGCCGGGTTGCGCGGGTCGTCTTCGGGGATGCCGGCCTCGACTTTGCCGACCAGGTCGGCGCCGACATCGGCAGCTTTGGTGTAGATGCCGCCGCCCAGCTGTGCGAAAAGCGCGACCAGTGAGGCGCCGAATCCAAAGCCAACGAGCTGATAGGGGGCCTGCTGCGGGTCATGGAGCCCGCCGAATACCAGGAAGAGCAATCCGATTCCAAGCAGGGAGAGTGAGACGACGACGAGTCCCGTTACGGCACCGCCGCGCAAAGCAGTCTGCAGCGCTTTGCCGATGCTGGTCCGCGCTGCTGCGGCGACCCGGATATTGGCGCGAATCGAGACGAACATTCCGCTGTAGCCGGATAGCGCCGAACACGCCGCCCCAATGATGAAGCTAACCACTACCTTATTCGCGAAGGGACGGGAATAAGCCGAAGCGTAGTAGCCGGCGTAGAGAATGACTGCGATGACCACGGCGAGGATGGCAATCGCACTGTACTGCCGCTTCATAAAGGCTTCGGCTCCCTCGCGGATGGCGTCCGAAATCAGTCGCATCTCCGGCGTCCCCGTCTCATTCGCCAGGACATTCCGGGCGAAGACCACCGCGGCGAGAAGAGAGAGAAATCCTACGCCGAGGGCAATCCATAGAAACAGGTTTCCCGAGCCATCGGGAATGTGCCCCGAGTCGAGCGGAGTGGCTTGCCAGATTGCAGCAAGCGCCGGAGCGGCGAAAGAAAACATTCAAGATCCTCCAAAAACAAAAACTACGTGCGCAGGGTCGAGAGAGCCTGTGCAGTGGATCACCCTGGATTGAGGCTCACGGGAGTCCGAGGCGGTGCGGTCTTACCGCACCCGGTGCTGTGGTGTGCAATTTGCACTCAAAGGCGTAATTAGAGCATGGCGAGAAAACGATGGTCAATGCGATAACCGGACGGGTTGCCGGATTGATACTGTTGACGTTCGGAAGGGGGAAAATCCTCACCGGATAAGATTACAATCATGTTGCAGTCACGCATCCAATAGCAAGCGAGGAACAAGCGGATGGGCCGAGTCGTTCTGGATTTGAAGCGTGCGGGCGCCAAAACCGTCACAGCCCCCGCCTCCACTCCCGAGCTGCTTCCGGAACGCATGATTGAGGTCTACCGGCTCATGTATCTCTCCCGTCGCATCGATGACCGGGAGATCATGCTGAAGCGGCAACAGAAGATATTCTTCCAGGTCTCGGGGGCTGGCCATGAGGCCCTGTTGGTTGCAGCCGGCCTGGCGATGAAGCCGGGCTATGACTGGTTTTACCCGTATTATCGCGATCGGGCTCTTTGCCTGGCGCTGGGAAACACTCCGGAAGAACAGTTTCTGCAAGGGGTAGGCGCCGCGGCCGATATTGCGAGCGGCGGCCGGCAGATGCCCTCGCACTGGAGCGATCCTGCTCGACACATCGTTTCCCAGTCCTCCTCGACCACCACGCAGTGCCTGCAGGCTGTGGGCTGCGCCGAGGCGGGGCGCTATTTCTCGCGCCATCCTGAGGCTGCGGCGAAGGCCGAGGGCGATTACCGGCAGTTCAAGAACGTCGAGTTCCACGGCGACGAAGTCGTCTACGTTTCATTGGGAGAAGGCGCAACAAGTCAGGGGGAGTTTTGGGAATCCCTGAACACCGCCTCAAACGCCAGGCTTCCAGTCCTCTTTGTCGTCGAAGACAACGAGTATGCGATCTCGGTTCCAGTCGAGGTCAACACGCCCGGTGGGAACATCTCCCGGCTTGTGGCGAACTTCCCGAACTTCCACTTTGCCGAGATCGACGGGACCGATCCAGTCGTGAGCTATTTTGCCTTCCAGGAGGCCATTGCCTGGTGCCGCTCCGGCAACGGCCCGGCTTTCGTGCATGGACATGTTGTCCGGCCCTATTCGCATTCGCTTTCCGACGACGATCGCCTTTATCGTTCCGCCGCGGAGCTCGAAGCGGACCATCTGCGCGATCCGCTGCCAAAGTTTCAGATGCGGTTGCTGCGCGAGGGAATCCTCGATGCGGAGGCGATCAATCGGCTGGAACAGGAAGTTGATGAAGAAGTCCGCCTCGCCGCCGAGCGGGCGCTGCGTTCGCCGCTTCCCGAGATTTCTTCGATTCACAAGCATGTTTACTCGGAAGACCTCGACCCGACCAGCCCGGAGCTTGAGACCAGGCCGGCCCTCTCCGCCGATAGTCAGACCCGCACCATGGCCGACCTGATCAATTGCTGCCTCCGCGATGAATTGCGGCGCGATCCGCGCGTCGTGATCTTTGGCGAAGATGTCGCCGATTGCAGCCGCGAGGAAAGCTTAGAAGGCGGCAAAGTGAAGGGCAAGGGCGGAGTCTTCAAGCTCACTGCCGGTTTGCAGGCGGAGTTCGGTTCGGACCGGGTGTTCAATTCGCCTCTCGCCGAAGCAAATATCGTCGGTAGGGCGATTGGCTACGCCACGCGCGGGATGAAGCCTGTCGTCGAGATCCAGTTCTTCGATTACATCTGGCCGGCGATGCACCAGCTGCGCAATGAGCTCAGCCTGCTGCGCTGGCGCTCAAACGGAACCTACTCCGCACCGGTCGTTGTCCGTGTTGCGACAGGGGGCTATCTCACCGGCGGCTCGATCTACCATTCGCAGTCCGGCGAGAGCATCTTCACCCACACGCCCGGAATCCGCGTTGTTTTTCCGTCAAACGCTCTCGACGCGAATGGCCTGCTCCGCACCGCGATCCGTTGCGATGATCCGGTGCTGTTTTTCGAGCACAAGCGACTCTATCGCGAGAGCTATGGACGGGCGCCGTATCCTGGCACGGATTTTGCGATTCCGTTCGGCAAAGCAAGCATCGTTCGGCCGGGAACCGACGTCACGATCATCACCTATGGTGCGGTCGTTCCCAGGGCTCTTCAGGCAGCGCAGAAGGCCCACCGGGAGCAGGGAATCGAGACCGAAGTGATAGACCTGCGCACTCTCAATCCCTATGATCGGGAAGCCATCGCGATCTCAGTTCGCAAAACGAACCGGGTTATCGTCGCGCATGAAGATATGCTCAGTTGGGGCTACGGCGCGGAGATCGCGGCACGCATCGCCGAGGAGCTCTTCGACTACCTCGATGCCCCGGTGAAGCGTGTCGCGGCGATGGACACGTTTGTTGCCTACCAGCCGATCCTCGAAGATGCGATTCTGCCTCAGGCGGAGGATTTGTACCGGGCGATTGTTCAGATGAGGGAGTACTGAATTGGGACGGTTCGTTCAGCGTAATTTGCTCGGAACGCCAGGTTTCGGTTGATTCTTCGGCTATTTGTGGCGCTTAGCGGTATACTGAGTTTGACTTTCGGCGGGCCTTACACCGCCGAGAGTTTGTTGGCGATCTACCTGAAGAAGTAGAGCACAGCAGCAATCCACCGCAAGGGTAGATGAACGGCAAGGTTGAAGTGCATGTTGATACGCAGCATGTCTTCTTCCTCCTTTCAACGAGAGATGACGGCCCTGTTAACGCAGGGCCGTGTTGCTTTTGGCAACCTCGGCTTTCCCTTGAGTAACCAATCGCGCATCTGTGAGACCCCGTTGAAGGTGCATTTCGCAAGTCGAGGTGTCATCGCGGATAGAGCTTGCGGGCGAATCAAAGAGCATTTTCTAAAAGGTCCTCGCGAGTTCCATTTCGGGACAACTGTGGCTGTCTCCGCAACTTCCTCCTCCGCGCCGCGTCTGCACAAATACAGGGATTTCCTCGGCAGGAGCCGCAGTTTATGCCCATTACCCGGAGAGCCCTTATGAAGGGCGGAGCGATGGCGGTTGTCGGCACCTCCGTGGTGCCGGCCTTTCTCACCCGTTCGGTGCTTGCTCAGGCGACCACCGCACAAGCGCACGGAAAGCGGCTCGTTGTTCTCTTCCAGCGCGGCGCTGCGGATGGCCTCAGCGTCGTCGTGCCTTATGCCGAAAAGGACTATTACTCGATGCGGCCGAGCATCGCAATCCAAAAGAACCAGGTGATCGATCTGAACGGCTTCTTTGGCTTGCACCCGGAGATGCAGCCGCTTAAGCCTCTCTGGGACCAGGGGCATCTCGCCATCGTGCATGCCGCCGGTTCGCCAGACGAATCACGATCCCACTTCGACGCGCAGGACTACATGGAAAGCGGCACTCCTGGCGTGAAGTCGACGCCTGACGGTTGGCTGAATCGCGCTCTCCGCGCCGAAGATGAATACCACGCCCTGCATCACGCCTCAGCTTTTCGCGCCGTGGCAATGGGCACGCAGCTGCCGCGAACCCTCCAGGGAATCATTCCCGCAGTCGCCGTCGGCAATGTACAGGATTTCAACGTGGGCGGCAGGAATCCCGCCGCACAGCCAGTAAGCGCCAGCTTCGAGACGATGTACGCCGACTCCGTGAACACGGTTCTGCACGGCACAGGCACCGAGACCTTCGACGCAGTCAAGATGTTGCAGTCCGCCGATCCGGCTAAGTATGTGCCGTCAGCCGGTGCTAATTATCCCAAAGGCGCATTCGGCGACAGCATGCGGCAGATCGCGCAGTTGCTCAAGGCCAACCTAGGCGTCGAGGCAGCCTTCGCCGATATCGGAGGATGGGATACCCATCAAAACCAGGGCAACGCAACCGGACAGCTGGCGAACCGTCTGAAGGAGTTCAGCGAAGGCATCGCCGCTTTTTGGACAGACATGGGCGACCAGGCGGAGGATGTAGTCGTCGTCACCATGTCGGAGTTCGGCCGCACAGCTCGCCAGAACGGCACGGCTGGCACCGACCATGGCCACGCCAACGTAATGTTCGTGCTCGGCGGCCCGGTCAAGGGCGGGAAAGTCTACGGGAAGTGGCCAGGGCTTTCGGACGAGCATCTACACGAGGGGCGCGACCTTGCGATTACCACCGATTTCCGGCAGGTGCTGGGAGAGGCTGCCTACAAGGCGCTAGGGGCGAAGAACCTGGACTTGGTCTTTCCCGGTGCGCAACTGAAGTCAAACGATTTCTTGAATATCGTCTCGGTGTAAGCTTCAGAGCCTGCCCTTGCCGACCACTCGGTCTAGGCCCAGGAGCCCTGAACCGGTGAAAACCAGCATGAGGGCGATCGCGAAGAGTGCCAGCGGGAACTCGAAACCCGGCTGGCCGTTATGGCCGGTTAGTCCGCCGTGCAGGTGGACCTTAACGACGGCCACCCCCATATCGATCGCGTTGCCCAATGCCGCGAAGCGGGTGAGCAGGCCGAGGATGAGTAAAATCCCGCCAAAAAATTCGGTGAAGGCTGCGACATAGCCGAGCCACGCCGGCATTCCAAGATGGGCAACCGCTTGGGTGAAGTTGTAGAGCGCACCTCTGGGGATGATCTTTCCCCAGCCATGCACCACCATAATCACGCCCAGCGCCAGCCTCATCCCCAGCGCGCCAAAGGATTGAAACCGGTCGAGCCAGGTCAGCATAAGTCGGCGATCTCCTCGGTTGAGTGTAACCAATTGAAGATGGCGTTGTGCGCCGATCGGGTCGCAAACCGATTTGCCCGCCACGTTGAGGATGATTAGACTTAAGCCCGAACTAAGATAGTCTGACTTATGCGCGTCCCGCGCAAATATCACAAGGAGGCCGCTTGCGCCTTATCCTGAAATCTCTCGAATCGTCGTTTCTGGCCATGATGGCCGGTGTCTGTTTTACCGCTTTCGCGCAACAACCGCCAGCGCAACCGCCGCCGCCGCCCGCGATCAATCCGATGATTCCGCCGGCACCGCGCGCCAAGACGATTCACCTGAAGCACGTACTGGTGATCGGCCAGACCAAAGGCTTCGAGCACGATTCAGTGCCCGATGCGATGGCGGCGATCTACAACATGGGTCACGAGACCGGCCTGTGGGACACCACGATGCGTACCGACACTGAACTGCTCACCAAGAAGGACCTGGGCAGGAATGCCAAGAACCTGAACTATTTCGACGTGATCATCTTCGCCAGCACAACCGGTGAGCTCGATCTCGACGACAGTCAGAAAGCGGACATCATCTCCTTCGTGAAAGAAGATGGCAAGGGATTTGTGGGCATTCACGCTGCGCTCGATACCAATTACAAATGGCCCGAATATGGCGAGATGATCGGCGGCTGGTTCGACCAGCATCCGTGGTTTACATTCAACGCGCCGATCGTCAACGAGTCTCCGAATTTTCCCGCTGTCCGCCACTTCCCGCATGAGTTCGTGAAGTACGACGAGATCTATCAGCCCAAGGACTGGTCGCGCGATAAGGTCAATGTGTTGCTCAGCCTGGACGCCTCGCGGCTGGATTATTCCAACAACCCGCGGATTCATCGCCAGGATCACGACTTCGCCGTGGCGTGGTCGAAGATGTACGGTAAGGGCCGCGTCTTTTACTCAACCCTGGGACACACCGAGGAAGCCTGGGATGATCCCGATATTCGCAAGATGTACTTCGAAGCGATCAAGTGGGTGCTGGGCATGACTGACGGCAGCACGGTATCGCATCCGAAGGTCGCGCCCTAAACGAGACATAACGCTTCCGGAAAATGGGGCTCCAAGCGGGCACCATTTTCCGGATCAGATCGCGGCGACCTTTGGCTTGGGCGCAAATTTTTTCTTGTAGTAGGCCGTCCAGATCGAGATCGCTGGCACACCGACGATGGTCGGCCACAGCCATACCCACCATGCGTCTCCAAAATGCGGTGCAAGATTCACTGCTGAAAATGCGGTCATCGCCGCGATGTAGCTGCCGATCATCCCTTGCAAATGGCGATACCACCAGAACATCTTCTCTGTTGGCGGTTTGGTGAAAAGGCCGATCGAATTCGTCCCCAGCCGCACGCCGATCAGACCAAAGACGACGGAAACGATACTGACCGAATGTCCTGCGATCTCGACCACGCCTACGCCCATCAGCGCCGGTTTGAGGAAGCCCATCAGGAAAAGCAGGAAACTCGATGCTACGGTCACGAGGGCCGCCAGCCAGTCCAGCGCGAGAGGCTTACCGCCTTTATACAGGTCTTTCAGGTAGAGAATGCGATAGGCCGAGAAGCAGGCGTAGAAGCTGAAGACAGAAACCATCGCGAGGAAGAAGATCGGGAGCGCGAACGACAGGATCAGCGCGGTGACGGCGACGCCTCCCATCGCCCAGAAATAGATCTTCCCCCAGCGGCGATGGTTTTTTCCTCCTTTGGCTGTGGCCAGGGCTACGGGGGCGCAGACGAACGCTGTGACGCCGCAGATGATGTGCAACCCCAGCAGGATACGCAGGTACATCGGCCAGTTCGCGTGCATCTCTTCACCCCCAACCTAAGAGACTTACGCAATATCGAAAAGCGAAGTTCACGAGGCCGGAGTCTGCTTCGTTTTCGATGCTGAGCCTCTGCTTCACTGCTTCATCGATTCTCGGACTAGACGTCCGGTCCGTGCAACCACATGCCGTTTGCATTTCATCATCCACTGCTTGAAGATGGTGACTTTGACAGCAAGTCATTATCGACAGGCAGGTTGCGTCCATATGAAAAGGATTGGCATGGGGCTGGTTGGCCCCGGTTTTGTGGCACGGCACCACATTGACGCAGTGAGAAGACTGGGCGATGTCGACGTAGTAGCGATTGCGGGTTCGTCGCAGCATTCCACCGAGCGCAAGGCGAAGGAATACAAGGTTGATCGCGCCTATGGGAACTACGAGGACTTGATTGCGGATCCCGATATCAGCGTGATTCACAATACCACGCCAAATCACCTTCATTTCGCCGTGTCGATGGCAGCGTTCAAGGCGGGGAAGCATGTCATCTCTGACAAGCCGCTGGCGCTGAACTCGACCGAAGGTCGCCAACTACGCGACGCGGCGCTGGCCTCGGGTGTCGCCCATGCGGTCACCTTCAACTATCGCGGTAATCCGCTCGTGCAACAGGCGCGAGCGATGGTTGCCAGCGGCGAGACTGGCCCGGTGAGCTTCGTCCACGGTTATTACCTGCAGGACTGGATGGCCGATCCGAATGTCTACTCATGGCGCTCCGATCCGTCGAAGGGGGGCAGCAGCTCCGCGCTCGGCGACATCGGTTCGCACTGGTGCGACATTGCCGAACACGTCTCCGGCCTCCAGATCGAATCTGTGCTTGCCGACCTCACGACGGTGATCCCTGTGCGCTACTCGGCAGGCGCCTCTGCTGAGGCATTTTCCAGCACGAGCAATGCAGAGCGCACTGAGGTCAAGGTCGCTGCCGAAGACCTGGCCAGCGTGCTGTTGCGCTTTAAGAACGGCAGCCGGGGATGCTTCTCAGTCGGCCAGGTGCTGCCTGGCCATAAGAACGATTTGCAGCTGGAAGTAAACGGCAGCAAGCTCTCGCTCAAGTGGCTGCAGGAGTATCAGAACGATCTCTGGATCGGGCATCACCGCGAGGCCAACCAAGTGCTCGCCAAAGACCCTTCGCTGCTTGGCGACAAGGCCCGGCCCTATGCCCATCTTCCCGGCGGCCATCAGGAGTCGTGGACCGATGCATTTTTCAATGTCGTCAGCGACGCCTATCATTGGATTCGCGAGAAGGGCAGGCCTGAGGCGAAACCGTCGGCGCTGGCAACCTTTGAGGATGGCTATCGATCGACCTGTCTGGTCGACGCCATGCTGAAGAGTCACGCCCAGGGAAGCGTCTGGCAAAAGGTGGAAGTCGTTCCCGCCGCAAGCTGAACTGCAAAGACGCCCGGCCCTCAAGGCAGAGCAAAAGGGGGCAGAGCGAAGGGGCATGATGACTCTACAAATCAAAGGCCGGCTGGCCCTGATGTTGTTCCTCGAATACTTCATCTGGGGCGCCTGGTATGTGACCGTCGGCACCTGGCTCGGTCAGGGCCTGCATTTCACCGGTGAGCAGATCGGGCTCGTTGCGGGAACTACCGCTATCGGCGCGATTGCCTCGCCGTTCTTTATCGGCATGATCGCCGACCGGCTTTTCGCCACGCAGAAGGTGCTTGCGGTGTTGCACGCTCTGGGGGCGGTGCTGCTCTTTCTGGCGTCTTCTCGCGCGGTCTTCGGCCCGATCTATTTGCTTGTGCTGCTCTATGCGATTGCTTACATGCCGACGGTTTCGCTGACGAACTCGTTGGCGTTTCGGCAGATGACCGATCCCAAGATGCAGTTTGGGCCGATTCGCATGCTTGGCACATTCGGATGGATCATCGCCGGCCTGCTCATTGGTTCCTTGAAGCTGGAGGCCACGGCGATGCCCATGAGGCTCGCCGCAGCGGCATCGCTGCTCATGGCGATCTATTGCCTTACGCTGCCGGACACGCCACCGCTCGGCGCTTCAAAGAACTTCGGCATTCGAGATATTTTTCCCGCCGAGGTGTTGAACCTCTTCCGCGAGCGGTCGTTCGCGATCTTTGCTCTGGCTTCGTTCCTGATTTGCATTCCGCTGCAGTTCTACTACGCCTTCACCAACCTGTATCTCAACGAGATTGGAGTGCAAAACGCCGCGGGCAAGATGACCTTTGGCCAGATGTCGGAGCTGCTCTGCATGCTGCTTATTCCGTGGTTCTTCCGTCGCCTTGGGGTGAAGTACATGCTGGTTGCGGGCATGTCTGCATGGGCGTTGCGCTACGTGCTGTTTGCATATGGCAACGCGGGCCCGGGCGTGTGGATGCTGCTGCTTGGAATCGTGCTGCACGGCATCTGTTATGACTTCTTCTTCGTGACCGGGCAGATCTACATCGACCGCAAGTCGGCGGCCGCCTTCCGCGCCGCCGCCCAGGGAACGATCACACTCATCACCTACGGCGCTGGAATGCTGCTTGGCTCCTGGCTCTCCGGCCGCGTGGTCGACCTCTATGCGCACACATCGCCGGATGGGCTCGTCTTCCATCAGTGGCGGCCCATCTGGCTGATCTCGGCAGGACTCTCGGCAGCGGTGCTGGTGCTCTTCCTGCTGACATTCTCGGGGAAAGAGGCGAATGCTACTATGAGCGGCCGTCCGAAGGAAGAGTTAGTGGAGGGTGTTCCACTCTAAGCTGACCAGCTGTTGCGCACCTGCATTTTTGAGTGACAGGTTTCGACGGAAGTGACGGAGACACAAATGAAATCGGTATCCAGACGTATGTTCATGACAACAAGCGCCGCAGCAGTGGCGGCGGCTTCGATGCCGCGTAGCTCCTGGGCTGCTTTAGCGAGCTATCCACTAGGCGTTCAGCTCTACATGGTCGGCACTGAGCTGAAGGCCGATGTCAACAGTACTCTAAAGAAGCTGCGCGCGATCGGCTATCAGCATGTGGAAAGCTTCAGTCTTGTCGGGCTGACTGCGCCTGAATTTCGCAAGGCCCTCGATGACGCCGACCTGAAATGCCACAGTTGCCATTTGATGTTAAACGCGGAGGATCTGAGCCCACTCTTTGCGCAGGCGAATGCGCTTGGGGCCAAGTACGCGGTGAGCTCGATCCTGCTGCCCTTCAATGAGCAGGTCCAGCTGACCGAGATTGTCAGCAAGCTATCGCAGTTGACGTTGGACGACTTCAAGAAAATGGCCGCCCTGGCGAACCAGATTGGGCAAAAGGCCAAAGAGGCGGGACTCCAGTACGCCTATCACAATCACAACTTCGAGTTCAAAGACTACGGCGGGCAGACGGGCTACGATCTGCTGCTGAAGGAAACCGATCCCGAGTTAGTGAAGTTGGAACTTGATTGCGGCTGGATGACGGTTGGTGGTCAGGACCCCATCGCTTACTTCAAGAAATATCCCACGCGTTATCGCCTGTTCCACGCGAAGGACTTCGTTGCCTTGAAGCCGAGCAGCAACTCACTCGATCCGAGCAAGCATCCGGCGATCACCGAAGTCGGCAGCGGTAAGATCGATTGGCCTTCCATTGTTGCGGCGGCCAAAGCGGCGGGGGTTGAGTTCTACTACGTCGATCACGATCCGCCATTCGCTGGAAAGACGGCGTTTGAAGCGGCGAAGATCGACTACGACTACCTGCAGCCGATTTTGGGATGAGTGGGAATTCGGCAGACTATTTCAGCTCCCTGACCCAGATATTTCGGAAGCTCAGCGGTTCGCTCTTATCGCCGTGCGCCTGCAGCTTGATCGGCGCGCCGTCGAAGGCCTTGTAGAAGGGCTTGCCGATGTACCGCGTCTCGCCCTGCAATTCGAAGTGGTTCTCTACCACGACGCCGTTGAAGAAGAGGGTAGCATACGCGGGAGTCTTCAGCGTGCCGTCTGCGTTGAAGGTGGGTGCGGTCCAGACCACATCATAGGTCTCCCATTGGCCGGGCGGCAGGGCCGGGTTCGCTAGAGGGACTGCCTGCTTGTAGAGGCTGCCGGCCATTCCGTTGACGTAGGTCTTGTTGTTGTAGGCGTCGAGCACCTGAAGCTCGTATCCCGCGTCGCCGGGCCCGGTGGAGGCGAGAAAGACGCCGCTGTTGCCGCGTCCCTGGCCCGAGCCGGTGATGTCCGCTGGGATCTTCCACTCGATGTGCAGCTGGTAGTTCTTGAAGCTGCGCTTGGTCTCGATATTGCCAACGCCTTTAGCCTTGCTGACCGTCATTATGCCGTCGGCGACGGTCCACTGGGCCGGTGTGTGGTCCTGGGCGGAGACCCACTCGTCGAGGTTCTTGCCGTCGAAGAGAATGATGGCGTCGGAGGGCGGTGCTCCGCATGTCGCGCCGGGCGTTACGACTGTGGGGACAGGCTCCCAGACTTCGGTTTCTTCCGGTTTCGGAGCGGCGGGCGCCTGTTGCGCGACCATCTGTCGGATAAGAAGAGTAGCGGCAAGGGATGCAAGCAGGATAAGCGATAGAGGCGAGATCTTTTTCATGAGGTAGAGACTCCGGAGTAGGGATACGCGTAAGGGCCGTTCGCAAAGCAAAGAATATATTAGCGCCATCCGGTGTGCCTGCGCCTGATCTGAGATGGCGATTCGAGTTACACTCGATGCTTTGAGAGGGAATTGTGCATAGATTGAATCGCAGAACATTTCTACAGGGAGCAAGTATTGCGGCCGCTGAGACATTTGCCGGTGGCAAGATGCATATTCTGGCTGCCGTTAACCCCGAGCAGGCGCCGGCGGCTCCGGTCGCGGCCAACGACAATATCCAAATTGCGCTGATCGGCGCGGGTGGCCAGGGGATGGGCGATACCAAGGTCGCGCTCGAGGTTCCGGGCGTGAAGCTGGTCGCCGTCGCTGACTGCTACCAGGGTCGCCTCGATCACAGCAAGGAACTCTGGGGCGCGGACGTTTTCACTACGCGCGATTACAGCGAGATACTGGCGCGCAAAGACATCGACGCGGTGATCATCGGAACGCCCGACCACTGGCACAAACAGGCCTCGGTCGACGCGATGAAGGCGGGAAAAGACGTCTATTGCGAGAAGCCGATGATTCATCTCTACTCTGACGGGCCGGAGATGATTGCGACCTCGCACGAGACCAAGCGCATCCTGCAAATCGGCAGCCAGCGTGTAAGCTCGATCGTCTATGCCAAGGCGAAGGAGTTGCTCGCCTCGGGCGCAATCGGCCAATTGAACATGGTCACCGCGCATTGGGACCGCAATTCGTCGATCGGCGCCTGGAACTATACCGTCCCACTCGATGCTTCGACGGAAACCTGCGACTGGCCGCGTTTTCTGGGCACAGCGCCGCAGATTCCGTTCAACGCCGAACAGTTCTTCCAGTGGCGGAAATGGAAGGCCTACGGCAGCGGCGTGGCCGGGGATCTCTTCGTTCATCTCTTCAGCGGCACGCACTTCATCACGAACTCGATCGGGCCATCTCGCGGCATGGCGACGGGCGGGCTTCGTTTCTGGAAGGACGGCCGCAATGTTCCTGACGTGATGCTGGCGTTGTTCGACTATCCTGACTTCAACCTTAGCCTGCGCGTCAACTTTGTCGATGGCGGCTCGGAGAGTGAAGGGCTGCTCTTCAGCGGTTCGGAGGGACAGATGGAAATAGGCGGCAACGGAGTTACCGTTACCCGCACGCCACGAGAAAAGGCCCCGGGCTATACCGTCGGCACCTTCACCGCGGCGATGCAGAAGGAGATCCTGGCCGAATACAACGCCAAGTATCCAAAAACACACTTTGAAGGCGCGCCGCCCGTTGGGAACGAGAGATACCAGGCGCCTCCGGGATACAGCGACAGCTATGATCACTTCCATAACTTCTTCAACTCGGTCAGAACCCGCCAACCGGTCGTTGAGGATGCGGTCTTCGGCTATCGCGCAGCTGGCGCGGCGCTGCTCAGCAATTTGAGCTATGACAAAGGAACCATTGTGAAATGGGACCCGGAGGCGATGAAGCTGCTCTGAAGAGGGGGTAAGATTAGTGGCAATCGAAGATTCTCTCCAATTGCCGCCCGTTCCATCCAGTGTGGAGGTTGCATGAGACGAATTTCTCTGTTCATACTTCTGGCATCGGTGGCCATCATCCTTGCCCACGCCAAGCCAAAGAAACAGCAGGTTCCTTCAGCCTTGTTCCGCGAAGCGCGCTACGTCTATGTCGAGTGTCCGGATGGTGGGCCGTTGACTCCCGGGCTGTTGCCTGAAGATCTCCAGGCCATCTTTGACGTTGAGGCAGGCATTCATAATTGGAACCGCTATGTGGTCACGCCCAGACGCGAGCAAGCCGAATTAATCTTTGTGGTGCGCAAAGGGCGGCTTGTCACAGCCAGCGGCCATGTTGGCGTTAGCCTGGGTAGTCATTCTTCAGACAAGGGAGTCGGGCCGGGAGATACGTCGCAGCCGAACAATGCCGGTGGGGGCGTCGAAGTGGGTCCTCCCGATGATCTGCTCTGGGTTTACACCCGGAACCCCGACGGCACGCTAAGTGGTCCCATCTGGATGAAGAGCGAGCCGGAGGGGCTGCGCAGCCACAACGTTCCGCTTCTGGAAGAGGTTCGGAACGAAGTCGACGCTGCCTATCCTCTCAAATAAGTGCTTGCGTAAACAATAAGGCCGCAGGACTTGATCCTGCGGCCTCTGTCATTCTCGTATCGAGTCAAGCTTACGCGGTAACCGGCTCCAGCAGGGTCGCCCAGCGGCGTGCCTTGCGCACCTCATAGGCCTTCTTGTGATAGGCGTAGCCGGCGATGAGCGGTACGGCGAGAGTGGCTTCGCTATAGACCATCTGTTCGTAGGTGGTATCGACCTTGCCCCACGAGCTGGCTTCCTTGAGCGTGCTCGATGAGAGTGCGCCATCGCGAACGTCGGCCACCGTCACCTGGATCGCGTATTTGTGCATGGGCGCGTCTTCGGTGAGGATCTCGGCGGCGACGACGATGTCCTGGGCGAAATTCTTGGGCACGCCGCCGCCGAGCATGAAGAGGCCGGTGGTGCGATTGGCGATCTTGAGCTGGGTGATCTCGTAAAAGTCCTTGGCGGAGTCGATCGAGAGCTTGGGCTTGTCGCCGCGCTTGTGCTGGTGCATCACCAGGCCGAATCCGGCTGAGCAGTCGCTGAAGGCAGGGCAGAAGATCGGAATGTCGAGTTGATAGGCCGCGTAGACAATCGAGTCGACGCCGCCCTTTTTCGGGGTCTTGCCGTGGTTCTCGAGATAAGCGCCCATGGCGCGGATGAATTCGCGCGAGCTGTGGGGGCGGGGGTCGAGCGAGTCGGCGATCTCGCCGGTGATGGCGTCGCAATCGCGGAGTTCTTCCTCATTGATCATGGTGTCGTAGATGCGGTCGATCATGAGCTCGCGAAGCTCGTTGTCCTGGGTGCCGGACTTGTAGAGATCGTCGGCGATCCAATGCTTGTAGCCGAGCGCCTCAAAGAAATCCTGATCGACGATGTTGGCGCCGGTCGAGACAATGGCGTCAACCATGTTGTTGCGCAAGAGGTCGATGAACACCTGCTTCAGCCCGGCCGAAACCATGGAGCCGGCGAGGCAGAGAATGACGCCGCAGTCGGTGTCGCGCAGCATGCGCTCGTAGATGGAGGCCGCCCGGTAGAGGTCACGGGAGCTGAAAGCCATATGCTGCATTGCATCGACTAGCGCGACTACATTGTGTTGCTTGATATCGATGTGCTGTATGGGTTGAGTGAGTAGTTCTTTTTTCGTTGTCATAGCTCATCTATGATATCAATCAAAGCCGCGTATTTACATGGGAATTGTTAATTCTTGGCTAGGCGTGCAACGCAGGCATTGGCGAAAACCACAGGTCTCCTGACCCTGCGCTGCGCGCTCATCTCAGGGTGGCAAAACAGGTGCTCGTCCTTTCGTGGAAATGACAAATGCTGCAGGTATACTTCGGCCTATATGAAGGCTACTTTCCACGCCCGGCCCTGCGTGCTAACAACCTTGCTTTTCGTCCTTCTCGTCCCATCTTCCGTTTGCTTCGGATGGGGCAGTGACGGCCATCGGATGATCAATCGCCTCGCCGCCGAACATCTGCCTCCCGACGTTCCCGCATTTCTCCACGCCCCCGCGGCCATCGACGAGATCGAATATCTCGGACCCGAGCCGGACCGCTGGCGTTCGCCGGGAGAGCCCGAGCTGAGCAATGAGCAGGCGCCGGAGCATTTCATCGACCTGGAGCTTGCCGATGTGGTCGGCAATCAGTTGCCGCGGCGGCGCTATGATTTTATCGCCGCTTTGTATGCAGCCGGCCTGACGCATCCAAATCTGGCGGCTGAGTTGCGACCAGAAAAAGTCGGCCTTCAGCCGTATGTCACGACGGAGGTTTATCAACGGTTGAAGGCGGCGATGCGCGAGTATCGCGGTCTTTCCGCGCAGGGAAAAGACACGAAGCCAGTTGAGCAGGCGATCATTTTCTACATGGGATGGCTGGGCCACTATGTCGGCGATGGTTCGCAGCCGCTGCATGTAACAGTGAACTACGACGGTTGGGTAGGTAAGGACAATCCCAGCGGATACACGACGCAACATGGGATTCACTCGAAGTTTGAGTCAACGTTTGTCGCAGCTAATATCAAGGCCGCGGATGTGGTCCCTCTGATGACGGCGCCGCGGGAAACGGGCGACGTTTTCGACGACTATGTGGCCTATCTACGAAGCTCTTCGAGGCTGATCGAGAGGACCTACCAGTTGGAGAAGCTCGGCGGCTTCGACGGCGCGGGAACGTTGGATTCAAAGCAGTTTACCGCTGAGCGTTTAGCGGCCGGGGCGAGCGAACTACGCGATCTGTATTACACAGCGTGGATCGAAAGCGCGAAACCGATACCTGAATGGCATGAAACACCTAAGGCTCCAGCGCCCGCCGCTAAGCCGTAGCATCCAGCCGTTTCTCCTTCGGGGGCAATCCCTTGTCTAGGGCGGACAGCAGCGCCCGCCAAACGACCAGCCAGTCACCTTCGATACGCGAAAAGACATACAAGTCGCGCCCCTGCTCGGTGTATTCCTGGCCCCCGAGCACATAGGTCATCTGCCACTGGTATTGCGCAACGGCGGTGTCTCCGGCAACGTCGACGGAGGGCTCTTCGGCGGTGAAGGCCTTCACTTCGGCCTGGGTCGTGAAGTCGACGAAGCTTTGGACGGCAGCTTCGCGACCTTTTCCCGCCAGAGCGAACGCTGGTCCGCGCATCACTACTTCGCTGGCGAAGCATTGCCTCAAGGCGCTGGTCATGGCTTCCCCACGCAGGTGCTGCCACGCTTCATTGATCCGTGTGAGTTGATCTCGGACAGCGGATTCATCTCTGGAGAAATCGGTCACGAGATTGGAGCGCCTACTTGTTGACGGCCATTCCCACAAAGGTCGTTAGAAACTCGACAAACCGTTGCTGCACATGAAGTCCCGTCTCAAGAACCTCGTAATGATCGAGCGGCTTGCCTTGGATTCCGGCCGCAAGGTTAGTCACGCAGGAGATTCCCAGCACCTCAATGCCCATATGCCGGGCGACAATTACCTCATGCACCGTGGACATGCCGACCAGGTCTGCGCCGAGGATACGGAAGGCGCGGATCTCCGCCGCAGTCTCGAAGCTTGGCCCGGAAACCGCGATGTACACACCCTCCGAGAGAGTGAAGCCGTGCTTCTTCGATGCGGTTTTGGCCAGTCCACGCAGGCGCGCCGAGTAGGGCTCGGTCATATCGAAAAAGCGTTCGCCAAACTTTGACTCGTTCTTCCCGATTAGCGGATTGGTGCCGGTGAAATTGATGTGGTTCGAGATGAGCACGAGCTGACCCCTTTGTAGGCCTTCCCGGATACCCCCCGCCGCATTCGTCACAATCAAAGTTTCAATTCCAAGCTGTTTCAGCACTCGGATAGGGAAGATCACTTCGCTGGCCGAGTAGCCCTCGTAGTAATGCACTCGTCCCTGCATCACGATGATCGGCGTGCCGTGCAGCCTGCCGATCACCAGCAATCCGCTATGTCCGACGACGCTGGGTTTGGGAAAATGAGGGATCTCGGCGAACGGGATCGAGACGGAGTGTTCTACATGATAAGCAAAGGGGCCGAGTCCCGAGCCAAGGATGATAGCGATCTTCGGGGCGACCGTCATGCGGGAGCGAACATATTCGGCGGCGACGGCGGTCTTCTCGAAGATTTCCGATGGCATGTTCTGTCCTCCCTGGCTGTCTTTCCATCGTAAGGTTTAAATCAGAATGCCGACAATCGAGGCCGACATGAGGTTGGCCATGGTTCCGGCGAGCATAGCGCGCAGACCAAGCTGCGCCAGCTCATTGCGGCGCTCCGGAATCAAAGCTCCGATACCGCCGATCTGAATTCCGATGGAACTCAGATTAGCAAATCCGCATAGCGCGAAGGTTGCGATTGTGAAAGAGCGTGGATCGAGCATGCCCTTCTGCTGCCCGAGCAGGGAATAAGCGACGACCTCGTTGATGATGGTTCGGGTGCCAAGCAGGTTGCCGACCAGGGGCGCATCGTGCCAGGGAATGCCGATGATCCAGGCAATCGGCGCAAACAGCGCCCCCAGCACTGCGTTGATCGTGGAGGGAAACGGAATGTGATGGCCGCCGAGCCAGTTATGTACCCCGCCGAAAATGGCGTTTAACAATGAGATCAGCGCGATGAACGAGATCAGCATGATAGCGACGTTAAAGGCCAGCTGGCCGCCGTCGATGGTTCCGCGGGCAATCGCGCCAAGCAGATTTTCGTTCTTGTGCTCCTCGCTCTTGGGGACGTGGACTACGCCCATCGTGGCCGGCGTCTCGGTCTCGGGGACAAGCATCTTGGCGACGAGAATCGTCCCCGGAGCGGTCATAATCACTGCGGCAAGCAGGTGTTTCGCCTCAATGCCCGACAAGATGTAGGCTGCCATGATGCCGCCAGAGACGTGGGCCATGCCGCTGGTCATAATGGTCATCAGCTCCGATCGGGTCAGCGTTGGGAGAAATGGGCGGATGGTCAGCGGAGCTTCGGTCTGACCCATAAAGATGCTTGCAGCCACGTTTAAGCTCTCAGCACCGCTGATGCGCATGGTGCGCTGCATGATCCATGCAAAGCCCTTGATGACGATCTGCATTACGCCAATGTGATACAGCACGGCAAAGAGCGCGGAGATGAAGATAATCGTCGGCAACACTTGGAATGCAACGATGGAACCAAGCGACGAATGCTGCTTGCCGAGCTCGCCGAAGACGAAGGACGAGCCGGCGAAAGCATTGTTTAACATCCGCGTCACACCATCTCCAGCGGCAGCGAGGGCGCGCTCGCCAAAGGTAAATTTCATCACCAGAAATGCGAAGACGAGTTGAAGGCCAAGTCCCCAGATCACAGTGCGCCAGCGGATGGCGCGGCGGTCGGTCGAGAAGAGCCATGCGAGAACCAGCATGGTGAGCAATCCCAGTACTCCGGTGAATCTGGCCAATGGCGTCTCCCGGTCTTGATGAGGCTACTGTAGTGCATGTGAAGGTTCAGAGTGATTTGTGTCTAGGTGTCTTTGTTTCTCGATGGATAAGCCAATAGCCCAACACAGCCCGAGATAAAAGAGAAGATTACTGACCGCAGCCAACCATAGAAGCGAGTCATGAAGGTTCTGACTAACAATGAGACTAACAGCGGCTGAGAAGAGGAGCCCTGGCATCATAAGCGCTGAGGTCGTTATTTGTAATGCGGCGGCCACAGTACTCTCTGACAGGTTGCTCAGCCAAGTGATTTCTAACGTTGCCCAGCCAGAGGCTGAGCCCAAAATGACGCCCGCGAACACAAACACCTTAGGTGGAACGACCCTCATACTATTCTCCTAGCATTGGTGGTCTACACCGCTAGGCTATCTAAAGAGCTTCGGCGTCTGTTGCATTTTCTGCGGTCACGTATTCATACACTAACGGGGGAGCAATGCCCGGTTCGTCTGTAATTATGAGCGCCTCGCGTAAAAGATTCTCGGGTTCAACAAGCTTTTCCGCATCGGCAGCGAACATCGTCACCAGCGGCTGGCGGGGGGCGATGCGCATGCCGAGCTTCACGTGCATCTCGATGCCGGCGTGCGGTTCCACCGGTTCACCGGCCTTTTCACGACCCGCGCCAAGCCGCTGCACCGCCCAACCCACTTTTTCGCAGTCAATCTTCGAAAGAAAACCAGCGCGGTTCGCGACGAAGGTCTTAGTAGCCTTCGGAGCATGGAAGGCTTCGGGATCATCTAGAACACGGGTGTCTCCGCCCTGCGCCGCCACCATAGCTTTGAAGTTTTCGAACGCAGCGCCGGAATGCAGCAATTCCTCGGCAAGTCGCCAGCCGGCCTTCGGAGTCTCTGCCTTGCCACCTATATGCAGCATCCATCCGGCTAGGGTCAGCGAGATTTCGAGAATGTCTTCGCAGAGCGGATGTCGCTTGCCGCCGAGAATATCGACGGCCTCCCAGATTTCGACCCAGTTTCCTGAGAAGCGGCCCAGCGGCTGGTTCATGTCGGTAAGTACGGCGACGGTTTTTGTACCCGAGGCTTCGCCGTTCTGCACCATCAGCGACGCCAGGTAGAGCGCTTCCTCTTTGCGTTTCAAAAATGCGCCGGAGCCCGTCTTTATGTCGAGCACCAGGCCGTTGAGTCCGGCAGCGAGTTTCTTGCTCATGATCGAGGCGCAGATCAGATATGGGCTTTCCACGGCGCCGATGTGGTCGCGCATTGCATAGAGCACGCGGTCGGCAGGCACGAGGTTCTTGGTCTGGCCAACCAACGTGGAGCCAGTCTGCTCCAGCACGCGCATCATTTGATCAAGCGAAAGCTGAGTGCGATAGCCGGGGATGCTATCCAGTTTGTCCAGCGTACCGCCGGTATGACCGAGCGCACGGCCGCTTATCATGGGGATGGCCAGTCCGGCCGCGGCCACGATGGGCGCGACGATGAACGAGGTGCTGTCGCCGACGCCCCCGGTAGAGTGCTTGTCTACCGCGAACTTGCCCAGCGGCGATGGGTCAAAGACCTCGCCGGAAAATCGCATCGCTGTCGTCAGGGAATGCAACTCAGCCGCGCTCAGTCCGCGGATAAATGCAGCCATCAGCCAAGCGCCCAGTTGCGGCTCGGTGATGCACTGCGGCATCTCCGGCCTGGTCTGCAATGCCGCTCCTGCAACGACGAATTGAATCTCTGCCTTGGTCAGTTCGCCGCCGTCACGCTTCTTGCGGATGATGTCAACGATATGCATTGCTATGCGGACTCTCTCGCAGTCCGCAAGTTAAACGCAAAGGGCATCAGCGTGGCAAACGGCAAGTTCTCCGTACCGGCCTCCGAGGGAAAACAAATCGTTGCGTCTTCAGTGACGAATTCGCTCAACACCTGCCGGCAGGCGCCGCAGGGAGGGCTGGCGGCATGATTCAGATTCGTCACAGCAATGGCCTTCACTTTCACGTGAGGGCCTTTTTCGCCGACTGCCTTCACGAGCGCCGAGCGTTCGGCGCAGATCGTTAATCCATAGGACATATTCTCGACGTTGCAGCCAGTCACGGTTGTGCCGTCATCGAGCAGCAGGGCAGCGCCCACGCGAAATCCCGAGTACGGGGCATAGGCGTTCTCCGCCGCACGCGCGGCTGCCAGTTGCAGGGCCTCTGTTTCTTCAGGACTGAGACTCATGGTGATTGTTACGCTATCGGGTTGCGCAGTGGGGCGCAAGAGAAAGCGTTCCTTGTCATGGCGACTGCTCGAATGTGCGACATTGAAGAGATGGTTCCAACATCGACACCGCCCGACCGGACCGCGCTCGGTTACGCGGCCTGTGCCGCAGCCGGTTGCCTGTGGAGCACAGGTTTCTACTTCGGCAAGATCGCGTTGCGCGAAATGGGCGTGGGCCACATGGTGCTCTACCGCTTTCTCTTTGCCTGCCTGGGGCTGCTACCGATTCTGCTGCGCAAGCCCGGGCGCGACGCCGCTGGCCTAAGCGGGGCGGAGTGGCGCGCTCTGTTGCTGGCCTCGTTTCTCGGTGTGCCTGTACAGTTCATCGTCCAGTTCTGGGGGCTGAAGCTGACCAACGTTTCCCACGCCTGCCTAATGGTCGGGGCAATGCCGGTGATTCTTGCCGTGGGCGCGCACCTCTTCACTCATGAGCGGCTCGACAAGGTTGGATGGGCGGCGCTCGTGGGCTCGACCATAGGCGTGGGGCTGATTGTGTTAAGCGGCAGCGGAGGCACGCACCTGCAGGCGGCCAACGCCCCCGGCCTTACCGGAGACCTGCTCGTAGTCGCGTCGATGTTCGTCGCGCTGGGCTGGATTCTGATCAATCAGAACCTGATGAAGCGGCACTCGCCTCTGGTGATCACCGCCTATGGCGTATTTTCAGGCACGGGAATGATGGCGGTGTGGGTGCTCATTGCCGACGGAATGCCTCCCTTGCACGGTATCAGCCTCAACGTCTGGCTCGCGCTGGCTGCAAGCGGCATATTGTGCACCGCTACAACTACGCTCCTATGGAATTGGGGCATTCACCATGTTCCCGCGTCCCGCGCCGGAGTCTTTCTCAATATCGAACCTGCGCTCGGCTCGGCGCTCGGTGTCAAGCTGATGGGGGAACAGCTGGGTCCGCTCACGTGGGTAGGCGGTGCGCTGATCATTACCGCTGCTGTAGTTCTGACTTCTCGGGGCGGAGTGGATGCGGAGGGAGTTCTGGAATAGCCCGATAAAGCCGGTGTCAAGACTGTTGTACGGCGTCGGTGTCCGACAGCCCCGCCCACACATTTAACTAAATGGTTGACAGCGCAGCGTTCTCGGATTACATTCAACCACATGGTTAAGTCATCAGCCATTCGCCTTGATTCCATCTTTCACGCCCTTGCCGATCCGACGCGACGCCAGATCCTTCGCGGCCTGACGTCGAACGAAAAGACGGTGGGGGAGATTGCGCGCCCGCACAAGATGTCGCTGGCCGCGGTCTCAAAGCACCTCAACGTGCTGGAGAGCGCGGAGCTCATCGCTCGCGAACGCAGAGGGAGTTTCCAAATCGTGAGACTTAAAGCCAAGACGCTCAAACCTGCGGAGGAGTGGATCGCATTCTATTCGCGCTACTGGAACCAACAGTTCGACAAACTTGAGAAATACCTCGAAGGAGAAAAACCATGAGCACAACCCAGATGCAATATGCAGGAGCTCCCGCGGATCTAGCAGAGGAGCCGTTGTCCGTTTACATCAGCCGCGCCTTCCGCGCCCCTCGGGAACGGGTCTTCGACGCGTGGACCAAGCCCGAGCAGATGCGGCGCTGGCTCGGCCCGGAGGGCTTTGTGGTCCTCGAGGCCCATTCCGATCCAAGGCCGGGCGGGGAGCACCGGGTGGTGATGCGCGGGACGCCGCAACCCAAATCGCCGGACGATAAACCCGTCGAGGTGACGGGCAGCTCCTGGGGCGTCTACCTCGACGTGGAGCCGTACGCGCTGGTGCGCTTCACCTGGAACGCGGACTGGGCGCCAGGCGAAGAGAGCATGGTAACCATTCGGCTGAGCGATGCAGAGGATGGCGGGACGCTGATGGACTTTACGCATGACAAGTTCCTCACGCCGCAGTCTGCGCAAGGCCACAACAGGGGTTGGAGCAGTGCCTTCAACAAGCTGGCAAAGTTTGTGGAGGAGTAATTCCGGCGCGGCGGTAGACGTTGGTTGGGTCTGCCGCCGCCGCCATTTGTCGAGAGCGTTTGAATTGAGAAAACTGAGAGGTTCTCTGCTATGGCAATGCATAAACCGCGAGCCTGTCCCGATCAAAGATCGCCAGGTGTTTCCCGTCCGGCGATAGGCTCGACGTCCCTCCTGTGGCGGATATCCCTTGCTGAAAAACAATCCGGTTGGCGGGAACGTCGATCACCAGCGTTTGTCCTCGCTCGTTGCACCAGAGACTAAAGGTGCCGCAGATACCAGCTTCACCAGAGCCGACCAGGGTAAATCGCCCTCCATCTCTTGAGACGCTGGTCGTGCTGGTTACCTGGAAGCCATGCGGAAGAGCGCGCAACGTTGTCGGCGCGCCATTGGGGTGAATGACGACCAACTGACCCTGCTTCTCGTCCTCGCGCTGCAAGTCGACAACCAGCGCCGTGGGACTGAGAAAAACTCGCGGGACAGGCACCATCTCCGGTTCTGGGAGGGAGTAAGACCAGAAGGCCTTCTCCGGCTGCGTCGCTTCCGAGCCATAGACACGGACCCCGAAACAGAGAGTGGAGTTCGCGCAGTCGGCCCGCGCCGCGAGGCCGGGCGGCCCGGCGAGCGTCTCATCTCGGCTTGGCGGAAGGTCGAGCTTATGCCCAGCCTTGAGTGGTTTGCCGCTCCACCAGGTGAGCGCGGAGTGGTGATTGGCGAAATAGGTTTCCAGCACCAGACCGGGCTCGGGCAAAATTGAGGGCTCCCAATTGCTGGTTGCGGGCACATAGAAGTCCTGCCGCAGGGAGGTGTCGGCGTTGAGCACCTGGACAAAGTCGCCGTCGGGGATCTTACCTGCCGAGTTCGACCGATGGACGGCCAAGATCGAGTTGTCGGGGCCGGGAGTCAGCTCAAGGGTCATTGCCGCGTCGGGGCCTTCGGAGCCAAACTCCCACTCTCGGCTTTGAAGTTGTTTGCCTTGCAGGTCGAAAATGAGAAGCCGAACATGCAAAGGCTCCGGTTTTTGTGTGCCACTCCAGCGGCGGTTGGTGCTGAACGCGACTGTGACGCGGGCGTCATCGAGCCAGAAGACTTTGATGACGCCGCGCTGCTGGTATTTGGAGTCGCCCTGATCGGCGAAGAGATCCGATGCAGCGCCGAGTGACTTAAGGTCGACGGTGACCTGGGGCTGAGTGTGCTCCTGAGCGAAAGCCGATGTGGCGGCGAGAGCGACCGAAACAGCGAGGACCCGGGTTGCAAGAGAGATGATCATCCGCGACTCATAAGATACATGTCGAGGGCGAGGAGTTGCGGCGCGGCCTGAAAAGCGCTCACGGATTCTTTTGGCAAGGAAGTGCAGCGAGAACGGCTTACCACTCCATCGCGTACTGCGAGGAGATCTCAAACGGCGAAGCAGTACGTGATTCGCTGGCGAGTTCGAGCACCAGCCGCTCGAGCACCAGCCGCTTGTCCGGAGGCGAAGAGCGCAGTTCAAGATCGGCGCGGGCGATCAGCCGAAGCGCGCGGGTCAGCTCGTGCCGGGATTCATAGCGGCGTGCCTGCCGGATCAGATCTTCGGCGGCAAACGGCGGCATGCGAAAGCCCTGCCACAGCGCCTGCCAGATCGCGCGCGAGTCGCGGACGTTCTTTTCAAGGATGACGGTCATTTGGCGGTACGTGCGGGCGAGCATGTAGAGATGGCCGATGGCGGAGTCTTCGCCGCCGTCGGAGGCATTGAGCAGCCCTTGCAGCAGCATCAGCGCCCGGGGCTTGTCTTTGGCGGAGATGGCATCGGTCAGCTCATAGAGCGAGCGCTGCTTGGCAGCAAGCACCATCGTTTCGACATCGCCGAGAGTGATGCGTTTCTTCTCGCCTGCGTAGAGCAGCAGCTTTTCAAACTCGCTAGCGATGAGCATCATGTCCGCGCCGAGCGCGTCGGCGAGTTCACGGGCGGCGTCCGGATCGAACCGCACCTGCAGCTTCTCGGCCTCGGCAGTAAGCCAGCGAATGGCGTCGGCCTCATCGACGCGAGCGAGTTCGACCATCCCGCACCAGTCGCCCAGCGTTTCGCGAATGCGGTCGAATCGGTCCTTGTCCTGCAGGTCCATCCGGCGCGGGTCAGAGGAGATGCGGATGTGGTCGGCGACAAAGAGCACCAGCGCCTGTGGATTGGGCGAGCGGAAATAGCCGTCGATGGCGGCAAACTCTTCCTTCTTGGCGCCGCGTGTATAGAGTGTCTTCAGGTTACGGAGAAAAAGCACTTGAAAAGGCGCCATCAGGGAGGGCGTCTGCGCCCGGTCGAGCGCCTCAAAGATATTGATCTCGGCCAGGTCGAGATCCGAGAGGCAAAAGTCGCGCATCTCGGGTGCGACTAAGGCCTGAATGACCGCGCGTCGGCAGCGTTCGTAGAGAAAGGTCTCGTCGCCGGCGAGGATGTAACCAGGCCGCAGCGGACCTCCGCTCTTTGCGGCTTCGATCTCAGCAAGAAAGCGATCGGTCGAAGCGAAGCCGGCTCCCCAGCGAGTTGGCGTGGCCGTCATTTAGAAGGACTCCAGCATATCGCTCACCAGCGACTGCGCAAAGTCGCGCGAGAGCCGGGCTACAGCCGCGGGATCTTCCTGGATAAAGGTCGTCAGGTCGGTCGTCGTCTGATACTGCTCACGGAAGGTGTAGTGATTGTTCTCATAGAGCAGGCGACCGTTGCGGTCGTTGACGTGGACCGTCGCGGTCACGGTGACCAGATAGCTCGCCGACTGTCCAGTCTGCGAATTGTAGGTGAGCGGAAGAATCGTAAACGTGGTGATCTTGCCGTGAATCGTCGCGTCGGCGTCGGCGTTCGTCGGTCCCTCGGAGTTGACGATGGTGTATTTCGTCCGGCTGGTGAGCTCGCGAATGACTGCCTGGGTAAAAGCGAGTTCTGTGTGGTATGACTGGGTCGCATTTTCAAATACCGGAACCGCGACCGTGTGGGTCGTATCCGGCAGGTGAGCCGCCGAGCTTGCGGTGTGGTAGCCGCAGCCGGTAAGCATGAGAAGAGCAGCCAGAAACATCCCGGATTTATTTGGCATCGACACAAGTATTGTCGCAGGATTGGGGGGAATTCACAGTGCTGACGAAGGTACGGCGCGCTCGGCGTTCAGAGGCGGCAACACGCTGGCGAGTCCGCGCGTCTCGAGCTCCTGCTGCAATTGAGCGACACTGCGAAAGATGATGCCTTGCAACCCGACGGCCTCGGCCGAAAGCACGTTCTCCTGGCGGTCGTCCAGAAACAGCGCTTCTTCGGGCCGGACTCCGAGTGCGTCGACCACATGGTGGTAAATCGCTGGATCGGGCTTTGCCATGCGGAGATAGCAAGACCATGCATTGTGCGTGAATCCCTTGACCCAGTCGATTTCCTTGAAGACATCGGCGATCTCAAAGGGAATGTTGGAGAGAATCCCAGTCTTGAACCCCGATCGGCTGATCGCCACTGCCCAGTCGACCATCGTCTGGTTGAGCCTGCTCCACATGCGAATATCGTTGGCGATGAGCTGGCCGATTTGCCCCTCGGTCAGCGTCACTCCCGCGGCCCGGGCACAGCGCTGCCAGTAGCCAGGGCCGTCGAACTGGCCTTCGTCGTAGGCATGGCGGAAGGCCCAGTATTCGCGCTCAAAGTGCTCGGCAGGCGCACCGAACAACTGGGTCATCTCATGGTGGGCGGCAGGGTCTGCGGCGCCGCTGAGCACCATTCCGTAATCGAAGACGACTGCGCGAAGGGCCATGATGGGCGTTTGCTCCGTAGCTTAGAAATCAGCAGAATGTCTTGGTTGATTGTCTCAGATGTTCCGAGAGAACTCAGGTAGTTCTGTCAGTCTGGGCGTAGGCATATCTGGAGCAAAGTAAAAGGGCGGCCATTCAGGAGTCTGTTACGGAACAGCAGTCTCTGAGCGATGCTAGGAAAAGCAGAAACGCTCCCGAACGGGAGCGTTTCAGCTTTTGGGTATAGGTGCGATGTTTTTTCCCCGGCTGGCATCAGGCCGGCAGTAGCCTGGCGGTGAGTACGGAACGTCCGAGGATGTTGATCATGCGTTTGAGGTTGTAAGCCATGACCGCGAGACTGATTTCGGTATGGGTGCCGCGAAGGCCGCGCAGCAGGAAGCGTGGATGACCGAAGATGCGATATTTCAGATTGGCGAAGGGATGCTCGACCGTAGATCGTCTGAGCCGCATGACTTGCGGAGTGGCACGTTGATGCATGCGGTTTAAGGCCTCTTCGTCCAGATGCCGTGTTACAAAACGTCTTGAAGTCAGAGTGCACCCGGGCTTCAAGGGGCAGGCTCCGCAGATCGCGGGTTGGCCCTGATACACCACGGCGCGGTCTTTGCGCGCCAGCTGCTTGCGTTGGAGCGTCTGGCCTGCAGGACATAGGAACGAGTCTGTCTCCGGCTGATAGCGGAAGGCCGTGCGATCCAGCAGAGTTCCATCTCCATGGCTGTTGATGCTGCGCTTGGCCGGGATGTGCGGAATCAGCCCGGTGGCCTCACAAATGCCGGCTTGTTCGCCGTTCGAGTAGCCCGTGTCGGCGATGATGTTAATGACCTCAGCCCCGTTGCCGAGAACTAGGCGCACGGATTCGGCCATCGGCTGCAGACGGGAGCTGTCGTTGCCTGCTGTCGTCACCTGATGGGTAACGATGAGCGCATGCTCTGCGTCGACGGCGGTCTGCACGTTATAAGCTGGAAGCTTCCCATCGGCGGTGCGCATGAAGCGGGCCTCCGGTTCAGGATGCTTCCGCAGCTTCTCCAGGGCTGAGGTAATGGCAGAGCTGTCGATGATTGTCTCCTGCTCGCTGTCCGCGCTCTCCATCTGGTCCAGATAGCGTTGAAGTGCTTCGCGATCGAGCACGCTGCGCGCGCTGGAAGCGGCGCGGAACTTCGACCCGTCGATGGCAATCCACTCCCCACGGATGAGGCCAACCGAGCGCGCGAACCGGATCAACTCGGCTCCCGCCGCTGTCACTGCTTCCCGATGCATTCGCCGGAACTCGGCGATGGACTTGTGATCGGGATACAGACGCCCCAGAAGCCACATCAGCTCCACGTTGCGGCGGCACTCCGTCTCCAGCCGCCGCGAGGACCGCATCTGGTGCAAATATCCGTACAAGTACAGCTTCAGCAAATCGCGCGGATCGTAGCCAGGACGCCCTGTTTCCGCAGCTTCGGCTCGCGCGAACCCAAGCTGCTCCATCTCCAGCCGCTCGACGAATGCGTCGATCACTCGGCACACATGATCGGATGGAACAAGGTCGTCCAGCACTACTGGAAATAACGTCCCCTGACTCCGCCCCTCGCCTCGGATATAGCTCATAAACCAAGATGCCCTCGCTCCCGCAAGGGCATCTTCTCATTTACTGGCGCCAGTCTGAAGAGTTTCGTAACAGACTCCATTCAGGCTGCCCTTTGTAAGCTAACTTACACTCCACCTAGGCTGGCGACGGACTGCCTTCCGGGAAGCCCGAACCACGGCCGCCTTCGGGCCTCAGCACCTGCTGAACGTCGGCCACACCAGTCGGACCGCCAGGGCCACCGAGCTTCATCGGCGGCAGCTCTTCTCCGGCGATGATCTTCTTGATATCGTCGGCGTCCAGCGTTTCCCGTTCGAGCAGGGCCGCTGCCATGCGGTGCATGATGTCGTGGTTTTGATCGAGGATCGAGTAGGCCGATTTGTATGCCTCATCGATCAGCCTACGTACCTCAGCGTCGATCTGACGGGCCGTCTCCTCCGAGAAATCCCGGTGTTGCGAGATTTCCCGGCCAAGGAAGATCTGCTCCTCTTTCTTGCCAAAGGTCAGCGGGCCCATCACGCTCATGCCGTACTCGCAAACCATCTTGCGGGCGAGGTCGGTTGAGCGCTCTATGTCGTTGCCGGCGCCGGTGGTCTTACGCTTCATGAATATCTCTTCGGCGCAGCGGCCACCCATCAGAATCGCAAGCTGTGTCTCCAGATAGTCCTTGGTGACAGTGTGCTTGTCTTCCTCAGGCAACTGCATCGTGACGCCCAGAGCCATCCCACGGGGAATGATCGTGACCTTGTGCAGCGGGTCGGCGTGGTCGCGCTTGGCGGCGACGAGGACGTGACCGGCTTCGTGATAAGCCGTGTCGCGCTTGTCGTCTTCCGAGAGCAGCATCGACTTGCGTTCCGCGCCCATCATGACCTTGTCTTTGGCGGTCTCAAAATCCTCCATGAAGACGGCCTTGCGGTTCATGCGGGCAGCATTGAGGGCGGCTTCGTTGACCATGTTGGCCAGGTCGGCGCCGGAGAATCCCGGTGTGCCACGCGCCAGAACGCTCAGGTTCACGTCGTCAGAGAGCGGGACCTTTTTGGCGTGAACGCGAAGTACCTCTTCGCGGCCACGGACGTCGGGACGCCCGACAACTACGCGCCGGTCAAATCGGCCGGGACGCAACAGCGCCGGATCAAGGACATCGGGCCGGTTCGTGGCTGCGACAAGGATCACGCCATCGTTGGACTCGAAACCGTCCATCTCGACCAGCAGCTGGTTCAAAGTCTGCTCACGCTCATCGTGCCCACCGCCGAGACCAGCTCCGCGATGACGTCCAACGGCATCGATTTCGTCGATGAAGATGATGCAGGGAGCGTTTTTCTTGCCCTGCTCAAAGAGGTCGCGAACACGGCTTGCGCCGACACCGACAAACATCTCGACAAAATCAGAACCGGAGATCGAGAAAAACGGAACGTTGGCTTCGCCGGCTACCGCGCGTGCCAGCAGCGTCTTACCGGTTCCAGGAGGTCCGACGAGCAGCACACCCTTGGGAATGCGGCCGCCGAGCTTCTGGAACTTCTGCGCCTCGCGCAGGAATTCGATAATCTCTTTCAGCTCTTCCTTGGCTTCGTCGACGCCGGCGACGTCCTTAAACGTCACTTTCTTCTGTTGCATCGAGAGCAGACGGGCGCGGCTCTTGCCGAACGACATGGCCTTGTTGCCGCCGCTCTGCATCTGCCGCAGCATGAAGAACCACAGCGCGCCGATGATGATTACCGGCGAGAACTGGATGAGGATATTGAGCCAGCCATTGCCCGAGTTGGGCTTGACGGTCATCGAGACCTTGCCCTCGCGGAGGGCGGTGTAGAGCTCAGGATCGTTCGCCGGCGCGACGGTGTGGAATTGGCTGTTATCGGCCTTCATGTGGCCGTGGATCTCGTTTTCCACCAGCGTGACGTCTTTGATTTGGCCCGCCTGGGCGTCCTGCAGGAACTGCGAGTAGGGGATCTCAGCGTCTTTCCCCATGCCGCCAGACTTCTGGAAGACCTGCCATAAGAGCACAAGGCAGGCAAAGATAAATACCCAGAAGATGATTGTCTTGACCGTTGAATTCACGTAAGAACCTCGTTTCTACCAGCGTCAGCCTAAAAATATCGGTTACCGGATCGCCGCACTCGGGTCGGCTTTAAATCCATATCAACGATTAGACTCCAAAGCCGTCGGGAAGTATCAAGAATGGCAAACAAAGACAGACACTACCCCTACCGAGCATTGCGCAGGCAAAACCCACCCATTCGGTCGCGCCTGAACCGCTCCCACAATTCTACTCCCTGAAACATCCCCTTCATGAAAGTCGTCGGGAGATGTTTTGCAGGAGTGGAAAGAAAGGTACGTGCAACAAAATCGATCCACTACAGGGTCAGACCCCATCTGGTCTGTCAAGTGGCGTCGAGCGAATGGTGAGAGCAAGGTTCCGGGTCAGGTCGGACTCGATGGCGACGCCCGGCATCCAGATGATCTTGCCCTGCCATTCAAGCACCGGCCAGTCGGCCGCAACCGGCAGATGCGCCCGGTGCAAGGCCTCGCTGATCTTCAGTCGGGACCGGCTATGCCGCAGGACGACGCGATCGCCCGGGCGGCAGGCGCGAAGCCGGGCTTCGAGCACAGAAGTCTCCGCTTCATCGCCGAGCGATGCCTCGATCCGCATACCGAAGTCCGGAGCGTCGACCGAACCCGGTATCCGCAACAGGTACTCGGCAAGTCCTTCGGGCTTGGTTCCTGGAGCGTCCGGTGCCTCGGCCCGGAATAGCCTCAATTCACGTGGCGTTCTCCCCGCCCGCAAACCATTTCCCATCTGCAGCTTAGTCCCGCTGCGGGTCGTTTTCTCAGGCGGGGAGTCCGAAAGCCCGCACAAACCCAGCAGCCGTTCGGTCTCGTCGAACTCCAGCGAGGCGCCGAGTTTGCCAGCCGCCGCTCGAAGGACGCGTCGCCGCAGAGCCGGGTGCAGGGCACGAAGCCGTTCTATTTCGATGGACAAAGAATCGCCTGCGTGAAGCGTGTCGGTCGCGCGGCCGCCCGCGCGAACTGCCTTGCCTGGGAGCAACACCGAAGGCAGCAGACGGGTCAGTTCTCCCTGCCAGAAGTCCTCTTCGTCGCGGGCCAGGGCAGCCAGATGAGCCAGCTGGCGCTGAATTCCGGGGTTATATTCAGCAAGCGCCGGAAGCAGCTCATGGCGCAGGCGGTTCCGGGTATAGGCGATGTCGCGGTTGGTCGAGTCCTCGCGCCAGCTTTGCCCGATCGCGCGCAGGTAACGCTCAATTTCGGCCCGGGAGGTCGATAGAAAGGGTCGTAGAATCATAGGCTTGTCTCGGCCTTTGAACTCTTTCGGATTCGCTTCTAGAACCGGGAAGATACCGCCTAGTCCCTCCGTCCATGCACCGCGCAGCAGCCGCTGCAGCACCGTCTCCGCCTGGTCGTCGAGGGTGTGCGCGGTAACTAGGGCGTCCGCCTCACCGTCCGCAAGCAGCTCCCAGAACCATGTGTAACGAAGCGAACGCGCAGCCTCTTCCAGCCCCTGGCCATTAGTCTCCGCCGCCGCCGGAGCGTCGACCTGACGGAGATGGAAGGGAAGTTCGAAGTTCTTCGCCAGCGCCTCGACGAAGGCCGCATCGGCGTCCGACTCTGCGCTGCGGATTCCATGGTTCATGTGCCCGACTGACAACACGATCCCTAGTTCATTCCGCCGGTCCAGCAAGGTGCGAAGCAGAGCGACCGAGTCCGCGCCGCCCGAACAGGCAACCGCGATCCTCATGCCAGGACGGAACCGGGCGGTTTGCAGAGCTGGCAGGAAGTTGGCTGATCTCATCGCTGTTGCCATCGTAGCGCGCCGTAGGCAGCTCGCCCGCGTTAATCCGTCTTAGCAAGGGCCGTCGCCGCATTGACGGGAGTTCCGCGTAAAAAATCCTTGTATACTCCATCTTCTATGCGCGTTTTTGTCATCCTTCCGGCGGCTGGACTTGGCACGCGAATGGCTGCCGGCTCCGCTCCCAAACAGTTCCTCGAGCTTCGCGGGACGCCGATCCTCATCCATACCCTGCGGGCCTTTACGGAATTGTCTTCAGTGGCGGCTGTCTACATCGCGGTGCGTAAACCCGAAATTCCTCGACTCAAAACACTGCTCGAAGCCCACGGCTTTGGAGGCGCCGCAAACACGCCGCCAATTCACATCATCGAGGGTGGGGACACCCGCCAGGCGAGCGTCAGCCACGCGCTGGCAGCGGTCGACGGCGACGAAGACGACATTGTCCTGGTCCACGACGCGGTGCGTCCGCTGATTCCGGCGGCTGTGATCGCGCGGACCATCGAGGCGGTCGAAAAGCACCGAGCGGCGATCGTCGCGCTGCCCGCCATTGACACGATTAAACAAGTCGAGCGCACCGCCCACGGCGCCATCATCACCTCGACGATTCCGCGCGAATATGTCGTTCTTGCGCAGACGCCGCAGGGATTCCGCCTCGGTCTGCTGCGCCGCGCCTACGCCGAGGCTCAAGCCGACGGATTTCTCGGTACCGATGAATCTTCCATCGTAGAGCGCGCAGGAATGCAGGTCTCGGTCGTGCCCGGCACAATCGAGAACCTCAAGATCACTCAGCAGGGCGATCTCGATCTCGCTGAGTTTTTCCTCTCGCAGCGGGAGAAATCGCCCGCTTGATGAGCACTGGACGAGCGCCCGCGAAGACTTGCCACTCGAATCGGTCCGGTTCGCGGTAAGATTCCACAAGGCCTCAAGAGACAAACTAGAAGCGACGAAGACTGAGAAAAGACGATGAGCCTGAGAATTGGTTGTGGCTGGGACTCCCACGAATTCAAGCCCGGAGTGCCGCTGCGTATCGGCGGAATGCATATCGAACATCCCGAGGGATTGTCCGGACACTCTGACGGCGATGTGCTGCTCCATGCCATAACCGATGCGCTGCTTGGCGCGGTCTCCGCTGGCGATATCGGTAGCTTCTTCCCGCCGGGCGATCCACGCTGGAAGGACGCCGACTCGGCGATCTTCCTGAACCTGGCGCTTGAAGAGATCCAGAACGCCGGCTACCGGATCATCAACGTCGATACCACGCTCATTCTCGTCGCACCCAAGATTCGCCCCATCGCTCACGAGATGCGCGAACGTCTCGCCGACATGCTCGATGTCGAGCCCGGATGCGTCGGCGTGAAGGCCAAGACACCTGAGGGGCTGAACCTCGACCACGTGGCCCAGGCGCAGGCCGTGGTGCTGCTCGAGAAGGTCGAAGACCCTGAGGGGCTGAAGAGCATGACCGCGGTAATCGAGAGCCAGCGGCAACTCGAGGATGTCGTCGAAAACCTGGTCAGCACGGTGCATGGGGTGCCGAAGCGCCATACCGTGGTTCCGGCCTTCGATACCGAGGACATTACCTAAGGGGCTTCGCTTTCAGCCCAACGAGCATCGCAAGTTGCCTGATCTGCAACAGATAAGGTAGCTTTGGCGCATCTCTCTCTAGAAGGAGGCGCCATGGATTACCCAGGCTTCAATCCGACTCAGGCCGCGCACCTGTTCATCTCGATGATGCTCTTCGCGCTGGTCGCAAGTGTGGTCCTTGTTATTCCGTATTGGTTCATCTTCAAGAAGGCCGGATTCAGCCCCTGGCTCGCAGTCTTGATGTTCGTCCCGCTGGCGAACGTGATCATTCTCTACGTGGTCGCCTTTTCGCAGTGGAAAGTGGTGCCTGTATGGCCGTCATCGGTGACCCCGAATGCGCCGCAGTCGTTTCCTCCTCCTCAGGCTTAGAGCCTACCCGGTTGACCCCTCCCGAATTGCTGCTAGCATCGGAAATTGACACCGATCATGGCAGAAATACCTTTCGCACCGCGAGTTCGCTTTGCCCCGTCGCCGACCGGCTACCTTCATGTTGGGGGCGCGCGGACGGCGCTTTTCAACTGGCTTTTCGCTCGCCACACTGGCGGCACACTCATTTTGCGCATTGAAGACACCGACTTCGAGCGCTCCTCCGAAGAGATGGTCGGCGGCATCCTCGAGGGGATGACCTGGCTCGGCCTCGACTGGGACGAAGGGCCGTTTTTCCAGTCGAAACGGCTCGATCTTTACAAATCTGCGGCAGAGAAGATTGTCGCCAGCGGGAACGCCTACCCGTGTTTCTGTACTAAAGAAGAACTGGAGGCGCGCCGCGCGGAAGCCGCCGCAGCTGGGCGTCCACCGATGTACGATCGCCGCTGCCGCCGGCTCACGCCAGACGACGTTGCAGCCAAGCGCGCCGCCGGCCTTGCCGCCGCGATTCGCTTTGCCGTGCCGGAGGGCGGATCGACGAGTTTCGATGACGCTGTCTTCGGCAGGATCGAGTTTGCCAACAGCGAGATCGAGGACTTCGTCCTGTTGCGCTCCGACGGAATCCCGACTTACCACCTTAGCGTCGTGGCCGACGATATGGACATGCGGCTCACGCACATCATTCGCGGCGCGGACCATATCTCGAACACACCGAAACAAGTGCTGCAATACCTCGCTCTGGGCGCGCCCTTGCCGGTTTTCGCACACGTGCCCCTGATTCTTGGACCGGACAAGACGCGTCTGTCCAAGCGTCACGGCGCAACCAGCGTCATTTCGTACAAAGAGATGGGCGTTGTTCCAGAAGCCTTCCGGAATTTCCTTGCGCTCCTCGGATGGACTCCGCAAGCGGCGGAGAAAGATCGCGAAATCTTCGACTCTGAAGAACTGATCAAGCTCTTTTCGCTCGAAGGGATCTCCAAATCGAACGCCGTCTTCGATAACGACAAGCTGGCTTGGTTCAATACGGAATACATCCGCGCCTACTCGTCCGAGAGGCTGCTACCGCTGATCGAGGACGAGTGGGCCAAGGCTGGCTTTGAGCCGAATAGGACGACCGAGGAGATCCTCTCCACGATCGATCTGCTCAAGCCCCGAGCGCGGAGTCTGAAGGATTTCGCAGGTGCCTTCAAGGCGTACTTCAGCGACGAATTTGAATTCGATACCGCCGCTGTGGCGAAATTCTTCAAGGACGACACGCTGCCGCTTTTGCTCGCAGAACTTGGCTCGCGCTACGCGACCAGCGAGGAGTTCACCGAGGCTTCGACCGAGCAGATCCTGCGCGCCTTCGCCGACGAGGAGGGAATTAAGGCAGGTGCGCTCATCAACGGCTCGCGAGTGGCTTTGACCGGACAGGGTGTGGCTCCGAGTCTCTTTTCCGTTATGACGGCGTTGGGGAAAGAGCGGGTGGTTGCGCGGCTGAAGGCCGCTACGGAGATCGCCGTCGTCACTCAGGGTCTGAGTTGAGCAACTGAAGTGACTCGCTACTTCGCGATCACGTCTACAGCCACGGGAATAGTCTTCGGCGGGTAGCAAGACCTTGAATCGCAGGCCTGGTAACGCAGAAGTCCCTGCAGCATGTAATTTCCGGCAGGAGCAGTCAGGTTCGCCTTCACCGTGAATTCGCCGGTGTAGACGCTGAGCTTTTCGTTCGGATCAAAGGCAAAGGCGTAGTCGGTTCCGGCAGGGAATTCGACTCCGGTGACTTTCAACGCGCTCGTCTCGGCAACAGCAAGATTCGTCGCAATCAGACTCTTCTCTCGGGGCGCGTGGGAGTTGATATGCAGCCCATCGGCGACGCGGAAGTGCAGGTCAACGGCGGTCGACTTCTGTGCCGGAATGGAGACTTGCTCTGGGAAGAGATAGCTCACCATCCCCTTAGCCGACTTCGATTCGGCCGAGCCTGCGCCGGAGAAATCCTGCGCAACGCCTGAGCAAGCGCTGAGCAGAATCAGGCACGCAGCCAGGTGTCGACGCATGACTACTCGCCTCCACTGGCGATGGCTTTCTTGATATTAGCCTCGATCTCGTCGCGGTCCGCCAGACCCACAATCTGTTTTGTCACCACGCCGTTGCGATCGATGTAAAACGAATTCGGCAGACCATCGAGACCCCCGTAGGGCTCGGAAATTGAATCACCGCCGAGTAGCACCGGGTAGTCGATGCCCAGAGCCGTCGCCGATTTCTCGACACCCGTCTTGTATGAAGCGAACGCCTTCGGATCGGTGTCGTAGTTGTCTGACTCGATCCCGAGCACTTCAAACCCCTGCGCTTTGTATTGGTCGCGAAGCTTCACCAGCCACGGTATCTCTAATTTGCACGGTCCGCACCACGTGGCCCAGAAATTCAAAAGCACTGCTTTGCCTTTGTAGTCGGCGAGCGATACCTTCTTGCCCTGAAGATCGACCAGCGTGAAGCTCGGCGCGGGCCTGCCTTTGAACGGTTGCGGCTGAGCTTCCGCGGCATCCGCACCAGCGGGTGTCGCAGCCGGCGGCGCCTGCCCGTCGGGCACCAGCGCCAGCTGCGGCGCGTGCTGCAGCGCGGCCTCTTGCTTGCGCCGCTGGTATTCCTTGAAACCCGACCAGACCATCAGCCCAAGGGCCGCGATCATCACAAAACCGACGATTGTTTTCCGCATCATCTCTCTCTTTGATTCTATAGGCTCCCAGAAGTTACGCCATCCGGGTTCCAGCTAGCTCTGGTAGCATCAGTTGTTTGCGATGAACGAAATCGGCATTCCAATCACCAAACTCGACGCGGCCCAACTCGTGCGGATTGAGGCCGCCGCGCTCGAGGCCCTGGCCGCGCGGCTCGAAGGGCCAATGGCCGGCGACTTTGATCGCGCCGTCGAACTGGTGCTGAAGTGCGGCGAAAATCGCGGCCGCGTAGTCGTCACCGGAATGGGCAAGAGCGGCATCATTGCGCAGAAGATCGCCGCAACGCTCAGCTCTACAGGCACTCCGGCGCTGTTTCTGCATCCCGGCGAGGCGGTCCACGGCGATATCGGCGGTCTCGCGGCGGGCGACGTGGTGATCGCGCTTTCGGCGAGTGGCGAAACCGAAGAGATTCTTCGCCTTCTGGTCACTCTGAAGCGGGTCGGCGATGCGCTCGTCAGCTTCTGCTGCAACCCGGGTTCGACTCTCGCCCAGGCGAGCGATGTTGTGCTCGACTGCTCGGTCTCGCGAGAGGCCTGCGGACTTGGCCTGGCGCCGACTGCCTCGACGACCGCGATGCTGGCCTTGGGCGATGCCCTGGCCATTCACATTTCGCAGCGCAAAGGCTTTCGCGCTGAGGATTTCGCCGATCTCCATCCTGGCGGCCGGCTTGGCCGCAAGCTGGCGCGAGTGCGTGAGATGATGCACTCCGGCGACGGCATACCCAAGGTCACCCCAGCGACCCCGATGCACGACGTGATCTACGAAATGTCGAAAAAGCGCCTCGGCATGACCACGGTGACCGAAGCCGGCAAGCTCCTCGGGCTGATCAGCGACGGCGATCTGCGCCGCCTGCTGGAGCGGGATGGGGCGGGAGCCCTTGAAAAGACCGCTGGCGAAGCGATGAACCGATCGCCCAAGACCGTTTCAGCCGGGGAACTCGCAATCCGGGCCCTGGACGCCATGGAATCAGCCAAGATTACTTCGCTGGTGGTGGTGGACGAGGAAGAGAAAGTGCTCGGCGTGATCCACTTGCACGACGTATTACAGGCGCTTGAGATCGGGCCTACTCCGCGTCGGCAACCGTAGGTACGACCGTCAGAAGCTTGGTTGTGTTGGTCAGCTCGAGCAGGGCGTAAATCCGCTCGTTGACCCCGGCGAGAACCATCTTGCGCCCATTCTTCTGCGCCGAGACGTAGTAATTGATGATCGCGCCCATGCCGGAGGAGTCCATATATGGCACTCCTCTCAGGTCGAGGATGGTCAACGGAGGGTTCGCCTTACGCAACTCGGCCTGGAATGCGAAGAGGCTGCTCAGGACGATTGGCCCCTCAAAGGTAAGAATTCGGGTGTCGGGCGATTTACCTTGGCTGGCGTTGATCTTAAGGGATTCTTGTTGCATCTCGGCTGTAAGTCTAAGCAAAACTATACACTGCATGATGAATGCGGGGTGAATACAGGTCTCCCTGTAACACGATGGGTACTCGCTCCGGAGCCGTGGCGGTCGACCGTCTAAAATGAAATCTTGTGCTCAAGATGAGGCGGAGGGCCGTTGCAGGCCTCTCCGGCAGGAAAGTAAATACAGGTAATCATGCATCGTTGGTCGAAGCTCTTTCTCCCCACCCTCCGCGAGGCCCCCTCCGACGCCGAAGTCGCAAGCCACAAATTTCTGCTCCGGGCCGGCTATATCCGACAGCTTGGAGCGGGTATCTATTCATATCTCTTCCTTGGGCAGCGTTCGATCAACAAGATCATCGGGATCGTTCGTGAAGAGATGGACAAGATCGGCCAGGAATTCCTGCTGCCGACGATCCATCCCAGCGAGCTATGGAAAGAGAGCGGCCGCTGGACGGTGATGGGCGACAACATGTTTCGGCTCAAAGACCGCAAAGGCGCCGAACTCTGCCTCGGCATGACCCACGAAGAGGTGATGACGGACATTGCCCGCAAAGAGGTGCGCAGCTATAAGCAGCTGCCGCAGATCTGGTACCAGATTCAGACCAAGTTCCGCGATGAGCCGAGGCCCAAGGCCGGATTGCTGCGCGTCCGCCAGTTCATCATGAAAGACAGCTACAGCTTCGACATCGACTCCGCCGGGCTCGACAAGAGCTACGACCTCCACGACATCGCTTATCGGAAGATTTTTGACCGCTGCGGATTGAAGTACGTCGCCGTCGAGGCCGATTCTGGCGCGATGGGCGGGTCGCAGTCGCAAGAGTTCATGGTCTACACCGACGCCGGCGAAGACCTCATCGTCAGCTGTCCCAATGGCGATTACGCGGCGAACATCGAAAAGGCGACCTCGCTGCTTTTGGTCGAAGAGGATCTTGCTCCGACTGGTGATGGATTGCCGGAGCTGGTGCATACCCCCGGCAAGGGCGCGATTGCCGATGTGGCGGAGTTCCTGCAGGTTTCTCCAAAGCAGGACATCAAATGCGTCGCATATATGGCGAATAAGGCGGGCAAGTGGCTTCCCGTTGCCACGTTCTTACGCGGAGATCACACAGTCAACGAGGCGAAGCTACTCCGCTTGCTCCGAGCGAATGAACTGCGTCCGATGCAGCCGGACGAACTCGATAATTTCTTCCAAGGGCCAGGGGGTTTCATAGGGCCGATGGGGCTAGTTGTCAGGCCTGAGTTGTTGCTGGGGTTAGTGCTAGAGGGGAGCAAAGAGACCATTGAAAAAGAACATCCACAGCTTAGAGAAGTGCTCTACGACCCGCGCGCATTGAATGTCATCGTGGATCGTGCGCTTGAGGGACGCCAGGATATGATCTGCGGGGCCAACAAGCTCGACTACCACTTCCGCAATGTGACGCCGAAGCGGGACTTCGAATGGACCGTCGCCGCAGATATACGCAATGTCGCTGAGGGGGAGAGCTGCCCCGTCTGTGGCACTCCCCTGAAGGTGGCTAAAGCAGTCGAAGTCGGTCACATTTTCAAGCTCGGATACAAGTACACCGAGTCGATGGGTTCGAGCGTGCTTGATGAGAGCGGCAAGGAAGTGAAACCGATTATGGGCTGCTACGGCATCGGTATCGAACGCATCCTAACGGCAGCGATCGAGCAGAACAACGACAAGAACGGCTTCTGGCTGTCCTCCGCTATTGCGCCCTTCGAAGTGGTCGTCACGGTTACGAACACAACCGATGCAGCGCTCGTCTCTACAGGAGAGCGTGTGGCGTCTGAGCTCGAGGCTGCAGGCATTGACGTAATCCTCGACGACCGCGATGAGCGCGCCGGGGTCAAATTCAAGGATGCCGACCTGATCGGCATCCCATATCGCATCAACGTCGGCAAGAAGGCGGCCGAGGGCAAAGTGGAACTGGTGACGCGGGCGACCGCCTCAAGCCAGGATGTTGAGATCGGCGAGGTCACGACGCTCCTCGCCGGGATCATCGAGCAATAGGTTCATAAAGGGAAGCATTGGCAGTGAAAGTAAAACTCGGTGGCTTGAGCAAGTTGCAGCTCCTGCTTTTGAAAGTAGCCGCGGCCTGCGTCGCTCTGGTTCTGCTCGTTGGCGCATCGGTATTCGGCTATTACTGGTTCAAGTACAAGAGCATCGTCAACCAGAGGTTGACCCAGCCACTCTTTGAGAACACGGCGAAGATCTATGCCGCGCCGCGGGAGGTTCGTCCCGGTCAAAAGCTGACCGTGCAATCGGTCGCGCAGGAGCTCCGCGACGCCGGATACAGCGAGGACGGTGTCGGTCAGGAGTCGGCTATGGGTCATTTCTCCGAAAGCGGCGACTCAATCAGCATTCATCCAGGTCCAGAGTCTTACCACTCCGAAGACGGCGCCACGATCACCTTCACCAATGGGATCGTCTCGCAAATCTCCGGCGATGGCAACATCAACCTGAACGCCTTCGAGCTGGAACCGCTGTTGATCACCGGACTCTCGGAAGAAAAGAGCCGCACCAAGCGCCGTCTGGTCACCTACGACGAGCTACCTCCGAACCTGGTCCACGCGGTGATCTCTATCGAGGATCGGCGTTTCTTCGATCATGGCGGTGTCGACTACATTCGCCTGCTTGGCGCGGTCAAGAACGACCTCACCCACCGCCACAACTACATGGAAGGTGGCTCCACGGTGACCATGCAGCTGGCGCGCGGCTTCTTCCTTTCCCCCGAAAAGCGCATCAAGCGCAAGATCATCGAGATCGTCATCACCTATCAGCTCGAGAGCCGATTTAAGAAGCAGCAGATCTTCCAGATGTATGCGAATGAGATTCCCCTCGGTCAGCAGGGAAGCTTCGCCATCAACGGCTTCGGTGAAGCGGCGCAGGCCTACTTCAACAAAGATGTCCGCCAGCTTGACCTCGCTGAGTCCGCCCTGCTCGCGGGCATGATCCAGAGCCCAAGCCGGCTCAATCCCTACCGCCATCCCGAGCGCGCGATGGAGCGGCGCAACCTGGTGCTCGACACTATGGTCGATACAGGGTCGATCACGCGAGCTGAGGCTGACGCGGCAAAGGCCGAACCGCTCAAACTCTCGCCCTCAGGCATAAACGCCGGCGAGGCGCCCTACTTTGTCGATCTGGTGCGCGAGGAGCTTACCCAGAAGCTTGGCGAGGGCACTTTCAATAGCGCGGGCCTGCGCGTCTACACCTCGCTTGATCCCGACCTGCAGCATGCGGCGACCCAGGCCGTGGAGTTCGGCGCAAGGTTCGTCGACGACCTAGTGCTTAAAGCGCACAGCCATAAGAACAAAGACGGTACCGTAACCACTACTGGCGACATCTCGTATCCGCAGATCGCGCTCGTCGCGCTCAATCCGCACACCGGTCAGGTACTGGCGCTGGTTGGGGGCCGCAATTACGGCCAGAGTCAGTTGGACCATGCTGTCGCTAAGCGGGGGCCCGGTTCGATCTTCAAACCCTTTGTCTACGCCAGCGCGTTTAATACCGCGGTCGCGGGCATCAAGCTCGACGACAACGGCACCGACGCTCTCTTCACTCCCGTCACCATGCTCAATGACGAGCAGACCACCTTCACCTTTGGGAACGACCAGGAGTACGACCCGCACAACTACAAGGATGAATATCACGGCGAGGTGACGGCCACCTATGCGCTGGCCCATTCGCTGAACAACGCCACCATCTCGTTGGCGCAGATGGTCGGATTCAACAACGTGGCTTCGCTGGCGCGCTCGGCCGGCATCCGTTCTGCTCAGGGAACGCCCTCGGTGGCGATTGGCACCTACGTCGCCTCGCCGCTGGAGATGGCCGGGGCGTATACCGTCTTCGCCAACGGCGGCATCAAGATCGATCCCTGGCTGCTGGCCTCAGTGCGCGCGTCCAACGGCGACGTGATGAACGACTACACTCCGACGACCAAGCCGATCCTCGACCCGCGCGTCGCCTATCTCACCACGAACATGATGGAAGGCGTCATGAACTTCGGGTACGGCTACGCGGTGCGGAAGCTCGGTTTCATGGCCCCGGCGGCGGGCAAGACCGGGACTTGGCACGATGCCTGGTTTGCCGGTTACACCAGCAACCTGCTCTGCATTGTCTGGGTGGGCAACGACGACTATACCGACATCAAACTCTCCGGCGCGGTGGCGGCCGCGCCTATCTGGGCGGAGTTCATGAAAGCGGCCATTAAGCTGCCGCAATACTCCGACACGCGAGAGTTTGTTCCACCCGCTGGAGTGACCGTCGTCACCCTCGACAAAGCGACCAACCTGCTCGCCGACGCCAGCTGTCCTAACAACACATACTCCGCCGCGTTTCTCGATGGCACCGAGCCAAGCGATACCTGCGACCATCTCAACGGCGATCAAAGGAGCATCTTCCAGAAGCTCTTCGGCCTCGGCGATAAGAGCACGATGCCGGCGTTACCAGCCGGAAGCCATCCGCCGGTCGTTCAGCCACCCACTGCAACGGTACAGCCGCCGGGGACCCCAGGGGCCGGACAGAGTCCAAGCCCCACAGTTGCCGATGAGACCGAGCCGAAGAAGAAGCGTGGCTTCTTCAGCAAGCTGTTTGGCGGCAAGGGTGATGATAAGAAGTCGCAACAGCAACCACAACCGCAGCCGCAACAAGCCCCGCCGCAGCAGTAGGCGGCAAGCTAGCCGCAACCCACCTTGCGCCTGCGAATCGGCGTCGACCATCCATCAATCGTTTGCGCTAAAGCCGCCGAGGGCAAAGGCTGGCACTCGGGACACCAATACGTCGAGCGCACACCGGGCCCTTGTTTTCGCATCAGGATCAGCGTTCCGCAGCGACGGCACTGCTGCCCTTGCCGGCCATAGACCCACATGCGCGCAGTTGGGTTGTCGGCTCCTGTAGTGCGCCGCGGGCCGGTATAGGTGACGATGCGGTCGCCGGCGCCCTCGCTCACATTCGCCGCCATCAGCCGTCGCGCGGCCTCCAGCAGTTCCTCCAACTTCGCTTGAGGCAATGCAGAGACCTTGGCAAAGGGATTGACTCCGCAAGTAAAACAAATCTCTGACTTGAAGACGTTACCGATCCCCGCAACCGCTTGCTGATTGAGGAGCGCGTTCGCAATTTCATCCTCGCCGTGCAGGAGGAGCCGCTGTCGGGCTTCGTCTCTGGAGAATCCCGCGCCAAGCAAATCCGGCCCGAGCTTTAGGATGGCGGTGTTCCGTTCCAGCGTCCGCGCGGTGTGGAAGCTAGCTACGGGCACATCGAAGGCGACTGCCTCGAATTGGGCTGTTGCGATCACCGCCCTCATGTGACTACGCGCGCGCTTCCAGCGTTCGCCCAGTCGGTAGATGTGCCAGCTGCCGCTCATCAGCATGTGTGTGACGAGAATCAAATCGCCGGAGAAATATATGAGCAGCCATTTGCCGCGTGATTCGACGCGCTCGACGATGCGTCCGGCAACCGGGCTCTGCTCGTTCCCGCTCGCGAGTTGTGCGTAAGCGGCCTCGAATGACTCCACTCGCTTTCCCCGGAGCGCCAGGTTGAGCGCTCGGGCGGAGCGGAAGATGGTGTCTCCTTCAGGCATACCCTGAGTCTAAAGCGGCGAGGTCCCAGGTTCCAAAATCGAGACTTCGGACCTCGCGTTGCGTTTAGGCTACTGAATAGGCTGGCCGTTGGTGGTGAGCTGACCAAGCACCTGTTGGTTGTATTGCTTGACTGCGTCGGGCAGTGGCGCGTACTCGAGCTTTTCCGCCTCTGTTTGACCGTCGGTGATGACGTAAGTGATGAATGACTTCAGTGCAGAGCGTTTAGCTTCGTCGGTGCCGTCTTTGGGAATGATGAGGAAGGTCAGGGTCGAGATCGGATAGGCGTCAGGCGCAGAAGCCGGAGGATTGACGATGGGGACGCGTGGGTCCTTCGTTAGCTGATCGGCAAAGGCAGCAATTGCGGCTGTCGTGCTGGCGGTGCCGGGAACCACATATTTGTGTGCCTGGTTGCCGATCGAGGCGACCGGAAGCTTGTTCTGCGTGGCAAACGTGAGTTCGACATAGCCGATCGCGCCCGGCGTCTGCCGCAGTTGTCCAGTTATGCCTTCGCTGCCCTTGCCGCCGAGGCCAACCGGCCACTGGACCTGGGTGCCTTTGCCGATCTTGTCTTTCCACTCCGAGCTGACCGACGATAGGTAAGTGGTGAAGGCATTTGTCGTGCCGCTGCTGTCGGCGCGGTGGACGACCACAATATTGCTGCTCGGGAGCGCGACGCCGGGGTTGTCTTTCGCGATGGCCGGGTCATGCCAGGTCTTGATTTTGCCGAGGAAGATGTCAGCCAGGTCTTCGCCCGAGATCTGCAACGGCTGTTTCAGGTCCGGAAGGTTGTAGGTGATGACCACCGGGCCGGCGCTTTCGGGAATCTGAACGACCGGCTTCATGCCCGCGAGCTGTTCGTCGGAGAGAGGGGCGTCCGAGGCTCCGAAATCAACCGTGCCCGACTTGACCTGTTGAATGCCGGCGCCGCTGCCGACAGATTGATAGTTGATCTGCGCATTTGTGTGCACTTGCGAGTAGCTGTGAATCCAACGCTGCATGACGGGATTGACAAAGGAGCTGCCCGCGCCGGTTAGGTTGACTTTTTCCGATCCACCGCCTGAGTTGCAGCCGGAGATGCCAAGAGCGAGCGCAACGCCACCAATAGCGAGTCCAATTGTGGTTCCTAACCGATTTTGATTCCTGGTGATAGACAAGTTTCCTCCAGTGATACCGAATCGTTCGTTGTATTAAGCATCGCAGACAGATGTCTGCATTGCCGTGGATTCATGGGATTTTCACATCACCTCGAGCATCGGCAAGCTAACCGAAGCTGCGGGCAACGCTCCGGGCGCTTACGGACTCCCACCTGTAGAGATACCTTGTCGGCCGCTGGCGGCTGGCGCTCGGTTCTCTGCAAAGGAGTAGTCCATGTCAAAGCTGAAAGGCAAGAGAATCGCAATTATTGCAACAGACGGAGTAGAAGCTGTCGAGCTGACGGAGCCAAAAAAGGCGCTCGAGAACGAGGGAGCAACTGTGGATGTGGTTTCGCTGAAAACCGGACAAATCAAAGGCTTCAATCACGATGAACCCGGCCCTTCGATTAAGGTCGACAAGGCCATAGCGAACGTGAGAGTGGAAGATTATGACAACCTGGTGCTCCCAGGCGGCGTAGCCAATCCCGATAAGTTGCGTACTCATCCGGAGGTGGTTAAATTCGTCAAGCGCTTCGTCGACGACGGGAAAGTGGTTGCCGCCATCTGCCATGGCCCCTGGACTCTGATCGAGGCGGGCGTTGTCCGGGGTCGAGTGTTGACTTCGTGGCCGTCGCTGAAGACCGACATCACGAACGCCGGCGGGACCTGGGTTGACAAAGAGGTGATCACTGATAAGGGCCTCATTACCAGCCGGAAACCCGATGATTTGCCTGCCTTTAACAAGGAGATCATTACGGAGTTTTCGCGCGGCATGCCGCTTAGGGCAGCCAGCTAAAAATCGCACGCTAGTGAGGCGAGGGGCGCGTCGACTATGGGCGCGCCCCTCGTGTTTACTCCCCCGCGCTAATAAGTCGCCGGCGGCTACGCAGTCTCGTAGCTCTTCACCCACTCCACCAGGCTGCGCACCGGAGTTCCGCTTGGCCCTTTCGCCATCCAGGGCTTCTGCTCTTCCAGCCACGCCACTCCGGCGATGTCGAGATGAATCCACGGCGTCTCGCCGACAAACTCCTTCAGGAACATCGCTGCCGTAGTTGCGCCACCCCAGCGGCTTCCGCCGGTGTTCATGATGTCGGCGATCTGCGACTTGATCTGCTCCTTGTATTCGTCTTCCTCGGGCAGCCGCCAGAATTTGTCTCCGGAGATCTTCGTCGCATCGACGAAATGCCCATAGGCCTCATCGTTGTTCGAAAAGACGCCGGCATTCACCATGCCCAGCGCCACCACGCACGCTCCGGTCAGAGTCGCGGCGTCGATCAGATGGGTCACGCCCAGTTGTTTGGCATAGTGCAGGCCGTCGGCCAGCACCATGCGACCCTCCGCGTCGGTATTCATCACTTCGATGGTCTTTCCCGACATCGCCGTGACCACATCGCCCGGGCGATAGGCCTTGCCCGAAGGCATATTCTCGGCCGAACAGACCACGCTAATGACCTTGACCTTGGGCTTGAGCAGGGCGATGGCGCGCATCGCGCCGAGCATCGCCGCGCCTCCGGCCATGTCGTACTTCATCTTCTCCATGCCCTCGGAAGGCTTGATCGAGATTCCCCCGGTATCAAACGTGATTGCCTTGCCGATGAGGCCCAGTACCGGCCCGTCTGCCGGCGCACCCTTGGGTTCATAGGTCGTGACGATCAGCGCCGGCGGCTGCTCCGAACCCTGCGCGACGGCCCAGAAGGCGCCCATCTTCAGCTCATGCAGCTTCTCGGTCGAATAGACCTCGCACTTAAGCCCAACTTCCTTGGCCATCTCGGCAGCGCGCTGGCCTAGAACGGTAGGAGGCAACACATTGCCCGGTTCGTTGACCAGCGTGCGCGCCCAGTTCTGCGACTCGGCGAGGATGGCTCCCTCCTGAAGGGCGAGCTCGGCGATGGATTTTTCGTCCGAGGTGTCGGGGGGCGGGGCGAGCAGTTGGATGGTATGGACGCTTTGGTCTTTGCGGTCGGAGCGGTAGGTGTCAGGATCGAAGTCGGCGAGGATCGCGCCTTCGGTGATCGCGCGGACGCAAGCTCCCGGCGGCAGCGCTTCGTAATCCGGCACGACAATGGTTACTTCGCGAATGGCCCGAGGCTTCGCGAAGCGGACCGCTGCGCCAGCACCTCGTCGCACGTCGTGGACGTTCACTTTGGAGGCTTTGCCCAGGCCAACGAGGAGCAAGCGCTTAACGGCGAGGCCAGTAGGGTGGTGGAGCAGCAGTGTCTCGTTGGCGGTGGCCTTGAACTCTCCTGAAGTGAGCACCGCCGCGGCCGCGGCGGTCACGGCCGAGTCCCCGGTCAGGAGGGCCAGCTCAGGTTTGGCGTCTTTGTCTTTGGATGTGGAATGGTCGATGGCGAAAACAACCAGCAGTTCGGTCTCGACGCCAGCGGCGTCGCTGAATTTCAATTCGGTTTTCATGTTCCTCGTTCTTTGCGTTCGTCTGAACCTGTCTATTCTATCGTCCGCCCGCGTATTAGCGTGGACGCGAAGGGTCGAGGACGGCTAATCCTTCTACTTGAGAGAAATGACGATAGTTGAAGGTAGCAACGGCATAGCCACGTTCGAGCGCCGTTGCCGCGATGATTATGTCGTACAGTCCGATCATCTTGCCACGAGATTGCAACGTGGCCCATATGCGCGCATGTTCATAGGCTGTGTGCTGCGTGTAAGGAAGGATCGCGACAGAAAACACAAACTGCTCAATATAACGTTGGCGAGATCGTTTATAGCTGGCCGACGCGCGCTCCACGCCATGCCAAAGCTCAGCGACCGTAATCGCTGCAACTGCGATCCCATCTTTTCCGTGTCGTGAAAGCCACGCTTCGATGTCGAAATCGCCCCGCTCTGCAGCAATCACAAGATTCGAATCGACGATTATTTCCATTTATCGACGACCGGAAGCAAGAACCTTCGCGCCTCATCCAGGTCTTTTTGCCACGCTTGCCGCTCTTCGGTGGAAAGCCTGACTTTGGAGAGGGCTTCAGCCAATTGCGCACCATTGCAAATCTTCTCCTCACTGGGAATTAGTTCTGCAACCGGTTCGCCGTTCTTCTGGAGCACAAAGCTGGCGCGTTGATAGCGGACGCGGTTCACGCAATCGGCGAAGTTGCGGGAGGCTTCCGTCACACTGATGGCTGTCTTTTTCACAAAATCAGATTATCAGATCCCGAGGCTCGCGAGCGTGGTTGTTACGGCAACGCTCGGTGTACTTGGGTCGGAAAGATGATTCGTAATCCAGGTTGTGGACGCGAGCGTCTTATTTCGCATACTTCCCCTTGCTATGAGCGATCGCGGCCCGTGCCTCGCGATCGGCCTCGCGGCGCTTCTCCGTCTCCCGTTTGTCCCAGTCCTGTTTTCCCTTGGCGACGGCCAACTCGCATTTGACCTTGCCCTTGCGAAAATACAGCCGGGTGGGGATGAGCGTATATCCCTTTAGCTGCGTCTGTCCGAATAGCTTTTCGATTTCGGTGTTGTGCAACAAGAGTTTGCGGGTCCGCAGCGAATCATGGTTCTGGGAGCTGTCGTGGGAGTAGGGCCCGATATGGGCATTCAGCAGGAAAGCCTCGCCGTCCTTGAGCAGCCCGTAGGCGTCTTTGAGGTTCGCCTTGCCCTCGCGAATCGATTTGACCTCGCTGCCGCGCAGGGCGACGCCAGCTTCAAAGCGGTCGAGCAGGAAGTAGTTATGGCTGGCCGCGCGATTAACCGCAGCGTCGCGTTCGCCCGAGGCCACCGGGTCGCGCGGTTTCGTTTTTTGCGAAGGGGTTGGCCCTACCGTATGTGTAGCCTGGCGCGCCATGAAATGAGGACTCTATCTCCATGCTAGCACGCAGGATACGCTGCCCTGAAGGCGGCCCAGCTGAGAAAACCAGCCCGGTCGCCGATGCTATACTCGGGGAGCGAAGCGTGGTGAAAACAGCGACATCCAGCGCCGGTTGCGCCAACGGCAACCGTCTGCCGATCGGGCGCCGACTTTCCCACGGTCGCTGTCTGAAAGACACGAATGAGCCCGTTTCCGGTGCGACCGGTGGCGGGAATCGATCTTCATCGTGGATCTCCCCGTCGTGGACTTTATTGTGGAGTGGTATGAGTCGTCAGAAATTTGCGGACACGCGATCGATCCTGTCCGCCAGCCTGAGTGTTGCCATTCTCTCGGCACTGTTTGTTATCGGTGCCGTCGCCCCGAAGGCCCACGCCGAATCGGCCTCCAAGGATTTTAAGGACGGTCAGACCGCCGAGGCGAGGGACGATATCGATGCCGCGTACAACTACTACCTCAAGGCATTTCAGAAAAACCCGAAAGACGGCCGGTACAAGACTTCCTACGAGCGGGTAAAGTTTTCGGCCGCCGCGTTGCACACCAAACGCGGTGAGAAACTACGCGATCAGGGCGATTTCGTCGGCGCGATGACCGAGTTTATGCACGCGCTCGAGATCGATCCCTCCTATGAACTCGCACAGCAGGACATCGATGCCACCAAGCGCGCCATGGGCAAGCCGGAGGTCCGCCAGGAAACCTCGGTTGATGCAGCCGAGTTGAATGAATTAGGCGAAATGTCATCGCCCGTGCAGTTGCGGCCCATATCGAATGAGCCCATCACCGTCCACTCCGTCGAAGACAGCAAGATCATCTATCAGACCGTCGGCAAACTTGCCGGTATCAACGTCCTCTTCGATCCCGACTACAACGGCAAGCGCATCCAGGTCGATCTCTCCAACGTTTCGCTCTACGACGCGTTGCACATCATCGGAACCATCTCCGGGACCTTCTGGCGGCCCATTACCGCCAATACCATCTTCGTCGCGGCCAACACCCGCGCCAAGCGCACCGAGCTCGACGAGCAGGCAGTCCAGACCTTCTATCTTTCCAATGCCTCGCAGCAAAACGACCTCAACGACGTTTCGACCGCGCTCCGCAATGTGCTCACCAACGCGAAAATTTACGGCGTGCCCAGCCAGAACGCCATCGTGATGCGCGCCACCCCCGACGAGCTGTTGCTCGCCCAGAAACTCGTCAATGACCTCGACAAGGCGCGCCCCGAGGTAGTCGTCGATGTAGCGGTGCTCGAGGTCAACAAGAACCTGATGCGCCAGATCGGCATCCAGCTCCCCCAGACCGCCTCCGTCACTATAACCACCCCGACCACCGCGACCTCGACGACGACCACCACCACCACGACCACCGGCAGCACCTCGACGACCAATCTAACCCTGAACAATCTGGCTCACCTTAACGCCAACGATTTTGCCGTGACCATCGGCCAAGCGCAGGCCAACCTGCTGCTCAGCGACAGCGATACGAAGGTGCTGGAGAATCCGCGGCTCCGCGCCTCAGACGGCCAGCAGGCGACGATGAAGATCGGGTCGCGCATCCCGATTGCGACCGGATCATTCTCCAACGGAGTCGGCGGCTCGGCGCTCGGCGGCATCGGCGCGGTGCAGACCCAGTTCCAGTACATCGACGTCGGCGTGAATATCGACATGAAGCCGACCATCCACTTCAACCGTGACGTCACCCTCAAACTCAAGATCGAGATTTCGTCGGAGAGCGGCTCAACGACCATCAGCGGCGTGACCGAACCGATCATCAGCCAGCGGACTGTCGATCAGGTGATCCGGCTCAAGGAGGGCGAGGTTAACCTCCTCGGCGGTCTGCTTGACGATGAAAAAGACAAGAGCATCAGCGGCTGGCCGGGACTCGGCGAGATTCCGTTCCTCAAATATCTCTTCAGCACCATCTCCACCACCAAGATTGACGACGAAATCGTCTTCCTGATGATTCCGCATGTTGTGCGTGCGCCGGAACTAACTCCGTTAAACCTGGAAACGATCGACACCGGCACCACCAGCGGCTTCGAGATTCGCCGCAAGCCGGCCAGCGATGGCGCCGCGCCCCAGGCGAACTCGCCGATTTCGGCGGTGCCTGCGGCGAACAATGTCGCCAGCATTGCCGGCAGTGGTGGGGTCACGGGCCAGACGGCTGCGGTCGCCGCCGGCAATGCCCTCGCCGCCATGCATCATGAAGCCGCTACCAATCCGGGTCTTCCCGTGTCGTTGCAATTGGTCGCCCCGCCCACGCCTCAGAAGGTCGGCAGCAACTTCGAAGTCTCTGTAAACCTGAACGGCGGCCACGATATTTTCTCCGTGCCCATGCAGATCCAGTACGACCAAAACAAGCTCACGCTGATTAACGTGGACGCGGGCAACTACCTCGGCGGTGGTGACGGACAGGCCGTGGCACTCGTCCATCGAGATGACGGCAGCGGCGGCGTGGCGATCTCCGCCTCGCGGCCGCCGGGAGTGGCCGGGATCAACGGGAGCGGCCAGGTCTGCGTGATGACCTTCCAGGCCAAGGCGCCCGGCGAGGCGACCATCGCTATAACTCGGCCCGGTGCGAAAAACAGCGCGCAGCAGTCGCTTCCGGTCACGGGATCGCAAACTACCGTCCACATTCAGTAGGCTGCGATGAGGATGAGTAGCGGCAATTTCGGCGGACGGTTGAAGCGGTGGAAGGACCGCCGCTCCGCTGCCGAAAGCGGCCTGACGCTGGTCGAATTGATCGTGACGGTGGCGATCCTGGCCATTCTGGCCTCGGCAGCAGTTCCGGTCACGCGTTTCGAGGTCAAGCGGGCCAAAGAGCGCGAGCTTCACTATGATCTCTGGCAGATGCGGGACGCGATCGACAAATACAAGGACGCCGCGGATAAAGGCGCTTTCCAAACCAAGGTCGATAGCCAGAACTATCCGCCCGATCTCGACACCTTGGTCAACGGAGTCGATGTCCAGGGCAAGAAGCTGAAGTTCCTGCGCAGGATTCCGGTCGACCCCATGACCGGTAAGGCGGAGTGGGGGTTGCGCTCGATGCAAGACGACGCCACCAGCGACTCCTGGGGAGGGCAAAACGTCTTCGACGTTTACAGCAAGTCCGAAGGCACCGGCCTCGACGGCACGAAGTATAAGGACTGGTAGGAGCCGAAATCGGCAAGCATCAGGAATGGGAAATGCGATGACGAAGATCCGCTACACAACGAGACTGAAAAGGCGACGCGAAGACGGCTTCACGCTGATCGAGTTGATGATCGTGATGGTTGTCATCGGCGTCCTCGCGACCATCGCCATCCCGAACTACATCTCCTCGCTCAAAGCCTCGAAAGAAGCGGTCCTCAAAGAGGACCTGCACGTCCTGCGCCAACAGATTGACGCGTACACCAACGACAAGGAAAAAGCGCCCCAATCGCTTGACGACCTGGTCACGGCGGGGTACATGAAATCGATTCCGGAAGACCCCATGACTCATAGCAACACCACATGGGTCACGACGACGGACGACTCCGTCCAAAGCCTTGACCAGACCGATTCCGGGATCACCGACGTCCACAGCGGCTCTTCGGAACAGGGGACCGACGGTCGGCCTTATTCCGAGTGGTAGCCGACTGCGTTGCGTAGCCTTTTGTCTCGCGTAAAGTGGAGTTTGTGAGTCCTTCCCTCGGCAACGAAGTTTCTCCTTCAAAGCTCGACGGCTCCGCTTCACTCATTCCCAAAGTTGCCGACATTTACGTCCACTTTTCCGCGCTCATGGCCCTCGCGGAAGAGCGCTTCCATAGCGAACTCGGCGGCAAGCTCCTCCTCTATGGACAACTCGACGCGCACAATGCGGCTATCGCCCTTGCCGCGAACATTGCAGGCACAGCCACGCTTGGTGTCGATGCTGACCCAGAGAGGCTGCGCCAGGGGATTCGGCATGGCTTCTGCGACTTCGTCGTCAACCATCTCGATGAGGCGCTGCGTATCCTCAAGAATGAAGTCCGCAAAAAACAGCCCGTCTCGGTTTGCCTCGAGGGCGATCTTGATGCCACTCTGTCCGAGGCTGTCGAGCGCGGGCTCCAGCCTGACTTGCTGGCCTTTGCCGAAATATCTGCGCCTGTCGAGACTCTCATCCAACGCGGCGCAATTCTTCTTGACCCGAAGCCGGAACCGCAGGTCCAGGCCGACGAGGTCACCTGGACCGCCGAGTCGGCATCAGCGCTTTGGCTGCCGAAGGTCGATGCGCTCGCCGCTCAGGTCCTTCCCGGCGGAGACGAGCGTTCGCGCTGGCTCAAGCTCGCGCCCCGCTATATAGGCCGCACCATGGCCGAACGGCACTATCTCCAGATGACCACGATGGAAGTGGAGCAGTTTACAAAGCTGGTCGCCGATGCGGTGACCTCCGGCGCGATAGGAACCAGGATCACGATCCACCGGCTGCAGCAGCAACCTCACCCGCCGCAGCGCTGATCTCGGCCCAGACTTCATTAAGCCCACGTTTGGTTTCGGCCGAGCATAGCAGCAAGCGCTCCACGCCAAGCCCTTCGCGCAGCGCCTTCTCGGCCTTGAATCGTGCATTGCCGGAGAGCCGGTCGGCTTTCGTCCCCACCACCAGAAACCGGCGCCCCACACTCGCCAGGAACTGGATCAGCTGCGCATCCTTAGGCTGCACTGGAATATTGCTGTCGACCAGGCAGACGCACAGCGCCAGCGTCTCGCGGTTGGTGAGATACGGATCGATGAAGCTCGGCCACTCGGCGGAAATCGATTTCGAAATCTTGGCATAGCCATAGCCGGGAAGATCGGCAAAGATCCATCGCGGCTGCTGTCGGGTCGGGCTGTCGGCGACCGCGAAAAAGTTGATCGCCCGCGTGCGTCCCGGAGTCTGTGAGACTTTGGCCTGGTCTGAGCCGAGCAGGGCATTGATCATGCTCGATTTGCCCACGTTCGAGCGCCCTAGAAAGGCGACCTCCGGAACTGTTGGCGGAGGGAAGTGCTCCGGCGCCATCGCTGAGAGCAGGAATTTAGGGTAAACGCGCATCGTCTTCTTGAGACTAAACGATGCGGAGAGCCATAGATGGCCAGCTGATGCGCCGGTTCCGTAGAATCCAGTCAGGAAGTTATGGCCGACCGCATCGAAATCGCCCCCGAGGACCGCGTCTTTGTCCTCTCCGGCGCAGGCATCAGCGCCGAGAGCGGCATTGCCACTTTCCGCGCCAGCGACGGCCTTTGGAGCGGTCACCGCATCGAAGATGTCGCCACACCCGAGGGCTGGGCCGCAGACCCAAGCCTTGTCTGGCGCTTCTACTCGCAACGTCGTCGCGATGCTGCCAAGGCACAGCCGAATCCGGCACATGTCGCCCTCGCGCTCTTGGAGGAAGCCATCGGCGACCGCTTCTTCCTCTGCACGCAAAACGTCGATGACCTCCACGAACGCGCCGGCTCGCGGCGGATGATCCACATGCACGGCCAGCTCTTCGAGTCGCGCTGCGAAGACGATTGCGGCCAGCCGGTCTTCGCCGATCGAGGCGAGTATGAAAAGATGGCCGCCATCCCGCGCTGTGCTTGCGGCGCGCGCATTCGCCCGCACATCGTCTGGTTCGGCGAGATTCCCCTCGAGATGGACCGCATCCAGCGCGAGATCGACCACTGCACCGTGTTGCTCGTCGTCGGCACCTCGGGAGTTGTCTATCCCGCAGCCAACTTCGTCCACTGGGCCAACCAACGCAATCGCCCCGGCCGCGCACAAGTGCGCACGATCTACGTCGGGCCGGAGCGGCCGGCGAATGCGGATGCCTTCAATCAGGTCGTGCTCGGAAATGCCGGGGAAGTTCTTCCGGGACTGTTCGAGGTTGCCCAGCCGTAGAGTGGATTACTCCTGGCTTCTGAGCAGCTGGTTCGCCGGCCGCAGAAAGAAGATGATCGCACCCGAAATCACCAGTGCCGCTGACATGAGCAGAAAGCCAGCTTGCGAATTTCCGGTAATCGCCTGCAGCCATCCCACGAGCCACGACCCCGCAAAAGCGCCCAAAGCGCCACAGGAGTTGACCAGCGCCAGTATCTCGCCAGCCACGTTGCTCGGCAGCATCTCTGGAAAGATCGCCCAAAATGGGCCGTAGGGCGCGTACATGCAGCCACCGGCGAGGATCAGGAATCCATAGGCTGCCCAAAAGCTATGAGAGGCCGTCATGTATGAGCCGAACATGGCTATGCCGCCCAGCACCAGGAAAGGCCAGACAAATCGCTTGCGGCTCAGCGTGCGGTCGGAGAAGTAAGCCACCAGCAGCATCAGAATGATGCCAAGCAGATAGGGAACTGCGCTTAGCAGCCCGACCGTCTCAATGCCCTGGCTCATGCCGGCGCGAATCATCGTCGGCAGCCACAGCACGAAGCCGTAAAGCCCAAAGCTCCAGCAGAAGAACTGAACGCAGAGCAGGAGAACGCTCGGTATCCGCAGCGCGGCAAAGAAGTTCGACGTCTTCGGGAGTGCGTGCTGCTCAAGCGCCAGCTCGCGCTCAAGATGCTCGCTCGCCCCGCTGCTCAACCACGAGACCTGTTCCGGCAGATCGCGCACCACAAAAAACCAGACGAACGCCCACAAGACCGACGGCAGTCCCTCGATCACGAAGGCCATCTGCCAGCCCACGGCCTTGATCAGATACCCGGTCGCGGCTGACATCCACAGCACCGTGATCGGATTGCCCAGGATGAGGATTGCGTTGGCCCGCGACCGCTCCTCCCGCGTAAACCAGTTTGTGATCAGGATGAGCATGGCGGGAAAGATTAGGCTTTCCGCGACACCCAGCAGCAGCCTGTCGATCGCCAGCAGCCAGAACTCGCGGATGACGCCAGTCAGCGCCGCGAGTATGCCCCAGAGAATGAGCGAATAAAAGACCAGGCGACTCGCGCTTGTTCGCCGCGCATAGGCAATGCCGGGCACCTGAAAGAAGAAATATCCCAGAAAGAAAAGCGAACCCAGCAATGCCGTCTGCGAATTGGTGATGTGGAGCGTCTTCGCCAACCCGGCCGCCGCGCCAAAGCCATAGTTGGCGCGGTCGAGATAGGCAAGGCTGTAGGTAACGAACACGGCGGGCAGCAGGTAATACCAGCGCCGCCGCAGCTCCTGCCTCAAGTCCTCGTCAAGCTGCGTCCGATCGCCATCCCGCTCAGTCAGCACACAAGCTTTATAGCAGTTTCTGTCTTCCGCGGAATGAAGAGCGAGACAAAACCTCACCCTTGCACTTCTACAGGAGATACGCTATCACTTCTTGTAGAAGCGAAAGGGCAGAGGCATTGGACGAGCAACGCATCGATCTTCCGCAGGGCACACTGGACCTCCTTATCTTAAGAACTCTCTCGCTTGGGCCACAGCATGGCTGGGCAATCTCCGAGCGCGTGCAGCAGGTGTCGAGCGACGTGCTCAGAATCCAACAAGGCTCCCTGTACCCCGCTCTGCACCGTCTCGAACGCCGCGGCTGGATCAAGGCAAAGTGGGGCACATCGGAAAACAATCGCCGCGCCAAATACTACGAACTCACGCGCACCGGGCAGAAGCAGCTCGAAGCCGAAACCGACAGTTGGCGGAAGCTAACCGCAGCCGTGGCGCAGATTCTAGAGAGTGTTTAAGGGTCAATCTATGTGGAATGATTTGCGATTTCGTCTGCGCGGCTTATTTCGGCGGGAAGTTGTGGAAACGGAGTTGAACGAGGAACTCCGCTTTCATTTCGACAACGAGGTCGAGAAGTACAAAAGGTCGGGCATGTCTACTGAAGAGGCAAAGCGCCGGGCGCGTCTTTCCTTCGGCGGCCACGAACAGATCAAAGAAGATATCCGCGAGGCGCGGGGTACGAGCTTCATCGACAACACCCTCCAGGACCTTGGCTACGCCGTTCGACAGCTTAGGGCAAACCCTACCTTCGCCATCGTCATCACTCTCACGCTGGCGCTGAGCATCGGGGCGAACAGCGCCATCTTCAGCGTGATCCACGGCGTTTTGTTGAAGACCCTTCCTTATCCCGAGCCGGACCGCCTGGTCAGGGTCTTCCTCTCCAACGCGGCCTACCCAAGATTTCCGCTGAACCCATTCGACTTCCGCGACTTTCGCAGCCGCAACCAATCCTTCGAGTCGCTAGCCGCCTTCACCCGGGGAGATGTTCAGCTCGCCGGATCGGGCGAGCCTGTAAGACTGAATGGCTTCGGCATTACATCCGGATACTTCCATACTCTCGGTCTGCAGCCGCAGCTCGGACACGAATTCGACGAGAAGGCAGAGATCCCCGGCAACGGGCTCCAGATCATACTGAGCGACCGGCTGTGGCGCACGCGCTTCGATGCCGCGCCAGACATCATCGGCCGCAAGATCACACTCAACCTGCAGCCATTCACGGTCGTCGGCGTGATGCCGCCCGGCACCGCGCATCCCGGCAATGAATATCAACCTCTGGCCTACGGCGAGGACGTTGACGCCTGGTGGCCATTCGCTTTTGATGGGAATCCGTCCCAGCGTGGATCGCATTACATCGAAGGCATCGGGCGACTGAAGAAGGGCGTCACTGTCGAGCAGGCGCGCGAAGAGATGAATGCGCTCATGACGCAGTTGGGCCGCGAGCATCCCGACGATCAGCGCTGGCAGGTGCTCGTTGTTCCCCTCGACAACGAAATCGTCGGATCCAGCCGACGCTTGCTTCTCGTCCTGCTCGGAGCGGTCAGCATGGTGCTGTTCATTGCCTGCGCGAACGCCGCCAATCTGCTTCTGGCAAGAGCGTCGACGCGTCAACGCGAGATCTCAGTGCGACTGGCCCTGGGCGCTCCCCGCTCCCGTGTCGTTCGCCAGTTGCTTACCGAGAGCCTGCTCATTTCCTTTGTGGGCGGAGCCATCGGCCTGGCGCTGGCGCTGATGGGAGTCAAAGCGCTGGTTTCGTTGTTACCCGCAAACTTTCCGCGCGCGCATGACATTCATGTGAGCGCGCCGGTCTTTGCGTTCACGCTTGCCGTCAGCGTTGTCACCGGCATTCTCTTCGGGCTTGCGCCGGCGCTTCAGGCATCTCGAACCGACCCCAACCAGGGTCTCCACAAAGGCGGCCGCGCAACTACCGGCAGCGGACATCAGAGCAGGCTGCGTAATGCGCTTGTTGTCTCGGAGGTAGGTCTCGCCTGCGTCCTGCTGATCGGCGCTGGATTGATGTTGCGCAGCCTGCTCAACATCGTGCATCTCGACCCCGGCTTCCGTCAGGACCACGTTCTAACAGCTACGCTCTCACTGCCGCACACCGAATATAAAACTCAGGAAGACTCCGCGAAGTTCCTTGCTCAACTCGTTGCTTCGCTGGAATCTCTGCCCGGAGTGCAAAGCGCAGGTCTGGGAAGCGATCTGCCCTGGACCGGTTACGACGACAACACCAGCTTCAACATCGAAGGTAAGCAGCCTCCGCCCCATGAGGACTTTCATGGCCGCTACCACATGGCGACCGCCGACTACTTCCGGGCGCTCGGCACGCCTCTGCTGCGCGGCCGTTTCTTCAATGAGGGAGACAAGAAAGACGCGCCGAAGGTCGTTATCATCAACCACGCGCTGGCGCAACGATATTGGCCCGGCAAAGATGTCGTCGGAAAGCGCATCACCTTTGAGGACACTCCTAAAGACAAAGATTGGCTCACGATCGTCGGCGTGGTCGGCGATGTGAAAGACCAGCCCAACAGCCCCGGCGCCGGGCCTGCCTTCTGGTGGTCGGCGCTGCAGGTCGGCGCTCCGAACATGTCGATAGTGGTCCGCGCCGACTCCGACCCACAATTGCTTATCGACGCCGTGCGGAAAAGCGTGGCCCAACTCAATCCAGCCTTGGCTCTGGGAAACGTTCGGTTGATGGACCAAATCGTCGAAGGGTCCGTCGCCACACCGCGCTTTGCTTTCATTCTGGTGGGGCTCTTTGCCGGATTGGCCATCCTGCTCGCCGCTATCGGCACCTACGGCGTCATCTCCTATTCCGTCACCCAGCGGACGCCCGAGTTTGGCCTGCGTATGGCTCTGGGCGCACAACGGCTCGATGTCCTGAGCCTGGTTCTAACCCAGGCGGCGAAGCTCGTGCTGTCGGGCACAGCCATCGGAATAGTTCTGGCTCTGGCGATGGCACGCGCCTTAAAGAGTCTGATCTACGAGGTGAGCCCGACCGACCCGATGACCTTTACCGCGATTGCCTTCGCAGTCATCGCCGTAGCGATCTTCGCCTGCTATATTCCAGCGCGGAAAGCCACCGAAGCAGATCCCATGATCGCTTTGCGCGCAGAGTGACGCCTCGGCGCGGCATCGGTCGACCGCCCCAGAGAATCATGGTCGATCGCAGTCTCTGGCTTGAGAGCTGCCGGCCTCTCGGCGGTTCATTTCCTCATCTTGGAACGCCTCGGGTTGTAAACTAGAGGTTCGAGGATTTATGCCAGAGATACACCGCAGGAAAACCGTAACCGCAACGATCGGGACGGGAACCGGACAAGTCCGCGTCGGCTCGGACGCGCCCGTTGTCGTGCAGTCGATGACCAATACTGACACCGCCGATGTCGCAAGCACGATTGAGCAGGTTGCCGCGCTCTCGGCGGCCGGTTCCGAACTGGTCCGCGTGACCGTCAACAACGACGCCTCCGCTAAGGCAGTCCCATTCATCGTCGAGGGACTCGACCGCCGCGGTATCAACGTCCCCATCATCGGCGACTTCCATTACAACGGCCACCTCCTGCTGAAGAAGTATCCCGACTGCGCGCGGGCGCTGGCAAAATACCGCATCAATCCTGGCAATGTGTCAGTCGGCCGCAAGAATGACGATAACTTCCGCACCATGGTTGAGTGCGCGGTCGAGAACCAGAAGCCGGTGAGAATCGGCGTGAACTGGGGTTCGCTCGACCAGGCCCTGCTCACCCGCATGATGGACGAAAACTCCCGCCTCGCTGAGCCGCTTGATGCCCGCGACGTGATGATGGAGGCAATGGTTGTGAGCGCGCTCGATTCCGCCGCCGCCGCGGAACGTTACGGCCTGCGCCGCGATCAGATCATCCTCAGCGCCAAGGTGAGTGGAGTCCGCGACCTGATCGATGTCTATGAAGTGTTGGCCTCGCGCTGCGAATACCCGCTGCATCTCGGCCTGACTGAAGCCGGCATGGGCATGAAAGGCATCGTCGCCTCCGCCGCTGGGCTGGCTCCGTTGCTGCTAAAGGGAATTGGCGACACAATTCGCGTCTCGCTCACGCCCAAGCCCGGCGGAGACCGCACCGAAGAGGTCCAGACCGCGCAGCAGATCCTGCAATCGCTATCGATCCGCAGTTTTACCCCCCAGGTGACCGCATGCCCGGGTTGTGGGCGTACCACCAGCACTTTCTTTCAGGAACTCGCCCAGCAGATTCAGAGTTACCTTCGCGACACCATGCCTCAATGGCGAGAACGGTATGAGGGTGTGGAAGAACTGAAAGTCGCGGTGATGGGCTGCGTCGTCAATGGCCCCGGGGAATCCAAGCACGCCAACATTGGAATTTCGCTCCCTGGCACCTTTGAAGAGCCGAAGGCTCCGGTCTACATTGATGGCCGCCTAGCGGTAACCCTACGCGGTGACGGCATCATTCCCGAATTCAAGCAGATCCTGAATGATTACATAGCTCAGCGCTATGGGAAGGCCACTATCGAAAGGCAACTGGTCGAGGTTACATAACCATCGCAATATCTGAAACTTAAATGATTACTGCTCCGCCCCAAAACCGCTCAGTTCCATATCGGGAATTCCCCTAGGGTACTTGTTGAACTCCAGGTAACTTTAGTGCTGGCCAATTTCTACTCAAACGGTTTACCTTCGTTCCAACTTACAAAAGCAAAAACAAGGGGAGGGTACCGGGATGCGCCATGTGGCGTTTCTCTGTCTGGCGGTCGCGGGGAGCGGTGTCTCTCTGCCATCGGCCGCCGCGGCCATCAAACCCTGCTTCGATATGTCCCAGGCCGGGCAGCATCTGAACCAGGACGTCTGCGTTCACGCCCATGTCTATGACGTGATCGAGCTCGCCGACGGGACGCGATTTCTTGACGTTTGCAGCCCTGAGACTTCAGACGCAGCTTGTCATTTCACCATCATCAGTCTCCGCCAGGACAAAAAAGAGGTGGGCAGCCTCGATTCGTTGCGCGGGCAGGAGATCGACATCCGCGGCACCATCCATTCCCTGGCCGACCGCGCCGGAATCATCCTAAGCCACCAGCGCCAGCTGCATGGAGGAGCCGAGAAGTTCCGCCCCAATCCCGCACTGCTCAAGGGATTTTCCGCAGCCGACAGCAAGTCTGCCTTCGAAGACCCCGCCTTCAAAAGCGGAGGGCATCGCCCTAAGTCGTCCCCGCCAACGGAGTGAGCCGCTAGACCATTTTCACAATTGGTGTATCCGGCCGAGACCGACTCGGCGCGGCTTTTCCGTCGAGAAAAGCCGCTCTTCACCTTCGCTCCGCTCGGACACGGTATTTGTGAAAACGGTCTAGCCCCGCCAGATAGGAAGGACTTCAGGATCTGAAACCCGCAGAGTCGTCAGGAGTCCGTGGTGCGGACTGTAACCGCAGACCGGGTCGATGGCTTCGGCGTCTCCGGTAAGCAGGAAGGCCTGGCACCGACACCCGCCAAAATCCTTCTCCTTGCGTGGACAGCTCAGACAGGTCTCCGACATCCACGCATCGCCCCGAAAGCGATTGAAGGCAGGTGAGGACTGCCATACCCAGCCCAGACCATGATCGCGGACGCTGTCGAAATGAAGGCCGGGGATGACCGCCGCCGCATGGCAAGGCATTGCCTGACCAACCGGATCGATGAGCATCATCTGACGGCCCCAGCCGCCAACGCAAGCCTTGGGGAGGCTCGCGTAGTAGTCGGGAAAGACCGCCTCTACATGGATCTTGCCCTTCAGCCGCTCTTTAGCCGCTTCGACGATTGGGATCGAGCGGTCGACCTGCTCTTGAGTCGGCATCAGGAGCGACCGGTTCTTGAGCGCCCATCCGTAGTACTGGACGTGCGCGATTTCGAGGCGGTCCGGTGCGAGCTGCTCGGCCAGCGTGATGAAAGTCTCCAACCTGTCGAGATTCATGCGGTGGACGACCAAGTTGACTGTAAACGCCAACGGAAATCGCTTGAGCACCGGAACCAATGCCAGCTTCAGCGCATGCGAACGTGTTCCCGCAATGTGGTTGGCCGAGGCCTCGTCAATGTCCTGAAAGCTGAGCTGAAGATGTTCGAGGCCGGCTTCCACCAGGGTGGCCAGCCGCTCCTCGCTGAGGCCTACTCCCGAGGTGATCATGTTGACGTAAAGTCCGGCAGCGCGGGCAGCTGCTATCAGTTCGGGAAGGTCCTTGCGGGCGAGCGGTTCTCCGCCGGTGAGATGAACGTGAAGAATGCCGAGCTGAGCGGCCTCGCGGAAGACGCGTTTCCAGTCTTCTGTTGAAAGCTCCTCATCAGCGCGTTGCAACTCAAGCGGATTGGAGCAATAGAGGCAATGCAGGGGGCAACGATGCGTCACCTCGGCGATCAGCGAGAACGGTTTGGGTGTGATCGGTGCTCCCGTGACGGTTGACATAGGTCAGGCTCGCACCACGCCGCGCTGCTCCATCCGGTTGAGCAGGTTCAGGACATCCTGAGTCATCTCGTCTTTCGGTGCGCCGGTGTATTGTTCGAGAAGCCTGTCCACAATAGCAGCCACGGTTTGTTTGCCGTCGAGTTGGGCGAGAATGTCGCGTGAGGGGCCGGCGAGGTTCAATGTTCCTTCAGGAACCAGCAGCACCGCCTCCGTTGGATGCAGCCGGCAGCCCGGCGCCAGTCTTGGGGTCGAATGAATATCCACTTCAGGCCGGCTCACCGCTGGGAACGAAGCAGCCCGGCGGGATGTTACCAGGTTGCACGTAGGCATAGTCGATGGCATCGAGCTGCGCCCAGAGAATCTCGCACTTGCGTTCCAGCGCGCGAATAACCTGCTCTTGCTCAGAGCGCGTCGTGGCGTGAGTGGAGACGTAGTCGAGGGCAAAGGCTGCGTCTTCAGGGGCCTGGGTGAGGCGGCCCTCGAAGTAGGCCAGGCCGGGGATCAGGTACGGATAGTGAATCCGCATCTGGTCCATCCGCAATGAGATCAGGTCGCGCGAGAAAAGTTCGGTCAGCGACGAAGCGACGGCAACTAGCAACGAACTGTCGCGGACCAGCGCGAGATAAGCGTCGACGGCAAAGATCACTCCTGGCAGAACACCAGCGCAGGGAACTACCTCTTCTCGCGACACCCCGGCAGCCTCTGCCAACTGGATCCATTTCTCGATGCCGCCGTAGCCGTCAGTGTCTCCGTCATGATCGAGGATCCGCTTGCGCCAGGCGCGGCGGAATGCCGGGTCGTCGCTTTTGGCGAGCAGCAGAGCGTCTTTGATCGGGATGCGGCTCTGGTAGTAGTAGCGATTGAGCGCCCAAGCCTGCAGCTGTCCGCGGGTCAGCTCGCCCTTATGCATCCGAAGATGAAAGGGATGCCGGTGGTGGTAGCGCGCCTCGCCCACCGCGCGAAGGCGGTCGTGCAGTTCCTTCCTGGTGAGGAGATCGGTTTCCGTAGCGGTTGCTAATTCAGTTGCCATCCGTCGTGTCCTATTTCCCATCCGGCATCAATAACTTGTTTATACTCCGCGCTTCTCGGGTCGAGCACCGGGTTGGTGTTGTTGATGTGAATGAAGATCTTCTTGGGCCGGGTGATCTCTGCCAGCAAGGCAATTGTGCCGTCTTTACCGCTCATGGGAATGTGGCCGATGGCCCGCGCCAGCGGAGTGCCAGAATGCGTCCTGCTCAACTCGGCATCGCTCCAGAAGGTGCCATCGACAAGAATTGCATCGCAGCTCTCGTAAACTGCGAGCAACTCCTCAGTGATCTCGGGGAGCGAGGGGGAGTAAGCGAGGCGTTCACCGTCGGCTTCAATAACAAGGCCGACGCTCGCCCCGGCAGTTTTCGCCCAGGTACCTTCCTGGGCGTAATACGGCGGCGTGGCTGGTAGTTCAATCGGAGTGCAGGCAATCCCATCGACAACCTGCAACGGCGAGCCGGGAACCATGATCGTCCAGGTCAGTTGGTTGGGAATCCGGTGCATCATCCGAAAGAAGCTGTTTGCCTCAAGGATCTCGCTCACTAGGCCGGTAGCGTAAACATTCAACGGCTGGAACTCTCTGAGCAACAGAAGCCCGAGCACTTGATCAAGATCGGCGCTGGTCAGAATGATGTTTCGAATCGGCGTGTTGCGGGTACCCAGGTTCGCCGAAGGCTGTAACTCCGCGTTGGCCTCAATCTGAAATCTCAGGTCGGGCGAGGCATTGATCAGAGACCAATCGTGATCGTCGCGGGAAAAGATAGCTTGAAGCTGCATCCGTGGAGGGGATAAATCAGGATGTCTTCGCGAGAGGTCGCATGACGTGCAGGCACAGTTCCACTGGGGGAAGCCACCACCGGCGACCGTCCCCAGCAGTTTAAATCTAAGCAATGATTAGACTTCCGCGGGGGCGTAGCAGTTGATCTCGCAGCCCAGGCTAACTTCTTGAAAATCAGGACGGGTCCACATTTTCATCGTTAAAAATCTCCCTTTTCTTAAATATGACTGCGGCAGGGTCTCGGTTCCAGACCAATCTCCCTACCTTTTGATTCTAACTTGTCGCTCTTCGAAACGGTCAATCATTCTTTTTCCTTACATCCCTGCCCGTCACTATTGCTGGCGAGCATCCGTTCTTTTTTCAATGAGGCAGTTCAGCATAAAACCTGTCGATCCGGTTAGGGGTGAAGTCGAAGTGCCAGCCGAGATCGTCGGTCTTGAGTCGAGTCATGAGCTGATCTTTGGGCACGCCAGACTCGACCAGTTGTGTCGCACGAGAAACAAGAGTATCGATTTTGGTTTGGAAGGCTTCTAGATCAGCCTTGGTGATAGGTTCTCCGGCGGAGGGTATGGCGACATCAAAGTCCAGTTTCATGACCTGAGCTAAGACCGGTCCCCAGCCAACCAGGCTTCCGCCATTGGAGTAGTCAGGATTAGGAAGCGCGGCGTAGAGGTCTCCGATCGCGACCACTTTGAGATTCGGGAAGTACACGACTGTGTCGCCGCCGGTATGAGCGTGGCCGTAGTGCATGAGCTGCGCTTCGATTCCCCCAATCTTCAGCGTGTATTCACGATCAAAGGTAACGATAGGGGGTAGAGCTCCTGCCGGACGAGGGGAGTCGTTGGCCGACATCGATAGTCCGGCATCCTGGTTCGCAATGAGATGTGCGCCGGCCTCAAGGAATTGGGCGTTGGTACCGGTGTGATCGGGGTCGGCATTGGTGAGAATCAATGCTCGAACGGGTTGATCAGAGATTCTCTTCACGTTGGCGCGGAGATATTCGTAGCTGTCAGGCAGTTTTCCGTCGACGAGGACCAATCCGTTCCCACTCATGCGCATGAGTGTGTTGGCGCCTCCACCGGAAACTAAGAAAAGGCCAGTCTTGATCAGTTGGACCTGCAGAGGGTTCTTAGCGGCGGCGCCCATTGATTGTGGCTGCGGGGAGGGACCCTGCGCGAAGCTGGCGATGCATCCAACCGCGGCAAGTAAGAGAGTGACTGAGCGCCGGGAAGCAGGCAAGATTCTTTGCAAAGCAATAGCTCCGGTGACGGGTTTGAGGTTCAACAGCGAAGCGTTTGACGGATCCGCGGTTGAGTGGCCACGGATCCGTCGAGTTGGCGTTCAGGTTGGCGCTCTAACGCCCGTTGATCGAGAAGGCGTAGAACCTATTGTTCCCGGTAAAGCCAGGTATAGGGAGGTGGGCATATCCGGAACCCCAATACACGGTTCCGTTCGAAATAGAGGCTCCGGCATTCACTGACGATCCGGCGGCAAAGCTCCAGAGAGTGTTTCCATTGCGCGCGTCCAAAGCAAGCATTGTTGGAGCCGTCGCCGAACCTGCCATCGAAGACGCATAGACTACGCCATCGGCAACTGCCAACGGGCCAATGTCGATCGAGCCATTGGGATCGGCTACTTGCCACAGTATCGCTCCAGTGTTGGGATCGAGAGCCGCCCACGAACCAGCGCTGCCCGCGGCGGAAGGGATGCCGTAGAGGTTTGCAATGGCCACATAGATACGCAGACCGTCGGTTGCGGATCCCCATTCCATGCCGCCTAAGGCAGATCCCGGGCCGACCTGCGTCCTCCACAACAGGGCGCCGGTGTCAGGATCGAGCGCGTAGTAAATGCCGCTCTTCTGCCCAGCACCGATGATCGTCTTAAGGCCGTGTGAGGTCAGAAAGGTGATTTCGTTGGGCGCGGATCCAAAATCGTAATCGGGACCGGTGGGAGTTGGGCAGTTAGGGCCTGCGAATTCACAGTCGACGTTCCACGAGTCGCTGCCATTGGTTATGCCGGCTTGGTTCCAGTCGACCATCCGTTGGGACCACTTGACCTCGCCCGTAAACATATCCAGAGCCAGAATCGAGTCGACATGGTCATCCGGCGAGATGCACGTGGGCTCGGTGCCCCCAGCAGCGACGCACGCCTGGTAAGCCGCAGTCGTTGGAACGCTATAGTTGTTGCCGGTTCCGATAAAGACAGTGCCCCGGAGCGGATCGACAACTGGGTTACTGCCCCATACATTGCCGCCACTGTAGCCTGTTGGGACCGTATGCGTTTGCCAAAGGAGCTTGCCGTTCAGGGCGTTTACGGCTACGACGCTGCCTCTAGAGGTGCAGCAGGGATAGCCAGGTACAGTGGCCAGGTCTTCTTCGTTTGAAGTGACGCCTACGTATACGATTCCTAAGAACACCGCCGGTGAACTGGTAATCATGGGGTAAGGACTCACCGTCTCGGGTTCTATCTTCCAGATCAACGCACCGGTACTGGCATTGATGGCAAGGAGCCAACCGCCTTCCTGGGTTCCCACATAGACGATGCCGTTCGCGACAGCCGGACTGGTGCGTGAATGAGTATTTGCGGGCAGGCCGTAGTCCGACAATTGGTGAGACCAGACCGCCTTACCGGTTTGGGTGTTCACCGCCCATAGATAGCCGCCCCAATCAGGGAAATAAGCGACACCCTGAACCACGGCCGCACGCGCCGAGATATCTCCACCAGTGGTGAAGGTCCATTTGGGTTGGAGTCTAGAAACATTGAAGGGCAAAGGGCCCAATTCCAGAGTGCTCGCACTATTGGCAATGTTCTGGCCAAACATTGGCCAATCCTGCGCTTGTGCATTCGATCCACCAACGGACAGAATGACAAGCGTAACCATTAGAGAAAACCAAGGTAATAACCGCAGACTGCGGCGTGATCTATTCAGGAGATTGTTTTGGTCAGCTGCCCGTCGTAATCCCATTTGTAGTCCTCGCTCCTTGTGAATTCGCGCCGCTCTTAAGCGTGGAACGGCACGGGAAGCAAGTATGGCAAGCTTGGGCATGGTTACGATATAGCGACTAAAGTAACATCTTAAATGTTATTAAAGAGATAGTTACTTTTACGCGATGAGTTTGCAAACCGTATATCGCAGGTCATCCTCCCTCTGCGATCACGGTGTTGCAATTTAGAAGATGACTATTGGAGACGAGTCAAAGACGGCTGCCAGCTCACTACATCGCTGGGCTGAATCACGATGCCCAAGGTGCCTTCCTGTCCCTGGATCAATATCGGCCCATCGCTGTTATGTAGTTTGCCATCAGCATCGGTGAATTCAATTTTCAGAGGGCCCGAACCCTGAATCTTAAAGCGATAGCGAAACTTTGAATGCGACTCGATGCTGCTCACACCAAAACTGGCGCTGGGATAGTCAACCTCGACCAGCCGCACCGGCGATGCGCTCTGATTGTCGATCGTCGTTTCGACAAACGCCGAATGACAGCCAGAAGACCCCGCCACGCATACGCTCAACACTCCGAGAGAGGATGCTTTCGTCCAGAAGCGGGCCGGACGACGGCTCATGATTTCCGTTCCAGAATGCGGGCACTTAGTACCACACCTGGCTGATTGTTATGCAGCGTCATCGGAAAGGCGAGCACATTCCAAATCCATTCCTCGCCTCTGCGGGGCAGGTTCAGCAGCCCCCGGTAGGTCCGGTCAATGTAGGTTTCGCGTGTGGTCACGACCGTGCTGAGAATTTCCCGCCAGTCGGGCGAGATCTCAGGGAACTCCTCGAACATATTGCGCCCCTGAAACCAATCAGCCGGATGTTCGAGCAAACGGGCGCAGGTTTCGTTCACATACTGCCAATTGCCCTCGCCATCCAGCACCTCGAGCAGCACATCGTCGCCCATGGCCATGTTGATGCGGGAATAAAAAAAGTCGCGGGCATTCACCACAACCGGCTTGCCGCGCAGTTTGGCCTCAAAGGAGCGCAGAGCATTCACTAGATCATCACTCGAACTGTAGCCCTTGAGAAGATGCATGTCTTCCACGCCGCCAAAGCGCCGCTCCAGCGTCGCGGAGAGGATGATGATCGGTACTTCAGGGCGACGGCGCCGCAACTCGGCCGCGACCTCTGTGCCGAACTGGCCGGCCCCAAGATGGTAGTCGAGCACCGCGATATCGATCTGGTCGAGGAGCTCGATTGCCTCCTGAATTGTGCTGGCAGTTTCGCTCACATAGCCGTATTTGCGCAGGATAGTCGACCGGAGCAGCAGGTTTTCAGCGTGGTCATCGAGCAGCAGGACGCGGATCAGAGCTTCGCTGGAGGGTGGGGTAGCGACAGCGATGCCAGAGTCTTGCTCGTCATCCGGTGGTCCGGTAAAAATCTCTTTCGACATGAAACCGTTAGATGCTGCAATTTGAGTTTGGTGTGTACTCAGCCTACTCCACTGTCTCCCGGTTACGCGCATCTTTTTCTCCGGCTGCGCGCAGCCGTAATTTGCGGAAAATCTCGGGTAGTCGCTCAAAGCAGGCCACAGCCCGCAGCCACTGCCGATTGTCGATCGCCGGATAACCACTGACTATTCGCCCGGCCGGCACGTCGTTGGGAATTCCCGACTGGGCCGTCGCCACCACTCCGTCGCCGATATGGCAATGACCGGCAACGCCCACTTGTCCAGCAAGAATGACGTTGTTGCCGACGTGTGTCGAGCCGGCCAGACCGACCTGGGCGCAGAGGAGAGTATTTTCGCCAACCGACGAACCATGGCCGACCTGCACCAGGTTATCGATCTTGCTGCCGCTCCCGATCCGTGTCTCGCCGACGCTCGCCCGGTCGATGCAGGCGTTGGTCTGAACGTCCACGTCGTCGGCAATGATGACCGGCCCCGACTGCGGGATTTTCTTCCAGGCGCCATCATCGCCCTTGGCGAAGCCGAATCCGTCGCCGCCGATCACCGCCCCATTTTGCAGCACAACCCGGTCTCCAATGCGGCAACCTTCACGGACGACGGCGTGGGCGTGCGCAAAGAAATCGTCCCCAATTTGCGCACCCGGATAGACAACCACATGGGGCAAAAGAGTCGCTCGATCTCCAAAGACAACTCCCGCTCCAACAACGACATACGCCCCGATATGCGAGTTGCCGCCAATTCGTGCGCTGGGGTCGACAACGGCCGTTGGATGAATCCCCGGCGCGTAGATCGGCGGCTGATAGAAAATCCCGACCGCTCGGGCAAAGGCGTAATAAGGATTCGGCGTTCGTAAGGTAGCGATTCCCAGTTCAGCGAAATCCGGAGTAACGAGAATTGCGGCAGCTTTTGTCGTGCGCGCGAAGCCCGCGTATTTCTGATTCGCTAGGAAAGTCAACTGGCCGGGGCCAGCGTCCTCGATGCCCGCAACTCCAGTGATCTCAAGGTCGGCCGGCCCGCGGTATTCTGCGCCCAGTTCTCGGGCTAAGTCATCCAGTTTCATGGATTGGATTGTAGTGGAGTGCGGTGTGGTTACTCGAACAGGTCCGTCTGACTTGGCCGATCGTCAGGCTTGCGTCGGGCCGGACTGGCTATCGCCGCAACCACAACAAATTCGGCGATCGATGACCGTGGGACGAACATTCTCTGTGTGTTTGAGCGGATATCGGGTGGAACGAGAAAAATCCCGCGGCCGTCGAGCAGGGTTACATCGTTGCCCGCCATACCCTCGATGGAGTCCCCGTCGATCAGGCGCAGTCGCAGCCACAGTCCTTCGGTTCGAGGACGCCCCGTGTAACTCTTGCGCAGCAGACTCTCGGGGTTGTCCACTTCGCCGGAATTGAAGTCGCGGACATAGCAGATCCACTTGATCTCCCCAAGAGCAAGCGTCGCTACTTTGCCAGCCAGGTCGAGCAGCTCGATACCATCCTGGTGGACGAAGTGGGCTGTCGGCAGGTAACCGGCCAGCCATTCGCGGCTAAATCTGCGGACGATCACCTTTTTCCGGCTGGACGGCATTGGCCTCTCGGAGACGACTGAAAACAAAGCACCTTGAACCCCGGATTGTTACATATTCCTTTCGAAAAGCAGCGAAAAGTGTGCAGAATGGTAGCCAATCCGTCATCAATATGTTAAGTTATTGTTTGCAATCAGCGCCCGTGCGCCCCTAACTCTTTCAAAATGTATGCCTTAAGGTGATATCCAGAGGGCGGAATGGGACGGCGGCTGGAGCGGTATCGCACGCATGCCCGACTACATATACCTTCTCGAAAATCGGCTTTCCCCCGCCCAACAGAACGCCTTGCAAGTTATTCGCGAGGCCGCCCGTCAATCCGGCATGACCGTCTTCCTCACCGGTGGAGCAGTTCGCGACCTCACCAGCGGCTCACCCGTCCGGGACCTCGACCTGTCGGTGCAGGGAAAAGTATCGGAGCTGAAGCCCCGGCTCAAGCAGGCAGGCGCCGTCATTTGGGGCGAACACATCCCGTCACACACTCTCTTTGCCCGGTTCCCCGGTGGCGTGCGCATTGAAGTGAGCAGCACCCGCCGCGAGGAGTTCCCCAAGCCTGGCAAGCCGGTCTATCACACCGGGAGCATTCTTGAGGATCTTCGCCGCCGCGACTTTACCGCGAATGCCATGGCGCTCTCCCTGAATGAAGGCTCCTACGGTCTGCTCATGGATCCGCTCAACGGCGTCGCCGATCTCGAAGCGCGGGTCCTGCGTCTGGTGAGCAACTACGGCTTCCTGGAAGACCCGATCCGGCTGATTCGAGCCGCTCGTTTGAAGGCTCGCCTCGGATGGGAACTTGAAGAGAAGACCCAAGCCCGTTTCGAGAACGCTAAAGCCGAAGGAGTGATCAGTCTCATCACCCCCTACCAGCAGGGCTACGAGGTCGAAGAGATCGTCCACGAGGAAGATGGCCTCAAGATCCTGAAGGCCCTTGAGGCAGAGGGCTGGATGAAGGTGCTATTTCCCGCTTGGACCAGCGCCAAAGTCGATGCGGAGGCCCTCGATGCAATGCGCGAGGTCCTGGTGCAGCTCCAGATGCAGGGAGTTAACCCCGATCAGTCCGCGGCCCAGGCGCAATTGCTGACCGCAAAGCTGTCGAGCAAGGACCTGGTCGCTCTCAAGAAGATGTTTGTCCGGCAGGGCTTCGTAAAAGAGTGGGAGAGCCAGGAGGAACGCGCCAAAGAGGTTGGCAAGCGGCTAGTCGGCAAAGAGGCGGCGACGCCGTCGGCTGCCTGGAAGCTGCTTACATCCGCCGACCCGGAAGCTGTGCTATGGCTTGGCATGACCAGCAAGAACGCGGCCGTGCAACAGAAATTCAAGGATTTCTTCACCCTCTGGCCCGAGTCGCGCGCCCGCATTCCGTACGCGATCATGCAGGAGATGCGCATAACGCCTGAGCTTCCCGGTCATCAGGACCTGGTCAAGAGCATTTTCTTTGAGCTGATCGACGGCAAGCTGACCACAGAAGAGGAGATTCGGCAGTATCTCGAGCCGCATTCGCCCCCGGCGCCTCCGCCACCAGTCACGATTCGCCGCACCCGCGCCAAGAAAGGTGCGCGCAGCGTCGAGGCACGCGAGATCGACGAAGAAGAAACCCCAATGCCGCGGCCTCACGGAGATGACGAGGGCGGCGAGGAGATCGATGAAGAGGGCGACCTGGGCGATGAGCGTGTCGAACTGATCGCCCGCAGCGCGCTGGCGGCGCTTCCTCAGCCGGAGGTGGTTCCGGCTCCAGCAATTGTTGCGGGGGGCGCACCACTCCCTGTTGCTCCCACTGCGAAAATCGCAAAATCTGCCGTCAAGGCGGCATCGGAAGCGAAGCCAACGGCGAAGACCCCGGTCGTGCCAGCGCCGGAGCCGCAGGCCAAGGCGAAGGCCGCTCCAAAGGCTGCGCCGAAGGTCGTGAAGCTCGAGCCTGCCAAGATAGTTCCAGCTGCCAAGGTGAAACCTGCCGCGAAACCGCCAATCAAGGTCGCAGCAAAGGCAGCTCCTGTGAAGACAGCCGCCAAGCCGGCCACTTCTAAGTCCGCTAAACCCACCCCTGCAAAATCGGCCAGCGCAAAATCAGCGCGTCCTGCGGTGAAAGCTGCGTTGAAGTCAGCGGCGAAGTCGAGGCCTGCGCTCAAGAAGCCGGCGCTGAAGAAGGCCGCCATCAAGCAGACGGCGAGCAATAAACTGCGAAACGGCGCGGCGAAGCCGCGTCCAGCCAAAGCCATCGTCAAAAGCAAGCCGGCGGTGGGTAAGGCAAAGCTGGCGATCAAGAAGAAGGTCGTCTCCAAGCCAGCCAAGAAAGCAGCTCCGGCCAGGAAGAAGCGCTAAGCCACCTTCTGAACGCCTGCAAACAGGAACGGTGTGCCTCTAGCCTCGTTCAAGTTGATCGCATGCGGCAATCCCTCGCGTGATATCTTCGTCTTCATCCTAAGTAGCCTCGCGGAGATCGCCCCTCGATGAAAATATCTGCATTTCGCCATGCATTCGTGCTGGCGTTGTTGACTACAACCAGTGTTCTTGCCCAGACGACTGACGACCCGAAACTCGCCGGCGCCTATACCTTCCACCGTTCGGGCTGGACCTACGTGCACCTTGAGGGAACTCCGCAGCAGATCGGTTTCCAGCACGGATACCTTCTCGCCGCGGAGATTGCCGACACGCTCAATGTGCTCAAGCTTGAGAGTACTCATCCGACGGGGCGAGACTGGCAGTTCTTCCGCGACGCCTCGAAGAACATGCTCTGGCCCCACATCGATCCGGAGTACCAGGAAGAATTGACGGCCATCGCTGAAGGAGCCAAAGCGAAAGGCGTCGCCATCGACGTGTGGGACATCGTCGCGATGAACGCAGAGATGGAGTTGTCAGAATATTATGTGCCCTGGCTAAACAAACAGCAGCACGCGCAGAACGCGCCGCATCTCTCCGCGCCCGGCAACTGCAGCGCCTTCATCGCTACTGGCAGCTATACGAAAGACGGCAAGATTGTCATTGCGCACAACAACTGGTCGAGCTACGCAGATGGTTCGCGCTGGGTGATGGTCTTCGACATCGCTCCGAAGGGAGGCCATCGGATTCTGATGGACGGCCTGCCCGGCGTCATCACCAGCAACGACGATTTCGGTATCAATGACGCAGGCATCATGTCGACCGAGACGACGATTACTCAGTTCGTCGGCTGGAATGCCAATGGCAAGCCGGAGTTCATGCGCTCGCGCAAGGCCCTGCAATATGGCGGATCGATCGATGAGTACGTCGCGATCATGAAAGAGGGCAACAACGGCGGTTACGCCAACGACTGGCTAATCGGCGACCGCAAGACAGGGGAGATTGCCTATCTCGAGCTGGGGCTCAAGAACACTCCGCTATGGCGCACCAGGGACGGATACTTCATGAGCTCCAACTTTCCGCGCGATCCTAACCTGATCAAGGAAGAGACCGAGGGCTTCAATCCCAATGATCTCGCTTCGTCAATGAACGCTCGGCACCGGCGTGGCGATGCGCTGATCGCGCAGAACAAGGGAAGTATCGACACCACCTTCGCTGAGCATTTCCTCTCCGACCATCTCGACAGCTACACGGCCAAAGTCGACGCCGCTGAGCGCAGCCTCTGCGGGCATGTCGACAAGTCGTCGCGCGGAGTTCCGGAGTGGGACCAGAAGCCTTACACACCCTTCGGTGCCGTGCAAGGGAAGGTCACGGACAGCGATATGACCGCGAAGATGAGCTTCATCGCCCACGCCGGCCATCCCTGCGGCGAAGACTTCCTCGCTGCACCATTCCTGGCGGCCCATCCTGAGTACCAGTGGATGTCGCCCATACTCAATGATATGAAGTCAGGTCCGTGGACGGTCTTTGCTTCAGGCGAGCAAAAATAGGTACGTCCGACGGAGACTTCGTTACTTCGCAGCCACCGTTGGCGCAACAGATCCCGGCCCAGTGAGAAACTGCGTCGTATAGGCCGTTTTCGGGTCAAAGGGCTTCTTGATGATCCTCAAATCAAGCAGCTGCTGATACATCGTCTGCCAGCGGGTCGGGTCGAATTGCCCCAGCTGGCTCCCGCTCGGGTCGGAACCGGTAATGAAGTGTCCGTCCTTCAGAGCCTGGTAGGTGAAGGCCATCTGGTCGCGGCTCATCGCCGGGTTCAGCTTTGAGATGGTTTCGTTCGCGAGCGTTGGATCGTTCATATAGTCTTGCCACCCGCGTAGCGACGCGCGCACAAACTTTGCCACAATCTCTGGATGCTCCTTGAGAAAAGACGTCGACGTGTCAAAAACGCGGTAAGGATCGTAGCCGGTGTCGCTGGTCAATAGCGTCCGCACCTGCGCGCCCGATTTGCGGGCAAAGAACGGCTCCGACGTGATGAAAACCTGCTGGATATAAGTTGGGTCCTGAAGGAAATTGGAGACACTGTAAGTCGCGGGAACGGTGCGCAGGTTTTTCAGTTGGAAGCGCGCCAGCAGATATGCAAACCAAGTGGATCCCGGCTTCACTGCAACGGTATGTCCCTCAAGGTCGGCAAAGCTATGCACATCGGAATCGGCATGGACCATGATGCCCTGAGGATCATGCTGCATGGTCGCGCCAACCGCGATCAGTGGCGTGTCGTTGCCGACGGCCTCGAGTACCTTATCCGACGAAGCCATGCCAAACTGGACAGCATTGGCCGCGAGTTGCTGCTCACCAGTGATGTAGGGACCGCCCGGGACGATGGTCACGTCAAGGCCCTCATCTTTGTAATAGTCCTTGACCAGCGCGTCGTAGAAGCCGCCCTGCTCAGGCTGCGGATACCAATCGGTTAAAAATTTGACAGGGTAGAGACCGTCAGCCGGCTTCCTGGCGGAGCAGCCCGAAAACACCGCCGCGCCGCAGCCCACAATGAGCAGCAAATATCCGCAAATTCGCTTCGACATAAGCCAGCCTAGCACTGTGGATTTCAGGAGCGTAAGCAAAATCTAAGGCTTGAGGTTCTCTCCCAGATAAGCCGCAAAAGCAACCAAAGCGGCATCGCTGCCGTGCCGCCCCACCAGCTGAACTCCCGCACCATCAACCGGAATCGCGACAACCGGACTTCCCGCGAGACTTGCTGGCGAGGTATAGCGCAGGATTCTCTTCCGCGCGTCGGAATGATCCGCGCCGATCGCCAGCGAGCTGACCGGAGTACAAGGCAGGATCAAGAAATCGTAGAGGTCGAAGAGCCGATCGAAGCCGTCTCTGAATTCCTCATGGCGACCCCTCAACCGGCGCAGCTCATCTTCGGAGATCGACGCGCCCCAGGCCAGACGCTCGGCAATCGCCTGCTCGAAGTATTCAAAATATCCGGCGTGGACGGCAGCGGCTTCGCTTGCCTGGATCGACGCAAAGATCTCGAACGAGTCCTTCCAGATACTGCTATCGAAGCTCTCGACGACAATATCCAGGCTGCGCAGGGTTTCCTTGAACGAATCGCACGCCTGAAGCACCTGTTGCTCAGCGTCGTGAAGGAAGAGAGAATCGACCGAACCGATTCGGAGCTTCACTTCGAGAGGATGCGTCACAACCGGAACGTCAAGCAACGCATTCGCCAGCAATGGAGCGTCGCGCAAGTCGTGAAATAGCCAGCCTAGAGTGTCGAATGAAACCGCCAGATGCGCCGCGCCACGCCAATATCCGAGTCCAACGGAAGAGCGGTAGCCGGCCAGTCCGCAAAGCGCCGCCGGGCAGCGAATCGAACCGCCCGTGTCGGTGCCGATCGCCGCAACCGCCGAGCCTTCCTGCACACTCGCCGCCGCTCCGCTGGACGAACCGCCGGTCAGCCATGTTGCGTTGCGCGGCTGCGCGCAGTCGCCGAACTCGGAATTCTCCCCTGTGATGCCGTATGCCAACTGGTGCAGGTGCGTCTTGCCGGTAAGCACCGCCCCCTGGTTGCGCAGTCTCTCGGCAACCCAGGAATCGGCCGCCGCAACGCTATTGCGCTCGGCATAGAAGCGCGAACCGCAGGTCGTTGGAAATCCCGTCAGATCGAAGCAGTCCTTAAGCGAAATCGGTAGGCCATAAAGTGGCGGACGTGCCGCTGCATCAGGGAAGCGCTGAGACAACGCTGCGGCCTCGGCCAGAGTCCATGCGCGATCCTGTGCGAGGTAGACATTTCTCCCCGCATTGCCGTTCGCGTGTTCCAGGGCCTCGCTTGCGACTCCAACTGGATCTGTCGAGCCGGTTAGAAGTAGCTTCCGTAGCCGGTCGATCTCTGAGAGGTGGGCGTGGGGCGTGCTCATCTCTGCATTCTATGCGCGCCGTCGAAGAGCGCGGGATGGGCGCGAATTCTCCGCATTGGGATTTTGGCGGTTCATGCTAAATTGCGACATGGGTGCAAAGAAATCTGGTGATCTCTCCGTCAATTCAAAGGACGATGAACGAATGGCGGAAATCGTCGCCTTTACGGCGAAGACCCTCGATACTGCTCGCCCTGTGCCCTTCGGCGCTCTGATTGTGAACTCTAAGACAGGCGAACGACTGCTTCGCGCCGTCAACGCTGTTGCCATTGAAAACGACCCCAGCTCGCACGCCGAGCTTCGTGCCGTGCGTCTCGCCTGCAAGAAGCTGAAGCAGGTTTCGCTGGCCGGCTACACTATGTACTCGACCTGCGAGCCTTGCCCGATGTGCATGGCGAACGCGCTCTGGGCCCGGCTCGACCGCGTGGTCTTCGGGGCGACGATCGGCGACGCCAGTAAACATTGTCTCCAGATTCATATTCCCGCGAAGACCGTCGCAGCCCGCAGCGACATGGAGTGCGTCGTGCACGGACCGGTGCTGCGTAAGGAGTGCTACGAATTGTTCACTCATCCCAATATGTTTGCGGCCTTCGCCCTATGGTCGAACCGCAAGCCGGGGAAAGGAGCAAACTGATGGCGGTTGCACCGCCTGTGGACTCGGCGCCTCTGGTCGCGGCGCTGTCGGCTCTGGTTGCGGAGCCATCACGGGTGATTGACACTCCTCAGGTCGTCGACCGCCTCTCCCGGGACTTTTATTGGTATTCGCCTGTGCTCAAGAAGCTGCTCGACGGCAAACGCGGCGACGTCGTCGTACAGCCGGTCGACGACGAAGAGGTCCGGCGCGTCCTCGCGTATTGCTACGAGTACGAGATTCCCGTTACTGCCCGCGGAAGTGGCACAGGCAACTACGGGCAGGCCGTGCCACTCCATGGTGGCGTCGTCCTCGACCTCCAGCACATGGACCAGATCGAACAGATCACCGCAGAGGGCGTCGCCCAATGCCAGCCCGGCGTACGCCTTGCAGTGCTCGAGGCGGAGGCGCGAAAGTTCGGATGGGAGCTGCGCTGTTATCCCTCGACGGTGGTCAAGGCATCGATCGGAGGATTTCTCGGCGGAGGCTCAGGCGGCATCGGTTCCATTGCCAACGGAGGTCTGCGCGATTTCAACACTGTGCGCGCGATCGAGGTCGTCACTATGGAGGCGCAGCCTCGAGTGCTCAAGTATGAGGGCGAGAAAGTCCACGACATCCTTCACGCCTGGGGGACCAACGGAATCATCACCCGGATCTGGCTCGCGCTTGCCCTGGCGGTCGATTGGTCACAATGTTCCATTGTCTTCGATACATTCGACGCGGCCTTCACCTTCGCCGAGACCATTGCGAATTCCAGCGACTGGACCAAGCGCCTCGTCACCGTCTTCGAATGGCCGATCCCTTCCTTCTTCGCCCCGGTCAAACACCTGGTTCACGATCGCAAGGCGCTGATCTTCTTCATGATCGCGGCCGCGCAGATGGACGCTTTCCAGAAACTGGCAACGCAGTCAGGGGGCGACGTTACGTTTTCCAGGCCTCATGCCAGCTTCAAGACCAGCCCGCTACTCTCTGACTATACCTGGAACCACACGACCCTATGGGCAATTCGTGCCGATGCCAGTTACACATATCTGCAATGTGGATTCGATCCCAAGCGTGTGAGGGAACAATTCGCCGAACTCAAGCAACGGTTTGGCAATGACTTCCTCTTTCACATCGAATTTATGAAGAACGGACACGGCGTGATCGTTCCCGGCTCCATTCCAGTGGTGCGCTTCACTACCGAAGAGAGACTCAACGAAATGATTGACACCTGCCGGATGATCGGTGTGACCGTCGCCAATCCGCATGTAAACAACGTTGAGGGTGGAGGCCGCTACCGGCAAGACAACGTCCAGTTGCTCGCCAAGCAACAGCTGGACTCAAAGGGACTGCTAAATCCTGGAAAGATGGCCACATTTGTGCGCACGACGGTTACGCAAGCGGAGGCGCAATGAAGACCTGGATTCCGGATGAGCGCAACTTCGCCTATCTAACCTGGAAGCAAGTCGACGGGCTCAGCAGGGAAGAGACGCTGTTGGTGCTTCCCACAGCCGCCGTCGAGCAGCACGGCCATCATCTGCCGCTCGCCACTGACACCCTGCTGAACAACTACATGCTTGGCAGGGGACTGGAACTTCTGCCGGCTGAAATGCCTCTCTACGCGCTGCCTCCTGTCTGCTATGGCAAGAGCAACGAGCACATCGGTTTTCCCGGAACGCTCTCCGTCTCGGCGGCCACGTTTATGGCAGTGATTCGGGATATTGGTGCAAGTCTTGCTTCGTCGGGTTTCAGGAAACTCGTAATCTTCAATACCCACGGCGGCAATGCAGCGTTGGTCGACGTGATGGCGCGAGATTTACGCGCCGAGTTCGGACTGCGCACCTTCACTCTCTTTGGATCAGGTGGCGCGGTCTTCGAAGGTCTCAATCCGCAAGAGAAGGCCTACGGCTTCCACGCCGGCGAAGTGGAGACTGCGCTCCTGCTTAGCGCGACTCCGGAGCTCGTGCACGCCGATCAATACACGGTGAACTACATCGCTGACATCAACAAACCCAAATTGCTCAAGCCGGAGTTCTCCAGCGCCAACTTTGCATGGCTCACCCGCGATATCGCGGAGAGCGGCGTGATGGGCGATCCGAACCCTGCGACTGCAGAGAAGGGCGACAGATGGATCGAGGCCGCAGCGAAGCGAATAGCGGAGGCATTAACGGCCATGTATCACTACGAGAACAGGTTTCGCCCGTGAGCTCAGGTGCCGCCCATAGGTCCCTGATCGACTGTGGCTCCGGAGTGCGGCTGGAGCGTGGTGTGCCATGTGAGCTGTCCGACGGCGTGACTCTGGTCTCTGATCACTACTATCCCCCCGGTCCCGGACCGCATCCCACACTCCTCATGCGCCAGCCCTACGGTCGCGATATTGCGTCGACCGTCGTCTATGCGCATCCCGTGTGGTTTGCGCGGCATGGTTATAACGTGGTCATTCAGGATGTTCGCGGCCGCGGAGACTCTGAGGGCGAGTTCTATCCATTTCGCCACGAGCGTGATGACGGCGCGGAGGCGATCCGTTGGCTGCGCGAGCGCCCAGAATCCAGCGGCAAGATCGGGATGTATGGTTTCTCTTATCAAGGGATGACCCAACTTCTCGCAGCCTCCGCGCAACCCGAGGGGTTGGTCTGCATCGCGCCGGGCATGACCGCGCACGATCTTTACCACGGCTGGTTTTACCACAACGGCGCGCTGCGACTGTCGTCGACGATGGGCTGGGGTCTCCAGATGCTCAAGGAAGATGCACGGCATCTCGGACTACGAGATGGCAGCGCTGCTCTTGAAACAGCTTGGCTCAACGTACGCAATGAGCCTCTCCACGCACCCTACCGGCATCGCCCGGTGCTGTTGCGGGAGGGCATGCCATCGTACGTCCTCAATTGGTTTGACCATGATCATCCCTCGCACTATTGGGTGGAGATGGATATAAGTCAGTCAGTGTTACAAATTAACGTTCCTGCCCTGCATGTCTCTGGATGGTTCGACACCTATCTCAAAGGCAGCATCGACGGCTTCCTCGCTCTGACCTGTGAGGCAGGCACAGAGCATGCCCGCAAGAACCAATATCTCGTCGCGGGACCATGGGTCCACATTCCCTGGGGTGATCTGATCGGAGACCAGAATGTCGGCCAGGAGGCGCTTCTCGATACCGATGCCATTCTCCTGCGCTGGCTCAATCACTGGCTCAAAGACTCGGGTGAGTTTAGCGCCGAACCGAAGATTCGCCACTTCGCCCTCGGTACGAATGAGTGGCACTCTGCCGAGACATGGCGCACCGGTGAAGCGGTTGATTTGTTTCTGCACAGCGCTGGCCACGCGAACTCACGTAAGGGAAGCGGGCTGTTATCTGCCACAGCGCCTACCATCGAAGAGCCGCGAGACCTATTTGTTTACGATCCCGAAGTTCCTGTCTATGGCCCCGGCGGGCCCAACTCACTGAGTGGGCCGACTAACCAAGCAGCGTTGGAAATGGGGAACAATCTGCTTGTCTACACCAGCGCTCCACTGACAGATACAGTGCACGTCTTCGGTCATCCAGAGGTGGAGATACACTGCACGACCTCAGCGAATTCAGCGGACCTTGTCGCAAAGCTGGTGAAAGTCTCTCCAGATGGCCGCGCAGAGTTTATCTGCATCGGCATCGCGCGATCGAGCTATTTGTTTTACGGGTCGGCTTACTCGGCAGACGCCGTTCACCGCTGGCGATTCACTCTCGAGCCAACCTCATGTGCATTCATCACGGGCGAATCGATCCGCCTTGAGATTGCTGCGTCGGCGTTTCCACTCTACGACCGCAATCCGTCGGTCGCTGGCGTCAAGCCCGGCCTTGCCGACCCCTCAAACTGGCGGCGCTCGACGCATATGGTTTTGCATGAACCCGGACGTGCCTCACTCCTGCGTCTGCCCGTCGTTAAAGGCGATGCATGACCGAGACGCGCGAGGTCCCGCACATCTACCTTCGCGGCGTGACCAAGCGCTATGGTTCGGCAGCACCTGTGCTCGAGAACATCGACCTGACCGTGCGCAAGGGTGAGTTCGTCAGCATCATCGGGCCCTCCGGCTGTGGCAAGTCAACGATCCTGAAGCTGGTCTCCGGCCTCACTCCAATCACCTCCGGCACGCTGCTCGTTGATGGCATGACTCCCGCGAATGCGCGCGAGATCGTGTCATTTATCTTTCAAGACCCTACACTGCTCCCTTGGCGAACAGTGGCGAAGAACGTCGCCCTCGCGTTGGAACTCGACCACTCGCCGCGCGACACCCGACTCGAGAGAGTCATCGCGCTGCTAGAACTTGTCGGTCTAAGCCACGTTGCGAAGTCTTATCCGAGACAGCTCTCCGGCGGCATGAAGATGCGTGTCTCGATTGCCCGTGCTTTGGCGAGCAAGCCGCGAATCCTGCTCATGGACGAGCCTTTCGCCGCGCTTGACGAGATGAGTCGCGATCGTCTCAACGAAGAACTGCTGCGTCTGAGGGAAGAGTTGAAGTGGACCGTTCTATTCGTTACGCATTCCGTGGCAGAAGCGGTTTATCTCTCCGACAGGATTATCGTGCTTGCGCCGCATCCCGGCCGCGTCGCCCATGAGATCGCCGTCGAGTTACCCTCGCCGCGCGATGCCGAGCTACGTACCAGCCCAGCGAGGGATGAATGCATCGCCGCCGTCTCCAGGGCGCTAAGGGGGGCACACAACCTATGAAGAAGCACGCCATTACCGCGCTGAACGCCTGCATTGTGCTGGCTTCGCTTTTGCTGTTGTGGCAGCTGCTTGTTTGGGGCCTGTCGATTCCGAAGTACATGCTGCCCACGCCTTGGGCGGTCGCGCGCACCGTCGTTCGGAGATACGACTCACTGCTCACCTCAATTTGGATCACCGGCGAAGCCGCCGCGGGCGGCTTGTTGGCAAGCATCGCTGTCGGTGTGGTCATCGCGTTGATCTTTGCGCAGTCGCGTTGGATTCGTCGCATGTTCTACCCCTACACCCTGCTGCTGCAGACTGTCCCGATCCTGGCGATTGCTCCGCTGATTCTGATGTGGATGGGACCAGGCACTCTCTCCGTCATGTGCGTTGCCTTCATCATCTGCCTTGCGCCGATTATCGCTAACACGACCCAGGGTTTGATCAGCGTCGATCAGAACCTTATCAATCTTTTCCTCATGCACAACGCTAACCCCGCCCAGGTGATGTGGAAGCTACGCCTGCCTAACTCCATTCCATCGCTCTTCACCGGCATCCGCATCGCCAGCGGTATCTCGGTGATCGGCGCTATAACCGGCGAACTCTTTGCCGGATCGAGCCGCGTCGGTGTCGGTGGGCTTGGCTATGCGATCCTGTATGCGAGCTCGCAGCTCGAAACCGACTATCTCTTCGCCCTGGTTTTTGCCGCGACCATCCTGGGCTTCTCGTTTTTCTTTATCATGATGGTTTTGGAGTGGTACTTCCTTCATAATTGGCATGAATCGGCGCGTGCTCCTGAAACCGAATAGGCCCAAAACGGAATAGGAAAGATAGAAACGATGCTGCGACTGGAGTCTTCCACCGGCTGGTGGCTCACAACCCATCCCGATCACGCGCGCCTCGCCGCCGCTTTCGCTGAGCACTGGGGCAACGAGCGCTTCGCACCGCCCGAGCCTCGCGCCCATGTGCTCAATGGCATCGCCACCCACGATGACGGCTGGGCTGCCCGAGATGCCGCGCCACAGATCACAAGGCAGGGCAAACCCAGCGCGTTCTCGACTGAGTTGGTAGGGAAGTACTCAGCATTTGAAGAGATCGATCTTGTCGATTATCTCGCTGTTCGCGATCGCGCTGTGAAGTTAGTTGCTGAGTCAGATGCTTATGCCGCGATACTGGTCTCGATGCACACCTACAACCTGCTCACCGAGCGAGCCGATCGCTCGACGATAGTACCGGATCAACTGCCTCTGCTTGACGCCTTCCTCACCGACCAGAGAGCGCTACAGCAGACGCTCTTCACGAAAATACAGGGCGACTCTGCGCTCAGTGCTGAAGAGAAATCGCGTGAACGGATCGAGGATCACTTCCGCCTTCTCCAGGCGTGCGACAACCTCTCGCTGTTGAGCGGCGTCGATTACCAGAAACCGGCAATTCTGCTTCATCCGCTGCGCCTCAAAGATGGAAGCGCGAAGCCGGTCGTCGTCGAGTCGCTCGGCGAGCGATACTTCTGCCTGTCTCCATACCCCTTCGATATTTCCCCGGTGAAGATTGAGTTTCCAACTCGTCACGTCGAGGGCAAGATCTTTGCAAGCGCCCAGGCGTTGCAGGAGCAGTTCGCCGATGCGGAAGTGACGATGCTCAGCGTGACCGTCACCGCTTAGAAGCCGATCGGAAACGGAAACGGCCCAGATGGCATAAGCTCTCCGGGCCGTCTTGACTGCCAGCTTGGTTTAGAAGGTCAGTCCCAGCGACATCTGGATTTGCCGCTGAGATCCGATGGTGTGAGTCACAACCCCCAGACCGAATGGGCAATTGTAAAAGCCAGTGTTGTTCGCGCTGCAAGAGGTGGGCAGGGGTTGAGTTGGAGTGCCCGGTCCGGAGTTTGGATACGAGGGAAAGGAATTGTAGTTTTCATTTTGCGAGACCTCATTGCCAGGAACATCAAAGCTCGCGGTATTGGTCACGTTATAGACGTCGAAGGTGTACTTGAGGTTGAACCGCTCGGTGATTGCCGTGTTCTTGACCAGCGAAGCGTCCCAGCGCTTCTGGAAAGACTGCCGGAAGATATTACGCTGGCCGTGGGTAAAGTCAGTCTCGTAGGGATCCGTCGATGGAATCCCCCCGCCGAACGAACCGGCAGCCAGTAATGGCACGGTAAAGCAGGAAGTCTTCAGCGCGGGCGCGTTTACGCCAAAGGCGCCCGAGGCCCCTGTCTTGGCATTCTTCGCTGTGCAACCTGCAGCCAGCGGAACGATGGGGTTGGTGATGCCGTTGTTGGTGCTGTAGTAGATGCTGCCGACTGCACCCGTGAAGTCAATAATGCTGTAGGGTTGGCCGCTCTGAAGCACGGCCAATCCGACAAACTGCCAACCATTTGCCAGATACCCCTCGACGGAATGTTTTGGAGCGAGATTGGGAACCTGGAAGACGTAAGTGAAATTGACCACATGGGTGCGATCGAAGTCGGACGAACCGTAGGCGTCCTGCAGGTTCAACGGATTGTTGCCGTTGTAGAAGAGGCCCAGGCCGCTCTGCTCGTCGGTTGCATGGGAGTAGGTGTAGGAAACACCGAACTGAAAATCATGGCTCATGCGCTTTTCGACATGCACCTGCAGGGCGTTGTAAGCGTCAATGCCGGCGGCCTTGTAGTCGATTGACTCCGCGGCATATCCGATGTACGGCACCCGGTGGTCGACGTTCCCGCCTTCATAATCGGCGAGGTACCCCGTTCCGTCCGGCAAGTTCACTCCGCCCACGGTGTAACCGTATGTATAGTTCTGCCCATGGATGGGTGCGGTGGGCGTCGCGATTCCGGGCTGGTTGAAGGGAACCGGAATCACCTGATGGCGGCCAACGTTTCCCACATAGCCGATATCTACCGCGATGTCGTTGCGCGGCTGCCACTGGATATCCATGGTGTAGTTAAAGGTGTAGGGAAGTTTGTTTGCTCGGTCATACACACCGAGTGAGATAGGCTGGCCAAAGTCGTCGATGGCCGCAAGGTTGGGCAGATAGTTGGCCAGGTCAGAAGCCTTTGGGTTGGTAGGCGCCGGGCTCAGCACCGAGCCGTAGGGATTCTCCAGATTCCCCTCAACATCGCTGCCGCCGCAGGTTGGCAGATAGCCTTCGTAGTATGTCAGAGTTGAGGTCGGACAGGTCTGCGCAGTTACAAAGGGAAGTTGCTGGTTGACGCCGAATGGACCGCCGGTAACGGTCCCGATGGCGTAACCGGGAGAGAAGTAGCTGAACAGTTCGCCGCGATCGTAATACATGCCAAAGCCGGAGCGCACGACGACCTTGCCATGCAACTCCTCCGGCTGCCATGCAATGCCGAGACGTGGTCCGATACCCCACTGGCGGCCAGTCAGCGTGGTGTTACTCACGCCCTGCGTCCCGTTTTTGTTATTGCCTGCAATGATGAAGCCGGGATTGGTGATCTCGTCCTCAACCGCATTGTAGTTGTAGAGCGACGGATCGAAATTGAAGATGCGGCCTTCTTTCTCCGTCAGTCCGCCATCCCAGTCGTAGCGGATGCCAGCCGTGAGGCTGATGTTCGAAGTTACCTGGAACTTGTCCTGAAGGTAAATTCCGAGTTGATTGGCACGGTAGTACCGGCTGGCGTTGCCCTGCAAAAAGCTGCTCACGAAGAATCCGGTCGATGAACCGCCCGGTGTTACGAGACCTTGAACGAGCTGGCTGAGGTCGTCGCCGGTAATCGTCCCCGTGCCGGTGCGCTTATCGATGGTATTGAGCTGCGTATAGCTATAGCTGGCGCCGAAGCTGACCGTGTGTTTGCCAAGCATCCAGATCGCATTGCCCGACGGTTGAAACCGATTCTGAAAGGATCCCGTATTCGATCCCTGTGCTTCCGCATTTGGACCGATGTTCAGGATTCCGGTGCCGACTCCTGCGTTGTAAGCGGCATCGCCAAGCACATTGACGATTGACACGCCCGGGAAGTACGTCGAGCCGAAAGTATTAATGGCGGCCGTGCCCGCACTGCCGCCCGGAATGCTCTGCGGAGTGAAGGGTTGCTGATTGTTGGCATAGATCTTCTCCCGCATAAAGCCGAAGCTCTGCGTAGTGCTGAGATTCGGTTTGACAAGGTAGGTGTTGTTGATCGATGCGACCTGCGCGCCAGCATCAAGGAGCTGAGTGAATCCGGGAACGCTTGAGTAGGCGTAGGGCGCAACAGTAGGATCGTGCTGGTAGTAATACTTCAGCGCGACGGTGTCCTTCGTGTTCCAGTTGTAGTCGAGGTTCGCGACGGCCTGATCGGCGGTAAAACGTCCGGTTCCGGGCAGAAAGGCGTCGTAGGCGTGGGTGGGCGAGAGATTGGCGGAGCCAGTGTCATTGGGTATCAGCCATTTACCGGGCTCGCCCGGAAGCGAGGGTGAGTTGAAGAGTGCCAACGCCGTTTGGTCGATGTTGGCCGCGGTAAGGGTTGTCCCGTACTGGGCATTGACGAGGTTCGCGAAATCCCCTGAGTCGCGGGTGGTGTCGCTGAGCCCGACCGGGACATTCAGGAACGAGTCACCAATCTCCTCATCAGAAACGTGCAGGTGCTGGTACGCGACGAACCCGAATAGCTTGTTCTTGACGATCGGACCGCCAAAGGTGCCACCGGCAATATAGCGGTGAAGCTCTGGATTTTTTTTGTTCGCAGGAATTGCATCGTCGTTCTTAAAAAAGAACGGGGCTGCGTTAATCCAGTTGGTGCCGCGGTGAACGTATGCCTGCCCGTGGAAGGCGTTTGTGCCAGAGGACGTGCTGAGGTCAATGTGCGCGCCGCTCGTGCCTCCCTGCTGAGCGTCATACATCGAGGCATTCACGCGGACTTCCTGAATTGTTTCAGGTGCGGGTGTCGGGATCGAGTTGCCGATCGCGAGATAGACCGAAGCGCTTGACTGAATGACGCCGCCAGCGCCGATGTTGCCGACGCCCGTGCTGTTGACCACGCGCGCCGAGCCAACCTGGCTGGTGCTCTTTCCATTGAAGAGCGTACTGCCGTCGACGCCGTTTAACAGGAAGCTGTTCGAGGTATCGCGCTGGCCGTTGGCCCAGATGGGAGCATTCCCCAGACCGCTGTTAGCCCCAGTGCCTCCGGGCAACTCGGCGTTGACGCCCGGCGAGAGAATGGCGAGCCCGGTAAAGCTTCCGGTTGAGAGCGGTATAGCGTCGATCTGGTTCTTATCCAGCACATAACCGTTCGTGGTGTCCGTCGCATTCAACAGCGGCGTAGCTTCTACCTCGACGGACGTGCTGACCGTGCCGACCTTGAGGCTGACGTTCAGAGTGACCGTACGCTCTGCCTGTACATTGATTCCCGGATACTTGGAGCTATCAAACCCATCGCGTGTGTAGGTCAGCGTATAGGAGCCGATCGGAAGGTTCACGAAGGCGTACGTGCCGCTGGAGTTGGATGTCGCTGTGCGCGTGAGGTGAGTGGAGTCTTCAACCGCACTAATGCTGGCGTCAGGAATCGCGCTTGCGGAAGAGTCGGTAATGGTTCCGGTTATGCCGCCGAGAGTCTGTTGGGCCAGGATCGTCGAACAACAACCGATAACGAAGACTGATACTGCAAATATCTGGAGATAGAGTGTCTTTACTTTTGAATGCATGAGTCCTGGGCCTCCGTTACGGGTAGAAGCTGGGGGAAAACCATCGGTCAAAATCTGACCGTTTCTAAAAAGCGCTACGGTAAAGCGGTGGGTGCGCTTAGCTATGTGTTAGCGGCCTTGGATTTGGCCAATTCTCTGGGATTGGGTTGAGGATAGCGTAAGATTCTTCAGCGCCATAGAGAAAAATTCATACCTCGTTCATCGGCGCTTGGAGCCAAAAAGTATCTGATGTCGCAGATAAATCTTCTTTATGCCAAGCTGCGAAGCCACAACCAAACTACGGCAAGTAAATCTCTCAGCCGAGGAATGAGACGTGCGCCGCAACCACCCGCCATCCCTCAGGAAGGCGCACCCACGTCTGGCTCTGACGGCCGCGAATGACTCCGCCGTCTTTGTCTCGCTCGAACTCCAGGTGAACGCAGCCGAAATCTCTTCCAAAGGTGGATATGTCGAGGCGAGTGATGCGGCGAGCGAGGTTGGCCGCCGGCCGGGCAGCACGAAAGGCGGCAATCTCTTCGATGCCTTGGAGGTTTTCGGTTGCGCCAAATCGCACAACATAAGGCGAGGCCCAGAAGAGTCTCTGCATCGTCTCGATGTCGTTGCTCACCAGCGCTGTTTCATACTCGGGATAGACAGCGGCCAACTCGGCGACAGTCTCCGGATCGTTGATCGTCATGGCTAAAAGAGTTTGACTCCTGGCATAACGGACTTCGGCAAAGATGCGCTGACAGTAATCATGGGCTCATTTACAACCTGACTCAGCCGCAGGTTCATGGCGGCGCTGCAAAGCACATAGGCATGAACGGCAGAAAAAGAAAGGCGATCCACGAGCAGGTCTATCATTCGGTTCGTTGCGGCCTTTGCCGCTTGCATTGCATCGGTCGCGGACTCGACGACAATCCAGGCCGGTCCAACCGGCTCTGTCGAACTAGTCTCCACAAGCGGCCCCTTTAGCACGCGGTGCTTGTGCAGCCGAAAGCGGACGGTCAGGTCTGCCGGGCACTCGATGCCGTTGATGCAGATCTCGCCATCGCCTTGCGCCGCGTGTGCATCGCCTGCCGAAAACAGCGCGCCGCGATGCAACACCGGAAGATAAAGAGTCGCCCCCGCGCAGAGCTCTCGCACGTCCATATTTCCACCAAACATGCCCGGCGGTCTGGTGCGAAACTCACCGTGCTCGGCAGCGGCAACACCCATCACGCCGGAGAAAGGACGCAGCGGCACCACTGCAGGCGCTAGAGATCGGCTCTCTGCGCCTTCGAGATGCCAATGGAAAAGAGATGCCTCAAGAAAGCGCTCTTTCAGAAAGCCAAGACCGGGAATCGTGCTCGACCAGCCCCAGCCTTTATGCGCGACTTCGAGCACCTCAATCGCGAGCGCATCCCCGGGCTCCGCGCCATGGATCGCGATTGGTCCAGTGAGCGCATGGATCTTGCCGCGATCGATGGCCAGGAAGTCGTCGACCGTCGAACCGGGCCGCACCTGGTCGCCGCTAGAGTCAACACACTCTATGTGAACTAAGTCGCCAGAGTCAATCGTCAGACGCGGCGCGAGCGCATTATTCCATCGGGAGTGCGTCGGCTCCGCGGATAAAGTGTGTTCGGCCATATATCGTCTCAGATTGCCACGAGCATTTGCACTTCGACGAGCGCGTTCACCGGCAGACCACTCACCCCGATCGCCGCACGCGCGTGGCGTCCTTCTTCGCCAAAGACCAAAACCAGAAGATCAGAGGCCCCGTTGATCACTTTAGGTGAATCAGGGAAGCCGGCAACCGAATTCACGTATCCATTCACGCTCACTATGCCCGAGACCAGGTCCAGTGAGCCGAGTTCGCGTCGAATCACGGCAAGCTGCGTAAGCGCACAGGCGCGCGCGGCCTGATATCCCTCCTCGATGGAACAGTCCAGCCCAACGGTGCCCTGGATCACGCTCCCTGCAACGGTAGAAATGACGCCCGCGAGATACAACAGATTCCCCACTCTTCGCACCGGAAGATAATTGCCGCCTGGCTGAGGCAAGGCTGGCAGAGTTAAACCCAGTTCAACAAGTTTCGCTTCCGCTTCCATGGGGTGAATGTAGCATGCGCGTCGTGAATCGTAGAATGAGATTCCCACTTGGTCTGGTATTTTCACAACAAGGGCCGAGGCCGTCTCTTACCGATGGTCTCGATGTTTTGCTCGCGGTGGCCTCATATCCCAGGAAGGCGCATGAATCGAATTGCAGCCGTGCCGGTCGCGATCTGTCTTCTCCTGTCTCTGCCTCGCCCGAGCATGGGAACGAGCGACGCAGCGCGATCGCTGCTGCGTGCCAGCCGCCAGTCTGATACCGATCTCGAAGTTGGCGGCGATCTCGCAAGTCTGCCGCCGGGGAGCACACGCTTTGTCGCCTATAAGGATCTTCTGACTCTGCCTCAGGCCACCTACACCGTCTCTGACGACTCGAACTTCAAAGGGAAAACACGGATCACGGGCATTCCGCTCACTGAACTCGATCGGCTTCTCGGCGCTTCAAATAACGCGAAGCTCGTGGTCGCGATCTGTTACGACGGCTATCGCACGAACTATCCCGCAGCGTATCTCGCGGCACACCAGCCGCTGCTTGTGCTCAGGATTGATGGCAAGCCCGAGGACAAGTGGCCTAAATCAGAGCACGGCGGGTCGCTCGGACCCTACCTCATCTCTCACCCTTCTTTTACTCCATCGTTCCAAGTGCTCTCGCATACCGACGAGCCTCAGATTCCCTTTGGTGTCACCAGGATTGAGTTCCGCGATGAGCGCGTGGTGTTTGGTTCGATCGCGCCACCTGGCCACTATCCGCCAAATTCGCCGGTCGTTTCCGGCTATCGCATCGCACAGCAGAATTGCTTTCGCTGCCATAATATGGGCGCGGAGGGTGGCCAGATGTCCGGTCGGAGCTGGCAGACCCTCGCCATGTGGGCGTCGAGTGAACCGCAGTATTTCACCCGTTACGTAAAGAACCCGAAGTCCATCGACCCGAAGAACCACATGCCCGCTTTTCCTCAGTATGATGCCGATACGATCGAAGCATTGCGCCAGTACTTTGCCACCTTCGCTCAGGTAGGACAATCGAGAGGGAATCAATGATCATCAGAACGGCCAAGATATTATTGCTTGGCGCGGTTGCGTTGTTCTATACAATCGTCGCCTTCAATAACATCACCGATTACAACTCCAACTACCTCTTCGTGGTTCACGTACTTAGCATGGATTCGACCTTCCCCGGCAACGAGGGCATGTGGCGCGCCGTGCATTCGACCTTCATCTACCATTCCTTCTATCACTCGATTATCGGCTGGGAGGCGTTGACGGCTGGACTTAGCTGGGCAGGTGCAGTGCTGTTGTTGCGGAAGTTGAAAGCTCCAGCCGCAGCCTTTAACCTCGCCAAGCGTATCCCCGTCGTCGCCCTCACCCTGGGCCTGTTGTTGTGGTTTGTCGCCTTCCTCACCGTCGGCGCGGAATGGTTCCTGATGTGGCAATCTAAAACCTGGAACGGACAGGAAGCCGCCTTCCGCATGTTCACGGTGGAAGGAATCATTTTGATATTTTTGGTCATGCCCGATGTTGAGCAGAAGGCATGAAAGCAACTAGGAGAGACTTTGTAGATTGGATCGGAGTCGATTGAGCAGCCAGACCAACCCAGCCAGCCCCATCGCCCAAACCACCATCAGCGAGTGCACCACCCAAGCCGGAGCAGCACCGACCCGTCGCAGGACAAGCGGCAGAAAATTCCAGCACGTAATGTGGACGTAGTCCCACGGGTCCTGAGTCATTGCCTCGTTGTTGAGTCCCCAGGCACTCATCTTTCCGAACGCAAAAGCGGCAATATTTTTGAGTCGCAGGGCAATGACAAAGGTTGGATGCCCAAGCGTTTCCATCTGGTAGATCTCGAGCGGCAGCCAGAAGCAGAGAGAGGCGAGTTGGATCGTGACACTTTCTCCGACGATCACCCAGGTCACAGCGCGAATCCAACGTTGGCCGGGTTCGCAATAATGTAAGAAAATCGGCACCGCCAGCAGCGCTGTAATCTCTGCCGAGGTCGAAACATAACGGTCGCCCCAGGCGAAGTCCCCGGTCCACACGGTGTACTTGGCATAGAAGCAGATGTAGGCGAAGAGAAGCAGCCACGCAGCAAATGTGTATGCCCGCACCGCCGCTGGAAGGCGTCTCCAATAAACGACCGTCACCAGAAGCGAAAGCAGCAAGAGCGGATCGAAGAGGAAGATCGATTTCTCCGGCGCAAAAAGCGGCCCCAGAAATCCGTCAAGGAATCGGCCTTCAAAGGGGTATGCCGCGGGAAGCGACGGATCAAGCGCCCGTTGCTGCGCGCCAAAGATGCTGATGTAGGTGTTAAAGAAAGATCCAAAGCGGTGGTACTGATAGACCCTGTCGATCAATCCAAAGAACGCGTAGACGGGCAGAGCCGTTCTCAAGTATTCCGTCGCACGCTGGCCGATCGTCTTCAGATCGGACTTCTCGAAGAGCAGCACCATCAGTAGAAACCCGCCGGCGGCGAGCATATCGAGTCCCGTCGTGAGGCGCGTCAGCAGGTTGAGCCCAAGCGCTGTGCTGCCCAGAAGCAAAGCTCTCCGGCTCCCGTTCCGCAGCCATTCGTACTGAAAACAGATTCCGGTCATCGTGAGCAGAAAGATGTAATTGTTCTCGCTCATGTTCTGCTCGTAGTGCAGATGCGTCGTCGCGAAGAGAAGCGCCAGCACGCCGGCTGCCGCCTGCTTCACGGTAAAGTCGAATGCCAGCAACAGCCGGTACGCGACCAGCGCGGTCAACACCGCGATCAGAAGATTGGTGGTAAAACTGACAAAGACGGCGCGTACCGCCGGATCATGGCCGTTGTAATCGTCGAAGATTGGCAGCCGCTCGAGGATGGTCCCAACGATATCCGCCGGCAACATGAGTAGAGATTGGCCAATTCCGTACCAGCTGTAGAGCCGACCGCCCCGGCCAATCAAACCAAACTCGGGATATTCCGAGGGAAAGACAGCCGGCTCTCCCGTCCAAAAGGAGTGCGCCGTTTGCAGACGGTGCATCGTATCGCTCGTGCCGAGCTCGCCGGACTGGATCAGAAAAGTGCTTAAAAATGCAATCGCCGCCAGCAAATACGCCACGCTTTGCGTCCGGCGCATCAAATCCTTGATCATTGCATCCATCATGGCATGAGGGCTGAGACGCAGGGTCAAATCGCTCATTGTTGCTGCACTCTTACTGGTGCAGTGCTAGAGTGTTGTGATCGGACCTAAGAAGATCAATTGAAACCACTCGCGCAACTTTAGTTTTCCCCAAAAGGCAATCTGGATGGAGTTCTGTTCATTCGATCAGTCGTATCTGGAGCGGTTGCGGGCTGGCGATTTCCGCACTGAACAGCACTTTGCGTCGTATTTTGACGCGTTGATCCAGATCAAATTGCGGTCACGCGGCCGCACGCCACAGGACATCGAAGATATTCGACAGGAGACCTTCAGCCGCGTCTTCAAGGCGCTCCGCTCCGAGGGCGGCATCCGAGAGCCGGAGAAGCTCGGCGCCTTCGTGAATTCGATCTGCAACCACGTTCGCAACGAGTTTCATCGCAGCGGTCAGCGTCAGACTGCAATCGACGACGAAAATGCGATTGCGGAATCTCCCGATCCCGGCCCCGATGCGCTTCACCAGGTTATGAGCAGCGATGCCCGACAGCTGGTGCAGCGGATTGTCGACGAGCTGCCCGAGCGCGACCGCCGCATTCTGCGGGCGGTCATTCTTGAGGAGCGCGACAAGGACGAAGTTTGCGAGCAGCTGGGTGTCGACCGGGATTACCTTCGCGTTCTGCAACACCGCGCCCTGAACTCCTTTAGAAAGTTGTACATGGAGCGCACGGCGCAGCGGCGTTTCGAGGTCAAACCCGCCAGGATTGGAAAGGAAACCAGAGAGACTTGATACGTTTTGACCGGCCAAAGCACTATTCGTCAGTAGACAAAAAACTGAGGCTTCGGTGAACGAAATGGAACATAAAACAGCAGAACGGACGATGGCCGTAGAGAAATATCTCCTCGACGAATTGAGTCCCGAGGAAAAAGACGATTTTGAAGAGCATTTCTTCTCCTGCGAGGAATGTGCGCGGGAGTTGAAACTGGGCGCGGCATTCATGGCGCACGCCAAGGAAACTTTGAAGACCGCCCCGGTGTCGGCGCCGGAACCGGTAAAAACGCCAAAACGGGAGTGGTTCAAATGGTTCTCGCCCGCCTTTGCGCTCCCTGCTATGGCTTTCATGCTGGGCCTGGTCATCTTTCAGAACCTGGTCCAGCTGCCCGAGCTGCATCGGTCGCTGGTGGCCATGAACGCCCCCGAGGTGCTGCCCGGCGCAGACCTGAAAAGCGGCGGCTCGCGGGGCGGGGAAAACGTTGTTTCGGTGAAAGCCGGCGAGTTATTTCAATTAACCATTGATATCCCTGATACCGCTAACGTCGCTCACACCGCAGAGTTGTATGATGCCTCGGGGCGGAAATTGTGGACGGTGGCCATACCGGAAGACGCTCCCAAAGACGGCCTGGCGCTCAAGATGCCGGGCGACCTGCCGTCAGGAAGTTACTCGCTGGTGGTCAGGCAGGCCGGCGCCACCGAATCGGGCGGGGCGAACCGCTACCCCTTTATGCTGCAGCGTAACTAGGAATGACTCCATCAACGAGGCTGGAAAGGCAAAATGATGAGCGATCCAACGAAAGCAACGAGGTTTCACTCCTACCAGGCATCGGCCGTAGCCGTTGGAGGGTTTCTGCACCGGCCGATCCACGAGAACCTGCCCGCCGTGGCTCCTACCTGCCTGCCTTCGGTTGGCGGCTTCGATTCGGCCCGCCATGAGAGGTTCCAGTTTCGCGGCCTTATCTCCGTCGATGAAGCCTACACCCACGTTGGTGGCAGCTATGACCCGCAGACCGGCAGCTGGACGACGATCGCCTCCTCGGTGCTCAAAGGGCTCAGCGTCGGCCACACCCTCTTCGCCGACATGATTGTCGGTCAGATCTCGGTCGAACACCCGGCTGACGGCGGTCATCCGCGCGTTTCGTTTCTCGGGACCCATTTTGACGCCCTGCGCATCGGCGATTGCGATCTGAAGCCGGTATTGAACCTCGATTTGCTTGATGACCCTGGCGATCCCGGAGCCTTTCCCGGGCAGTCACATGTAAAGAACGAGACCTTTCTGAAAACCGTCGGCGAACGGAGCCAGAAATTTCTGCAATTCTGGCTCGGCGACAAGCCGGCCTTGCCAGGTGAGAAACCTCTGCCCCAAGATGGAGACAACACGCCGGCAGCCATCGACGACCGTGGGAGCGTTTTCTCGTCGATCGTAACGGACATTGGGGGAAAATGCGGTTGCAAGAGCTACGGTCACGCAATCTACATCCCCCACTTCGGCTACATTTATCTGGGCGAACTGACGGTGGAGCCGGGGAACTTCCAGTTAACGATGCTCAGGCTGGATCTGGGGTCCCCGATAGGGGGCAACGTGGCCGCAGGCCAGGCAGCGGCAGGCGGCGGCAAGGGCGGCAAGGGAGGGCCGAGTGGTGGCAACACTGGACCCTGATTTGTGGGTTTGCCACATTGGTGGCGTCGGTAGCTCTGAATGGCGGATGCAAACAGTTCAGGTCGAGCGCGGATGGCAAGCCCGCGCTCTCTACCTCATCGTCCGATCGTACATCACCTCACAACCCCGAACTGGAATACGGGCGAGCTGAATCCGAGCGCCAGCACGGCAAGGTCAGTGAATCTCAGTCTGAGGCCGAAGAGGGCTACATAAGGTATCGATCCTCCAATCCCGAGTGGGCGGGGAGATTCAGGGTCCTTCAGCTTCGAGCGATGATGATTCGAGCCCAGAATTCTTATCACTCAGTTCTGTTCCAGCTCAACGACACTCCTCCTGAAGTCTTCGCTACGTGCGACCTCATCGCACGAAAATCGATGCTCGAGGCCTTTGCCTACAACAAAATCGGCGACTTCAAGCAGTCCGAGGCCAGCATGCGGCAAGCCGAAACTTCGTGCAAGAATCCCGATGACGATCTTCAGGATGAAATTGCGACCATGCGAGGCCATATCAGCGGCACGTGGTCCGCAAGCGAAAGGTATTACCGATTGGCATTAGCCGCAGCGCAACGCCAACATGATGCGTACGCTGAAGCAGGCGCTTTGAGCAATCTTGCCGCTACCACGCTGGGAGAGGAGCGTTACGACGAGTCAATCCAGTATGGAGAAAACTCTCTCTCGATCTCGCAGAGTAACGGGTATGAGATCTACGCCGAGAAAGCCGAAGGCGCTCTGGCCCTCGACTACTACAGACTTGGCGACTTCGATCACGCACTAGAGCTACTCCGTGATGCCGATCGCAAGGCCCGCGTCCTCGACGCTGGCTCGGACCGAGTTCGCTGGCCGAATAATCTTGGCCTAATCTACGAAGAACTCGGCCAACTGCAGCAGGCTGAAACCAGCTACAGCGAGGCTCTGACTACGGCGCGCCAGCAGGAGGATCAAGAGCAAATTACGATCGCTCTTGGCGAACTAGCCTACCTCTCGATTCGTCGCGGAGAGTGGGACCAGGCGGGGCGCTTCGCGACAGAGGCTCTCGAGAATGCGCAACGAATTCACGACAAGCCAATGGAACTCGAAGCACGGCTTGCTCAGGCGCTGGTCACTGCTCATAGCGGAAACCAAAAGACGGCGGAGAAGGAACTCTCCGAGGTCGCTGTCGGCTGGGGCTACGAAAGCGATTCCGCTCGCTGGGGAGCGCAAGCTGCGCTCGCCCAGCTCTACGCAACAGAGCGCAAGAATGCAGCCGCACTGGCCGAGTACGAAGTCGCGCTCAATACTGTCCGCGATGCGAGATGCAATGTCCAGCGGGAGGACCTGCGTCTGTCCTTCTTCGCCAATGCCACGCGCGTCTATAGCCACTACATCGACTTCCTCGTGCAAGAGGGCAAGACCGCAGAGGCGCTGAAGACCGCTGACGAGAGCCGAGCGCTCACGCTTGCCGAGGGATTGGGTATCGAGGGCAAGAAGTGTCTCGCCGCAGAGACGGCCTTCAACCCGCAGCACGTCGCGCGAGAGGCCAATGCGACCATCCTTTTCTATTGGCTAGGCGCGGAACATTCGTATTTGTGGGCGGTCACGGCCGATCAGCTGAAGCTCTATGCGCTCCCTCCGGCCGCTCAGCTGGACGTGCCGCTCAAGGCTTATCGCACTGCCCTTATGGGATCGCGCGATGTTCTTGCAACGGGTGATGCCACCGGAACTGCACTCTACCAGACGCTCGTCGCCCCTGCTGAGGGGCTCTTCCATGCCGATTCGCAACCCATGGCCAGACGGGTCATCGTTATCGCCGACGGCAGCCTAAGCGGGCTCAACTTCGAGACGCTCATCAATCCGAATCCGCGACCTCACTACTGGATCGAAGATGTTTGCGTAGAGAACGCTTCGTCGCTTCGCCTGCTCGCCGCCAGACCGGGAAAACATCTGCAAACTAGTGGGCGGCTTCTTTTGATCGGCGATCCCATTCCCCCGAAGGGGAGCGACTTCGAGATCTTGCCCAACGCCGCGAAAGAGATGCAGAGCGTGCAGAAGTATTTTCCTACCGGCGGAGCCCAGGTGTATCAGCAAGACAAGTCAACCCCCGCTGCTTATCTCGACAACCATCCCGAGCAGTTTACGTATATCCACTTTGTGGCGCACGGAGTAGCGAGCCTCAGCGACCCGCTCGACTCTGCCGTCGTGCTTTCGCCGACCATGGCTCCCGCCAAAGACGGAGGCTATAAGCTCTACGGGCGCGAGGTGATGAGGCATCCACTGAGGGCCGAGCTGGTGACCGTCTCCACCTGCAAAGGCGCGGGAGTCCGGAGCTATACCGGCGAAGGATTAGTGGGGCTCTCGTGGGCGTTCCTGCATGCCGGAGCGCATCAGGTGATCGGCGCTTTGTGGGATGTGAGCGATGAGTCGACGCCGCAGCTCATGTCTGCCATGTACGCCGAATTGGTAAAGGCAAGTCCTCCCGAGGAAGCCTTGCGCACCGCCAAGCTCTCGCTTCTGCATTCCGGCGCACCCTTCCACAAGCCCTACTATTGGGCGCCCTTCCAGTTGTACACGGGTTCTTAATCCAACCGGTACTTCGTCTCGGCCAGGTGATACATCTTGCGCCATAGCAGGCGGTTCACCGTTACGACCATCGTCGCCATGATGATCGTCGCCATCAGGAGAACGCCAAAGTTGCCGGAATCGCTGGCGGCGCTAATCTGCGCACCGAGGCCTAGCGTCGTGATGGTGTGCTCCTTGAGATGGAAATACTCGGCGATGATCGATGCGTTCCACGCCCCGCCCGAGGCGGTTACCAGGCCCGTCACGAGATAAGGAAATATCCCAGGCAAGATAACCGTCGTCCATCGCTGGATAGCGCTGAAGTGGAAGAGGTCGGCAACCTCCCGCATCTCCGATGGAATCGCCATCGCTCCGGCGATCACATTAAAGAGCACATACCATTGCGTTCCGAGCAGCATCAACACCACGGATCCAATGCCCAGGCCGATACCCAGCCGGAACATCGCCAGAATGATGATCGGGTAAAACACCGTCGCCGGGAATGAAGCGACCATCTGAATCAGCGGCTGCAACACCCGGGCGAGCCGGGGATTGAAGCCAATCGCAACGCCGACCGGGATCGTCCACAGGGAGGCAATCAGTAATGCTGCGTTCACCCGTAGAAAGGTCGCCGCCGCCCCTTCGAAGAGCAGCAGATAATCCGAACCCGGAACCTGGCGCAACAGACCTAATGCGCGTATTGCAGCAACTACCACGGCAGCGGCTGCGAGAATCCCCAGCACTATTGTCGAAAACGAAGCGACACGCCGCGCGGTCGGTTGCGCCATGGCATGCACAACTTGATTCTCCTTGCGGCGCGCGAGTCCGGCATAGATTCGCTCGCCCAGCGGAGCAAGTGTGCGCTCCTGCACCCACGTAAGCGCGGTCGAGTTGCGCAGCAGGTGTAGGATCGGCGAACTCACCCGGCTGCCGCTCTCCGAGTTTTCAAATTTGAACTTATCCGACCAGACGATGAGCGGCCGCCAGACCAGTTGATCGGTCAGCACAATGATCACCATCATCGTGATAATGCCGTAGATCGTCGCAGCCGTGTCGCCGTTGTTCGCCGCCGTCTGCAGATACGAACCAAGTCCCGGCAGGCGGAAGTGGCGGGTCCCGACAGGAAACATCTCGCAGACCACCAGAATGAACCAGCCCGCTGCAACCGAGACCATCGAGTTCCAGATCAAGCCGATCGCCGAAAAGGGAAGCTCCAGCTGCCAGAAGCGCTGCCACGCCGAAAAACGGTTGATCGCGCAAGCCTCGCGCAGCTCACGCGGAATGCTCTTCAGCGAAGAATAAAAGCTGAAGGCCATGTTCCACACCTGGCCGGTAAAGATCAGCACGATCGCGCCCAGTTCGATGCCCAGCTGCCGCCCCGGGATCAGCGCAATCATCGCCAGCATGACTCCCGGCAAGAAGCTCAACACCGGTATCGATTGCAGGATGTCCAGCGCGGCAATCATCAGAGCTTCTACGCGTTTGTTGTAGGCGGCGATATAGCCATATCCGACCGCGGAGATCAGACTCAGACAATACGCGGCGATGGTGCGGACGATCGAGTAAAAGGCATACAGCGGCAGCGCCGAGGGCGACCGGTCGATAACCACTTCCGGAACGGGAAAGCTGAACCAGTAGCGGGCCACAAAGATAATGGAATAGAACCCGGCCAGACAGAACGCCGCCACGATCAGGTCAAGGAAGACCGGCCAGGTGCGCTCCGGCACCAGGCTACGCGCAAAGGTGTTGTCGATCTTGAGCACGGCTACGCCTTTTCTTCCTCAACGGATTCCGCGCTCTCTTCCGTCTCGGGCAGGACGAAGCGCCTTCGCGCCGCATCGTAATCGAAGAGTTCGGCATAACGGCCCCAGTTCACCGCCGTTTCCAACTGGCGCCTGGTCTCTTCGTCGCTGAACTGCTCATCGAGCATGTCCATGAAAAACTCTTCCGGAACCGTATGGTCCGATTTATTTTCCAGTGCGCGCGTGATCTGGCGCAGCAGCAGCACGTGGTCGATGGCCGCTTTGCGGAAGAGTTCCTTTTGCCGCAGAATCTCCGACTCGGCATATTCATGGCCGGCTGGGGTAATCACCGCGTCGCCCTCCTCAACACGGAGGAAGTCGAGCAACTGCGCCGCTTCCACAATCGGAAAAAGATCGTCGATCTCAAAGGCCAGGTCGTCGGCCAGACGGTAAATGTCAGCTCTCCCTTTGTGATCGATCAGTAACTCTAGTAAACCGGCGATGCCGCCCGGTCGAGCATGAGGCAGCGTCTCATATTTCATCTGCCGCTGGTCGCGCACCGGGCGAGCAGGATGTTGATGGTCGGGCCGGGATTCCGGCACCACGTCGGGCCGGGTGAGGACCTTATAAATGTAATCGACGATGTTGGTGAAGGGCGCGGCTTTGCGGTCGCGAGGGTGCTCCAGCGTCACCTTGAAGTCGGTGCGAATATGCCCTGGATTGCGCCCCAGCACAATGATGCGGTCGGCGAGGAGCACGGCTTCTTCGATGTTGTGGGTGACGATGAAAATTGATTTCGTAGGGATGGTTTTCTTGTGCCAGAGTTCGAGCAGTTCCGAACGCAGGTTCTCGGCCGTCAACACGTCGAGCGCCGAGAACGGTTCGTCCATAAACAGCACTTCCGGCTCTACGACCAATGCGCGCGCAAAGCCTACCCGCTGACGCATTCCGCCCGAGAGTTCCTTCGGGTAGGCCGCCTGGAAACCGTCCAACCCTACCGTGTCCAGAATTCGCATGCTGTTCTCGCGCCGGTCGTCTGGCTCTACACCGCGGGCTTTGAGGGGAGCCTCGACATTCTCAAGCACGGTCAGCCAAGGAAACAGCGCAAAACTTTGGAAGACAATCGAAACATTAATTTGCACCGAGCCGATCGGCTTCCCGTGCCAGAACACTTCGCCTGCGGAGGGCGCAGAAAGTCCGGAGAGCATGCGTAAAAGAGTCGATTTTCCCGAACCCGAAGGGCCAAGCAGGGCAACAATTTCCCCGGGCACAATCGATAGATCGGTCGGCGCGATGACCTGAATCCGGTTTTCGCTCGGCTGCGCATAGAACTTCTCCACGCCCTGAGCGCGGATGATCGTCTCCGCATCTGTTTGAAACCCCGCTTCCGCCATCACCGTCTACCCACCTGACAAGAAAATCAAGAGCTTGTCATCGCCGGATTCTGCATTGCCCGCTTAGCCAGACCAAGCGAATCCTGTCGAGCAGCGTGCGCCCGAAAGCGATCTAAATCTGTAAAGCATCCCTTGAGGGAAGCGTATCATCTGAAAAGGGGATTTGAACCCAACTGGATAGGGCTTTCTTGATTCCCCCAACATCCGCAATATCTGATCCGATTGGCTTGAGGCGCGGTTGAATCGACAGAGCATCACGACGAAGAAAAGGAACGAATGTCCGAGACAGCTTTGAGACCTAAAGTGCTCGTCGCTGACGACGAGCGGGTCATTGCCGACACCCTTGTTATCATCTTGAACCAGGCTGGCTTCGATGCGACGGCGGCCTATAGCGGCCGCAAGGCGGTCGAGCTCGCCGAGAGCCTTCAGCCAGACATGCTGATCAGCGACGTGATCATGCCCGATCTGAGCGGCATTGAGGCGGCCATCAGCGTCCGTAGCATCCTGCCCTCGTGCAAGATTCTGCTCTTTTCGGGCCAGGCAGCAACTGCCGATCTGCTGGATAAAGCCCGTTCGCAAGGTCACGAATTTGAGATTCTTGCGAAGCCGGTCCATCCCCAGGATCTGTTGGCCAAATTGCGAAGCTGATCCGTCCCCGCCGGAACGAGGCCGTCAGCCGCGGCGGGGGCAAGCGGCTGCGAATGTGAAGATCGGGCAGCGTCAGTTCGAGATCGCCGTCGGCATCTTCATATGGTCGGCGCTGATCACGAAGGTCTTGTGCTCGACTTCGACCAGTTTCCCGTCACCTTCGCGCAGGTGGTAACTGCGGTCGGGACGCACGTGATCAAATCTCTCGGTCTTGCCCGAGGTTGGCCACTTGACCTCGATCTGGTCGATCGTCGCGCGCTTGCCTAGCCCGATGTGCTGCCGCCAGGGATTCCCGCCAAAGCTCGATCCGTAGCCCACGGTGCGATAGATTCGCCGTAAGCCGTCAACGCTGCTGACCGTCACGCAAATCCGCGCGCCTAAGGCGGCGCGGTTCGTCTCGACCCCTTCGAGTTCTAGCGTCACCCAATCGTTGCCGTGCAGCGGATTCTGGTAGAGCACGCTCTGGTAGGTATCACCGGGGAAGGCCCCGCCCATCTCCTCAAAGACATCTTCCGAGCCGTTGTCTTCAAGGTCGCCAAAAGCAACTCCATGGCCCTTTTGTAAATGGCCAAAACCACCGTTAGTCGTTACGTCTTGAAAATCCTTTCCCCCATCATTCCGAAACATCCGGTTGGGCAACAGCGCCTCGTAGGAAGTTTCGCCATCGCCGAGATAGATATCGAGCCAGCCATCATTGTCGAGATCGCCAAAGTTCGCGCCCATCACGAGAATTGCGCGATCCAGATGCATCTGTTTTGAGACGTCGGTGAATGTGCCATCGTGATTGTTACGATATAGCCGCGGTGTCTCTGCGCGATAGGGAAGCCCAAGCTCAAAAGCGCCCACATCCTCCATCGAGTCGGTGTAATAGCCGGCTGAAAAAATGTCCGGCCAACCATCGTTGTCGAAATCGAAAAACCACGTCGCAAAACTGTCTTTCTGCAAATCGACGGCCGCCTGCTTGGCCACATCGGTGAAGTTCCACTTCGCCGGATTGGGATGCTTCGCATCCTGAGGCCCATCGTTGCGAAACAGATGATTACGTCCGCCCTTGACCGAGACATAAAGATCGGGACGGCCGTCATTATTGAAATCACCCCAGGCCACTCCCTTCACATATCCCAGCGAAGCGAGGCCGTTCGACGCGCCAACCTCCGTAAAGGTGCCATCGTGGTTGTTGTGAAAGAGCTGTGACGGGTGTGGATCGTCAGGCAGGGATTCATGGCCCACAAACAAATCTAGCCAGCCATCGTTGTCGTAGTCCGCCCACGCCGCCGTCTGCGTCGGATGGAGCGACATCAGTCCTGCCTCTTCAGTTACATCGTCAAAGGTGCCGTTCCCGTTGTTCCGCAGGAGCGACATCGGGTACTCGCCATATTTGCTCCACCACGCCCCGCGCAACACCAGCACATCCGGATGCCCATCGTTGTTGTAATCGGTGGCGACAATGTTAAGCCCACCAACTTCGCCCGTCAGGCCCGCCTCGCGCGTTCGGTCGCTGAAGGTTCCGTCGCCGTTGTTGTGAAAGAAGTGCAGCTGATCGAGAGGCCCCGACGACGAAACCATAATGTCGAGCAGGCCGTCGCCATCGAAGTCCTCCATGATCGCGCCGCCCGAGTGTCCGGTCACATCAAGCCCCGCAAACATGGCGACATCGGGAAACTCAGGCATCGCGGTGTCTGAGTTGAAAAGCTTCTCCGGAACCAGCCATTTCGCCGGCACATCCTGGGGATACCGGCCCAGCTGCATATAAGCCACATTGAGCAACCATTGCGCCAGCGCATCATGCGGATCGGCATTCAACAGCGCGGTGTATTCACGGACCGCACCCTCAGCGCCCCGGGGCAGGCTATGAATCCCCGAGCCCTTGATCGGAAAGATGCACGATCGCTGCCCGTGCATGTGAGCGCAATTCTCCTGCTCGCCTAAACGAAGGTACGAGATAGCTAGTAGGGAAGTGATCTCACGCTCGCCCTCCGCCGGAGGCTTGATGCTTTTCTGAGCACAGACCTTGCGCAACTCAAGCAACGTATTGACCGCGCCCTCGCTGTCGCCGGCGCGCAGCAGCTCGCTGGCCAGCGTCTTTCGCACGAGCACTTCCTCGTTAGGCTTGAGCGCTTTGGTCAGCAGGATTTTGTAGTAGGCAGCACGCTCAGCCGGCTTGTTGGGGTCAGACTTCCAGTCGTTCTCGCGATAAATCTTCTGCAGTAGCTCCGCCATCTTTTTTGTGCCGGGAGATTGGTAGAAACTCGTGGAGGGCTGAGCGCAACTAGGCCGGACGGCAGCAATGGTTGCGAGCATCAATAACAAGAGTCGGCCAGCCTCAACACGAGAGAGCATCCCACCTGGAAGTCTAGATCATCCAGATGCTGCCCGGATTTCCGCCTTTCGGTCGATGGAATCTACATCATTGAGCGCCTAAAATCTCCTTACGAGACCTCAGCGACTCTGCCAAGATTCATGAAGAACCTCGAACGAACGGAGAAGACCACTTGAATGAAGTGAGCCTAGGCGCGAAGTTGGCAGAATCTAGAGGTCAGTCACCCGAACACCCTTCAGCGGTGCAGGCAGTGAATCTGTCGCACTCGATCGGTACAGAGAATGCTCAGCCGCCCCAACAGCGCCCGCTTCGGTATATCTTCTTCGGAGCGGAAGGCCTTCGCGCAGGATGGGGACTATTGATCTTCATCGCGATGATCGTTGGGTCGTTCTATTCGATCCATTTGGTGCGAAAGGCAATCGAGGGACGCCACTCGGCAATCACAACCTCCCAAATCACTGACGGCAATCGCGCTAAATCCAATATCTCTGCCGGGGCAACCAGCCAGAGCTCCGCAGAGACTTCCAATCCGCTCCCGCCTCGCGCCGCGTTCATCAGACAAGGCCCATATCTTCTCATAGTGATACTCGCGACTTTCATTATGTCGCGTATCGAAGGCCGCCCCTTTGGCGTCTTCGGCTTGGGAGGAACTCATCGCCTTCCGCAATTCCTCGCCGGCGTTTTCTGGGGTGTGGTCTGTCTCTCGTTGTTGGTCAGTCTGCTTCGCCTGCTCGGCTTTCTTCAATTCGACGCAATTCTGCTTAACGGTGACGCTGCTCTTCGATACGGCGTCCTTTGGGCGATTGGCTTCCCGCTCGTCGCCCTGCTCGAAGAGACGCTCCTTCGCGGTTACGCCCAATACACACTCGCGCGCGGATTTGCCGGAATCTATGGCGTCATCTTCAAGAAGACCCGCCACCGACACGCCCTCGGCTTCTGGACTGCAGCGGTCATACTCTCGTTTATCTTTGGCATCGGCCACAGCACCAACCCCGGCGAGTCTCCAATCGGATTGCTCGACGCTGGCCTTGTCGGGCTGGTCTTCTGCTTTGCTCTCTACCGCACCGGTTCGCTCTGGTGGGCAATCGGCATTCACGCTGCCTGGGATTGGTCACAGTCGTTTCTTTATGGAGTCGCCGACAGCGGGCTGATGGCGGAAGGCCATCTATTCGCCACCCACCCCATTGGCAAACCCATCCTCAGCGGAGGCCTCACCGGGCCCGAGGGCAGCATCTTCGCCCTCCTAATGCTCGCCGTGATTACCGGCATCATCTTCCTTACCCTGCGCCCCGTTCATGACCGGCACGCAACATCAGAGGTTGAGCTATGACCGGCAATCCGGACGATGATTCTTAGCCAATCGCCGCAGTGTCAAATCCGCTGCTTCGCCCAGCGCCCTTGGCGAAAAAGCACTAACCCGATAAGCACGACGACCACCTGGGCCACCACGACCGCAACGAACACCCCGTTGACATGCATGAACGAGTGCATCGCCAGCCACCAGGCCAACGGGATCTCCAATATCCAGAAGCCAAAAAAATTGACATAGGTCGGAGTGAGGGTGTCGCCCGCGCCGTTAAAGGCCTGCATCAGCACCATGCCATAGGCGAAGGCCATATTGCCGCAGCTGAAGATGCGAAGACAATCGACAGCAAGCGGCACCACTGTGGGGTCTTGTGTGAACAGGCCGATAATCCACGGCGCGAAGATGATAAACACAATGCCGACTGAGCCCAGAAAGAGCATGTTCCATAAGCCTGTCCGCCATACCGCGCTGCGCGCGCGGTCGGGACGTCCCGCGCCCAGGTTCTGACCGACCAGCGTCGCGGCGGCATTGCTTAATCCCCAGGAGGGCAGGATTGCAAAAATGACGATACGAATCGCGATGGTGTAGGCAGCGAGGGCCGGCGCTCCGAATAGGCTGACGATGCGCACCAGGCCAATCCAGCTCGCTTGGCCGATCAGGAACTGCAGAATCCCCGTGATAGAAACGCGCACAAGCCGCCACAGCACCGTGGCCTGCAGCCGCACATGGCACGCCAGAATACACAGGCGTTCGGTGCCTTTGCCAAGCCGGTAGAACTGATAAAGAACGCCGATGCCGCGCCCGCTAAAGGTGGCCACCGCCGCCCCCGTCACGCCGAGCTTGGGAAATGGCCCAAGTCCAAAGATCAGGCACGGATCCAGAATTAGGTTGAGGATGTTCGAGACCCAGAGCAGGCGCATCGCGATTGCAGCATCGCCCGCTCCACGAAAGATCGCGTTGTTCAGGAAGAGCATCAGAACGACGCCGGAGCCGCCCAGCGCAACCCGCGTATAGTTGGCGCCGGACGAGATGATCGCGGGGGACGCGCCCATCAACGCCAGCAGCCGCGGGGCCAGCAGGAAGAATGGAAGGCCCATCACCAACGACGCGATGAGGCCGAGAAAGATGGCCTGGACTGCGGCGACCGCCGCTCCGTCCGCGTCCTTCTCGCCGATGCGGCGGGCGACCATGGCGGTCGTCGACATGCTCAGCCCCAGGCCGACCGCAAAGACCAGAGTCAGCACCGACTCAGTCAAGCCAACAGTGGCGACCGCGTTCGATCCAAGGCGACTGACCCAGAAGACGTCAACCACGGCAAAGAGCGACTCCAGCACCATCTCCAGCACCATGGGGATGGCGAGCAGAAGAATCGCCCGGTTCAGGTTGCCGGCGGTGTAGTCCTGATGGCTGCCCCGCAGTGCTTCCCGAATGGATTGCCAGAGTGTCGGCGTGGGCGCGGAGTCGGTAGTCGCTTGCATGAGAAATCTGGCCTATGGTACCCCGGAAGGCGTGCAACACCGAGGTGGGAAATAAAACTAGATCTCGCGCCGCCCCTCGATCGCCCGCGAAATCGTCACCTCATCCGCATACTCAATATCGCTTCCCGCCGGAACCCCGGTGGCAATTCGCGTCACCTTCACCGGAGTCGCATGAAGCAACTCCGCCAGATATCCCGCCGTCGCTTCTCCCTCGACCGTGGGATTCGTCGCCAGGATAACCTCCTCGATCTCTCCCCTCTCGACGCGTGACAACAGATTTCCGGTACGCAGGTGCTCCGGTCCCACGCCATGCAGCGGCGACAACGTCCCGTGAAGAACGTGATAGACGCCGTTATAGCTGCGCGTCTTTTCGATGCTCCCGATATTGGTCGGCTCCTCGACAACGCAGACGAGCCGCTGATTGCGGGTCGGGCTTGCGCAATACACGCAAGGATCGACGTCGGTGATGTTATTGCAAATCGAGCACAGCCGCAGCTTCGCCTTCAGCTCGCGCACCGCGACCGCCAGCGCCTCGGCATCTGCTGCAGGTGAACGCAAAATATGAAACGCCAGCCGTTGCGCACTCTTCGCGCCAATGCCCGGCAGCTTGCGCAGCTCTTCAATCAACTGCGCCATCGGTTCGGCAAATCGTGACAATCGGGCCTCTTGACTTCGTGTCTTGGGGCCTAAATCAGGCCTGGAGGAAGGTTCAGCCCGCCTAGCATGCTGGAAAGGCCGCTCTTGACCGCATCGTCCACGCGCCGGCTCGCTTCGTTGACCGCTGCGACGATCAGGTCCTCGAGCATTTCGACATCGGCGGCATTGCCGCTCAGCCCCAACACCGCCGATGGGTCGATGGTCAGCTTCTGAAGCTGCTTCTGCCCGTTCATGCGAACGCTCACTGCCCCGCCGCCGGCATTCGCCTCGACCACGGTTTCGCTCATTTTCTGCTGCAGCTGCTCCTGCATCGCCTTTGCCTGGCTCATCATCTCTTGCAGTTTAAGAGGGTTCATACTCATCGCCACCACCATTACCTTTCAAACTTTGCCCGCGTCAGCACTCAGGCATTCTTCTTTTCACGCAGGTCCAGCACGCTGCGCACTTCGCCGTTAAAGAGTTCCAGCGCCCGCTTCACCAGGGGATGCGCCAGAGCCTCGGCCTGCAAACTTCCCGCCGGGGATGCGCGCTTCGCTGGCACCTGCGCCGCCGCCCCGTTCGTTTCCTCTGCGCCGTTAGCAGCGGAGACGACAGCAACTGCGCCGGCAAAGCCAGATTCGCGCGCCGCTGACTTCACAATCTTCTCCGCGTCGGTGTTCATCGTCAGGCCGAGCATCGTTTTTTTGATCCGCACCTCGACACGGATCTTCCCGTCAGCTTCGCTCCATACTCCGCTCGAGAGTAGGGCGGCAGCGGTATTGTGGCCGCCGGAGTCCAAAGCATCGCAGATACGGTCGCGCAGCGAGCCCAGATCCAAGTTTGCCGAGCCGGCATTGACGGGCGGCTCCAGCGTTGCGACCGCACTCGAAGTCTCAATCATCGGAGCCACTGCCAAACTCGCAGATTGCGAAGCCACCTCCCAGGGAGTCGGCTGGCGCGACGCCACTGCCGTTCGCTCCGGCTGAGTGGTCGATAGCGGCGAAGCTATCTCAGCCTTAGCAGTTGGCTCCTCGAGCTTACGATTGCGATCCGTCTCGAATGGCGAGGGGGGAACCGGCGCATCCGGCTTCGTCTCGGCAGATGTCTGCGTCGGCACCGGCGCTGACGCCGTCGAGGAAGATCGCGAACTAACCGGGCTTGTGGACGCTCGCCCGCTCACTCCGCTCGGCAACGCGCCCCCGCCAGTCGGGCCACGTCCTGAAGCCGGCAATTGGCTGAGCAACTGTTCCACCGGCAAGAGCCGTTGCAAATGCACCAGCTTGAGCAGACCCAATTCCAGATGAAAGCGCTGCTCCTGGCGATAGTTCAACTGGTCAAAGGTGCGCAGCATCACATCGAGAAACCGCGTCAGGTCTTCTTCCGAAAACAGCACGGCAGAGCGTGCGGCCCGCGCTCGTTCATCGGGTGAAATCTGCAATAGCTCCGTCGATTCGCCGCCCAGCCGCGCCATCAGGCAATTGCGCAGATACCGCACAAACTGCCGTGCCAGCTGCGCCGGACTATTGCCGGCATTCAACAGCCGATTGATCTCTTCAATGACGGTCGCGCTCTGGTTCTCGCTGATCGCCTCCATGAGCCGCTCAAAGACGGTATTCGGAACGTTGCCCATCAGATCGAGAATCTGCTGTGCGTCCAGATGCGGCTTTTCGTCCGTCACCGGAGCGCTCGCAATGGCCTGGTCCATGATCGACAAAGCATCCCGCATCGATCCGTCGCCTGCTTCAGCCAGTAGCGCCAACGCCGCTTCATCAGCGGTGATCTGTTCATTGGCTGCGATCGTCCGCAACTGAGCCAGGATGTCATCAAACTTCACCGCGTGGAAGCTGAAGTGCTGGCAGCGCGACCGGATGGTCTGCGGAATGTCCTCCGGCTGGGTCGTCGCCATCATGAAAACAATGTGGTCCGGAGGTTCCTCGAGCGTCTTTAGTAGCGCATTAAAGGCAGCGTCGGTGATCTGATGGGCTTCGTCGAGGATGTAAATCTTGTAGCGGTCCCGCGAAGGGCGATAGCGTGCGGCATCGCGCAGCTCGCGAATCTCATCGATGCCACGATTCGTCGCCGCATCGATCTCGATCACATCAACCGCGTTTCCAGCGCGAATCTCAGTGCAGGAAACGCAAACGCCGCAGGGCTCCGCAGTCGGCCGCTCGCCCGAGCCAATCTCGTTGCGGCAATTCAGCGCCATCGCCAAGATGCGCGCGATGGTCGTCTTGCCAATGCCCCGGTGGCCACTGAAGATATACCCGTGCGCAATGCGTCCCTGGATCAGCGCATTCATCAGAGTGCGCGTGACATGGTCCTGCCCGGCAACATCGGAGAAAAATTGAGGACGGTATTTGCGGGCGAGTACGAGGTAGGCCATGGGATTCGAATCGGATCAGGCCGCTGCATCAGGCCTCAACAGATTGTATCGCCTGCTGGCCGGTCGCCCGGTGCGCCTGCGGAAATCGCCACGCACCGGTCCGCGGCTACCGCAACATTCGATTTCAAATCAGCGTCTTAATAAACGTAGTAGGAGGAATAGCAATGCGGAAAACGTTTTGTAGTCTTATTTTGACCGGCGTGCTTGCAATCACCGGGAGCGCGGCTTTCGCGCAGTCTGACGCCACGCCTCAACAACCCCCGGCGACCGCCCCGGGCGGCCGTCACGGGATGAGCCCCGACGAACAACTGGCGCGAATGACCAAAACTCTTAATCTAACGCCTGACCAGGCAACCCAGATTAAACCCATTCTGCTCGACCGCCAGCAGCAAATGGAAGCTCTGCATCAGGACCAGTCGATGAGCCAGGAAGACAAAATGGCCAAGATGAAGAGCCTGCGCGCGGACAGCAACACCAAGATCGAAGCCGTCCTAAACGACACTCAGAAGCAGCAGTTCGAACAGATGCAGGCCCGCCAGCAACGGCGAATGCAGCAGCCGCAGCAATAAGCAGTGGGATCAATCTGCGGTCGTCTGGACTTTATCTCGATGTGCGCCAGCTGGTAGGTTATTCGGCGTGACCTGCCAGATCTGCGATATTGAGAGCTCGCCTAAAAATTGAAAAACTCTTTTCGCAGGGCGTCCTCGTAGGCAAGCTTTGCTGTTTTCACCTTTTTCCTGGCTTCCTCTTCGCGTGCGGCGGCATGCTCCCACTGATCAACCTCGGCGACGGTATGATTGACCGAGGCGAGAGCCTCTTCGTACTGGATTGCCGCGACCCACACATCGACGGCCTGTTTATAGTTCCTCTGCAGCCGATCAAGTTCTTCGATCTCTATGGCCATAACTTGCTTTCCCTCAGCATGTAAGCTTAGCCACGAATTATGAACAAAAGATGTATCGTGCACCACAAACGACGAAGGCTAGGTTGTCTTCGCGGCATTCCCTCCAGCGATTCCGATTGCGATTATCATCAATAATGATTAATAATCAGTTCATTATTGGAGAATCGCCGTGGCTGCAGCCTTGGTCTTGCCCCACATTGCTGGATACGCCTTCGACACCTCACCCGACCTATCCAAAGCAGCAACCCGTCAACGCCTCAGTGCGGCTGCGATCAAAGGCTTCCTCCAAATCATGGAGAAGTGGGGCATCAAAGACACAGACGCTCGCCAACTGCTCGGCGGCGTTTCCTCAGGTTCCTATTACGGCTGGAAGAAGGAGCCGAAGCGAGGCTCTGGACGCGTATTGGACCAGGACACGCTGATACGCATCTCCCTCCTGCTCGGCATCTTCAAGGCCCTGAACATCCTCTACAGCGAGCGCCTCGCCGATGCCTGGATCACTTTGCCCAACCGCAACCCAATGTTTCGCGGACAGTTGCCACTTTCCTACATGATCGAGCGCGGCCAGCCAGGGATGCTAGTAGTCCGCCAGCTTCTCGACGCCAGGCGCGGTGGCTAATGGCGTTGGCAATTCCCGTTACCGAAATACGCATTCAAGACACGCATCGCCTGATTCCTTCGAAATTCAGCGCCCCGAAATATGGCGAAACCGGCACCGTACTCTCCCGGCTCACCGACGATGACGCAACTCTCGACGCCCTGATCGAACTCGACGGCGCAACCAACGACCGTCTCCTCGGAGAAGAGGGATTGCTGCCCGGGATAGGCGTTCACGAGCTGGTCTTTGGAGTCGGCTACGCCCATATCGTCAACGCTGCCTTCACCCACGCCGCGCCCGACGGCGGCCGGTTCAACAGCAACCAGCGCGGAGCTTGGTACGCTGGCATCGAGCGCCTGACCTCCATCGCCGAGGTCGGTTATCACAAGCTGAAGCAGCTGGAAGAAATCGACTGGCCGGATGAAGAGGTCTCCACCTGCGACGACTACCTTGCCGACTTTGCCACCGAGCTCCACGACCTGCGCGGCCGCCGCCCCGAATACAAAGAGTTTCTCCAGCCTCTACCGTTGCCTGAGTGCTACCAGGCGCCACAAAGGCTCGCTGCCGACCTGCTCGCCCATCAATCGAACGGAATCATCTATCCCAGCGTTCGCCGCAAAGGAGGAACCTGCATCGTCTGCTTCCGCCCTGCCCTGGTCTATCACGTCAGACAGAATGCTCGCCTTGAGTTTCGGATGAGGGCTGGAGAGAAGTTTGTGCCGGAGCAGGTTAGGGAAGTGCGGATTCAGTGAGCTCAGGAAAAGTTTAGCCAAACGAATACTTAAGCTTGCTTCGAACCATTCTTTGAGCTTTTCTTCGCGGCTGCCTCTTTCGCCGCTCTCGCCCGCTTCTTCAACTCGTCCACCGAATACATCGACCCTCTGCACTTCTTCGCCCCACAGTTGCAGGTAGCCGGGTCGTCGTCGCCGTCATAGAGGTTGTAATCGTAGACCAGCTCTTCGCCGGCGGCGATGTCGCGAATCGCCATGATCCAAACCCGCCCGCCGGTTTCGTCGGTCTCGCAGTTCGCGTCGCAGGAGTGGTTGAGGAACATTGACACCCCGTGCCCATCGATCACATACGTCCCGTCGCCGAGGCCGAAAAGATAGGTGACGATCGAGTCCTTATAGCGCTCGTCGGCGACGTCTTTGGTGATGCGCTGCCCGGTGTATTCAACGATGCGCGTACCTTTAGCGATCGGCTCGGTCGTATAGCAACCGGCCGCGTGGATGGCAGAAGAGCGAATGATGAGGCCCATGGATTGCCGCGAGTATAGCAACAACTCGGCGGAAATCGAAGGTCTTCGCGTTCCGCTCCGGCCTTTGCCTGCGTCTAAAATAGAAGAGCGGGGTCGGCCCCGCGGAAATTCAGGCGTCGCCCCTCGAAAAGCGATTAGAACGGCATTCAGATACATGCAGAAAACGGACATTCTCGCGGCTGCACTGCTGGCCTCAGGCCTGCTCGGGACGAGTGTCGGCGCGATGGCCCAGTCGAGCAGCCAATCCAGCAGCCAGTCGAACTCGAACCAGTCGGACCTCCCATCCGCACCGACCCCCGTCGCGCCGGCAAAAGACAAAAGCAAGCGCGGAACGACACTCGCTGCGAACCCCAGCCAAAGCACCGCACCGGCCGCAGACTCTTCCCCGAGCGCCACGCCTCCACCAAAAACGGACACGCCGCAAGCGCCCGCCAAGAAGCCTTCCACCGCCGAAGACAATCCCTTCCCCGAAGACATCTCAGCGAAGGCTGCTGCAGCGGCCAAGGCGGCCGCGACCGATTCTTCGACTCCGAATGCGCCGGTTCCGGCCAACCCCACTCCGGCGGAGAAGCAGGCGCAGGGAAGCTCCAGCCTCGACAACACCGACAAGCTCGGCCTGGACGACCCCGCGCGCAAACAACTCAAGCTCGAATCCCCTGACGGCGGCACCGATGTCTACGATCCAAAGCGCGCGACTGAAGACGTGAGGGTCGGCAAGTTTTACATGCAGACCGGCCATTACAAGGGAGCTTACGACCGCTTCAAAGACGCCGCCACTTTCGATCACGAAAATGTCGAAGCGGTCTTTTACCTGGCCCAAGCAGCGCAGAAGCTGAACATGCAAAAGGAGGCCGCGCAGAACTACCAGCTCTATCTCGCTGCCGTCCCTGACGGTCCCAGCGCCAAGGCCGCGAAAAAGGCACTCGGCGAACTCGGCTTCAGCAGCAAGCCATAATGCACTCAGCTCTGGAGCAACTCCACGCCTCCTACGCACAGCTCTTGATGGGGCAATCGGCTCAGGCGCTCGAAGTCCATCCAGCGAACGATCCAACCCGCTGGAACGGCCGCCAAATCGTCGAACATCTTATCCTGACCTACCAAAGCTCCTCGGCCGTATTTGGCGAACGCTTGGCCAAGGGGCGAGCTACCCAGTCTCAACCGAAACCCCTACCAGAGGGTGCAGCAATTCTTTGTCTGTCGGTTCGGCTATTTCCCCACCGGTCGCCCGGCGCCGCTTGGAGTGACCCCGATGGCGAGCCCCAGCGAAATTCTTGATGGCGAGGCCCTCGGCGCGCGGCTTCAATCCGAATTGCAGGCGATGGACGATCAGTTGGTCGTCTGCGAAGAGCAATTTGGCGAAAAGAAATTCGCCACGCATCAGGTTCTCGGTCCCATATCTGCGCAGCAGTGGAGAAGGTTTCACGTCGCCCACGGCACCCACCATCTCAAGCAACTCCGAAGCCTCGGACTAACCCCGTTAACCAAAGAAGCCGAGATACCAGACGAGAATTGACTTTCCCTCAAAAATGCTGAGAATCCCTGCCGCGCACAAGAACGCGCCCAGCGGAATACGCGCCGTGAGCGTCTTGCCGGGCGATCTTCGAAGTTTGGCCGACGCGATCAAACCGGCGCCATAAGCCGCCGCGCAGACGACGGCAACAAAGAACACCAGCCCCGCCTGCCACGGTCCAAGCCAGGCCGCAATCAGCGCCAGCAGCTTGGCATCCCCCAGCCCGACGCCTTCTCGACGACGAACCAGCCAGTAAAGCCCGCGAATGAGTATGACCATTACGGCTGCGCATGCCGCCCAGAGTGCAGACTCCGCAGCTGATCTCCACTGAAACCCCAGGGGAGAGCTATCGCGAAACCCGGAATAAACCACGGCCAACACAAGTCCCGGTAAGGTCAGCGCATCCGGCAACAGCAGAGTCTCCGCATCGGTCGCTGCCAACCCCAGCAGCAACCAGCAGAGCGCCGCGGAAGCGACGCCATGCAGAGTCAATCCAAACTCGAAATAACACAGCAAAAAGAGCGCCGCCGTCGCCCCCTCAACCAGCGGATAGCGCGCCGGAATCCTCGCGCCGCAACTCCGACACCGCCCACGCAGCAACATCCAGCTCAACAACGGAACATTGTCGCGATTCAAAATGGGCGTCAGGCAGCGCGGACATCGCGAACGCGGTGCCGCTACCGATTCATGCCGGGGCAGCCGGCTGATGCAGACATTCAGGAAGCTGCCAAAGGCCAGCCCGGCCAGCACCACAAAGGTTGAAATGAGCACAGACACACTGTCAGCCAGTATATGGACGCACTCCCTAACCGATCCGCGCGCCCCGGTTGCATCGGTTAGAGTTGAACCATGAACGCCCCTCAAGATGGAGAGTCCCCGGTGGCAACCGAAGCTGCCAAGCATACCCAGGCGGGGGAGACGTTTGCTGAGGCCGTTGCCATCATGGCGCGCCTTCGCGGCCCCGGTGGCTGCCCCTGGGACCGCGAACAGAGCTTCGCTTCAATCCGCAAATACACTCTCGAAGAGACCTACGAGGTCCTCGACGCCATCGAGCGCCGCAACTGGTCTGACTTGAAGGAAGAGCTTGGCGATCTGCTGTTGCAGGTACTCTTCTACGCTGAAATGGCCACTGAGCCGGGCTACTTTACGATCGCGGAGGTCATTGAGGGCCTCAACCGCAAACTCATCCGCCGCCATCCCCACGTCTTTGGCGACGAGGCCTCAATCGCGGCAGGGAACTCGGCGCCGCCAGGAATGGAGACCACCGGCATTGACGCTAGCCAGGTCCTTCGCAACTGGGAACAGATCAAGCTCGCCGAAAAGGCCGCCGCTCCGAAAGCAACCAGCTCTCTTCTCGACGCCGTTCCGCGCAGTTTTCCCGCTTTGATGGAAGCGTCCAAACTCGGTTCCAAAGCCGCAAAAGTCGGTTTCGACTGGCCCGATGCAGAAAGCGTCTTCGCCAAACTGGACGAAGAGATCGCCGAGCTAGGCGAAGCGATTCTTGAAAGAGGCCAGCTCTCAGGCCCGAAAAGCCCCTCCGATACGGAAGATCCGGTAGCCGAAGAACTCGGCGACCTGCTCTTCACCGTGGTGAACCTGTCACGCCGCCTTGGAGTCGACCCCGAACTCGCCCTGAGTCACACCAACAAGAAATTCCGCCAGCGCTTCGCTGCGATGGAAAAGGCGACCGACCGCCCCCTCGAGCAACAATCGCCCGAGAAGCTCGAAGCGCTCTGGGTCGAAGCCAAGGTTAGTGAAGTCTCCAAAACTGAGACAGAGGCTCAGATGGAGACGGCAAAGTGACCACCCCTGCCCCGGAAATCCTCATCCGCAAATGCGCCGGCTTTGACGAGTTTGACGCGTGCGTTCGCCTCCAAACCGACATCTGGGGCTACGACGTCCGGGACGCCATTCCGCTGCGTGAGTTCATCGTCATCGAGCACATCGGCGGTCAGATCATTGGCGCCTTCGACCTCGCCCGCTCAGCGTCACCCGGCGGCGACGGTCCTTCCATGATCGGCTTTGCCATGGCAATGCCCGGCGTCCGCGATGGCAAAGCCTACCTGCACTCCCACATGCTCGCTGTTGAGCCCGAGTACCGGAACTCCGGCATCGGCCGTAAGTTGAAGCTGGCGCAACGCGAAGACGCCCTTGCCCGAGGCATCACGAAGATGGAGTGGACCTTCGACCCCCTCGAGATCAAGAACGCCTATCTCAACATTGTTCGGCTTGGGGTCGTTGTTCACAGGTATACTCCAAACTTTTATGGTGTATTCTCTAGTCGGCTGCAGGCTGGGCTCCCGACTGACCGTCTCCATGCTGAATGGTTTATGGACTCGCCGCGGGTCCAGGCAACGCTCAACGGCGGCCCGGCGCTCTTGCCTGAGATCAAAGAGAGAATCACAGTGCCCGGCGCGATCCGGGAGTGGAAGCAGTCTCCGTCATGCTTCGGCCTTGCGGAAGCCGCTCAGATCGAGGTGAGAACGCGTTTTCTGAATGCGTTTGCGCGCGGCTTGGCCGTTGTCGGATTCACTAAGGGAACGAAGAGGGACGAGTTGAATGATTCCGGAAGCATTGCCGACGATGACGGCATCTATTCATTAGCTGACGTGCAAGAGGCTGCTTGGCACAAAAGCAGATAAGGGACTGAAGCCGGAGGTCGCTTGGAGAGTAAGGCGCGGATTTTTCGGAGACCTCAAACGAGACTACGTTCTGCAAAATAGCCACGACACCAGGAGCAAGCGAAACACCTCATCCCGATTATGAAGATAGATGCGATTTATCTCCGCGAACTGCGACTACCCCTGGTCAAGCCCTTTGTCACCAGCTTCGGTTCCACGACCGATCGGCGCATCCTGCTGGTGGAGATCAAAGGCGAAGGCATGACCGGCTGGGGAGAGTGCGTCGCGGCCGAGCATCCCTATTACAGTTACGAGACGATCGACACATCTTGGCTGATGCTCTCCAGCGAGCTGGCGCCCCGGCTCATGGCTGCGGATCTACCCCATAGCGGCAAATGTTCCACCATCTTCAAACAGGTGCGTGGCCATCGCATGGCCAAGGCGGCACTGGAGAATGCCGTCTGGGACCTTGAAGCGCAGATGCGGGGAGTTCCTCTGGCTCAACTCCTCGGTGGTACTCGCGAAATAATTAACTGCGGTGTTTCTATCGGGATACAGCCCTCAATCGAAGCAACACTTGAGGAAATCGAGAAAGAGCTGGAGGCAGGCTACCAGCGTATCAAGCTGAAATGCAAGCCCGGCTGGGACATCGAACTCTTCGCGGCCGTCCGGAACCGTTGGCCTGGAATCCTGCTCAGTTGCGACGCCAACTCGGCCTATCGCATGAAAGACATGGACGCCATCGTCACCTGGGACCAGTTCGATCTGGTGATGATCGAGCAGCCCCTCTGGGCCGACGATTTCTACTTCCACTCCATGCTGCAGAGGCGCCTGGAAACCCCGATCTGTCTCGACGAATCGATCCGCAATCGCCGCGACGCGCTCGCCGCAATCGAGATGGAGTCCTGCCAGATCATCAACATCAAAGTTGGCCGCGTCGGCGGTTTCAGCGAAGCGATTGCCGTACACAACGTAACTCTGGAGCGGGGAATCCGCGTCTGGTGTGGTGGAATGCTCGAGTCGGGAATTGGCCGCGCTCACAATATCGCGCTTTCGTCGCTGCCGAACTTCTCCTTGCCGGGCGACGTCTCCGCCTCCAAACGCTACTGGAAGGAAGACATCATCGAGCCTGCGGTCGAGGTATCCAAAGCCGGCCAGATCGTAGTTCCCGATACGCCGGGCCGCGGCTTTGAGGTACGAACCGATCTTGTCGGGCGCCTGACCGTTCGCAAAGAAGAAGTCCGCGCCATGGAGTTGGTTTTCTAACTCCAAAGTTTTGGAACCCGCTCAGACACTAGTCCGTATTCTCCATAGGAGGCAGCGCCCAGATGCTGGCGCGGCATCTCGCGTGACCGCAAGGTCCATTCTGGTGCAGCATGTTGAATGAACTCACTAACAGCTTCGTTCAGAAAAGAGTTCTGGCATGAAGCCCCGCCGACGCATCCAAACCACAAATTCGGGTTTTAACAAGTAGCAGAAGGAGCAAGCAATGACCCCGCAGGAAAGCACGATGCTGAATGACCTGGTAAACAAAATCAGGCAGACACAGCTCCCCGAAAAAGACGAAGAAGCTGAACAGTTTCTAAAACAAAGCCTGGCCACATCGCCAGACGCACAATATATCCTCGCCCAGACAGTGTTAGTGCAGAACATCGCCCTCGAACAGGCCAGGGCGCAAATTGATCAGCTTCAGGAGCACCTGCAGGAGGCCCGAACGCAGCTCCAGCAGCCCCCTCCTGCGCCGGCGCAGCACACGAGCTTCCTCGGCAGCTTGCTTGGCCGCCACGATCAGCCGGCCGCGCCTCCGCCGCAGGCGTTTTCGCCTCAGCCTTACCCACCCAGGGCGGCCGCTTCACCGCAGTACTATCCACCTGCTCCGGCGTACCCGCCGGACTATGCCGCTGCCCCGCCGCCACCGTCGGGCGGCTCCAGCTTCCTGCGTTCGGCCGCAACCACGGCCGCTGGCGTCGCTGCAGGCGCTCTCGCCTTTGAGGGCGTCGAGTCGCTTCTGCACGGTTTTGGCCACGGCGGGGGCGGGTTCGGCGGCGGAGGTTTTGGCGGTGGCGGCCTCGGCGATCGCCCCGTCGAAGAAACGGTCGTCAACAACTACTACGAAGATCCCAACCAAAACTTCGGCGGGGAAGAGCGCGGAGGGCGAGAAGCATCGTTCGACGATCGAGGCGACCGCTTTGCGAATGACGATCGCGGAGCTCAGTTCAACGACGCCAGCTACGACCCCGGCGACTCACAAAACCTCGGCAGCCTCGACGACCAAAGCGGCGGAGACTTTGACGACGGAGGCAATTTCGACGATAGCGGCGACGACTCGAATGTCGTCTAGTCGGCTGTCTGAGAAACGCTCGGTGGTCCGCTTCGGAGAATGACGCCAGACCACCGAGACGCGCCGCGAGAGATGGCATTCAGTGCAGTGTTTCTATTTTCCGAAAAGAACCGGGCCGAAGGGCTATCTCTTCTGGCTCGCATCCAGCGCGACCTGTGCACCGGCGCTCTGGCTGGTCAGCAACTCGATTGCCTTCTGATAGCTCATATTCACCGGCACCGGCTGGAAGTCGGTTGACGTCTCTGTCGTCTGAAAACTCAGCGGCTTGAGCATGAGCGCGATGCCGGTCAGATTGAGCTTCATCAAGGTCGCTTCCCAGTGCCGATGTCCGACGTCCTTTTGCTCGATGGTGAGGCTCCCGCCTTTGTAGAGCTTGCCGAGAATCCCCCAGCCAAAGTTCACGTCGGCGATAAGGTGGGCGTCAAGTCTGACGATTCGCTCCTGGCCCTGATCTACCCATAGCTCGCCCTCCATGCCGTGATAAACCTCGGCCTCGCGGTCCGGGGGATGAAAATCCGGATTAGGTTTGAAGGAGAGCCGATAGGCCGAACCATTGGGGCCATCTGTCATTCCCAGATAGGTGTAAACAAATGCGTCGGGAAGCAGCCGGATCATCTCGTCGGCCCGGCCATTGTCCTCCTGCTCGCGCTTGTGGCGGCGCTCCTGGATCTCGGGGTGCGCCAGAAGATTATTGAGGCGATCGAGCTCCGCCTGGTTCTGCTCCGGCGTCAAAGGCATGTCGTTCTTGGCGATCAGCCGAGCTACGTCGCCGTCTTTAGTAGGGACGATCTCTTTGGTGGTAACGCCCTTCTCGTCTTGCTTGCGTAGTTTGTAGCGAACGGGATATGGCGGCGCCATCTGGTGAAGCTCATTGTAAGAAGCGTGGCGGACTAGCGTGACCGGATCGTTTGCGTAGTTGTTCGATGTCTGGGGAGATGCCAATGCCAGTGTCGCAGACAGCAGTACCGTGATACAGGCAAGAGCCGCGACTGGAACCAGCCGCGCACCCTCGCAAAACCTGAAAATCCTCATACTACTCCAGACGTGACATTGCCGAGGAAGGTCGCCTGCGTCCTCGTTTTGCTTTTCCTACCTCTTAATTGTAGTGGGGAACTCCCCTCCGCCGCCCAGCCGGCTTTCCATTCCGCAGCTTGCGGTCGCCTGCGCTGGTTGCGTATAGTGCGGGCAGCGCTAAGCATTTCAAGGGTCTTGGGGAGAGAGCACATGGCTGTGGTGGAAGGAACTGCCGCTTCGATTGGAAAATCGGTCGAAATTCGCGGTGAAGTGAAGGGCAGCGAGGACTTGATGATCGACGGCCGCGTCGAGGGAACCATCACTCTGACTGATAGCAAGCTCACCATCGGGCCCTCGGCGCGTGTCGACGCCGATGTTGCCGCCCGTGATGTCGTCATTCTCGGTGTGATTAACGGCAATGTGACGGCGACCGTTCGCGTCGAGCTACGCAAGGGAGGGAATCTGACCGGAAACGTTCGCGCCGCCCGTCTTTCCATTGAAGAGGGCGCGCTGCTTTCGGGCAAGGTTGAACTGACGCAGGGTGACCCCGCGGCTGTCCGGACATCCCCTTTGGGAGGCCACGCGGGTAGCTCTTCGTAGGGAAGGCCCTCATGCGTGAGTGCAACTTTCTTTTGCTGCGAAGCCTTTAGTGGCCGCAAGCCAGTGTTTTCTTAACGGAAATGCCACGCATGTGTCTGTTTTCCGGTGTAAACCTGGAGGGAAATGCTCCAGAAGCGCAGGGAGCATCGTGCCCCGTGTACCTGAGGGAAGACTCCATTGGCTTTGAATGCGTTCCGAAGTCTCTTTGGTAAGAGCCATACCGAACCCGCCGCCAAACCACGCGTGAGCCTGGTGGGACCGCGCATCCCTCGCCATTCGACGGGCTGGGCGGCGATGCTGAAGCACCTTAAGGAGGAGGAATCGCTCCAGTTACTGGACATCGGTCCAACTTCAGCCTCAAATATCAATCTCCTTACGGGTCTTGGACACAGTCTCTATATGTCGGATCTGGTCATCGAGGCCCACCACGAAGAGTGGAGCAGTCGACTCGCCGCGGAGCAACCCCCTATCAAAGAATTCCTCGACCAGAATCTCAGCTTCGGCGGCCGTCACTTCGATGTCATCCTTCTGTGGGCCACGCTCGACTATCTGCCCGAGACGCTGGTCGCGCCGGTCATCGCCCGTCTGCATGACAGCCTCAATCCGCAGGGCCGGATGCTCGCTTTCTTTCACACCCGGCTCACCGACGACGAACGCATCTTCTACCGTCCACACGTCACCGCTACGGAAAACGTTGAATTACAGGAGGCCCAGAGGCTCCCGCTCAGCCGGGTCTATACCAACCGCAATATCGAACGGCTCTTCTCCACCTTCCAGAGCTGCAAGTTCTTTCTCGCCAAAGACAATGTGGCTGAAGTGATCGTCACCCGCTGACATTCACCCCTCGGATTCTCCGTTGTTCATTGCATCGTGCACGTGGTGTGGCCCAAGCCAAGCTCGCTCGCCACATTCGGATGGAGGGTCCGCTGAGGCGACTTGCGTTCCGGCCAGAGCTCCACCTGGCCGCTCCGGTCTTTGCGGGTGGACTCGCTAACGTCACGAGTGAGCAGAGCGTCGACGTCTCGGCGGCCCAGGCCATGCTTGCGGCGAACCTGTTCGACCAGCTCCTCAATTCGCTTCCGGTAGCCCGTCGCCACAAAATCCCTTCCATCAAAACGAAATCGATAAAGCGATTCAAGCGCGGGAAAGTGCTCCCGAACGAAGGCCAGGTAGGTCTCCCGTGAGCAGGGTTTCAAGAACAGTGGCTCGGCGGAGAAGAAGTTGGCATCGACGCTCTTCGCTCGGCGCGCCATCGCGTCCAGCGCCGGTAGGGTATCTGTCAATCCAGGGAGCAGCGGGGAACAGAGAATCCCCGCCCGCAAGCCGGCCTTCCGCAGCTTAGCCACGGTCTTCAAGCGCAAATCGGGCCTCGGTGCTCTTGGCTCCAATATCCTTGCCAGCGCGGCGTCAGGCGTCGTGATGGTGAGGTGGATTACCAGTTCGTTGCGCTCCGCGATCTTCTCGAGCAGGTCGATATCGCGCGCAATGAGGCTGGACTTCGTAACGATGGCGATGCGCAACCCACGCCGCCCGGCGAAGACCTCCAGTAGGCTGCGAGTGATCTTCGCCTTTCGCTCGATTGGCTGATAGGGATCGGTCGCTGTTCCAATAGCGATCTCCTCACCGGGGTGCAGATCGCGCAGTTCCTGCTGCAGAAGCCACGCCGCATTCTGCTTGATGAAGATCTTCCGCTCAAAATCCTCAGGATTGCGCAGCTCCATGAATTCATGGGTATAACGCGCGTAGCAGTACCGGCAGGCGAACTCGCAGCCGCGATAGGGATTGATGGTCTTCGAGAACCAAAGTCCCCTTCGAGAAACGGACTTATTGATAAGCGACCGCACGCTCAACGACCGAAATTCCACGTCATGACCGCGCCCAATCTGGAAGCTGCTGAGTGCGAGCCGGGCGATGCCTTTAGGAGTTTCCGTGGACTCGGAGGGGAGTATTGGAAAGAGGGAAGCGCTCTCGGTATTCGCCATTTGTTCGCCTTGTCCATAAGGTAGTCCCCCGGTCTGCAACGGTCAAGTCTTTTTCTTAAATGCTGTGCCTATACCGACACCGCGTCGGCGAAGCAACGGCCATCGAGCTGCAAAATCACAGATACTGGGGGAGATGCCAACGACTCCCAGGCGAATCCTCCTCGCGACCATCGGCTCGCTTGGTGACCTGCATCCTTGTCTCGCTCTTGCCCTCGGCCTGCGTGATCGCGGTCATCAGCCCGTCATCGCCAGCACCGAGATCTATCGCGCCAAAGTCGAAGGCCTTGGCCTCGAGTTTCACGCCATCCGGCCCCTTGTCGCGGCGCACGATCCGAAACTCATGGGCAACCTGATGGATATGAAGCGGGGCCCGGACGTGCTATTGAGACAACTGATATTGCCCGCGCTTCCAGACACTTACGAGGATCTATTGAAGGTCGCCGCCGGAGCTGACCTCCTCATTGCGGGCGAGATCGTTTTCGCGGCGCCACTGGTCGCCGAAAAGCTGGGTCTGCCCTGGGTTTCAGCGCTTCTATCACCATTTTCGTTCTACTCCGTCTATGATCCGCCGGTATCTCCTTATGCTCCCTCGCTCGCATTCCTGAGCGGCCTTGGCTGGCGGTTCAATAAGATCTTCATCGAGCTCGGTCGGCTTGCCTTCCGACAATGGTGGGAACCGGTGCACCGGTTGCGTCGCGAGTTGGGCCTGCGCACGGGGGGCGATCCGCTCTTTGAGGACAAATTCTCCTCCAGCCTGACACTGGCGCTATTCTCGCGGGAGATCGCTCCACCACAGCCCGACTGGCCCGCAAACGCAGTCCAACCCGGCTACGTCTTCTACGATCAGGACGAGGCGCGATCCGGGCTTCCCCCGGAGCTGGAGGCATTTCTGCATGCTTGCGAAGCTCCGATCGTCTTCACCCTGGGATCGAGTGCAGTGCACGATCCGCGCGGCTTTTTCGACCAAAGCGCGCAGGCGGCGCGGATGCTGAAACGTCGGGCCGTCTTCCTCATCAGCGGCAATCCGCCTCCAGACGCAATGACGAGCGACAGTATCGCTGTGCCCTACGCTCCGTTCTCTGAGTTATTTCCCAGGGCCGCCGTTGTCGTTCACCAGGGAGGCAGCGGCACGACAGCGCAGGTACTTCGCGCTGGTCGCCCGGCCCTCGTCATGCCCTGCGGCTTCGACCAACCCGACAACGCCGCTCGCGTGAAAAAAATCGGCGCCGGACTCACCATCTCGCGCAACCGCTACAACGCCCATACCGCAGCCCGCCAACTGGAACGGCTACTCACCGATCCCGCCTATGCGACGAATGCCGAGCAGATTGCCCATCGCATCCAATCCGAAGACGGCATTGGCGCAGCCTGCAACGCCATCGAGCGGCTTCTCGATTCGCGAGCCAACGCAGGTTCAAACAGCGATACTAGCAATGCCAGGTATTCATGACCGACCCGATCTCCAGCTTCTACGACCCGCTCGCAGAGCACTACCATCTCCTGCTCGACGACTGGGATAACGCGATTGACCGGCAAAGTAGAATCATCGGTCCGCTGCTCAGTTCTCGAAACCCTGGCAAAGCGTTGAAGATACTCGATTGTGCCTGCGGGATCGGCACACAATCGTTGGTTCTCGCGAAACTGGGGCATCGTGTCACCGCTTCCGACCTGAGTCCAGCGGCAGTGACCCGCGCCAGGAAGGAGGCCTCAAAGCGCTCGTTGGAGATCGACTTTCATGTCTCCGACATGACGTCATTGCAGGAGATCGCCGACCGGGACTTCGATGTCGTGGTCGCTCTCGACAACGCGCTACCCCACTTGTCTCTGGAGCAGCTTGCGTCGGCAGCCTCCGCGATTCGGTCGGTGCTTAAACCCGGCGGACTCTTGATGGCGAGTATCCGCGACTATGATCAAATTCTTCGCGAGAAACCCACCATGCAGCAGCCCGCCTTTTACTCAAGTGGCGGCAGTCGCCGTATTGTGCATCAGGTTTGGGACTGGATCGACGACACCAAATACATGCTCCACCTCTACATCACCACGCAAACTACTAGCGGTTGGGAGTCACTCCATTTCGTTTCTCAGTATCACTGCACTCTTCGCGAACAGCTCTCTACGATTCTCGACCGCGCAGGTTTTAAAGATATTGAGTGGCTAATGCCGTCGGAGAGCGGCTTTTATCAACCGATCGTCCTCGGCTGCTCGCCCCTCTAGACTGCGAGCCCTACCGCCGCTCAATCACCAGCGGAACTCCCTGTTTCGGACGCAGGCTGATCATGGGGCTCATCGCCAGTGTCTCCGGAGCACCCGGCGCCGGTCGCACCCGCCAGTTGCGAAAGATGGTTGCCAGCGAGAAGACGCCTTCCATCCACGCCAGCCCTTCGCCGATACACTGCCGCGAGCCGGCGCCAAAGGGATAGTAAGCAAACCTCGGCCGCGCGGTTTTGCCATTTAACGACTTTCCATCGTCTGCGAAGCGGAGCGGGTCAAACTTTTCCGGCTCCGGCCAGAACCGAGGGTCACGATGCACCACGATCTGCGGGGCGATCATGATGGAGCCGGGCGAAATGCGGAAGCCGCGGAAATCGTAGCCTTCGGGCCCGCAGGTGCGCCCAATCACCCAGACCGGCGGAAATAGCCGAAGTGCCTCGGCAAAGACCATGTACGCATATTTCAGGCTTGGGAAATCGGCGGCCGTCGGCGGCCGGTTGCCCAGCACACTGACCGCCTCTTCGTGCAGCAGCTCCTGCGCTTCGGGGTGCCGAGCCAACATCCACAGCGTGAAGCTCAGACCATTGCAAGTGGTCTCGTGCCCGGCAAGCATCACCGTCAGACATTCGTCGCGCACTTGCTGGTCAGTCATGCGAGCGGCTGCCCCACCCGCACCGTCTTCGGTATCGACTGCTTCCAGCAACATCGACAGCAGGTCGCCACGGTCCCCAGGAGATCTCCGCCGTTCGGCGATGATTCCGTAGATGATGGCGTCGACGTCGGCGCCGCCTTTGCGGATCTTCCTCATCGGCCCGAATGGCAGCTTTTCAATTTTTCTCGAAAAAGGAAGAAAGGCCAACGGTAGGAAGCCCATGAAGGCATCGACAGCGTCGCCGATCTTCTTCGCCTCCGACCTTGCGTCGGTGTCGAAGAGGCATTTGCTCACGATGCGCAGGGCGAGCATCATCATCTCCGGATAAACGTCGAGAGCGCCCGGCTTCCATTGCTCAATCATCTCCGCGGAGTATTTCGCGATCACATCGCCATACGCAGCGATCCGATGGCGATGAAAGGCCGGCGCAGCCATCCGCCGCTGCCGCATATGCAGAGGCTCTTCGCTCGTCAACAGCCCATTGCCCAGGATGAAGCGCGAGCGCTGCATGACCATATGGCGATGGTTCCGCGGCTCGTCGTTGACCAGCAGTTCCTGGATGAGGTCCGGATGATTGAGCTGGTAGATCTTGCGATTGATCGCGCGGTAATGCACGATGTCGCCATAGCGCCGGGCGTTTTCCGTCAGCATATTGATCGAGCCTCCCCGAAAGAGTCTGCCGGTAAGCAGGCGGGGAAGAAACGGGGGCCCGGGCGGATACTCCGATCCCGGTTTGGCGCGGATATCCAGCTCTGGATTCACTCTCCCAGTGTATGCGCCGTGAAAATGCTTACTTTGATGCCGTAAATAGGGAGACTAAGGAGTTTCCCACGCAACATCTCCCCGCAGAAGATGTTCAATAAAGACGACAGGAGTTCTGCGTCATGCCTCACTGCCGACTTCTCTATCTCTCGCTGCTGCTCGCCACTTCCGTCGTTCTGCAGGCACAGTCGGCTGTGAAGAAGACGCCGCACACGGTTTCATCGGCGGAAGCGCCACTGACCGAGCGCGAAAGGGCCACACAGCTACTCAACCGATTCACCTTCGGTCCGCGCCCCGGCGACGTCGACGCAGTGTTGAAGGCCGGGCCGCAGAACTGGTTTGAACAGCAACTCAATCCCGACTCGATCCCTGATCCGATTCTCGATAAACGTCTTCAGGACTACCCCGCGCTCGCCCTCACTCCAGCACTCACCGTCTCGAACTTCCCGACTAACCAGATCCTGCGGCAAATCTCCGAAGGCAAGCTGCCCATGCCGAAAGACCCGACGACGCTGAGCATCTACCAGGTTCTCGAAGCGAAATACACGCGACAGCAGCAGGAGAAGAAAGACGAGCAGACGAACAAGCTCACCCCCGACCAAATAGAAGCGCAAAAAACTGACCGAAAGAAGCAGGACCAGGCGACGGCGCTCCCCATCGCCGAACAAATGCTCGGTTTGCCCAAGGCGCAGCGAATGGCGGCCATCCTGCAGCTGCCGCTCGATCAGCGCATGGCGCTCACCTCGAGCACGCCGGACGCGCAAAAGAAGATGTTGCTCGCGGATTTCACCCCGCGGGAACGCGAGATATTCCTGTCCATGGGCGGAGGCCCCGACGCCGCGCACGTTGTTGACGACGAACTCATGCAGGCCAAAGTCGTCCGCGCCATCTTGAGCGAACGCCAGCTTCAGGAGACGATGACCGATTTCTGGTTCAACCACTTCAACGTCTTCCTCTACAAAGAGACCGACCAAATCTACTCCCCGTCCTACGAACGCGACGCCATCCGCCCTCGAGCCTTCGGAAAATTCCGCGATCTGCTGCTCGCGACCGCGCAACATCCCGCGATGCTCGTCTATCTCGACAACTGGCAGAGCATCGGTCCCGATTCCCAGGTGGCGGAAAGGGCCAGGAACAGCCAGAAGCACGCCGACCGCGGCCTCAACGAAAACTACGGCAGGGAAGTGATGGAGCTGCACACCGTCGGCGTCAACGGAGGCTATACCCAGGCCGACGTCACCAATCTCGCCAAGATCCTCACCGGCTGGACCATTGACCACCCCGAATACGGCGGCGGCCCACAGTTCGACCCAAACAAGCACGAGCCCGGCTCGAAGATGTGGTTCGGCCAAAAGATCAAAGAGGACGGCTCCAAAGAAGGCCAATCGGCGCTGAGCTGGCTCGCCGCGCAGCCGCAGACCGCGAACTTTATCAGCTACAAATTAGCCCAGCGCTTCGTCGCCGACGACCCTCCGCCCGCGCTTGTCGATCGTATGGCCAAGACCTTCCTGGCATCCGATGGAGACATCAAAGAAGTCCTCCGCACCATGGAACGCTCGCCCGAGTTCGAGTCGCGGAAATACTACCGCACCAAGGTGAAAACGCCGCTTGAGTTCGTCGCTTCGGCGTTCCGCGCCACCGGAACGAACCCCGCCAACCCCGGCGCCATCGTCAACACGCTCAAGACTATGGGCGAGCCGCTCTACCAGATGCAGCCACCGACGGGATATCCGATGACCGCCGACCACTGGATGAACTCGGCGGCAATCGTCGACCGGCTGAACTTCTCGCTCGCGCTCACCGGTGGCAAACTCGGAGGCATCCCCTTCGATGCGCCCAAACTGCTCGCCTCCGGTCTGCTCGACCGCCAGCCTGAAGCGCCAGGCAGCGCCATGCGCCGCATCTCAGCAACTCAGATAAGCTCCGGTACAGCTGCAGCGCCCACCGGTCGCGAAGAAGCTCTCTCGCTCATGGAGCAACTCGTCATCGGCGGAGCGGTCTCGCCGAAGACCAACGAAGTCATCCTCAAACAAGTCTCCGACTCAGAGGCGACAACCACCCCAACCGACCCCACGCAGGCACTGAACACCATGGCCGCGTTGATTCTGGGATCGCCGGAATTTCAACTCCGGTAAGGGCCGCTTTACGACCTTTTGGAAAGGTAGACGTGCTCGTTCGGTGGGGAAAGCTCAAGCCATTTCGTGAGAGTAGACGAGCGCTATTCGTCGCCGAGATCCATCCTGCGAATAAGCCCGTCCTTGATCAGATAGGTATGCGTAACGTTTTCGTCGACAATCACATGGCCGTTGAGATTGCGGATGGTCAGGTGAACGGTGACCACGATCATGCCATCTTCGTTAGAACTGAAATCGATCGGTTCAGAGTGCGGATTGATCAAGCTCCACTGCCGAGTCCAGTATTCGCGCACAGCTTGGTGACCGTGGATCCGTCCGCCTTCCATCCCATTCGGCCAATCCACGTCAGGATGCATGACGGCAAGCATCGCATCAATGGCCCGCGCATTAAAGTTCGCATAGGCAACCATCAGCAAATCTCGGTCGTTCTGTCTAACCATTCCTGCGTTAATTCCGCCGATATCGAAACGACTGGTGCGCTCAACATTCTCCATCAATCGGTCTGCGCTATGAAGCGGGCTCTCCTTTTCACTAAGACTCATACTTCAGCAGCCAACCATCATCCGCTCGACTTTGGCGGAACGCCATTTTGATAAATCAGTTTTGAAGGAATCGGGGCCGAGTAGGACCGGGTCTGCAGAGTGCCCGGGCTGAATCGATCCATTGATCCGAGAAGCTCGACTAAAGTCGAAAGGCTTAATGAGCGCTATTCCCCGCCAATGTCCATCCTCCGAATAAGCCCATCCTCGACAAGATAAGCATGTTCCACCATCTGATCGACTAGCAATTCGCCATCCAGACTGCGAACAATTTGATGGACCGTCACGGTCGTTTTGCCTGGCCCAACCGTTCTGAAACCCACCGGTTCCACATGAGGATCGATTAAGCTCCATTGCCGGGTCCAGTATTCGCGCACGCCTTGGTGCCCATGGACCCGCCCGCCCTCCATGCCATTCGGCCAATCCACGTTTGGATGCATGTTTTCGAGCACGGCGTCCAGCGCCCGCGCATTAAAACTTGCGTACGCGGCGAGAAGCACTTCACGGTCGTTTTGCATAGCCAATTTTGACCTCACATGCTACTGGTTACAGAAAAAATTCCTGGCATGGCATCTGGCGATAAAGAAACAACTATGCCTGATTACAGGAATTTGCCTGCTGATGATTTCGTCGATCGGGTTTTTTTGCCCGTAGTGGCGTCTTATGACTTGACTCCGGTTGTGATGCCCGGCTGGCGAAGGCACCCGCTGTGATGGAACGTCTGAGTTCTTGCGCAAATCGAGCGCGGTTTATACCACCACTGGAATATTCGCAACACCCGCAGTGCCAAATACTCTCCGATACCGCTCGATCTCGATCGGAATGCCCGTTGCCTTGGCGTAATTGTCGGATAGCTTGACCGCTGGTTTCCCATCCGCTGATGTTAGTTTACACACCAGACTGATCGGATCAAACTGCACGCCATTTCCAGGGTCGCATCCGCGAAAGTCGTTCGTTAGCAAAGTACCCCATCCGGAACTGAATCGAATCCTCCGCTCTCGCACCCATTTGTGCGGATCGTGAAAGTCAGCGGCAGAGACGAAGTCTTCCGGCCGCCCTTCGCCTACAATTGTCCCCGCAAAATAAGCGTGGAGGCGCAGAATCAGATCCACATCGAGGCCGTCAGAGGCGATCAGCAGTTTGCCGCGAGGATCGCGGCCTCGCTCTCTCAGCCACGCAATATACTCGTCTCCGGCGATGAACGGGTCTTTGCTGTCGACACGCTGGCCGGTCCAGTCGGCCGTCCACTCCGGCGCGGAACGCAGGAACTGCGTGGTCCCAAAGGTATCCGGAAGCATGATCAGCAATTCACCCTGATACGTCTGTTGCCACAGTTCCAGCACACGATACTGTGCAGTCTTCAGAGCCTCATCGTCCTCGGCCATCGCCGCGAGCGCCATTGGCAGTTCGTGGGCATTCGTGCCGATCGCCTCCATGTCGTGCTTATAGGCGAGGTAGGTATTCGAAGTTCCGAGGAAGCTTTCTCCCAACTCGCCCCGCGCCACGTTGATCGCATACTCCTGCCAAAGAAAACTGTGTCGTCGCCGCGTGCCAAAATCGGCGACCCTTAGCCCCGGAACATCGCGCATCCGCTCGAGCTTCTGCCACAGCTTCGTCTTCGCCCGCGCATAGAACATGTCCAGGCTGATCTCGCTCATCCCTCTAAGGCTCGCTCGCGTCTTCAGCTCATTGAGAATCGAGAGCGCATACAGTTCCCACATTGTGGTGGTGGTCCACGGCCCATCAAACTCCAGTCGAAACTGACCGTCCTCGACCGAGAGCTTGTAATCAGACAAATGAAAATCGCGCTCCAGCCAATCCAGAAATGCAGGCTCGAAGATGCCTTTGCGGCCATAGAAAGTATTGCCGGCCAGCCAGATCATCTCCGATTTGCGAAATCGCAGCCCCCTCGCATGGTCCAGTTGTAGAATCAACTCCTCTCGAGGGAAAAGCTCAGCCAGCCGGACGCTGTCGGTCCGGTTCATCACTTCAAAGGAGGCGTGGGTCTTCGGAAAATGCTTCCAGATGAACTGCAGCATCAGCAGCTTGTAAAAGTCGGTGTCAAGCAGCGAACGCGTCACCGGGTCGAGGTTCCAGTTATGATTGTGCGCGCGCTCGGCGAAGTTGACGATCAAGAGGGGAGTCTCCTGCTTTCATGCCGCTATGAGCAAGGGATTGTGTGAATCTCAAGAACGATTCATTTGTGAGCTGGCTCGCAAGACCCCGCCAGCTTCTGTTCCAGTAGCCGAGGCATGTAAAACTCGAAGAATTTGTCCGAGTCGGAGCGCAGGCAGACGAAAGTATTCGGCTCTCCTTGGACCTCGCGAGTGAACCCCTTCGCGTCGACCTCAAGTCTCATCGGGGTCGTCGGGCATTGCGACGGATCGATAGCGTATGCGGCAGCCACCGCATCGAACATCGTCGGAGTTATCTGGTGGGTGCCTTGAGCCCATTGCTGGTAAAGCAACGTTAACGCATCGGTCAAGTTAGTACTCTTGGTGAAGAGCAACTCACGCCTTACCTCGTCGAGCTTGAGCTGAGTGGAGTCGAGGGGCATCACATAAAGCGGAACGCCCGATGTAAAGACCGCTTCCGCGGCCTGGATATCCATCGCGATGTTGTACTCGGCATTCGGCCCATGGTCGGGTTCATATCCCAGGTCCCCGTACCCGCGCCGGACCGACCCACCCATAATGACAATCCGCTTCAACTTCTTGAACGTCACCGGATCCCTGGCGAGCGCGGCAGCAAGATTCGTCTCCGGAGCGATGCCAATAAGAGTGATCTCGCCAGGATGCAGTTTGATCTGCTCGAGCAAAAAATCAACCGCCCCCTCATGCTGCTTTGGCGGCTGACGCTCCGCCCAGGCCGCCTGCCAGAATCCGCTCTGTCCCGGAGCATGCTTCTCGATGCCGACAGCGACAGGAATATCGGCCCGGCCAGTCTCGCAGAGAAGCCGATCGAGCATCCGGGCGCGGAGTTCAGTGTCTCCCCAAGCCGAGGTGATTCCGAGTATCTTGAGTTCCGGACTAGAAAACGCAAGCCCGACGGCGAGTACATCGTCGATGTCATCGCCGATATCCGTATCAATGATGACGAGTTGCGGTGTTGTAGAGGCAGCGGCCGACGCCGAACCTGCACTGTTCTGCGCCCGGGCAACGCAACAGAGCAGCGCGATAGTCACAACCGAAGCAGTCATCCTTGACATCTTCATCCTTCGCGCACCGCCAGCAACACCCGCAGGTCCCGCAGATTGTTTCCTGTAGGCCCAGTCACAATCGTGTCACCGAGGGCTGTAAAGAGCGAACAGCTATCAAACCTTGCCAGCGTCTCTTCGGGATCGAAGTGGTAACTCCGCGCTCGGGCGATCGTAGTCGGATCGGCGATCGCCCCAGCCGCCGGGCTGTCGCCGTCGATTCCGTCTGACCCGGCGCTGAGCAGAGCCAGATTCTCGCCTTCATATTCAGCCAAATCCAGAGCAGCCGTGAGCACCAGTTGTTGATTCCGTCCGCCGCAGCCATGGTCAGGTCCAAGCCGAACGGTTACCTCGCCACTCGAGAGCAGGCAGAGTCGCGGATGTTCGCGGCGCAGCGCGTGAAAGCGATCGAGCAGATATCTCGCAGCCTTCGCATAGTCCCAGTCGTCGCAACTGTTATCGACCACAACTTTGAACCCCAGGGCCTCTGCGCGCTCGTGGGCTGCGTTCACGAAGTCGTGGTTCGAGAGCAAAGTATCGAAGTGCGACCGTCCAAATGCCGCTGCAGAATCGGAAGCCGTCTTTTTCTTACCCAGAGACAGTCGCGCCTTCAGGCCGGTATTGGAAGCCTGCGTGCTGCGTGCCTCTTTTAGAGGCGCCTTGCTGGTGGTCGAGTCCATGCCAAGCATCGCAAAATACTCCCGCACCTTGAAGGGAAACATCTCCAGCAGCCTGTAGCGCGCCAGAATCTCGGCACACTCCGCAGGCGTCGATTCATCGGGAAGAGTCGGCGAAGATGCCACGGCTACGCGGTCCTTGAGCGGAACATCCGCCAGCAGCAGAGTCAGCTTTTCCGCCATCGGCGAGGCCAGCGCCAACCGGCCGCCTTTCACCGCGGAGAAGTATTTGCGAACCGTGTTGATCTCGGTGATCGTCGCGCCCGATGCCACCAACGCTTCATGAAAGCCGATGGTGTCTTCGAGCGAGATGTGCTTGTTCAGCGGTAGCTCATGCATCGCCGAGCCCCCGCCGCTGATCAAGAAGAAGATGAAGGTATCTTCGCGCGCCGTCTTCAGCAGGCTGAGCGTCGCCCTTGCCGCCGCAAACGAATCTTTGTTCGGCAAGGGATGACCGCCGGCAAAATAACGAATCTGTCGAGTGTGCTCCTTCGGCAACTTCGGCGCGGAGCAGACTCCGTGGACATTCAGCTTTTGGGGCAAGCGCTCGAGCAGCGCGTCGGTCATCGTCAGCGCCGCCTTGCCAAAGGCAATCACCAGAATCTTCTTAAACTTCTCCAGATCGACGATATCCGGCTTGAGGACAGGCGACGGATGTAGCACCAGCTTGTGCTCTTCAAAGTGCAAATGGCGGTCAAAGGCCGCCGGAACGTTACATTCCTCGAGCGCGGTCGTGAAGATGTCGAGCGCTACTTCGGGAAGTGGTTTAGCCAAATCGAACCTTCCTGGAGATCGATCGCCTCAATTTATGCGCCTGGCAACGGCGCGAAATGCGCACCGACCCATTGCTTGATCGCATTTTGCATCGCGTCCAGCTTGCCGACGAAGAAGTGGTTCGCGTCCGCTATCCAGACTAACTCAGCCGGAGCCGGAGCGGACCTCACCACTGCCTCAACCCGAGGCGCCGGCCCATATTGATCGTGATCGCCGCTCACGAAGAGCTTGGGCCCAAGGCACCCGGAGAGAAACTCATAATGATAATCGCGCCCCTCGGCGTGAACAGGAATGCCCAGCGCAATCAACCCATTCACCCGCTCATCTCCACAACAGGCGCGCAGGCCAACATTCGCTCCAAAAGAGAAACCCGCAAACAGGATGGGCAGGTGAAACTCGCGATCGAGCCACTCCAACGCCGCGCGAACGTCATCGCGCTCGCCGCGTCCATTGTCATGAACACCCGCGCTCAAACCTGTTCCGCGAAAGTTGAACCGCAATACCGGAAACCCAAACGACCCCAACGCCTTCATCGCGTGATAGACCACTTTGTTATGCATCGTACCGCCGCCCAGCGGGTGCGGATGCGCGACAAGCGCGGCAAACGTCGCGTCGGGCCGGCCGGCATTGAGAAGCGCCTCGAGCGTCCCCGCAGGCCCACGCAAGTCTTCAATGCTGCGGATCGACGGCGTCGATGCATGCGGAATTGAGCTGCCGGGAGCGGTCGGATTCATAAGTCCGCTTCCATTGTAGTGGTCACCGCAATGTATTCTGGGTTTCAATGAGCCTCGATCCAGTCCATCTCACCCGTAGCCTGATCGACGTCGAGTCGATCACCTATAACGAAGGTGCGGTCGGCCTTTGGCTGGAAGGTTATTTGCAAGGCCTCGGCTTCGCCGTCGAGCGCACGCCCGTTCCTCAGCCCGCCGACAGCCGCTACAGCGGAGAGCGCTTCAATCTTTACGCCTGTGAGCAGGGCGTTCAGCCAGACCTCGTTTTTTCCACTCACATGGACACCGTTCCACCGTTCGTCCCCAGCAGCGAAGATGAGGAGTTCATCTACGGCCGCGGTAGTTGCGATGCAAAGGGCATCATCGCAGCCCAAATTGCCGCAGCTTTACGTTTGCGCGAACAGGGAGCAAAAGTCGGCCTGCTCTTCGTCGTCGGCGAGGAACGAGACTCGGCCGGTGCGCGGCTTGCCAACCAAAATCCCAAGGGCAGCCGCTTTCTCATCAACGGTGAACCGACGGACAATCGCCTCGCCCTGGCATCGAAAGGCGCTCTGCGAGCGACCTTCCGTGCTACCGGCAAGATGGGACACTCCGCTTACCCCGAACTCGGCGACAGCGCCATCCATAAGCTCATCCACGCGCTCGAAAACGTCCTCGCGCTTAAGCTGCCGTTCGTCGAAGATGTCGGCCCTGGCACACTCAATATCGGGATTATCCACGGCGGCCACGCGCCAAACGTCATCGCCGATACCGCCGAGGCGCATGCGCTCGTGCGCCTGGTTGGACCTTCCGATGAGGTCCGCGCGGCGATCGAGCGCGCAGTTTCCGGCCTTGCCACCGTCGACTTTACACTGGAAATTCCCTTTATGCGCATGAGAAAGATTGACGGCCTCGAAACCATGGTCGCTGCCTTTACCACCGATATTCCCGCTCTTACCAACTGGGGCGAGCCTCTCTTGCTCGGTCCTGGCTCGATTCACGTAGCCCACACGCCGCACGAGCGTCTGGCCAAGAAGGAACTACTGGACGCGATTGAGTTGTACACGACGGTGGCGCTCCGTCTGTTGCAATGAGGCTGCGCCATCTGGGCAGTCGAATCGTGCCCTCGCTGATTGCAGTTTTGGTTGGTTGGGCGGCAGCGATGCTAGCAACCTTGCCCATGCAATTCGTCAAGATTCAGGCAAGTACTTTCGGCGGTCCCACGGTTTTGCACCTGTCTCTTGCCGAGGGTACGCTTATCTGGGGTTTGTGGTGCCTGGCAATCGCCGCCGGAGGCTGGCTCTTCGGTCTTGTCCCAGTCATACTGCTCGTGCCCGAGAACTGGCTGCTCCGCCATCGCCGCAGCTCGCTCACCTTTGCTGCGACCTTTAGCTGGATCGCAGTCCTGGTTGAGTTCGAGGCTTGGAAGTCCCTGCTGCCGTATTACCACCTCGCCGTCAGAATGTTCACCCTCTACTCGCTTGTGCTCGTCGTCTATGCAACCGTGTCTGCCGCCGTCTACCTTCGCCTCATCGCTCCGAAGAGCGGAAATTCATAATCCGCGCCCGAGAGCCGCGCACCACAGCCCGCGACACGCACCTACCTGAATCGGAAACGCCCTTCGAAAGCTCTCGATAAGGACATCGGGGCTATCGCCCCTCACAGCGTAAACTTGAGTGAATGAGCATTGAATCTGCCACTCACCCTACCGCCGCCGAATCCGCAAACGCTCTCAGCAACGCTTCGTCAGCCTATCTGCGCTCGGCGATGCACCAACCGGTGCGGTGGCACGAGTGGAGCGAGGAAGCCTTTGCCAAGGCCACGATCGAGGACAAGCCCATCCTGCTCGACATCGGCGCCGTATGGTGCCACTGGTGCCACGTCATGGACCGCGAGTCCTATGAAGACCCGACGCTCGCCGAGGTTGTCAATGAGAACTTCATCGCCATCAAGGTCGACCGCGACGAGCGCCCCGACGTCGACAGCCGCTACCAGGCAGCCGTGCAGTCGATGGCCGGCCAGGGAGGCTGGCCGCTCACCGCGGTACTGACTCCCGACGGCAAACCATTCTTCGGTGGAACATATTTCCCGCCCGAAGAGCGCTACGGCCGCCCCAGCTTCGCCCGCGTTCTGCGCACCATGGCCGACGTCTGGAAGACCAAGCGCGACGAAGTTGCCGAGACCGCGGGCAGCGTCATGGCCGCCATCGAGCACGGCGAAACCTTCGCCGGACGCTCCGGTCAACTCAGCGTGGGCCTCGTTGACAAGGTCGTGAACCATGCCGTCTCGCAATTCGATCCCCACAACGGTGGCTTCGGATCGCAACCCAAATTCCCCCATCCCTCGGCCATCGATCTGCTCATCGACACCGCCGTCCGCACCGGCAACGAAGCCGCGAAAAACACCGCCGTCGTCACCCTTGAAAAGATGGCACACGGAGGCGTCTACGACCAGCTCACCGGCGGATTCCATCGCTATTCCGTCGATGAGCGCTGGGTCGTGCCCCACTTCGAGAAGATGCTCTACGACAACGCCGGACTGCTCAAGAACTATGCCCACGCCTACCAGAGCTGGGTCAATCCCGACTTCGCCCGCGTCGCCAAAGATATAATCCGGTGGATGGATGCGGAGCTCAGCGACCGTGAGCGCGGCGGTTTCTACGCCTCGCAAGATGCCGATATCAACCTCGACGACGACGGCGACTACTTCACCTGGACCCGCGCCGAAGCGGCCGCAGAGCTTACGCCGGAGGAGATTCGCTTCGCCGAGCTTTACTACGACATCGGCCCGGTCGGCGACATGCATCACAACCCGCAAAAGAACGTGTTGCACGTGAAGTATTCGCTCGAAGACACAGCCAAACGACTCAACCTCGACGTGGCCGAAGCCCAGACGCTTCTTGCCGTAGCAAAGACAAAGCTCTTCGCCGCCCGCCTGGAACGAACCGCACCCTTCATCGACAAGACCGTCTACACCTCATGGAACGCGATGGCAGTCTCCGCCTATCTTCACGCGGGAAGAGTGCTCAATCTCGCCGCGCCGATCGATTTCGCGCTCAAGACCCTCGATCGCATCCTCGCCGAAGGCTGGAGTGAAACCACCGGGCTAGCTCACGTCATCTCCTACGGCGACGGCCTGACGGGGAAACAGCCCATCGCCGGAGTCCTCGACGACTATGCCTTTACCGTCGAAGCCTGCATCGATGCCTGGGAAACGACCGGCGATCTGCGCTACTACAAAGCCGCCGCGTCAGTCGGCGACGCCATGGTCGCGCGCTTCTACGACTCGGTCGGAGGCGCCTTCTTCGACGCCGAACAGCCCTCGGACGGCAAGACGCTCGGCGCTCTGTCGGCCCGACGCAAGCCGCTGCAGGACACGCCAACTCCCGCCGGAAATCCCGCCGCTGCTATTGCACTGCTTCGCCTCGAACACCTCAGCGGGCGCAAAGACCTCCGCGAAAAAGGCGAGGACACGCTCGAAAACTTCGCGGGAATCGTCGAGCACTTCGGCCTCTACGCTGGCACCTATGGCCTCGCACTGGAGCATTATCTGCTTCCGCAGACCCAGGTCGTGGTGATCGGGCAAGATTCCGCCGCCGCACGTGCACTCGAAGCAACGGCAACCGCCGGCTACGCCGTGAACAAGAGCGTCATCCGCCTCAGGCCCGACCATGTGAGAGCGGAAAATCTGCCGCCAGTACTCGCCGAAACGCTGCCATCTCTGCCCGGAATCCACCACGACTTGCCAGCCCTCGCGGTTGTCTGCCGCAGCAACGCCTGCCAGCCGCCGATCGCCAATAGCCAAGACTTGCTGGAGGCACTCGCGACTTAAGTCTGACGCCTCGAACGTGTCATTCCGGCCAAGGCCCAGCATGCGGAGGAGCTTGTGCCTCAAGCGATCTCGCAAGGACGACGACTTCTCAGCATCCGCACGCGAAGCTGCTGCCTCTAATCATTAGCAGTTCCGCTAGATCGCAAGACTCGCCGAAGCCCAGGCGCGAAGCTCGTTGTAGCGAGATATTCTTCAACTAGGACTGACCCGCCGAGTGCCGACCGAGGCAGAACAATCCGCACCAGTGAAAGAGAGCCGATTCGCCCACGCATGGCGGGCCCTGCGTCACCGCAACTTCCGCCTCTTCGTCAGCGGACAAAGTATCTCGCTGATCGGCACTTGGATGACGCGCATCGCGACCAGTTGGCTGGTCTATCGGCTCACCGGCTCCGCCCTCTTGCTCGGAATAGTCGGCTTCGCCGGCCAGATACCGACTTTTCTCCTCGCACCGTTTGCCGGAGTTCTCGTCGATCGCCTAAATCGCCGTAATTTGCTGGTCTGGACCCAGGTGCTCGCCGCCGTTCAGTCGCTGGCGCTTGCAGCCCTGACCATCGCCAAGGTCGTCAACATCCAGGAAATCATCGCCCTGAGCGTGATGCAGGGGCTGATCAACGCCTTTGACATGCCCGGACGCCAGGCATTCCTCATCCAGATGGTCGAGGACAAGCAGGACCTCGGTAACGCAATCGCACTCAACTCCTCAATGGTCAACACCGCTCGGCTCATAGGCCCAGCGCTCGCCGGACTGGTCATCGGCGCATTCGGAGAGGGATACTGCTTCGCCATCGATGGTGTCAGCTATCTCGCCGTCATCGCGTCGCTGCTCATGATGCGCGTCACCGTCGCGCCCATGAAGCGGGCCGCCGCCTCTATGCTCGAACAACTCCGCGAAGGCTGGACCTACGTCTCGAACTTCGTCCCCATCCGGACCATCCTCACCCTCTTCGCCATCGTCAGCCTGATGGGGATGCCCTTCGTCGTGCTCATGCCTATCTTCGCCTCGCAGGTGCTGCACGGCGGCCCGCATACGCTGGGCTATCTCATGGGAGCATCCGGCGTCGGCGCTCTGGTCTCGGCCGCCTCGCTCGCCGTGCGCAAGAGCGTTCGCGGCCTGGTCTCGATGATCCAGATCTCTGCGATCGTCTTCGGCGCTGGCCTCATCCTATTCGGGCTCTCCCACAACTTCGCACTCTCGCTCTTCCTCATGCTCTTCGTGGGCTTCGGCATGATGCAGGGACTATCGGCCAGCAACACCGTCATCCAGACTCTTGTTCCCGAGGACAAGCGCGGCCGCGTCATGAGCTATTACACAGTTGCCTTTGTTGGAATGGCGCCCTTCGGCAGCCTGCTCGCCGGAGCTCTTGCGCACCGCTTCGGCGCGCCCCACGCGGTCATGTTCACCGGGGCCTGTTGTCTTCTCGGCGCCGCGTGGTTCGCGAGTCAACGCCCCGCGCTTCGCGCGGTCATGCGGCCTATCTATATCGAAATGGGAATCATCCCCGACCCATCCGGCCCAGCCTTCGAAGACCGCGCCGGCAGCAATTGAAGGTAAGCCGCTCGATGCTCTCTGCCGGATTCGGCTTTACCCCCGCAGCCCGCTACTGCGTTTGGCCTTGACCGGTGCTCGACGGTTCAAGCTGCCAACGCGGTTTGGCGTGCATGAGCATCATCACAAGCAGGATTATTGTGATCAGAGCGGCCGCCACTCCCACAAGGTAGGTCAGCGCGGTCTTCGTCGTAAATGGCGGCAGCGACATCCACAGGTGAGATGCGTTCCGCGTCGCTCGTGAAAGCCGGTGCGAGTCAGAGTTCGTCGAATCAGGAACTACACCGGCCGCAGATCGGCCGCTACAGTCCCGAGCGTCGGTCTTAGATCAAACGCCTCCGCCAGCAGCTCATACGACCGCACCCGCGCCGCATGGTCATAGACGATCGTCACCACCATAATCTCATCGATGCCCAATGCCTCCGCCATCGCCGACAGCTTCCGCCGGACCATCACCGGAGTCCCCACCACATACCGCGGCCACTCGCCGCCCTCCGGGAACCACTGCGCAAATGCTGAATCGGGAATCGTCGCCAGCTCTGCGATTGCGTCATCAGGGGCAGCCACCGGCGCAGTGTTTCCTTGCCGAATCCTCCGGAAGAGTAACCGCGCGCTGCTCGCCAGCCGCTCCGCGTCGGCTTCCGTCTCTGCGCAGATCACACCCATTGCCAGCATTGCATGCGGATATTCTCCGAAACCGGCGGGACGATAGCTCGCGCGATAGTGCGCAATGGCTTTCCGAGTCAGGTTCGGATCAATGAAGTGGGCGAAGTTGTAAGGCAGTCCAAACTGCGCCGCGGTCTCCGCGCTCCACAGGCTCGACCCTAGCAGCCAAACCTCTGGAGACCCCGGCATGTCAGGCGCCAGCCGAATCTTCCCGAAGCGATGGTCGCGCAGGGAAGTCCTTGTGAAGAAAGGCCAGCAGTTCTGAAAGCTGCGCCGGAAAATCATCCGCATTCAGCTCCCGGTTGCGCCGCAGCGCATACGACTCCAGCGGACTCCCACCCGGCGCGCGCCCAATCCCCAGGTCGATCCGCCCCGGATACAACGCGTGCAGCACTCGAAACGTCTCCGCAACCTTGAATGCCGAATAATGCGGCAGCATAATGCCGCCCGATCCCAGCCGAATCCGCGAGGTCTCAACGCCAACCCGTGCCAGCAAGACCTCCGGCGCGGGACTCGCGAGTACGTCCATTCCGTGATGTTCGGCGATCCAATAGCGATGAAAGCCCAGCTCATCGGCCGCGCGCGCCAGATCGATCGTGTTTTGCAACGCCTTACCCGGCGTGGATTCCGCCGAAACGGGGGACTGGTCCAGAACCGAAAGCTTCAAACCCAACATAGATTCACTCTCTTTATCCGATTGGATGATCCGTCCCGTTCAAAGAACCAAGAGCGGTCATTCGTTGTGTTTTGCAGAGCCCCCGCCGAACAAATCTCAACTACGGATCGTAATTGACATACGCTCTTAACAATCCAGCCAACTTCAACTCATAGAATCATTTGCGCTGCGTCTTTGGCGCCAGCGCCGTAATTCTGGGGAGAAACACACGATGAGCACGACTGTTCTGGCATCCGTTGGCGATCGCGGAGTTTTAAACGCAACACTCTCGGAGGAGCAGTCGGCGATCTGGCTTGATCGCGATCTCAGCTGGCTCGACTTCAACGAGCGCGTACTCGCCGAGGCCCTTGACGACCGTACGCCGCTTCTTGAGCGCGCCAAGTTTCTCGCCATCTTCACGTCAAATCTTGACGAGTTCGTCATGAAGCGTGTCGCAATCCTCTGCCAGGCCCAGGGCGCGGAACAGCGGGCGCTCTTCGACCGGCTGCGCGAGAAGCTGCTGCCGATGCTCGCCCAGCAGGCCGCCTGCTACCGCAATACGATCATTCCCGGGCTGGCCGCTCACGGAGTTTTCATCCGCCGCTGGGAGGAGCTGACCGCTGAACAGAAGCAGGAGGCGAACGAATACTTCGACGCCAATATCTCTGCGGCGATGACGCCGCTGGTCGTCGATTTAGAGCATCCCTTCCCCTTTCTCTCCAATCTTTCAACCTCGCTGACCTTTCGGCTGCACGATCACGAGCGCGGCCAAACCATGTACGCCCGCATGAAGGTTCCCACCGTCTTGAAGCAGTGGGTACCGCTCAACACGGGTGTCGAAACAGGCCAGAAGCTCCTCGTCCCGCTCTACGAGGTCATTCGCGGCAACGTCGACAAGCTCTACAGCGGGATGAAGATAAGTGCAATGACGGTCGTGCGCATCACTCGCGACGCCGAGGTTGAGATCGAGGACGACACCATCGGTCTTCGCGAACTTGTGCAGGAACAGATTCGGCAGCGCCGCTATGAACCGGTTGTGCGCCTCGAATTCGGCCCCGGCGCCGACCCGGACATCAAGGAGATGCTGCGTAAACGCTTCGAGCTGTCGCCCGGCGATGTCTACGACATGGCCGAAGAGGTCGACTACACCACGCTCTTCGAGTTGCTAGGCCTGCCACTCCCCACTCTGCACGATGCCCCGTGGTCACCGCTCCAGCCTGCCGCGATCCCTGTCAGCCATGCGCCGCTCTTCGCGACTATCCAGGCTGGAGACATCCTCGTTCATCACCCCTACGAGAGCTTCGACGCCAGCGTTGAGCATTTCATCAGCTCCGCCGCGGACGATCCGCTGACCGTTTCGATCAAAATGACCGCCTATCGCATCGGCGACGACACACCTTTCGTGAAATCCCTCATCCGCGCCGCCGAACGCGGCAAGCAGGTCGCCTGCGTGATGGAGATCAAGGCCCGCTTCGACGAAGAACGAAACCTGCACTGGGCCGCCGAACTTGAGCGCGTCGGCGCCCACGTCACCTTCGGCATCAGTGGACTCAAGACCCACGCCAAGACCGCGCTCGTCGTTCGCAAAGAGGCCGGAGGTCTGCGCAGCTACGTGCACATAGGCACCGGCAACTATCACGTCAAGACTGCTAAGCTCTACGCCGACCTCGGCCTGCTCACCTGCGACCCTCGTCTCACCAAAGATGCGGTCAACCTCTTCCACTATCTGACCGGCCACGCCCACGCCCCGGCGGTGAACTCGCTGCTGGTTGCCCCCACCACGATGCGCTCGCGATTTCTCGAGTTGATTGCCCGCGAGGTTGAACATCACAAAGCCGGAAAGCCCGCGCGTATCGTTGCCAAGATGAACCAGCTCGAAGACCCCGACATGATTAACGCTCTTGTCGAAGCGTCCAAGGCAGGCGTGTCCATCGACCTGATCATCCGTGGTTTCTGCTGCCTGCGCCCCGGCGTTCCCGGACTAACGGAAAATATTCGCATCCGCTCGATCATCGGCCGCTTCCTCGAGCATTCCCGCATCTTCCACTTCGCCAACGGCCACAGGAAGCACGTCGATGGAGAGTTCTTCATTGGCTCCGCTGACTGGATGCACCGCAATCTCTCCAAGCGCATTGAGGTGGTCACGCCAATCTTCGCCCACGGGCCCCGGAAGCGGCTCTGGGAGTTCCTCGACGTCTGCCTGCGCGACCAGCGGCAGGCCTGGGTTCTTAACTCTGACGGCAAATACACTCAACTCACGCCGCCGGCGGAGGGAGACGGACCCGAGACGTTGGGAACGCATCAGACGATGATGAACCTGACTCGCAGCCGCTGCGAAGTATAAAAGGCCCAAACTAGCCGGAACCCTGATCGGTCGCGCCGCGTATAGCAAGTCAATGCGCGGCGGCGCTGGGGTGAGAGATGGCAGGCTCTAACCAAACGAGAAGCGTCCCACAGCGTTCCCGCACTAGATCGTCGGCACTGAACCCGTCTGCGCCTTGGTGGGTCACTGTGATCGTTCTCATCGGCGCCATGCTCATGGCTTCTGGCGGAGTCATCGCCCTCGTGAATCCCGCAATGCTTGTCTCTCCACAGGACCAGATCAATGGAGCAGTACACATCTACGCCGGCTATCTTGCGTCCCGCAACCTATGTATAGCTGCCCTGCTAATGGTCCTGATAGTTATGCGAAAGACCAGGGCACTCAGCAACCTGCTGGTGCTCACTGCTTTTATCCAGCTGGCGGATGCCATTCTGGACGCCGTGGAGGGCCGCTGGCCCATCGTTCCTGGCGTCTTTCTGCTTGGCTTGTTGTTCTTCTTCGCGGCGGCGCGGCTCAGTGGTTACGCTTTCTGGAAGACAGAAGCGTGGAGTTAGCTTTGCCGCACACCCAGTTCTCTCAAAAGAAAAGCGTAGTCAAAGGCAATCTCTTTCAAATAGTCATATCGTCCCGAAGCCCCGCCATGCCCCGCGCTCATATTGGTGTGCAGCAACAAGACAGAGTCGTTCGTCTTCAAGGTCCGCAGTTTGGCAACATACTTTGCCGGCTCCCAGTACATCACCTGACTATCGTTGAGCGAAGTCTTCACCAGCATTGCCGGATAGCTCCCAGCCTTCAAGTTGTCGTAAGGCGAATAACTCAACATGTACTCAAACGCTTCAGGCTCATTCGGGTTACCCCATTCCTCGTACTCAGGAACAGTCAGGGGCAGGGAAGCATCGAGCATCGTATTCATCACATCGACAAACGGCACATGGCTGATGATCGCTCGGTACAGATCAGGACGAAGGTTCACCACCGCGCCCATCAGCAGCCCTCCCGCACTTCCGCCCTCGGCGGAGACCCGCTGCGGATCGCCGTAGCCGTTTCTCAACAGCTCCGTGCGTCGCCGCGACAAAGTCCGTGAAAGTATTGCGCTTCTGCATCAGGCGTCCCGCATCGTGCCACGTTTTGCCCATATCGCCGCCGCCGCGAATGTGCGCGTAAGCCATCACAAATCCGCGGTCCAGCAGGCTCAGCCGATTGCTGTTGAAGCCAATCGGTAGCGAGTAGCCATACGAGCCATAGCCATAAACATGCAGCGGATTCGTTCCGTCGCCCTTCATACCTTTGCGATACACGAGCGACACGGGAATCTTGACTCCATCCTCTGCCCTCGCAAACAGCCGCTCCGATGCGTAGAGCTCTCGATCGAAACCGCCAGGAACTTCCTGTTGCTTGAGCAGCGCTGAATCACCCGTCTCCACGTCGTACTCATAGACCGATCCCGGAGTCACCAGCGACTGGTAGCTGTAGCGGAACTTCGTTGTAACAAATTCGCGATTGGTGTGCGGATGCGCACTGTAGACCGGTTCAGGGAACCCTATATCGATTGCCGGTCCAGCTTCAACACCCTCGCCAACGAACCGCGCAACTCGCAACCGTGGCAGACCATCCGCTCGCTCGCAGGCCACATAAAAAGAAGAAAACAGATCGATATCTTCCAGCATCACCTCCGGACGATGCGCGATAACTTCGCTCCAGTTTTCCCGAGAGGGCGACGCGGCTGGCGTGGTCACCAGGCGGAAATTTCGCCCCCGGTCATTGGTGCGAATGAAAAACAACCCGTTCCGATGGTCCGCGTAATACTCATGCTCGTCTTCTCGTGCCGCAATCAGCGTCCACACCCCCGTCGGATCATCTGCCGAAAGAAATCGCTGCTCGCTTGTCGTATGACTGGCCGTCCCCAGCAGCAGATATTTCCCGTCTCGAGTCTTGCCGGCCCCAATATTGAAGCGCTCGTCCTCCTCCTCATAAACCAGTATGTCCTGCTCATGCGGAGAGCCCAGAATATGCCGTAACAACTGATACTGCCGCTTCTGCTCCTCGTCCTCGACGGTATAGAAGATCGTCAAATTGTCGTTCGCCCAATCGATCGAACCCACGCGCTCCACACGCTCGCCAAGCAACTTACCGGTGAGCAGGTCTTTGACGTGCAGCGTGTACTGCCGAAAGCCAGTCGTGTCGGTTGAGTAGGCCAACAGGGTGCCGTCGTCGGAGACCGAAAATCCACCGATCGCCATGAAGGCCTCGCCTTCGGCCAGCTTGTTCACATCGAGGATGATCTCTTCCGGCGCCTCGACCGAACCCTTCTTGCGGCAATAGATTGGATACTGCAGCGACTGTTCGGTGCGCGAATAGTAGAAATATCCGCCATCTCGGAAGGGGACAGACTCATCCGTCTCTTTGATGTGGCTCACCATCTCGTCGTAAATCGTCTTCTGCAGCGCCTCCGTCGGCTTCATCACCGCATCGGTGTAGGCGTTTTCCGCCTCAAGATACGCAATGACCTCGGAACTGGTCTTCTCGCGGAGCCACGCATAGCCATCGACCAGAGTGTGATTGTGAAGTGTTGTTTCGGTGTGCTCAACGCGGGCAACAGGAGGGGCAATCTGCAGCAGGGAAGTCTCAGTCATGATCTATCTTCAGGATATCCCAGCCATCTATTAGGTGCCGCGTCCGGACTTTGATACTTGGCAGCGACCGTAACCTCGAGCTACCGCAGCAGCAACTGCTGGTCCGCCGTAAACACACGCCCCGTCACCAGATAGCTGCTCACCAGGCAGGTCAGAGCCGCCGCCGAAAAGATCGTCGTCAGCACAACGAACTGGTACAGCGCCGCATACACCGGCGAAGCCCCTGAAAGCACCATCCCCGCCATAATCCCCGGGATCCACACAATCCCCAGCGACTTCACGTTATCCAGAGAGGGAATCATGCTCGCGCGATAAGCCGCCCGCAAGTAGCTGCCCACAGCCACATCAGGACTCGCACCCAGCGCCAGCGCCGATTCAATCTCACCAACATGGCTCATCACTTCAGCGCGAAACCGGTCCAGAAAAATCGACTGCATATTCATCGTCATCGCGATGACCATGCTGCCGACCGGTACCACCATCGCGACCTTCAGCGGAATCACTCCCAGCGCCACCATAATCGCCAGCACCGTTCCCGCACCGAAGAAGATCGAAATCAGCGCCAGTGTATACGCTCGCGGAATCCGCTTCGCCCGCCGCCGCACAATCGTCGCCGCCGCGAGCATCATCCCACCCAACACCAACAGCGAAGTCCATTGCGGCCCGTGCAGCAGCCACTCCAGAATCGCACCCACCGCCAGTATCTGCACGATCCCGCGCAACTGCGCCAACGGCAACTCGCCCAGCAGGTTCACGCCGCGCCGCCGGATCAACAACAGCACCAGGAAAGAGAGCAGCGCCGCGATTGCGCATTCCGCCGCGCCCCGCGCAAGTTGCGAAGAAAAGAAGTGCTCAACCATTTGCGACCTCGCCACTCTGGATTTGCAACGCAACCTGCCGTGACCGCAACACTTCCGTGGCCGGGCCAAATGCCGCTACCTTGCCGCTCTCCAGCAACAGCACCGAGTCCGCCATGCGCCCTGCCTGCGCCGCGTCATGCGTCACCCAGACGCACGTCAGCCCGCGCTTCCGAATCAGAGACTCCAGCAGCATCTCCACTCCCTGCTTCGCGACCTCATCGAGCGCCGAGGTTGGTTCATCCAGCAGCAGAACCTCCGGATTATTTGCCAGCGCACGCGTGATCGCAACTCGCTGCGCCTCACCTCCGGAAAGCGTCTTCACGTCGCGCTCCGCATAGCCGGCCAGTCCCACCTGCTCCAGTAGTGAGGCAATCTCCACGTCGGTCATCGCCCGGCCCTGTTGCAGAGGCCCAAAGCGAACATTCTCTGCCACGGTTCCTGGGAACAAATAGGCGCGTTGCATGATCATCCCCACCCGCCGTCGCAGAGTTTGCGGAGACAGGCTTCGGTAGTCGGCGCCATCCAGCAGCACAAGTCCAGAGGTAGGTTCATCGAGTCGGTTCAGCAGGCGCAGCAGCGAACTTTTTCCCGCGCCGCTCGGTCCCAGCACCGCCAGCACTTCAGCCTTCGCCACGCCAAAGCTGATATTGTCGAGCAGCAATTTCCGCTCCGGCGCGGGCAACTCCCGCGAAACTTCGCGGCATTCCAATACATAGGAGGGTGACGTCATGCGTCCTTTCGTGAGTGTATTACGTCCCCGCCAACGGGTTTCTCCGCCTCACCAAATCGGCATCTAAATATTATGAGGAGTCGATACCATGACATTTTCCAATCGAATATCTTCCAGCCTCGTTGCCGTAACTCTTCTTCTGGGCAGCCGCGTCGCGATCGGGCAGGCACAACCTCCGTCTCAGCCCAGCCAGACTGGAATGAATAGTCCCATGAGCCCCACAACCAACAATATGAACACCACGCCGAACGGCATCAATGCGGTTCCCGCCGGCCAGACCAGTCCTGAGGACCGTATCTTCCTGAAGGACGCGCTCCAGGGCGGCATAGCCGAGGTCCAGCTCGGGCAGCTAGCCTTGCAGAAAAGCAGCAACGCAGACGTGAAGCAGTTCGCCCAGAGAATGGTCGATGATCACACCAAGATGGGCGACCAGTTGAAGCCGATTGCGCAACAGATTGGCGTCAAAGTCCCCGATAGTCCCTCGAAAAAAGACAAGGCTACGATCGCCAAGCTGCAGGCGCTCAACGGAGACGATTTCGACAAGGCCTACATGAAAGACATGGTCAAAGACCACAAAGACGACCTGACTGACTTCCGCTCCGAAGCCGATCAGGGTTCCAACGTCAGTATGAAGTAGCAAATCCGCTGCCCCACAATGCTGAATTATCAAAGGAGGGTGCCGATGAGCACCCTCTTTGAACATCGTCTTTCGGTTGATCTATCGGTTGATCTCTCAGTCCCGGCGAATGAGTACAATCGAGCTGATGCAAGCCCGCTCGATTCGCGCCGTAATTGCCGCCCTGTTCGTCGTTATCGTCGCTCCATTCCTCCGCGCCGAGCGGGTGCAGGATCTCCCCCAGCCCACCAACTACGTCAGTGACTTCGCCGGAGTCCTCTCGCCGCAAACCGTCCAGGCTCTGAACGCTCTCTGCCTGCAGGTCGATCGCCAGGCCCACGCCCAGATCGCCGTGGTCACGGTGAAGTCCCTCGACGGTGAGCCCATTGAAGATTTCACCACCGCCCTTGAAGACAAATGGAAGGTCGGCGCTAAGGGAACCGACCGCGGCGTTATCCTGGTCTTCGCCATTCAAGACCGCAAGCGCCGCATCGAGACCGGCTATGGCCTCGAGGGAATTCTGCCCGACAGCAAAGTCGGCGTCATCGGCCGCTCCATCGTTCCGCAGCTCCAGGCAGGGAATTACAACGCCGCAATTTCCTCCGCCGTAGTTCAGGTCGCACAAATCATCGCCGCCGATGCCGGAGTCGATCTTCAGGCCGCGCCACGTCGCGGGCCGCCTCAGCATGAAGTCAAGCAGATCAGTCTCGGCCAACTGCTTATCGGCGGCGCAGTTCTTCTCGTCATCTTCTTCCTGCTCGCTCGCTTCGCCCCATCCGGCACAATCGGCTTTCTGCTCGGCATGTTCCTTGGCGGAGGCTTTCGAGGCGGCGGGGGAGGCGGTTTCGGGGGCGGTGACGGCGGCGGGGGAGGCTTTGGCGGCTTCGGCGGCGGCAGCTCCGGCGGCGGCGGCGCCTCAGGAGACTGGTAAGATTAGGCTGCAATCCGGGCAGAGACGTTCCCGTCGAGCTTTCATGGGAGCGTAGGACTTTAGCCCCACGAGCGAAAGTCAAATTCAAGAGGCCTCCAGGCCTGTTTTCTCCAGAAAGGGAGTTTTCGAATGAAGCGTGGACTTGTAGTTGGATTGGGAATCGTAGCCGTTATTGTGGTCGTCCTGCTGATGGTCTTCGGCAGTTACGTCAGCGCCAAGAACCAGATGGTCTCGCTCGACGAAACCAAGAAGGCCGCTTGGTCACAGGTTGACGTCCAGCTGCAGCGCCGCGCCGACCTGGTTCCCAATCTGGTCGCTACCGTCAAGGGCTTCGCCACCCATGAAGAGACCGTCTTTGGCGACATCGCCAATGCCCGCGCCGGACTGCTCAATGCCCGCGACCCGCAGAGCAAGATCGAGGCTAATGGCAAGCTCGACAGCGCCTTTGGCAGATTGCTCGCGCTCTCAGAGAACTATCCTGAACTCAAATCCAACCAGAACTTCCTCGCCCTGCAGGACCAGCTCGAAGGCTCGGAGAACCGAATTTCTGTCGCGCGGAACCGCTACAACCAGGCATTGCAGGCCTACAACACCTTCATCCGCCAATTCCCCAACAGCATCTGGGCCGGAATCGCCGGCTTCCAACCCGACAACGCCTACTTCGCCGCCAGCGAAGGCGCTAAGACCGTACCGACCGTGAAGTTCTAGACCCGGTGCCTCGATGAAAAACGTGGGGCTAAGAAAGCCCCACGCGTCGGGTTTGAAATCGCCGGGACCTTCCATCGGAATCGTAGAGTTCATCTAGAGTCTCGCAGGCTTTCAAGTTGCCATCCGATTCCAGAAAGCCTCCACCACAAACGACCAGGGCCGCATCGTCTTACGATGCGGCCCCAACTTGCCTGGTAGATTAGTTCACGGTGACGGTGACTGTTCCCGTCGCGGTTGTCGCGGCTGTCACTGCGTCGGTTCCGGTGACGGTATAGGTATACATCCCTGTCGTGGTCCCGCCGTTGCCGCCTCCACCGCCACCGCCGCCGCCACACCCAACACCGGCCATGGTTATGAGGACGACGAGCAAGCCGAGCATCGACTTCCAACCACGTTTCCTGGCCGGGATTCCGAAGAAGAGGATACAAGCCAGAGCGGCGCCGCCAGCGCCTTCATGCCAGCGATTCGTCTTCTCATGCGTCTTTGGATAGCTGAGCGCGCCGCTGGTAGCCGCGGTGGTAGTGCAGGTAGCAGTGACGGTCGCGACCCCATTGGCGGTGGTCAATGCAGGTGCGGTACACGCCGGGTTGTAGGTGGTTTCCGCGCCAGAGGGAGCGCTTGCCAGAGCAAAGCTGAAGTTGATCTTCCCTCCAACGTAGTTGGCGGTTACGCTGAGGGTCGATGTCCCGCTCTGTCCTGGACTTGCCACTGTCGCTGTTGTTGGGGCGGGCGTGAAGGAAATCATCTCCGCAGCGCCCGTACCGGTGACCGTCAGCGCCACGGCGTCCGTCGCCGTTACTGTGCCGGCGCTAGCCGTGACGTTTACGGTGTAAGATCCGGTCGCGGTCGTACTCAGGATCGTAACGTTCAACGCCGCTGTTTGTGCCGTGGTACCAGCAATGGTGACTGACGTCGGCGCGACCGTGCATGTCGTCCCGGCCGGCGCAGTGGCCGGCGCAGTGACAGAGCAGGCGAGGTTGACTGCTCCGGTAAAGCCGCCACCGGGGGTTATGGTGAGTGTGCTCGTCCCCGTTGTTGCGGGCAGAGCGATCGCAATCGGAGTGCCGGAAACCCCAAGACTGGGGGTGGCAGCCGAGTTGACGGTTAATGCAATGGCAGTCATGGCCGTGACCGTGCCTGTACCAGTAACGGTGACGGTATAGGCTCCCGCTGTGGTGGTGGCCGTAGTCGCGACGTTAAGTGTGCTCGTCGAAGCTGCAGTCCCGGCAACCGTCACCGATGGCGGAGTGAGAGAGCAGGTTGGAACCGAGGTTGCTCCCGCTGGACCGGTGACCGCGCAGGTCAGGTTGACAGGGCCGGTGAAGCCGCCGCTGGGCGTCACTGAGATGGTGCTGGTTCCGGCCGCCCCCGCCACAACGGTGATGTTGGCGCCGCTAATAGCGATGGCGGGAGTGACCGCCTGAGTTATCGCCACGGTCACAAAGGTGCTTGCGGGTGCAAAGGTTGCTCCTGAGGTTGGCGGCGCGTAGCTGATGGTGAACATATCGGCCGGGTTGGCGGTAAGGCTGTCGGCTGGGATGGTGATGGTGGCCGAACCGTTGACGAGGGCGACCGGAGTTGGCAAGGTATACACGCCATCGGTTACGCTCACCGTACCCGACGGAGTGGCTCCTCCGGCTGCTAGCGGTGTCACGTTGACCGTGAATGTCAGTGGGTCGGCGGTGGTAATGCTGGTCGCCGAGGGTGTGGCAGCCACGTTCGCTACCGAAAGGGACCCGCTGGCACTGGTCCAGTCGTTCACCAGAAGTCTTGCATCGACGCTGCCCAGGCCGGTCGCAAGGTCGTAACCGGTAAAGGTGTTGTAGCCGCTTTCAAAGTAGAAGCCCTGCGAATCCATGATGCAGCTGGCGGCGGTCGCGGTCGTTGGCGTGCAGCCTACTGAATTGTTGCCAGTAGTAACGTCGTGGAAGACCGAAGGCGTCGAGTTGAAGAGCGCATAGAGGATCGGGGCAGCCTGACCCTGACGTTGGCCGGTCTTCTGGACGACCATGGCCAGGATTCCGGCAAAAGCTGGCGCGGCCGTCGAGGTGCCACCAAAGCCGTCGATAAAAAAGGCTCCTGTCGCATCGGCAACGCAGTTGGCGGTGCCTTCGATAGTTCCAGTGCTGTCGGTTCCGGCTGTGGAACCATCGCAGACCGCCCAAGACGCACCATAAAGGCCGGCGCCGGCAAGCAGAGAGACGTCGGGAAGATCGCGGGCCTGGTCGTTAGGGACTCCTGTGCCCGTTTGCCACACCGGCTTGGGGTAGCCACTGGTGCAGGTTCCCGCAGTGGTGTCTGTGCTTGTGTTAATGGAGCAATTGCTGGGCCCGCCGGATCCGGCTGCGATGTTGTCGTCTGCGGGATTTCCCGTGGTTTGGGACAGCGGTACATTCTGGCTTAAGGCAAGATTGGGGAACGCCGAGTCATTCCAGCTCGCTTCGGGAATGTAGCCCTTGGCCGTGCGATAGAAGGAGGTGGCGCTGCCTCCACCGCTCGGGGTATTTACATATTGGCTGAAATCATTGGCCCCGTTGGGAGGATAAAGCGCATCGTAATCGGTGCCCCCAACGGCAATGTTATACGGCGTCGAGGCGAAGCCGTTGACAGACAAAGGGCCGCCCGCGCTCGTGGTGCCGTTGGGATCAGCAGCGTCACAAGATACGGGGCCTGTGTCGCCGCTTGAGACGACAACGGTAATGCCCTGCGCCGCTGCCTGCTGCCAATCGTTATATATCTCCATATTGCCCGCGGTGCCGTCGAACAGCTCGCAGGAGCCGTAACTGAGGCTCAGGATGTCTACCGTGTTGTCGACATCGATCGCGTACTCTGCTGCGCCGATCACGCCGTCATGGGCGGCCGACTCGGTGTAGAAGTGGATGGTCGCCCCGGGAGCCAGACCTCCTGAAATTTCGAGGTCAATATAAGACTCGTCATCGTCTCCAGGGGAATCGCCCACGCCGTCCAGATTGGAGATGATCGGTGCTTTGGTGTCGCCGACAAACAGGTTGCGATAGTTCTGGATAAGCGTGGGATCGATCGATGACTGGCCGGCGATCCCGATCGTGACACCCGTCCCGTTATAGCTGGCGCCACTGAAGTTGGCGTTCAGCGTTGAATTGGGCGTGTCATAGATGGTGGCAGCGTCGCCGGGGACGGTGTAGAGGCTGTAGCCGCTACTCGAGTTTCCCACCGAGTATTGGGGGCGCGGACCCGTGTTGCTGGCTAACTGAGTGAAGCGATTGTTTTGGGTGTCGAACCTTGCCGGGGTTCCGTGGACAAAATTCGGCTTCAGCGGCACATTATTCAGATGAGTGATTCCCGCCGCGACCGGAGCCAGAGCCGAAGGGATACTGGGATCAGTGGCGTTAGCGTAGAAGCTCATCCCGTTCGCCTGATATGAATGAATGGACGTGTGGAACGCTCTCTGTACCTGCGCGACAGTGCCCGAGAAATCAATATTTGTCCGACCATTAGCGACGCGATTGACCGCAAAGCCCTCACCCTCAAGCCAGCCGGTTAGTTTCTGGATGTCGGCATCAGACGGGCCATACAGTTTGCCGAACTCCTCAGGCGTGAGCCATTTGTGGTAGTTGGGCGAGCCTTTCACCTGGAGCGAGGCGAGATACGCCTCGAGCGCAGCCTCCTGGGCAGGGCTCCGCTGCAGGATGAATTGCATATGACTCATCGGCCGGGACACCGGGGCCGGCCCCAGATCGTACTGGGCCCTCGCAAGCGGATGAACGTTCCCGTTGAGCGTCACAAGAGAGGAGTCGTCAACCGGCTGCACAATCCGGTCCTGCACCAGGCTTTGCCCCAAGGCCGAGAGACCCAGAACAGTGACAGACAACACCGCGATGGAATATCGTGAGATACAACCGAAAGACCTTTGCATTGCGCCTCGTCTTTGTTGATAGATAGCTAAACAGTATTGAGACGCCACCGTACCCCGATCGTTATCGTTAGGTTCGACATCGCCCCGCCCCAATATACCCCCGTTGTAACGAAGGTTTCCAATCCACTGGGACGTAATCTGTGAAAATAAGTCGCGCCGCCCCTTAGATTTCTTCCCGCCCGGTAAAGTTGTTTTTTCGGTGCGAATTGGGAGCGGTGGACCTGCCGCAAGGCCAAGCGTGATTAGATCTCAACGCTGACAGATCGGGTCGCCGGGATTTGATGGTTGCGGCAAGCTGTTATTTCTTTTTCTTCTCCGATTTTTTTGCCAGCTGGTTGAGCGTGGTGCCGTCAAGCTCCGCTTCCAGCGCCTCTTGGGCGTCGCGGTAGATCTTTTCGAGGGCCCCGTCCACCTTGGCCGCGTGGTCGCCGGTGAGGTTCGAGCCATGGAAGATCGAAACCGGCTCAAGTGCCCGGTAGATGTCGCCAAGCTTGATCGCCTTGCCCGGCTTGGCCAGCCTGGAACCGCCGCTCGGGCCCTTCTGGCTGCTGACCAGACCCGCCTGCCGGAGCAATGATAGTACTCTACGAATGACGACTGGATTGGTATTCAGCTTCCGCGCTATCTCGTCCGAAGTCTGCTGAACATCGGGGTCCGCGGCGAGCAGGACCAAAGTATGGATTCCGGTGCAGAATCGGGTGTTCACGGCCATGCGGTCACGCTAACACATCGACCGCAGTTTCAAAACTGTGAATTCTACCTATTGGCAACTTTGTCGCCCGAAGGTAAGAGGCTATAGAGAGCCTCATGCATTCATCAATTTGTAACAAGCGAACAGGGGAGTGATTGATTGCAAATTCTTTTCGTGGGAGATGTCTTTGGCAGCCCGGGCCGGCGCATCGTCGGCGAACATCTCGCCTCTCTAATCAGCCAGCACCATGTCGATCTCGTCGTGATCAATGCCGAAAACTCCGCCGGCGGCTTCGGCGTCACGCCTGCCACGGCCGACGAGCTCTTTGACCTCGGCGCCCAGGTGCTCACCACCGGCAACCACGTCTGGGACAAGAAAGAAATCATCGAATACATGCAGTCGGTCCCCGCCGTCAGCCATGAGCGTCCCCGCCGCATCGTGCGACCGGCAAACTACGCGCCCGCAGCTCCCGGCTACGGATTCTACGAAGGGGAACTGCCGAACGGCCAGGCCTACGCGGTGGTCAATCTCCAAGGCAGGGTTTTCATGAACACGCCCGAAGACCCCTTTCGCACCATGGACGCACTGCTCAAGCAGATCAAAACGAAAACGATCCTGGTCGACTTTCACGGCGAGGCGACCTCGGAGAAGGTCGCGATGGGCTGGTATCTCGACGGCCGCGTGACCGCCGTTCTCGGCACCCATACTCACATTCCCACCGCCGATGAACGCATCCTGCCCGGAGGCACCGCCTACCAGACCGACGTCGGCATGAGCGGCCCCTACGACAGCGTCATCGGCGTCGAAAAAGACCTGGTGCTCGCCAGGTTCCTCACCGGAATGCCCGGAAAATTCGAAGCCGCCCGCAACGACGCAAGGATGTGCGCCACGCTGATCGCCTGCGATGGCGGAACCGGGCGGGCGACGGCGATTCAGCGCTTTATGCTGGGCGAATAACTACTCGAGAAGACGTCATGACATATCATGACATATCATGACATATCATGATCCGTAGGAGAATGCATATGTCTCAAGTGCGAGAGAAATTCGCGACTCAAGTCAATTCAAAGATTCTGACATCTGTTCGCGCCCTCGCTGAGAAGGAAGGGCGACAGATTCAGGCGCTCGTCGACGAGGCGCTCGCCGACCTTATCGAGAAACGGAAGAATGGCGCCCCGCGCGCGCAGGTAATGGCAGCATACCTCGCGAGCCATGAGCAGTACGCGGAGCTTTACAAGAAGCTCGCGGAGTGACCGTCTATCTTATCGTCGTCGAGGTCCTTGCCATGCATGTCGACCAGATCGAGCGGTACGGCGGCAGCCACGGAGTCCGCGACCCAGGGCTGCTGGAGGCGGCAATCTATCGTCCGCAGACGGGCTATTATTCCGACCTGATCGAAGAAGCGTCCGCCCTGTGGGAGAGCCTCGCGCAAAACCACCCGTTTGTAGACGGCAATAAGCGGACGGCGTTTGCCGCCACTTATACTTTCCTCGCTATCAACGGGAAGCAGATCACCGCTGAGTCGAAGCAGGCTTATGCTTTCATCGCAGGCCTCTACCAGAGGAACCAATTCCGCTTCGAGGAGCTCGTTCCATGGCTGAGAAATCACACCACCGGCGATCATCAAAAGACGCTCTGACATAGGGTGGTCATCGTTGAGGAGCATAACTTCGCAGATCTCCTCCATAAAGCGGCTTAAGCGGGCGAACCGCCCTCGCCGAATAACGCAGCCCTGATCGCCTGAAGATGCAGCGCGGCGCAGTCAAGGTGAGGGAAGTCGGTATTCGATTCGTTGAAGACCAGCGCCAAGTCGGTCCCTGCCAGAACAATAGCATCCACGCGATCGCGCTCCAGTATGGTGTGGGCCAGCCCTGTGAGACTGGCGTGTTGCTCCGCCGTGCCAACTCCGGTGTCCAATAGTGCCTGATAGGTTTCGCGAAGATACAGTAGCTCCTCCGGCCTGTGCGCCAGAACCTCGACGTTGCCTAGCTGGTCGTAGAGCCCCGCCTTCATCACCGGTTCGCTTCCAAACACGCTGACACGGCGAATATCTCTCCGGGCAGTGTCGCGAAGCAGCGGTTCGAAGATGCTCAACACCGGCACCGGAGAGAGAGCCATAAGCTCGCGGATGCAATAATGCGGAGTCACCGCCGGAACCACCGCAAACTCCGCACCCGCGGCTTGTAGCCGAACGATGAAACTGTGTAGGTAAGCAGCTAGCCCATCGCGGTCTCTCGCCTCGACATACTCAAAGACACGAGCTGTCCGCGCATGGGTCATCACCATGTCCAACGTGCGTCCGTGCGACTCGGCGGCGAGAGCGAGATCTTTGTAGTAGTGAATCGTCGCGCCCACTCCGAGGCCTGCAAGCAGGCCAACGCAACGCGTTCTTTCTGGATAGGCTTTGGCTTCAATCATCTCGCCGCTCTCAATCGACCGTCTTTACCAGGATAAGGGTGCGATGGAGCAGACTGTCCGACAACTTCACGGCATCGGATCAAACTCCTCAATATCCGCGGATTGGGCCTCCCCCTGAACCGGCCGCATCAACGGAAACAAAATCACATCCCGAATCGACTTCGACCCGGTCAGGATCATCGTCAGCCGATCGATGCCAATCCCTTCGCCGCCCGTTGGAGGCAATCCATAAGCCAGCGCCCGCACATAGTCCTCATCCATCTGATGAGCTTCATCGTCGCCGCGTTCGCGCTCAGTGATCTGCGCTTCGAAGCGCTTACGTTGATCTTCAGGATCGTTCAACTCGCTGAAGGCGTTGCCGACTTCGAAGCCCCCTATGTAGAACTCGAAGCGCTCCACCCAATCCGGCTCGTCCGGCTTGACCTTGGAAAGCGGAGAAACGGCGAGAGGGAAGTCGTAGATGATGGTCGGCTGGATGAGGTGCTCTTCTGCGACTAATTCGAAGATGTTCGCAACGGCTTTCCCGAATGGCTGGCTACCGTCATAGACACCCTGATATTCGCGGATTACGCCCCAAAGAACGTGTTCATGCTTATACCCGGGGCCACCAAATGCCTCCTGAACTGCCTCGAGCTCGTCAGGGTCTGTTAGCGGGCGGCCACGCGGCACGGGTTCTTTTCTAAATTCAAAGTTCAGGGTTGCGCTCCTGAAACCTTCCACCCACTGGCGCATTTGAGCCTCAAATGAAAACGCTTCGAGGGTTGGAGGGTTTCGGTTCAGATCTTCTGGCCACCATTTGATAATGGCGTCTCGCATGGAAAGCCTTTCCCACTGCCCGAGATTAATCTCTACATCTCCAAATCTCGTCTTCGCAGTCCCATTCACTTCCATTGCCACAAACTTAACGATCTCTTCCGTCAAATCCATCAAGTCGTGATAATTCGCATAAGCCTGATAAAACTCCAGCATCGTGAACTCGGGATTATGCTGCGTCGAGATCCCCTCATTGCGGAAATTCCGATTGATCTCATAGACCCGATCCAACCCGCCAACCACCAGCCGCTTGAGATAAAGCTCCGGAGCGATGCGCAGGAACAAATCCAGATCGAGGGCATTGTGATGAGTCGTGAAAGGCTTCGCCGCTGCGCCACCCGCGATCGTCTGCATCATCGGCGTCTCAACCTCTATGTATCCGCGCTCGTCAAAGAACTTCCGCAAAGCACGCAGCACCGCCGCCCGCTTCACAAAGACCTCGCGAACATCGGTGTTCATGAACAGATCGACATACCGCTGCCGGTAGCGCAGTTCCGTATCGGAAAGGCCGTGATACTTCTCCGGCAGCGCCAGCATCGCCTTGGCGAGAAACGTGATCGTCTCGACGTGAACGCTCAGCTCGCCGGTCCGGGTCCGAAACAAATATCCGGTCACGCCTATGTGGTCGCCCAGATCGAGCAGCTTGTAGAGCGCGAAGCCTTGCTCGCCGACGGCGTCCTGGCGAACATAAATCTGCAGCCGCTCGCCATTCTGCTGCAAATGCGCAAAGCCGGCCTTGCCCTGGCCGCGAATCGCCATCAACCGCCCGGCAACCGACACATTCACGCGCTCCGCTTCAAGCGTCTCCGCCGCAGCCTCGCCATACTTCGCCCGGATCTCCGGGATGGTGTGCGTCGCTATGTATTGGTTGGGATAAGTCCGCTGCCCGAGGGCCGCAATCTGCTGCAGCTTTTCCTGGCGCAGCGCAAACAGCCCACGCTCAAACTCCGATTCAAACACTCACTTGCCTCGATATTCATCTGTTGTATCAGCGCGATCCGTCTTCGCGGTGACTGGTGGAAGCCGAGGGCTTTAGCACTCGGAAATAACAAAGGCGAATGAGGCCTTTAGGCCTGGCCATCCCCTGTGCCAGTATAACCAGCGGCATCATTCGCCATCCGCGCTGTCAAACCTTAAGATGTGGAAGGCCTACCATGCCATTCAACGCCCCCAACCCGAACCCCAAACCCGAAAAACCCTTGGCCCACTCCCTCGTTCAGGCAGAGCGCCTCATTCAGATCGCGCTCGTGCTGCCTATCGCCGTGCTGATCGGCTGGTTTTTCGGATCGATGCTCGACCGCTGGTTCCACCAGACCTGGATCACCGTCGTCGGCCTCATCCTCGGCATGATCGCCGGGATGCTGGAGGCGGTGCGAATGGCCCTCGCTGCGGGCAAACCCAAAAGCAAGAAACCGTGATGCGGGAAGAGAACTCGCTCCTGACCTTTACTGACGCCGACCTGAGCGCCGCCCTATTCAGGGCAGTCCGCAACGTCGGCATTCTTGCGCTGATCGGCACGCCGATTATCTGGATCGCCTCCGGCTGGCAATCCGCTGCGCTTTTCGTCGTCGGAGCGGCCAGCTCCGCCGGCGGCATCTATGAATCCCGGCGGCTCATCCGCGTCGTCAACGCCAAACTCGACAAGCAGCACTCACCCCGCTCGACCGGCTTTGTCATCGCGATGTTTTTGCTTCGCTTGTTAATCGCCGTGGCGGCTCTCTATGTTAGTCTAAGGTGTTTGCATGGCGCGGTTTATGCGATCATCGCGGGACTGGCTCTGGCCATGGTTGCGCTCTCGATCGAAGCCGTTCTGTTAACTCGAAACTGAAGCACCGCGGAACATTTCATAACTATGCTGCACGCGTTTATCCATTCGATCACTCAGCTGCTCAACTCGCTCCTCGGCGCTCCGGTGACGGCCATTATGATGGCCCTCGGCATCCATCCTCAAACACCCGGCGCGCCCTTCGCCGATGTGGTCACGCTGCAGCTGATCGTCGCCTCTTTCCTGCTTGCCTTTTTCGTTGTCGTCCGGCTCACGCTCAACGTAGAGCGACCCAACCCCGTGCAGTCTCTCGCGGAGATGATCCACGAGTTCGTCGGCTCGCAGGGCGAGGCGATTCTCGGGCACGGCTATGAGCCCCATCTACCCTTTGTCACAATGCTTTTTGTCTTTATTGTGCTCTGCAATTGCGTCGGCTTGTTGCCCGGCCTCGAGACGCCCACTGCCAAGCCCTTCGTTCCGCTCGGCCTGGCAATGTTGACTTTTCTTTACTACAACTACCATGGAGTCCGCGCTCAGGGCCCGGTCGGCTACTTCAAACACTTCGTCGGCCCAGTGTGGTGGATCGCTCCGCTGATGCTTCCTGTGGAGATCATCTCCCACCTCGCGCGCAACATGTCGCTCACCGTTCGTCTTTACGCCAACATGCTTGCCAGCGATTTGCTGACCCTGGTGTTCTTTTCGATTCTTCCTTTGCTGTTGCCCATCGTCTTTCTCGGACTGCACTTCGGCGTCGCGATGATCCAGGCTTACGTGTGGATGCTTCTCGCCTTCATCTACCTTGCGGAAGCAACCTCTCATGAGGAGCTGCCGGACTAGATGCTAGCTTGTCTGCGGTTCATGGTCGAAACCCCTTCTTCGGGCCCGGGGTAATATCAAGCTCTTCAGCCGGAGGCGGCTTCCACTCCGGGAACTGAAGCGCCGTTTAGCGTGAGGGCGCCAGCACGGTGAGCGTCAACCACCCACTGACGGCAATTCTTATGGAAGCAGGAGAAACTCGAATGCGTAAGCTGCAATATCTACTCATGACCCTGTCGGCTCTCTTCTTTGCAATGCCGGCATTCGCCCAGGGGACTGAAGGCGGCGGAACTGTCAGCCTGGTGCCCATCGGCGCCGGCGTCGGCATCGCCATCGCCGCCGGTCTCTGCGGACTCGGCCAGGGCAAGGCAACCGCCTCGGCCACTGAGGCACTCGCCCGCAACCCCGGAGCCCGCGCCGGCATCCAGCTCCTGCTGGTGCTCGGTCTTGCCTTCATCGAATCCCTCACCCTCTTCACCTTCGTCATGATCTACCTCAAGGTGAGGTAAAAAGGTCTGATCTAAATTGCAACGGCCTCCGGTTCGTCGGAGGCCGTTGTTCTTCCCAAATGTCTTCGTTTTCCTCACTCCCGCTGCCAGTCGTACCATTCGTCATAGCTCGGATTTCTCAGGAGGCACCATGCCAACCAGCCGCGCTGCGCCCGCAAACATCGACGAGTACATAGAATCGTTTTCGCCCGAGGTGCAGGCGATCCTCCAGAAAATACGGCTGACGATCAGGAACGCCGCGCCCGCGGCGCACGAAACCATCAGCTACAGAATGCCGGCCTTCAGGCTGAACGGCATCTTGGTCTACTTCGCCGCCTTCAAGAAGCACATCGGACTCTACCCACCAGTCCGGGGCGATGCAACATTGGGGAAAGCAATCTCACCCTATGCCGGACCGAAGGGCAATCTTCAGTTTCCACTCGATCAGTCGATTCCGTACGACCTCATCGAGAGAATTGTGAAGCTCAGAGTGAAGCAGAACTCAGCTAAAGCGGCCCGTTAGCAGACCGCTCAATTCGTCCCCAGCCAAAGTCTCACTTCGCCGCCGACCCTACACCCTCCGGCAACGGACAACCAAACGTCAGCACATTTCCATCCGGATCTCTCACCACAAAGTCGCGCATCCCATAGGGTTCGTCCGTCGGCTCAAGCGCAATCTCTGCCCCGCGCTCCTTAATCGCTGCCCAATAGGCATCAACCTCGTCAGAAAACACAACGACAGCCCCGCCGCCAGGTGGCCTATTCCAGGTTGTGTGCGCGCACAAGTGAAGATGGCATTCGCCAAGATGCAGACCCGCGTATGGGCCAAACTCAAAGTCCTTGTGAAAGCCAAGCACATCGCAATAGAAGCGAAGAGAGTTTGCCAGCTCTTTCACCTGAAAAACCGTTGAAGCACCCGCCACATTCATGAACGCAGTATAGCCAGATCAGGATTTGAATTTCAGCCCGGCTTCCGCCAAGGCCTGAGCGAGAATTGGCACCGCAGAGGGCCCAATGCCGTGCATCTTCTTAACGTCAGCCAAGGTCCATTTGGCGAGATCGTTCTCTGAGAAGATTCCGTTCGAGATCAAAGCTCGCTGGGCAGGCTTTGAGAGCGTGGCGAAACAGGGTTTCAACCGAGGGTCGATCGTCTGCTTAGCTTTGCTCATAGCCTGGCTCCTTCGACGAAGATCAATTTGTCCCCAGCCAACCGTTTACTCGCAGCCAATCAGCCAGCCGGCCCGTCCAGGAAGACAACACCGGGTCGAACGGCGCAAGCCCAAACCCATGTCCGCCATGCAGGTAGATATGCATCTCTGCCGGCACACCAGCCTTGCGCAGCGCCAAATAGAAATTCACGCTGTTCTCAGGAAAGACAGCCTTATCGTCATCCGCCGCGACCAGAAATGTCATCGGAGTCTGCGCTGTCACATGATGATCGTTTGTCATCTCCTCGACCAGCGCAGGATCTGCGGTTTTTCCCAACAGGTTATCGAATGAGCCAACCGAAGCTGGCCCAATCGGCCCAATCACCGGATAGCTCAAAATCATGAAATCTGGCCGGCTGCTCAACCGGTCAATCGGATCGGCAGCAGCTGGATCGCCCGCATCGAAATGAGTTCCCAGCGTCGAAGCCAGATGTCCACCCGCCGAAAATCCCCACACCCCGACTCGGTTCGGATCGTATCCATACTCCGCCGCGTGGCTCCGCACCCAGCGCAACGCCCGTTTGGCGTCATTCATCTCGATCGGGTGGTGATACTTCGGCCCCAACCGGTACTCCAACATGAACGCGGTGACGCCCAGGTTGTTCAGCCACTTCGCCACCTGCACGCCCTCATGGTCGGTCGCCAGATGCGCGTATGAGCCACCAGGCAAAATCAGCACCGCCGTATGCGTTTCATGTCCCGGCATCTTCGGAGCAGGGAATGGAGTGATCCTCGGCTGATCGCCCGGACTCGCATCGCCCAAAGCTCCCGGCGCACCCTGCGGCCAAAGCGGCACAGGCGCGGGCGTTGAGACTTGTGGAACTGCGACGGTTACAAATACAAGAAATAAAAGTGAGAGAGCAGAGAAGCGGAACAACCTCATCGGCTAGGGTCCTTTGTGTGGCTTTCCGAAGCGTCGACCTGCTTGGACCAAAATGAAAACAGATCCCAAGGTTCCCCATTCTTCTCGACACGAACAGGCTGAATCGTTTCTCCGGCGAAGGTCGAGATGGCTCGCGACCAGAAGTGCCGCGCCAGTGAATTCCTCTGCATTACTCGAACTTCCCAAGTTCCTGGAAACCGCCTCCAAACCTGATGCGCCGCCAGAGTTCCAACGCCGCGTCCGCGGCAGCGGCGAAGAACGAAAAACTCGGCCATGTCCCAGACCGCATCACTGCCGGAGGCCTCCGATCCCTTCTTCACCAACGCCAGTCCCGCAAGCTTGCCACCAGCCCAGATCAGAAATGGATGACGGTCAGATTCTGACCAATAGAGCGGAAGTGAGGGGTAGCCAAACCTGCCATCTTCTCCAATATTCAAATCCAGAAACTCGCTGAAGTCGTGCACATACAACTCCAGCAGATTCGCCAGGACCGGCTCCTGCTCGGGTGCGGCTGCAACGACTTCCACACGCGGAGAATTCTCGCCTTTATCGGTCACGATTGCCCGGGCCAGTCTTCACGATCCCAATCCACCCATGCAAAGGTATTTCAAGTTCAGATATTCATCCAGGCCCTGCCGCGCGCCTTCGCGCCCAAAGCCTGACTCCTTCACCCCGCCAAAAGGAGCAACCTCAGTCGAGATAATTCCTTCATTGATGCCCACCATCCCCGCCTGCAAACCAGCCGCGATTCGCCAGATGCGGCCAATGTCTCGCGCGTAGAAATAAGCCGCCAGCCCAAACGGAGAATTATTCGCCATCGCTAGCGCCTCGGCTTCATCGTGAAAGCGAAACAACGGCGCAATCGGCCCAAAGGTCTCTTCATGCGCAATCTTCATCGCCGGAGTCACATCCGCCAGCACCGTTGGCTCAAAGAAGTTATGTCCCAGCGCATGCCGATGACCGCCGGTCAAGACTCGCGCCCCATGAGCGAGAGCATCCTGAAGGTGATCTTCCACTTTCGACAATGCCCGTTCATGAATTAGCGGTCCCTGCTCAGCATCCGGCTGCGAAGCAGGCGCAACTCGTAGCTTCGCTGCCGCCGCGGCAAGTCTCTCAGCAAAGGAGTCATAAATATTGTCCTGCACCAGAATGCGATTCGCACAGACGCAAGTTTGTCCTGAGTTGCGAAACTTAGCCGCGATGGCGCCTGCGACGGCAGCATCCAGATCCGCATCATCAAATACAAGAAAGGGAGCATTGCCACCCAACTCAAGCGAAAGCTTTTTCAGCGTGTCCGCGCTCTGCCGCATCAAGTGCTTACCCACAACCGTCGACCCGGTGAACGAGACCTTCCGCACCACCGAAGACTGCATCCACTCGCCAACCACTCCGGCGTCATGCGCCCGCCCGGCCGTCACGACGTTGAAGACTCCCGCAGGCAATCCCGCCTGCTCGCCCAGAACTGCGAACGCCAGCGCCGACAGCGGAGTTGCCGCATCCGGCTTCGACACCACGGTGCATCCTGCCGCAACTGCTGGGGCCACCTTGCGCGCCAGCATCGCCAACGGAAAGTTCCACGGCGTGATCGTCGCGACCACACCCACCGGCTCCTTCACTACAATCAGCTTGCGTCCACGCACAGGCTCAGGAATCACCTCGCCATACGCTCGCTTCGCTTCTTCGGCAAACCACTCCACATACCCAGCCGAATAAGCAATCTCACCGCGGCTCTCAGTCAACGGCTTGCCCTGCTCCATCGAGATCAACTTGGCCAGATCTTCCTGGTTCTCGATCATCAGCGCAAACCAGCGCTTCAATACCGCCGAACGCTCCTTCGCGGTGCGAGCCTTCCATTTCGGAAAAGCTGCCCAAGCCGCGTCAACAGCGGCCCGCGCCTCGACCGCTCCGCAATCGGGAACGGTGGCGATCAACGTGCCGGTCGCGGGGTTCTTCACCGCAAGCGTCTGGCCGCTCGCGGCAGAGACGCGCTCACCGCCAATGAATGCGTTAGTAAGGATAAGCTCGGGTCGGCTTAATTGAAGTTCGGCGGATGGAGAGGTTAGCTCTGGAGTCGCGGCGCTCATGGCTCAGTCCATTCTAGTCGCGCCGGAGCCAACGAGAGCTACACCTGCTGATAGAGCCGATAACGCTCCGTCGTGATATCGGAAAACGGCCTCATCATAATCTTGGCGCGGTCCGTCTCGACGACCCAGTCCGCGGACTCGGAACCTAATTGGCGCGCAGCCAACATCTGCTTCTGAGTCATCATCGCTGATCCCTGCTCAATAGCAAAGAACGTCACCGGACCGCGGGCGAGAGCGGCCAGATTAGCGTGCTGCGCGTCCAACGGAACGAGCCGCAGCGGCATATCGAGCGAGAGCTCTATTCGATCGCCGTCCTTCCAGGTGCGGTTCAGGTCCGCCCAGCTCCCCGGAGTCAGTGCAACGTCGGATGTTACTCCGTTGATCGTCAGGCGCGTGCCTTTGCCCGCCCATGCCGGAATCCGCAGCGCCACGACAAAGGGTTCCTCACGGTCCATTGCTAATCTCAAACTGGTTTCACCGACCGTCGGATACTGCGTCTCCTGGATCAACGTCACCCGCGCGCTGCCTTGCCTCCAGCTCACTCGTGACGGCACATAAAGGTTCACATAGACGCCCTTCTGATTGCGGAAGTAAGAGCTGATCCCATAATCCGCTGCGAGCTGTGGAAATGTCCCCGAGCAGCACGGCCATTTCTGCTCATAGTCCGACTTCACCGCGTTCATGTTGTAGTCCGAGTAGTAGAAGCTCACGCCGTCCGGGCGAATCGGCTTCGCGCCCAGGATCGTGTTGTAGAGCACCCTCTCCATGCTGTCGCCATACTTGCTGTCGCGAGTCACGCGCATAAGATAGCGCGCGATCTTGAAGTGTCCATAAGCGCCGCAGGGAGTTTCAAAGCTGCTGTGCGTCGTCGTCAGCGATTTCGCCAGGCCATCCGAACCCGGCTTCTGAAAGGTCTCGTTTGGGCCCCAGCCCCCGGTCGCAAAACTCTGATCGACCACAAACTGAAAACCATTGCGCGCCGCGCGAAGATGCTTCTCACTGCCATCCATTAAATAAGCCTGCATCGCCGAGCACAGGGCATTGACGTGACTGTAAGCGTGTTGACCAGGCAGCACGTTCTCGTTCTCGGCCAGCGGATTGAAGTAGGTATCGTCTTCGAGAAACCGAACGGCTAGCTGATGGAAACGCGCGCCGGCCCCGCGTTGATACGCAAGATAGAAATTCTCCGGCAGCGTGTAGCTCTCGTCCCAGGTGTAGGAGATATTTGGATGCGGCCGCGCCATCATCTCTTCGCGATTAAGCGCCTTCGGCGGAAGCCAGGGCATCACCGCGTCCGTCGCATGATTCAGCACAGCAAGAGCGTCAGGATCGCCGGCGAACTCGTGCGCGTCGATCAATCCACAATTCGTCTTGTCGAATGTATAACAGGGAATGCAATAGCCCTGATAAAACTTGGGCGTGATCGTCGGCGCAAAGCCCATCACCAGACGATGGATCTTGGCCTGCGTCGCCTGATCGCCGGTGACCGCGTAAGCCCGCGAGAGACCCGATAGGTACTGCCCAAAGCTGTGGCCGGGAATATATCCCGCCATGTTCTTCGGAGGATCGAAGTCAGGCGAAGGCGAATACCATCCACCCATGTCTTCGCCGGGTGCGGCCTGCCCTGCGAGTTGGCGGAACGGTTTCAGCAGGCTGTCTTCATTCAGGTTTAGAAACAGCGCATGGTTCTGCTTGAATTGCTCCAGCATGGGGCCGTCCAGCAGTTGCACGTCCGCATAGTTGAACTGCTCCAGCGCGGTGCGACCGGAGCCGGAAGTTGCGACGGCGCCCCATGCACGTCCGCCGCGTGAGACCATTACCCCGGCTGTCGCCGCCGCGCTAGTCTTCAGGAACTCGCGTCGGCTCTTCCTCGTCGCCATGGTTATATTCTCCTCCACAAATGTTTCCCGAAAACGTTTTCTCTCCCCAGAAATCATAACCCGAACACGACAACAACCTTCGACTGCCGTCAATGGGAATACAAAGCAGCCGCGTTGTCATGCAAATATCCATGAGCGAAACCTAATGCCTGGTCTTCTGTGATCTCATGGTTCACCACCATCTCGGCCAGCGCAGCCGCCAGCGAAGTACGTGCCGTCCGCACCGCCATCCAATAACTCTCCTCCGCGCCAACCGAATCGCTGAAAGGGAAGGCATCTGAGCCGAAGACCACCTTGTCTGGAAATAGCAGCAGCCAGTGTCGCAGCGCCGTCTTGAAATCCGCCGGATAGAGATACAGCTCCATCAGCGAGGAATCCAGATAGACGTTCTTCCGCGTCGTCAGCCAGATCGCCTGCTCCTGAAACGGATAACCCCCATGGAGCAGCACAAAGGTCGTCTTGTCATAGCGCGGATCGCGCAATACATTCTCAAGATTCAGCGCCGTGCTGCCCGTAACGTTGTAGAAGTCCCCCGTGCCGACCGCCGTGTGAATCTGCACCGGCAAGTGCATCTTTCCCGCCTCGCGAATCAGATAGCGAAAAAGATAATCCTGAAAGCCTTTATACTCGGCGTCGGTCGGAACTCCACCAGCTCGGTACTTCGCGTAGACCGCCGCAGCCGTCGCCTCCGGCGGATCGTCAAAGTGGAGCGCCCGAAAATATCCAATCTCAAACTTGATCCCCACCCCGCCCTGGCGCTGGTTGTCTTCCAACAGGTGGCGAACGAAGAGCAGGTAGTCCCCAAGGTTGGCTGGCAATGCGACTAACCCTTCCTGCGCCAGTTCATAATGCAACTTCTTCTCCTGCATCGGAACATAAATTGCCAGGTCGCCATTCCGAGCAATGAAACTCTGGTTGCTAAAAGGGAAGAGCAGCGAATCGACAAAGAAGACCCACCGAAATCGTTTCGGGTCGAGATAAGGCGGCATCCTCACCCGGTTGGCGACGGCTGTCTCGATATTAAGCCGGTCGAGAATGCCGTCGAAGTACGTATAGCCCGTCTCCTGCCGCCGCAGCTCGGCCTTCTTCTTCGCCAGCCACTGCAGATGTTCGGGGGTCGCATCGTCATACGGATAGCCAAAGAGGTCCTTCGAGGCCGCGATCAACTCAGGATTTCCCGTCCGCAGCCGGTAAGGCACGCTGCCGTCTGGCGGCGATGTCATCGCGTCCACATCGGGATCGTCAGCAAACCCCGGGTGGCCATGGTTGTCGAAGATCGGAATCTTGGTAATCGCCGTCAGCAGCCGCGTATAAGTGGCTTGAACGTCGCTCGCAGAGGCTGGAAAAGGCTCAGGAAGCTGCTGCGCGCCCGCCAGAATCGTGGTCGCCATCCACAACCCAATGAGCAGGCCTGGCGCGAGACTGCGCTGTGAGATGCCAGCCAAGCCGTCTCGCCAATGCGGTTTCGATGCTCCAATTTCCAGCGGGTCCCTCCTGAGGAGTCAGACGAGAAGATCACCTCCCGGCCCCAACCTGCAAATTCTATTCCGTCGAAGTCGAAAGATGTACACGAGCGTCCGCACAAGAGATACTGAGGAGCACGATGCCGTCGCAACTCGGAAAGGTGGAACAACTCGATCAGGAAAAAGTGGCCGCGCCTGGCCGATGGGACTTCCGTGGCGAGTTACACGCTTTACTGCGGCTCGCCATCCCCGTCGTTCTCTCCGAACTAGCCTGGATGTTGATGTCGGTCGTCGACACCATTATGGTCGGCCGACTCAGCCCGGAGGCCATCGGCGCGGTCGGCCTCAGCAGCTCGCTCTACTACATCCCTGCGCTCTTCGGCGCCGGGCTCTTGCTCGGTCTGGACACGCTCGTCTCGCAGGCCTACGGTCGCGGTGACCATGCCGATTGTCGTGAATGGGTGATGCAGGGCATTTACATCGTCCTTCTATTCAGCGTACCGGTCATGCTGATCGTGCAATGGATTCCGGCGCTGCTTCCACGCTGGGGGACCAATACCGCCGTCGCCTCGCAAACCGCCGACTATCTGCGCCTGTTGAACTGGGGCACGCCCTGGCTGCTTACTTACGCCTGCTTCCGCCGCTACCTGCAAGGCATGCACATTGTGAAGCCGGTCACCTTCGCGCTGGTCACCGCGAACCTCGTCAACCTGGTAGGGAACTGGCTCCTCATTTACGGGAAGTTTGGCCTGCCAGAGATGGGCGTTCGTGGCTCTGCGCTCTCTACCGTCCTCGCCCGCGTTTACATGGCAGGATTTCTCGTCGTGGTCGCCGTCTGGCATGAGCGCAAAGGAGGAGGGTCCTTCCTGGCTAAGTTTCCATTGCCTAATAAGAAGCGGATTCTCCGTATCCTGCAGCTTGGCGGTCCAGCAGCCACGCAGATGATCTTTGAGATTGGCGCCTTTGGCGGAGCCACCGTTATCGCCGCAAAGCTGAGCGCCGATAGTCTTGCAGCTCATCAAATTGCGCTGAATATTGCAAGCGTTACCTACATGGTTCCGTTGGGAATCTCAGCGGCCGCAGCCGTAGCCGTCGGTCACAATATCGGTGCAGGAAACTTGGCCCGTGCCCGCCGAACCGGATACCTGGCGATAGGAGTGGCCGCCACATTCATGGCGCTGATGGCGGTCGTGCTGACCGCCTTTCCGCATCGCATCGTCTGGATTTACAGTCCCGATCCTCGGGTCTTGGCCATCGGCGCACCGCTGCTGGCTCTTGCGGCGGCTTTCCAGATATTCGACGGGATCCAAACCGCGACCACGGGTGCACTCCGCGGCCTGGGCCATACCAAGGCGCCAATGGTCCTGAACTTCATCGGTTATTGGATCATCGGACTGCCACTCGGCTACTTGCTCTGCTTCAGCGGCAAACTCGGAGTCTTCGGCGTCTGGATCGGCCTCACCATCGCATTGGTCTTCATCGCGACGCTGGTGTTACTGGAATGGAGCAGAAAATCGAGGCTGGCAAGGCATCCCGCATAGCCCATTTGCAAGCGGGATCTGCGCAGGCGATATCAGAAATGTTCAACCGCGAAAACGTGAGAGGATGGAGGCATGATATCATGCCGTATATATCATGAGAACGCTGGTCGATATTCCGGAACCTCAGCTCGCCAAGTTGACAGCGATCAGTAAGGCGAAGAAGCTCTCGCGTGCTGAAGTCATTCGCCAAGCCATCGCCACTTACGTTGAGACGCAACCGACTCGTCCCGAAGACATAGCATTTGGCATTTGGAAGGGCGGAGAGGACGGGGTCAAGTATCAACGCAGACTCCGGGACGAGTGGTGAAGGCGCTCTTCGACACCAACATCCTGATTGACTTCCTCAACGGCCACGAACTCGCCCGCAAGGAAGTTCGCCGCTATCCGGAAAAGGCCGTCAGCATTATTACCTGGATTGAGGTCATGGCAGGCGCCACCGAGGAGACTGAGGCAGCCTGCCGGGCGTTGCTAGCCGTCTTCGAACGGCTCGAACTTACGCCGCCGGTTGCCGAACGGGCGATTATCCTTCGCCGGGAAAGTCGCTTGAAGCTACCTGACGCCGTGATTCTCGCTACTGCACAAGTCGCGTCATCCAGCCTGATCACACGCAACACCCGAGATTTTCCCGCTATCGCTCTAGGAATTCGTGTTCCGTATCAGCTTTAGACGGGAAACGAGTACCGTGCCCGCAGGTAATCGGAATTGGGCGGCCGGTGGACTATCATGAGAGCGTTAGTACAAAGGAGAAAAGGCCCATGGCGACCGCAACCCAGGTCTCTCTTGATCTCTATCTAAGCAGCGTCTACGAGCCTGACGTCGATTACGTCGACGGCGAGTTGGAGGAGCGGAACGTGGGTGAGTTTGATCACAGCATGGTTCAGCAGGAAATTTGTTTCTGGTTCAGCGTGCACGGGAAGGAATGGCGTGTCCGCTCCGTGATCGAACAGCGGACGCGGGTCGCCGCCACCACGGTTCGAATACCCGACGTGAGCGTATTCTTGCGTTCCACTCCTGTCGAACAGGTTTTCAGCCGGCCCCAGTTGATCGCCATCGAAGTTCTTTCGCCCGAAGACAGGCACTCCCGCATGGACAAGAAAATCCAGAATTACATCGAGTTCGGCGTGCCGAATATCTGGGTCGTCGATCCTCAAAAGCGCGAGGGCTGGAATTGCAGTGATGGCAATTGGGTGCGTACGGAGCGATTTGAGGTTGCCGACACCTCAATTTATCTGTCGCTCGCGGAGCTGTTTAAGAAGATCGACGAAGACGCCACCGAGTAGCGGATAAACCAGGGATTTACAGGCTATAGTGAGTACCGCGGCTTTACGTCTGATAACAGATATTCTGTTAACTAAAGATGAGGCAGAGCGATTTCCCTCTTTTCTACATCTTGTAGCGGCCCATATCCTCATCGTTGAGGTTTTCCAGCCAACGTTGCAGCTCCTCTGCTGATCTCGAATCGGCCGTGTTCGGAACTACCTTGGCCGCCTTCAGCACGTCTTCATGCACGAAGATCGGGCAATCCGCCCGCAGCGCAAGCGCAATCGCGTCCGAAGGCCTGGCATCCAGCGTCACCGGCTCGCCATTCTGCTCCATCCAGATGACGGCAAAAAACGTATCGTCCCTAAGCTCAGTAATAACAATGCGTTGTATTTCGGCATTCAACCCATGGATGAGGTTCTTTAACAAATCGTGAGTCATCGGCCGCGGCAGCGTCGCCCGCTCAACTTCAACGATGATTGCGTTGAACTCCGGCACCCCAACCCAAATTGGCAGCAAAATATCGCTGGAGACGTCTTTTAGGAGCACGATCGGCGCATTCGTCGCCTGGTCGACCATTAGGCCGCGAATCTTCATTTCGATCTCCATAGCGCCCTCCCTTCGACCGAGGTCGATCCCTCGCCAGAAATGATTAAACCTGTACTGCTTCACCAACCAGGCTATTCGGAAACGCCGCCGTCACCCTAACCGAGACATAACTTCCCGGTGCCGGCAAAATCGGGCTTGCCGTCGTGAAGTTCAACGTCTTGTTCTGGCTCGTGCGCCCAATCACCTGTCCGCGTTGCTGGTTATGTCCCTCAACCGCAGCCTCATAAATATCGCTTATCTGCTTGTTGTAATTGACTCTTTGAATCTCGCGTTGACGATCAAGCAGCGATTGCAGCCGCTGCGATTTCTCCTCTTCCGGAAGGGAATCGGCCATGTGAATCGCAGGCGTATTCGGTCGCGGTGAATACTTGAACGCAAACACCGCGTCGTATTGAACCTCCGCCAGCAGGTCCATCGTCTCGATAAAATCCCCTACAGTCTCCCCGGGAAATCCAACAATGATGTCCGTCGTCATGCTGATCGGCCGCTTCGCCGCCTTCACCCAGGAGACCCGTTCAAGGTACTGCTCCCGTGTGTACTCCCGGTTCATCCGCGCAAGCACCCCCGAAGATCCGCTCTGCACCGGAAGATGAACATGGTCGCAGAGCTCCGGAACAGCGTCGATCGCCTGGACGATGTCCGGAGTAAAGTCGCGCGGATGTGAGGTCGTAAACCGAACCCGGCGAATCCCCTCCAACTCGCCAACCGCCGCCAGCAGCTCCGCGAAGCTTCGCTTCCCTTCCGGATCACGATACGAGTTCACGTTTTGCCCAAGCAGTTGAATCTCCGTATAGCCGCTCCCTGCCATCCGCCGCGCCTCGGCGAGCACCGAGGTAGAGGTGCGGCTGCGCTCCTTGCCCCGCGTAAACGGCACTACGCAGTAGGCGCAAAACTTGTCGCAGCCCTCAATGATTGTGATGTAGCCACGATAGGGATTGCTGCGCGCGGTGAACTCAGTCTCAAAGGTCTCGTCCGTCTGCCGGTCGTCCAGCCCCGTGATTCGGCTCTCACCAGCCTCGAGCCTCGCCAGCATCTCCGGCAGCTTCCGGTAGGAAGCCGACCCCGACACGAGCGAGACATACGGCGCACGCTCAAAGATTCGTTCGCCCTCCTGTTGCGCAACGCACCCGAGCACAGCGAAACGCTTTCCCTGCTTATGCAGCTTCTTGTAATCGTTGAGCCGATTAAAGACCTTCTGCTCGGCCTTGTCGCGAATCGAGCAGGTGTTATAAAGGATCAGGTCTGCTTCTTCCTCGACCTGCACCTGGGCATAGCCTTCATGCTCCAGCGTCCCTATGACCTTTTCCGAGTCATGGACATTCATCTGGCAGCCGAAAGTTTCGATGTAGAACGTCTTTCCCGGCGCCCCAGATTCAGGTAATGATTGCCCCATAACAGACCTGAGTATACAGCGAGGCCGCGTCGTCAGTGAAGCGCCACGCGCCTCCCAGAATCTCAGACAGACGTCGCACCCCCCGGCCTAGACTCCAAACTGTCGCAGATGATGGTCCAGGTGTTTGTACATCAGGATTGCCCACTCCTCTGGCGTAAGTCGACCAAAGAAGCTATGCGGATGAGTCGTGCACCCCTGTTGCCCTGCCTGGCAAAACCGGTCCACTAAGCCGCGCAACCGCTCCCGCTCTATCTCAAGGTTCCGATCGCCTTGCACGATCAAGACCGGCGACGTCGGAGAATTCCGGCGCAGCGGTGCGTCATCTTTGAACACCATCGGCTTCACGAATGCTCCAAGAATCCGCCCCACAAACATCCGCGGCGGAGTCTTTTCCCCAACCGCCCACTCCATGCTCATGGAACAATGCGCCATTGCCTGGGCAGACGTCATCTTGCCCCATAGCCTCTCGCTATCCGGCAACAGCCGCACGATTCGCAGCTGGACTTCTTCCACGGTCGCCGCTTCAAAGAGATTCTTCATGCCTCACCCTTGCGGAACAAGCACAACTCCATGCAGTGCTATTGGACTACTGACCGATTGATTGCAGCGTAGAGCCTGTCGAGACAGGGCGTGGGCACATCATCGAGAAGCTCAACTACGTCCGCAGCAAGCGCCGCCATTTCCTTTGGGGCGTGCCGTGCGTGACGAGCAAAATAGAACTCGCCACGCACCGAACCAAGAAGGCGTTGCCAATAGGCGATAGCAAACGGCTGAGGAACCCAGCAAAAAATTGCGCGCAGGGCGAGAGGAGCCGGCTTGACGCCTCGCCGATCCATCGAGGACCAGCCCTCGCGTATCGCTCTGATCAAGGTGCCAACACCCTCCGCACTCGCCGCAAGGCGTCGGGCATCCCCGCCTTCCTCGTACAGCGCCCCGGCGACAGCTGTCACGAATACGGCGTGACGGCGGAGCCAGGCATCCATGTACTGCACCCGGGCCACGCGAAAACCGGCGCCTCGGAATAGCGAGATGATGTCTGTCGCATTGGCGTCGACAGCCGTTCGCTGTTGGCGTATCTCTACGTAACGATCCACCCCACTCTCGATACCACCCGCCGCTCCGGGGAATGCCAGAACTACGCGCGCTGGACTCAAAGCATCGAGAATGTCGTTCGAACCGTTGGCGTGGTTGACCATGAAAACGATGCGCCCGATCGCCGGCGCTCTCATCAGATCGAACAAAATCTCCGCAATCTGTTCACGACGCACGGCGACGAGACACACGTCGGCTTGCGTGCCGGGAGATAGGCGCTCTATGACCGGCAGGTACAACGTGTCGGATCGCGCGCTCAGAACATCTTCTATAACGGCTCCTTGCCTATGAAGCTCCGCCGCTCGCTTACCACGCGCAATCAGAGTTACGTCGTGGCCTGCGCGCGCGAGGCGAACAGCATAAAATGTCCCCTGAACGCCTGCGCCGAGAACCATTATTTTCACTGCCCGCTCTCGGCATCTTCGAATATTTCCCGTTCGAACCGTTCTAGATCTTACCTCTAAGTGGTTGGGAGAGCCGCATGCCGGTAAGCGCCCAGCAAAACCAGGCTGCCAACGACCCCTGCCGTCCACGACGCGGCCAGCGTACCGATCTTGGCCATATCGATAATCTGATCGGACTCCAGCGCCAGCCCGGCGATGAACAGCGACATCGTGAAGCCGATGCCGCACAGCCAGCTCGCTCCGAAGATCTGCCGCCACTCGACCCCGGCTGGCGGAGCTCCCAGCTTCGTCTTGTGCGCCAGCCATGCAAAGCTCATAATCCCCAGCGGCTTGCCAAGCAATAGCCCCAGTATCACTCCGAGCGTCACCGGATTCTGCACCGACGCCTCGATCTTGCCCAGAACATGCACTCCCGCATTCGAGAAAGCAAAGATCGGCATGATTACAAAGCTCACCCATGGCGCAAGCGAGTGCTCGATGCGGTGCAGCGGCGTGTCCACTTTCTCGCATTGGCTCTCCAGCGTGTGAATCAAGGCGTGGCATTCGGCAGAGTTCGGGTCCGCGCGCTCCACCCGGTCCAGCAGCCGCCGGCACTTGCTCAGAAAGCTCTCCTTGTCGATCGAGCTCTTGACCGGGATCGAAAACGCCAGCAACACCCCGGCGATCGTCGCGTGAACCCCGGACTGCAAAACCGCAAACCACACGAATACGCCAATAAACGCGTACACCGCCGGTTGGCGGATGCCCGCCCGGTTCGCCAGGAACGAAATGCCGACGCCGAATAATCCTAATCCGAGGCTCACATACGAAATGTGGGCGGTATAAAAGAGGGCGATCACTAATACCCCGAAAATGTCGTCGACGATCGCCAACGCGGCCACAAAGACTTTGAGCGATGTCGGCACCTTATTGCCCAGCAGGGCCAGCACGCCAAGCGCAAAGGCGATATCGGTGGCCATCGGGATGCCCCATCCGCGAGCATGAATATCGCTGTGATTCAAGGCCAGATAAAAAAGCGCGGGAACGATCGAGCCGCCCAAGGCCGCCATAAACGGAAACGCCGCCTGTTTCAGCGATGACAGTTCCCCAATCAAGACCTCGCGCTTGATCTCCAGCCCCACCAGGAAGAAGAAAATGGCCATCAGGCCATCGTTGATCCAGATATGCCGGCTCCACGAAAGAACGTAATTCCCCACCCCCAGAGTGAAGGTTGTGTGCCAGATGTCGTGATAGCTGTGCTCCCAAGGCGAGTTGGCCCAGACCAGCGCGATCACCGTGGCAATCAGCAGCAGGATCCCGCCAGCCGCCTCCATCTTCGCGAACCTGGTGAACGGGCTGATCAAGATCTCAATCGGTGCGCGATTTGCCGCAGGCACTTGGGTCGAAGACGACATGCGTTTCCTTTCACTGCAATGAGTATCGTGAGGTCACAGATGCCGCAAGCGAAACTGCGAACCTACGCCCAAATCATAGTCGGTGCCGATCTCGCCAGCGCTGTTAAACTGGTAAAGACAGATTAAAAGGATCGGACGCGGCCAGCGTGGCCTGCGTAAACAGGAGAAGCAAGACATGGTCGAAGTGGCAAAGAGCGGTACCAACGGCAGCTACACAAGCGCAAACCACCTCAGGCTGAAACTCGGCCTCGCCGAGATGCTCAAGGGCGGCGTCATCATGGACGTGATGAACGTCGAGCAGGCGCGCATCGCCGAAGAGTCGGGAGCAGTCGCGGTGATGGCCCTCGAACGCGTGCCCGCAATGATCCGGGCCGAGGGTGGAGTCGCCCGTATGGCGAACCCGAAGCTGATCAAGCAAATCATTGAAACCGTTTCAATCCCGGTCATGGCCAAGGCCCGCATCGGCCACTTCGCCGAGGCCCAGGTGCTGCAGCATCTCGGCGTCGACTTCATCGACGAATCCGAGGTCCTCACTCCGGCCGACGAAGCCCATCACATCGATAAACACGCCTTCACCACTCCCTTCGTCTGCGGAGCGCGCGACCTCGGCGAGGCCTTGCGCCGCATCGCCGAAGGCGCAGCCATGATTCGCACCAAAGGCGAAGCCGGCACCGGCGACGTCGTCCACGCCGTCAAGCACATGCGCCAGATCGTCAAGGAAATGAAGGCGTTGACTGTATTAGGTGAAGAAGAACTTTATGCCGCGGCCAAAGAGCATCGCGCGCCCTACGAGCTAGTTCACATGGTCGCGAAAACCGGCAAGCTGCCAGTGCCCAACTTCTCCGCCGGTGGCATCGCCACTCCCGCTGACGCGTCTCTCATGATGCAACTCGGCGCCGAAGCAGTCTTCGTCGGCTCCGGAATATTCATGAAAGAACGCGCTACCCCGCTCGATGTCGAGAATTGGACCAAGAAGGATGCCGAGATAGGGCTCTGCATCAGTGAACAAGTAGGTACCTCAAGAAATCCTGAGGAACGCGCCGAAGCTGTCTCCCGCGCCAAGGCCATCGTGATTGCGACAACCCATTTCGACAACCCGAAGATTCTCGCCGAAGCCAGCGAAGAAGTGACCGGCACGATGAAGGGGCTCGCCGTCGCGGCCCTCGAAGAGTCGCAGTTATTGCAAACCCGAGGCTGGTAATTGGCGGCGACCTCCGGCTCTGCAGGGCCGAATGAAACACGCCCAATCATCGGCGTCCTCGCCATCCAGGGCGACTACGCCGCCCACGCCGCAGCTCTCACTGAAGCCGGAGCCGAGCCAGTCCTGGTGCGCACTCCCGAAGAGCTGACCCGCCTCGATGGACTCATTATTCCCGGCGGAGAGTCGACCACCATGCTGAAGTTCCTCGAGCGCGGCGCCTTTCTCGACTCGCTCAAGAACTTCGCCGAAACCAAACCCACCTTCGGCACCTGCGCCGGATGCATCCTGCTCGCCAAGGAAGTCCTGCATCCTCCACAAGCCAGCCTCGGCGTCTTCGATGCGACGGTCGAGCGCAACGCCTACGGCCGACAGATCGACAGCGCGATCATCACCCACGAGACTTCCCTGCCCGGCGGCCCACTGGAGATGGTCTACATCCGCGCCCCCCGCATCACCCAAGTCAGCAAAGACGCCGAAGTCCTCGCCGACCGTGACGGCTTCCCCGTCCTCGTGCGCCAGGGCAAGCTAATGGCCGCAACCTTCCATCCCGAACTCTCCGAAGATCGCCGAGTGCACCGCTTTTTCGTTGATCTTGTCCGCCGCACGAAAGTTTCGGGTGCTGATCCAGCGGCCGGGTCGCAACCGGAAATCGCAAGCGCTTAAGATATCCTCGGGGTTCTGAAATTGCTCGCCGCGACATTTTGGTTATCGTCGCTCTGGATGCCGGCCAACGGCGCTCTCCACGGCCTCGCGCTCGACCGGCTGATGAAGACCAACCTCATTATCATCGCGGTTCTCTTCCTCCTCGCCCACCTTCTGCTCGGAATCACATTCCTCAAAGGCCGCCGCGAAGCAAGTCTGCCCAGATTTTCTCGCGCCGAGTTGTTTCCGCTCATCGCCCTCTGCGGCCTCTACATCTGGATGGCCATCACCGCGCAGCAACTCTGGGCGGTCGATCGATTCGAAGGTCCGTCCCCAACCGCGATGCAGGTCGAAGTCGTCGGCGTCCAGTTCCAGTGGTACTTCCGCTACCCCGGTCAGGACGCAACCTTCGGCGCAACGTCGCCGATGCTCGTCAACGCTGGTGCAGGCAATCCCCTTGGTCTCAACCCCAAAGACTCGCAAGGCAACGACGACATCGTCAACAGCGAACTCGTCCTTCCCGCTGGCCGCGAAGTCGATCTCCGTCTGCGCGCCCACGACGTCATTCACGGACTCTTCATCCCCGGCATGAGGCTCAAACAGAATGCCGTCCCCGGCCTCACCTTGCACGTTCACTTCACTCCGACAACACCCGGCGAATACCCAATCCTCTGCTCTCAGGTCTGCGGCCTCGGTCACGGACACATGGAGGCTAAACTCCGCGTCGTACCCGAAGCAGAATTCCAACAATGGCTCAGCCAACACGAACAAAAGCGTCTCGCCGAAGAAACAGCAAGCGGTGGCGGATCATGAGTGCGGATTCTCGCCCCGGCCCAAGAGTCGACGCACAACAATGGGCTGAAAAACTCGATGCACTCGCGCCAGGTGCGAAGCAGCCCACGACGAAACGCAACCCGCTCCCCTGGCTCTTCACCACCAACCACCGCATGATCGGAGTCCAATACCTCCTCCTATCGCTCATCGCCGTCGCCGCCGGAACTATCCTCTCGCTGGTCATGAAAATTCACCTCGTCTGGCCCGATCTAGCGCTTCCCTTCTTCGGCCAGATCAAGCCCGAAGACTACCTCGCCCTCGTCACCATGCACGGCACGTTGATGGTCTTCTTCGTCCTCACCACCGCGCCGCTGAGCGGCTTCGCGAATCTCGTCCTGCCCGAACAAATCGGCTCGAGCCGCATGGCCCTGCCAACAATAAATGCGGTCTCGTTCTGGCTAACCGCCCTTGCGCTGCTCGTCCTGCTCGCCGCGTTTGTCGTTCCCGGAGGAGCGCCCATTTCCGGCTGGACAGCGTATCCCCCACTCAGCGCCATCGCTGCCGCCGGTCCCGGCCAGGCGCTCGGCTTGGACATGTGGCTCGCCAGCCTCGCCATCTTCTGCATCGCCTCGTGGATCGGCTCAGTCAACATCCTCGCCACCATCGTCGGCGAACGCTGCGAAGGCATGACTCTCAACCGAATGCCGCTCACCGTCTGGTCCTGGCTGGTCGCGTCGCTGCTCGTGCTGGTCTCGTTCAGCGTCCTGCTCGCTGCGCTGCTGCTGCTCTTCTCCGACCGCCATTTCGGCACCAGCTTTTTTCTGCCTACGGGCGACCTCGTCGCCGGACACATTCGTTCCCACGGCGAAGGCTCGCCGCTGCTCTGGCTGCACCTCTTCTGGTTCTTCGGCCATCCAGAGGTGTATATCGCCGTCCTTCCCGGAATGGGTATCACCTCGTCGCTGCTCGCCAATTTCAGCCGTCGCCCCGTGCTCGGGTACCCGATGATGTCCGCAACGACGGTACTAATCGGCCTGCTCGGCCTTGTCGTCTGGGGTCATCACATGTTCGTCAGCGGAATGAATCCCTATGCCGGCACCGCCTTCGCCCTTACCACCATGGCCATCGCCGTCCCCAGCACCGCGAAAGTCCTCAGCTGGCTCGGCACTCTATGGGGAGGCGGCCTGCGTCTCACCACCCCGATGCTCTTCGCGATGGGCTTCGTCTCGCTCTTCATCGCTGGAGGCCTGAGCGGCCCGATCCTCGCCCAGCCCGTGCTCGACACTTACCTGCACAACACCTACTTCGTCGTGGCGCATTTTCATCTCATCATGGCCATGGCTGGAACCTTTTCCATCTTCGCCGGAGTCTATTACTGGTATCCCTTGATGACCGGAAGGCTGATGAACGAGACCCTCGGCAAGCTCCACTTCTGGATCACGCTCCTCGCCGCCTACGCCACCTTCCTCCCCATGCACTTCGCGGGATTGGCCGGCCAGCCGCGCCATTATTCGCAACTCGCCGGGACCACCCCTGCGCTCCAGGCGCTGTTGCCGCTGCAAAAGCACATCACTTATTTCGCCCTCATTCTTGCCGCGGCCCAATGTCTCTTTCTGGCTAATCTGCTATGGAGCACCTTCCGCGGCCGTCATGCCTCCGCGAATCCCTGGCAGGCCACGACCCTGGAATGGGCGCCTCCGCTCGAAAATTCACGGGAAATTTCCACATCCCCCTCCGAGCCTCGCGTATCGCAATCAAAGCGAAAGGTTTACCGGGGGCCGTATGAATACGGTCTTCGACCCGATGGATTGGACTTCATAATGCAGTGTCATCCCAACGCCAAACCGGAGTAAGCTCTTAGTCAACGGAGTCGCCATGCCCGCCACCTTCACCCGTTCCACGCAAATCGAACCGGAACGCAGAGATACCGGAATCGGCGGGAAACCGCCCGTCGACCGGCGTCCCACCGGTGGTGGCGGCGAGGGCGACAACTGGGAGAATCGCCAGCCCGGGCGGCGCGGCCCGCGCGAACTCCTCAATCGTTACCGCCTCGCAGTTGGCTTCGCCCTGGCCGGCGATTTCATGTTTTTTGTTGCCCTGGTCAGCGCCTTTTACGTCCGCCAGGCCTCCGGCCACATTGACGGCGCCAATAACTACATATCCGACTGGCACCCGATGGCGCTTCCGCCGATCCTCTGGCTCAACACCGCAGTCCTGGTGCTCTCGACCCTCACCGCAGAAATCGGCCGCCGCCAGCTCTTCCGCGAAATCGATGTCATGGAGGAATGGTTCGGTCTCGGCAAGCCGACCGTCCGCCGCGCAACTCCGTGGCTGGTCGCCACTGGGATTCTCGGCATGCTCTTCGTAACCGGACAATGGCTTGCCTGGAAACAGCTCTATGCCCAGGGCTTCTTCTACTCGACCAACCCGAACAGCAATTTCTTCTACCTGATCACCGGCACGCACGCCTTTCATCTCGTGCTGGGGCTCTTGGCGATCGCCTTCGCGCTCTTGTCCCTCCGCATCCTCAAGCGCATCGAATACCGCCAGATCGCCGTCGACTGCACCGCCTGGTACTGGCATACCATGGGCGCCTTCTGGCTATTTCTCTTCGGTCTGCTCGCCTTCTCACAATGAAATCGCGAAGCCTGGCCACGCCGTTCTTCGCAATTGCACTCACCATGGCCTTCGCCGGGCCATCCTTGTCGAGAGCCCAGGGCTGCGCTCTCTGCCGCGACGCCACAGCCGGAAGCACTCCGCAAACTCGCAACGCACTGCGCCTCGCAATTCCCCTCCTCGGAATCCCCGCCGTCGGCATCTTCGCTGGAGCTTTACTGATCGCCAGAAGAGTGAAACCTGGACAGCGATAGAGGCCTGATTCCGGATTTATGGTTCAATCCGCCCGTCGAACAACTAACCTTTCACCCGAATCCAAACTCTTAAGACCATGACAGATCGGCTCAGCAAGCAAGCACGCCAGGAACGAACCCGGCCCGAAGGCGTTCGTACCATTACGGCCCTCCTGATAGGGCTATTCCTCCTCGTCGGATCTAAAGCCTCGCACACGCAACAAACCCCGGCTCCAACCGCAGCCCAGGCCCCAGCAAAGACTCCCGCGAAGCCGCCAGCCCAGCCGCCTCAATCCAGCCCGCAATCAACATCCCCGGCAACGCCTGCGCCAACCGAAGATCAGGCTGGCTCCGCCGCCGATCGCAAAAAGGCTATCGTTGCCCACCTGAACGCGGTTCTCCGCTTCTACCACGTCGCCGACGCGCCCATCCAGAAGGCCGGAGAGCCGAGCGATTTGATCTATCGCGACCAGGCTGCGGCTCTTGCTACCCAGATCGCGGGATTCGCCTTCCAATCGGCAAAGGCTGAAGCAGCTCTCATGGCCCAGACCTCGCCGGCCGATCAGACGGCGCCGGAAGCTCAGAGCCAGGCGCAAAGGCTGCAAGCGAGCCGTGACAGCGTCGCCCAACGCATTGTCCAGCTCAAAGCGCAAGACGAAGCTCTCGGAAAACAGTTAGACACGGCGCGCGCGCGTGACATTCCCGCACTCCAACAACAGCGCGAGCAGGTCCAGGGCGAACTCGAGCTGCAGACAGCAATTAGCGACGCCATCGGCAAGATTTCCGGTATGTCGGGAATCTCGGGGGAGACCGGATTCGCCGCGCAGATCGGGCAGTTAGAGAATTCCGCGCCCGGTCTCGCCGCCGGAAAACCTGCCACAGTCTCGCCGACGCTCGACAGCCTGAGTGCGGCGAGGAGCGCGGGCGTTACCAGCCAGGCCCAGGTTTTGTTTTCTCTGTTAGGCACTCGCGGATCGATCGAGGACCTCGCCAGGCAGGCGAAAGCTCTGCGCCAGCAGGCGTCCGATCTGCGCACTCCGCTCGTAGATACGCTCAAGAAAACCATCGCGCAAGGGGAGACGCTGACCCAGCAAGCCGCCGCGCCGGCCCCGTCAGCACCGGGAACCAAAACCCCCCCAGGCGCGCCGCCCAGGGCGACACTCGCCGAAGATGCCCAGGCCCTCGCCGCGACCCGCAAGAGCTTCGACGCTTTGACCGCGAAGTTCAAAGCGATCGCGGCCGCCTCCGTCCCGCTCAGCCAGGAAATGATGGCCCTCGATCAGGGGCAGGCCAGCTTGCGGGCATGGCATCAGGCGGTCGATGACGAATACACCTCGATCCTGCGCTCTCTGCTGCTTCGGGTCGCGGGGATCGCCATCGCGCTCCTGTCAATCTTTGTCCTCGGCGAGCTTTGGCGTCGCGCTACCACCAAGTATGTTCATGACATCAGGCGCAGACGCCAGCTCCTCGTCGTTCGTCGTCTGGCCATCGGCTTTCTCAGCGGCCTGGTGATGATTTTCGGGCTGGTCACCCAGTTCAGTTCCCTCGCCACCTTCGCCGGCTTCATCGTGGCCGGCCTCGCGGTCGGCCTGCAGACGATCCTTCTTTCGGTCGTCGCGTATTTCTTCATCATCGGCCGCTACGGTGTGCGCGTCGGCGACCGTATCACCATCGCCGGAGTCACTGGAGATGTCGCTGAAGTTGGCCTGGTCCGCTTCTACGTGCATGAACTCGCCGGCAGCGGCACCGATCTCTATCCCTCCGGTCGAGTCGCCGTCTTCTCCAACGCCGTTCTCTTCCAGGCCACCACACCCCTCTACAAACAGTTGCCAGGCACCGAGTATCTCTGGCATGAGCTGACCGTGAAGCTCGCTCCCGACGTGGACTATCGGCCCGCCGCTCAAGCAATGCTCAAGTCTGTGCAAGACGTTTATCACGGATACCGCCAGCAGATCGAGCAGCAGCATCGCCAACTGGAATCGTGGATGGACTCAAGTATTCAGACACCGGATATTCAATCCAACCTGCAGTTAGTCGACGGAGGATTACAGTTCTGGGCAAGGTATCCAGTGCTCATCAAACACGCCTCTGAGACTGACGATCGCATGAGTGAATCGCTCCTCCAAACTATCGCATCTGATCCCAGGATCAAGACCGCGATCGCGGCGCCACCGATCATCAAAGCCGCAGTGAAAGGCTAGACAGAGGCAGTCGTGGCGAACGCGGTACACTTGCGTCGTACCTCGGTCGCGCCAATGAAGAAGTTCATTAACCGCCCCGAAGATGTCGTCGAAGAGATGCTCGAGGGGCTGGCTCTGCTGAATCCGGGAGCCTCTCGTCTGGCCGGTCATAAAGTGATCGTCCGGGCCGATGTCGAGCAGCTTCGAGAGCAACAGGTCGCCATCATCTCCGGCGGCGGAAGCGGCCACGAACCTGCCCACGCAGGCTACGTCGGCGCGGGGATGCTGAGCGCGGCAGTCGCGGGAGAAGTCTTCACCTCACCCAGCAGCGATGCCGTCTTTGCGGCAATCAAGACAACAGCCGGTAAGCCTGGCGCTCTTCTCGTAGTAAAGAACTACACCGGCGATCGCCTGAACTTCGGCCTCGCCGCGGAGATGGCCCGCGCCGAAGGAATTACCGTAGAAATGCTCCTCGTCGATGATGACGTGGCACTCAAAGGCGCTGAGCACAGGACCGGCGCACGCGGCCTCGCTGGCACGATCTTCATCCACAAACTGGTCGGCGCTGCTGCAGCTGAAGGAAAAGCCCTGACAGAAATAGCGGCACTCGGTAAAGCTGCCGTCCAAACCCTCGCCACAATAGGCGTCTCGTTCTCAGCCGGAACCTCGCCCTCCGTCGGCAAGCCAAGCTTTGAGTTGGCCGACGATGAAATGGAGCTCGGCCTCGGCATTCACGGCGAACCCGGCGCACAGCGAACAAAACTTCAACCAGCGGATGAGCTGACCGAAACCCTGCTCGCTCAAATTCTGCAACAGGGAAACTTCGGCCCCGACGACCGAGTCGCCGTCATGATCAACAACCTTGGCGCGACAACTCCGATGGAGCTCGCAATCATCGCGCGCCACGCCGTCCCTTTTCTTCAAAGCAAGGGGCTGGCCGTCGAGCGCATCTATGCGGGAGGTTTTCTCACCTCGCTAGACATGGCTGGAATCTCCATCTCCGTGCTCGGAGTTGACTACGACCGCCTGCGCTGGCTCGATGCCTCGACCGATGCGCCAGCATGGCCCAATCTTCTCGTGAAGCGGCCAGGCCAATCGGAACTTCCTGTCACTTTGAACCCTCAGACGAGAAAGCCGCCGCAAGTGATTTCTCCGCAGGCCACAGTCTCTGCCTCGGGCCTCAAAATTACTCGCGCCATCGAAGCAGCCTGCCAGGCCCTGATCGCCGCCACAGATGAGCTCACCGAGATGGACCGCATCACCGGCGACGGCGACCTCGGCGTCAGCATGGAACGTGCCGCCAGGATCGTACTCGGAAACCTGACAACCTACCCGCTTAACGATGTCCCTGCGACGCTGAGAGCGCTCGCCTATACGGTGAGGCAGGCACTTGGAGGCTCTTCTGGCCCGCTCTACGGAGTGCTTCTCTTGCGCTGCAGCACGGTTCTCGAAAACTCCACCGCCATCGGAATTTCGCAGTGGGCCGAGGCCCTCGCACAGGGCAGCAAGGCAATCAGCGAACTCGGCGGAGCAAAGCCGGGCGATCGCACGATGCTCGATGCCCTCGATCCATTTGCGCAAATTCTCAAGCTGGCCGCAAGCAATCTGCCGCCCCGCGAAGCCCTTCTCGCCGCCGTTGAGATGGCGGAAGGCGGCGCGGAAGCCACGGCCAACATGAAGCCGCGCCTGGGGCGTTCAAGCTACCTCGGCGACCGCGTCCTCGGCCATCCCGATCCCGGAGCAAAAGCCGTCGCCATCCTGCTTCGTGCTGTCTATGCCGATCTTTTCGCTAAATGACCCCAATAGCAGTCGATTTACAGGAGTGCCTGCAAATTCTTCCGCAATCGCGCCGGCTCGTCGCCGCCGAGGAGCGCCTCCAACTCCCGATGCGTGCTCTCCCAGACCGGCATAGCCGAGGAAAGCAGCCGCGTCCCTTTCGGCGTCAGGATCAATAGCCTGCTCCGCCGGTCTTCCGGATCGCTTGTGATCTTCACCAAACCGCGCCGCTCCAACGGCTTGAGCGCGGCAGTCAGCGTCGTCCTGTCCATCGCAAGCAACGATGCGACCGAACCCATCCCCGCTGGCTTGGGTCGATTCAATGACATGAGCAACGAGAACTGCCCATTCGTTAGGCCAAACGGCCTCAGCGCCTCGTCAAAGCGACGTCCTAAAGCTCGCGCCGCGCGCTGCACATGCAGGCAAAGGCAGCAATCCCGCACCAGAAGGGTTGTCTCATAAGGAACATTCGCGACCCTTGACATAGCTTAATAATGTTGATATCAACGTATGTTGTCAAGGTTTCTGGTGTTGATCTCTGCTCGTGAAAAAGGAATCATGAAACTCCATACCTATCTCAACTACGGCGGCAACTGCAAAGAAGCCTTCCAGTTTTATGAGCAGCATCTCGGAGGGAAGATCACGATGATGATGACTCACGGCGAACAGCCAAGCCCGAATCAAACGCCGGCGGAATGGAAAGACGCCATCCTTTACGCCCGCATGACTATCGGAGAAACAGAAATCATGGCGAACGACGTTTCGCCCGAGCGCTTTCAGCCGATGCGCAGCGTCTATCTTTCACTCTCGGTGGACAGCACCGCCGAGGCTGAGCGCATACACGCTCTGCTCGCCAACGGCGGCCAGATATTCATGCCCATGGAAGAGACTTTTTTCGCTCACCGCTTCAGCATGCTGCGCGACAAGTTCGGCACCTCCTGGATGATCATTCACCAGCGCCCAATGCCGAGCGGCAATTAAAATAACTCTGAGAACGCCTGCGAATTCCTACAGAGTGAGGGCCCGCAATGTGCCGCAACATTAAAATGCTCTTCAACTTCGATCCTCCAGTGACTCCCGAGGAGGTCCGGGCCGCATCGCTTCAGTATGTGCGAAAGATCAGCGGCTTCAACAAGCCGTCAAAAGCAAACGAAGAGATGTTTTCTGCGGCAGTCGATGAAGTAGCTGAGATCTCGACCCGTCTTCTCCGCTCACTCGAAACCACTGCGCCGCCTCGAAGCCGCGAAGAAGAAGCGGCCAAAGCCAAGGCCCGAGGCGCGCAAAGATTTGGCGCAAGGCCTGCCTAACCTTTTGCCCGTTGAGATCTCGCCGAATCGCCAGCGTCCCATTGGATGATGTGACCGGGATCTTCAACCACGACCACCTCATATCTCTCAAGCATCGGCATCAGCAGACCCTCCAGTTCCCTCTTCCACAACTCGCCCTCATAGAACTTCTCCTTCATCGGCTCGCGCGAAGCAAGGTCCGGAAAGCCCCGCATAAAGAAAAAGGTCTCCGGGTCTTCGACTGAGAGAAATGGCCCAAGGATCGTCATCCCGATCTCTTCGTGGGCCGGAATAGACTTGCTGCGAAAGATTTCGAGGAACTTCGCTCGGCAGTCTGGCTTGGTCTTATAAGTCCGCATCTCAACGATCATTGACAAAGCCTCCTCGCCGCGGACTTGAGCAACCGGAGGCCGGCCCCATGCTCATTTCGCCGTCAGCATAAACCGCTCCTTGACTTCCGTAGTCAACGTCGCTGCCTTGGGATCCGCTACCCGGTACATCGTCGCATCAGCCTGCTTGGCATGCACCATAAAGACCAGGTAGTTGAAGTTCGGATAGGCCTTGTCCTGATAAAGGTCCTCAGGATTCCGCGCAAAAACCGGATAGGGCTTCGCGCCACCGCCACCGCTCACGATATAGCTGATGCCGCCATGTTCAAACCGCTCGTAGTTGTGCACGTGCCCCGAAACCACGATAAATTTCGCATGGAAACGCGGGGTCTGCCCCTCGAGATAGCGCCGCAGCGTAAGCTCGGCTGCGCTCGGAAGATCGGCGATCACTTCGCTCTGAATGTCATTGAGCAGCGGCATGTGGGTGAGAAAAAAAACAAAGTTCACTTCAGGTGGCAGATGCTCGAGTTGCGATTCTAACCACCTGCGTTGGGGTGCGCCTGGATCGAAAGTCTTCTCCGCATAACCGCCGTTCGAATCGAGCGAGATCAAATACACGCTGCCAATCTGCACCGAATACCACCGGCGGTTTCCTAGCCACGGAAACTCCGCAAAATAGTTCGCAAAGCCGCCTTCCTCCCAGGGAACCAGTTCATGGTTCCCGATCGTCGGATAGACGCGCAAATGTGCGGCTGTCCACGGGGCCGTCTCGCGCCGGTAAACGTCCCAGTCCTCGTTCAGTGAGCCGCGAAAGGGCATATCGCCGGAGACAAACAACGCATCCGCCTTCTCTTGCGCAATTCTCGCCGCCAGCCACTTTCGGACCCGGGGATTCGTGTCAATCGTGTTCGACGGATTGGTAAAGCGCATGTCGCCGTAAGCGACAATCTTCAAATCGTCGCCCGGCTTGAATTCGTTGACCACGAATGTGGATTTGCCGGAGAGGTCAAGCGGCGGGTCGGTTTTCCAATCCTGCGCGAATGCCGGAAGACAAGTCAGGAAGCCGACCGCCATGCTGATTGTTGCCAGGAGGATTGAAAACGGCCGGTCGTCCCTCCTCATCAGCGACCGCCGCCCACAAAATGAACAATCTCCAACTTGTCTCCGGAATCTACCGTCGCGCTCGCCCACTCCCCGCGCGCCACAATGGAGCCGTTATGCTCCACCGCGACCCTGTCGCTCTTCAGCTCCAGCGCTTCCAGCAGCTCTCCCACCTTGACCGACGACGCCAGTTCGGGAAACTCCCGTTCCTGCCCGTTGATGATGACCTTCATGCTCCGTCAGCTTACCATCTCGGGCTGACCCGGCTCTTCCTCTAACGCCCCATCTGATTCAGCGCCTCAAGAATCGGTGCCGGAGAAATCCTCAGCACCCCGCTGAATGGCGTATACATCTCCAGTATCAGGAAGATCGCGGCCGAAACTGCCAGCGCGCTAACAGCCAAGGTCGCAACTGTCGTGGAGTTGGGCGCGGCAAAAAGGCCAAAGCTGAGAAAAATCGCAGCCATCCATGCGACCAGCGCCACCAGCAGTGGAGGCGGCACTGCGTTCTGCTCCGTCTTGAGGAACAGTAGCCATTGCGTCTGCCGCAAGGCCATAACCATGGCGGTGGCCTGGGCCTTGGCTGCGGCCTGTCGATCGTCCTTCGGCGTGAGGGACTCCAGCTCGTCGACAAGAGTCTGGGAGCGGTCCGACGGCTTGAGTTCGGCCCGCCGCGAAGCCTCCTGTGGCCAGACGCGGGAAAGGCCAAACTCCACGGTCTGGCGAAGTTCGCCACGGAGCCCATTGGCATCCTGGCCGAACCTTGCTAATACCTGGTCGATAGCGAGTACTTCATAGGACAGCTCCGCGACATCGTTCTTGCGAGCATCATAGGAGGACTTTGCCGAAGAGACTAGCATCCCGAGAATAATCGAGGCCATGGTTGCAACCAGACCAGTGGCAAGCCTTACTACGTCCTTTGCATCTGATCCCAGGTGGTCCTGGGGAACCCGGACAACCATGCCGACGAGCGCCGCCGCAAAGACGCACGCAAAGATTATTGAACTGACTTCGATTGAATTCATCGTCTTTCGCTTCTCCTGTCTGAAAATCGTGCTGCAGACTACGAAGCCACAACTATACCCGGCGGCTGCCACGTCCCCTTACCAGCGGGCAGAATCGAAGGCGGCGTTTCTTTCGGCCAATAGAGGCGCATCGCTAAGTAAATCGGCCCATCCGGCGCTGGCAGCCAGTTGGATTCCCTATCTTTCCCCGGTGAGTCCTTCTGGATGTAAAGCGTCAGCGAACCATCGGGATTGAGCTTCATTCCCGGCAGCATCGGCGAGTTGATGAGGTAACGATTGATCGGATTCTTGATCAGGAACTGCGTCTTGCCGTCATACATGGTCACCGACCAAAAGGCGTTCACCGGCGGCAGACTACCCTTGGCAAAGGTCAGCGTATAGTTGTGCTTGCTGCCGTCGAGTGTCTCTCCCTTTTCAGTCACCCTGGTCTGCGGATACATCGCTTCGATGCCGCTGTTGCCGAAGATTCCCGCCTTGGCCGCTGCGGCCCGCATGAGCCAGTCCCCGTTATAGGAGGCACGGTCGCCAAACCAGGAGCCTACCTGCCAGCCATTGATGTCCGCCGATCCGCTGGCGATGTACTTGTCCACGGCATCGTCACCCGCTTTCATGCCAAGCAGGATGGCGGCTTTATGTTCAGCCGAAAGGTCCTTCATCTCGAACTGCTTGCCGGCGCCGATGCCGATGCTCGCCAGCTTCGCGCGAATTCCCATCTCCTCTGGGCCTGCCGGAGAATACTGCAACACAAAATCAAGCAACTCGAAAAAGTTTGTCTTCGCAATCTCTGCGTCGGCCTTCATGTAATTCACCGCCGGTGCTGCGGGAGGCGCGGGCTGCTTGAGAAATGCCGAGAGAGGCTGCACCTTGTAACCGGCCTGGATCTTGACCACGTTGGGCATGTCCGCCGGGCCAAACAGCTGGGTGCGAAAGATGATAGCCGAGAACGGGGTCGTCGAGTGGAAGACCTGCTTGATGCGGACCGGCGTCTCGCCCTTCCAATCCGGACCAACAATCATGTAGTCACTTGGGCCTGTGCCAGTCGTCCGGCTGCCCATATATCCGTAGTTGAAGGTATTCGCATCGGTAAGCTGCACCGAGTAATACCGGGGCTTCGGGACCGCCGGGAGCGAGATCACCGTAGGCTCTGCGCGCAGGTCGACCTCCATCAGGCTGTACGGCGTGTCACTGTTAGGAGTGATCACCGCCGTATCTTTATAAGTAAACACCCTTGCTTCGTTGGTGAGCTTACCGATTGGCGCTTTGAATTGGCCCGAAGTTGGGTCCACAAACAGCTCGTATGCAGAGGTGTAATACATCACCAGCGGCAGGCCGTAGATGAAACCCTCCTGGGCAATCTGCTTCGTATCCTCGATGCTCGGGACAGCGACACCGTTGATCTTGTCGGATTTCTCGGCCCGCGTGATTGCGTCGTTCTTGTTTTGGCATCCTGATGCCAGAGTCGCTATCGCAAGGCACAACAACCCCAAACGGACAAAGTTGAACTTCCCGGTCTTTTTCACGCTCGGCCTCCGCAATGTTAGCTATTGCGCAAGAAGCCTATCAAATCGGTTACCGCCGGATAATTGGCAGTTCTACCAGTGGCGTTCGCACAAATGAACCAGCAATATGGCCATCCCGGGCCGAATGTGTAAACTGGCACTCTCCATCGACACATCGGCGCAACCGTCAGTCGTTAAGATGAAATGGAACGAAGGGGAACGTCTCCAGCTCTGATGAAGCCAGGCAACCGATTCCGCAAAACGAGATACGTTGTTTCCTTTCGCGCCGCATTCGCGACCGAGGCCGTCGCCGCGTTTGCCCTCCTCCTGTGTCTCTCGATGTCCACATTGGTTCGGGGGCAAATAAAGCTCCCTGGCGTGGTACCGCCAACCAGCTCGGCTCCCACACCGCCACCGGCACTGCCGCCCGCGCCAGCTCCAATCGAGCCTCAGCCGATCCCCCTGCCCCAGATCGCCGATCAGGCTGAGGCGCTGGATCTGCAACTGGAGGAGATATCTCGGGGACTCACCTCCGAGAGCGACGAAACCAGGCCCAGTTCCGCAATCACCAGCCAGTCTTCGGAGATCGCCCAGCGCGCAAATCAGGTCGATAGCTTTCTCGACGGCGGCCCCGACATCACGCAGATTCGCGAAGAGCTTGTCTATTGGAGGGCCTTAACCCGACTCTCCGCTGACCAGCGCAAGCTGCTCACGGAACGCGCAGCTCAGCTGCAGGATCAGATTACCCAACTCACCCAGGAACTGGAGATCTGGCAGGCAACTCAGGAATCCATTCATGATACCGAGGGTATCGAGGTCGTTGCGGCCCGTGTCCAGCATGAGCTCAATGCAATACGAGATCTCCGTCTTCGCGCCCAGACCCAACTCAATCAGCTGCTCACCCAGCAGAACGAGCTCTCTGAAACCGGCCGCAAAGTCTCCGATACGCTCGTAAAACTTACCGATGCTGAGAATCGTTTTCGCGGCAGCATCTTTGACCGGGACGCCGCGCCGTTATGGTCCCGTGGCGCGCTCGTCGACGCCAGCCAGCGTGGAGAGGTCCTGCTTCGCCGCTCCGCCAATCAGGAGTTCATTACCGCGGAGGAGTTTCTGCGCGCCCAGGGGCCTGCGCTGATATTTCTTCCTATCCTCTTTGGCCTCGCCGTGGCCGCTGCTTTTCGACTGAGAGGCTATCTGCGTTCGAGGCCCGGCCTTTCCGCCGAGGTCTACGAGGTATTCGGACATCCCCTGACCATTGGGCTGCTCGCGGCAATGCTCCTGAGCATGCCTTTGCTGCAGTCTGCTCCACTGAGCGTCGGTTCGATCCTCTATCTCCTCTGGATGGGACTCATGGTGCGACTCACGCCGCTCCTGGTTCAGGAGAGGTTGCGGTCATCCGTTTACCTGCTGATGGTCCTCAACTTCCTGGACATACTGCGCGCGGCTTTACCGCTCGGGACCGGCATGCGTCGCCTCATGCTCACCCTTCTTATGTTTGCCGTCCTGATCGGGTTTGCGTGGCTCGCGCGGCCGGCCAGGATGAGGCAGGTTCCCTTATCGAAATGGTCGGGACTCGTCCTCCGGATCGCGTTCTACGCCGGGCTATCGCTCCTCACCATCGCCCTGCTTGCGAACATCTTCGGCTTTGTCTCTTTGTCGCGTGTGCTTGGCATCGGCACCCTGATCAGCGCCTTCTTTGCGACAGCCGCATATTTTGTCGTTCGTGTCGCCCTGCTCGCTCTCGCAGTCTTGCTCGAGAGCCCATGGCTCAGCTCCCTGTCGAGCGACCTTCGCGCCGCGATCCTGTTATGGGGCCGGCGCATCTTCATCCTCATCGGGGTCGGTTTGTGGTGGAGCCGCTCTCAAATTTACGTCTTCCTGCTTCAGGACTCGATGCGTTCCACGGCAACCAGCGTCCTCGATTATCCCCTCGGACTGGGGAGAATCCAATTCACGCTTGGCAACATTCTCACCGTTGTAGCAATCCTCATCGTTGGATTCGCTCTCGCCAAGGCCTTTAGCTCCGTAGTCCGTAGCGTGCTCGTCTCTAAATTCCCCCTCCAGCGCGGAATGCCCTACGCGGCCTCCAAAGTCACCTATTACATCCTCAGCGTGCTTGTCCTGCTCGCTGCCGTCTCCGCGGCCGGCGTCGATCTCAACAAGTTCACCATCATCACCGGCGCTGTGGGCGTCGGCGTCGGCTTCGGCCTGCAAGACATCGTCAAGAACTTCGCCTCCGGACTCATCCTGCTCTTCGAGCGGCCAATCCGCGTCGATGACGTCATCGAACTCACCGGCATGGTCGGCACTGTCCGGCGAATCGGCGCTCGCTCCAGCACCATCGTCACCGCCCAGGGAGCCGAGGTCATCGTGCCCAACAGCAACCTCGTCTCCACCCAGGTCATTAACTGGACACTCTCCTCGCAACAGCGCCGCGTCGAGATCGCAGTCGGAGTTGCCTACGGCACCGATCCCCAACTCGTCATCCGCTTGCTCGTCGCTGAAGCCGCCGCGCACGAGAGCGTCTTGACCAATCCCGGCCCGGTAGCTTTCTTCATAGGCTTCGGCGACAGCGCGCTCAACTTTGAGCTGCGCTTCTGGTCAGAGAGTCAGGACGCCTGGTTCCAGCTCAAGAGCGACGTCACCGTCGCGATCGCCCGCGCCCTCGCCGAGGCCGGCATCGAAATTCCCTTCCCCCAGCGCGACCTGCATCTGCGCAGCATCGATCCTTCAATCAGCAGCCAGTCACTCCCGCCAGCGCTCACTCAGGCGGCAACGCGGTCGGATGATTCATCCGAGGCTAAGCCTCCGACAAAGCCGCCTGCGGATTAGCTTCAACCCCGAGCTACAGGCACTGGCCTCACGTAGCCTAACTGAGTAATCTGGCGATGAGGATTTTTCTCCGAAGATGTCGCCTTCGATTCACGCCAGCCGTCGCCGCTTCCTCAAAGGCGCTGGAGCCGCCACACTCGCCTCGCTGCCCATCGCGCGATCCATCGCTCTGGCCGAATCAGGTAACTCCCTCCAGAACGAGGCAATCAAGAATCGCGCCCCCTTGCAGCCGAACGCCTTCTATCCGCTCCCGCTCGGCACAGTTCGTCCCACCGGCTGGCTTCGCGCTCAACTGCAAATTCAAGCCAACGGCCTCAGCGGACACCTCGACGAAACCTGGGCCGAAGTAGGCCCCAACAGCGGCTGGCTCGGTGGCGCCGGAGAATCCTGGGAACGCGGCCCATACTTCCTCGACGGTCTCGTCCCGCTCGCCTACCTGCTCGACGACGCTCGTCTAAAATCCAAAGCGCAAAAATACATCGATTGGACGCTCACCCACCAGGCCGCAGACGGCATGATCGGCCCCGCCAGCAACAACGATTGGTGGCCGCGCATGGTCATGCTCAAAGTCCTCGAGCAATACCAGGAGGCCACCGGCGATCCGCGCGTCATCCCCGTCCTCAATCGTTATTTTGCCCATCAGCTCGAAGCGCTGCCCGCGCGTCCCCTGCGCGATTGGGGAAAATTCCGCTGGCAAGACAACGCCCTCGCCGTCATCTGGCTCTACAACCGCACCGGAGATCCGAAGCTCCTCGATCTAGTCCGTCTGCTCCACCAGCAAGGCCACGACTGGCAGGCGCAATACGCAGACTTCAAATACACCCAGCGCATCACTCCCGAGTTCATCAAGCTCAACGAAGGTCAGGGCCTCGGCGATGTCGCTCTGTCCACGCATGGCGTTAACAATGGCCAGGCAATCAAGGCCGCAGCCATCTGGTGGCTCATCTCCGGCAGGCCCGCCGATCGCGAAGGCGTCCATTCCATGCTCGGCGCGCTCGACAAGTATCACGGCCTGCCCAACGGCATGTTCTCCTGCGACGAGCACTTTGCCGGACGAAATCCCTCCCAGGGCTCAGAACTCTGTACCGTCGTCGAGACCATGTTTTCGCTGGAGCAATCGCTAGCCATCCTCGGTGACGCGCGCCTCGGCGATCGCCTCGAGAAAATCGCCTTCAACGCGCTCCCCGGCGCCATCACCGATGACATGTGGGCGCACCAATACAACCAGGAACCCAACCAGGTGGAATGCAGCCTGCACCACAAACCCTGGACCACCGACGGCCCCGAGTCCAACCTATTCGGCCTCGAGCCCAACTTCGGCTGCTGCACCGCAAACTTCAATCAAGGCTGGCCCAAGTTTGCCGCAAGTCTATGGATGGCCTCTGCCGACAACGGCCTCGTCGCCGCCGCCTACTCCCCATGCGAAGTTGACACCGTGATCGGCGAGACGAGAATCCGCCTGCTCGAACACACCGACTATCCGTTTCGCGGCAAAGTCAGAATCACCATCAATCCAGCGTCTCTCCTGCAATTTCCGCTCAAGCTCCGAATTCCCGACTGGGCGCTGGATTCGTCGCTCCGCGTCAATGGCAAGTCCCAGCCCACACCCGAAGCAGCCGGCTTCGCAACCATAGAACGCACCTGGAAGAGCGGCGACATCGTCGAGCTGGAATTCCCTATGCCGCCAAGGCTCACCCGCGGATTCAACGACTCCATCTCCATTGAGCGCGGGCCACTGGTCCTCTCGTATCCCATCGCCGAGTCATGGGTCAAGCTCCGCGACCGTGGCATGACCGCCGACTGGCAAGTCTTCCCAGCCTCGGGATGGAACTACGCTCTCGCCGTGAATACAAGCAACGTCGGCCAGCTGCCAATCGTAGAATCGCCAGTCGCCGCAACTCCATTTGCGCTCAGGGCGACCTCCATAAAAGTCGAGGCACAAGCCCGCCAACTGCCGCCCTGGCGCGCCGTCGATGGAGTCGCCGACGCCGTGCCCATCAGTCCCGTCTCGAGCGATGAACCGCTCCAGAAAATCAGTCTGGTTCCCTACGCAGCCGCCAAGCTCCGCATCACCGCCTTCCCCCAACTGCAGAGCTGAAGGCTTGCGTCTGGCAAGGGAAACCCTGAAGCCAGACTACGAAGGATAATTTCCCTGGATATAGTTCTCGAGATGTTGGATCCTCTCCTCCTGCACGAAAGCGATCCAGTTCACCAGGTCTCCGATTGAAATCATGCCAAGAATTTTTCCACCGCGAACCACTGGAAGGTGCCGAATACGGTTCGTCACGATGAGCCGCATGGCTTCATCGACAGTACACTCCGGGCCGATGGTAATCGGCGATGAGGTCATGATCTCGCGTACTTGAGTTTCCTTCGAACCTCGTCCCAAAAGAATGACTTTTCGAGCGTAGTCTCGCTCAGAAACGACGCCCACGAGTTGGTCGTTTTCCAGCACCAGGAGCCCGCCGACATCCTTGTCCGCCATCATCTTCAACGCGGAATAGACCGTCGCCAGCGGAGACACAGACCATACCTCACTACTGTTTTTTCTGCCTAATACCAGAGATACCGGATCGTCCACAGTCATCGTTGGCTCCTGCAACGTCGCGCTCTTCTGCTGGAAGGAGAAACGTAGTCTTCACCGCTCCCACCGGCCTATCAAGTGAAGCAACGTCTCACTAGAACAAAAAGCAGAGTGACTCCGATCTCGCTCTAGATGCCGCAATATACACGTGCTCCGCAACGCTTGCCAAGCGTCCTCATGACGGGGTAGTGGCGCAATTTGAAAAGATGGGCGTCGGGGACGCCCAAATCCCTTTGGTTTTGAGGTTCTACTGGCAGGGAGTGTAGTCGCCCGGCGGACCGAAGCATTGATCTGTATCAGGTTTTGGGTCAATGAATTTTGGTGATGATCGCCGCGCAGGAGATGCCTTCAGCGCGAAGGACACGGCATCATTCCTACCGCTGTGCTCGAACACACTTTCCCTTAAGAGGCGAAGCAGACATTCCATGAGCACTCAAAACAGCTGCTTGGCAGAACCAGGCAGCCAGAGTCCTAATTCTCGGTCGAGTCTTTGACAATTCGCACATGGGCTTGGCTGAAGTCCTCGACCTTGCGAACAGGCGTGTGGACGTGTGGCGCTGCTTTTGCCTTTGGCTTCGGCGGCTTCTTGGTTTCCTTCTTGCCCTTGTCTTTGCTTCCCATGCACTCAGTCTACTTGGCCGGGAACTTCATCGCCAGCCCCATGGACCTCAAACTGCACCACCATTGATGACAAGTTAGCGCGACACTGTCAGACCGATTCGTGAGTCTATCGCTCCCGTGTCTGAAGCCTAGGCGAGCACGCGTCCGAGAATGGATTCGCCAGGAATGTTCCCGGAATGCCGGACAGAATGACGCTTCCATCGGCGTTGAAATGAGAAGAGCGGTATTCTCCGTCGGGAAGGTCATTGAGCCGCCTCCAAGTCTTCCCGCTATCTTCACTCGTATACACACCCGTGATCGATGTCACGACCTCACGGTTCGGCTTCGCCGGGTCGACCTCGATTCCGTAAGCGCGAATGTTGGGCCCGACCTCATCCTTTCCCCGATGCAGCAAAAACCTCGCATCGGTCACCCGCTTCACCGCGTCCGCGCTGAGCGGGTTATAAACACCCCAGCACGCAGCCAGATGAGGTCCACCAACGATGCTCATCGCATGGATCGCCGAATCATCCCCGACCCCCGCAATGCGGTTCCATCTCATCGTTTGGAAGTTGAGGCGATAGGCCTGATCTCCCGTTCCCAGATACAGCGATCCCGGCCTGGTGCTGTGGGAATCGTCGTATCGCATAGAAAGGATATCCAGATTGCTCGGAAGATTCGGTAGCGGTCTGTCTTCGACCCACGAACCGCTCTCATCTTTGTGATAGTTAAGAATCCGCGGGTTCAGGTCGAAGTACCCATACCCAACCACCATATGCTTTCCGTCGGCAGTGATAAGCACCACGCCCGCCATGATCGGGTCGCCCGGCCTCTTTGGCTTGCTCAACCTCGGACGCGGACGAGGAACGCGCGGTCCGGCAATATATTTCACCGTCGCGTCAGAGGGACCTGAACCGGGCAGCACCTGAAACGCCCCACGCTGTGTCGTGAACACAAGGTCGCTTCCACCCGGAGAAACTCCTAAACTATTGCGCAATCCTTCGCCAATCTTCGCATCGAAATAGTCGGACTCCACACGCGCGACCTCAGTCCAGGTCACTCCGCCGTCGCTCGACTTCGAGATATACATGACCCGATCGGCCACAGGCACCTGCTTGCTCAGATCTGCCGTCAGGGCCCAAACCGCATTCGGCTCCTTGGCATTCGGATCGGGATCGCTGGCCATCGCTACAATAAATTCGCTTCCAAACTGATGGCTTCCCGGAAGGCTCTTCACTCGATGAACGCGGCAGCTATCCAAATCTTTCGCCGCGCCCTGCACATCGCTGCCACTCGCGGGCGCTGAAGAACTGCCACTTGCCGGAGAACCGCCGCGTGGAACCTCCGAAGGAATGACGCGACTCGCGGCCAACGCCGGAGCAAACGAAAACTGACCCAATGCCATCATGAACGCGGCCGCCAGTAGCCATCGAAATCTCCCACGCACGAAACACCCCAAACCGAAGTCGAGCCTCGCAACGATTGACGACGTTTGCATCCATAATGGTACTTCCCTCGACGGCTCTACAAACGGTCTTAACCGGGCCAACTAGACAACGAATGCAATTTGGCGCGACACTCCAATCTGCCGAGGCCGCGGCACATGGTTGCAAAAACTAAGACCCAGGATCGACTGCTCACACTCTCCGAGATTTGCCTGGCACTTCCCGCCGCGTTGCGAGAGGACAAAGGAGAGCACGCCAACTTTCTCGTAGCGAAAAAAGTGTTTGCGTATTACCTCAACAATCATCACGGGGACGGCATCGTCAGCGTCTGCTGCAAGGTTCTCCCCGATGACAACAATAGGTTGGTCGAGGGGAACCCGCGGAAATTCTACCTCCCCGCCTTTATCGGGCCCAGGGGCTGGGTCGGCCTGCGCCTTGATCTTGCTACGGTCGACTGGTCGGAAGTAAAAGAGCTTGTTCTCGGCAGCTACTTGCAGGTCGCCCCGCGGAAGTATCAAAAGCTGGTATGAACCACGGCCCAGGTTCATGCGAGGAATATTTGGCGAAGCATAAAACGTCGAACCCTGCATAGTCAGTGAGCGCTCCACTCACTACGCGCAGCCAGCGATCGCCCGATGACGCGCCTCGACTTGCTCGTCCACATACCTACTCACCTCGCGGATAAAGACTTGGGTGTCGAAGCGTCTGGCATGGCACTGAATCGCTCGCGGATCGAAGCTCCCCTCCAAGTCTTCAAACCGCATCATTGCCTCCGCAAGTGAAGCCGCCGTCTGCTCGCGGAAGAAAACCCCTGTGTACGGCCCGTCAAGATTCTCGGGCTGGTGAGCGTCAATCTCCTCTGCCCACACTCCGCGCACCGTCTCCAGGGATCCGCCGCGTCCGTAGGCGATCACAGGACGCCCATGCGCTTGCGCTTCCACCGAAACCAGACCAAAGTCCTCATCCGCCGCAAACAGCAGCGCACGGCACCTCTGATACTTCCACTTCAACTCAGCCTCACTAAGTCTCCCGAGGAAGTCGATCGTCGGACCTGCCAAAGCCCGCAACTGAGACTCTTCCGGCCCCGTTCCCGCAATCTCCAGTCTCCGCCCCAGCCGGTTGCATGCCTCAATCGCGAGGTCAACCCGCTTACCGGCGACCAATCGACCCACCGACAGATAAAACTCCCCCGGCCGATTCGCGCAGCTCGCCCCCCTTACATCGACCGGCGGGTAGATCACCCTGCTTTCGCGCCGGTAATACTTGCGCACCCGCTCGGCGACATACTTCGAATTCGAAATGAAGCCATCGACGCGCTGCGCCGCTGCAAAGTCCCACTGCCGCATGTACTGCGAAACGGGAGCAAATGCCGCACGAAGAAACCACGGCATCGTCCGCCGATTCACCGCGTACTGGTCCCAGTACGAGCGTGGTGGACTATGGCAATAGCACAGATGCACCGCATGCTGATCGGTCAACACGCCCTTGGTCGCGGCGCCGTCGGCGCTGATCACCAGGTCATACCCCGAGAGATCAAGACACTCAACCGCCAACGGATAAAGAGGCAGCAGCCCGCGATAAATACGCTTGCCGCCTGGAATCCGGTCAAGGAAGGAAGTGGTGATCTTTCTTCCGCGAAGCGCCTTCGGAACAAACTCCGGATCGACAAACAGAGCGAAGAACTCGGCCTGCGGATACATCTTCGCCAGCTCCTCCAGTACGCGCTCAGAGCCTCCAAACGAGAGCGAATAATGGTAGGTGATCGCCACTCGCATCTCAGCTTTTCCGTTCACTTCGCGGCCATAAACCCCGAGAAAATGCCCCGCCCATGCACAGCACACAACTTCGCCGGACCAGGGCGCCCACGCAGAAGGCTGTACGCCAGGCGCATCAGGTCAAAGGCCACAAAAGCCGGCAACAGCGGGAGCTTGGCCTGCTTGCGGATCACTCGCCCCATGCCACAGCCGTAACTGTAGGCCCGCGCCGCATTCGCGCCCCCGCTCAACATATCCCGCCGCGGATGATAGACCGTCAATCGCCTGTCGAACCTGCCCTTCAGTCCAGCCTGCAGCAGGCGAAAGACATAGTCGGTGTCTTCGCCGGAAGCAAACCGCGTCCCCGCCCCGACACCGAGCGATTCGTCGAACCGAAACGATTCCGCACGATCGCGGCGAACAAACAGAGCCATCCCCACCGAAGTGCGAAATAGGTTCGCAGTACCCAGATCGCAGCAGCCGCGCACCCAACGGTTTCCGCTCAGTGTCCCTGTCTCGTCGCGCACTCCAGCGCTGAGCATCGTGTATTCGGACTTAGTCGAGAAGAACGACCTCACCTCCTCGAGAAGGCTTGGCGGATACCAGCAATCGTCGTCGGGAAAGGCCAACACCTCTCCGCTCGCTGCCGCCAATCCAACATTCCTCGCACGCGATAACCCGGGCGACGACCTCAGGTGTGTAATCGCGAGCTTTCCCTCCCACGCAGCCAATATCGGTATCAACCGCTCGTCCGGATTTTGATCGACAACAAGACATTCGCAATCCCCGCCCACCGCCTCAAGCGAGGAGAAGAATCGATGCAGCTCCGTCGTACGCCCCGACGTCGCGAGAATCAATGAGAAATCGGGCATGAAGCCTCCTCGTGCAGATCGGCATCTCTTGAAGTCCTCAATCCTTCTGAAATATCGAGGTCGCTACCCGGCATTTGATCAAGACCCGCAAGCACCTCTCGATACCGGCGATGCGCCGTCTTCCAGGTGAAGTTCCGCTGAAAAGAGGAGTAACCCTCCATCGCCAGCTCGCGCCGCCTCACGCGATTCCGAATCAGGCCCTCCAGCGCCGATGCCAATTCCGTCGCCGACCCCTGCTGCACCAGTACGCCGCCGCCGTCCGCAAAGACCTCCGGCACACCGCCGCCGCGTGTCGAAACTACCGGAAGTCCGCTTGCCATCGCTTCAACATTCACCAGGCCAAAGGGCTCTTCCCAGACCGAAGGCGAACAAAATATATCTGCCTTTCGGAATTCGTCCGCGAGGGCTGAGGCAGGCTGGTATCCACCGAACTCAATGTTCTGAGGCGCGTTTCTCCTGATCGATCGCGAGTACGCCGTCCTGGAATTGGTCGAGCCGAACCCGGTAGCGCCCAGCAGCCTCCCTCGCGCGCGAATACCACGAGCCAGCAGCAGCCACATCGCCTCGACAAAGATATGCGCTCCCTTTTCCGGAACCAGGCGTCCCGCAAAGAGCACCACCGGCGCGCGCCGTTCAGCGGAGCAGTCGTTCCACTCCTTGTCCGGAAAGAACCGCCGCTCGTCCGCCCCGTTATAAATCACTGACGTTCCATTGACCTCGGGGTGAAGGCGTCTCGCTTCTCTCTCCAGATATTCGCTGCAAAATACAAAACGGTCGGCCCGCAGCGGGCCTTTGATCATGCCAGGAAATGAAGTGAGCAACGAGTTGTGCAGGTGGACGACCAGCCTCGCTCCCGCAGCTCGCACCTCAGGCTCGACCGCAGCGGCGTAGTCGGGGCGGTTGTGTACCCAGACGACCGAACCCGGCTTGAGCACGGCCAGCGCCGGCTTCAATATCCTTCGTATCATTCGCCGGCGCAGGCTCCACGGTAGTCGATAGCGCCCCTTGATTTGGCTGTAAGCCCAGAGCCCCGGCAGGACTAACGGTCTCACGTGATCCAGACCCCAACTGGAATCGGCACGCGCACAGGCGACGATTGCCGGTTCATCTTCAAATCGCAGAATGTTGGCCACCCAACGCTGCAGCGCAGCGCCGTGGACGTCGGAGAATGAGTCCGTCTCCGTTAACAAATGCACGACTTGTCCGTTCACAGGGTCGCCTCTATCGTGCTAGCTTCCACTTCGGCAAGACCTTCCCGAAAGGCAGCCTTTCGAAGGCCAACGCAGGCAACGATATAGAGAATCCACGGAAGATACTGGGGGGCCATCAGCGTACGCTCATCGAGGTTGTAGAGTACGGTCAGGAAAACGGTCCCTATACACCAGTCGATATATCCCGAATGTCCCGGTCGAAACGCAGCCATCGCGTGGCGGCAAGCCTGGACCAGAGTGAAAAGGACCAGCGCCAAGCCAACCAAACCCAACTCAAGAGCGACATTGAGGAAGCCGCTGTGGGCACTCGTGACCACCCAACCCGTGGCCGAGAAGACCCTCGTGGCTTCGCCGTTGAGCATCGACCAGAATGCATCGAAGCCATACCCGCCGAGTGGACGCCGAAGGATCGAGGCAACGATTGCTCCCCAAATCTGCGCCCTCCCCGAAAAGCTCCCTGAGCGCCCGATCATCGAAAGAACCAGCAATGGATAGGCTAGAACCCCCACCACCATCGCTCCCGCCGACACGAAGAAAAGCGCCGTCAACGGCAGAAGGTCCTTCCGCCCGAACCTTCGCAGCACGCGAAGGCTTCCGGCAAATCCAAGGTAAATCAAAGCGATCGCCCAGCCGGTCCTCGACTGTGTCATGAGGATGATGATCAGTCCCAGAGCGAGATAGAGTGCCCGCAACGTCTGTCCGTATCGGCCGATGGCCGGCAACGCGAAAGCCGGGGTGAGCAGAAACAGCGTGGCCTCGGCACATGCGTTTTTCTGCGTGAAGAGTCCTTGCCACGCGCCCTCGTGCAACTGATGGTCAATCCCAAACTCCGGCCAGCCAAGCGCCGCGATCACGCTCCCCATCCCTACGCATGCCCCAACCAGTGTCAGCAATTCCATCTGCTGGCGCTCGTTGAACCTCTCAGCCAGATAGAAGGCAAAGAGCGTCGTCACCAACAGCGAAAAGCCGCTGCGGAGACTCGTTCCTGGCCCCTGCGACCAAAGCGCCGAGCACAGGGCGTAGACCGGTAGCAACAGCATCAACGGCATTGTTTGCGCGAATCCGGAAAGGTGGCGTACATAGGCAGCCATTGCGGCCAGACAAAGTGTGAGGCTCACCGCTGTTTGCAGGCGGTCACGCATCGCCTCCGCGTCCGAGGTAACGACCGCCATCTTTCCGCCAAAGGCACCCAGGTCGCTGTTCCACGAGGAGTGCTCAAACGAAAAGCCTCCATGGACCGCAAACAACACGAGCGGCACCAGCAGGAGGTAAGTGACCGCCAGGCGGGTGACCGGAACCTCAGGGCACACTTCCTCCGGCAATTCCAAACAGAAATCGTCAGGCGCTCGATCCTGCTCCCGGCCGTGCCAATGCGAGATAGCGATCATATGACTGCCTTGCGCGGCACGGGAGGGCGATCGGACACCGAGCGCCTGCGCGCGGCCCCGCCGCGGAGCTGGTCATACTTGGCCCGAATGCTGCGTCGCCGAGACTCCGGCATCCACCAACACATAAGAAATAGCAGCAGACACTTCCCGCTCGCCGAGCCATTCACAACGCACGAGCGCAACAGAAAAAGAAAGGTCTTGGCGCCTTCCCCCTGTCTTGCCGCGCTAGGCACACAGAAAGTCGCCAGGAAGAACGAAAATGCCCGAGGCGTGAGATATCTCTTGTTGCCCAGCACCCAGGAATATAGAAATCTCCAGTCTGGCGAGCGACTCACTCGAGTTCGGTTTTCGTCATGATGAAAGACCGCCAAAATCTCCGGTACCACACGGACCTCGACCTCAGGCAGCGCGGTCGCGTGCAGCAGCCAGTCGAGATCCTGGCAACGCTTCAGGTCCCGTGTAAACGGCACCTTGCGCATGAGAGTCCGCGACACAAACCATGTTGAGGTCTGCAGAAATCCCTCCCCCGACCGCCAACCGCGTCGCGCGAAAAGATACTCGCTGAAAGCTTCGCCCTTCTCAGGCATTCTTCCCGGGAGCACGCGTTCGGCTTCCGCTGTGCGTTCGAGGAACTGGCTGCCAACGAACGCGTACTTGCCCGTCATCGAAATTGCCAGCGTCCATTGCTTCTGCAGCTTGTCAGGGTACCATTCGTCGTCGTCGTCGAGCAGCGCGATCCACTCGCCGCGGGCGAAACGCACGCCGATATTGCGCGCCTCAGAACCTCCGACATTTTCACCCAGATGAACGATGTGCAGCCGGTCGTCGCGAAACCGCCGTAAGGGCGCGACGGTCTCCCGATCCGGCCCGTCAACCACGATGACAATCTCGAAATCCTCAAAGCTCTGGGCCAGCACACTCCGCACCGCACGCTCTGCAAGTTCAGGGCGCCCTCGCGTCGGAATCACGACACTGACCCGAGGCAACACTCCGCTGGCAGCCTGCACCATCGGCAATGTCGCCGTCGCCGGGTGGCGCTCCGACCAAACCGCCGGCATATCGCTCATCTGCGGCATTGAGTTCCTCCCGGCGCAGGGATGGTTTCACTCTCAGCTGTCGGCATGATGCCCCCTCCTCAATTCCTGATATGGAGTGGCGCCCGAATATCCGTAATATTCGTAGTGGAAAGAGGACCCTTGAGAAACTCCGTTGAGCACAATCCCAATGCGGTCCTGGGTCGATTGCTCGCGGACGGTCAGATGCGCCCGCGCAAGAGAGAGCCGGTTCGTCAACCCGTAGCGGGCCACCAGCAATGTGGCGTCCGCGAGACTTGCGAGTACCACCGGGTCCGTAACCAGCAAGACCGGAGGACTATCGAGCACGACGAAGTCATAGGAATCGCGCCAACGCGCCGTCGCCTCTTCCATCCGCGCGGAACCGAGCAACTCTGCCGGATAAGGCGGGATCGGCCCCGACGTCAGCATGTGCATCCTGGGCAGCGAAGGAAGCTCGACAATGTCCTCCAGCAAATGATCGTCAGTGAGGAACTGGCTGAGTCCGGTCGCGCTATGCAGCCCCATCCGATCGGCCAGGGTAGGTTTGCGCAGGTCCGCATCCACCAACAGGACCCGTTTGCCGCCCTGGGCAAGCACCGCCGCAAGGTTCGCGCTGAGCACGCTCTTTCCTTCGCCGGCGACCGAGCTAGTCACTTGCAATAACTGCGGAGGCGTAGAGCTCTTCGCCAGCAGCAGCGCCGTCCGCAGGGCTCGCAGCGCCTCGGTATACGGCGAATTGGGATGTTCAAAGATCGCCAGCCGCTCGGCGCCAGGCGGCAGGCTTTTGCGAATCAGTGTCTGCACGCGGCGATGGCGCCCGTACCACTGCGGTTCCCCCAGATGCGGCAATATGCCGAGGGGCACCATCTTGAGGTCGCGCTCGATCTCTTCAACGCTTTGTATCTTGTCGTCGATCGAGTCCGTCACCAGTGCGCCGCAAGCGCCTAGAAAGAGCCCGGCACCAAGCGAAAGCCCCAGATACAGCGGAACATTTGGCTGCCTGGGCCGGAACGGAGTCCTGCCCGGATCGACCACCGTAATATTCGACGAACGCAGCCCTTGCAGAACCCCTGCCTCCTTAAGCCGTTTCAGCAGGTCCTCATATAGGCCGCGACTCTCCTCGGCTTCCTGCCGAACGATCGCATACTCGATCGCCTTGTCGTTGAGCCGGTCGGCCTCGCGTTTTTCCTGCGCAAACTCCCGCCGGGATTCCTCCTCCGCCCGCCGCGCCACCTTGTAATCGTTGCTCGACCGCTCCGCAACCCTGCGCACCTCGGCATGAAGTGCTCGCTCAATGCCGTCAAGGTTGGCCTTCGCCTCCTCAAGCCGCGGGTACGACGGTCCATACTTCGCCTCGTCCTGCGCGATCTGACCTTGTAGAGCCGCCTCCTGCAACCGCAGCGTTTGAATCAGTCCCAACGACGTCGTCATCGTCGCCGACCCGCTCACGATTCCGTTCGCGCTCAAGCCGGAGATCAACTCCGCATCGCCCGACTGTACGATTTTGTCGACGGCACCTTTCAATATCCGATTGGAAGTCGCCTGCGACAAAGTCGCTGTAGCCTGCTGCAGCCGATCGACCACCACGCTGTATGCTTCGTCGCGGCCCTGTGCATCCTGCACCCCGAGGCTCACCACGCCGGACTGCCGTTGCAGCGCAATCACCTTTCCCTGCAGCGCTTCTGCCTGCTTCTTCAAGTCTGACAGCTGTCCGGTCAGCCACGCCGATGCCTCGTTGGTCGCCGTGAAGCGGGTCTGAAAGGTGTACTCGACCAGCCCCTTCATCAAATCGTTCACTACCGCCGCAGCCAGCTTTGGATCGGCGCTAAGAAAACGTATCTCAATCAGCCTGGTACCTGAGATCACCTTGACCGTCAAATGAGAGCCAAAAATCCTCAGCGCTCGTGTACGTCGTCGCGGAGATTGCTCGAGGGATGCTTCGTTGCTCTCTGCGGGCCCGTCGGCAGACGCCAGAGTCAGCAGCCAACCCGCCGGGTCGCGCCGCGGCTCAAAGTCTTCAGTCCGCTCAAGCCCCAGGTCTTCGATAACCCTCAAAGCGAGCGTGTCTGATTGCAGCAGGTCGGCCTGCGTCTGCAAGGTAATGCTGGCGTCGAGCGCATCCGACGCTCCTTCCGCGCCGCCCATCATATTGTCCAGGCCGAGAGTGTCTGCGCTTTCCTTCTGTACCTGTATCTCGCCGACCGCCTGATAGCGACGCGTGCTCATCAGGCAAACCAGCGCCGCGATCGAAAAGCAAATTGCCACACACCCGACGATCACCCTCCGCCGCCGCCGGAAGATATGCCGCAGATCTCCGAGCGTTAGAGGACGCTCAGCCATCGCGCTACGCTGCTTCGTCAAGCTACTCAAAGTGCCCCCGAAACTCCCGCAACCTTGCGGGAAGACACAGCGAGCCCGGCCACCTCGTTACCCGCGTACGGCGAGCACAGTTGAGGCTGCAAAGCACTATCATCCCTTCGAACGCTCACACGAATGCGAGCCGATGGAAGGGCAGCCGTCACTACATTTTCAGGAAACTTGAGAGGAGCCTAGCGCCACGTTCGCGGGCATGTCAACTAACTTGCTAGGTCATTCGACTTATTTCTTAGATTGCTGTGTCTTTAGTTCCAAAATGGGTCTAAAGCAGAAGTACAGTTACTGTAATGCGAAGCGCCCGGCCCGGCAGGCTTCTTCCCCCAAAGAAAAAGCCTACTGAGACAATCTCCGGCACATGACACCAACTGTACTTCTGCTCTATACTCAGCCCCACCACTCCCAAACTAACTACCAGGCGTACCTATGTCGCTGGATAGCTCCATTTACTTCGTCTTTTTGGCGCTGCTTGCTGCCATTTACTGGAGGCTTAGCCGCCGCAGTCAAAATATAATTCTCCTGGCCGCAAGCTACTTCTTTTATGCCTGGTGGGACTGGCGCTTCCTGCTGCTAATGGCCGCTTCCACCTCCGTGGACTATTTGGCCGCGCGCCGCCTGCACACGTCGACCGGTCCACGAACCAGACGCATCTTCCTCGCCGGCTCACTCACATTGAACTTCTGCTTCCTCGGCTACTTCAAGTACTTCAACTTCTTTGTTGGTTCTTTCGCCGGATTGGCAAGTCTGGTCGGCTTTCATCAACTTCCGCACACGCTTTGGAAAGTCATCCTCCCACCGGCCATCTCCTTCTATACCTTTCAGGAGGTCGCCTACATCGTCGATGTCTACCAGCGCAAGCTCGAGCCCGCCAGTTCCCTGCTCGAATACGCCCTCTTCATCAGCTTCTTTCCCCACCTGATCGCGGGCCCAATCCAACGACCCGGCCATCTCCTGCCCCAGGTGCAGCAAGACCGCCGCTTCGACCCCGAAAAGGCCTTTGACGGCTGCATGCTCATTCTCTCGGGACTCTTTCGCAAATGCGTCATCGCCGACAGCTGCGCCCAGCTCGCCAACGCCGCTTTCGACGGACACATGGGCCGCAACGGCTGGGTCACGCTGCTCGGCGCCTATGCCTTCGCCTTCCAAATCTATGGGGATTTCAGCGGCTACAGCGACATCGCTCGCGGCAGCGCTCAGCTGCTCGGCTTCCACTTCATGGTCAACTTCCGCCAACCTTACCTTGCCACCAGCCTCCAGGATTTCTGGCGCCGCTGGCACATCAGCCTGAGCACTTGGCTGCGCGATTATCTCTACGTCCCCCTCGGCGGAAACCGCCTATCTATTCCGAGGACTTACCTCAATCTGCTGCTCACCATGCTCATCGGCGGTCTCTGGCATGGCGCCAGCTGGAACTTCGTCCTCTGGGGCGGCCTGCACGGAGGCGTCCTCGCCGTCGAGCGTAAGCTCAACCCGCAGGCTCCGCGGTCGATACCGATGCGATGGCTTCAACACCTCGCCGTCTTTCACATGGTCTGCTTTGCCTGGATATTCTTCCGCGCACCCACTCCGGAGGCCTCAATCTCGATGATCACCGCCATGGCCGATTGGCACTGGAGCCGAAGCTACTCCACGGCGTTCCTCTACCGCGCCATCTTTTCGGTGCACCTCATTGCCATGGATCTCTACATGGAGCGAAGCGCCGAGGAGTATCCCACCCAGCACGCAGCGTTCGCCTGGCAATTAAGTGCGGCAGCGGCGACGCTACTGCTCATCGCCTTCGGCGCAGCCTACGAACCGGCACCGTTTGTCTACTTCCAATTTTGATCGTCGAAGAGAAGGGCTATGCCACCGGAAGACATTAACAACTCAGGACCATCGCCCAAAGCGAAGCTAACGACCCTGGTCTGCCTCTTGCTCGCCATCCTGGCTTCCATCGAATATCTCGCCCGCATCATGCACGATCGCCGAATGGCCACGTTGCGCGTGGAAGATGGCGTGCGTGGCGCGCTGCTCATCCGACAGTCATCGGATTACCGCCAGCTCCTCTTCGCCGGAAACTCGCTCATCTTCGACGACCTCTCGCAACAGGAGTTACAGCAGAGCCTAGGCCCCGGCTTCCTCGTTCACACAGCCGGCATTCCCGGCTCAACCTACTACGATTGGAGCTACGGATTGCACTCGCTCTTCGCGCGCGGCAGCCAGCCCGACGTGCTCGTCTTCGGCATCAGCCCGAGCCAGTTTCTGCGCGGCCCCGCAGCGACACCCGTGCCTGTCTCCCTCATTTGGAGTATGCATGAGATCTTCGACTACCAACGCGAGCAACGGCTCAACCTGACCCAGCTCACCGAGCTCCTGCTGGAGCATTACAGCACGTTCTACTCGCTGCGAAATACACTCCGCGTCTACATCAGAAAATTCATTCCCGGTTATGAAGCCATGGTCTACCGATGGACCGGCTCAGGCGCAACTGCGGCCCCGTCGGCAGGGCTGTCCCCTGAGGCCGTTTATAAGGAGAAGCTCACCACCCTCGAAGCCGAATGCAGCTCTCATACGCAGCTTATCCTGATGCTTTCCCCCACCAACCAAGTTGAAGATGAACGGTCGGAGCCCGCGCTAAAGTCAGCCGCCGAGAGCTTGGGAATTCCCCTCATTCAGCCCATCGCCGAGCGCGAATGGCCCCTCACAAAATTCCGCGAGGACCACTATCATCTCACCCCGCTCGCTGCGGCAGAATTCAGCAAGCTCGTCGCCACCGATCTGCGCCAAAAACTCGCCGACTCGACCGCCCGCGCTACGGGTCAATAGTCGTGACTACGCTCTCTTACTTCGGACGCTCGAGATCGAACCGGTCGCGCGTCCGCGTATACGTCGGGCCGCCCATACGTCCGACCGCCCTCAGCTTGTCGGGGTCAATCCGATAGTTGTTGAAGAGATCTTCTCTTACATGAAAGCGCAGCACTTCGCCGATCACAATGCTTCCCCCGCCCGGCTCCGCGCTGATCGTCACCACTTCCCGTAGCCGGCACTCCATCTGCACCGGACTCTCTGCCACTCGCGGCGCCTTCACCGTCTCGCTCGCCAGCGGAGTCAGCCCGGCAAGCTCAAACTCATCCACTTCCGGCCCAACCTCGGCCGAGGTCTGGTTCATCTCGGCAACGATCTCCTCGGAGACGATGTTGACCACAAATTCCCTCGTCGCCACGACGTTTCGCAGCGTATCTTTCGATTTGCCGGTCGTCGTACGAATCCCTGGGCAAAACAAAACCGTCGGCGGCTTCGAGCAAACCGCCGAGAAATAGCTAAACGGCGCAAGGTTGTAGATTCCCTCTGCGTCGGTCGAGGAAACAAAGGCGATCGGCCTCGGCACCACGCAGCCGACCATCAGCTTGTAGATGTCCTGCGGAAGATGCTCAGCCGGATCGAAGCCCAGCATCTTCCGCGGATCCGAAGCACCGCTCATTTCGTGTCTGATTTCGGGTCCGACCAACCACCCTGTTCCGCAGTCAGCTTGGCCGCCGTCTCCGGCCCCCACGTGCCCGGCTCATAGACCTGGACCGGAGGAGGATTATTGAGCACCGGCTCCAAAATCCGCCAGGCTTCCTCCACATAGTCCTGTCGCGCAAACCAGGTCTGATTGCCGTTCATCGCATCGCGGATCAGTTCCTCATACGGCATCAGCGTCTCGGTGCCGCACTCCTGATGCGCCGCGAGTTCGACAGGGCAACCTGTCAAATCTTCCCCGGCCTCTTTGATCGAGGTGCCGAATGCGATGCAAGGCACCGGGCTCAACCGGAAGCGTACATAGTTAGCCAGCGGAGGATATTTTGGAAAGATATCGGGAGGCTGATGGAGCCGCGCCACGACCTCGGTCGCCGTGATCGGCAACGATTTGCCCGAGCGAATGTAAAACGGCACACCTTGCCAGCGCCAGGATTGGATCTTCACCCGCAATGCCACGAAAGTCTCGGTATCGGAATCGGGCTTCACCCCAGGAACATCGTGGTACCCAGCGAACTGTCCGCGCACCATGTCGTCCGGCGTGATCGGAGCAACGCTCTTCAGCACCTTCACCCGTTCGTCGCGTAACGCCTCCAGCCCCAAACCAGGCGGGGGTTCCATCGCTACGTTGCTCAGCACCTGCATCAGGTGGTTCTGCACCACATCGCGAACCGTCCCCACGTCGTCGTAGAAAGATCCACGGCCCTGCAACGCGAACTCCTCGGCCATCGTGATCTGCACGCTCTCGATGAATTGCCTCCTCCAGATCGGCTCCAGGAAGGTATTGGCGAAGCGGAAGAAGATCACATTCTGCACCGCATTCTTGCCCAGATAATGGTCGATGCGGAAGACATGGTCTTCGTCGAAGACGTCGTGCACGATCTCGCTTAGCGCCTGCGCCGACTTCAAGTCGCGGCCAAATGGCTTCTCAATGACTACCCGGCCGCCCTCTGCGCATCCTGATGCCTTCAGCTGCTCCAGCACCTTTCCAAACAAGCTCGGCGGAATCGCCAGATAGTGGATCGGATGTTTCGCGTCACCCAGGAGCTTCCTTACCTGCGCAAAGGTCGCAGCGTCGTTGTAGTCGCCGTCGACGTAGCGCAGCCGCGCATCCAGCTTGGCAAAACCCTCGGGGTCGAGACCGCCATGCTTCTCCACGCTGTCTTTCGCGCGCGCTCTGAACTGATCCAGGTTCCAGCCCGCCTTGGCGACGCCGATTACCGGGCAATTCAGTTCGTCCTTCTTCGCCAGCGCCTGCAGGGATGGAAAGATCTGTTTGTAGGCGAGATCGCCCGTTGCTCCAAAAAAAACCAATGCATCAGATATCTCGTTGCTCACGTCGGTAGCTCCTGAAGTTCATTATGCGCGAAGTTCATGACCGGTTAGATGAAGAACAGCCGAACAAGGGGGCAGAATCGGCAGCATCTTTGGTCAAAAACTCAATCCTGCACCATGAGTCCCGTGTCCTGCGCCCTGCTCTCTCAGGCGCCCAGCCAGCGCAGAAAGAGCCCAGTCAGCACGCCCCCAACCGCCGGTCCAAGAATCGGCACCCACGCATAGCTCCAGTCCGACCCGCCCTTGCCCGCAATCGGCAGCACCGCGTGCGCCAGCCTCGGGCCAAAATCCCGCGCCGGATTAATCGCATACCCCGTCGTCCCGCCCAGCGAAAGCCCAATTCCCCAAACCAACGCACCCACCAGCCACGGAGCAAATCCCGGCGCTGCACCTTGGCTCAATACCAGCTTCGAACTGATCGCCCCGACTACGATCACCAGCACAAACGTCGCAACCACTTCGCAGAAGAAATTCGAGGGATAATTCCGGATCGCCGGAATAGTGCAGAAAACCCCGCGTTTCGCCTCGGAGTCTTCGGTGATCTTCCAGTGCGGCAGGTAAAACAACCAGACCAGCACTGCCGCGACAAATGCCCCTAAAATCTGCGCACTGATGTACGGAACAATCTTCGAGAAATCTCCCGACTGCGCCGCCATCGCCAACGTAATCGCCGGATTCAAATGCGCGTCCGCGCTCCCGCAAAGATTCGAGACCAGAATCCCGCACAGCACCGCAAATCCCCACGCGGTTGTGATCACCATCCAGCCGCTGTTCTCCGCCTTCGACCGCTTGAGCAAAACCCCGGCAACCACCCCGTCGCCCAGCAGTATCAACACCAGAGTTCCCATGAACTCACCAAAGAAGGGCGATCTCATCCTTGCTCACATACCTCGCTCAAAGTGCTCCACTCCTCCTCGCAACCACAACGTGTGTCATCCTGACAACCCGAACAGCGTGAGGTCTGCCCTGAGCGCAGTCGAAGGGGGAGGAAGGATCCCTGCGGTCTGCCGTCCACAACCTCCTCGACAAGTTTCTCCGAATCCATCGGCTCAAACAACGTGATACTTCTTCGCAAACTTCTGGAAGCTCGCCACCTCAGCCTCGATCCAATCGTGTCCAAGTCCCAACTCCCCAGCCATAATCCGCGCTACCGCCGGAGCCATCTCACTCGCCGCCTTCGCATTCAGGAACAAAGCCCGCAGCCGCCGCGAAAGCACATCGTCCAGCGTCCGCGCCATCTCCTCGCGCACCGCCCACACCACTTCCGCGCCGATATAAGGCAGCGCCGGATGCAGCAACTCGCCCAGCTTCGCATCTCTCACTAAAATCGCGCGGATTCCCTCGATGTCCGAGCCATAAACGCCGAACGAATCCAGGCTATCCACGCCCTCAAGATAGCCATGGATTCTAAGGTTTTTGGTCACACAATCCTTGTCCGGCAAATTACCCAGAGTGATCGCATGGTTTACGCAATCCTCGGCCATGTGCCGATAAGTCGTCCACTTGCCCCCAACAATCGTCAGCAAGCCTGATTGATCAACATGAATGGTATGGTCTCGCGACAACGCCGAGGTCGAACCCTTGTCCGCGCCAGCCGCCTTCACCAGCGGCCGAATGCCCACATACACGCTCAACACATCGCTCCGCGACGGAGGCCGGCTCAGATACTGTCCCGCCGTCTCCAGCACAAACTCGATCTCTTCCTCAAACGGCAACGGATCATACGACGGCCCATCAATTTCCGTGTCCGTCGTGCCGACCACCGTGTGACCATGCCACGGAATCGCAAAGAGCACGCGCCCATCGCTGGTATGCGGCACCATGATTGCCGCATTGGCGCGCAAAAAAGATCCTTCAAACACCAAATGAATTCCCTGGCTGGGCGCGATCATCTTCTTCGCTTCTGCGTCAGCCATATGCCGGATCTCATCCGCAAATATCCCCGCCGCGTTGACAACCACCTTCGCCTGGATCGTAAACTTCTGCCCGCTCTCGCTGTCTTCCGCAACGACTCCGGTCAGGTATCCGCCGTCGTCCTTCGTCAACTTAACCACTGGGGCATAATTCAACAGTGTCGCGCCATGGTCCACCGCCGTCTGCGCTAGATGAATCAGCAACCGGCTGTCATCGAACTGCCCATCGTAATAAACGACACCCCCGCGCAAACCATCGCGTTGCAGGTTCGGCAGTTTTTCAAGAGTGTCATCCAGCGAAAGAATCCGCGACCGCCCAAAGCCATACTGCCCTGCCAGCATGTCATAGATCTTCATGCCGATGCCGTAGAATGGCGTCTCCCACCACGAATAATTCGGCACCACAAACGCCAGATCATGAACCAGGTGCGGAGCATTCTGACGAAGCAGCCCGCGCTCTTTCAGCGCCTCCATCACCAGAGAAATATTCCCCTGCTCCAGGTACCGCACGCCGCCATGCACGAGCTTCGTGCTCCGGCTCGAAGTCGCTTTGCCAAAGTCTTCCCGCTCCAGCAGCAATACATCGAGCCCACGCGTCGCGCCATCGACGGCAATGCCCATCCCCGTCGCGCCGCCACCAATAATCGCAATGTCCCAGGGATGGCTATGCGCCTTCAACCTGCCCAACATCTCATTCCGATTCATCGTTCCTTCTCGCTCCCGCCGACCATTGCGACCGTTGTAACGAAATTGTCATCCTGCCACTGCGCTCGTTATACAAAAAAATGTCATCCTGAGCGAAGCGAATGACCTGCGGTGTCAGCGAACTTCGCAAATCCACCAGCCTACAAACATGACGCTCTAACCTAGTCCCTCGTCCCTAGTGTTCCGTCCAATGCTTCGCCCGACCAACCGCCTCATTCCACCGCTCACGAATATGCTTCGCTTTCGCCTCATCCATCTTCGGCGAAAACCGCACATCCCCCTTGCGCTTTCCCCAAATCTCTTGCGGACTACCCCAGAACCCCACCGCCAGCCCCGCCAGATACGCCGCGCCTAAAGCCGTAGTCTCAATCGCCGCCGGCCTCACCACCGGAATCCGCAACAAGTCCGACTGGAACTGCATCAGCAGATCGTTACCCGATGCACCGCCATCCACCCGCAGTTCTTTGAACGGCTCCTTCGAATCCGCATCCATCGCGTCGACCACATCAACCACCTGCAGCGCAATGCTCTCGAGCGCCGCGCGCGCAATATGCCCCGGCTTCGTATTTCGATTGATGCCAATCAGCAATCCGCTCGCATAAGGGTCCCAGTGCGGCGCACCCAGCCCGGTGAATGCTGGCACCAGCACCACGCCATCCGTATCCGGCACCGACGCCGCCAAAGCCTCAACCTCTTCCGACTTCTGAATGATGCCCAGATTGTCGCGCAGCCACTGTACCACCGCGCCGCCCACAAAGACGCTGCCCTCGAGGGCATATTGCAGCTTCTTGTCCAGGCTGCACGCCAGCGTCGTCACCAGCCGGTGCTCCGATTGCACAAATTTATTGCCAATGTTCTGCAGAAGGAAGCAGCCAGTACCATAAGTATTCTTCGCGTCCCCAGGATTAATGCAAAGCTGTCCAAACAGCGCCGCCTGCTGGTCTCCCGCAATCCCCGCCAGACTCACCGAACCCAGGCCCAAAGTGGTGGTCACTTCGCCGATCGTCTCACTCGACCACACCACCTCTGGCATCATGCTCGCCGGAATCTTAAGCAGCCGCAGCAATTCCTCGTCCCACTTTCCCTCCACGATGTTGAAGACCATCGTCCGCGAAGCGTTGGTGTAGTCGGTCACATGCCTGCGCCCGCTGGTCAGGTTCCAGATCAGCCAGCTATCGACAGTACCAAAGGCCAGCTTGCCGGCCTCCGCCTTCTCCCGCGCGCCGGGAACGTTCTCCAATATCCACGCAATCTTGGTAGCTGAGAAATAAGGATCGAGCAACAGCCCGGTCTTCGCGCGAACCACACTCTCTGCACCGTCCTTCACCAGTTGATGGCAGAGCGCCGCAGTCCGCCGGTCCTGCCACACGATCGCGTTATAAACCGGCTTGCCGGATTCGCGGTCCCACACAATCGTGGTCTCACGCTGATTGGTGATGCCTACGCCGGCAACATCGCGTGGCCTCAATTGCAGCTTGCCCAGCGCCTCGATTGCGGCGGTGAGTTGCGAAGTCAAGATCGCAAAAGGATCATGCTCGACCCATCCCGGTTTAGGAAAGAGCTGCGGAAATTCGTGCTGTGCCTTTGCGGCAATATTCCCATCGGCGTCGAAGAGAATGGCTCTCGAACTGGTAGTACCCTGGTCTAGCGCAAGGATGTAGGACATAAGTCTTTCAAGGGCGTCCGCAACAGTGGCCGCGAACGCCGCCCAATACTAACTGAGAGTTGCGCCACGGAACAAGGGGTGCAACCCGAATGACGTTTCTTGAAAAGAAGCAGGCCCAGACTGCGCCCTGGCTTGCGAAGTGACATGCCTTCAGCCAGCCGTATGGTAGGGAGTCAAGTGCCTTCAGCCCCTTAGGGAAAACTCGACATCTCAAATCTTGAAGATATGCGCCGGCAACTCCGCCGGACGCAGCTCGATATAATTTCTCGCTCCCGACCACGCATACTTGTTGTCCGTCAGCAAATCATGCACCTCAAAACTCGCATCATCCGCCAACCCAAGCCCAACCAAATCTAACGTCACAAACCCCGCCTGCGTATTGAACGGATCCAGATTCACCACCACCAGAATCCTGCTCGCAAAATCCTTCGTCGCCTTGCTGTAACAAAGCAGGAAAGCATTATCGGTCGGATGAAAGCGAATCCCATCCATCCCCCGCAGCGCTTTGTTTTCGCGCCGGATCGTATTCACCAGCGCGATATTGCTCTTCAGGCTCGCCGGCGAATCCAGGTCCCAATGCTTGATCTCATACTTCTCCGAGTTCAGATACTCTTCGCTACCCGGCTTGAACGGAATGTCCTGCATCAGCTCAAAAGCCCCGCCGTAGATCCCGTAGTTCGATGTCATCGTCGCCGCCATCACCAGCCTCGCCAGAAACGCCGGCTTCCGGCCGCTCTTCAGGCTCAACGGCAGAATGTCCGGAGTATTCGGCCAGAAGTTCGGCCCAAAATACTGGTTCACCGGATACTCGGTCAGCTCCTCCAGATAAGCCGCCAGTTCCTCCTTCGTATTCCGCCAGGTGAAGTAGGTGTAAGCCTGCGTGAATCCAGCCTTCGCCAGCCGCTGCGTCACCCGCGGCCGCGTAAACGCCTCCGAGAGCAAAATCACATCGGGATACTCACGCTTGATCTCCGGAATCGCCCACTCCCAGAAAGGAAATGCCTTGGTATGCGGATTATCCACCCGGAAAATCCTCACCCCTTGCGCCGCCCAATAGAGAAAGACATCGCGCAGCCCGTCCCAAAGCCCGCGCCAGTCGCGGCTCTCAAAATCCAGCGGATAAATGTCCTGATATTTCTTCGGCGGATTCTCCGCATATTGAATCGTCCCGTCCGCCCGCTGCTTGAACCAGTCCGGATGATCCGTCACCCACGGATGGTCCGGCGAACACTGGAAAGCGATGTCCATCGCAATCTCAATCTCAAATGTCTTAGCCGCTGCAATCAGGTGCTTGAAATCTGCAAGCGTCCCTAGCTCACCGAGGATCGCCGTATGGCCACCCTCCTTCGCCCCAATCGCCCACGGACTACCCACATCGCCCGGCTCCGCAGTCACCGTATTGTTCTTGCCCTTGCGAAAGGCCGTCCCGATCGGATGAATCGGCGGAAAATAAAGCACGTCAAAGCCAAGCTCCTTCACATACGGCAGCCGCGCCTCGCAATCGGCAAAGGTCCCGTGCACTCCAGCCTCAGCCGCCTGCGAACGCGGAAACATCTCATACCAACTTGAAAACCGCGCCTTCTCGCGGTCGACCACAACCACCAGCTCGCGGTCGTAGACCGTCTCCAGCGCCTCATCGGGATAAGCCCTCACCAGCTCCAGCACCTCAGCCGACAGCGCCAGCGTCCGGCTCGTCACGTCCTTATTCGCGGTCTTCAACATGTCGGCCCAAGCCGTCAGCCTCGCCGCATCAACGCCCTTCGCCAGTCCGGCGACATGCTCCAGAATCGCCGCTCCATGCAGCAACTCCACCGCAACATCCTGCCCAGCCTCGATCCGTTTGGCCAGGTCGCTCTGCCACGTCTCATAGCGATCGATCCCGCCCGCAACCGTATACACATAGCGCCCAATCTCCGTCACCGGAAACTCGCCGCGCCACCTGTCGTTACCCAGCGCCGTCATGTACACGTATTGCCAGCTCTCGTCGCCTTCGCGCTTGAAGAGCAGCCGCGCAATCACATGGTCGTACCCATCGCCAAAGACATCGGCCTCCACCTCGACCAGGTCGCCGACGATTCGTTTGATCGGAAAGCGGCCCGAGTCCACCTCCGGCACGATCCCCTCAACGACCACCCGCCTGTATCCGTGTAACGGCTTCAACATGCCTCGTGCTTCCTTTGCCCGCGCGATCTCCAAATCAATCCTCAAACTTGAAGAAAACATTGTTCAGCGCCTCCGACCAGGTGGGATGAGACCAGATCGCGTCCCGCAAAGCAGTATATGGCAGCTTGCCCATCATGGCGATTTGAATCATAGAGGCCATCTCGCCGCCTTCAACCGTCAGCATCGCCGCCCCAAGTATCTGTTCCGTCTCCGCATCGACGACGATCTTGAGCAGACCGCGGGACTCGTCGCTCTCCAGCGCCCGCGCGATCCAGGTTGCCGGCATCTTCGCCACGCGGACCTTCTTCCCCTGCGCGCGCGCCTCCTTCTCCGTCAACCCGATCCGGCCCAGCTGCGGATCGATAAACACCGTCGCCGGCACCATCCGCCCCGCAATGCTGACCCGTTTCCTTTCGAGCAAGTTGGCCGCAAGCACCCGATAGTCGTCATACGAAATGTGGGTAAACGCCGGCCCACCCTTCACGTCGCCGATCACGTAAATGCCCGGCACATTCGTTTCGAGATAGTCATTCACGCGAATGTACCCATGCGGATCAGCCTCAATCCCCGCCGCCCCAAGATTCAGCGTGTCGCTATTCGGAATCCGGCCCACCGCCAGCAGCAAGTGCGAACCCGAAACCACGCGCTCGCCCCCGGCGGCCTTCACCGTGACCTCAACCCCGTCACCCTCGCGCCGAACACTCTGAGCCGAGGCGTTCAGCAAGACCTCTATCCCATCCTCCTCCAGGATCTTCCGCACCTCATCGGCGATGTCATCGTCTTCCCGCGTCAACAGCCTGGGCTCCGACTGGATGATCGTCACCGCGCTCCCCAGCCGCCGAAACAGCTGGCCAAACTCCAGCCCGACATACCCGCCGCCCACCACTACCAAATGTCGCGGAACCTCACCCAGCTCCATCACCGAACGATTATCGAGGTAAGGAACACTGGCCAGCCCATCGATCTTCGGAATCGCCGGCCGCAGTCCCGTATTCAGGAAGATCCACTCTGCCGCCAAAAGACGTTCGCGACCGCCCCCGCCTTTTCCGTCTTGATTACAGGCTATCCGCACCAGCTTTGGCCCGGCAAACGAAGCCTGACCCATGATGACTGCGTCGCAATCCGTCTCCTTCAGTCCGCGTTCATTTCCCTCGCGAAAGCTCTTCACAATGGCGCGCTTCCGCTCTCGAATCTTCACCATGTCGATCGCGACCGGCCCGCAATTCACCCCAAAGTCGCCCCCCCGCCGAGCCAGATAGGCCACTCGCCCACTCGCCACCATAGTCTTCGTCGGAGTGCAGCCCTCATTCACGCACGTACCGCCAACGTGCTCACGCTCGATCACCGCGGTTCGCTTCCCCGCCTTGGCAAGGGCTTTGGCCAACGGATTCCCGCCCTGCCCGCTCCCAATCACAATCGCGTCAAACTGCTCTGGATCAGCCATCTCGTTATCACCAGCTATGGAGTCGAAATATGTCGTTGAAGTTCGATGCAGAAAACTGAACCGCTTCGCCTACTGTCTCAGTTTCTGCATGTTCCTTCCGGGAATCAGACGAAACGGTAGCGGAAAAGCTTAAGCACTACCGCCATCGCTAGCCATCATCTCCGCTTGCCAAAGCAGATGCAAATCGTGCTGAAATTCGGACCCGAACCCAGCCACAGGTCCCTCCTTCGGCCCCTCGCGAAACTCCCGTTGTTCTAATGTCAGGACTCTATTGACTACGGGTCCGCTTCCCACGCAAGCTGAGACAACAACGCGAGCTCCATACAAGGTACTGGTAGTAATAACAATTGCTTTTACCGCAGGCCACAGAAGTATACTTTTCACAGTCCCGAAACGGGACACAAACCCTCTCCTTGGCGCGTTTGGGAAAAAAGGGTGAAACGCCGGCCATTTTCGCTTCACTATCCTGAGGAGGCTCTGTGCCACCGAACTTGAAGCGCAATTCAGTTCGTTGGCGCCCCGCGTCGGTCCTCCTCCTACTGGCTGGTCTGGTCAGTGTCGGTCTTGGTCAATCCAGCCGCGATTCAGAAAAGGAAGTCGCCGATTTCAAGCCAAGTTTCCATCTCCACGAGGCAGAGCTTCTCTTCCCCGTTCGTGCTGACATCGCCCGTCCCGATAACGCTCATACTGACATCGCTAGCCCGGACCTGGCGAGCTTGCCCGATGAGCCGCTTCCGCATCTATTCCCGAACGGCGAAGTCTTGCTCGATCTGACGACGCCTGCCATGAAGGTCCCTCTTCACCAGGCGACGGATGACATGTGGGGCCAGCAGAATCCGCCGCAGCAGCAACAGGCCCAGGTCCCCGCCCAACAGAACGGTCCCCAACCCTTCGATCCGAATCGTTCGGTAGCCGACGAAAACGCCGACTTTGGCAGTCTCTCCGTCTTCGGCGTAAATGTCGTCGACGCCTCCGACGCTCTCCAGCGGATGATGCCCCGCGAAGTCGACCTCAACGGCAGAGAAGTGCCCATTGTCGATCCCAGCGATCCGAATTACCGCGTCGACGCCGGCCCTTACAACTGGCGCGGACTCCTCGCCCAGTCGCTCTTCTTCAACGTCGTCGAAAACAGCTTCCGCGCCGCCAGCGACGACCAGATCCGCCTCATGTTGGCCAAGAAGCCCTTCTGGCACGACTACTTCGCCTCGACCAAGCAGTTCAACATGCGCCGCTGGAACGACGGCGACGACTTCCTCGTCAATTACGTCGGCCATCCCCTTCAAGGCTCAGTTGCCGACTACATCTTTATCCAGAACGACCCTGTTGGACGCCAGCTCGAGATCGGTTCCAACCCTCTTTACTGGAAGACCCGCTTCCATGCGTTCTTGTGGTCCGTGGCCTACAGCACCCACTCCGAGATCAGCTTCCTCGGCGAGGCCGGCATCGGCAATGAGGGCGGCTGGACCTACCCCATCAAGTGCAAGGACCCCAAATGCGTGGAATGGCACCCCGGCTGGCACTACACCAACAACACCGGTTGGGTCGATTTCACCATCACCCCCACCGTCGGCTTCCTCTGGATGCTCGCCGAAGACACCCTCGACCGTTTCGTCAGCGACCACTTCCAGGGCGGAGATCGCTTCAATCTCGGCCTCGCCTTCATGCGCGGCGCGCTCAACCCCGCCCGCACCTTTGCCAACCTCATGCGCTTCCAGTTGCCCTGGTATCGCGACTTCCAGCACGACCCTGAACTAGAAAATTCGCTCCTCGTCCATCCTCAGCCCAGCGACGAGCAAATCGCCGAGGCCGGACGCTTCCGCCGCTTCGCCATCGCGCCCTTCTACCACACCATGCCCATGGGCAGCCCCAGCCAGCCCTGTACCATGTGCTTCAGCCAGGGCGGCTTTGGCATCACCTTCGACTACGCCATCACCCCCTGGCTTGCTGCCAGCTTCTCCTCAACCAGCCAGCCCGGTCTGTTACAGAAAGGAACCACCGAGATCGGCTCAACCACCACCTTCGGCTCCGGACTCCGCTTCATGCACGACGGCCCGATCAACAACATCTCCTTCGTCGTCCGGCCTACCATCGTGACCTCTGAGATCCAGATGCCGATGGTACTCAACGTCCGCCACAATACCTACATGCATCCCCAGATCGACAACGAGCGTGCCGCCGTTACCCTCGAGTTCTCCAACGACTACAAGCTGAGCAAAACCGTGGCCATCCGTACATCCATCGCCGATACCATCGTCCGCTACAAGGATCCCATTGAAGACCCGCCCGGCATCGGCAAGCCCCCATTCCTCAGCTGGCTCTCCAAAGACGAATACACCAACACGAGCAACTGGAGCGCCGCAACCGGCCCCGTCATCCGCTTCTAGCAGTCGCTCCGTCGTGAACAGGCCGGAAGCGCCCAGTGATGGCGCGCTTGGATTGGATTTGTACGGGGGAGCGAATTCTGGCGCAGCCCTTGAGGGCACTGCGAGTTTGAGTACTGCTGGAGGAGTGCTTGTTCCGACCGTAACCCTCCCCGTCAACGCTGTATGTGCAATTTTGACCGCTGGTCCGCGGTTATGGCGATGGGGGCTGCCGCGCGTTGAATTTAACGGTTTACCAGCGTCCCTTTGCGGTACCATTACGTCCATATAGCAATCCGCGTAATCGCGGGACCGCAACGCAAGCCATCGTACGCGGCAGTATTCGACCCATCGGAGGGACGACCATGGCCCACTTATCCAGACGCGCATTTGTCACAACCGGCCTAGCTGCCGGAGCTCTCGCCTCCACCGGAAGCCTTTCACTCCAGGCCCTTCAGGCAACTGCAGCCAAGAAGTCCGCCACCGACTGGGTCACCCTCGGCGACTCCGGGGTCAAGGTCACCCGGCTCGCCTTCGGCACCGGCAGCATGAGCGGAGCCGTGCAGCGCAACCTCGGCCAAGAAGCCTTCACGAAGACCGTCCGCTACGCCTACGACAACGGCGTCCGCTTCTTCGAGACCGCTGAGTCCTACGCCGAAATGCACAAAATGCTCGGCATCGCCCTCCAGGGCATTCCCCGCGACAGCTACCGCCTCATGTCCAAGATCACCACCCACGGCGACGTCGATCCGCAGGTCAAGATCGACGAGCTCCGCAAGCTCGCCCAGACCGAATACTTCGACATCATGCTCCTCCACTGGCAGCACACGCCCACCTGGCCAAGCGATTCCCTGCGCTGGGCCGACGGCATCCAGGAAGCGCAGCAGAAGAAAGTAGTCATCGCCCGCGGAGCATCCGTTCACGGCCTGCCCGCCCTCCGCCAGGTCCCCGGCGACAAATGGCTCGAGGTCGCCATGATCCGCTGCAACCACAACGGCACCCGCATGGACACGGAGATCGCCGACGGCCCCGGCCGTGGCGACGTCTCCGAAGTCGTCACCCACATCCACCAGGTCAAGAAAGAGGGCATGGGCGTCATCAGCATGAAGCTCGCCGGCGAAGGAGCCTTCGACCACGCCGACCGCCAGGCCGCCATGAAGTTCGCCTTCCAAAACGCCAAAGTCGACACCGTCACGGTAGGCTACAAAAACACCCAGGAAATCGACGAAGCCATCCAAAACGTCAACATGGCGCTGGCTTAGCAAGTTGCCTCACTGCTTCTCGCGCCCAGGCGCCAAAGGGAATTCTTCTCGGCGTCTCCCGATGAGTGACTTCACGATTTACCATTCGTCGAGAATGGCGCGACCCTCAATCGACAGCAGTCACCTTTCCAAACAGCTGGTTCTAGGTCCATTGGATTACTTCTGAATTGCCCGTAATCCAACGGCAACCTGACAAAGTTGGTCCCTTACCAGGTTCAAACGCTCACTGAGTTTTTGGTTTGATGGTTGAAAGACTGCGGGCATATCATTACGCCAACGTAGGCGGCGTCTAGCCGCAGGGTGGGCTGAGGATTTCGTTAATGAAGGTCTACATCTCTTCTACCTATCAGGATCTGGTTGAGTATCGGGCTGCGGTGGACCGGACCTTGCGTCGTATGGGGCACGACGTTATCGGCATGGAGCAATATATTGCCGAGGGTGGCAAGCCGGTCGAACGATGCAAGGCGGATGTCCGTGTCGCCGATGTCTATGTGATTATCGTTGCCTGGCGTTTCGGCTATGTGCCAGGCCGCACTGCTTCGCCACCGGACCCTCACTCTATCACCGAGATAGAACTTGCCGAAGCGCAGGCCAACGGCAAAGCGGTGCTCGCGTTCCTGCTGGATCCTGAGATGCCTTGGCCGCCAAACCGAGTCGATGCCATGGGAGGCGCGGCTAGCGCAGGTGAAGACGTCTTGCGTCTGCGCTCACAACTAGGCACAGACTACCTCGCAGGCATCTTCCGCACCCCGGATGACCTTGCCAGCCAGGTTGCAGCAGCAGTCTCCGCTCAAGGGTTGACCCGCCACATGGTCGACCGAGTCTTGTGGGAGACCTCAGTCGCGAGTCCCGACATGGATCCGTTTGCCCAGGGATCTGAACTCGAGGTTTCGCCTTCGGGTTCGATCAGCATAAAAAACATGATTCGGAGTTCCGGTCTGGCGCGGGCACTGGTGCTCCAGATCGACGCGGGAGATCGTTGGTGGTCGACGCGGTTGTTCCTGCTTGCCAGTCTGCTGCGTTCGCTCACTGCAGTACGGCAGGTGGTGTTTTGCCACGCTGACGGACGTTTCGTTGGCATGGCGAGTCCGGCGGCGATCATGGATGGGCTCGCGGCCGCTTTCCCACAGTTGGATCAGTTCTCACGCAATCTGCGCACGGAAGCCGCAACATCCGACATCGAACGCGAAACCGATCGTCAGACCGCAGCCTGGAGTCTATTCATAAATTCGCCGACCATGCTCCCCGGATCGCTCCCAGTTGCCGGAATGAGCGAATTTCAACTGAAGGTTGGCGTACGAGCGCCGCTACTTGAGGAATGGATAGGCGAACGCTGGGTCAGCCGCTGTATTCGGATGGAGGATTATGACCTGAGCATGAGCCAGGTGCAGCAGATTGTCGACTCGCTGCTGCCCGACGTTCCGGTTCAGCGCACCAGAAAAGTCCCGGACTCTGGCGTGGAACTGCTGGTCGTCGACCGCGACGCATTTGCGCTTGAGCTTGCGCGTGAATGGGTACGTTCGGGTCTGCCTCGCTCGTCAATGCGCTGACGACCCACATCAACCTCCAAAGCCCGCAAAGCCTTCGGCAATCCGCGCAACAGCATCATCGCCCGCAAAGTCACCATCAGAGAAACTCACCCTAACCGAAAGCGAAATATCGCTCGCCCTAATTTCGACTGGCCGTAACCCGGAGTCGAAGCGGCTAGACAACGAATGCAGCTTCCTCGCGCCGCAACCCCGCCAAAAGCGTCGCTTCCATCCAAAACATCAACCTCGCGCTGGCGTAGCGGAATCGTACGCAGCGCAGGCTGCTCGATCTGACAGAGTCACCCAAGCCCCACCCGCCGAACCAAGTCAGCGAATCGGGGGTCGCCGCGGATCGGATCGAAATATGGATGGGTCTTGACGAATTGCAGGATATTCGATTGCTCCTTGTAGGCTTGCTCGAGCCAGTAGAAGGCTTGTTCATTGTCCCCAAGACCGAGATAAGCGTTCACAAAGGCTCCCGCTGGTATGTAGCCTGCTTTCGCCCGCTGTTTGAGTTCCGCGAGGAGCCGCAGCGCATCGCCGCGCCGGCCGGCGTGGGCATAGGCTCGGATGAGTATGCCGGTTGCAGCTGGACTCCCTGAGGTAAGCGAGACGGCCTTTTCCAATACGGGGATGGCGTCTGACGGCTTGTTGTCGGCGATCAGCGCAAATCCCAGGCCGGTCAGGGCGCCCCCGTTGTCCCGGTTTAGGGCCAATTCGTTCCTTGACTCGCGAATGGCATCACCGTACCGATGCGCCTGGAAGAGTATCCACGATACGGATACGATGCCACCGGAAACTTCAAATGGATCGAGTGCTCGAGCGTGCTCGATCCGGGCCACAGCTTCGTCCGTACGTCCCTGGCAAAGCAGCCATAGTGCAAACCACGAGTTGGCCTCAGCGTTGTTCGGGTTCAATTCGAGGGCGCGCCTGTATTCTGTTTCAGCTTCAGTCCAGTGCCACTCCTCCTGCAGGACATTTGCGAGCATGACATGGGCCTCCACAAGGTCCGGATCGAGTGCAAGCGCCTTTCGAGCGAAGCTCGTGACTTTCGGCCGGGTTGCTTCCGGAGGAACCCCGGCTGCAACCGTTCCGAGGATGGTATAGGCCTCTGCGAGGCCCAGGTACGCTGGTGCAAATGTAGCGTCCCTATTGAGAGCGTCCTCGAAATAAGGGATGCTTTCCTCAACCTTCGCTCGCGTCCGCTCTCTTAAGAAGAACCTGCCTTTCAGATAGCTCTCGTAAACTTCAGGCGCAACGAGACGTGCCGCGGCAAGCCTTTGGTGTTCTTCCCCCGTGACCGTTACTTCCACCTTCTCCGCGATGGATTGCGCCAATTCGCTCTCCAGGGTGAGCGCATCGCGCATTTCGCGGTCATAGGTTTCGGACCAGAAATGCGTGTCGGTTGCGCCGCGAATCAGCTGGGCCGTAACGCGAATGCGGTCACCTTCCCTTATGACGGACCCTTCAACGACAGCATCCACGCCGAGGGTTCGGGCGATTTCCGGTATAGATATCTGTGTATCCTTGAAGCGCATCACCGACGTGTGAGAGGTCACATGCAGGTCGTGGATGTTCGCGAGGCGCCCGATGACCGCCTCGGTGATACCGTCGGCAAGGTATTCCTGGGCCGGATCCCCCGACAAATTCCGCAGGGGTAGCACGGCGATCGACCGAATCCTGGGCTGAACCGTAACCGCTGCGCGATGCCGAAACACGAGCCATGCGCCAGCGGCAAGGCAAAGGATTGTAGCCAGAGCAAACCACAGGCGAACCCTCCGTGGAGCTATACCGTCGGGAGCGATCTGGACTGGCAGAGACATTTCTGCCTCAGGCGGCATTTCGGGTTCATCGATGGGCGGCTTGCGGCTCTTAATCCAGGCATTAAGCTCTTCGGTCAGCGCGTAGACAGAGCCGCGTTTCTCGTGGACATGCCGATGAACCGGCATCCCCTCCCGCTTCTCCCAGCGCTGGACAGTCGTAACGTCGCGTTTGAGGTATGCCGCGATCTCCTTCCACGAATCCAGCCGGACTTCAGGCAGTTTCTCGGACGGCGGCATAACGAGGGATGGGTCGCCCATCGCGCTCTCCTGAGTGATCCGTGGTTGTAAGGAACCCGGGCACCCAAATTGTAGCTTCCGCCGCCTGCAAAGGCACAGCAAAAGACTGCATTAGACGGCAAGTTGCGAAAACGATTGCAGTTCTGCGCTTTACCGCTTGAGGCTTCTGCTTTCGTGTCCAATGCTGTCTCTGCGTTGAGAACGAATCTCAGTTTTCGAAATTGGTAGATAAAACTCGGGAGCCCGGAGCCTTGTCGGGCATTGGCTCTTCACATCCGCCACAGCTTTTTTACGAACCAGGAGGTAACTTCATGAAACTCGATAAGAAAGTATGGTTGTTCACGCTTTGCATGATCTTTGAGCTGTCCTGGGCAGCGGCGCAGACAATGCCGTCCGCCCCAGCTACGCCCACCCCGATGGCTGCTTCGGCTGCGACCGCGGTACCACCGATGATTCCGTACTCCGGGACGGCGCTCGACAGCCGAGGCAACGCCCTCACCGGCGAAAAGATCGTCACCTTCCTGATTTACAAAGGTGAACAAGGCGGCGAGCCTCTCTTCGCTGAGACCCAAACCGTGACCCCGGACCGCGCCGGCCAATACAGAGTCCAACTGGGCGCAAGCCTTTCCAACGGCATCCCAATCGACCTCTTCGCTTCCGGTGAGGCCCGTTGGCTCGAAGTCCAGATCGCTGGTGAGCAGCCGCAACCTCGCGTCCTGCTGGTCAGCGTTCCGTATGCCTTGAAAGCCGCCGACTCGGCCACACTCGGCGGACTGCCCCCCTCGGCGTTTGTCCTGGCAGGAGCCAACGTCTCCACGGCCGCCGCGATTACCCCGGCCATTGCTCCCGACGCGACCTCAACTGTAACCACTACCGGCGGTACGCCCAACAGGCTGGCGAAGTTCTCTGGTTCAAACACCATCGTCAACTCGACTCTCTTCGACAACGGCACCGAAGTTGGTATCGGGACAATCACTCCAACGGCCACGCTTGAGGTAAACGGCACGATGACCGTCGCTGGTGACTCTACCTATCACGGAGCGCTGGTTTTACCGGCGCTGGGCTCGGCGACCGCGTCCACAGCGTTCAGCTCCCAATTGATCAAGATCTATGCCTCGGCCTATAACTCCTCCACCAAGGCCGTCGTGCCTCCACATTTCGAATGGCAGGCAGCTGCGACCGGCAACAACACCGCGGCACCCTCGGCCACGTTGAATCTGCTGTCCTCGACTACGAGCGCCGGGGCCACCAAAACCGGCTTTTCCTTCAATGCCAACGGGACGATGAACTTCGCATCGGGACAGACCTTCCCCGGAACCGGAAAAATTACCAGCGTGGCGCTGAGCGCTCCCTCCTCGGATTTTAAAGTGACTGGCTCACCGATAACCGGCTCCGGCACCCTCGGCCTGAACTGGACCGTGGCGCCCACAAACGCCGCCACGGCTAACGCCATCGTCAAGCGCGATGCGAACGGTAGCTTCATCGCTGGAGCGATCACCGCGAACCTCGGAATGGAGGGCGTCAGCACCGGCGGCAACGGAGTCTATGGTCAGGGCAATGTCGGCGTCTGGGGGCAGAGCGTTGGCACAAATGGGGGATCGGACGGCGTTCATGGTGTGACGAGCAGCGCAGGCGCCTCCGGCGTCGCCGGAGTCAATAACGCAGGAGGAGTTGGGGTCTACGGCACCGGTGGCACCGGCGTCTTTGGCACCGGCTCCAACTATGGCATGGTCACTGACAGCAATGTGCAACAGGCGCGTACCGCGGGCGGCTGGGTCAAGGCCATGGCCGAAGTCAACCCGTTCTTCTCTACCCCGAGCATCGACGCTTGCTTTAACTCCACCCTCGCCGGAGCGGCCGCCACTACGCCGCCATGCGGCATCAGTTTGGCAGAGATACAGACCGGAATCTTTACGCTTACCTTCAATTTCGAAGTCGACGACCGCTTCTACTCGACTCAGCTTATCGACGCGTTTGGTACCTACTTGCAGCTCCTCAAAGATGGCTCCTCGACACTGGAGACAGCAACGTGGGATTTCTCGGGAAACCTGAAAGCCGCCGAATATCAGCTGATCGTCTATTAACACCCAGGAAATCGACGAAGCATCCAGAACGTCAACCTCGCACTAGCATGGGGGGTTCGTCCGGACGACCCAGGAAGCCGTCGAAGCGTTCCCTTAGACTTGTCATCTCGACCGAACCCTGAGCGAAGCCGAACGCGGAGTGAGAGACCTGCGGTTTCAGCAATGTCCAACAACCACGGACTAGGAAGGGGGCTTAACCAACCCAGCTGGAGGCGGCCTTGGAGAGTCGGCACTACCTGAGACTAGGCCCTAGTCGGGCCGCGCAGCCTCGAAGGGCAAAGAAAGCAGCTTTTTCACAAGCCCTGAAAGACGACAAATATCATTCGATAGTTCACGCCCCAGCACCTTCGGGTCGAGTCCCGCGTCGCCTTCAGCGATAAGGTAAGCGGCGTTTGTCATGCTTTGCAATGGATTGTTTATTTCGTGGGCAAGTTTGTTCGCCATCATGGCAGCAGCCGCTACCCGCGCCTGTGCAATCAGCCGGGCTTGCTGCTTTTGTTGTTTGTAGCCCATCGCCGCGAAGTCAGCCAGCATGGTCATCAGGCGTGCATCGTTCTCGTCAAAGGCTTGAGTTCGGCCATGGGCCATAACGAAAATCGTGCCGCGCGTGTCTTCAGTCTTCCACGGAAGCAGAATGCCATCCGTTACCAGCGGCGCCTCGACGCCAAGGATATCGAAGAATTTCTTCCTGACGGTGAAGTGCTGCGCGTGTCCACGCTCTAAACAGACACCGCACGCACTTGGGTAGCGCGGCAGGATCGCGTTCAGGAAGCCGGAATATTCCCCAGCCGTAGCTATCCAGTGGTAGAACTCCTGGTCGCTCCCGTCTTCCTTCTCGATACTGATTCCTGCGCTATCGGCCCCACAGAGATCAATCGCGGCGTTAACCAGCTCCTGCAGGATCGTGTCAGGCTTCTCCAGCAATGCTCGAGACAGCCGCTGAAGTCCGGCCAACTGCTTCCCGATGTCCCGCGTGTGCAGATTCCGTATCGCAAACGCGGCATCGCACCTCAAATCGAGGACCTCAAGTCCGGTTTGTTCGACTGTAAGCTCCATGGATATTCTTATTATGGAGCGCCGCTACTGGCGGCGTCCATGACGCATGCCAGCCTTCGCAGCCCTCGTGCTCTGCGAAGCCGTCGGCAATTCAGGCATCAGCATCATGGTTCTAGTTCTTCCGGTATTGCTCATCACTCACCTGCTCCAGCCAGTCGACCACCTTTCCGTCAAGCTTCTCCTGGATCGCAATGTGCGTCATCGCCGTTGTCGGCGCGGCCCCGTGCCAATGCTTCTCACCCGGCGAAAACCACACCACATCGCCGGGCCGGATCTCTTCAATCGGGCCTCCCTCACGCTGCACCCGGCCGCAGCCCGCCGTAACAATCAGCGTCTGGCCAAGCGGGTGTGTATGCCAAGCCGTGCGGGCGCCCGGCTCGAACGTCACGCTCGCGCCCTGAACGAATGCCGGGTCCGGTGCCTGAAACAGCGGATCGATACGAACAGTCCCCGTAAACCAGTCAGAAGGTCCCTTTGCGGAAGGTTGCGTACCCGCTCTCTTGATGTCCATGTGCTCTGTCCCCTGATTACTGCATATTGTGATGTGATTTGCCGCAGTTCGATCAATCAAGCGCCGGTTTCAGCCGGCATGATCTTGACCGTAGCGGAACGCGCGTGTGCGCCGATCATCGGCTTGAAGTACGGACTGTTATGGTACTTCGCCCGGTAAGCATCGTCGATGCGGTGCTGTATGTTGTCATTGTTCGCGCCCTCGACAGGCTCAAACGTGACCTCTTTTGTCATCCCCGCGGCGATGATCCTCCCCGCCTTCTGCCGCACCGCAGCCTGATACCAGCGAGAGCTTTGCCCGTTGTATCCACGCGCATAGAGTGCATCATCGACGGCGACCGACCAAATCCACGTCGGAGTACCGTAAGTCACGCCGTCCTCACGAAACGGCGCGATGTGCAGGTCATCCGCCTCCGCGATCTTGCGCAGTTCGTCTCTAGACCACTTGCACATTCTGGATTCTCCCTTCAACGGCAACGCCTCAAGCCACAGCGTTTCATCACCGCATCACGTAGCCTCCATCGACGGAGATCGACTGGCCCGTAATGTAACTGGCGGCTGAACTACAAAGCCAAAGCACAGCATCGGCGATCTCCTCGGGCCGCCCCATCCGCCCCATCGGCACATTGGCCTTCAGCATCGCGTTCAACTCTTCTCCCTGACCTTCAGCAATCATCTTGTCGAACATCGGCGTGGGATCATTCCCGGGCATATAGCGTTCACACGGATGCCACGCGTCGCATATTCGAGAGCAGCGCTCTTGGTGAATCCTATGACTCCATGCTTCGCGGCATGGTAAGTTCCACGCTGATTGCCGCCGACAAGACCTCCAAGCGAAGAGCAATTCACGATGGCGCCGCTGCCCTGTTTGCGCATCTTCTGCAGTTCAAACTTCATGCAGCTCCACACCCCGCGCAGGTTCACTCCCATCACTCGGTCGTAATCGTCGCGCGGAGAATCCGCGGTCTCCGCCAGAACACCCTGAACGCCGGCATTGTTATAGGCAGCATCAAGCCTTCCGAAAGTGGCGACAGTTTGCTTCACCATCGCCTCTACCTGCGCGTCATCTGAAACGTCGCAGCAGACAGCCAGTGTTTTGTGACCTCGATCGGAGAGTCCCTTAGCTGCGGACTGCACTTCCTTCTCATCCCAATCCGCCAGCACCACAGCGGCACCTGACTCGGCAAACGCCTTCGCAGTTGCAAGTCCCAATCCCGAAGCAGCGCCCGTAATCAGTGCAACTTTGTTTTCAAAAGATATGTTCATAGCGAGAGCTCATTTCTTTGACAGGCTGTGTCTCGTTCCCGGGTTCAACACGCCACGCGCTGATCGCGCGGCCGGCTTAATAGTGTTCCCAGGTAACAGACCAGTGCTCATCCGAACGGGCCGAGCGGATGACCAGGTGCCCGTCCGCAGTGAACTGATAGATACTTGGAAGCTCCTTGCCTACAAGCAGGTCGCGGGTAATCGATCCCTGCACATGATGCGTCAACGTGTGCGTCGCCTCATCGACGTCATAGCTCCCGAAGGAAGCCTCATACCCATCCTGAACGTACTCGTTCGATTGAGCGTTCGCAGATTTGGGATACATCAGCTGCACCGACATATGCCCATCCCGCGTATAGATCAGCATCCCTATCGGCTGAGGCATGGGCATCGGCCTTCCGTCTGGCCCAGGAACATCAATGTGCGCCAGATGCCACGCCCCGATCAGCTTCTCGCGGTCTCCGATTTGCTCTTTCGCCGACTGAGCGTGAACGAGACCGGCGATCGCCACAACCCCACCGAGAGCGACATATCGCAAGGCTTTCAACTTCCCTCTCTCCAGCCAGTTGGCTACGACTGCGCCCACAGCCTAGAGCCCAGTCATCTTCTCAATATGTTCCGGATAGCGCTCTCCCACCACCTGAATCTTCGCCGCGGCATCGTCGATCTCGCGCAGGTCGTCCGCGGAGAGCGCAAGCGAGACCGCGCCAAGATTTTCGTCAAGGCGATGAAGCTTCGTAGTGCCAGGGATGGGCACAATCCACGGCTTCTGAGCGAGCAGCCAGGCAAGGGCGATCTGCGCTGGGGTCGCGCCCTTCTCCGCGCCAATCTTGCCCAGCAGATCGACCAGCGCCTGATTTGCCTTCATCGCATCCGGAGTAAAGCGCGGAATCGAACTGCGAATGTCAGTGCTGTCGAACTTGGTGCTCTCGTCAATCTTCCCCGTGAGGAAACCTTTGCCAAGCGGGCTATAGGGCACAAACCCGATGCCGAGCTCTTCGAGCAGCGGGACGATCTCGGCTTCAGGCCTGCGAAACCATAGAGAATACTCGCTCTGCAGCGCCGCCACCGGCTGCACAGCGTGAGCCCGGCGGATCGTCTGCGCTCCAGCCTCCGATAGCCCGAAGTGCTTCACTTTCCCTGCCGCGATCAGATCTTTGACCGCCCCAGCCGTGTCCTCGATTGGCACATTCGGATCAACGCGATGTTGGTAGTAAAGGTCGATCACATCGATCTTCAAGCGCTTGAGAGAGCCTTCCACGGCCTGCTTAATTTTTTCAGGCGAGCTATTGGTTCCCTTCGGGCCGCGACTGCCATTCGGATTAATATCAAACCCAAACTTGGTAGCGATCACAACCTGTTCGCCGAATGGCTCAAGCGCCTCGCCAACAAGCTCTTCATTGGTGAAAGGCCCGTAGACCTCCGCCGTATCAAAGAAAGTAACGCCGCGCTCCACAGCCGCGCGCAGAAGAGCGATCACCTCATGTTTTTCCGGAAACGGCTTATAAGAAAAGCTCAAGCCCATACAACCCAGGCCCAGCGCGGACACTTCAAGACCACTCTTTCCCAACTTGCGTTTCTGCATAGATTTCTCCTGTGACTCTATGGAACTCTTCCGGAACGATCCGCCCCGCCGCGAAGCGAGGCGGTACCGTTCAACGGCTACTCAGACTTGAGCGAAGCCATATCGATCGAGAAGCGATACTTCACGTCCGACTTGAGCAGACGCTCATAAGCTTCATTGACCTTTTGGATGGGGATGACTTCAACGTCAGAGGTGATGTTGTTCTTCCCACAGAAATCGAGCATCTCCTGGGTCTCGGGAAGGCCGCCGATCGGAGAACCCGACAAACTCCGACGCCCAAAGAGCAGCCCAAAAACCGCAACCGGCAATGGCTTCTCCGGTGCGCCCACCATGACAAGGTTGCCATCACGGCGCAGCAGTTGGATGTAGGCGTTAATGTCGTGATCGGCGGAGACGGCGTCGAGGATGAAATCAAAGCTGCCCGCATGCTTCGCCATTTCATTGGCGTTCCGGGAGATGACCACTTCATCGGCGCCGAGCCGGAGCGCGTCGTCTTTCTTCCCTGGTGAAGTAGTGAAGACGACCGTCTGCGCGCCAAGTGCGTGCGCGAATTTCACCCCCATATGGCCAAGTCCGCCAAGACCGACGATGCCAACCTTCTTGCCTTTGGTCACGCCCCAGTGGCGCATCGGCGAATAGGTGGTGATTCCAGCGCACAACAGCGGCGCGGTTCCGGCAAGATCGAGGTTTGTAGGAACGCTGAGCACAAAGCGCTCATCGACCACAATGCTCTCGGAGTACCCGCCATAAGTCACGCCCCCGGTGTGCTTGTCCGGAAAGTTATAGGTGAGCGTGATGTTCGGGCAGAACTGTTCGAGGCCGGCCTGGCACTCGGCGCAGGTCCGGTCCGAATCAACCAAACAACCAACCGCGCCTAGATCGCCGGCCTTGAACTTCGTGACCGCCGAGCCGACCTTCGTCACTCGCCCAACAATCTCATGGCCCGGAACGCACGGGTACACAGTCGGCATAACGTCTTTCCACTCGTTGCGGGCCTGGTGCAGGTCCGAGTGGCAAATACCGCAGAAGAGAATCTCGATCTGCACATCGTGTTCGGTAGGTTCGCGCCGCGCGATTGTGGCGGAAGAAAACGGCGATGTCGCACTGCTAACGGAATAGGCTTTTGCGTTGTACATTGGTTTTACTCAATCTCCCGGTTGAAGGTATACGCGAGGTGCGTCGAAGGTGACAAGCAAAGTGGGCATCTCAATTCGGGCGATCACGCAGATACTTCAAGATCGCCGTTTCCTAACGTTGCGTCCCTGCATGCTCATTTGTCTTTGAGTGCCGAACACCTCGTCCCATCTGAATGTTATGAGAGGCAGACGAATAGCGCTTTCCCGATCCTGCCGATTCTTTGCCTGATCCTGTCTGGATATTGAATTTTGTGCACAACCCCGACCCTCCAGCATTAGGCTTAAGAGCAAGAGGAATGCCATGGCGAAACAAACCGGGAAGCCAAAAGAATCAAATGCACCCGTAGTCCAGATGCGGAAGGAACTAGCCTCGAAGGTTGCGGCTCTAGCGCCATCGCACGGAGAAAATCCAACCCCCGTCCCCGGCCTGTCCCTCTACCGTCGATCGGCGCCCACGCCCTGTTTTCTGGCGACCTACGAGCCCAGCCTTTCTGTTTTCCTTCAAGGGCGGAAGCGCGTCAATCTCGGAGGCGTCGTCTATTTCTGCGACGGATCGTCCTTCCTCCTTTCCTCGATCGATGTACCCGCCGAAAGCCAAATCCTCGAAGCGTCGGAGCAAGTGCCTCTGCTCTCGATCTTCCTCAAGCTCGATATGCAGATAGTGCGCGAGGTCGTTAGCCGTGAAGAATTGCCGGAAGCAGAAACATCCGTTCGGCCTCGTGGCCTGGCTGTTGGCGAGACGACGGTAGGTCTCCTCGACGCGTCTTCTCGCCTCATCGAGCTCCTCAACACTCCCGAAGACATCCCCTTTCTCAGCCCCTTGATCCAGCGTGAAATCGTCTACCGCATCCTCCGCACCCCGCAAGGTGAACGCCTCCGCGCCATCGCAACCGCGGGCGATTTGAGCAACAGAACGGCACGGGCGATCGCCTGGCTCCGCGCCAACTACGCCAAGCCGCTGCACATGGACCACCTCGCAACCGTCGCGCGGATGGGAGTGTCAACACTGCACCATCAGTTCCGCGCATTGACCGCAATGAGTCCTCTGCAATACCAGAAGCAGCTCCGGCTTCAGATGGCAAGACAGTGCATGCTGATGGACGGAATGGATGCCACCGGAGCCGCCTACGAAGTCGGCTACGAAAGCGTAAGCCAGTTCAGCCGGGAATACAGTCGCTTCTTCGGCCAGTCGCCCATGCGCGATATCAGGGCCCTCCGGGACGGCAAAGTCACCGCGATCAACGCCGCTTGATGCTGAACCGCTCTGGGTGATGAAGGACGACCCGTTGCTAATCGTTGCGGAGATAAACTTGCCGTCCCTCCGTCCGGAAAGTCCGAAGGAATATCCAGATGAGCTCGAAGGCGATTGGCCAGACAATGAACATCGATATAAGCCAGCCCGACCTTGACGATGTCCTCCCTGGCGCACCGCTGTAGACGACGAGACACAGCGCCACGTTAGCGAGATAAGCCGTATAAAGACCGGCAAAGCACGCCCGAGTCGGCGGAATGAGGCGGCGCCGTAAGAGCAGTAAGACAGCGCTGGCAATGACTACGCCGAAGCCCAAACTCAGCACCGAGAGCCTTTGCCATTCGCTGGTGCCAGCCAGATGCAAAAGAAATGGGAGCTCGACCAATGTCGTCCCGGTAATGGAGAGGCCAACGACGCTCCAGATCAGGCGTCGTCCAGTCTGTGTTGAGGGTTGGCTAAGAAACAGCGAGCGCAGCCGGAGCCAAATCACCGGATAAGCCAGAAAGAATGGAGCGCCGGCAAGGAAGTGCCACCAATTACCCTGGTTGCCCGGGACCCGCAGCGTTACAGCGTCCCAGGGCGAAGTACCAAACGCAAAAGGAAGAAACGCGACAGCGCTCGCCAATAGCCATACAAGGAGCGAAACCGTCTTCAACCACGTCGCGTCCTGTGCATCTACCTCACCGTTGCTGCTGATTAAACCTCTTGAAGAGTCGCCCACGATCACCTCTGAGCCAACCTACGCAGAGCGATCTACAGCGGTTCCATAGCCTCGCGCGGCACATACCTTGGGGCGCCTCGCATCTCACCTTTGCATCTCATCTTTGAGATGTGGCCCTTCTCATGGCGCCCTAACTCATCCCTACAATCTCCCCGCTCGCATCCACATCGATATCCAAAGCCCGCGAAGCCTTAGGCAACCCGGGCATCAGCATCATCGCCCCCGAGGTCACCACCAGAAAACCCGCCCCCGCCGAGAGCGAAATATCGCTCACCCGAAGCGTCCAACCCGTCGGCGCGCCGCTCAGCTTCGGATCATCCGACAGCGAATACTGCGTCTTGGCAATGCAGACCGGAAAATTTCCAAACCCCCAACGCTCCAGCCGCGCCAAGTTTTCTTGCGCTCGATCGCTCAGCACAATCCCATCCGCGCCATAGACCGATCGAGCCACTTTGGTGATCTTCTCCAAAGCAGAATCGCCCTCATCATAAGTAGAAACCGGCTCAACCTCGGGATTCGCATCCAGCACCTCAACCACCTTCGTCGCCAGCGCTGCCGCGCCTTCGCCGCCCTTGGCAAACGCCTCCGACAAAGCAAACGCGGCGCCACGCGCCTCACAAAACTGCTTCAGCACATCCAACTCCGCCTCAGTATCCTTCGGAAAACGGTTGATCGCGACCACCACCGGCAGATGAAACCCCCGCACGATCCTCATATGCTTCTCAAGGTTCTTCAGCCCGCGCTCCAGATCGCCCTCACCCTGATTTCGCAGGCTCTGCACCGTCGACACCAGCACCGCCACTGAAGGCTTGATTCCCGACGAAGGCATCACCAGATCGAGATACTTCTCAAATCCAAGGTCAGCAGCGAAGCCTGTCTCATTCACCACATAGTCCGCCAGCCGCCGCCCCATCTCCTGCGAAATCACCGAACTCGTCCCATGCGCGATATTCGCAAATGGCCCGCAATGCACCAGCGCCGGAGTTCCCTCCGTCGTCTGCACCAGATTCGGCAGCAGCGCCTCGCTCAGCAGCGCCATCATCGGCCCGACCGCGCCCAACTGAGCCGCCCACACTGCCTCGCCACTCCGGTTCGCGCCCACAATGATCCGCGCCAGTCGTGCGCGCAGATCCATGCGGTCCTTCGCCAGCGCCAATATTGCCATGATCTCCGACGCCGCAGTAATAACAAATCCCGTCGCCCGATTGCTCCCATCTCGCCGAGCTTTATCGGGAGCCGTCACGCTCACAACAATATTTCGCAGCGCGCGATCGTTCATATCCAGCGCCCGCGGCCAGCTGACCGCAGCCGGATCAAGATCCAGCTCGTTGCCATGAAACAAATGCGAATCGATCAACGCCGCCAGCAAATTATGCGCAGACGTAATCGCATGAAAGTCGCCGTTAAAGTGAAGATTGATCTTCTCCGCCGGTTCAACCTGCGAACGTCCGCCCCCAGCCGCGCCGCCCTTCATGCCAAAGACCGGCCCCAGCGAAGGCTCGCGCGAAGTGATGATCGCCCGCTTGCCGATCTTCTCCAGCCCCTGCACCAGCCCAATCGAGGTGACCGTCTTCCCTTCACCCGAAGTCGTCGGCGTAGTCGCCGTCACCAAAATCACCTTACCCAAACGCCCGCTCGCAGGCGCCGCATTCAAGAGGTCCAGGCTAAGCTTTGCGCTGACCGGGCCGCGCTTCTCATACATCTGATCGGAGAGACCCAGCTTCGCCGCAATCTCCTCAATCGGCAACAGTTGTTTCAAACTAACCTCCAGAAAGAAATACTCTTCCTCAGAATAACGACAGCCGCTGATTCCGGCACCTTCGACTCACAACTCTACTCGGCCGCCGTCGAGCATTCGATGCCACAAAGTTCTCCATTACACGCGGCGGTCGGAGTAGAATTCGCCGGGTCAGCCGGAACGGATCCAAACCCGGCTGCAGTACCGCAAGATTCGCCCCCAGATTCACCAAAGGAGAATTCATTATGCGCAAGTTGCTGTTGCTAAGTATCGCCTGCGTTCTTTCGGTTCCATCCGCCCGTGCCCTTTCCTTTCAGAGCTTCGTGAAATGCCTAAGCGCGCAAGGCACGGGGGACGTGTGCCGGCTCGATGCCGGCTCCTACCTTGTCAGCCAGACGATCCAAATCGGCAGATCCAGGATGATCATCGAGGGCACGCTCCACGACTCGTCCCGCGCGACCACCCTGATGAGGGCCCCCGGCTTTGAAGGCGCGTTGCTCTCTGACTTCGGCCCATTGCCCGCTCCGCTTAAGCTGATCACCATCCGGGACCTGACCTTCGACGGCGATCGGGCAAGAAACAACGCAGGCTATTACTTCTACAACCCGGAGGTTATGATCTTCTCGATTGAGCAGTTACAGGTCATCAACTCGGGCTTTATCAATTCCCCGGGCGTCGGTCTCGCTCTCTATGGGGGGGCGGGAACCGCCGACGTGGTCGTCAGCAAGTCCTATTTTGCGAATCCGGTCATCTATGGATTGTGGTCTGACGCCAACCTTACCTACTCTGATTGCTCCGCCAATCAGTTCGTCCATCACGTTACCGTGGCGAACTCGAAGTTCGAGAACGCCGGTGAACCTGCGATCCTCGGCAACTTCATTGACCTGCAACTCATCGAGAACGTCTTTACTAACAACCACTCAAATTCGGTCCCTTTCGATGATGATGGCGGCCAGATCGATCTAACCACTTGCACGCAAAACGCCTTGATTGTGAAAAACACCTTCCAGGACGGTTCCGCAGGCTCCAACGGCCATGTCGCCGACGGGATCGAGCTACACGGGACCGATATCCAGCTGATCGACAACACGGTGAAGTACAACTCCGGCGACGGTATAAACATGGACGGAGTGCAACACGTATACATCGCCAACTGGGACCCAAACACCGGAAGCTTTGAGAACGGTGGTTCGGGCATCGCGATCGGCCACTCAAGCTCCACCTTTCGACAGACAAAATGGATCACTGTTGAGTCCGCCATCTTGACCGGGAATGCGCATTGGGGTATCTGGAGCGACACCAGCAATACCACCCCGGACGAACCAGTCAGCGATCTCACCATCGCCGATAGCTGCTTGAGCGCCAATGCTTACGGCCCGACCTACCTGATCAATCTGGGCGCCGATGTCATTCTTCAAAATAATCAGACAACAGGATGTGCCCCAAAATGATCGCCGCTCCTCGTCCGTCGTGAACGACAGCTTAGACCATGAGCGCTCATTTCTCTTGGCCCACAAGCAACAGCCTGCCCAGATTGCGGCAGGCTGTTGCTTTATCCCAAAATTGTTCCGGTCTCTATCCGTTCGAAAGCCACAATAAAGCGCTATGGATCAGCTCTCCGCCACTTGGTGGCCTTCCCTATGCTCCGCAAGGTGCCGAAAGACCTCATGCAGGCGCCACGACTGATGCAGCATTCGGATGCCTACAAAACACAGGTAAGCGCCGATGAGCAAGGTAGCCATTTTATCGTCGTTCGAGGTCGCAAAGGCAATCATCACGATCGCAAACACCAGCGAAACTCCACCCGACACAAACAACAAGATGCGGTGATGCGCCCGGTGAAGATGGCTTAATTCGAAGGAAAATACCGACATCGCGTAGACCAGCGCATGAATCCCGGCAAAGCTGAGCATGAGCGCCAGCGTCCGGTAATGGGAGTAAGTCAGAAAGGCACCGCTCATCAACAGCCCGAAGCCGCATAACAGGTAAAAAGCGAAGCGCCGGAAATGCTCCACGCCCTCGCCCAGCGCCGCAATCCAGTCCGCCAGGGCGCCAACGATCAGCGCTGCCACGGTCAGAAAAATCGCCACCCCCACGTCGACGATGTCGAAGACCTCCTCCGCCATATTGGCGCGCAGGTAGAGAAAAACCACGCCCAACCCCACGATCATCACGCCCTGGATCGCCAGTACATAAGACCGTATCTTGAGAGATCGAAGCATGGTAAAGGCCCCTTTGGTCCTCGCTCAGATTGAGCCGCCATCGCAACGAAAGTCTACTTCATTTCATGGCGACCGGCTCAACCGCGCCTCGCTCGCACTGCTTCTGACAGGGCCGCCTCGATCAATCCCCAATCACGAACTCCGGGCTTCGCTCTGCAATCCGCCCCGCCCCCGCTCTGACGGTCATCACCGGGCAAGGCGCATCGGCCAGCACCGCCGGCAAAATTCCCCTACCCAAATGCTCGCTCACCACGTTCGCGTGACCCACTCCCAGCAGAATCAGGTCCGCACCCCGCTCCTTCGCCACATCCGCCAGGCTCGTCCCCGCCGTGCTGCCGTACAGCAGGCTGTGCACCGACGGCTTCACCATTGTGCCTCTCGGCAACGATGCCTCAAACTCCTGCTCAAACCTGATAAAGCTGTCCGCGTCCGGCGGTTTGGCCATGTCGTGCACGTGGAGCAAGGTAAACTTCGCCCCAAACTGCGTCGCCAGCGAATAGCCGTAGGCCGCCACCTGCGCCGAATGATCGTCCAGGCTGATGCCGCAAAGAATGTTCTTCGGCAACCACTCGCCGGCAAGCGCAACCGGAGCCGCCGGCCCGATCGTCAGCACCGGGCAGATCGCATGGCGAATCAGCGCCTCCGACTTCGACCCAATCACAAACCGCGCCAAACCCTCCCTGCCATGGCTGCCCAAAATCATCAGGTCCGAGTGGTGCGCCTCGGCAATCAGCCGCACCTCTTCTTCCACCGGCCCATGCACGGTGATCGCCTCGCCATGAAAGCCCTCCGCTCGAAGCGCCAGCCCCTCGGCCTCCACCTCGGCCTCGATCAGCTGCCACGAGTCGTCCTCCACCCATCCCCCCTCCGGAATGGCGATTCGGGCGATAGGCTTGCTCACATGCAGCACCAGGATGTGCGAACCATGACGCATCGCGATCGCCTTGGCATAGCCAAGCGCCTTCTCCGAAGCCGGAGAAAGGTCGGACGCAACCAGTAGCTCATGAAACGAAACCGCGGGAAGACTCAGAGTAGTCATGGCGTACCACCTCCATTGAACCAACCCTAGTCCACCCGGCAACACTCTTCAGTGATTTGCAGCACAGCAGAGCGCCACAAATCCGCAGTGTCCGAAATCACGCACGAGCCGCCCGGAACTGAACAAGCCGCCGGCGCTTAAACCTCAAAACCCGCCGTACTCAAAACCACCTAACCCGCGCCCTGCCTGCAGATACCCTGCTCTCCCGTAACCTCGCCGCTTCACCCCAGGCTATCTCCCGATTGGCCACCGTCGTGCCTGCACCATGCCGAGGCATCTCGATCCACGGAGGAACTGCATGCCAAAACGCATCGTCCGATTATTCCTGGCTATCTCTCTGCTAACCGGCACACTGCATGCGGTCGCCGACCCCCGCCCCGACTTGACCATCGATTCCTTCACCGGAAAATGGAAGCTCAACCCCGCCAAAAGCGTCCTCACCGACCAGATGAAGGTCGAGGCCGTCGGCCCCAACAAGTACAACCTCATCTTCTCCGGCGACAACGTCGAAACCATCGTCGCCGACGGCACCGACCAGCCGGGCCTCTTCGGCACAACCATCTCCGTCACCGTCGAAGCGCCCGATAGCTGGAAGGTCGTCCGCAAAGCCAACGGCCGCACCACCATCATCGGCCTCTGGAAGCTCTCCCCCGACGGCAGCACCCTCACCGACAACTTCACCGGCTATCGCCCCGACGGCACCACCACTAACCTGCACTACATCTACACGCGAACCGCCGGCAGCTCTGGATTTGCCGGCACTTGGGAGAGCACCACCGAGGACGTCAACTCCTCTTACGAGCTCCAGATCAAGCCCACTCAGGACGAAGGATTATCCATCATCTATCCCGGCTCCTCCATGGTTAAAAGCATGAAATTCGACGGCAAGGACTATCCCGGCTCAGGCCCAAACGCCCCCGCAGGCTACACCTCCTCGATAAATCGAGTAGACGCGCAAACTCTAAAATGACTGACAAGATGAACGGCAAGCTCTTCGACACCGTGCAGATCGAGCTCTCAACCGACGGCAAAACGCTCACCATGACCACCACCATTCCCGGCCGAACCAAACCCAACATCCAGGTCTTCGACCGCGAATAGAGAGCAAGGCTGCGAGCTTACTTTGTTCCAAGACTAATCAGCAGGATGTCCGAATTTTCCCGCAGCCGATCGAATACGATCCGGCTGCCATCCGAAGTGACATCGAAAGCCTGCATCACAGCGGGATCGCTCAGCTGAGTCAAACGTCGCGAGCGCATCGTGCTAAGGTCGAGCAGCCAGAAATCTTGCCCTGCCAAGGTGCTTCCGAGCATATACACCAAGCCTGAGCCGTCAGGCAGAAAGCGGGCACGCTCTCCTTCACGCTGCACGTTGATTTCCGGCAGCTTCTCGGGCGTACCATCCGGATGCACGGCAAGCAACGGTGTGCGCGTGAACACCTGGGTGCCGCTATACACGATCAGGTCCCCGCGCGGCGACCACACAGGATCCAGAAACGGTCCTTTCGCTATTCGAACGGGCGGCCCACCGTCGACGGGTAGCTTGAACAAGCCCGCTCCATTGCCGTCGCTGCCGGCGGTGACAAGCCATTTGCCGTCCGGAGACCAGGAAGCCGAACCCCGCGCATCGACCTCCCTCGAAAGAGGCTGGATTCGCGTTCCATCCGCGCCCATCACGTGCATCTGTTGCTTCCCGTTCCGTTTTAGCGCAAAGGCGACACTCGTCCCGTCCACCGAGACCGCCGGAGGTGACTTTAGCGCGCCTTCGGACCCCTTCCAGATCTCCAGCGCTTGCCCATCGCGATAGCTCCACAGTCCATCAGCGCCGTCACGCGAAGACAAGTAGAACAACGATCCACCTCCGAAGCGCGGCGCATGGGCCCGCACCGTCGGTAACGGGAAGGCCTCGACCTCCTTTTCTTCGACCACGCGATCGGCAATTGGAACGGTCCACAAGCTGACCTTAGGGTTTACGACATTCGCGGCAAGTCGCTGTCCATCGCTGGTAGCTGCCAGAGCTGCGTATTGTTCTAAACCTGAACTCACGCGGCGTGAAGTTCGGGTCACCATATCGAACGCCCACAACCATGGCCCGGCCCCGTCGTCGTTATGGGCCACAAACAGAATCGTCCGGTCGTTGATCGGGATTGGGTAGGCGACATCGGTGTTGAGATGCGTTAGTTGTTCCGGGTCTCCCCCGTCCGGCAAAATTCGCCACAGGTCCATTTCACGTGTCGCTGGTCGGCCGCGCACCAGGTAAATCCAGCGCCCATCCTTCGACCAGACGGGATAGTGGTTGTGCAATCCAGGCTCATTTCGCACAATCTGATGTGGGTTGGCGCCGCTGTGATCAGCGACAAATACGGGGTCGCCCGGTTCCCAGGTGTGATAGACCAGACGGGCGCCATCGGGCGACCAAGCAACCTCGGCGGCGTGTTCATCCATAAAATTGTGTGGCGCTCCGCCTATGAGCGGCCACAGCATGAGCCTCCTGTCTGGCGTACCGCCGCTCCACACTTCCGATCCATCGCCGGAGAATCCGATGGCACGAAGGGGTCCACGCGCATCTCCCATGCGACCGCTGGTAAGATTTGCCAGACTACCGCCGTTCGCCTGAATCAGCCAGATGTCGAACGTGCCACTCCGGTCCGAGATGAAGGCGACGAATTTCCCGTCTGGCGAGATAGCCGGATCTGTTTCGGACCCTTGAAGGTTCGTGAGCGGTGTGAACTGCGCATTGGAAAGCGGGTTCTGGACTGTCTGGCGGGAGCGAGTAAAGGCGGCCCAGGTAGCAAATCCCGCCACTACCAGCACAAGCGCCGCTGCAATCAGCCACGTTTTGCGACTTCTGGAACTTGTGACCGGAGACGGGGAGGAAGAAGATGAGATGGAGAGCGACTCCAGACCGAATTCCACGTCGCGAGCAGATTGGAAGCGCGCCGCCGGATCTTTCTCCAGGCAGTGCCGCACGATGCGCTCCAGGATCGGTGGCACATTGCAGCCAGTCGCCACAAGCTCCGGAGGATCCTCTCTCAAGACGGCGCTAATCGTATCCGCGATGGTTTCCCCACGAAACGGCCGTCGCCCGCTCAGCATCTCGTAGAGCACGACGCCAAAGCTGAACAAATCGCCCCGGGCATCGCTGGGTTGTCCCCGCAACTGCTCGGGCGACATGTAGCCCATGGTCCCCAGAAGTGCGCCGCGACATGTGGCCGCTTCCGCTGTGAGCTCGTCGGAAAGCTTGTCGATGCTCTCCGGCTCTGGCATCGTAAGCTTGGCTAGACCGAAGTCCAGGATCTTGATCTGGCCGGCACGCGTGACAAAAATGTTCTCGGGTTTGAGATCGCGATGGACGATGCCGCGATCATGCGCCGCAGCCAGGCCACGCAAAATCTGCAGTGCATAGTCTATGACTCTCTTCACCGGCAATGCATCGCCACGTAACCGGTCGCGAAGCGTCTCACCCTCCAACAGTTCGGAGACGATATATGGGGATTCGTCCTGCCGGGCGATATCGAACAAGGCCAGGATGTTGGGATGGTTCAGCGCGGCGGTCGCGCGCGCCTCTTGTTCGAAACGGCGCAGAAGCTCAGCATCGTTGGAGTATCCCGCAGGCAAGACCTTGACAGCAACGTCACGGCCGAGCCGCGAGTCTCGCGCACGGTAAACCTCTCCCATGCCGCCGGCCCCAAGCGGCGATAGGACCTCGTATGGTCCCAGCTTCGTCCCAGCAGCCACTGCCATTGGACTGGATTATCTCACTTATTCAGACCGATGCGCCCGTAGGCTACACGTCCTCGATAAATCGAGTAAACACGCAAACTCTCGAAATGACGGGCAAAATGAACGGCAAGCTCATCGACACCCCACAGATCGAGCTACCTCCCGACGGCAAAACGCTCACCATGACAACGACCATCCCCGGCCCGAACCAAACCCAACATCATGGTCTTCGATCGCGAATAGAGAGCAGGTTTACACCAAGCGGGTCATCGGAAAAAAGCCGGGTGCCCCAGGTTTGCGAACCGGAGCTCCCAGCGGCAGGTCTTCGTCGCTGAGCGAGATCCAGGGGCAAGCTCACTGGATGCGGAACGAGTCCAGAAAATCTTCAGGGGTTGCTGTGGAGTTTGCGCCGACAGTGACCATCACCTGGTAGAGGCGCTGACCGTCGAGGAAGTCGCGCGTAACATAGGTCATTCCGTCTTTGTCGGTAAACTTGAAAGCCCGTCCGGGCACACCATTCAAGTCGATCGCCTCATCGCTGATCAGAGTCGCCTTCTCTGCCGACGCATCACGAATACTCTCCAGAATCGCCTGCGGCTCCGCAGCGACATATTTTGCCGGATAGTCGTTGTAAATCACCAGGTAGGTCGTACCGCCGTCCGCGAGGTGAAACTGATGGAGGATTACAGAATCACTGCCGGAAAGCGTAACTCGACTCGAATCTTGCGTGGGAGCTCCAGGAAAGAGCACGCTGAAACGTCCAGCAGTGGAGACGAAAGCATCCCCCTCAGCCGTGGAAGTTTCAGGGTTGGACTTGGGCATCGGCGGCGGCGGCGGGGGCGGGGGCGGAGGAGCGGTGGTTGATGCACTGAGCTCTGTCGGCGAGATTTGCGTATCGTGAACCGGGAAATACTGCTTGATGACTGCCCTGGTGATCAAGACCGAAGGAACTCCTACAACAACTACGGCTCCGATGAGGCTCGCCCACACCGGATCCCTGCGGGGGCGTCGGGCGACGTTCGCCTTCGGCAGGGCGGCCAGCTCCCGCAGGTCAGCCGGCAAACCAGGGTTCTCCGCCTCGAACCGCTCAAACTGCGCCGGAAATCTCTCTTTCGCGAACTCGATCAAATCGACGTACCGCGTCGTCATGTGCGGAAAGGCCATCCCCAGGCGAGCGAGGAACGCAAAGAAGGAACCTTTCACGAGACGTCGCTGATCGACAATTCCGTTGGGATTGACCGAGTAGCCAAGTTGCCGCCCGACAAATAGCTTTTGCATTGCCGAGATGGCGCTGGAGATATCGCCATGGATGACCGCCAGGGCGATCCGGTCGCCGGTATAAACGAGCGCGCGCTCGTAAGGGAGGAGAAAAGGGCTGAAAACCAGCAGATACTGCGCGGCACGAATCGTCCAGCCCCAGAACCCTGCTTGCTTCCGCGCCCGCAAATACCCGATGAACCTGCCGATGAGCCACCGCAACTCGTCATCCGTGACCCCTGCTTCTAGAAGCTCCGAGTTGAGGAACACCGCCCGCCGGTAGAAAAAGAACTTGATAAGGTAGGCGTTGAAATTACCTTGTTCGTAGACAAAGATATTGACCGTCTTGTCGAACCCGATGGCCGCCTTGAGCTCTTCGCCTATGCCGTGGATGCGAGGATAATTCAGTTCCGAAACCAGGATGCAGTTACACAAATAATTGGCAAACAAAACCCTTGCGCTCATCCAAAACAAGAAGGCAAAAAGCGGAACGATGAGAACGATGGTACCGGCGGCCAGGCCAACCGCAATGAGGGGGAACAGAATCAGCGCGAAAAATAAGGCAAGCGCGAAGCGCCTAGGCTGAAGCGGATGTTCGAGGGCCAGGAATGCGTCATCGGCGATGGCTTGCAATGGCTCTGGCACCGTTCAGCCTCCGGGTTGCCAAGCTGCAAAGAGTTATCGGAAAATAACAAAATTCCTCTGCTGGCGCAACAAGAATCGCGAGGATCCACCCTTGGCCGACGTATTCGTCAGTTACAAACGAGAAGACGGCGAGATCGTCCGCCCCATCGTCGAAGCGCTGCGCGAGAGCGGAATCTCCGTCTGGTGGGATGACGGCATCACGCCACGCCAGTCTTGGGACACCGAGATCGAGCAGGCAATCTCGGAGGCTTCGACGGTTGTTGTGCTTTGGTCGCCGCGCTCGGTCACCTCAGATTGGGTGCGTACCGAAGCCCACTATGGCAAGGACCGAGGCAAACTCGTCCCGGCCCTCATCGAGCCATGCACGATTCCGATTGCCTTCACGCTCAATCAGACGGTGAATCTACACGGCTGGAGCGGCGACCGCGACAACCGGCAATGGCGCAAACTTCTTACCTGGATCACCGATCTGATCTCGACCAAGCCGGGCAACGCCAACCTGCCGGGCGGTCTGGTTTCAGCAGGTGCGCCCAATGTCTATCGCGATAGCATCGGCAGTCTGCCTTCGTCAGGCGAGCCCATCTATGACGGCGCTTTTATCAACCCGCACACCCCGCCCGGCACCCTCTTTCGCGACGGCGAGCAGATGCCGGTCATGCGCATCGTGCCTAAGGGTTTGTTTCTGCTCGGAACCACCTCCGACGATCCGGATCGAGCCTCCTATGAAGTGCCGCAAAAGCGCGTCGATATACCGGCGTCGTTCGCGATCGGCGTCTTCCCTGTCCTGATTTCCGAATACGTGAAGCTGGCTGGCCGGCCTTTGTCCGCGCCCCCTCCACCGGCGGCCGCGCGCAGCTGGTTCGACCGTTTCCGCGCGCCGTCCCCGCCGCCCGCGCCGGCCGCCGCACCTTCAGTTCAAGGGAAGGATATTCCGGTTACAAATATCTCCTTCGATGAAGCTCAGGCATTCGTCGACCACCTCTCGTCCGTATCCCATCAGAGCTACCGCATCCCCTCCGAAGCGGAATGGGAGTATGTGTGCCGCGCTGGCTCGCTGACGCGCTACTGCTGCGGCGATACGATTGACTCGACAAGAGCGGCTTTCGCGTTGACCTCCGGCCCCGTTTCGGTTGGCGCTTATCCCCCCAACGGCTTCGGACTCTACGACATGCACGGCAACGTTCGCGAATGGACCGCCGACCTATGGCACGATTCCTACGACTCGACCCCGCAGGACGGTAGGCCGGCGCTAGACGGGCACAACTCGATGCGGGTCGTGCGCGGTGGCGGCTGGCGAGACAGCGCCCCCGTGCTGCGATCCGCGGCTCGCATGAGAGCCACGGGATCCATCCGGGCCGACATAATCGGCTTCCGCGTCGCACGATCTGTAGCTTGATCCTGCCATGCCAGCGACACGCCGGGTTTACCTCTCTCAAAAATGTCAACCCCGATCGCGAATAGATGGTGCCGAAGGAAACTCACCGGGTGCCTCGGGATGTGGCACTGGAGCACCCAATAGCGCCACGAAACGCCCAGGCTCACAGCAAGCCCTGCTCAGCCGAGCCAGGTCGGCTTGCATTTCCGGATCGAGTCTGAGCGAGTCAATCGCCGTGTCGAGAATCGAAGCTGCCATGGCTTCCTTAGGTCGCGAAATGCTGTAGTGCATCCACTTCCCCTCCCGCCGCGCAGAGACAATACCGGCCCTCCTCAGATAGGCAAGATGTCGCGAAATCTTTGGCTGGCTCTGCCGCAGAACCTCGACCAGGTAGCAGACGCAAACCTCTCGCCCCGCGATCAGGTTCAACAGCCGCAAGCGCGTGGGATCAGCAAGTGCCGCGAACAGAGGCACTAGATCGATCGATTTAGTTCTTCGTCCCATATACCCATAATATACGCATTGACAGATATGTCGCGGCAAGAATACATTCGCGTTAGCATATACGGTGTGGAGATGCGATGAGTCCAGCGACCGAAATCAAAGACGCCGTAAGAGAGAAATACGGTAACGCGGCTCGCGGAGTAACGCAGTCCGGCAGCACCGCCTCATGCTGTGAACCAGGTCTGCGTTGCTGCGACCCCATCACCCGCGATCTCTATAACTCGGGCGAGAGAAGCCTGCTCCCTGAGAATGCCGTGCTCGCCTCGCTCGGCTGCGGCAATCCCACTGCGCTCGTTGACCTTCAGCCCGGCCAAACTGTTCTCGACCTCGGCTCCGGAGGCGGCATCGACGTCCTGCTCTCAGCCCGTCGCGTCGGCCCGGCTGGAAAAGCCTATGGCCTCGATATGACCGACGAGATGCTCGCCCTTGCCCGCGCCAACCAGCTCCAGGCCGGCATTGAAAACGTGGAATTCCTCAAAGGCGAAATTGAGAACATCCCGCTGCCCGATAACTCCATCGACGTTGTCATTTCCAACTGCGTTATCAATCTCTCGTCTGACAAAGCCCGGGTCTTCCGCGAAGCATTTCGCGTGCTTCGTCCCGGCGGCCGCTTCGCCGTCTCCGACATCATCGTGCGCGGCGAAGTCCCCGACGCGGCGCGGGGCAGCATGTTGCTCTGGGTCGGCTGCATCGCCGGAGCCCTCGAGGAATCGACCTACCGCGCCAAACTCATCGCAGCCGGCTTCACCGATGTCGAGATCGAGCCGACCAGGACCTATAACGTCGAAGATGCACGTCAATTCCTCCAAGAAGCCGGCATCAACGTCGATGAAATTGCTCCTCAGGTCGAGGGCAAATTCCTGAGCGCCTTCATTCGCGCCACCAAAGCAGCTTCATCCAGCTCCACCCGGCCGCCAAGGCCGAGAAAGCCTAGCCGCCATGCCCGCCCACTATAAAGTGCTCTTCCTCTGCACCGGCAACTCTGCCCGCTCGATCCTCGCCGAAGCAATCCTGAACCATCGTGGCAAAGGTGTCTTCACTGCATACAGCGCCGGAAGCCATCCATCCGGCCTCGTCCGGGCCGAAGCACTCAAGCAATTGGAGCTCTCGGGAATCTCGACTGCAGGCTTGCGCAGCAAATCGTGGGACGAGTTCGCTACGCCCAACGCACCGCAAATGGACTTCGTCTTCACTGTCTGCGACAACGCCGCCAAAGAGCAATGTCCCTTCTGGCCTGGCCAACCCACCACCGCTCACTGGGGAGTCGCCGACCCCGCCGCCGTCAGAGGCACCCCCCAGGAGTTGGAACGCGCCTATCGCGATGCCTTCTCCACTCTCGACCGCCGCATCGGTCTCTTCACCTCGCTGCCGCTCTCATCGCTCGACGGCTTCGCCATCAAGAAGAAGCTCGACGAGATCGGCAAGCAATGAAGCCCACGCTCCTCCGCCGCACAGTCACGGAGTTCATCGGAACGCTCTTCCTGCTCGCTGCCGTGGTCGGCTCCGGCATCATGGGCGAGCATCTCGCCGCCGGCAACGTCGCACTTGCTCTGCTCGTCAATACCATCGCAACCGGGGCGGCGCTAGTCGCCATCATCCTCGCCTTCGGCCCAATCTCGGGCGCCCACCTCAACCCGGCCATGACCCTCGTTGACGCATGGCAGGGAGGAATCCCCTGGCGCGAAACTCCCCTCTACATCGCTGCCCAACTCGCAGGCGGCATCGCCGGTGTCGTCGCCACCCACATCATGTTTGGCTTGTCCTGGCTCTCGGCCTCCACTCACCCCCGCACCGGCCCGTCGCAGGTCTTCAGCGAATTCATCGCCACCTTCGGCCTGCTTGCTGTCATCTGGGGATGCGTCCGGCAACGCCCTACCGCGGTTCCCTACGCTGTCGGAAGCTACATCACCGCCGCCTACTAGTTCACCGCATCGACTTCTTTCGCAAACCCCGCAGTCACCATCGCCCGCTCCATGACCAACACCTTCGCCGGAATCCGTCCTCACGACGTAGCCCCATTCATCGCCGCGCAAATCGCCGGAGCCTTCGCCGCAACGCTTCTCTTCCAGTGGCTCGCGCGCCCGCGAATGGCGGAACAGCCAGAGTAGTCATCCCCGCCCAAGCCACTAATCTGTGTTCCCAAGATCGGCGAAGCCGGGTGCCCCAGGTTCGCGAAGCTAGTCTTTTCGCGAAATGAGCAGATGGGGGTGCCCATTCAAGCCGTCTGTTGGCTTGAGTGGGATTCACAAACTCCCCAACCTCCACAACTCTCTTTGGCTTGTCATCCCGAGTGAAGCCGAGGGATCTGCGGTTTCTTCTTCGCCGGCCACCCAGAAATCCGGGTGCCCCATGTTCGCGAAGCTAACTTGGGACCAAGAGACTCGGTCACCACAACGGCGTTTTTGATTACGAATGAGTCTTTCGGCGATTACACGGCCTTCAATGAGAGCATCGGCCTGATTTCGGCACGTACGTTCATATGGTGTGGAGTTGGAATGCCGCGTGCATTCAGCAACTGCAAACAGGTATGATTCTGCTGCCGTGAGCTTGGCAGGACCAATTCGCAATATTTCGGATACCGCCCTGTGGGTAGCGGTGTACCGCGCCCAGGAGAGCGAGCGCGCCGACGCCGTCTTTCGCGACCCCTATGCGCGCAAGTTAGCTGGAGATCGCGGTACGCAAATCGCCGCCGCAATGCCATTCGCCCAGCGGCATTCATGGTCTTACACGGCGCGCACCTGGCTGGTCGATCAAGTCATCGAGCGCGAAGTTCAGCAAGGCGCGGACATGGTCATTAACCTGGCTGCTGGGCTCGATTCCAGACCGTACCGGATGCAGCTTCCCGCTTCGCTTCGGTGGGTCGAGATCGACCTGCCGGATATGCTGAATTACAAGCAGGACGTTCTCGCCTCTGAACGTCCGCTCTGCACCCTGGAGCGCATGCCGCTGAATTTGAAAGATACTGCAGGGCGCCGTGCGTTGTTTCAGCGACTCGGGGACGAAGCGAAGCGCGTGGTGGTGGTAAGCGAAGGGCTCATCATTTACTTTGAAGCCGAAGGGGCTGCTGAGCTGGCCCGCGATCTGGCAGCCCGTTCCAGCTTCCGGCATTGGGTCACCGACCTTACGTCACCTGCGCTTCTAAAGATGCTCCAGAAGACCATTGGTGGCCCGCTGGTTGATGCCGGTTCGCCGCTGAAATTCGCGCCTCGGGAAGGACCGGAATTCTTTGCCCCATACGGGTGGCAGTCGGTCGAGACGCGTTCTCTGTTACATACCGCGGCGAAGTTGAAGCGCCTGTCGTTCGGGATGCGACTGCTGTCGCTTCTCCCCGATCCCGCTGGCCGCAAGCCCGACAAGCCGTGGGGAGGAGTTTGCGTGTTGGAAAACTGCGGACCAGCGCTCACTAATTAGCCCTCGCAAGCTCTGTCAGAGAATCTGGCGCGAATCGCAACGGCGCAAAACCTGCGCAACTGTCACAATATCGCCAATGCGCTCATCGAAGCCGAATTTGTAACGTGAAGTCGGCATTGCTACTGGAAACTGACGGCCTGAGCTCGGCAGCCGATCGCAGTCGCGATACGCGTTTTAGGTTAGTAATCGGCGCCTTTGCAAGTAAGGCATCTTCACCGCGTGTGTTGGGCCATTTAGAGGTATTCGAGAATCGTTCCCACAGATCCCGCTGTTTCTATTGAAAGCTGGTTTAGCTGAATAGCAGAAGTGGGCATAGGATGCCTTTTAGGCGGGCAAGGTCAGGCGCCCGCGGCATCCATCCGGCATTGCATCCATTCGCATGTGACGCGTAGACTCTTGGTGATAAATTCGGACCTGGCGCCCGCCCGCGAAGACCCCTTGCGTGGTGCAAAGGGGAGTGTCCTGGTTGGCAACTTAAAACATTCCGACATCCATCCTCAACGTCAGAAAAGGCCCAGGACAGGAGAGGTGCATTGCGGCGGTTGATTCTCCTCGTGGTTTTGGCAGGCTTGGCTTATCCCGCAGGGGCGGGAACGCGTCTCACAGTGGCGCAACTGGATCAGGCGTTGACCGCGGCCCTTGCCGCGCGCAAGCCGGATGCAGAAATTGCTCGACAGATTGCGAGCTGGGATCTCTCTGAGCGACTGACCAGGGCTTCGCTGGAGCGGCTCAAGGCACGTTTGGCTCCTGGTGCTCAATCGGCGCAGGCCCTTGCATTGCTCGCCGACCGGTCGGCTTTCCTGGATCCTCCGGCTGCCGAGCTGCTTGGAATGGCTGCTCCCGACGGCGCAGCCCAGCAACGAATGCTCGATGGCGCGCGCGACTATGTTGCGCAAACATTGCAGCGTCTGCCTGACTTCCTGGCCACCCGGACCATCAACCAGTACGACGACAGCCCCCAGGCGCTCAAGAAAGGCGCCTGGCCGGTTCGCGCCGGACTACATCTGGTAGGCACTTCGAGCCGGGAGATCTCGGTCCGTAACGAAAGGGAGGGTCAGGCCATTAAGCAAGGGCCCGCAGCCTCGCAGGGGCAGAGTGGGCTTAGCTCCTGGGGTGAGTTCGGGTTCCTGCCGGCCGTCATTCTGACCGACACGGCCAAGGGCAAGGTAACCTGGAGTCATTGGGAGCAGATGATGGCAGGGCTGGCCGCGGTCTTCCACTACGTGGTGCCCCGCTCCGCCTCGCATTACGAAATCATCGAGACGGTCCCCCACGGACCCATGGTGTCCTTTCTCGGGCAGCATGCAAATACCTCGACAGTTCGCACCGCGCCGGCCTATCGTGGTTCGCTTTGGGTGGACCCGTCAACAGGGGTCATTCTCCAGATTTCGATAGAAACCGACAAGAATGGGAGCGATTCGTTTCAGCGCGTCGCGGTGATGGTGCAGTATGCGCCCGTCCAGATTGGTGACCGCAAATTTATTTGTCCGGCGCGAAGCCTGGCGTTGTATTTGGGAATTCCCGACGCAAATTCTAGCCTGGGAGATGCACCAACGAAGTGGCTGAACATAGCGTCCTATAGCGGCTACCGCCGCTTCGCATCGACGACTCGCATTCTGGCTGACACACCGGTAACGCAACCGGGGAGACCCGAGAGCGCAAGTGAGTTACCCCAGGCAGCCTCCCCAGTCTTATGAAAGGGGTTGTCAAGAGACAGGGTTCTCCCGTCGCGGAGCGACCGTCTCTTGACAGCCAGCCCCACCCCCCACGCCTTCAGGTTTTGTCTCGATTGCAGTTCTTTCCTTGCTAAGTAATCCATCGTGATCGTTGAGCGAACGCCATCCACTTTCGGGCTGACAAGCGAACCGATTGGCAAAGGTGCCAACCATGGTCTTATTCGAGGCTCGAGGCCTACGACTTTCTTCGGTTATCCGAGGGGGCATAGAGTGCCAATGGAGACTGTGCGCCGAGGCGCATGATCGCCTAACTTGGGAGTGGATACTCACCCTCGAACCGAGAGCTCCGGAAACGTTTCTGGCCACAACGAAGCGAAGAATCGCCTGCATGGTAGATCTGTTCTCGGGGCGCTCAAGCCTGCAGCTTTAGATGGGCCGCGTCAAACCCTCCTTCCTGCTTCCAAACAGCTAAAGTGACGGCCGCAATCTTACGGGCCAGTGTCAGCCGGGCCATCGCAGGCTTCTTCCCCTGAGCGACCTGGGCGTCATAAAACTCACGGAGCGGGCCCGAACCACAACTTGCGCCCATCGCAGCGTGCTTGAAGATGTTCTTCAGCGCATGGTTGTGGTTCGTGTTGAGCCCGCGGATGAGAGGCGACTTCTTCGATCGCTTCAGCTCTCCGTCAACGAATCGGTAGTCGGCGCTGCTCGATGTCCTAATAGCCAGCCCACAGTAAGACCAGAGCTGCCTCTTCGTCCGAAAGCGATGAGGTGTCTGGAGCAACGCAACGAGCAGCGCTGACCAGATCGGTCCGATGTACGGGACCTGACGGAGCCAGCGTGTGGCCGGCTGTTTACGAGCCTCCGTCATCAGGTCGCGTCTTGCCTGCTGGCGGAGTGCCCGGAGCGCGTCTAACTCCTGGTAGAAATGTTCCGCTCTGCGCCGCACGCCAGTCTCTGGGAGCTTGCTCAGCCACGCTTCACGGTGGTTAGCTGCATATACTTGCTGTCCGCCGCATGGGATGCCCCAGCCGCGATACAGCGCCTTCGTGCGGTTCATCACCCGCGTCACATCCTGGGTGATGACGAGGTAACTGCGCGCCAGCTCTCGCAGAGAGCGCAGGCTGTGCTCACCGTGGTAGACCGGCCGAAGCATCCCGCCATCGCGGAGCAATGCCGCAAGCCTGTGGGCGTCGACCTTGTCTCCCTTGTTGCCTTCGGTGAGCAAAGCGTTCCGGCGTGGATCGCAGACCACGACGCGCGCAACATGAGGATGCAACAGGTCGTAGAGCCATGCGGCCCACGTACCTTCTTCGAAGGTGATATGCAGCTCACCACGAATCCCTCGGATGCAATCGAGGATCGCGTTCGCTCTCGTCTCTATGACTGTATCCATCACGATCTTCCCTGCCTGATTACGCACTGCAATCGAGACTGTTTCCTTGTGAACGTCCATGCCGACATACTTGATGCTGTCCATCTCGCTCTTCCTCCCTGTGGCTTTTTACTCCTCTTGCACGTAGGGGGTGGGGGCGTCCTTTCATAATGTGTGCCAAACGAAACGGCATCCGCAATTGAAAGCACCACGCTGTCCGAATCTGGCCTCCCTCCTTCTTCCAGCCCTCTTGATTCGCCAACGGAATCCGCCCCAACGGCGCCTGTCCCAGCGGTGCCCGCCCCCACAGTACCCGCGCCAATGGCGGCCCCACCGACTGAATCCACTCCAGCAGTATCCGACGCGCGTGCGAACCAGCCTCAGACCACGGGGATCACCCTTCAAGTCAATGTCAACAAAGTATTGGTTCCAGTTGTAGTCCGCGACCAGCAGGGTCGCTCGGTGAGCGACCTGAAGAAGGAAGACTTTCAGCTCTTTGACAACAACAAGCCGCGCGCAATCTCCGCCTTCATGGTGGAGCAGAATGGCGCGCCACAGGGTCCAGCCGCCGGCAATGCGCAGACAGCGTCCACAATCAGCGCCGCCCCCTCTCAGCGTTTCATCGTTCTGCTCTTCGACGACTTGCACCTGAGCTTCGTGGATCTGGAAAATACCAAGAAGGCTGGCGAGAAGGCGCTGGGCGGTCTGTTGGAAGGCTCTAACCAGGTTGCTGTGCTCTCCCTTTCCGGAAAAGTCGCCAGCGGCTTGACCCGTGATCGCGCCAAGTTGCAGGAGGCGATCCTGAGCCTGAAATCGCAAGGCGATTATCTGCATATCAATGAAGTTTGCCCGAAGATCGGGTACCTCCAGGCTTGGCTAATGGAATTTCCTCAAGAAGCCGGGCCAATCGGTGAAGCGGCAATGCAGGTCGTAGCTTGCGGAGCGTCGTCTGATTTGCACAGTGCTGAGCGAACCGCGCGGTTGACTGCCACGCGGATTGTGGAGGTCGTGGGCCGGGATTATGTGGACTCTTCCTCCGCGATCGACGAAGTTGTGCGCAAGATGGCCGCTCTGCCGGGGCAGCGCACGTTGATCCTGATCTCGCCGGGTTTTGCCGTGCGTGCTCCTGAAGTTTCGGTCGCGGAGTCGCAGATGATCAACCTCGCGGCACAGTCAAATGTCACCATCAGCACCCTGTCGGCGCGCGGGCTATACGCAACTTTCCAGGCCGCAGACAACGATAACAGCAATCCATACTCCATCCAGCAAGTACACGTGGAGGAGAGCGCCCTGTCGGACCTTGCCGATGGCACGGGTGGCACGTTCTTCCACGACAGCAACGACCTGGAGGCTGGATTCAAGGCGCTTGCGGAGGGGCCCGAGTCGGTTTATCTGCTCGAACTTTCGCTCGACAACGTGAAGCCCGACGTCACCTTTCACCGCTTGAAGGTGAAGGTAAATCGGGATGGCTTGCAGTTACAGGCGCGCCGCGGTTATTTCATGCCCCTGCCGGAGAAGGCAAAACACTAGCGCTTCAGCCATGCCAAATCGATTCCTTGCATTTAGAAGTGGAGGGCTGCTCCACGGCCCGCCCTACAAGCGGAACGTCAACCGAACCAGTCTCCAGTTTGCGGCAGACAAGCAAACCAAGAATCGAGTCAACCACCGCAAGGGATCGGTACTCATATGTCGGCATGGCGACTGGAGTCTTCAGACCTCTGGCCGCTTGAGGATCGGCGTCGCAATCGGCGTTTATGGGGATTGATCCAACCAGTCGCCTGAGACCTCTGCGGTGACAGTTTCGCCAAGTGGTTCTAAACAAATGATTTCATGGGCGTTGATAGCTAAGTTCAGCACCCTGGAGCACTCAAAAACACAGGGAAATTCGCGGATTTCAAATTCAACCCTTCCTCAGCACCCTCGCGCTCTCCTAGCAGACCGGCTCCAGACCTCCGCCGTGCGCGGGCAGAGATCTGCTGGGATCGAACCCTCTTTGACAAACAACTCTCCTATGGCGTGGGTGCAGTCCCGATAAGACCTAACGCTTTCCGTGACTAATTTGGAAGCCCCTGGGTCTCGATGAGCGCATTGGCCTCTTATGGGGACTGATCCTCAAACTTCGGGAACCCAAGATTCCTCGATGAAATGGTACGGTAATTCATCGTTTCTACAGTTCCATGAAACTCTCTAAGTTGCTCGCATCGGGGACAGATAATGATCAACAACTTCTAGGTTTCCAAGCACTTCCATCTGCGTTGATGTGGTTTTGGTTATTCTAACGAAACAAAGTACAAGATCGCTGAATCTCATCTTTTCATAATACGCGGCAATTATTGCTGTAAGTTCTTCGAGCGAATGGTCCGGATTGAGAAGAGCGCATTTCTCTGCAGTAGTACGACTCTGGTCCTCTACCAAGGTGCATCTCCTGCGCTCGACCTGGACAAGCCACCGGAATCTACGAGCCATCGCTGCTAATTCATCAAGGAACGGAATCACCGTTCCACTAGCAGGGAATTCACAACTAAGCAAGGCCCAACCATCCTCAGCGAGATAATCGTCAACCTCCTCTACAAATCGTCGCACGAGGTCTAAACCGTCCCGCCCTGGGCCAACTCTGGCAATTGCATTCGGGTATCTGACACTCTCAGGGCATAACCGATACGGCGGATGGAACAGAATCACGTTGAATTTTCGTTGATTGCCTAGCGGCCCGAATAAATTACCAGCAACGATGCGTCGGCGCCTTGCGGAGCCGTTAAGTATCAAATTGAGCTTCGTGACTTTTACAGCAAATGGGTTCACATCGCAGCCGACAACACTCATGGCCTGCCTTGCTCTCAATAACATAAGGCCCGAACCACAGCCAATCTCTAGAAAACGCTCGACAGGAGCATCCGGTACCAGTCCGCGCGCCACTTCAAACGATGAGGCATCCACATAGATAGTAAGCGTCCAGAGATCCCCTCTGGTGGGGAGAGTATGTCCGGGATGAACATCGCCTCATGGTTCATTCAGGGGATGTAGGTTCAGGGCGTCGGGTACGCAGGTGGCGATCGGTAGCGGAGAAGCGCCAGATCGTGCAGTTGACGATGGAGCCAGGCGCGAGCGTTGCCGAAGTGGCTCGGGCATACGGCTTGAACGCGAACCAGGTCTTCAAGTGGCGGCGGGCTTTGGAACGCGGCGAGTTGATCGAGTCCTATTCTGCGTTGCTGCCTGTGACGGTATCGACTCCGAGCGAGCGGGCGAGCGAAGTCGTGGAGCCACTGCGTGAGACTTCAGGGTCAAGTGCAGGCGCGATCCATATCGAGCTTCCTGGACGAGCGTTGATCAGCGTGGAGAGTGGCGCCGATGATTGTCTGGTTCGCGCCGTACTCGAGAGTTTGCGCAAGTGATCCAACTTCCCACTGGAACGAAGATCTGGATTGCGGCCGGCGTGACGGATATGCGCCGTGGCTTCGATGGCCTCAGCGGCCAGGTGCAGACCGTATTGCAGCAACAGCCCTTCTCCGGACATGTGTTCGTATTTCGCGGGCGCAGAGGCGATATCGTAAAACTGCTGTGGTGGGATGGCGACGGTTTGTGCCTGTTTGCCAAGCGGCTGGAACGCGGCCGCTTCATCTGGCCGAAGGCCGAGAGCGGCACCGTGCAACTGAGTCGCGCACAGCTTTCGATGCTGCTGGAGGGTATCGACTGGCGGCGGGTCGAGAGAACATGGGAGCCGCAGGTCGCAGTCTGATGACAACGCTGATTCCCCTGTATTCATGCGGGTTTTGTGGATGATTTCCTGCGTGATCGATGGCATACTTCGTCCATGGATCGCGCTCCTTTTCCTGATTTAAATCTGCTGGATCGCGATGCGTTGTTGGCTCTCTTCCATGCGCAACAGGAGAAGCTTGAGTCTCTCATTGCAGATCGCGATGAAGAACGTCGCCGCCTCGAAGCCGAACTCGAGTCCCACCGAAAGACACTCTCCGAACAGGCCGATGAGTTGCGCTCGCGCAGCGAGCGGATCGAACACCTGAAGCTGATGGTCGACAAGCTGCGGCACGTCCTCTTCGGCGCCAGGAGCGAAAAGATCGTCGTCAAGCTCGAACAGCTGGAGCTTGAACTGGAAGAGGAAGAGACCGCGCATGCCGAGCTCGAAGCCGCGGCCGAGCGCTTGTCGTCCGCTCAGGAACCGAAGACGAGACCGCAACGCAAGCCGCTGCCCGAGCACCTTTCGCGGGAAGTGATCACCCATGCTCCGCACCGCGATTGCTGTCCCGGTTGCGGGGGGCATCTACGCCAGTTCGGAGAGGATGTCTCTGAACAACTGGAGTACATCCCCGACAGCTTCAAGGTCATCCGCCACGTGCGGCCGAAGTTCTCCTGCACCGGTTGCGATCGCGTCGTCGAGGCACCAGCTCCGTCTCGCCCGATCGAGCGCGGACTTGCGGGCCCAGGCCTGCTTGCACATGTGATCGTCTCGAAGTTCAGCGACCATTTGCCGTTGTACCGGCAGTCGGAGATCTACGCCCGCCAGGGAGTTGAGATATCGCGCTCCACTTTGGCGGGCTGGGTGGGAGGCGCAAGCGATCTGCTTGGTCCACTTGTGGACGCGATTCAGAAGCATGTCCTGGCCGGCGGCAAGCTGCACGCCGACGATACGCCGATGCCCGTTCTCGCTCCCGGCAACGGCAAGACGAAGACGGGCCGTCTCTGGACCTACGTGCGCGATGACAGACCTGCCGGCGATCCGAGCGCACCCGCGGTCTGGTTCGCATACTCGGCCGATCGCAAGGGCGAACATCCGCGCCGGCATCTGCAGACGTTCAGGGGTGCCCTGCAGGCAGACGCCTACGCCGGCTTTCATCACCTTTATGGCGAACGCATCTACGAAGCGGCGTGCTGGGCACATGCGCGACGCAAGTTCCACGAGATCCATGTTGTGCACGCATCGCCAACTACGACAGAAGCGCTGGCCAGGATCGGAGCTCTCTATGCGATCGAGGACGAGATACGCGGCAGGCCAGCCGATCTTCGGTTGAGTATCAGGCAGACTCGCGCAAAGCCGCTGCTTGAGCAACTGCGAACGTGGATGGAGAAGGCACAGCGCAGTCTCTCCTCGAAGAGCGAGACCGCGGGCGCGATTCGCTACGCTCTCTCCCGGTGGCGCGCACTCACCCGCTACATCGACGACGGCATGCTCGAGATCGACAACAGCGCGGCCGAACGCGCGCTGCGCGCCGTTGCTCTCGGACGGAAGAACTTTCTGTTCGCGGGATCTGACTGCGGCGGGGAACGTGCCGCCGCCATGTACTCGCTGATCGGCTCAGCCAAGCTCAACGGCCTTGATCCGGAGCTCTATCTCCGCACCGTGCTGGCACGGATCGCCGATTACCCCGTCAGCCGCATCCGGGATCTTCTCCCCTGGAATCTGGCCCCTTCACTCCAGACCCAAACTTCCCAAGCTGCCTAAGACACACTCATCAGGTGTCCGCTAAAAACACAAGCGGACACCTGATGACACGCTCTCTCTCGCCGCATAGATGCCGTGCTATGACCACTCGACCGCCGAAGAGCACCGTATCGTAACATCGAACCAAGCCCGGGACCCCACGGACCGGTCCTTCGTTGAGGAGCAGCAAGATCACACAGGATATTTATCAACTCAAGGTCACTCTGCTCGGCACCAAGCCGCCCATCTGGCGCCGCATACTGGTTCCCGCAGCTCTGACCCTGGCGAAGCTGCACAAAGTGCTGCAAATTTCGATGGGATGGGACGACGAACACATGCATGAGTTCCGTGCCGGTCAGCGGCGCTTCGGTCGCCCGGAACCCGCGGACCCATTCATGAGGAACTCACGGGTGGAAAGCGAGCGCTCCGTGCCTCTGTCTGCCGTGCTTCAGAAAGACGGCGCCAAGATGATCTATACATACGACCTCGGTGATAGCTGGGAGCACAGCGTTCTGTTGGAGAAACGGCAAGACCCGGAGCCGAACACCATCTATCCCATTTGCATAGATGGTCAGCTCGCATGCCCGCCGGAGGACTGCGGCGGCATCCCCGGCTACTACGACCTGCTCGATGCCCTCGCCGATCCGAGCCATCCCCGCCACGAAGAGGTCGGCGACTGGATCGGCGAGGGGTTCAATCCCAAAGAATTTTCCAGCGACAAGGTCAATCGCCTCCTCGCACCCGCACGCCGTCGCAGCAAAACCTCCACCAGCTAATCTGACAATCTGACCAGGCATCAATGCCGAAACTCACAGCATACCCGAACGCGTCAAGAGGGACTCGGAGGACGCTTACCATAGATACCTCCAGGTCCCCTTCTATCTCCGAGATATCGATCAGGCTTATCGACAACGAGATAATTACCAAAACAATGCAGGATCACAATCCGCTTCGCGATGCCATCAATGAGCGCAACCGGGAGAGAAAGGAGCGCAAAAAAACGCCAGCGGTTTCAAAAATTGGGCACACTTTTGGGCACACTGACGCAACCGCCGTTTAGTCTTGGTCGTACTGCTTGATCGATATCTGATTGATTATTGAGGGGTTAGATTGGTGGACGCGGAAGGAATCGAACCTTCAACCTGTCGATTAAGAGTTGACTAAGCCACCGCAGGAAATTCGCAAATTCTCACTGATTCTAAGTGACTTTTGCCTCAAACGCCCGCACAGACACGCTCCGCAGGAAGTTCAGATTGTTCAACAAATTCATCGTTGTCCCTTAGTGTCTGGCACACTTTTGGCACACTCGATTGGGGTGAACCCCTCAGTTGAGACAGTTCGCGATTGGCACACTTGCCGTTCGCTGGATTTTGCTACTCAAACAGCTTCCTCTCCTCCAGAATGGACCTCGGTTGGTTTGTCTCCGCTCTGGCGTCGAGCCTCGATTTTTTGCAAGGCACCTTTGAAAAAATCCGCCTCCAGCGTCTGCCGGCGACCAGGCGCCTCAAATGACCAATTTGTTGCCGCAGCTCACGTTCGCGTGAGTTCGCCGGTGGCCCATCGCCGTCCTCGATCGGCTCCAACTGATCCCGCCACTTGTAGAGCAGGCGCCGGTGAACGCCCAACTCCTCCGACAGCGCAACGATGTTCTCGCAGCTGTCAGCAAGCACACGTTCAAGCTCCTGCGCTTGGCTGATTGATTTGTAACTTAGCACGTGGACAGACGAATTTCTGGGGTCGCTCCGGTGAATGCGGCCTCCATGAACAAATCGTCATCCTATTCCCTTCCTGCAAAGTGCTACTAAAAGAACAACGGTCTCGTCTCAAAGTGTAGCCGTTGTATTGAGAATGCGGAGCCTGTTCGCTCAAGTAGTCGACTGTCGCCGGATCGTCCTCCTTCGTGATCCAGCATCAGCAACACATTCGCGACATCTAATCCCTATAACCCGGGCTGAGGGCCCATTTCGCTTGACTACGTCTTACCTGAACCGCATCGCTACTGCCGTACCAGAGCAAGATGTGCATGACACCTTCGTCGACTTCGCAGATAAGATGCTCGCAGACCCGCGGCTGCGCACGGTCTTCCGCCGAATGGTAAGCCGCGCCGACATCGCGCATCGCTATTCGTTCCTCGATCCGCAGCAAGGTCCCGGCCGAATCTCACCGCAAGACGCGCATGAGTTTTACCGGCTAGGCAACTTTCCCAACACGGCGCAGCGTATGGAGCTGTTTGAGCAGAACGCTCCGGTGCTGATGCGGAAGGCCGTAGACCGGCTTGCGCTCAATGAGAAGGAACGCTCCGGTATTACGCATGTGCTGGTGACCTGTTGCACGGGGTTCTATGCGCCGGGGTTGGACTTTGAAATCGTCGACCACCTCGGGCTTTCGGCGGGCGTGGAGCGCACGATGGTTGGATTCATGGGATGCTATGCCGCGGTCAATGCGCTGAAGCTGGCGCGGCACATTGTGCGCTCAGAGCCGAAGGCGGATGTGCTCATGTTGAACCTAGAGCTGTGCACGCTGCACTTCCAGGAGACGCGGGAGCTGGAGCAGGTGCTCTCCTTCTTGGTCTTTGCCGATGGCGCGGCGGCAAGCCTAATTACTGCGCGCGAGCAGGGTTTCGCTCTGGACAGCTTCAAGGCGGTGATGGTGCCCGAGACGAGGGGACTGATTACCTGGAAGATTCGCGGGCTAGGTTTCGACATGCTGCTTTCCGGACAGGTGCCGGCGGAGTTGGGCCGCGCGCTGCATGAAGGCGAGCTGATGGCCGAGCGCGATGAAATTGATCTGTGGGCGGTGCATCCGGGGGGGCGGTCGATCCTGGATGCGGTAGAGAAAGGACTGGATCTGCCAGCCGATGCGTTGGCAGCGTCGCGCGAAGTGCTATCGTGCTTCGGCAACATGTCGTCGGCGACGGTGATGTTTGTGTTGCACCGAATAATGCAGCAAGCGCGCCCGGGGCAGCGTGGGTGTGCGATGTCGTTCGGGCCGGGCCTAACAGCGGAGACGATGCGCTTCCATGTCGTCTAGTGCACAGATCGACTTCAGTCGACGTGTCTCTCCGCGTGAGTTGCCGGAGCTGATGGATGGTGACTGTAGTTATGAGGATTTCCGTGACTGCCTGCGCAGTCTGGAAACGGTAAATCGCTGGCTGCTGGGTTATCGGCCGACGCTGGCTTGGTTGGAGCGGTTGCCGTATAGATTGCGTGATCCGGTACACATCGTCGATGTGGGCAGTGGCGGCGGCGATCTGCTGCGGCAGATTGCAGGCTGGGCACGGAGCCGGGGCATTGCTGTGCAGTTGACGGGGATCGACTTGAATCCTTATGCGGCGCGTACAGCAGCGGAGTCCACGCCAGAGGAGCTCGGAATCAGGTGGGTGACCGGCGACGCCATGATGTATCGGTCGGAGAAGCCGATAGATATCGTCGTCAGTTCGCTGTTGGCACATCATCTGGAGGACGAAGAGATCATCGCGCTGCTGCGCTGGATGGAATCGACCGTGCAGGTAGGTTGGTTTATCAATGATTTGGAGCGGTCGGAGTGGACAAGTCGGATGTTTGGGTGGGTGCGGTGGCACTGGCTTGTGCGGCATGATGGGCCGGTGTCGTTCCGTCGGGCCTTCCGGAAGGAGGACTGGGTGCGGTTGCTGGCAGCGGCTGATATTTCGCGGGAGCCGGTGTCGGTGAAACGTTGGCGGCCGGGACGGTTGTGCGTGGGGCGGTGGAAGTGAAGCCGGCGATTCTGAAGCGTCTCGTTAGATTAAGAAATGTTAAGCCTCTCTGCCCCCGTCGCTCTCTGGCGCACCTCACCACGTCCAAATATTTGAGAGGCGAATTATGCCAACTTCCACTTTGCTAGCGCCCACTTCCTCGCGTTCCAGATTCAAGACTCTTCTCTGGCTCTGCCTTGGCGTCACTACGCTGTTTGTCTTCATCACGTCAGAGGTCCTTCTTGCGACTGATTACCCAATGTACCACTCCTACCGTCTACAGGTCATCGCTGACCGGCATCTCCTCATCCCGCATACGCTCAGCGGCACCATCGCTCTGCTGGCCGGTCCCATCCAGTTCTCGACACGATTTCGCCAGCGCCACTTGCAGTTCCATCGCGTCCTCGGCCGCATCTATGTCGTTTGCGTTTTTGTAGGGTCCTTCACCGGGATCGCGCTCGCTGCCGGCCGTCCGGGCTTCCCCGGAACCTCCATGCAGGCCGCTGCGTGGATGGTCTGCACCACCGCCGCCTTCATTACCGCGCGCAACCGCCAGATCGCCGTGCATCGCCAGTGGATGGCGCGCTCCTATGCGGTCACGTTTACCTTCGTGTCTAGCCGGGTGCTCAATCTTGTGCCTGCCTACTGGAGCCATCTTGGCGACGTCCTGGCGGCGGTCGGCGTCATCGCCTTCACCCTGGCTTCGATTCTTCTAGTCGACCTTGGTCTGAACTGGCACGAGCTCACCACGCGCCGCGAATGATGGTCGGCCAGAAGGCCATGAGACTCTGAGCGCATGTTCCGCAACGCGGATGATCAGAGGCTTAAGGGGCCCCAAAATGACGATTCGTACAGAATGACGTTTCAAACCGTTTTTGGGACGTCTATCAAGGTAGAAACAAATAGAAAATCCCGCTGCGAATTGATTGAACCCCCAGTGGACTAGGAGCAATGCCTGCAAGACGAAGTTCTCATCGTCGGTGGTGGAGTGGCAGGCTGCGCCGCTTCGATCGCGCTCGCCCGTAAGGGACGAAACGTAACGCTAATTGAACGCGAGCCCACAGCGCGCCACAAGGTCTGTGGAGAGTTCCTGAGCGGTGAGGCCCTTGAGGATCTGCATACGCTCGGCATCGACGTTGCGTCGCTTGGCGCCGTACCCATCAATTACGTTCGCCTCGCCGCCGCCCAACGCGCCGCGGAGGCTCCTTTGCCTTTTCCTGCGGCTTCGCTCACGCGCAAGGCGCTGGATACAGCGCTCATCGCCGCAGCCATCGCCGCCGGAGTCCGCGTTAAGCGTGGTCGCGGTGTGCAGTCGCTCAGCCGCGCGACCGGCAGCCTCTGGCAGGCTACGCTCGACGACGGCACCACATACGAAGCTCCAACTGCCTTTCTCGCCACGGGTAAGCACGACCTGCGCGGCCACGGTCGACCGAAGGACCCTCACCAATGGGTCGCCTTCAAGATGTATTACCGACTGTCTGCCGCCCAGACCGCTGACCTGGCGGACGCCTCCGAGTTGACGCTATATTCCGGAGGCTACGGCGGTATCCAACCGGTAGAAGACGGCATTACGAATTTCTGCTATGTGGTGCAACGGCGGTATTTTGCACGTGCGGGTCTTCGCTGGGAGGGCCTCCTCGCGAAGATGCAGCAGGACTGTCCCCACCTCGCGATGCGGCTTGATGGCGCGGAGCCGCTCCTCGACAAACCGATAACCGTCACTCATATCCCGTACGGTTATATCCGCCGCGCAACCGAGGATGGGCTCTACAGTATCGGCGATCAGGCAGCCGTAATCCCTTCGTTCACCGGCGATGGCGTATCGATCGCCCTGCATACTGCCTGCCGTGCCGCCGCTGCCTATCTTGCCGCGGAGCCGGCGCCGGTCTTTCAGCCAAAACTGCGCTCCGCACTGCTGCCCCAGATGCGTCTTGCCGAGATCGCCGCCGGCGGCTTGAACAACGCACTTGCGCGCGCTGTACTGCCGTTCTGCCTCAGGGTCTGGCCGGGCGCGATGCGCATGACGGCCAGACTCACGCGTGTCACCCAGGCCCCCGCGGTTGCTCCACAGGCGTTCGCCAACTGAAATCGGGCCACGCAAAAACAACTCGGCAGTTTACGTTTTTAGGGGAGATGATGCAATGAAATCGTTAGCAATCGTGGCCTTGGCGCTCCTATTCGCTCCAGCTGCACTCGCCCAGCATCAGACCTTCACCGTCAACCCCGACGCCAGCGAGGTCAAGATGAAGCTCAACACGACCCACGAAGTCGTCAACGGTACTTTCCACATACAGTCCGGATCGATCAATTTCGAACGCACCGCTTGCCGAATATCGGGGACAGTCATCGTCGCAGCGGGCAGCGGCAAGACGGGAAATGACAGCCGCGATAAGAAAATGAACAAAGACATCCTCAAGGTGGACCAGTTCACTACCGTGTCTTTCGCGCCTAAAACGTGCAACGGAACGATTGCTGCATCAGGCGACTCGACCATTCAGGTGAGCGGAGTCTTCACTCTGCTCGGCACTGCTCACGACCTGACGATTCCGATGCAGATACACATCGATGGCTCGAAGGCAACGGCGAAGGGCCAATTCATCGTTCCCTATGTTCAGTGGGGTCTCAAAAACCCGAGCTTCATGATCTGGAAAGCCGACAATGACGTTGCGATTGATCTTAACCTCGTTGGCCAGGTTTCTAACTAACTGACCATCCTGTTTGCCCTCGGTAAGCGGATAGGCTTTGCGTTAGCCTCAATCCACTGCCTTTCGCTGATGACCGGCGGTGTCGACAAGCAATATATCGGATTGATCAGGTCCTTCCGCTCATCCTTGGAGTTCCAGTCTTCGCTCGGCATAATTACCTCGGTCTTCGACCTAGCCCGGAATTGACAATTGCTCTGTCTCGCCGGGCAATTCCGAATCCAAAGGCAAGTAAAGCTGCTCCTTGCCTTCGGGATGTTTTTCACGCCACAAAACCAGTAGCAGCGGCGTCATCTCCACCAATACCATCTGCGTTCGCTCCACAATTGCGTGACAGGCAGTGCAGAGGGTAATCATCAAATAGAGTCTAGAAACGCCTGCCACGCGATGATGAACGCACAACTTGCACCTCTCGATATTTGGGCAACCTCGGCGCTGAGTCGGTTGAAGGTCGACCGCAGTGTGCCGAAGGTGCCGTTCTGTGACAACGGCAGCGAGTTCACCAGCCAGGCGATGGATCTATCGGCCTAGCGACGCAGCGTAAAGAGATCAATTCTCGGGTGCAGGCAAGCCGACTGATAACGCCTTCGTTGAGAGCTTCAACGGCACCTTCTCCGTGACTGCCTGGACACTCACTGGTTCATCGATCTGAAGGATGCAGGAGGCGAGAATACAATGAGAGTCGTCCCCGCTCATCTCTCGATGATCGGACACCTGGCGAGTTCGCCAGTTACTAGTGGAATTAGAAGATGAATACGACTCGACGAGAGTTTCTCAAAGTCAGCGCGGGTGCCGTGGCCGCAACATCCGTCGTCCCGGCAGACTCGAAGCAGGTCTCCTCTTCTACAGCATCGGGAGAAGGAACAGCAGGGCCGACGGGAGGCGCGGGCGGCATGATCTATCGTAAATTTGGAAGCACGGATGCGCACATTTCCGCCATCGGTGTGGGTGGACATCATCTCGGCGATCTGCCGACATTAGACGCGGCGGTGCAACTCGTCCACGAGGCGATAGACGCCGGCGTTACTTTCTTCGACAACGCTTGGGAGTATTACAACGGCAAGACTGAGACCATCTTGGGCAGGGCGCTCCGGGACGGGCGCCGCGACAAGGTGTTCCTTATGACAAAGGTCTGCACCCATGGGCGAAGCGGCAAATTAGCGATGCAGATGCTCGAAGACTCCCTGCGACGGTATCAAACCGATCATCTGGACCTCTGGCAGATCCATGGCATCGTCTATGACAACGACCCGGAGTTGGCCTACGCCAAAGGTGGCGTCCTGGAAGCATTTGATCGAGCCAAAAAAGAAGGCAAGGTCAGATTTGTCGGCTTCACCGGTCACAAAGATCCTGCGTTTCACCTGAAGATGCTCGAACTCGGTTATCCGTTCGACTCAGTTCAGATGCCGCTTAATTCGTTTGACGCGAACTTCCACAGCTTTGAGAAACAGGTCTTGCCCGAGGTCAATCGGCGAGGCATGGCGGCGCTGGGCATGAAGAGCATGGGCGGCACCGCCTGGGGGATAAAAGCCGGAGTTGTTCAGGCCGAGGAGATGTTGCGTTACGCAATGAGCCTGCCTGTTGCGACTACAATCTGCGGCATGGACTCACTGGACGTGCTGCACCAGAACCTGCGCGTCGTGGGCAGCTTTGAGCCGATGACTCTGAGCGAGATGGAGGCCCTGCGAGTTCGGTGTGCGCCGACGGCGGCCGACGGTCGCTTCGAGCCGTACAAAGTATCGCTGCGGTATGACAATCCGATGACACGTATGCCTCATGGGTTCCCTTTCGACGACACTCAAAGAGAAGTCACAGAGATGTTAGCCAAGGGAGACGGCCCCTGGCTGGTGCCAGAGACAACGCCGGAGAGGTCGAGGAGGTGAAGGATGGCAGACCAACGTCGACAGAACGAGCAATCCCAAACAACCCCCGAAATCGAGCGCAGGGCGTTACTACAAGGAGGCCTCGCATTCGCAGGGGGAGTGCTTGCGAATTCAGCTTTGCGCGGCCGAATCGCGTCGGCTGCGGTTCCGCCGCAAATGACGAACAGCGGCGCCGCTCAAATCCCTCGCAGGCCGCTCGGAAAAACGGGCGAACAAGTCTCGATCATCGGTCTTGGCGGATATCATCTGGGCACGCTTGAATCGCGCGACCTAGCCGTGCGCCTGGTTCAAGAGGCAGTGGACGCAGGAGTCACCTTTTTGGACAACGCATGGGAGTACAACGACCACCGCAGCGAAGAATGGATGGGGCTTGGATTGCAGGGAAGGCGCAATCAAGTTTTCCTGATGAGCAAGGTTTGCACTCACGGCCGAGATAAGAATGTCGCCTTGCAACAACTGGAGGAGTCCCTGAAACGGCTGGGCACTGACCATTTGGACTTGTGGCAGATTCACGAGGTGATCTACGAGAACGACCCGGAGCTGCATTTCGCAAAGGGTGGAGTGGTCGAAGCGCTGGATGAAGCGAAAAAGCAGGGCAAGGTTCGTTTTGTTGGTTTCACCGGACATAAAAGCCCGGCGATACATCTCAAAATGCTGGCGCACAATTACGCATTTGACACCGTCCAAATGCCGCTCAATTGTTTTGACGCGACCTACCGTAGCTTCGAGCAGCGGGTGCTCCCTGAACTTCAGCGCCAGGGGATTGCAGCGCTCGGCATGAAGAGCCTCGGGGGCGACGGGCAGCCGATCCAATATGGCGTCGTGAGGGCGGAAGAGGCGCTGCGTTACGCAATGAGTCTGCCCGTAGCGACCACAATTTGTGGTATCGACTCGCTGGACGTGCTGTACCAGAACGTGGGAATTGCGCGCGGCTTCAAACCGATGTCGCCTGAAGAGATGCAGGCGCTTCGTGATCGATGCGGACCTTCTTCGGGTGATGGCCATCTCGAGCTGTTCAAAACAACCAAGAAGTACGACGGTCGTGTTGGGCGAGAGCAGCATGGTTATCCGCCGCCGGAACAACTACCGCTGTGAGATGTTCCACACCGAGCTTTGCAGAAAGGAAGCGGTGCCGGAGTGGAACCAACTGTTCCAGCGGAATAGCCTCGGCGTACCCCGGTTCGGTATGGTTTCGGGTAGTGAGATTGGCGTCGCGATTCGATGCGAGTGAAGAGTTGAAATTGAGACTGGGTCGACCAGCGTTTTCTGGTATACGCAATCTGAGAACTCAGGTTGGTGTTGAGTGCATCCGCGGCCAACCTTTCGGGGTATTAAAGCCGGTGCAACCGGGTGCGCATAAGAAACCGCACTAATCGGTGTTCTCGGCAAATTGGCCAAGATTACTTGTCCGCGAGCCAGTCTTTCGTCGAAGTGGATCGCTAACGAGTTGGGGCTCAATCGCCGACCGCCGAATCCTGGGGAAAGCAAGCCCTGGGAACCCTGCTAGCTTCCAGAAATGCTTAAATCCGTTGCACAATGACAGTGAGAGATGGAATACCAATATTGAAGGAAACCCTACGAGCTTAAGGGCGTCTTCATGAGGCAGACAAGCTTGATAGTGCTGGGCGCGACCGCTGCAACGATCGCGGCCGCTTTATCTATCTCCGCTCACATCGTGCGCGGACAAAGCGAAAGTGCGGCCAAGTCTGCGCCACTTTACAATCCATACCCACCGGGGATTCTACCGTCCGATTTAAGTTCCGAGACAGCTCGGGTCCAACGAGAGGTGGATCTTGTCGAAGGCCGCGCGCTTGTACGCTGGAAGGGCTTAAGCCGTCCGACTCTGACAGGTCAACCGCCGGTCCTTCAGAATAACGGGACTGAATCAATTGAAACGCTTGGCGAGCTTATGCTTTACGACAGGAACGTCTCACCGGGCAAGAACCAAGCCTGCGCGTCCTGCCACATGCCATATGCCGGTCTTAGCGGACCGATCCCGTCGGTCAACCTGACAATGGTCGCGTTTCCGGGAACGGTTCACTTTCGGGCCGGCAAGCGGACACCTCAACGGCACCCATATTCACCATTCTTTCCGGTGCTCCAATACAACCAGGTGCAGGGCCTGTTCTTTGGGGGAAACTTCTGGGATTCGCGCGCAACCGGATATAAGTTGAGGATTCCCGACGCTGAACAGGCACAGGGTCCTCCTGTCGATACTCAGGAAATGGGCTTCCCTGACACCGCTTGCATCGCGTTTCGGCTTTCGCAAGCCGTGTACCGGCCTCTGTTTGAAGAGGTCTGGGGCGTAGGCTCGTTCGATATTAAGTTCCCAAGCGAGACCGAGCGGATTTGCGCGACTCCGGGAGGGGCTGCTGTGTTTGGCGGGAGCACCAGGCCGGTTCCCCTAAGTGCGGCCGATCGAACTCGCGCAAACACGGTTTATGACCGCTGGGCGCAATCCATCGACTCGTACGAACAGTCCGTGCAGGTGAGTGCCTTCTCGTCAAAATTCGATGCGTTCCTAGCCGGCAAATACACGCTGACAGCGGACGAGACGGCGGGCTACAAACTGTTCAATGGCAAAGGCAACTGCAATTCTTGCCACCTCGATGGAAGAGGAACTAGCCTTAAACCAGATCAGACCGATACTGGGTCGGCCACCATGGTGAACCCTCTGCTCACTTGCTTCGGCTCTGCAAATGAGGGCGTGCCGCTGAATCCCAGAGATGCTTTCTACTATCAGACCAAGCCGGACTCCTACGGGTTCATTGCTAACCCTTACGGTTTCGGCTACAGAGATTTGGGGCTCGGGGCTTTTCTCAGAAGCGGGTTCGGTTCTGGCCCCAACCCCAACGTGAGTTGGAAACAGTATGCGCCCACTGTCGACGGTCAAATGCAGGTGTCCAGCGTGCGCGACGTGGCGTTGGCTCCGCCACAATGTCCCACTACGGAAGCACCCGGACCCTACTTCCAGAAAGGATTCTTTCACAACGGCTACTTCAAGAGCCTGAAGCAGGTCGTGCATTTCTACAATACGCGAGACAAGTATGCGTACCCGGTCACTTCCGGACATTGCCCAAAGGGAACGACCGAAAAAGTAGACTGCTGGCCTATGCCTGAGGTGCGGAACAATATCGATATGACCAGCGGTAACCTTGGCCTGACGGATGAGGAGGAAAACCAGATCGTTGCCTTCCTGCAAACACTGTCGGACGGTTTTACTAAGCCTTACCCAAACAGCGATACTTATTCGGGTGCCTGCATGAGGGGCGGGTCAGCGGCGACCCAGGGCAATGAATTACTGATTCCGACCCCGCCTCTGCCGCCGTGCGCATCCGCTGTCTGCGGTGTTGCGCCCGTCCCCAACCCGCCCATCCCGTAGCAGGGAATGCTGAGAGACGGGAATGCAAGAAACACTTTGATCACCTCTTTGAGGTATGAACATGAGCCGAGCGCTTGTCATATTAGCGATCGCGGTTTTGAACAGCAGGCTGTCCGCACAGGTAAGCCCGATGATCCCGGAAGCTGCGCAGGTGCGCATCATCGACGGACCCAAGATCGAGTTGGCGAATGAGTATTTGACAATTATCAACTGGACAACGCACAATCCGGGCGGCTCGCCGGTGCACTATGGAGTCGTGCACTATGGTACAGACCGACATAACCTGAACGAGACCGCCCAATCTCCGATCAGGTTGAATCCGAATCACTCATCAACGGTTTTTCGTGTACGCCTTGATAACCTTAAGCCGCAGACGACGTACTACTACACCGTTGACTCGATTCAGGCCACATGAGAACGCCGGAGCAAAAATAGTCCACAGCGCGCCGCGGGAGCGGTGTGTTGCGGCGGAGCAAAAGTAATCCACCGCCGGAGTTTAAGTTTCGTGAGCCGTTGCCTTGTCGGCGGATTCATGGGACACCGGAGGGATGTTCCGAGTGGAGATCTATGGGCGTGTGCGGCGTTCGGTGCTGGTGGAGGGACGGAGCCAGCGAGAGGTAGCGCGGGAGTTTGGGATCTCGCGCAAGACGATCCAGAAGATGCTTCGCTATGCGGTTCCACCGGGATATCAGCGTCTACAGCCGGTGAAGCGCCCGAAGCTGGGGCCGTGGCTGGGCGTCATCGACGCCATCCTGGAAGACGACCGGCAGAGACCGGTCAAGCAGCGGCATACGGCCAAGCGGATCTTCGACCGGCTTCGGGAAGAGCACGGGTTCGGCGGCGGCTACACGATCGTCAAGGACTACGTGCGCACGGCGACGCTGCGTGGACGGGAGATGTTCGTGCCGTTGACCCATGCTGCGGGCGAAGCGCAGGTGGACTTCGGCGAAGCTCTGGTAGTGGTTGCCGGCGTAGAGCGGAAGGCGCACTACCTGGTGATGGACCTGCCCCACTCGGATGACTGCTTCGTGGTGGCGTTTCCGGCTGAGACGACCGAAGCCTTCCTGGAAGGTCATGTGGGTGCGTTCGCATACTTCGGCGGCGTGCCCACGCGCATCCTTTACGACAACACCAAGATCGCGGTGGCGAAGATCCTCGGCGGCACAGAGCGGCAGAGAACGCGGGCGTTCTCCGAGTTGCAGAGCCATTATCTGTTCGCCGACAAGTTCGGCCGTCCGGGGAAGGGTAACGACAAGGGCAAGGTGGAAGGGCTGGTCGGCTACGCCCGCCGGAACTTCATGGTGCCGATCCCGCGCGTGCCCAGCTGGGAGGAGTGGAACGTTCAGCTCGAAGCGCAGTGCCGCAAACGGCGGGAGCGGCGACTGCGCGGGCACACGGAGACGATCGGCGAACGCTTCGAGCGCGACCGGGCAGCGCTGCTGCCGCTTCCCATCGCGCCCTATGAGGCCTGCGAAAAGGTCTCGGCCCGGGTCAGTTCGCTGGCGCTGGTGCGCTATCGCGGCAACGACTACTCGGTGCCGACCCGCCACGGGCATCTCCGGGTGCTGGTGCGGGGCTATGTTCACGAGGTGACGATCGCCTGTGCGGGCGACGTCATCGCCCGCCATCCGCGCAGCTACGATCGCGAGGCGGTGATCTACGATCCGCTGCACTATCTGGCGCTGCTCGAACAGAAGACACGCGCGCTGGACCAGGCCGCGCCGTTGGTCGGCTGGCAGTTGCCCGAGTGCTTCGCCACCCTGCGACGGTTGCTGGAGGCCCGGCTGAAGAAACACGGCGGCCGCGAGTATGTGCAGGTGCTCCGTCTGCTCGAAACCTTCTCGTCCATAGAGGTGACTGGTGCCATCGAAGACGCCTTGCAGCTGGGAACGATCAGCTTCGATGCGGTCAGGCATCTGCTGCTATGCCGGATCGAGCGAAGACCGCCCCGGCTGGACATGGAGAACTATCCCCATCTCCCCATGGCCGAAGTGCGCGCCACCCAGGCTTCCGACTATATGGCGCTGCTCGAAGGAGCGATCGCATGAGCGAGGCCACCGCACCTGTCACGGCGGACACGCCGCAGCTCTTACTGGAACACCATCTCAAAGCGTTGCGTCTGCCGACCATGCTGCGCGAGTACGATCGGGTGGCGCGGCAGTGCGCGGTCGAGGATGTCGATTATCCACGCTATCTGCTGCGGATGACAGAGCTGGAGTTGCTGGAGCGGGATCGCCGGGCCACCGAACGCCGTATCCGGCAAGCTAAGTTCCCGGTCACCAAAAGCCTGGACAGCTTCGACTTCCTTGCCATGCCGACGCTCAACAAGGCGATGGTGCTGGAACTGGCGCGCTGTGAGTTCCTGGGGCACAACGAGAACGTGTTGCTGCTCGGTAACTCCGGCACCGGTAAAACGCATATCGCGCTCGCCCTCGGCCTGGCCGCCTGCCAGCATGGCCACCGTGTTCGCTTCACCACCGCTTCCGCCCTGGTCAGTGAGTTGATCGAGGCTCGCGATGAAAAGAAGCTGCTGCGCTTTCAGAAGCAAATTGCCAGCTATGAGTTACTCATCGTCGACGAACTGGGCTTCGTGCCGCTGTCGAAAACCGGCGCCGAGCTGCTCTTCGAGATGCTCAGCCAACGCTACGAGCGGGGCTCGACCATGGTCACCAGCAACCTGCCCTTCGCGGAATGGACCGAAGTCCTTGGCTCAGAACGGCTCACCGGCGCGCTGCTCGACCGGCTCACCCACCACGTCCACATCCTGGAGATGAACGGCGACAGCTTCCGCCTCAAGCAGAGCCGGCGAAAACGCTCTACCATCAACTCCTGACCCACCCACGCCCACACAGTCCCGCCACCGGGAGTATGCCGTCTTCCGCTACGCTCCAGACGCCACGCTCCCGGCAAATCCAACAGCTTCAACTTAACCTGAGTGGCCTACTTTTACTCCGCCCCAATGGCTCCCTTTTACGGTTCTTCCTCACATTTGATGAACCACCGCCGACACTTTGCGGAATGGACGTGTGGCTATAGAAGATAGGCAGGCTCAGGCGGTCTCCGGCGGATGGCTATGGGACAGGGAACATTGGTGCCGGATGCCGGTGAAGTGGTGCTTGATCAGCTGATGTCGGAAGGGCGAAGCCGGCTTGTGATGGTTCTTCGCCCGGCTGGCGAGGGGAGTGTCTGTCCGGAGTGTCGGCAGGCGTCACGGCGGATTCATAGCCGATACTGCCGATGGCTCAACGATCTGCCCTGGGAAGGAATTCCGGTGCGGATCGAGCTTCGCGTCCGCCGGTTCTTTTGTGAGACGGAAACCTGTGGGCACCGTATATTTACTGAACGTCTGCCGAAGACTGTGCAGCGATATGCCCGGCGCACCTGTCGGTTGAGCGAGGCGTTGGAGCGGATCACGCTTGTGTTGGGCGGTTCCGCGGGCTCCCGCTTGGCGGAGCAGTTGGGCATCTTGGCCAGCGGTGGGACACTGCTGCGTCAGCTGCGCCGCAAGGTGATTTTCTTTTCTGCTCAGGCTCCTCGGGTGCTGGGCATCGACGACTGGGCGTGGCGAAAGGGACGTCGATACGGCACGATTCTTTGTGACCTGGAACGTGGCAAGGTCGTTGATCTGCTGCCGGACCGGAGCGCGGAGAGTACCGGGCAATGGCTGCGGGCTCATCCTGGCACCGAGATAGTAAGCCGAGACCGAGCCAGTCTGTACGCCGAAGCGGTGACGAAAGCCGCGCCGCACGCGGTACAGGTGGCTGATCGATGGCACCTTCTTCACAACATGAGCGAGGCTCTATTGAGCGCTCTGGTTCCACATCATCGTCTGCTGGGTGAGGTGGCGCAGGCCACAGCCGAAAGACCGAGAGCGGCAACCGCACCTGTCGCGCAACAACCACCATCTCCCCAGCCGCCATCTCGTAAACAACGTGTGCAAGACCAGAATAGAGAGCGCCGTCTGGCTCGCTATGAAACCGTCATGGAACAAGTGAGGCAGGGCGCCTCGCAAAGGGAGATCGCACGCAACTGCGGCCTCGGCCGGCAAACTGTTCGCCGTTGGATCAGTGCCCACAGCTTTCCGGAGCGAAGACCGAGCAGTCATTCAACCACGGTCGATCAGCATCAAGAGTATCTGGAGCAGCGCTGGCAACAAGGCTGTCGCAATGCCGCCCAACTCTGGCGCGAATTGCGTGAGCAAGGGTTCGCAGGCCAATCCCGCATCGTACGCGATTGGATCAGAAAACATTGCGGGTCGCGAAAATGCCCGACTGGGCAACGACTCTCCGCCTCCACGCCCCCGCGGTCATCCCCGCGACAAGTCGCATGGCTGTTGCTGAAGCAGCCGGAAGAGGCCCGGTCGTACTTGGAAGAACTGTACCGACGATCCCCGGAGATCGCTACCTGCGCATCTCTGGCGCGTGAGTTCTGCCGCATCATCCGGCAACGGGACGACGCTGCCTGGTTGCGTTGGCGTGATGCCGCTCCCGCAAGCCCGCTGGCAAACTTCGCCAAGCATCTCTGCCGCGACGAAGAAGCCGTTCTTGCTGCACTTCAACATCCCTGGAGCAACGGCCCGGTCGAAGGGCACGTTCACAGATTGAAGCTGATCAAACGCTCCATGTACGGCCGTGCCAACTTCGACTTGCTACGTTTACGCGTCGTGAGTGCCGCCTAAATTGCGAACCAACACAAGGAAGCCGAAGCCCTGCCCACTCTTCATCAAATGTGAGGAAGAACCGTAAAAGGGAGCCATTGGGGCGGAGTAAAAGTAGGCCACTCAGGTTAAGTTGAAGCTGTTGGATTTGCCGGGAGCGTGGCGTCTGGAGCGTAGCGGAAGACGGCATACTCCCGGTGGCGGGACTGTGTGGGCGTGGGTGGGTCAGGAGTTGATGGTAGAGCGTTTTCGCCGGCTCTGCTTGAGACGGAAGCTGTCGCCGTTCATCTCCAGGATGTGGACGTGGTGGGTGAGCCGGTCGAGCAGCGCGCCGGTGAGCCGTTCTGAGCCAAGGACTTCGGTCCATTCCGCGAAGGGCAGGTTGCTGGTGACCATGGTCGAGCCCCGCTCGTAGCGTTGGCTGAGCATCTCGAAGAGCAGCTCGGCGCCGGTTTTCGACAGCGGCACGAAGCCCAGTTCGTCGACGATGAGTAACTCATAGCTGGCAATTTGCTTTTGAAAGCGCAGCAGCTTCTTTTCATCGCGAGCCTCGATCAACTCACTGACCAGGGCGGAAGCGGTGGTGAAGCGAACACGGTGGCCATGCTGGCAGGCGGCCAGGCCGAGGGCGAGCGCGATATGCGTTTTACCGGTGCCGGAGTTACCGAGCAGCAACACGTTCTCGTTGTGCCCCAGGAACTCACAGCGCGACAGTTCCAGCACCATCGCCTTGTTGAGCGTCGGCATGGCAAGGAAGTCGAAGCTGTCCAGGCTTTTGGTGACCGGGAACTTAGCTTGCCGGATACGGCGTTCGGTGGCCCGGCGATCCCGCTCCAGCAACTCCAGCTCTGTCATCCGCAGCAGATAGCGTGGATAATCGACATCCTCGACCGCGCACTGCCGCGCCACCCGATCGTACTCGCGCAGCATGGTCGGCAGACGCAACGCTTTGAGATGGTGTTCCAGTAAGAGCTGCGGCGTGTCCGCCGTGACAGGTGCGGTGGCCTCGCTCATGCGATCGCTCCTTCGAGCAGCGCCATATAGTCGGAAGCCTGGGTGGCGCGCACTTCGGCCATGGGGAGATGGGGATAGTTCTCCATGTCCAGCCGGGGCGGTCTTCGCTCGATCCGGCATAGCAGCAGATGCCTGACCGCATCGAAGCTGATCGTTCCCAGCTGCAAGGCGTCTTCGATGGCACCAGTCACCTCTATGGACGAGAAGGTTTCGAGCAGACGGAGCACCTGCACATACTCGCGGCCGCCGTGTTTCTTCAGCCGGGCCTCCAGCAACCGTCGCAGGGTGGCGAAGCACTCGGGCAACTGCCAGCCGACCAACGGCGCGGCCTGGTCCAGCGCGCGTGTCTTCTGTTCGAGCAGCGCCAGATAGTGCAGCGGATCGTAGATCACCGCCTCGCGATCGTAGCTGCGCGGATGGCGGGCGATGACGTCGCCCGCACAGGCGATCGTCACCTCGTGAACATAGCCCCGCACCAGCACCCGGAGATGCCCGTGGCGGGTCGGCACCGAGTAGTCGTTGCCGCGATAGCGCACCAGCGCCAGCGAACTGACCCGGGCCGAGACCTTTTCGCAGGCCTCATAGGGCGCGATGGGAAGCGGCAGCAGCGCTGCCCGGTCGCGCTCGAAGCGTTCGCCGATCGTCTCCGTGTGCCCGCGCAGTCGCCGCTCCCGCCGTTTGCGGCACTGCGCTTCGAGCTGAACGTTCCACTCCTCCCAGCTGGGCACGCGCGGGATCGGCACCATGAAGTTCCGGCGGGCGTAGCCGACCAGCCCTTCCACCTTGCCCTTGTCGTTACCCTTCCCCGGACGGCCGAACTTGTCGGCGAACAGATAATGGCTCTGCAACTCGGAGAACGCCCGCGTTCTCTGCCGCTCTGTGCCGCCGAGGATCTTCGCCACCGCGATCTTGGTGTTGTCGTAAAGGATGCGCGTGGGCACGCCGCCGAAGTATGCGAACGCACCCACATGACCTTCCAGGAAGGCTTCGGTCGTCTCAGCCGGAAACGCCACCACGAAGCAGTCATCCGAGTGGGGCAGGTCCATCACCAGGTAGTGCGCCTTCCGCTCTACGCCGGCAACCACTACCAGAGCTTCGCCGAAGTCCACCTGCGCTTCGCCCGCAGCATGGGTCAACGGCACGAACATCTCCCGTCCACGCAGCGTCGCCGTGCGCACGTAGTCCTTGACGATCGTGTAGCCGCCGCCGAACCCGTGCTCTTCCCGAAGCCGGTCGAAGATCCGCTTGGCCGTATGCCGCTGCTTGACCGGTCTCTGCCGGTCGTCTTCCAGGATGGCGTCGATGACGCCCAGCCACGGCCCCAGCTTCGGACGCTTCACCGGCTGCAGACGCTGATATCCCGGTGGAACCGCATAGCGAAGCATCTTCTGGATCGTCTTGCGCGAGATCCCAAACTCCCGCGCTACCTCTCGCTGGCTCCGTCCCTCCACCAGCACCGAACGCCGCACACGCCCATAGATCTCCACTCGGAACATCCCTCCGGTGTCCCATGAATCCGCCGACAAGGCAACGGCTCACGAAACTTAAACTCCGGCGGTGGATTACTTTTGCTCCGCCGCAACACACCGCTCCCGCGGCGCGCTGTGGACTATTTTTGCTCCGGCGTTCTCAACAGGACATCACGACAAATGCCAGCCCATTGCGAACGACGTTCACATTGTTTTTCAGACGTTGCTGAAGACTTGCCAACCCTGAGACCAAAGTGACGCCGCGGGTTCGCGTGGCACTCCCTATATGTTGGATCGCCGTGTACGTGCGCAAAAGAACGTAGAGCATCGTCAAAGAACTCCGTAATGTTAGAATTTTGGGGTCGGGGACACTGACAGCCGGGGGGGCACCCACAATCAGGAGAAGGATGGCTATCGTGGTTGCACAGACGGACGGTACTAGCCAAGTCGTTGCGCTGTCTTGAACAATTCGATGGATAGGCTTATCAATCGTTCGATGGAGTCCGACCGCTGTCAGCCGATGCATGGCACACGCCGAACAATTTCGGGTTCTCAACGGACAAAGGCAAACTCTGCAGTTGCCCTCGAATTGAACGTACCGCCCTACACCCGGATCGAAGATGAAGGGGAAATCCCCGCCCGTACGCGCCGGAGAGGGCTTATCGGTCACCACTTCAAGCACGCCGAGCCGGACTCATTTGATCGCGCCAGAACTGAAGTTCCCGATCCATACGGCATTTGCCGCGCGAAAAAGCAGGCCATGGAAATGACAGAGTATGGAAAGCATGGAAAGCCAAGAAGCCGGCTTCCCACCCTTCCCACACTCTTTGGAAATCCCTTCGGGATTCCCACATTCCCACGGCCTCGACGACTAGATAGTTGTCTTCTCATACCCCCTCAACTCGAAATCATGGCCGCCGCAAGGGGCTTGTAACGGATGTCTCAGGTCCACAGCGTAACGCATGTCCCGGTACACTCACCCCTTAGCGAGGCTTGTCTTCCTTATCTGTGCGCGTCAGCGCACCGTTTTTCAGGGTCGCGTTGCGGCAGGAACAGGCCGCAGAGATTCTTTCTCGCTTGTCTATGCTTTTCTTTCTCGTTAGGAGTGTCCAGAGGGGATGTTTCTCTTTTCCGAGGGAACGCGCGAAATCATGAAGGCAGACGAGCTGCCGATCCTGGGCAAAGGACTACCGTGGCGGAAGGCCATTCTCGCTCGTCGATCGCGGATCAATGAGTGAATTGGCGATGTTGCGATCTTTGAGGTGGCTGCCGCCACAACAGGAGGGTCGCTGAAATCAAGCGTATGTCCGGGATCACGAGCTTACTCCAAGCGGGGGTGATCCAGACCTGTCAACATTACAAACGCGCCGTAGCCGATTATGACACCGAGCGTGTTCAATATCACGTCGTCAACGTCGAAAATTCCTACGCAGAAGACAATCTCCATTATCTCGAAGCTCAGCCCGATGACAACTCCGAGCAGTACCGCCTTCTGCCACGATAGAAATCGAAAGACAATTGGGGCAAGAAGGCCTATCGGTATAAACGGGATGATGTTCCCGGCCAAGTTCACTATGTCTGTCAGACGATTACCCTCACCCATAAGTTGAGGAATAAGGGTCTTAAGCGGAATGAGGTTTGCGGAACCTGTGTGAGGATGGGCAAATTTGAACCTAACGTGCCCTATACGGAAGGTGGGTATGGATTTGAAGACCACAAATTTGATCAGGATCGCGCTATATGCCGTGAGAAAGCACGCTGCCAGCCAACGCGTTCGTCTGCCTTCATGCCGCTCTCCTGAATAGACGATAGCAAGGATAACCATTCAAAATGGTCCACCTTATTGCGGGAAATGCCGGTATTAAGATGCCGGGCGGCCCAGCGTCTGGAATCGTATTGATGCCCCTTGATTTGGCGACTTCAGGCCTTACCGTAAATCCATGGATGTCCGAGCGAAGAGACAACCGAAGCGATCGTTGACGGGCTCCTCCAGATTCTGCTTGCAGCCCAGATACCGCTCCGTGGTCAGGACGGACACGTGACCAAGCAGGAACTGAATCTGTTCCAATTCGCCGCCATTCACATGGCAGAGCTTAGCGCATGTTCGACGAAGATCGTGTGGCGCGAGATGGTCCAGCTGCATCCGCTCAGCGACACCTTCGCACCACGTACCAAATGACGTTCTCGGAGATTCCCTTGCCCCAAGGCGTCCCATGCCGGCTAACAGCGCGGAAGATTCGGCCCGCGGTCACCTTCGCCAGATCCCTCCATCGATCGACTGCATCCTTGACCCAAGCAGGCATCGGAACGGTCCGGACATGACCGCCTTTGCCAACCAGGTCTACAATGGCCCAATGTCCTTGTCTGATCTGCAGATCCTCAACCGTCAGCGCAGAGAGCTCGGCTCGGCGCAATCCGCAGCCCACGAGCACGGAAATCATTGCGAGATCGCGGGCACTGCGCAGGTCGTCTCCGTCGGCTTTCTCCAGCAAGAGCCGAGCCTGGTCCTGGGTCAGCCAATTTCCCAGTGCGGGCTCCAAGCTGCTTCGCGCCTTTGACCCGGCGAATGCCTGCAGCGAGTTCCGGACTGAGCAAGCCGGAATCTGCAGCTTCATACGCCAGTCGCCTGACTGCCGCAAGGCGCTGATTGACAGTTCCAGCTGCCAAGCCCAGAGATTCCAGGTAAAGGCGAAATCGCAGGACAACAGTTCGGTTCAAAGCCAGTCGAGGCTCGGAGCAATACCAGGTGATGAACTGCTCCATCGCGAATTTGTAGTTTCTCCTCGAATGGGGAGAACTGAGGCTGTTGAGTACCGCAGATTTCGCGTGATCGAGATCTGGAAGCTTCAGAACGATCTTGCGGCAGGGTGGCCTTCTGTTCCTTTTGCGCATATGAGCGGCCTCCATGCCGCTGACATGCACAATAGAAGCGTCGCAGCCCCGATTTGTCGTTCGGGCTCGCGCGTAGTGCTTCACGCTTAAGCGCGCTGGCGTGCGGAAAAGAATTCCTTGCCGCATGCACCCTCCGGGAGCAAGATGTTGGGGTGAGCGATCTGGCCTCCGGCACTCTGGTTGGGCACTACAAGATCGTCCGCCGGCTCGGTCAGGGCGGCATGGGTGTGGTCTATGAGGCCGTCGACCAAAAGCTGGGCCGCCACGTTGCGGTCAAGTTCCTGACTGACTCCACGCGCGACAGCAGCGCGGCACTGGAGCGCTTCTGGCGCGAGGCGCGGGCCGCTTCCGCGCTCAATCATCCCGGCATTTGCACGATTTATGAACTGAATGAGACGGCGGAGTCGCCGTTCATCGTGATGGAGCTGCTCGAGGGTAGCAGCCTCGAAAAGCTCTATCGCGGCCACGCCATGCCCTATCCGAAGCTGGTCGAGATGGGTGTGCAACTGGCCGACGCACTCGATGCCGCCCACCACAAAGGCATTCTGCATCGCGACATCAAGCCGGCGAATATCTTCGTGACCAAGTCCGGGCAGGCCAAGCTGCTGGATTTCGGCTTGGCGAAGTGAACCATCCGAGTGATGGTGTCGCAGATGCCGATGCCTCTACTGCCGTAAATCCGCTCACCAGCTCGGGCGCGACGGCCGGCACTGTAGCCTACATGTCCCCGGAGCAGGCGCGGGGTGAGCCGCTGGATGCGCGAAGCGACCTTTTTTCTCTGGGGGTTGTGTTGTATGAGATGGCGACCGGGCAGCATCCCTTTAGCTGGCGCCACGACGGCGGTGGTCTTCGACCGAATCCTGAATCATGCGCCGGTCGCGCCGGTCACGCTGAATGCGCAGCTTCCGGTCGAGTTTGAAAACATTCTGAACAAGACGCTGGAGAAAGACCGGGAGCTGCGCTGCCAATCGGCGGCTGAGCTTCGAGCCGACCTCAAACGGTTGCAGCGCAAGAGCAGCTCGGGCAGCGTCTCGGCCTCCATGTCTCCGGGCTTTCGCCCGAGCTAGTCGCGGGAACTCGCTCGAGCGAATGCACGGGTCAGCCACGAGCAAGCCACGCGGGACGGTGGCAAGTCGCGGTGGTCGTTGTCGCGGCCTTGGTGGCTGCGATTGGATTGGCGTGGCGCTTTTGGCCGCGCCCGAAGCCCTTTGCGTCGGTTTCCGTCAATCAGATTACGAATATCGGGACCATCGAGCGAATTGCGCTCTCCGCCGATGGGCGCTTCCTGGCCGAGGTGAAGAACGACAAAGGGCAGCGGACTGTGTGGGTGAGAAATACCGCGACCAACACCGAGACACAGATCCTGGGCGCATTCGCGCATGACTACCTTGGGCTTACTTTCTCGCCGGATGGCAATTACCTGTACTTCACCCGTGTAGATCCGGAGAACGAATCAACACGCGATCTTTATGTGATGTCCGTCCTTGGGGGAACGCCGAGGCAGCTGGTCGTGAACATCGACAGTGCGATCAGCTTTGCGCCCGATGGCAACAAGTTCACCTTCCTCAGGTGGTCGCCCGATAGGAAAGACGAATTCTCCGGAGATCCATATCGCCGATAAAGATGGCGGCAACGATCAGGTGCTCTATACGACAGTGGAGGATGCCCAGGCGCCGGTGTGGTCTCCGGATGGAAGGAGGATCGCATGGACACAGACGGAAGCAGGGACGACAAAGATGGGGCTGAGGGTGATGGAGATAGCTTCGAAGAAACTCACGACAGTGGGCTCGCCCGCAGGGATTTCCTGGGTGAACCCGGGAGACGCTTACACGACGCTCGGGTGGTTGCCCGACAGCCGCCATCTGCTGGCACTCTATTACAAGCAGCATACCGACCGCGCGCAGATCGGCGTCTTCGCGGTACCATCCGGTGAGTTTCATTCGGTGACCAACGATGTGAATTCGTATAGCGAGTTGGCGCTGTCCGGGAACGGGCGCACCTTGGCCACGGTGCTAACCAATGTCGATTCGAGCATCGCGTTGTATGGACCTGAAGGCGGTGAACCGGTCTCGACGCTGGCGTTGCGGATTACGCCGGCCGCCATCGCCTGGGCCACGGAGGACCGTCTGCTCTATATCGTTGGAGGTTTGAGTATCGGGACGATCGATCGAGGGACGGGGAACGTGCAGAGCTTCGATACTGGCGAGATCGCAGTCGGAGAATTCATCGCCTCTTGCCCGGATGGCCACATTTTGTTCACAGGCTTCCCCAAGGGCGGCAGCGAGCCCCGTCTCTTTCGCATGAATGCGGACGGAGGAGAGATCGCTCAACTCACGACCAGCGGATTCGCGCGAGGTACCAGTTGTTCCACCGACAGCCAGAAGGCGTATTTCAGTATTGGAAGCGACGTCAACGTTTCGCTGTGGAGCGTCCCTGTCGCCGGAGGGACGCCGACGCAGCTGGTGCGACCGGTAAATTACGCCGAAGCGTCGGTATCGCACGATGAAACGCGGGCCGCTCTTCTCGCGGTGCGCCAACAAAAACTCTGCGCCATCATCACTGACCTGGCCTCTGGGCGGATGCAAGCGCCGTTCTTCATCGACCAGAGCGTGGCAAACTTTGCAACGTTTTCGTTTTCGCAGGACGACCGGGCTATCGTAAGCGACGCCGTGCGGAGCGGCGGGACTACTTTGCTGTATCAACCGTTGGACGGCTCTGCTCCGCATGCACTTTTCAACCCGGCGCCGGAGACGATCAACGACTTTGACTGGTCGCCCTCGGGCAAGCAGCTGGCGGTGGCGCGGGTCAAGTCGAGCTCCGATGTGGTGTTGATTACCGACCAGGCGGCCAAGTAAACGGATTAGAGGTCTTCGCCTTAAGGGGTCCTGAGCCGGGTCGCCGTTCCCCATAACGTCAGATTATTGATAACTTCAATTCTCAGTTGACGAGAGCAGGCAAATGCGCTCATTGAAATCAGGTTAGGCTTCCAGGCAAGGATTAGTCCCGAAAAACGTTAGGTCCCTATCGGGACTGCCCCGGCGCGACGAGTGGTGGTCTGTGGCAGGATCTTCTGCCGGGGCAGTTTCGATAGGGTCGTTTGAAGTAAGTCGCTGGCGTGCGACGGACGCGGTGATCTACCTATGGGATTTCAATGGGCGGCAGATGGCCTTTGTGGGTGCTGGATCGGCGGGGTGAGACGAATCGGGCGGCGCGGACTCTGGTTTCGGCGGAAGTGGAGGCCGGAGCGGCGCTTGCAGACGCGCTTTGCGAGGGTCGTGGCCGTAGCTAGAGCGCACTTCGGCTTTGCGTGCGCGAGCACGACAGCGTGGAAGGTGGATAACGACGCCGGGAGCGGTGAGTCTCTCATGAGCTGTCAACACTGCACCTCCTTGGCTCGGACGGGGTCAGGCTTGGATGGAAGTAAAGCTGGCCGCGGGTGAGCCGTTCGACGACCAGCATGATGCCGGAGCAGGCTGGACAGCGCAAGCTGGGTGGCTCGGGCGGATCGGCGCAGGCCGCCATGCCGAGCAGCGCGCGGCAGCGTTCGAGCGCAGCACTTCGTCTGCGGTTGGCGAAGAGTCCGAAGTGGCGGATGCGAACCAGGCCGCCGGGCAGAACATGCAGCAGGAAGCGGCGCAGGAACTCATGGGCGGAAACGGTCATGACCTTCTTCTTGCCGCCGTGAGCATAGTCTCGCCAGCGGAATGAGACGCGATCGTTTTCAAAGGCCACGAGCCGATGGTTGGAGATGGCGACGCGATGGGTGTAGCGGGCCAGGTAGTTGAGAACATGTTCGGCGCCGCCGAACGGTGGCTTGGCGTAGACGACCCAGTCCTGCTGGAACAGCTGCCGGAGGAAGCTGGGGAAGCCGCCAGGAGCGGCCAGATGCTGTTGTGAGCCGTGGAACTGAAGCTTGTCCTGCTGCGACGAGTTGCTTCAGTCCAGCGACGAACTTGCCGCGGAAGACTCGGCTCAGTGCGTGAACAGGCAGGAAGAAGCGGCGCGAGGAATCGATCCATCTGGAGCCGTCGAGAGCCAGGCCGCCGGCGGGAACGATGTAGTGGACATGGGGATGATGCTCGAGGTTCTGTCCCCAGGTATGGAGCACGCCGAGGAATCCGATGTCGGCTCCGAGGTGCCTGGGATCGCGAGCCAGTTCGAGCATCGTCGCGGCGCTGGTGCGGTAGAGCAGATCGTAGAGCAGCCGCTTGTTCTGGAGGACAAGAGCGGAGAGCTCATGCGGCAGCGTGAAGACGACGTGGAAGTACGGAACGGGCAACAGTTCAGCCGAGCGCGCGGCCAGCCATTTTGCGCGCGCGTTCCCCTGGCACTTGGGGCAGTGCCGGTTGCGGCATGAGTTGAACGAGATGGCCTGATGGCCGCAGCGGACGCACTGATCGCGATGACCGCCCAGTGCCGCGGTGCGGCAGCGGACGATGGCATCGAGCACCTTGCGATGCGGCCATGCAAGATGCGACTGCTGCTGTTCCCAGAAACTGTTGCCCGTTCGACGGACGATGTCGGCCACCTCGAGGGTGGGCCGGCTCATCGCTTCATCCGTCTCCTGGAGCGTTTTACTTCGTCGGGCCGTGACACTTCGATCGCTTCGAGCGGACTGGGAATCGCTTGCAGGTGGCGTCGTGACAGGTGCAGATAGACGGTCGAGTGTTCGAGCTTGGAGTGTCCGAGAAGCACCTGGATGGTGCGCAGATCGGCGCCTGCTTCGAGCATATGCGTGGCGAAACTGTGCCTGAGCGTGTGGGGAGATACGTGCTTCTTGATGCCGGCCTGCTTGGCTGCGTCGGCCACAGCCGCCCAGACGATCTTTTCCGTGATGGGCACATCAGCCCGCCAGTTGTTCACCATGCCTGGGAACAGATAGGTCTTGGGCTTCATCCAGCGCCAGTACTCGCGCAGAGTGTCCAGAAGCTTGGGGGTCAACAGAACATCGCGATCGCGGCTGCCCTTGCCTTGATGGACATGAATGACCATGCGTTCGCTGTCGATGTCGGTGACCTTCAGGTGACACAACTCGGCTCTTCGCAGCCCGGTTGCATACAGCGTCATCAGCATGGTGCGATGCATCAGGTTCCGAGCCGAATCAATCAGCCGCGCGACCTCTTCCGGACTGAGTACAGTCGGCAGCTTCCTGGGGCGCTTGGGAAAAGGAATCTCATCGAGCAGGTAGGGGCGCCGAAGGGTCTTGACGAAGAGAAACCGCAGAGCCGCACATCGGCTCTGGATAGTGCCAGGCGACAACTTCCGATCGCGAAACAGATGCACCTGGTACTCGCGAATATGGCTTGGACCAAGGCGCTCAGGCGAGCGGTGGAAGTACTTCGAAAAATCCTCCACCGCGTGGATGTAGCAACGGACAGTGCTTGGGGAGTAGTTGCGACGCTGGAGTTCATCCAGCATCAACTGCCGAAGATGGGTCACGGTAAACCTCCTGTGACCCGAGGCCTTACACCGCCAACAATGCTCTGGGGAAAGCCCACGCCGCAGCGTCCGTCGCGCCAGCGACTTAGTTCAAACGCCGTTATCGCCACTTGGCCGTAAAGTCGCTATCCAAGATCGGAAACGGCTCGACTACAGAGGTGTGCAGAGGCTCGGAGCAGTTGCGAGGCGTTTTCGATTTGGGGACAAGAAGGAAGCCGCAGGCGTTTGCCGTGGTCGCGGTGATCGGAGCGGGGATTATGGGTATTGAATGTCGTTTTCTGGTTGAGTGAATGCGTCCGGGAAGTGTGACCGTCGCCGATGGCGTTGGCAAGTGATGAGTCGGCGGATGCGTCGTTGCGATCGAGCGGTTGGGAGATAGCGTTGATGGAGTTTTTTGAGCCTTGTGTGGTGCAGCGGACAGACGGGTGCGAAGACGTGCGAGGAGCAAGCCTGCGGAGCGGACTGGGGGCAGCGTTCATGAGGAATCGAAGGCAGCCAGATAGAGCTGGGCAGCGGTGAAGCGTTGAACAACGCGCATGGCCTGGCCGCAGCGGGGACAGTGCCAGAGGTCTGAGTCCGGCAGCGGGGGTCGAGGCAGATCTTCGTGGTCCTGGTCGGCGAGCAGGGTGCGGGCCAGAGGCAGCAGTTGTTTGCGGAAGCGGTTGGAGAGCAGGCCGTAGTGACGGATGCGCACGAAGCCTCTGGGCAGAACATGGAGGAAGAAGCGGCGCAGGAACTCCTGGGCATCGAGGGTCATGATGCGCTGCTTGTTGCCGTGGGCATAATCCCGCCAAAGGAAACTGACGCGCTAGCCGTCGAAGGCGGTGAGGCGGTGGTTGGAGATGGCCATGCGATGGGTATAGCGGCCGAGGATAACGCAGGACATGAGCAGGGCCACCGAAGGGAGGGCGGGCATCCACGTACCAGTTCTTGTCGCCCAGCTTCTCCATCAGTTCCTCGAACCATACCGGGTCGCTGAAGTCGTGTGCCGAACCTCGGCAATCGAGCAGGCCTCTGCGATAGAGCTGGCGCAGGCCAGCGAGGAATTTTCGCGAAAGACGGTGCTCAGGACGGGAACGGGCAGCAGGACAGCGGATGGCTGGTCGGATCCAGAGCGTGGTCGGCTGACAGACCGCCGGCGGGAACGACGCAGTGGATGTGGTAATGACCGAGCAGGTTGGAGCTCCAGGTGTGCAGGATGGAGAGAAAGCCGATGTGGGCGCCGAGCCGTTGGGGAGCGGCGGCGACATCGAGCAGGGTCCTGGAGCTGGCCTCGAACAGCAGGTCAAGGAATGGCCTGGGAGAAGTGAGCGCCAGCGGGTTGAGTTCGTGAGGCAGGGTGAAAACGACATGGAAGTAGTTGGTGTTGAGCAGGTCGCGCTGCTGCGCTTCGAGCCATGCCTGCGGACCTGGGCCTGGCACTTGGGGCAGCATCGCGAGCGGCATGAGTTATAGGAGACAGGCGCCTCGTACTGGCAGTGAACACACTTATCCTTATGTCCGCCGAGAGCTGCGGTACGGCAACGCAGCACAGCCCGATAAGCCTTCAGCTGCTGATAGCTGAGACTGGACTGATAGCGTTCCAGAAACTGCCTTCCCCTGCGACGGACGATGTCGGCCACCTCGATGGCCGGCCTCGTCATGGCTGGAGCGGACGATGATAGAAGCGGCGGGTCTCGTCGACACTGGCGAGCTTCAGATCTTCGATCGGGTTCGCGATCTGCTGCAGGTGTTGCCGCGACAGATGCAGATACCTCGCTGTCACCTCCAGATCTTCATGACCGAGCAGAAGCTGGATGGCACGCAGGTCCGTGCCCGCTTCGAGCAGATGGGTCGCCCAGCTGTGGCGAATCAAATGGGGCGTGACCCTCTTGCGGATACCTGCCCGTTTTGCGGCTTCGGTGCAGGCGCCACACAATCTTGTCGCTGATCGGCCGTTCGCAGTCGCGATGACAGCGTGAGGGGAACAGATAAGTGCGCGGCTGAGCCAGCGCCAGTGAGCACGCAGAGTCTCCAGCAGCGCCGGGCTGAGCGGCAGATCACGATCCTTCCGCCCTTGCCGTTGACCACGTGAATGACCATGCGCTGGCTGTCGATGTCGGCAAGCTTCAGCCGCGCAACCTCAGCGCGGCGCATGCCGGTGCCATAAAGAATCATCAACAGCGTACGTTCGAACAGGGTACTGCTGGCGTTGATCAGACGTGTGACTTCTTCCTGGCTGAGAATGTTGGGCAGCTTTCGGCGCACCCGGGGAAAGGGCAGGAACTCGCGAAACTCATGCCGACGCAGCGTGCGCACAAAGAAGAAGCGCAGCGCGGCCACGTGGTTCTCGACCGAGGCCGGGTCCAGCTTCCGTACCCTGAGCAGGTACGCCTGATAGCTGCGAAGATGACCGGGCCCGAGCGTGTCGGGCGCCTTGCCGAAATGCTGGGCGAACCGCTCAACGAAACGCAGATAGCGCCGCGTCGTGCCTTCTGAATAGTTGCGACGCTGGAGCTCCTCCAACATCATTTTGCGAAGACGAGTCACAGTGGGATACCTCCTGTGACTCACACCCTATCCCCACCGCAAACCTGCTCGGTAGCCACTGCTGCAGCGGCCGCGGCGCCTGCGGCTTCGTTC
>CAWGZE010000032.1:0-26228 GCA_963826855.1 uncultured Acidobacteriaceae bacterium
AGCGCCAGTCGAAATTGCCGCCCTGCCAGTCCAGGTCGGCCCGGTTCCGGTCGGAGAGCAGGATGCCCCAGCGAAGAGGAAGGTTGGCAGTCGCAACGAGCTCCCAACGATTGGTGACGGGAGCGCTGGGTGAGGGAAGAACACGATAGCCGGTAGAAAAGACCAAGGCGCGCCTTTTGGTTTCGTCCAAATCGAAGATCGTCGCGTTTCGGAGTTTGATCCAGGGTTTCAGATAGAGATCGATGCTGGGGCCAATTTCCGCCTGGGTGGGATCTCCGCCCTCTCGCGTCTGCTTGGCCTGAAAACTCGCTCGCAGCAAGGGGTTGATCGTGTAGTAGACGTCGATCTCGGGAAGGAATTGCCTGGATTCTTGCGCCCGAGACAACGCGGAGAGGGCGAGGCATAGGAACAGGCACAGCGGCGCGGATTTCAACCCACTCCGCTTGAGAGCGGCGAGACTATCGGGAAGCATCGCTATTCCCATCGCGAACACAGGTACGCACAAGGGTAGAGACTGCGGCGACCTGCCACAACTGTTAGTTTTGCCGATGCCGAGTCGCTGGAGTTGGCAGTATCGTTGGCTTGACTGGAAGGACGTCGTGAGACTTAAGAACGGCGGCAGTATGATGCTAGTGAAGAATCGCCGGGCTTGAGCTTTGATTCCCAGCCACCGGCGACGGAGAGATTACGAGTGCTGGCCAATTTGAAGATTCGGAATAAGCTGCTGATCGCCCTCGTGCCTCTAGGCGCGATGGTTTTAGTGGCCGTGGCATATTCGTCTTTCGAGATGGTCAGGGCGGACAACGCCTACACACTGATCATCGACGACGACGTGAAAGCACTGCGAAGCATTGTCGTTGCGCGAGGTTTGTGCCACCGGTACCATCTGGCGCTCTACGAAGAGATTGCGGAGACGGATCCGGCCGCAAAGCGCCAGATCGACGCCGGTCTCGACGGAATCGCGATCGAATTCAGCTCTTATACCAACGGAGCGATACGGGACAATCCTGGCAAGGCAGCGGCGATCCGGACTATTGCGAGCGAGTTTAATGAGGGAGTGTCCTGGTCACGAAGCGTCCGCATGGCGGCGCTCAATGGCGATAACAAGACCGCAGTATCGATCATGCACGCTCAGGTCGATCCGAAACTGGACGGAGTCCGGCAGGAGATGGCGGACATGCTCGACGCGATGAACAAATCCGTCGACGACGAGTCTGACCTGCTAACCGTCAAAATGCATCGGGCTTTGTTTATCACCTGGCTGGTTGCGTTGCTGGGGCTTACCGGGACCGCCGCCTTTGCGGTCTACATCGTCCAAAGCGAAGTCGTAAATCTGCTGCAGAAATTCCGCGGTCACATTCTCGACGTGGCGGAGGAGCGCTGCGACAAGCCGATTCCGTACCAGGAGCGAAGCGACGAGATCGGCCAGATGAGTCGCGCGCTGGAGACGCTGAGGAACGTTGCCAACGAGCGACAGATTCAGAGCTGGGTCAAGGCGGAGATCGCGACCACTACAGAATGGTTGCAGTCCTCGGAGAACTTCACGACTTTCTCGGCGAATCTGTTGTCGCGAATCTCAGAGTCGGTGGAACTGCTCTACGGTGTCTTCTACCTGGCCGGAGCCGATCGCCACCACTTCACCCAGGTTGGAGGCTTTGCCCTCGATCCATCCCTGGAACCGCGCATGTTCGCGCTAGGGGAAGGATTGGTGGGGCAGGCGGCGGCAGAGCGTCGCGCGCTCACCGTGACGTCCACGGCCGAACATGCCGTCCACGTGCCGGCCGGTCTGGCGACCCTGACGCCCGGCATGCTGTACTTCTATCCCCTGGTGGCGCACGGCGCCGTGGTTGCGGTGATCGAACTTGCTCCCGCGAGCACGCTCACCGATCGCCAGAAGGCGTTGATCGAGGCATTGTTGCCGACCGTGGCGCTGAGCACCGAAATCCTCGTAGGGAACATTGAGACGAAGAAGCTGCTTGGGCAGACGCGCGAACAGGCAGCGACCGTTGCCGCGGCAGAAGAGCGCTCGCGCCTTATTCTCGGGTCGGTCGACGAGGGAATATGCGGACTCAATACCGAAGGGCTTTTGGAGTTCGTCAATCCCGCCGGAGCCAGGATGCTTGGCTACGAGCAGAACGAACTAATAGGCGAGGCGATGCACCCCCGTATTCACTACAAGTATGCCGACGGGCGGCCGCTTCCTGTAGAAGAATGCTCGATTCACCAGACCGCCATCGATGGCAAGGCCCGTGCGGTCACCAACGAAGTCTTGTGGCGAAAAAACGGAACAAGTTTTCCGGTGGAATACACCGTCACGCCCATTTGCCGCGGCACCGACGTCGTGGGAAGCGTCATCGCATTTCGCGACATTACGGAACGGCTCAAGGCCGAAAAGCGGCTTCAGTTCACGCAGTATGCGGTGGACAATGCAGCGGACCCGGTCTTCTGGATCAATCCCGTAGACGGCAAGATCGAGTATGCCAACGAAGCCGCGGCGCGGGCGTTGGAGTTTTCACGCGAAGAACTGCTTGCGATGAATATCGTGGACATTAATCCGAACGCCACCCCAGAGATGCTTGCCGAAAGGACAGCAGAGCTGCGCGAGACGCGCTCCCTGACCTGGGAGAGTAAATCGACGACCCGCACCGGTCGCGCCTTTGATGTCGAGATCACCACCTTTCTGGCCGAATACCTCGACCGTCAGCTGATGATCACCAACGTGAAAGACATTACCGATCGCAAGCTGGCGGAAGCGGAGATGGTCCGCGCTAAGGAAATGGCGGAGTCGGCGACCAAGACCAAGTCGGACTTCCTGGCCAACATGAGCCACGAGATACGAACCCCGATGAATGCGGTGATCGGCCTGACACACCTGGCGCTGAAGACCGACCTTACCCGCAAACAAGAGGACTATCTCACCAAGATCAAGTCCGCCGCCCAGGCGCTGCTCGGCATCATCAACGACATCCTGGATTTCTCCAAGATCGAAGCCGGCAAGCTGGACATCGAGAAAGTCGACTTCGAAATGGAAGACGTGCTGAACAACCTGTCATCCATCGTCAGCCAGAAGGCGCAGGAGAAGAACCTCGAATTTCTCATCTCCGCGCAGCATGATATTCCACACAACCTGATCGGCGACCCGTTGCGCCTTGGCCAGATATTGATCAACCTGGTAAATAATGCCGTCAAATTCACGGACAAGGGTGAGGTCGTGGTCAGCGTCGGTCTTGAAGAGCAGGTCGACGATCGGGTCAAAGTTCGATTCTCAGTGCGTGACAGCGGAATCGGAATGACCCCGGAGCAGAGCGCGCGCCTCTTTCAGGCGTTTTCCCAGGCGGATACCTCGACTACTCGGAAGTACGGTGGAACCGGACTTGGGCTATCGATCTCCAAGAAGCTGGTGGAGATGATGGACGGCACCATCTGGGCCGAGAGCGAATACGGAAAAGGCAGCAGCTTCATCTTCAACGCCTGGTTTGGGATCGGAAGCGCAACGACACCGAAGAAGCGCTTTATCCCGGACGTCGCCGGGCTGCGCGCATTGGTCGTTGACGATAACGAACAGGCACGCGAGATACTCACCGAAAATCTGCGCCTCTTTGCGTTGAGAGCTGAATCGGTCTCTTCGGGTGAAGATGCGATCCGCGAGCTGGTCGCGGCCGACGCGACCGATCCTTACGGACTGGTGCTGATGGACTGGCAGATGCCCGGCATGGATGGCCTGGAGGCGAGCCAGATCATCAAGCGCGGAGGTCGTCTGCAGCACATCCCGGAAATTTCCATCGTCACTGCTTTCGGACGCGAGGACATCCGCTCCAAGGCGGCGGAGATCGGCATCGACAATTATCTACTGAAGCCGATCAGCCCTTCGATGCTCTACGACAGTCTGATGGACATCTTTGCCGACACGCAGGAAGCGCAGCAGTCGCGGCACCGCAAAGAGGTGGCCACCACGGCCGACGCCACCGGCATTCGCGTCCTGCTGGTTGAGGACAATGAGATGAACCAGCAGGTTGCTACCGAACTATTGGAGAGCGCTGGGGCGATTGTCACCATCGCGAACCATGGCGGCGAGGCGGTGGACATTCTAACTGCCAAAGAAGAGGAGCCGCCATTCGATGTGGTCTTCATGGACATGCAGATGCCGGTATTGGATGGACTCAGCGCCACGAAATTGCTGCGAACCAAGCCCTACCTTCAGAAGCTGCCGATCATTGCGATGACAGCGCACGCGCTGGTGGAGGAGCGGCAGCGCTGCCTGGATGCGGGAATGAACGATCACGTCAGCAAGCCGATCGATCCCGATGTGCTCTTTGCCACGATGATGCGCTGGGCGCATGCTCATCATGCCGAAGGCGAAGCTACGCCGGCGTCTGAGAAAGACGAGGCTCCGCCGGTGAAAGCGCCAGCGGTCGCTGGTGAGCTGATTGTTCCGGAGATCGACGGCGTCGACGTGGTCGGCGGCCTTAAGCGCGTCGCCGGCAACAAGAAACTCTATCGCAGCCTTCTTACCCAGTTTGCAGAGAAGCAGGGAGACGCGGCCGCGCAAATCTCCGAGGCATTGAAGAGTGGAGACGCCAGTCTCGCCGAGCGCATCGCCCATACCGTCAAAGGCGTCGCCGGCAATCTGGGAATCACTGCGGTGCAACAGTCCGCTGCGTCGGTAGAAAAGGCGATTCGCGAGGCTGATGTGGCGAAGAATTCACTATTGGCCGACCTCCACAACGTTCTGCAATCCCAGGTTGCCAAGGTGGCGGCAGCGCTGGGGGCAACGCAGACCGAGGGAGCGCCCGTGGTGACGCACGCGGCCTTCAATGCCGAAGCCGCTTCCGATGCGGCCACGCGACTCAGGGCGTTGCTCGATGCCTCTGATGGCGATTCCGAAGAGGCTTTCACGAGCTTACGCAATGCCGTCGGCGGCAAGGTCGATTCCTCGGTATTGAACGCTCTCGACGACTCGATTCGCGATTACGATTTCGAGGCGGCGATCGAAAAGCTCGACAAGATTGTTCAGGAACTCGGGTTGCACGCTGGAAAGGCAACGGCATGACCGATGCGGCAAAGAAAGTCATTCTGCTGGTGGACGATACGCCGGCCAACATTCAGATCGCCCTGTCGATCCTCAAAGACCTCTACCAGGTCCGCGTCGCCACCAATGGCACGAAGGCGCTTGAACTCGCGGCGGCCGACCCGGCTCCGGATCTTATTCTGCTCGACGTGATGATGCCGGGCATCGACGGCTTTGAGGTGTGCACCCGCCTGAAAGCCTCACCGTCGACCCATGACATACCGGTGATCTTCCTCACTGGCCAAACTGAGATCGAAGATGAGACTAGAGGATTTGAAGTGGGTGGAGTGGATTATATCCACAAGCCCTTCTCGCCGGCCGTGGTGAAGGCGCGTGTGCATACCCACCTTGTGCTTCGCGGGATCCGCGAAAAGCTGGCTCAGCAGTTGGCGGCGATGAAGAGTGAGCTCGAGACCGCACGGCAGATCCAGCTTTCGATTTTGCCACGCGAGATGCCCAACGTAGCGGGACTTGACGTGGCCGCACGCTACATTCCGATGACCGAGGTCGCGGGCGACTTTTATGACTTCATCCTGATCGATGACAAGCGGGTGGGCGCTTTTGTCGGCGATGTTTCCGGCCACGGAATGCCGGCAGCGCTGATTTCGTCGATGCTGAAGATCGCGCTCGCGGCGCAGGCGCCAGTGGCCTCGGAACCGGCCCAGGTGATGGCGGGACTCAACCTGGCACTGTGCGGCAAGTTCAAGGGACACTTTGTCACCGCGGCCTATATCTACATCGATACGGAGAAGAAGATCCTTCGCTATGCCGGAGCCGGCCATCCACCCCTAGTGCTGGGCGGAGCGACAGCTCGCACAACGCAGGCTGTCGAAGAGAACGGGCTGATGCTCGGCGCTTTCTCCTTTGCTACCTATACTTCCGTCGAGAAACCATTCCACGAGGGAATGCGGGCGTTGCTCTACACCGACGGCATTCTCGAAATGTCCAACGCCTCCGGAGAAGAGTTTGGCATCGATCGGCTCACCGAGTTTACTGGAAAGCACGAAGGCGCCACGGCCGAGAATTTCGTCGAGGGACTTTTTCAGCATCTCTCCCAATGGGACGACCGCCACGCCGGTCCAGACCGGGAAGACGACCTCACTGTGCTGACCATCAAGTTTCAGGGTTCCGGCAGCAGCTAGAGACTGTCGAAGAATCGCGGTTGTTGTCGGAATCAAGAATCATGCGCACTCTCGAAGCAGTTCGGGTGAGTCGTTGCGTGCATTTCCGACTTCCGCTCCAACCTTCCACGCGATCATCTCTTCGGCGGCGTAGGGCCTGAGCAGATCGACGGGCGGCCGCGCCGGGTCGAAGGGAGCAAGCCATCGCTCGTAGTCCCGTCGGGGCAGAATGACCGGCATCCGATCGTGAATGCGCGCGGTCAGCTCGTTTGGCCCGGTGGTGATGATGCTGTAGGTTTCGAGCGTCTGCTGCGTTGTCTTGTCCTTCCATCTATGCCACACGCCTGCAAATGCGCAGAGTGACGCGTCTTTCACTCGGATCGCGTACGGCTGCTTGTGCTTCGTGTCCAGCTTCTTCCACTCATAGAACCCCGACGCCGGCACGAGGCAGCGACGGCGCCTGAAGGCCTCGCGATAAACGGCGCTGGTCGCGATCGTTTCGCACTTTGCATTGATCGTCGAGAAGCCGGGCGTGTCTTTCGACCCGAAGGGGATCAAGCCCCAGCGCATCATCGCGACCTCGCGCTCGCCGCTGTCGTGGACATGGAAAGGAATATAGCAGCCTGAGCATCGCCAACCGGATCTCCGCTTGGCAAGAGCTATCATTGAACCGATGGATCGTAGAGAACTCTTGAAGTACCTGGGTGTGGCGGGTATCACCCTGCACCCATCGGCCCGCGCCGTTGCCGCATCCTCGCCTGCCGGGGCATCGGGCGCAGGAATCTTCTTAAATCAAGCAGGCTATCTTCCAGCCGGCGCGAAGGCGGCGACGGTCCGCCTCGTTGATGCAAGCCAACGCGACTTTCTGGTGCGTTCGCTTGCCGACGACACCGTCGTATTCAATGGGAAGCTTAGCCCCTCTGCGACGGACGCCGCCTCAGGCGACCAGACCAGCGTCGCAGATTTTTCTTTGCTGCGTACCTCCGGCCGATACCAGCTCGAAATAGCCGGTCTAAGCAGCGACCCCATCCATATTGCCCCTGACGCCTATGTTTCCGCCTTAAGGCTGACGATGCGCGGATTCTATGGTCAGCGCTGTGGCTGCGCGGTTGATCTTGGCGATGGATACAAACATCCCGCCTGTCACGGCGACGGCGCGTTCCATGCGAGCTCGGGTAAGAGCGGCGCGTTGCCCGGCACGTTGCCAAATCGGGGCGGCTGGCACGATGCCGGCGATTATGGGCGTTATGTGGTCAACTCAGGGATCTCGACTGGAACCCTACTTTGGGCGTGGGAGCTATATCCGTCAACGCTGGGGCGGCTTTCGCTGGCGATTCCGGAGAGCGGCGGCAAGCTTCCCGACTATCTCGCTGAGATCCGCTGGAACCTGGAATGGATGCTGCAGATGCAGGACACGGACGGCGGTGTCTGGCAAAAGCAGACCAGCGAGGGCTTTTGCGCCTTCATCATGCCCCAGGACGACAAGCTCACCAGCTACGTCATCGGGACCGGCTCTGTGCCTTACAAAAGCACTGGCGCGACCGCCGATTTGGCCTCGGTGATGGCCATCGCGGCGCGCTGCTATGGGCCTTATGATGCAGCGTTTGCGCAGCGCTGTTTGGCAGCGGCGCGGCAGGCGTGGAGCTGGGCCGTGGCACATCCCGACGTGCAGTTTGAGAACCCGCCCGGCGTCTCGACCGGCGGCTATGGAGATCGGCAATTGAGTGACGAACTCGCCTGGGCCTCTGCTGAGCTTTGGCGTACCACCGGCGAGACACAGTACGAAAATGCCTTTCTGGCGGGCCTTCCCGCCAGCGTCAATACGCTCACCATCAACGCGCCGGGCTGGGGTGACGTTGACTCGATGGCCTGCTGGACGTACGCGCTTGCCGAGCGCAAGGGCAACAGTGCGGCGAAGTTGCGGATAAGGGAAGCGACTGCGGCGGCTGCCGCCACGCTCATCGAACGCAGCCGGCAAAACGGCTACGGCAATACGATGCAGCTCGGTGACTATGTTTGGGGGTCGAACTCAATTGCAGGCAACCAGTCATTGCTTCTGCTGATCGCGAATCATTTTCATCTGGACAACGTGGCGGGCGAGGCGGCGTTGAATAATCTTCACTACCTCGTGGGACGAAACTCCCTTGGCGTCTCCTGGGTGACGCAGTTAGGCGTTCGGCCATTTCAGCATCCGCATCATCGCCCCAGCGCGGCGGATGGCATCGCCGCGCCCTGGCCAGGGTTGCTCTCCGGAGGGCCGAATGCTCACGGCGGCGACCCGGTCGCCGACAAGCTGCCCAAACAGCCGCCGATGCGTATGTGGGTCGACGATCAGCGCGCGTATTCGATGAATGAGATTGCGATCAACTGGAATGCTCCGCTGGTTTTCCTGCTGGCAGGGGCAAGCTCATAGCTGAAAGAGAACGCATCTGCCGTTTACCAGATGAATTCTGTCGTGAACCCTTGCACGGATTCACAAGTCTAATAGTCAGCGCAATGCAATATGCTTGCGCCAAGTGACCGCCTGCATATGGGACTGATGACTGAAACGCTGCTACCTTCCGATTCTCACACAGCCTCTCACTCTCAAATGGAAAAAGCCATCAATTTGGAGCGACCGATTTACACGGCCACGCTTGAACGAAAATATTGTCTCTCCGAGGCGGCCCAGTGTTTTCACCTGGAGTTCAAAGCCGATGAGCTTCCGAGTTTTGATTTTGCTGCGGGGCAATTTGTCTCCATGGTGGCTGCTGAGCCGTCAGGCAAGTCGCAGACCCGTGCCTATTCGATCGCGTCGGCGCCCCGGCGTAATGAGTTCGATCTGTGCGTGAACCGTGTTGAGGGCGGATTCTTCTCGAACTTGCTTTGCGACCTTAACGAAGGCGAAAGGGTGAAATTTCATGGGCCACACGGATTCTTCCTGCTGCGGCAGCCCCTGACCGACTCGATTCTCATTGCGACTGGCACAGGCATTGCACCCATGGTGAGTTTCGCGCAGGCTCTCTTTCCCGAGCACGGCGCCCATGCCGGAGAAGACCTGAGCGGAGGTCGGGAGATCTGGATGGTTTACGGCACGCGCTACGTGAGCGATATTTATTACCAGGACTATTTCGAGAAGCTTGCGGCCGATTACGAAAACTTCCACTACATCGCGACACTCAGCCGCCCGGATGACGACTGGGTCGGTGCTCGCGGCTATGTGCAGGAATACGTCGAGAAGATTGCCTCCGAACATTCCGCGAAGAGCCACCTGCAGGCAGAGCCGACCGTGGCCGAGGGCAGCGGGTTCAACATCCATGCCTACATTTGCGGATTGAATGAGATGGTTGCGGCGAATCGCGAAACCTTGAAGAAACTCGGATGGCAGCGGAAGCAGATCGTCTTTGAGCGGTACGACTGAGATCAGGGGCACAGGATACAAGGCACGTTAAACAGAAGAAATTAGTGAATGTTTTTCGCATCCATCGCGAGCTTCGTTCTGATCCGGGATTGCTAGCCTATTTTAAAGCTTAAACAGTTCGCGCAGGCGGCGCGTTTGCGCACGGCTTACGGGAATCTCCGTCTGCTTCTTGTCCGCCATGCGTAGCTGGTAGCTCGATTTGAACCACGGCACCACTTCGCGAATGTGGTTGATGTTGACCACGTAGGAGCGATGGGCGCGCCAGAAAATCGCCGGGTCGAGCAGTTCGAGCAGCTCCTCGAGTGTGCGGCACTTCGACTGACCCTCGATCGTCGGCGTTGCAACCGTGATGGTGCCCTCATCGATGGCTGCGAAGCAGATATCTTTCTGGTCAATGAGCAACAGGCGGCTTTGCGCCTGCAGCACGATCTTGCCCGAATGCAGATGCGGGCTCGCGGCCCTCACGCCGACCTGCTGCTGTTCCATCAGCTTGAGCAGTGCTTCGATGCGGGTTCCGGTGTCGCGCGTGCCTGTCTCTTGGGGCCGGGCGCCATCGAGGGCGTCGCCGTCGTCGCCAGCAACCGCGTGGATCTGGCGCGGTGGCGACTCATGGAAATGTTTGCGGACCCGGTCCAGGGCCTGCATCACCCGCGAGTGGTCAAAGGGCTTGAGCAGGTAGTCGATCGCATTTACGTCAAAGGCACGGACGGCGTATTGGTCGAAGGCCGTCGCGAAGATGATCTGCGGCAGAGGCGCGGCTTCGCGGCCCTTTTGCAGTTCGATGAGGCGCTTGAGCACGGCAAAGCCGTCGAGTCCGGGCATCTGCACATCGAGGAAGACGACGTCGGGGTGGTGCGACTGGATCAGTTCGACCGCCTCGATGCCGTTGCGTCCCTGTGCGAGAACGTCAATGTCCTCTTCTTCGCGGAGCAGGTATTCGAGCTCTTCGCGGGCCAGCTGTTCGTCGTCGATGATAAGGGCGGTGATGGACATGACTACCGACTATTGAGTATAGAAGAATCGGGCGCGTCCCGGAGGTTTGAATCAGGAGCGGCTACTTCGCTAGACGGCTTCTCAGTTGTAGGGAGCCTATGCCCGAAAAGCCCGCAACCGTGCCGGAGTATTATCCGCCGCCAGATCGTGGCCGCAGTGGACGCAGAAGAGGTCGGTCATATTCACGCTGCGATAGCACTGACCGCAGCTGGCTGAGACCTGGCAGGCGCATTGCGGGCAGAAATGGAAATCGGACTGGGTCCGCGTACCGCAAGCCGGGCAGCGGGAGATGATTGGCTGCCGCAGCAGGAAGTAGAGCACCGAACCGATGCCGCCGGGCATGATGAGGCAGATGGCGATCCAGAAGCGCAGGCTCATGGCGCGGCGCGGCGCGTCGCGGCTCACATAGCCGACCATCAACACATACAAGGCCGCTAGCGCGCTCCAGGAAAGAGCGAAATAGATGCGCAGGCTGAGCGGCGGCGGCGGGTGATGGCGCTCGGCCGGAAACACGATCCACCAGAGGTACTGCACAGCGACAAAAGCCAGAACCGCGAGCGCGACAGACCAGCGCGGGATGAGGCGCATCTCGTCGGCGAACGAGGTACCGGTTTCCGGGTCGCGGAGGAAAGTGGAGTCTTTCATCATTCGTCTGTTATTGCGGTCAGTTACTGCACAGAATTAAACCACAGAATTTTGCAGTCTCAGCAACTCAGACGGGTGGAAGGGGCTAAAAGTTCCGCTTTGCTTAACGTTCCGGCTGGTGATTCTTCCCGCTGGCGAGGAGAGCGGCGACGACCGCGGAGAAGAGGGTCAAAGCCGTCAACGTGACCATGGTCGGCAGGTCGGAGAGATGCTCTCCGGCGAAGATATCATCCATCCCGCTCCAGAGCGCGGGAGTCAGGAGAGTAATGAAGCCGGCCGCAATGAGCAGGGCGAGGCCTTTGTTGCGGCGGCGGCGCTGTCGGTCTTCACGCATCCGCATCGCTGCTTCGCGGACCGCCCGGCGGGTCCTGTGGGCGACCGCCAGGCTGGCGTTCGCATCCATGCCGGTCAAGGCCTGGACCATCTCGGGATCGGCAAACGGCTGTGTATTGCGGGCCGTGAAGTCGGTCCTGCCGGAATCGGGCGCTGGGTTCATAGCGCGGAGGCGCTCCTTTGGAGCGAGGATGGCGGCGCGCTGGCGGCGACTACCCGCGGCTTCAGGGCGGCGAGTCCGCGATAGAGGCGCGATTTGACTGTAGACAGCGGAGCGCGGGTCACGGTGGCAATCTCTTCCAGGGCAAGATCCTCGTGGAAGCGCAGGACCAACACCTCCCGATGCAGTGGATCGAGGGTCAATAGCGCCGCGGCCACACGCGTGGCGTCTTCCTGGCTCTTGTAGTGGTCGAATGGATTCGGCGCCTCGCTCGCGACCTCAAACGGGCGCTCATCCTCGGCGGCCTCGCACATCTCATCAAGCGATGCCATGGTGCGCTTGCGGCGCAGGTCGATGAGCAGGTTGCGGGCTATGGTGAACAGCCAGGTGTCGAAACGCGCATTACCGTTATACTGCGCACCGCGCAACAAGACTCGCATCCAGGTCTCCTGGAAGAGGTCTTCGGCGACTTCGCGGTTGCCGGTCAGGTAGAGCAGGTAGCGCAAGAGGCGATGCTGATAGCGGACGATGAGGTCATCGAGCAGGTCGGCGTCCTGCCGCTTAAGACCCTGCGCTATGACGTAATTCTCGGCCTTCGCTTGCTCAACCAGGCTAAGTGTGGCTGCACCCATGGTTTTCTCGGAGACGGTCGGCATGTCCAATAAGACGCAGGTCGGATTCGATTCGATTACTTTTTTCTTCAATCACTTGGGCGCGGGCGCCAGAACCGCATTCGGAAGCCTACTTTGCCGCTCCGTCGCACCTCGCGGGCAAAAGATACACTAGCCAGATGGACTTATTGTACGGGCTGCATCCAGTGGAAGAGGCGCTGCGGGCTGGAGTGCGGCGTTTTGACCACGTTTGTGTGGCCAAGGAGCGGCACGACGCCCGCTTGCAGCAGGTCATTGATGCCTGTCGCGCGGCCGGGGTGCGGCTTCGCTTCGAGCCTCGGGAACAGCTAACGCGTCTGGCTCAGACATCGGCCCATCAGGGAGTAGTTGCGGTCGTCCGAGAGAAGTCGGTGCTGGAACTGGAAGATCTGTTGGAGGCGGCTCCGGGAGACGCGGCGCGGCTTCTTCTGGCGCTCGATGGTGTCGAAGACCCCCAGAATCTCGGCGCTCTGTTGCGGACGTCCGACGGCGCCGGTGTTGACGGCGTCGTGCTGACCGAACGGAGGTCGGCTCCTTTAAGTCCGGTGGCGATCAAGGCGTCGGCCGGTGCTTCGGAGCATGTTCGCATCGCCCGCGTGGTCAACCTGGTTCGAGCTCTGGAACAGATGAAGGCGGCCAACATCTGGTCGGTCGGCCTGGATGAGCGTGGGTCGATGAACTATGACGAGTTCGATTTCACCGGGAGCTGCGTGCTGGTGCTGGGGCGCGAAGGCGCTGGATTACACGATCTGGTCAGGAAGACCTGCGACCACTTGCTGAAGATTCCCATGGCCGGAGGTGTTTCGTCGCTGAATGTCTCCGTGGCCGGAGCCGTAGTCCTCTATGAAGCGGCTCGGCAACGACGCTGGACAGCACGAAATGGGAGCGGAGTGAGTCCAACAGACGTCGCTCTGGTAAAGAAGCAGAAGGGTTTGGGTTCATGAGCAGTTGGAAGTGGATGGCCGCTATTGTTCTGGGCGGCTGTGTAGTTGCGTGTAGTTTGCAGGCTCAGAGTGGAAGTTCAGCGCAGAGTTCGCCCGGTCAGCAGTCGCCGGCAGCGCAATCGCCGGCGAAGCCGGACGCGGGCACGCAGCAAGCGCCGCAAGGGAACGGCAAGGTCCTCTTCTCCCGCTCCGATGACGACAGCACCACGGCCAAACCCACCTCGCCGGCTCAGCCGCCAGCCGTCGATACCTCGGGATTGCAGGCGACGCTCGAAGAGCGAGACTCGCTGACATTCCTCGACTACGATCTCGACGTCCGTATGATTCCGCGACAGGAATCACTCGCCGTCAGGGCGCGAATCACGGTGCGCAACGATGGTGACCAACCTCTCAAGAGGATTGCGCTCCAGCTCTCTTCAACCCTGAAGTGGGAGCGCATCAAGTTGAGGGAAGGAGCGACCGCTGTCGATGCGAAGTTCGCGCAGCATCCGGTCGATAGCGATGCCGACCATACCGGCGAAGTCAATGAAGCGGTGGTGACGCTCCCGCGCCCGCTGGCTCCAAAAGAAGAGTTGAAGCTGGAGGTCTTCTACAGCGGCCTGATCACACTAAGCGGCGAGCGCCTGGAGCGAATTGGCGCTCCGACAATCAGCGCCGAGCGCTCTGACTGGGACCGCGTCTCCGCCGACTTTATCGGTTTGCGCGGATTTGGCAATGTGGTCTGGTATCCGGTCAGTGCGCCGCCGGTGTTGCTTGGCGATGGAGCTAAGCTCTTCGCCGAGATTGGCCGGCAGAAACGGCGTCAGCAGGAAGCCCAAATCAAAATGACGGTCACTGCCGAATATACCGCTGACACCCCCGCGCCGAACCTGGCAGTGCTCAACGGACGAGTCGAACCCGTGGTTCAAACAGCAGCGCCAGAGAATTCTTATCCCGGCGTAGTGACGGCAACGCTGCCGGCGACCGCGCTTGGTTTCGCCACGCCAAGTCTCTTCCTGCTCAACCGGCAAAAGGTGGACTCTGGGGACTTGCAGATCTACGCTGCTCCCGAAGATCTTGCCAGCACCCAGGGCTATGTGGCTGCGGTCCGGACGGTGACGCCCCTGGTGCAACAATGGCTCGGCGCAAAGCCGAAGTCCCCGCTGACTGTCGTCGGGCTTGCGGATGCAGAAGATATGGCAGCCGAGGAGGGCGCCATTTACCTGACTGGATTCAAGGCTTCGCCCGACCCGAAGGACCTCGATGCGGCGATGGTACATTCGCTGGCGCATGCCTACTTCCGCTCGCCGAGGGTTTGGCTCGATGAGGGAGTGGCGCAGTTTCTGGGCAGTCTCTGGGTTGAACAGGTCGACGGTCGTCGTGCGGCGCTCGAAGCGGTCGGCGCTTCACGCGGCGCTCTGGCGCTGGCCGAGCCGGGCACTCCGGGAGAAGCCAATGGCGAGGACCTGATCCATGCTTCCGACATCGTCTACTACCGCACCAAGGCGACGTATGTTTTCTGGATGTTGCGCGACCTTGTCGGCGATGCTCAGTTGGCCTCTGCGCTGACCGCTTATCGTCCAGACGAAGACACGACGCCCGAGTATTTTGAGCGGTGGCTGGAGAAATCCACCGGGAAGGACCTGAAGTGGTTCTTTGATGACTGGGTCTATCGTGATCGCGGTCTGGCCGATTTCTCGATCGGTGGCGTCTATCCGAGCCACGCGGCCAGCGCAGACCAGTGGCTCGTGGCGCTCGATATTTCAAATGATGGCTTTGCCGAAGCCGAAGTCCCAGTGACCGTTCGCTCCAAGAATGCGATTGTCACCGAGCATCTGCGGATTCCCGCGCAGGGCAAGGTCTCACACCGAGTGCTGATCGGCGGTCAGCCAACCGAAGTCCAGGTGAACGATGGGACCGTGCCAGAGGTGCGCGAGAGCGAGCACGTGACGACGCTGACGCCCTCGGCGAATTGAAGCCTGTGGCTGTGACCCTCATGTTTTCAGCGGGTTGGACAACCGTACCGAGTTAGCGTTTACTGGCAGTCAGTCGGTAATCAATCGCTCAGAACGAGTTTCAAGTTGAACAACGGGACGACACGACGGGACTTCGTGAAGACTGCAGTTGCGGCGGGCGTGGCTGCGACTTCTGCCTCGAAGGCGATCGGCGAGGCGCAAGCGACATCGGAGCTTGGCAAGGAGCCTTCTGCGGGCAGCCATCCCTCCCAATCGAGGGCCCCGGGCAAGCCAGAGATTACCTTCCCGCGCCGGCACACCGGACGGGGGCTGGCCCGCATCTCTTGTCCACTGGGAGGCATCGGCACCGGCGGCATTGGGTTGGGGGGACGCGGCAATCTTCAAGACTGGCAGATATTCAACCGCGCCGATATTGGCAATTCGCTCGAATACAGCCTTCCCTGCATGCATGTGAAGCAGGCCGACAACCCGCCTTACAGCGTGGTCCTGGAGCGCCGTATTTTGCCCCCTTATGACCTGCACGAGGAGGGTCTGGGCGCCGCCAACGCTCCCGGGCTGCCTCGTCTGGAGGAAGCAACCTTCCTTGGATCGTTTCCAATCTCGCGCGTCGAGTTCATTGACGCCCACTGCCCCGTTCATGTGGCGCTTGATGCATTCTCACCTTTTCAACCCATCGATGCGGAGGCCTCAGGCCTGCCCTGCGCAGTACTCACCTACGAGGTGAAAAATCCTGGCCGTCTGGCGGCCGACATCGTTATCGCATGGGCGCTGACCAATCCTGTAAACCCGGATGGTCATAGACCCCAAGTGGATGGGCGGACAAATGAGGTCCGCACGTCGGGCGCTCTGAGCGGCCTCTACATGACGAACCCGTCATTGGCGGCGGACGATCCGATGCAAGGCTCATTTGTCCTCGCCGCGCTTCCAGCGCCCGGCGCGAGGGCAGAACAGCTTGCCCGCTGGCGAGGGGGCAGCATCTGGCATGTGGGTCCGCAACATTTCTGGTTTGAGGAGTTCTCGAAGAGCGGCGGCCTGGGCGCGCAAGTCGAGCCGTCGGCGCCGGTTGGATGCATTTCTCTGCGTCAGACGATCGCGCCCGGCGCAACTGGGCGTTTCCGATTCTTGCTCACTTGGTATTTTCCCAATCGCACTCCCGACCGCTGCGGCTGGGAGGCCCCGGCCGGCAAAGTGAAGTCCCTCATCGGCAATTGGTACTGCACCCAGTTCAAGGACGCATGGGAGGTCGCCGAACATGTAGACCAGCATCTTCCGGAGCTGGAGAGCAGGACGCGCGCTTTTGTCGATGCTCTGCGGCGCTCTACCTTACCCGACGCTGTGAAGGAGGCGGCGAGCGCGAATCTCAGCACTCTCGTCTCGAACACGAGCTTTCGCATCGCCGATGGCAGCTTCCAGGGATTTGAAGGCTGCGGGGATCATGCCGGGCTTGGCTTCGGCACCTGCACTCACGTCTGGAACTACGAGGTCGCCACGCAATTTCTCTTTCCCACGCTTGCGCGGTCGATGCGCGAGACCAGCTTCGGCTATGCCACCGACGCAGAGGGCCACATGGACTTTCGCCACAAGCTGCCATCCGGCGAGGAACACTGGGGCGCGGCGGCCGCCGATGGCCAGATGGGCCAGATCGTGAAGCTGTACTTTGATTGGGTGCTGTGCGGCGATGACGAATGGTTGCTCAAACAATGGCCTGCCGCAAGACGGGCGCTAGCTTACGCGTGGCGTCCTGGCGGTTGGGATGAGCGCAAATTCGGCGTTATGGATGGGGTCCAGCACAATACTTACGACGTTGAGTTCTATGGCCCAAATCCGATGTGCAGTAGCTGGTACCTCGCGGCGCTGCGGGCTTCGTCGCTGATGGCCGACGCGATGGGCGACAGGGAACTCGCCGCCGATTGCCGGGCCATGATGGAACGCGGCAGCAAGTGGATCGACGCCAACCTGTTTAATGACGAATATTACTTCCAAGAGATTCTCCCGATTCCCAAGGACAAGATCGCCTCCGGCCTGCAGGCGGGGATGGGCGCCAGAGATACCCTTCACCCCGAATTCCAGGTGGGTGATGGATGCCTCATCGACCAGTTGGTGGGCCAATACATGGCCACGATCGCGGGCCTTGGCGATCTCCTCGACTCTACCAACATCCGCAAGACTCTGGCCTCGATTTACAAGTACAACTACAAACGGGATCTGCGAAATCATGCCTCGGTGCAGCGCGTCTATGCGCTGAATGACGAGGCCGCGCTGATCATCTGCGATTACACGGTCGGAACTCGTCCCCAGGTTCCGATGCCTTACTATGCGGAGAACTTCACTGGGCTGGAGTACACCGCCGCGACTCTGATGATCGCTAATGGCATGGTGAAGGAGGGGGTGGAGTGTATCGCCAACATCCGCCGTCGCTACGACGGTGAGCGCGCCAATCCTTACGATGAAACGGAGTATGGGAGGCATTATGCCCGAGCGATGGCGAGCTGGGCGGCCGTTCCCGTGCTTTCCGGCTTTCGCTGGGACGGACGAAACCAAAGCTTGGAGCTTGCGCCGAAGATCCATGGAAGTGCGTTCGAATGTTTCTGGTCGGCGCCGGGTGCGTGGGGCATCTTTCACTTCAGCGGCGGCAGCGTCAAGCTGGAAGTTTCCTTTGGCAGCATTTCTCTGAAAGCACTGGCCGCTGGCCCGGGGTTCCATCCGGCCAGCAACCGCAAGCTGCGCGTGACTTCGGGTGGAGCTCCTGTCGCGAGCGAGGTTTCAGGTCGCGATGGCGCCACGCTGATTCAGTTTGAGTCGGCGGTTGTGGTTTCTCCAGACCATCCGCTCGAGGTGTATGCATGAGCGAGATCGATCCGCAGTTGCAGCCAAAGCCGGTTTACATCGTGCCGGGGCCCAAAGGGAAGTCGGCGCAGAGAATAGCGTTGGCCTTCGCGCTTCTAATGATTCTTTTGGCGGGCTTCATACTCTGGCACACAGAACGTATTTTGGCGAGGCCAAAGGTGCCCCGCGACTGGCATACCAAGGTAGCTGACGAGATGCCGCTCCTCGGTCATCGCAACTGGATTCTAGTCGTCGACTCGGCCTATCCGCTACAAACCTCTCCTGGCGTCGAAACCATCGAGACGAATGAGGGCCAGGAAGAAGTCGTCAAGTCGGTGCTCCAGACGATTGATCGCTCCATCCAGGTTCGGCCCCTGATCTACATGGATGCGGAACTTCCCGAAGTGCCGGATTCGGACGCCCGGGGTGCGTCGAATTATCGGGCTAAGATTGCCGAGATTCTTCACGGACTTCCGGTTACGTCGCTTCCTCACGAACAGATCATCGGGAACATCGACGAAGCCGGTAAGACCTTTCACGTCCTCGTGCTCAAGACGAATATGACCATTCCGTATACGTCTGTTTTCATTCGGCTGGATTGCAAGTACTGGAGCGCCGATGCAGAAGCCAGGCTTCGGAGCCGAATGACGAATCCGAAAGTCCAATAGGAGTAGCGCCCGTGTGCGCGCAACCGGCTCCGCTCTCTGCAATCCGCAGCTGGATTGCTAGACTCGAGCGTGAGGTGATGGTGTGGTTCCTGCGATCATGAGACCGGCTGAGAAGAGTGTTTGGCCCGCGGTGGCCCTGTTTCTGGTCGCGCCGCTGATCGCGGAGTTTCTACTGGGGAACCTCCCGATAAAAATGCTCCCCGTGATTCTGGTGCTCGCGCCTCTGTATGGCGGGGGAGCGTTGCTCATTCGTGAGCTGGTGCGGCGCGCCGGCCGGGGATGGCCTAGCATCGTTGTGCTTGCACTTGCATATGGCATCGTCGAAGAGGCCTACACCACGCAATCGCTCTTCAATCCGAACTATCTCAAGCTCAATCTTCACCTGCTGCAGCCGGCCTACCTCCCGGCGCTTGGGATCGGGGCATGGTGGACGATCTTCGTGCTGACGCTCCATACCGCGTGGAGCATCTCGACTTCGATTGCGTTGGTCGAAGCGTCGTTTCCGGACCGAGCAGAGATTCCATGGCTTGGCAACCACGGTCTTGCTGTCACGGTGGTGCTCTTCATCTTGGGAGTGGCGGTCACGACGCTCGGGCAGATACGCCAGGATCCGTTTGTCGCCTCGCCTGTGCAGTTAGTTGGGTCGGGGGTGATCTGTATCGTACTCGTAGCCGTGGCCTTCCTTACGCCTCGACGAACTCGGTCGGCAGACGCTGCGTCGGCCCCAAATCCCTGGCTCATGTTTGGACTTGCTCTGATCGCTGGTTCGGCCGTTCTGCTGATTCCGCAAGGCTGGAACTGGGGCGCAGCCGGCGCGATTCTCGCCATCGATCTGGTCGTTGCAGCCGTGGTCTTCTTCTGGTCGCGGCGCAGCGGATGGGGAATGCACCACAAGCTTGCCCTGGCGGGCGGAGCCGCCCTGGCTTACGGATGGCATGCTTTCATCGAGAAACCGGTCATCGGTGGCGGAGTCATTGGAGCCCGGATCGGCAATGCGATCTTTTTCCTCGGGGCCATCGAAATCATTGCGTTCGCCGCCAAGCGTACCAGCGCCTGGGAAAAGGGGTCGAGGCTTCCGATAGCCTGAGGCTAGAGGGTCCCTGAGTTTACCGGTGCAGCGGGTTCCGATTGCACGACTGGCTGCTCCAGAGTCCCGGTGATTGTGACCGGAGTCGACTGGTCGATGTAGGAGAGCTTCAATTCGCGGGCAAAGCTGATCGTTCCAGATACCGAGGCCGCATCTTTTCCTCGCACCAACTCCGATTTGTGCAGTTGGAGAACGTTATTGGCTACGACGCCATCGGCGGTCCAGCTGTCGAAATGACCTAAAGCCGCGCTGCCGTTTCTCACATTCGCGAGCTGCGCCGGTGGTGCCGCCAGTGCTCCATTGGTCCATTCCCAGTGAAAGCTCCCGCTGGTGGTCGAGAGCAGATCTTTCTGCGCAAAGCCGGAGAATTTCAAGCTCGTTTGCAGGCGGATCGATCCGGACCCCCAGTTCTCTGCAAACAGACCTGAGGCTGCGCGAGCGCTCGCATCGTCGAGCTGTGCCTCAATGCTGTAGTGAGGAGTGTGGTCGGTGACCTCCATGTTGCCCGAGATATGGAGTTGTCCGTTAAGCGCGTGGGAGGTCGAGGACTTCAGCTGAATCGTATGTCCCTCGACGGCAACCGCCGCGGTGAAGTCTTTTATGTTGAGGGATTCGATGGTCAGTGTTCCGATCTGGACGCTTCCGATAAGTGAGGGCCACGCAGGGCTCGCCTCATTCAGATTGCGCAGGCGATCCAGCAGGCGGTCGATCAGTTCCCCGTGACGCTGGGCGCCGAGCAGGGCACTCTGCGCGGTCTCCGCATCGAGCGAAGCGAGGTGAAGGCTGAAGTGTGGAACGCATCCGCTGGCCGCGGTACAAAATGTCGGATAACTCAGCGTGCCGTCGCCATGCAGCAGGCCGTAGTTCATTCCAGATGCAGTCCAGATGACTTCGTTACCGACCAAGGCGGCCTGTGCCGTGGGAATGTGGAGTGGCTGGGCAAGAAACTCGCCGGTCGCCTGGGCATTATGAAGCCGCAGAGTTCCATTGAAGGCGGCCGGAGCGACTGGTTGATCGGTGACAGGAAGCAGCCACGGCCCGTGCGCGGTCAAATCGAGATCGGCAACGCCCTGGTCGGCAAAGTCGATCTGCAGATGCTGGAAGAGCCCGAATTCCTTCCCCAGTGAGACGATCTCTCCGATCTTGGATTCACCTCCGAGATGTACGCTAAAACCGTTGCGGTTGAAGACTCCGCTCACCGTCATCGACGCGGGAAGTCTCATAGGCTGGGTGGCCGACGTCTCGGGTGAAATTGCTCCGACGACAAATGGCTCGAGCACAAGCTCGTCGTGGCTTTTGGTCGAGACTGGAATTCGGGGACCCCGAGGCGTCGCGGGCGGCGCCGGCGAGTTCATCACGAGATGAATCTGCGGCAGCGCAAGCGGCTGCTGCAGGGCTTTCCCGGCAATCGTGAGATGGTCCACCGTCGCCTGGCCGCGAAGCTGCGCGTCCGCGATTGTGGATGTCGTTTCGGGCGAAGCGTATGCGAAGGTGCCGTTGATCACTCCGCTTGCGATCACGGAACTTCCGAAGCCGGCCCGCACCAGGCGCACCCCGTCGAGTGCCCAAGGCACGGGCACATGGTTCAACTCGAGCGTGAGATTGGGATCAGTTTTTTCAGGCAACGCGCGGACGGAACCAGTGAGCAGCAGATGTCCCTGACCCGTTGGCACGAGGCAGGTCATCGCGTCGATGAGACGCTCGGCACGGCTGAAGCCGGCCTGGCAGGTGACGTTCACATTCAGCGGCTCGCGTGGCTCGAACTCGACGCGATGGATGCCCTCTCCGTTTGCGGCGAGTTTGAGCTGGGCATTGTCGATGCTGCCAGTAATGTCCGCGGTGGCGTCGAGCTCACCGCGCCAGTTCGCATCCGAGCCTGTGAGAATCTTGCTCAGTTGGCCAAGCGGAGCGTTCGCCCATTCCGCGTGAAGGTTCATCGGCATCTGGCTGAGCATTGCAGCATGGCGAAGAGATCCATTCAGCCGGAAAGTGCCGGTGTTGGCGAGGTCGAGGCTGAGATCGGTGCGCACCGGCTGGGCGGCAAACTCGATTCGCCACTCGCCGGGATTCTCCAGCCACACGGCCAGATCGGCATTGAAGAAGGAAAACGGAAGCTTCTCATCGCCGGACTTGAAGTTGATTCGCGCATTGCTGGCGTCGATGTATGGGAAACGCTGGAGGCCTCCGGGATGGCGTTCGCCGGTCGGCGCCTTGGGTATCTGTGCGGCTTGCGAGAGCAGGGTATTGAAGTTCCAGCGGCCTTCGCGGTTACGGACCAGGTTAACGCTGGGTTCGTCGAAGGCGATGCGGGCAATCTCCAGACGCCCGCTCCACAGCGGCAACAAGCGGACCGATGCGACGACTTGCGAAGAGCGCAGGATGGGCTCCGCTCCAAATGCAGGGTCGTCCTCAACGACAAAGTCTGCGATCTCAAAGCCCGGTCGCGGCAGCAGGCGCAGCTTGATCGAGGACATTCTTACCGGACGCCGGATCGCCTGGCTGATGCTGTCGGCGATGCGCCGGTGCACGCGGTTCAGACTGATGAGCGGGGGCGCCACGATGGCGGCCGTGAGCAACACTGCCGCTGCCGGCAGTATCCACCGCTTGAGGCTTCGTTTCTTTGCGACGGCCTGGACTGGCGGCATTCGAGCGTCTCTCCGCGAACATCATGTCGACTGCCGCTTCCGTCAGCATGGGAAGTGATTCTCGGCGAGCGGAGCGAGTCGAACAAGCTTCAGTCACACCGATCTTACGCGCACTTGTATCACGAAAAAATGGGCGATGCGCCTCTCGTCTGCCGGCGACTACTGGACCAGGTGAAACGTTCGCTTCCAGCGCGTCTGATCGAAGAAATGCACGATCGTGTGCACAAAGAAGCTGGCGCGGTCGGCAAGCGAGGTCTTCTCATACTGATCGCCCGACTGGATGAACGACCAATAAACAAAGAGCGGCCGTCCAACAATGTTTTCTCTGGGCACAAACCCCCAATAGCGGCTATCGAGGCTCACAGTACGGTTGTCACCCATCGCAAAATACCGGCCCGGAGGCACAACCAGATCGCCGGACTGATCGACGTGGGTCGGCAGCTCAACCGACCACGTCGCGGTCACATCGCTCGCCTCGCTGGGCGCAATGGCCGGGAAATCATCACGGTAGGGGAAGTAGTTCGAGTCGGTCGGCTTGTCGGCGAGTGGCTCGTTTTGGGGCTGCCCATTGAGATAGACAATGCCGGCTCGCAGATGGATATGGTCGCCAGGAACGCCAACGACGCGCTTCACCAGATATAGATCGGGTTCGCCCGGCTTGAAGAAGACGATGATATCGCCGCGCTTCACGTTGCGATAGGGGATGAACGGCGCCCAGTGTGTCGGAGGCGCAAGTGTAATGCGATCGACCAATACGTGGTCGCCGATCAGCAGCGTCTTCTCCATCGAAGAAGAGGGAATCTCGAAGTTCTGAAAAATAAAAGTCAGTGCGAAGAGCCCGATGACCAGTACTCCGCAGATCGAAGCGAAGGCCTCGAGAGGCGTTTCCTGTTCATGGTTGGTCTTGGTAACCGGGGCTTCCAGGGATTCATCCGTCATGGTTTGATTCATGCTAGCTTCGCCGCGGGTCGGAAGATTTGTCTTTGTGCAGGGGGAAAATGCCGCATCCCTATACGATACGCGATTTTGCAGGGTGAACAACCGAGTGCTCAACGAGGGAGACATGGGTTGGCAATAGATGGGTGGAGTCTGTGTTCTGCGTCCGAGATTGGGAAACGACCTGACCGTCCGCAGCCCATTGGGTGGGCCACACTAACGCCGTTCGAAACTCCCCCGACAATGAGGGTTGCGGCTTAGCTCGGTTCAAGCGGTTCGACCAGAGATAGCCAGGCGGCCAGAGCGGCAAACTTCTCGTCTTGCGTCCATGGTGGGCCAAGTTCGGCGCCGAGATCACCGAGCCGATGAACGAGTTCCTCCTTTTGCAGGCTCAGCGAGTGCGAGGCCCGCTCCAGCAACGCTCCATCCTTAGCGGTGAAGGTCTCAAAGCCGCAGCGCCTGCTGGCATGGAGCAGTGCTTCGCGAAAGAGCTCTCCGTCGGCAGCGTGGATCAGCGCGTGAGATGCCAGAATCTGGGGGAGACCCGGAAGCGGTCTTCCTGAGGCAAGGAGAAGAGCGCAGAACTTAACTTCGTAGCGCTCTTCTCGAAGGCTGGCTTGTGCAGCACGAATAGCCTTATAGGCGAGATTTCTGGCTTCAGCGCGTACGAACGAGACGAAACTGCGGCCTTCGGCCAGCGAAATTTTCTCGGCGCTGTGATATGGCTGACGGAATTCGTAGGTGAACTTCTTGACCAGGTGCGGACGTTGACGCAAGAGAACCCGAGGTGAAGTCTCGTCGAGCGATACTGCGACCATCGCGGTCCAGCCCGAATGCGCGCGAAAGCCAACGGCAGCTTGCTTCATTGAAAATCCTGCGGGAGCGACCTACATCAGGCGAAGATAACACGAAGATTGCGGGTTCCGCAAAACGCCCCGGACATTCCCCGAAGTTTGCATCCATCAAGCGCCCCGGATTTCGATTCTGATGTCCGGTCGCGCGAGGGAATCCCGAATATTGCCCGCTCTGGTAGATTTTCAAGTGATCGCAGGATTGCCGAATAGGCATCTGAGACCTGGAAGGTGAAACTATGCCCGATAGTTTAGTTGCCGGATCGAAAGCAGGCGGAACCGCCGAGAGGATTTCGCCGCTCGCAGGGAAGCCGGCTCCCAAGGAAATGCTGATCGATGTCGACCGCCTGGAGACGGATTACTTTGAACGCAGTCCGGACCTAGCCGATCCTAATCAGTTGGTCAGCTTCGGCACGAGCGGCCACCGCGGCTCACCCTTCCGTGGCACCTTCACCGAAGCTCACATCCTGGCGATTACCCAGGCGATCTGCGACTACCGGCGTGGGCAGGGAACAGACGGGCCGCTCTATATGGGGAAGGATACCCACGCAGCGTCAGGGCCGGCGCAGCACACCGCCCTCGAGGTGCTTGCGGCCAACGGTGTGGAAACGGTCATCCAGCAGGGCGAGGGAGTGACTCCGACTCCTGTTATCTCGCGAGCCATACTCGTCTATAACCGCGGCCGCAAGGAGCATCTGGCTGACGGCATCGTGATCACGCCGTCGCACAATCCTCCGGAGGACGGAGGCTTCAAGTACAACCCCACCAACGGCGGCCCTGCGGATACCGATGTAACGAAGTGGGTCGAAAACCGGGCGAACGATCTGTTGCGGGCAGGCAATGCCGGCGTCAAACGAATTCCGCTCACGCGAGCGCTCCGTGCCGCATGCACGCATCAGGAAGACTTCATCATGCCGTACGTTCACGATCTCAAGAACGTGGTTGACATGGATGCGATTCGCGGCGCGGGCCTGAAACTTGGCGTGGATCCGCTGGGTGGGGCGGCGCGGCCGTACTGGGAGCCTATTAACGCTGTCTACGGACTGGAAATCGCGGTCGTTAACCCGGTGATTGACCCGACGTTTTCCTTCATGACCGTAGATCACGACGGGAAGATCCGCATGGATTGCTCGAGTCCGTATGCGATGGCCAGTCTCGTCGGACTAAAAGATCAATACCAGCTGGCTTTCGCCAACGATCCGGATTCGGACCGGCACGGGATTGTGACTCCTTCCGCAGGCCTGATGAATCCGAATCATTACCTCGCCGTGGCCATTCGATATCTGCTTACTCATCGGCCGAAGTGGCGGCATGAGGTCGCAGTTGGAAAGACCCTGGTGAGCAGCAGCATGATCGACAGGGTCGTCAAGAGTCTTGGCCGCGAGCTGCGCGAAGTCCCGGTAGGTTTCAAGTGGTTCGTCTCCGGCCTCTTTGACGGTTCTTTCTGCTTCGGTGGAGAAGAGAGCGCGGGCGCGAGTTTTCTTCGCCTTGACGGCACGGTATGGTCAACCGATAAAGATGGGCCAATCATGGACCTGCTGGCGGCCGAGATCACCGCGCGCACCGGCAGGGACCCCGGAGAACACTACCGCGAATTGACTGAAGAGTTCGGTTCACCGTTCTATACGCGCATCGACGCGGCCGCGACTCCAGAGCAGAAGGCAAAACTGCAAAAGCTCTCGCCGGAGGCAGTCAAGGAGTCGAATCTTGCGGGCGAGCCGATTACAGCCAAGCTGACCTCAGCTCCGGGAAATGGTGCTGCAATTGGCGGATTGAAGGTTGTTGCGGCCAATGGCTGGTTTGCCGCGCGGCCTTCGGGGACCGAGAACATTTACAAGATTTATGCTGAGAGCTTCAAGAGTGAGGCGCATTTGCACGCAATCGTCAGCGAAGCCCAGGAGATGGTTAACAATGCTCTGAGTTCGTGAGACGCAAAGTGATGAGTG
>CAWGZE010000033.1:0-183780 GCA_963826855.1 uncultured Acidobacteriaceae bacterium
GCAAAATAACAAGATGTTCTGGATTGACGACAACAACGCTCTCGGAGGCCTATGTTTCGCGAATAAGGCGCTTTTAACGGATGGCATAGCGCCGGCGGGGAACGGATTTTATGATTACTGCGGGCGCAGAAACCCGGCCAATGGATCCAAGCTGCCCTTCGCGCCGCGCCTCGGCTTTGCCTACCGCCCCGAATTTCTCGGCGGAGAGAAGACGGTGATCCGTGGCGGGTATGGCATATTCTTCGATTCTTCCGAGACCCGCGAAATCGACGATTCTGGAGACCTTTACCCATACGTCGTGCGCACTGCATTAAACCCGGTTGTGCAAGCGGTGCCGAAGACCACCGACGCGCTCTTTCCGCCCGTAACTCTCCATACGGTGACCCCGGCGATTGATGGCCAACAGTTTATCGCGGTCATCATTTCGGACCATCCCATCAACCCCTACGTGCAACAGTGGCAGCTATCCGTTCAGCGTGAGCTTGCAAGAAACACAACGCTAGAAGTCAGTTATGTGGGAAACAAGGGAACCCACACTCTCGACCGAATCAATATCAACCAACCTTACGCACCGACTAACCCAGCCTTCTGCACTCTGGCGCCAACCGAGGGAGATTGTCCGGTGGCTCAAAGAACTCCTTATTTCAACTTCACCTATGGGGGCGACACGACCCTCAACAGCAGCTGGAGCGGATGGTCGAACTACAACGCAGGCAACATAAAGCTCGAGCGTCGCTCTGCTGACCTTGCCCTCGTGGCGCTCTACACCTACGCGAAGGACATGGACGACAAGTCCGCCGCCGCCGGAGTTGGCGCCACCAATTCCTACAACGGCCATCTCGATGATCACGACCCGAAACTGGACTACGCTCCGTCCGACTTCAACGTTGGACAGCGTTTCGTGGCCAGCTATGTCTGGAACCTGCCGTTTGGCCGAGGCAAAAAATATGCGTCCGGGGTGAACAAGGCCACTGATCTTGTGGTGGGCGGCTGGCAGTTAACTGGGATAGCGACTTTCCAGAAAGGCTTTCCGTTCTCCATCCTGGCCAACGACCTTGACGGCTTGCTTTCAGCGCCAAACCAACGCGCCAACAGGATCGGGAACCCCTATTCCGGGCCGCAGGGAAAGCTTGATCAATGGTTCAATACTTCCGCGTTTCGTCAGCCTCTCGCCGGAGCTTTCGGCACCGAGGGGCGCAACACCATCGTGGGCCCGGGGATTGAAAATTGGGACATGGGAGTTATCAAAAATTTTGCCATCACCGAGCGCGCCAATTTCCAATTCCGCGTTGAATCTTTCAACACTTTTAACCACACTCAATTTGGCGTCGATCCGAACACCCCTGGCGTTGGACCTGGATCGATCCCCGTAGACAATAACGTGAACGACCAGGCCCAATTCGGCAGTACGAACACCAACTTCGGTAAGGTTGTGTCGGCGCGGCCAGGGCGGATCATTCAGCTTGGAGGCAAGCTTACCTTTTAAATGCTTCACTCCCAGGGAGAGTTGACTGATATCCGCGGGTCGCTCTCCTACCTTTTAGCGGAATACACTCCGTGTATGTCTCTTTCCCGCAAACTCTTTACCGGGTTGATCCTCACCTGCCCATTGGTCTTCAACCCGGCCTTCTCCCAAAGCTCGGACACATCGGATCGATCCGCTCAATATGCAGAACAGGGACAGGCAGCTCTTGCCGCCGGTCACCTGGAAGAAGCGCAGCGGGATTTTGAACAATTGCGCACACTCGAGCCCAACGTCGCAGAGGTCCACGCTATTCTTGGGCGCATCTACTACCAGCAACGCAAGTTCAATCTCGCCGCGGTCGAACTCCAGGCAGCATTAAAGCTCAAACCCTCGCTGCCCAAAGCCCGTACTCTGCTGGCGATTTCTCTCTCAGAGATGACCGAATATCGACAGGCGCTTCCTGGCCTTGAAGATTGTTTCCTCCACAGCACCGATCGCTCCGAGAAGCAGATGTGCGGTCTTCAACTGGAACGGGCCTACAACGGCCTCAAGCTCGATCAAAAGGCGGTCGAGATCGCCTTGCAGATGGACAAGCTCTATCCCGATGATCCGGAGGTGCTCTATCAGAGCTCGCGAATCTACGGCAAGATGGCCTACGAGGCGATCCTGCGGATGAACATCGTCGCGCCAAACTCGCCGTGGAAATACCTGGCTGCCGCCGAAGTCAATGAGAGTCAGGGAGCGACCGCCGCAGCAATTGACGAATATCGCCAGGTCCTCGCACTGGATCCGAACCGTCCGGGCATACATTACCGCATCGGCAGAACACTGCTGGCACAAGCACGCCGCTCCGGATCGCCGGAGGATCAGGCACAAGCACTCAAAGAATTCCTCGCCGAGCTCGAGATTGATCCGGCCAATGCCAATGCAGCCTATGAAGCCGGGGAGATATATCGCAACTTGAGTGACTATCCAAACGCCGAGAAATACTTCCAGACGGCGATCAGCTACTATTCCGATTTCGACGACGCACAGATCGGGCTGGCAACTGTGTACCTGGCTGACAGTAAGCCGCGACTGGCAGTCCCGGCACTCCAAAAAGCAATCGCAGTCGATCCATCGAATGAGGTCTCGTGGTATCGCTTGTTTCAGGCCGAGAGAGCACTTGGCAATACTGCCGAGCAGACCAAAGCAATGGCGGAATTCCGAAGGCTTCATCAGGCGCAGCAGAATCAGTCATCGGGCAGCCAAGTCGCCCGGTCGAGTGAGGTGACAAAGCAGAAGCTCGACTCGGATGCAGCTCCGTAGGAGAACATTTCATGCCTGTAAGACCGTTGCACCAATCTGCCCACGGAGCCCCCACTACGATGCAACCATCTTTCAGGAAGAATCACTCTTCTATTTCTGTCGTTTGTATTCGCCGGTATTTTATTGCTCGTCTGGCCGGCGTTACGCTTTTTCTCGTCGCGTCCTATGCAAGCACCGTGGCGGCTACGGCAAGTATGAAGCCGAATCATCTGACGTGTGACTCGATGACCGAGCCGCTTGGAGTTGATGCCGAAAAACCTCAACTCTCCTGGCAATTGCAGGATCCCGGCTTGGGAGCGCGGCAGACTGCTTATCACATAGAGGTGGCGTCGAAGCTCCCCCTGCTGGCCGAGAACAAGCCGGATGTCTGGGACAGCGGAAAGATCGCCAGCGATCGTTCGGTGGGCATCGAATACGTGGGGCCAGCCCTGACGCCCGAGAAGCGCTATTACTGGCGAGTGACTGTCTGGGATAAAAACGGTAAGCCGTATCCAGTCAGCGATACGAGTTGGTGGGAAACCGGCCTTATGACCTCGAAGTGGGAAGGGAAGTGGATTGTCTACGAGAGCGAGCAGGAGCGGCGAGTTCGCGAATCCGGCGCCGCGTGGATCACGAATGCCGGCGTCGAGAGTTATAAAGGCGGTGACCAGACCAGACACGAATTCCGGCTGGCCTTCGATCTTGCGCAGCCGGTGAAACGGGCGGTGCTTTACGTGACCGGAGAGGACACGGCGGCGGCCTGGGTCAATGGCAAACAGGAGATGGAGCCATCACCGATGCCGGCCTGGAAGCAGTTCCCCTGGCAAACTTACACCACTCGAGAAGTAACCACGGATCTTCATGCAGGACGAAACCTGCTGGCGGTGGAGGTCACGCTGTACGCGGCCAATCCTAATGGCATGAACGCTCCGAACGACAGCCGCACTCCGATGAGTGCGTGCCTATATGTGGAGTTTGCGGACGGCTCCATTACCTTGTTGAAGAGTGGCGAGGGATGGAAAGCAGCGCTCAACGAGCAGGGCGCATGGCAAGAGCCTGGTTACGATGACGCAGGTTGGCAGCCGGCGGTCCCATATGTTCCGCCTCCAACGCCAGGGGGCGTGACGCTGGGGAATCCCTGGCCGACCGAGACAGTGAAATTGCTTCGACAACGGTTCGATGTAAACAGCCCGCTTGTCTCGGCACGACTCTACGTGACTGCATTAGGTGCATATCGGATGAGCGTTAATGGTGACCGGGTTGGCGATCAGATCCTGTCTCCGGGATGGATGGATTTCAGGGAGCACGTTCCCTATCAGGCATACGATGTGACGGCGCTTGTCAAAACGGGCATCAACGTTGTCGGCGCCGAACTTGCTCCGGGGTGGTACACCACCCCGCTGATGTGGTTTCGGCAAGGATTTAACTACGGCAATATTCCACCGGCGCTGAAAGCGCAGCTTCGCATTGAGCATCAAGATGGGTCGGTGCAATGGATCGCGACGGACGGTTCGTGGAAGGCGGACGTTTCTCCTATAGCCAAGGCCGAGATTTACGATGGCGAAAGCTACGATGCCCGTGCTGAGCAGGCTGGCTGGGATACTCCGTCGTTTATCGATCACAAGTGGAAGCCGGCAATCGAGGTCCGGCCTCTGGAGCCACAGATTGTGGCGCAGTACTTTCCGCCAATCCGTGCCGAAAAGGTGCTCGTGGCGAAAGCCATTACCAGCCCGAGGGCGGGAGTCTACATCTATGACTTCGATCAGAACCTGGCTGGCGTGGCAAGCCTGCGGGTGCACGGACCGGCCGGCACGGATGTGCAGTTGCGCTTCGCCGAGGTCCTGAATCCGGATGGCACGCCGTATGTCGAAAACCTTCGCACTGCGCGGGCGACGGACCATTTCATCCTGGCCGGTAAAGGAGTGGAAGAGTACCAGCCAGAATTCACTTACCATGGTTTTCGCTATATAGAGGTTACCGGCCTGGCGTATAAACCCGGCCTGGAGACGGTCAAAGCGGTCGTCTTTCATACTGACGCCCCATTTACTGCGCGGTTGCACACCGGCAATGAAATGATCAACAAGCTCTGGGAGAACATTCTCTGGGGTCAGCGGTCTAATTTCATGAGTGTGCCAACGGATTGTCCACAGCGTGATGAGCGCCTGGGATGGACGGCGGACGCACAGGTCTTCTGGCGCACCGCTTCCTACAATATGAACCTTGCCCAGTTCTCGAAGAAGTTCGCCGGAGACCTGCGCGGCACGCAAGTCGGCACGGAGATGTACGGCATCTTCGCGCCCGGAACGATTACCGCGAATCCTGGATACGCCGCCGGTTGGAGCGACGCTGGCGTGATCATTCCCTGGACGGCGTGGCTGCAATCGGGAGACACGCGAGTGATCGATGAGAACTGGAGCGCGATGGAAAAATATCTGGCCGCGATCCAGTCGGCCAATCCCGACTATCTTTGGAGCAAGAATTACGGCACTCCTTTCGGCGACTGGCTTTCTCCGGAAGGGCCCACCAAAGAGACATTAGTTGCAACCGCTTACTGGGCGTACGATGTAACGCTGATGCGCCAGATGGCGCACGCGACCGACCGGAAAACCGAAGAACAGAAGTATGCCGATCTCTTTGACAAGATCCAGCAGGCGTTTGCCAGGACTTTTGTTGACTCTGAGGGTTTCATCGATGGCGCGAGCAAGGGACCGTCGCCTTTCGGGCAGATCAACAACCCAGACGCGATGGCCAAAGGCAACGACACTCAAACCGGGTATGTGCTCGCTCTTAAGATGAACCTACTGCCTCAATCGCTGCGAAAAGCGGCGGCGGACAAACTGGTAGCCAAGATTGCAGCCAATGGCTGGCGGCTCAATACCGGGTTTCTGGGCACGCCCTACTTGTTGGCAGTCCTCGTGGACACGGGACACGCCGACATCGCTTACCGTCTGCTGCTCAACACCGGATATCCGTCGTGGGGTTACCTGGTCGGCCACGGCGCGACCACCATGTGGGAGCGCTGGAATGGCGACCAGATGCGCGGCGACCCAAGCATGAATTCTTATAACCACTACGCTTATGGAGCTGTGGCAGATTGGATCTACCGTTATGCCGCGGGGGTGGATGCCTCGGCGGCCGATGCCGGCTTCCACACCGTGCATCTGCATCCTAACTTCGATTCCCGGCTTGGCGGACTCAATTTTTCGTATGTCTCGCCTTACGGTGAAATCAAATCCTCCTGGTCGATCCAAGGCAAGGTCAGCGAATGGACGGTCACGATCCCGCCGAACGCGGTGGGCGACTTGCCTCTGACTTCAGACCAGGCTGCCTCGTTCACACTTCAGGGGAAGAGTCTCGATAAGAGCGACCATGTCCATCTATTGAGTACTGAAGCCAACGGTCAGGTTTTTCGGCTCGATGCAGGAACTTATGTTTTTGCTGTTGCAGGCCACTAAGCACAGACGAAGTCTGTGATTGCGCGCATTTTGGACTACGACGGAGAATGATGGGGATGCTCAGAATAGAACACGTTTCGGGAAATCAGCATGCTCCGTGCCATGCACGAGGGGCCAAACCAAAGGCGTCGTACTTAGGCATTCCGCTTCTGCTGTTCCTGTGTGCTCCGGCATTGGTGTCAGTGGCGCAAGGCAACCCCCAGCCCAACTCGATTGCGATCGATTGGGGCAAGACTATCTTTATCTCGAAATCGACAGCCACGCTGCAAGTAGTCGTCAATCCCATGCTGCGAAGTGGTTCTCCTATTCATGATGGTTCATTTGAGGCTCTGAAAGACCTGGGCGCCGATTACGTCCGGTACGTTCCATGGGAACCGTATCCGAAGCTGGCGGTGGCTGAACTCGATCCACCTACCAAGGAGAAGACATCCTGGGACTTTACGCTGATTGACCCCATGACGAAGGACTTTCTCAACGCTACCGAGGGTCACAGCACGATCATGAACTTCAGCACGATCCCCGCATGGCTTTTTAAAACCGAGAAGCCGGTGGTCTATCCCAGCGATCCTGATCAGGTGTTTTGGAATTACACCCAGGGCACTGAGCTCAATGACCCGTCAGGAAGAGAGGTTGGAGACTACTTCGCCCGTTTGGTCAGCTGGTATACGAAGGGCGGCTTCACTGACGAGAACGGTAAGGGGCATGAGTCGGGCTATCACTACAGTTTTCCCTATTGGGAAGTGCTGAACGAGGTAGACTTTGAACACTCAACGACGCCTGAGCTATATACGCAGCGTTACGACGCAATCGTCAGTGCCATTCATGCCGTCAGTCCAGAGACGAAGTTCGTTGGACTCGCGCTTGCGCAGCCGTCGAATGATCCTAAATGGTTTGAATATTTTCTCGATGCGAGCCATCACAAGCCGGGCATCCCGATCGACTATATTTCCTATCACTTCTACGCGACACCCAGTCTCGATCAGGACATCAACGACTGGCAGTTTACTTTCTTCGACCAGGCCGACCGCTTTCTTGCGACGACCCGGTATATCGAGGCGATTCGAAAACGGCTCGCCCCAAATACCAAGACCGACACAGACGAACTGGGTGTAATCCTGGCGACGGATGGTCTGGAAATCGCTGCCTCCAAGGCGCTACTCAACCGAATCCCGAGTGCTTACTGGGCGGGCGCAGGCGCTCTCTATGCCTATCTTTATTTGGAGCTCACGAAGCTGGGCATCGACGTTATTGGCGAGTCGCAGTTGGTCGGATATCCGTCGCAATTTCCGAGTGTTTCGATGATGGATTGGACCAATGGCAAGCCGAATGCGCGCTACTGGGTGCTAAAACTGATCAAGGACAACTTTCATCCCGGGGACCAGCTTGTGGAGACGAAGCTCGGGCCGGATACCAGCGACATATCGGCGCAAGGGTTCGTGACACCCTCTGGCCGAAAGCTGCTGCTGGTTAACAAGCGCAATCGAGAGGTGGACGTGACGCTACCCAATGGCACGGCGGAGGTCCATCTCGCTACCGTGGACGAAGTCACTGGCGATGGGCCGGCGCGGACCGCCGAACACGAAGGGCAAGCACTGAAGATGTCGCCATTCTCCGTGACCGTCATTAGCTGGCCCTGAGGGCGTATGCGATGACGAGAGTTCCGCGGTGCAGTAGAGTTCACAAGAGTCGGAGCGGTTTAGCCATTAACCGCTCCGAAATCGGTCGCATTAAATCTGGGGATGAGTCGAAGAATGAAATGTTCGCTCGGTATTGAAGATGGAATCCATTTTTACTGAAACGAGCCAGCGCCATCGCGTCGGCCTCTTCAGCATCGGCCTTGATACTTATTGGAGTCAGTTCGCGGGCCTGCGTGAACGCCTCGAGGGTTACAACGGACTTATCGCCACTAAGTTGGAATCCTCCGGCGCTGAAGTTGTGAACCTCGGCATGATCGACACGGCGGCCAAGGCTGTCGCTGCGGGACATGCCTTCCGCCAGGCCGACCTTGATCTGATCTTTCTTCATGTAGCGACGTATGCGCTTTCCTCGACTGTCTTGCCCGTGGTGCGCCGGGCCAAAGCGCCGGTTATCATTTTGAACCTATCGCCACAGGGGGCGATCGACTATGCCGCTTTCAACCAGATGCAGGACCGTACGCAGATGACCGGGGAGTGGCTTGCCCACTGCCAGGCCTGCTCTGTGCCCGAGATTGCGAACGTCTTTCGCCGTTGCGGCATCGAATTTCATCAAGTGACGGGAACGCTCGATCCAGAAGATAACGCCTGGGACGAAATCGACGATTGGCTCGCCGCTTCAAGGGTGGTCTATCAGATGGAGCACAACCGGATGGGCGTGATGGGCCACTATTACAGCGGCATGCTCGACATCTATGCTGACCTCACATTGCAGTCGTCTGTCTTTGGCACTCAGGTCGAAATTATCGAAGTCGATGAGCTCTCGGGGCTTCGGCGGAATGTCGTCGAAGAGGAGATCTCAGAACGAGTTGCTCTGATCCACCAGGCATTTGATGTCCAGCCGGATTGCTCTCCGTCGGAAATGGAACGGGCGGCGCGCACCTCTGTTGCGCTCGACCGACTCGTCGAAGAACACAAACTAGGCTCACTCGCCTACTACTACATGGGTGTCGGCATTCCTGACAACGAAGACGCCTTGAGCTCCATCATCGTCGGCAACAGTCTGCTCACCGGCCGCGGCGTTCCGGTTGCGGGCGAGCTTGAAATCAAGAACGTGCAGGCAATGAAGATCCTCGATTGCCTCGGCTCTGGAGGTTCTTTTACGGAGTTCTACGCCAATGATTTCGTCGACGATGTGATTTTGATGGGCCATGATGGTCCCGGACATATTGCAATCGCCGACGGCAAGCCTAAGCTTCGTCCCCTCGGCGTCTACCATGGCAAGGTGGGCAGCGGCCTCTCAGTAGAGATGTCGGTCAGACACGGCCCGGTCACGTTGCTCTCGATTGCGGAAGATGGAAAAGGCTCGCTTAAGTTCGTCGTAGCACAAGGAGATTCGGTTTCCGGTCCGATTCTCGAGATCGGCAACACCAACAGCCGTTATCGATTTCCGATTGGCGCCCGCCGGTTTCTCCAGGGATGGAATGAGCAGGGTCCCGCACACCACTGCGCGATCGGGGTTGGGCATCTGCACGACCGATTGGCGAAGATCGCGTCTCTCGTCGATATCGAATGCGTGCGGGTCTGCTGATACTCCTTCAGGCGGAATTGAAGGAAGGCCACTTACTTGACAAGAAAAACCGCACCCTTCTAACGTTTCCTAGTAAAATCTATTTCTCTGATGAAACGTTATCATGTTGGCGGAAAAGGAATCTCCGTGTCCTACAGAGCAGCACGATAGCACGCAATTCACCACGGTGTTCCAATGGGACTCATTACCCCCAATGACTTTCATAGCGTGAGCGAACTTTATACTTCCCAGCTCCGCTATCTTCTCTCCAGCGAGAACCAAATCGTCAAAGGCCTTCCCGGCATGATCGAGCATGCCGACGACGCCGGGCTCGAGCAAGCCTTCCAAGCGCACATGCAGGAAAGTGAGGTTCACGTTACACCTCTCCAACAGTTCCTAGCAGAAGTCAGCGACAAGAAAGACGCCATCCTCGCTGCGTTCGTTGGGCAGAGATCCATTCAGGGCACGGCAATTGCGTCCTCAACTCCCAAGATCACTTGTCTGCATTCCCGATTGAAGGATACTTCTTCTTTACCGCAGCCTTGACCTTGGCTTTCTCTGCCGGTGTGCCTGATTGTGCCACGCGGGCTAGAGCATTTCTCGCGTGCGCCTCATTTTCGATCGGATATTTTCTTTTATCCGGTTCTGCAAATGATTTCGTGGGAAGGGCTTTTCGAGCAGCGCTGTAGAGTTTTGCCATTTCTCACCTCATCAAGGACAGAACTGTGTTGAGCCGCCGTGGCGGCACTTTCCGATCAGAGTCCTCGTGATTCTTAGGATGCTCTAAGCACGAAGTTTGCACAGTTCCGGAGCAGAAATCTTTGATCTTCTGCCGTGTGATTAGATTTTGTCGGGCGCCCGCGCAGCGAACCGGCCGACGATGCGAGCCGGATAAAGAGGGAGCGTTTCCTCGGATCGAGGAGGGGAGGAAAGAGCACCACACCAGGAATCGAGATTATTTTCGGTTTCCGCACCGCCAGCGCAATTCATCTCGCATCAACATTAACCATGTCGAAAAAGCAGCCGAAACATCTGGTCGATCCGACGCAACTCAAACCGATCGACACTCAAGACGGCACACTTCAGGTCATTATCGAGACACCGAAGGGCAGCCGAAACAATCTGGGGTTGCCCCCTGGGCTGACACAAACGGTTAAGGCTCTGTTTGCCGTTCGCCGCAAAATTCTCGACCGGCAGGATCACAGTAACGCATTCTGAGCCTGGCCGGTGAAGCGGAGGCGGGCCCTGATGGAGATCAACCCGCCAAGGAATAGCTGGCTGGAGACTCATCCGTAGCGATGAGCGCCGGGAGCGGACTGCTGCAGCCGCTGCCGGTGTTTTGAGCCTACATCGGGTGGATAGATTTCCCCATGCCTTGGAAAACTCTTGCGACAAGCTGCCGCGCAGCGGCCTCTATGTTTTGCGCCGCCAGTTGCGCCTCGAACTCCGCCGGCGGCAGATAGCCGAGTGCAGGCGCTTCTGGTTGTAGACCTTCTCCAGAAACTCGCGGATCGAGGCGCAGGCCTCGGCCAAGTCGCGGTACTCGTTGCGCAGGACCTCCTCGTACTTCAGTGTCTTCAGGAACGACTCGCACTGCGCGTTGTCCCCCGGGTTGGCTTTGCGGCTCATGCTGATCTGGATGCCGCTGGCCTTCAGCAGATCCGTGTAGTCGTTGCTGGCAGACTGGCTGCCGCGGTCGGAGTGGTGCACCAGCCCCGGCAGCACGCTGCGATGCTTGAGCGCCATACGCAACCCCGTCAGCGTCAACTCATCTTCCATGGTCCGGTCCAGCGCCCATCCGATTACCCGCCGCGAGAAGGCGTCCAGGATCACCGCCAGGAAGACGAACTCCTCGCGCAGCCGGATGGAGGTGATGTCGGCGCGCCAGAGTTGATCCACGCCGGTCAGAACCATGCCAGCCGCCAGATTCGGATAGACCCCTCAGGCCGTGGTTGGAGTTGGTGGTGACCACGAACTTGCGCTTGCGCGCGCACAGCAGGTTGTCCTCGCGCAGCAGCCGATAGACCCGCTTCGGGTTCACCGTCCAGCCACCCCGGCGCAGCTCCCGCGTGATGCGCGGCCGCCCGTAACTGGGCCATTCCAGCGCGATCCGCTGAATTGCGTCGCGCAGGTCCATGTCGGGATCCGGGCCGGTCTCTGGGTTGGCGTTGAAGCGGTAGAAGCCGGACCGGCTCACCCGGCCCAGCTCCACCATCCGCTCAATCGTCAATCGCCCGACGGTCACCTCTTCACCGACTTTGCGGTAGACCGCGGACTTCCAGTCGATGCCTGCAGCATCCGCTGTTCTTCGATGCGCTGCAAGTACGCCTTCAAAAAATCGATCTCCACCGCCTGCTGGCCGATCTTGCGTTCCAGTTCAGCCACCCCGCCTTCGGACCAGCGCCGCTGCCCGTTGCCGGGAAACGCATTGCCGGGCGCCTGGCGGAACTCATGCCGCCAACGCTGCAACACGCTCCGGCTGACCTCTAGCCCGCGCGCCACCTCGGCCATCGAAACCCCAGCTTCCAGACGACGAACGGCGGCCAGCTTGAACTCCTTCGTGAACGTCCTGCGTGGCAATCCCATCACTCAATTCTCCATTCGCTGAAAATTGAGCCTTAACTGTTTGTCTCAAAAATGGGCGCAAGTCCACTTCGTCTCTTTTCAGACCAGGAACATACGGACATTTTTCACCGCAGCCCATTGTGACGAGAAGCTGAGCTTCACGCGCCAGTTCGTCGGTGAGTTTCTGCGGCTTCGCATCGCTCAGGTCGATACCACTTCTCGCATGACAGCCAATACCTGGGGGTGAACTCGCGATCCGGGTTCTGTTCCCGCTGACATAGCTACCGCTTTCTGTCTGTCGGCAAGCTGATTGAAAAAAGCTGCGGCCATTTGTGAACGCCCGGCGTTGTGAACGCAGGCAAAAACGACTTTATACACTCGAGTGTCCTCTCGTTCCCTCGCTTATTTAGGAACAGCATGTCGGGCCGCAGCAAGATGCGGAGACGGTCTTTTCCGGTCTTACAGCGTAGACCTTGACACTGGCCGCAGCTTCGTTCACATCATAGGTAGAAAGCAACGAAGAGAGCTCGGCGTGAAGCGTGGCCGAGTTGGACGCAGGAATACAACATTCGTCGCGGGTGCCGCTAGCTTCCGCAGCGCCGTTCATCGACGGAGAGCAGCAACCAGCCTGATTCTCGACTTTCGCATAAGCGTTGAGGTCAGCGCCGCTGTCCACTATTTCGACGAATTCGAAACCGGCTTTCAGCAGTTCGTTGCGATAGGTGTCGATCCGAGTGGCTCCAGCGATGCATCCGACATAAGCCGCAAGGCTTGAAGCGACTGCCTCGGGAAGCTCACCTTTCAGCGCGATACCTCTAACCGCGAGTCGTCCTCCCGGCCTGAGCACCCTGGCAATCTCTCGAAAGACGGCAGGTTTGTCGGGAGCGAGATCGAGGACGCAGTTGCTGATGACGCAGTCAACGGACGCATCCGGCAATGGCAGCTTGTCGATCGTCGAGAGAAGGAACTCTACGTTTGTATAACCTCCCGATTCGGCGTTTGCCTGCGCTCGCTCGATCATCGCCGGGGTCATGTCGATTCCAATAGCGCGGCCGGTCGGCCCGACCATCCTGCGAGGCGAGAAACACATCGAGGCCTCCGCCGGAGCCCAGGTCTACGACAACCTCTCCGGGACGCAAGTGGGCAGTTGCCGTAGGGTTGCCGCAAGAGAGTCCCATATTTGCTCCGGCGGGAATGGAAGTCAGTTCTTCGGGGCTATAACCGAAGGCTTGCGCCACCGCCTTTACTCCGGCATGGTCGCTCGATAAGTAGCTCTCCGCGACCGCGCCATACTTCGATTTCACCGATTCCAAGAGCTGCTCTGCCAATCTTCTCCTCCAATATATTTGCTTAGGCGACTATATTTCCCTAGTACACATCTGTCAATGCGAATATATTATGGGAATGGCAAGGAAGCAGAACTTTAACATCGAGCGATTTTTCCAGGCACTGGGCGATAATACCCGGCTCCGGCTCCTCAACCTGATGGGCGAGCAGGAAATTTGCGTGTGCTATTTCGTGGACATACTCGGCAGTCCCCAACCGAAGATCTCAAGGCATCTGGCCTACTTGCGGAGCGCGGGGATCGTGTCGGCGAGGCGGGAGGGAAAGTGGATGCACTACCACATCGTGATGCCTCCACATATCGGGGCCACTCAGATACTTCGCCAGACGCTTGAGTGGCTCAAAGAGGACGGGCAATGCAAGCCGACAGAGCGCGCTTGTCGAAAGCCTGCTGCGCCCCGCAGAAGTTTGCGGCACTCGAAGGTGCGCCAATTCCAATCCCGGTCTGCGAATCATCCTGCGAGGCCTGCTAGCCATGTCCACGAATGTGATCCCTGCAAACATCAATTGCGTCCCAGCCGCCCGCAAAAAACCGTCGTTTCTTGATCGATTTCTCACGCTCTGGATTTTCCTTGCGATGGCGATAGGCGTTGGCATCGGTCACTTCGTGCCGTCATCTGCGGCCTTTGTGAATCGCTTCCAGGTTGGCACCACCAACATACCTATCGCCGTCGGGCTCATCATCATGATGTTTCCGCCACTCGCAAAGGTTCGCTATGAAAAGCTTGGCGAGGTCTTTCGGAACAAGCGGGTTCTAGGGCTTTCTCTCGTTCAAAACTGGATCATTGGACCAATCCTAATGTTTGGCCTCGCGATTCTATTCCTGCGAAACGATCCGGCTTACATGCGAGGACTCATTCTCATCGGAATCGCCCGGTGTATTGCGATGGTGTTGATCTGGAACGAGCTCGCGGACGGAGACACCGACTATGTCGCCGGCCTTGTGGCGCTTAACAGCGTATTTCAAGTGTTGTTTTATAGCTTATACGCGTGGGTGTTTCTGACGATCCTTCCCAAGTGGTTTGGGCTGGAGGGCGCTGTCGTTCACATCAGCATTGGACAGCTTGCCGAAAGCGTTGGTCTTTACCTCGGTGTCCCATTTGTCGCCGGCTTCCTCACCCGCTTCGCTTTAATTCTGACGAAAGGTGAGGAGTGGTATCGGACACGCTTTATTCCTCGAATCAGCCTCTTGACGCTCGCCGCCCTGCTGTTCACGATTCTGGTGATGTTTTCGCTCAAAGGCGATCTTATCGTCCTTCTGCCGCTCGATGTGGTTAAAATAGCGATCCCGTTAGTCATCTACTTCCTCATCATGTTCCTCGTCAGCTTTTGGATGGGCAAGAAACTGGGTGCCAACTATGCCCAGTCAGCAACGCTTTCCTTCACAGCCGCAGGAAATAACTTCGAGCTGGCGATTGCTGTTTCGGTCGCGGTCTTCGGCTTGAATTCTGGAGAAGCGTTTGCCGGTGTCGTCGGCCCACTAGTTGAAGTACCCGCATTGATTGGTCTAGTTAATGTCGCGTTTTGGGTCAGACGGCACTATTTTCAGCCGATTGACCATATCCCTTGAGGAGTGTGTCGCTTCCTGGCCGCGCCAGCAGACTTCTAGTCGGCGACGGCTGTCGCGACCGGGAGACGAGCTTCTATTTGATGTTTTCGCTTTATTTTTGCGCCACGCCGCGTCGACCATACGTCCGAATCTGCTGAAGCCGGAAATACCAAACATGATTCCTTCGCGTTAAATTGATGAAAGCTGGATGAGCGGGCAACACAGCGAGCGCAGGTGCAATCTAAGTATCACGCCAAGGTGGATTGGCGGGAGGAATGACGACATCTTGGATTTCCGTGCAACAACTCAGGATGAACGACGCTCCCTGCGCTGCCTCCCCTTCCTGCTGCTCGCGTTGATGGTCTTCGCGTGGGGAACCGCCTATAAGCTCTCGCTGTACAAGGCGTCACCGAAGGACGGAACCGCCCCCGCGAAGCTTTGCACTCGGGCCAGCGAGGCGGCGCGGAGCGCCCTTCGCGACGCGGCGGATGGCCAAGCCCTCACGCTCGTCTCTCTCGCGACCTTATTCTTCGCGGGAGCAGTGACATCTCACGATCTGTGCGCCCGTGGCGTAGAGGATGGGCAGCCAGTGCATCCTTCGCCCTTTCATCCGCCAGCGGCACTGGATCTTCGACCTCCTCCAATGCGAGCGCTCAGCCTCTAATAGCCGCTGGAGCACTCCTCCAGCGGCGTGTTTTAGAGAACGATCACGCTTCAAGGAAGGTCACTCATGCGCTCCAAGCGCTTTCTCGCGATCGCCGCCGGTTGTCTGGTTGCGATTCTCTTGTTGCTATATTTTCTGCACTCTCGCCATCATGGGGCCGTTTCGGCAGCCGCAACTCCGCCTCCAACGGTCGCAGTGGCCACCGCTCGCGTGGGACACATCGCCAGTCAGCTCACGGTAGCCGGCGTCTTCCAACCCTTTCAGGAGATCGACGTTCACGGGAAGGTCTCCGGCTACATTCGGCACATCTACGTTGACATCGGCGATCGAGTTCGCCAAGGACAGACGATTGCAGTCCTGGAGGTTCCGGAACTGACAGCCGAGGTTGCCGGGGCTCAGGCTGGGATCGCCCAGACTCAAGAAAATATTGCTCGGTTGCGGAATGAAGTCGCGCGCGAGCAGGCAGCCTATGACGCGGTCCACGCCAATTATGTTCGATTAAAACAGGCTTCCGACCAGCAGCCTGGACTCGTCGCCGCGCAGGAATTGGACGACGCCCTCGCTCGGGACAAGACCGCCGCGGCGCAAGTGGACGCAGCCAAATCCGCTGTTGCCGCCGCCCAGGGCCAGTTGGGGGTCGCGAGGGCGGAGAACCTTCGGGTGAGCAGCCTGGAGCAATACGCGACTATCACTGCGCCGTATAACGGCGTCGTCACCATGCGCTACGCCGACACTGGATCTCTTATCCCAGCCGGAACCACGGAAGGGCTCAATCAAGCGGTCGTGCGACTGGCGCAAAGCGACGTGCTGCGCCTGCGTATGCCAATTCCTGAACGCGACGTTCCCGATGTGCACATCGGTTCGGTGGTGATGGTGAATGTTCAGGCCACTGGGCAGCAGTTCCCCGCGACGGTTGTGCGGTTCACCCGCGACGTGTCGAACTCTACCCGAACCATGCTTACTGAGGTCGATGTCAAGAATCCGGATCTGGCGCTGACGCCCGGCATGTATGCGACGGTGACATTCAATCTGGAAGAGAAGAACGCGGCGCTGCTGGTTCCGGCCAGCGCGGTCATCCAAGGCGACCAACCCTCGGTCATGTTTGTGGGCGGCAACAACCGCGTGGAGAAACGGGAGGTCGCGCTCGGCATTGCCGGGACGAACTCGCAAGAGGTGACCGCGGGGCTGCAACCTGGCGATCGGGTCATCATCGGAGGCCTTTCCGCGCTGCAACCGGGCGAAGAGGTAAGGCCGCAGCCGGCATCGAGCGATTTGACTGACTACCAAATGTCAAAGCAAGGCGCCCAAATGCCGAACAAAGACGGGCGCAAGTCGAGCCAGAAGGGCGGGAACTAATCATGTCCTTCTTTGCGATTCGCTACCCGTTTTTCATTCTGATGGTGTGCATGATTGTCGTGGTCGTCGGCGTGGTCGCAATCATCGGCATGCCGGTCGACCTATTTCCACCGGTCAAGATTCCGGTTGTCGTGGTGGCGACGTTTTATGCCGGTATGCCTCCGCAGCAGATCGAGTCCGACATCACCGATAGTGATGAACGTTTCTTTACGCTCGGCAGCAATATCAATCACATCGAGTCCCGGTCGATGTCCGGTGTGAGCCTCATCAAGATCTACTTTCAACCGGGAACGGACCCCAACGCGGCGGTCAGCAACATCTCGAATCTCGCCATGGCGAATCTGCGGCGTCTGCCGCCAGGAACGTTGCCGCCGGTAGTCCTCAGCTTCGACGCGGCGAATCTGCCGGTATGCCTGATCACGCTGAAGGGCGCCGGGATGAACCAGACGCAGCTCAAGGACGAGGCGCAGTTCAGCGTGAGAAATCAGGTGGCGAATGTGCCCGGTGCTTCTGTGCCTCAACCGTATGGTGGAACCTATCGGCAGATCATGGTTTATGTCGACCCGCTCAAGCTGCAGGCATCGCAACTGGGCGTCATGGACGTGGTCAACGCGATCAACGACTCGAATCTCATCCTCCCGGCCGGCGATGTGCGCATCGGCCCGAAGGATTACAACATCTACGCCAATAGCCAGGTGCCCACTCCCAACGATGTCAACAGCATTCCGCTGAGGACGGTGGGCAACGCCTCCATTCTGGTCGGCGATGTTGGCCACGCCGTCGACGGCGGACAACTACAGACGAATATCGTGCGGGTAGATGGTCAACACTCGGTCTACATCCCGGTGCTCAAGCAGGGCGGCGACTCGAACACGATCACCATTGTGGATGGAATTCGAAAAGCGACCGCGCATCTGCTCGATATCCCCCAGCAATTGAAGACGAGCGTGGTCTTCGATCAATCGGTCTTCGTGAAGACGGCGATCAAGAATGTCATCAGCGAAGGTACGATTGGCCTCTGCCTAACCGGAATCATGATCCTGCTGTTTCTTGGGGACCTGCGGGCGACGGTGGCGGTGATGTTGTCCATACCCATTTCCTGCATCGCAACGTTCCTCATTCTCGACGCCTTTGGCGACTCGATCAACACGATGGTGCTGGGCGGAATGGCGCTGGTTCTTTCGCGGCTAATCGACAACTCGGTGGTCGTGCTCGAGAACATCTTTCGGCACTTTGAGATGGGATCGGGCAATATCAAGGCCGCGCAGGAGGGGGGCAAGGAGGTGCAACTCGCCGTGCTCGCGGCGACGTTCAGCACTGCAATTGTTTTTTTTCCTGTCGTATTGCTCACGGGCGTGAGCAAATACCTGTTTACTGCGCTGGCACTTGCCGTAGTCATCGCGTTGTTCTGTTCTTACGTCGTGGCCATGACGGTCGTGCCGCTCTTCTGTTCACGGTTCATCAAGCATACCGGGCACAGCGTCGAACACGAATCCGCGGAAGAGGACGATCCGGTGCCTGAGCACATGCGCGGCGGCCACGGGAGAAAGAAGAACCTCTTCGCTCTGGTCGTCTATCGCTTTAACCAGGGATTCGGCTCGTTGCAGCGGCGCTACGACCGGGCGATCCACCACTGTCTGACCCGGCCCGCGCTTGTCGTCACGGTTTTCACGGTTTTCGTCGTCGTCAGCATGGCGCTCCTTCCGCTGCTCGGGAGGGCTTACTTTCCGCGCACGGACCCGGGCCAGTTCGTCATCAACGTCAAAGCGCCGACCGGCACCCGCCTCGAACTCACCGACCAGTACATCGCGCGGGTGGAAGACGACATTCGCGCGGTCGTCGCTCCCAGAGATCTGAACATGATCGTTTCAAATATCGGGGTTACTCCCGATCTCTCGGCAATCTACACATCGAACTCGGGAATGCACACCGCCTTTGTCCAGGTGAGCCTCAAGGAAGATCACCACCTTAGCAGCTTCGCTTATATGGAACGAGTGCGCGCAAAACTGGCGAGCGACCTGCCGTCGGTTCAGATCTATTTTCAATCAGGGGGCTTGGTTGATTCGATCGTGAATCAGGGGTTGCCGGCGCCCTTCGATGTGCAGGTTAGCAGCAATGACATGGACGACGGATATGCGGCCGCCGAGCAACTCGCGCAGCGATTCAGGAACCTGCGTGGGGTCAGTGATGTGCTCATCCCGCAGGACATCGACTATCCGGGCTTGGCATTGGATATCGATCGCCAGCAGGCGAGCCTTGAGGGCCTTACGCCAAAAACCATCGTCGACAGCGTAATCACCGCCATGACCTCGAACGGCATGGTCGCCCCAAGCTATTGGATCGACCCAAAGACGGGAAACAACTACATGCTCACGGTGCAGTATCCGGAGAGCCAGGTACAGACGCTGAACGACTTTAAGCAGATCCCGCTGCGTTCCGATGATGGCAAGAACACCACTCCTCTCGAAACAGTCGCTTCGATCAAATCGATCAACACGCCCACCGAGGTCGACCACTATCAGCTTCGGAGGGTCTTCGATGTCTATGTCATGCCGAAGGCGGAAGACCTGTCCGCTATTGGTAAGAAGATCAACCAGATCGTCAAAGACGAGCGTCCGCCGCGTGGGACAGTGCTCACGGTGCGTGGTTCGGTGAACAACATGAATGGCTCGTTTCACTCGTTTGCCATCGGACTTGTGCTATCGATCGTGCTTGTCTTTCTCATCCTGATGGCGCAATTCGCCTCGTTTGTCGATCCCTTCATCATCCTTCTCGCCATCCCGCCGGGAATCTCCGGAGTGATTCTTTTTCTCTTGCTCACCCATACGACGATCAACATCATGAGCTTAATGGGCGTGCTCATGATGACGGGGATCGTTGTCTCCGACAGCATTCTCATCGTCGAGTTCACCGGCCAGCTTCGCGAGCGCGGACTGAAGCTGGAAGAGGCCATCATCACCGCCTGCAAGGTGCGCCTGCGACCGATTCTGATGACGACGCTGGCAACTGTGCTGGGGCTGATTCCGATGGCGCTGGCGATCGAAGCGGGCGGCGAACAGTATGCACCCTTGGCCCGCGCGATCCTCGGTGGCCTTACGGTCTCTGGGATCGTCACCGTCTTCCTCGTACCGAGCGCTTACCTGCTGATTCATCGGCGCATCGAAGCTCGCCGAAGGGGGAGCGGATCTCAATCCGAAGACTCATCCCCAGGAACGGCGGCGAGCGCATGAGACTGCTAACCCTTATTTTGTTGATTGCTGCGCAGATGTGCTGTTCTGCCCAGGGCGTTCCCACCGACCTGCCGCCAGCGCCTCACCCCGCCACAGTTTCGTTGCAGCTTGCGGTGGTACAGCTGAACTCTGAACCGGTGTCTCCTGAAACATCGAATGAGCGATCTTCCGAGGATTCATGGCAGCAGGCGTCGTCGGCTGATCCCGGAGGCGCGACCACTGCGATCACACGCTCGGATGCGGAGCGCATCGCTCTCAAAAACAACCCGAGAATCACCGCGAGCCGCTTGCTTGCCCTGGCCGCCGGCCAGGTGACGCGGCAGACTCGCGCTAGATATCTGCCACAGATCTATGGCGCAATTACCGCCACGAAAGCTGAGGATGGAAGCCGGATCGGCGCTGGCGAGCTCACGGACTCCCGTTTGTACACCCATGCCGGTACGGGCGGCACTTTGAGCGAGTTGATCACCGACTTCGGCCGTACCAGAGAACTCGTTGCAACCAGCAAACTACAGCAGAAAGCCGAGGACCAAACCGCGCTTGCGACCGAGCAGGACGTGCTCCTCGCCACTGATCAAGCCTTTTATCGGCTGCTGGACGCGCAGTCTTTGCTGGACGTCGCCGAGGCTACGGTTAAGGCTCGGGCCAACGTTAAGAACCTCACCCAGGCGCTCACCAGGAGCGCCTTGAAAAGCGATCTGGACCTGAATATTGCGTCCGCAGATCTGTCGCAATCGCAGTTGCTTCAACTGGATGCGGAGAACGGTGTCGCTTCCGCAAGTGCGGTGTTGGCGGAGGTCCTGGCCGCTCCCTCCGATACCAGCTATCGCGCAGTGGAGGACCGCGGCGAGACCCCGCCGCCGCCAGACAGCGCGACCGTTCTGAACGCCGGTGCGCAGTCCCAAAGGCCTGATTTGCAGGCACTCCATCTGGATGCACAGGCATACCAGAAACTTGCCCGCGCACAGCAGCTCCAGCATCTGCCTACGATCTCGACACTGGCTACCGGGGGCATCACCCCGGTGGGCCCCGATGGCATCTTTGTGCCGCATTGGTACGCCGCGGGCGGCGTCAATCTCAGCTTTCCCATCTTCACCGGCTTCCGGATTGAAGCACAGACGCAAGAAGCCCGTTTTCGCCAGCAGGCGGCAGAAAAACAAAGCGAGGAACTTTCCAATACGATCGCCCGGGACGTGCGGGTCGCCCTCCTGAATGCGGAGACGGCCTTCCGACGGATCGGTGTCGCCGATCAATTTCGCGCCCAGACAGCGCAGGCGCTGGCACTGGCGGAGACCCGTTACAAACTCGGATTAAGTTCGATCGTTGAGCTCAGCCAAGCCCAGCTCCAAAGCACCCAGGCGGCGGTTTCCGCCGTGAACGCGCGATACGACTACCTTCTTTCGCTGCGCCTGCTCGAATACGCCCAGGGTCAGCTTGCTCCATAAAAGATGTGTGGGGCTAGAGAATCGATGCGAACTTGAACGAGCGTCAGCGCATCTTCGCAAAGCCGGGCCGCGACTTCAAATGGAAGCGCCCGAAGCAGACGGTCAACAGACTAATCGAAGTATTCGGGGACCTGGCGGCGGCAGATCAGGTTGTAAAGACAGCTTCAGATGCAATTCATGCGGGTGATCCCGTACACGTGCAGAATGCCTCAAGCAAGTAGTGTTTGGCATTTCACCATCAGTCCAGCTTGGCCGCTGCCAGTAACTCTTGAGCGCAACCCACTTTAACGCATTGTTTGAATGTTAAGTCGAGGGAGGAGCACGAGGTGTTGCAAGCAGCTGAACTCAGCGCCAAGCTGATTCAGAGAACGACCTCGGAGGCTCCTCATAGACTATGTGCTTCATTGGACTGGATGTTCACAAGAAGACGATCAGCTATTGCGTGAAGGACGCAGCTGGCCGTGTGCACCAGGAAGGCAAGGTAGGATCGACGCGCCGGGAACTGGATGGCTGGATCCGGACGATGCCGCAGCCCCGCAGGATCGCTATGGAAGCGACGATCTTTACCGGGTGGATTTACGACCACTTGCTTCCTCATGCGGAGAAGGTGAAGGTCGCGCATCCGGTGATGCTAAGGGCGATCGCGGCGGCCAAGAAAAAGAACGACAAGATCGATGCCAGTAAGATCGCCGACTGCCTGCGATGCAACTTCCTGCCGGAGTGCCATATGGCTTCGACGGAGATCCGAGACCGGGGCCGGACGCTCCGTTATCGGAACCTGCTGGTCAGGCAGACGGTGCAGATGAAGAACCGAGTTTCCGGCTTACTAATGGAGACCGGAGTGAGCTACAACAAGCAACGACTCCAATCAAGAGTGGGCGATGGACTTCATCGTCGACGGCTTGGCGACCGGGTGCGCATCCTGAGTGTGGTGGACGTGTACACACGCGAGTGCCCGGCGCTGAGGCCGACACCAGCCTGGGATCGGGGCGCGTGACGCGGGGGCTTGAACGGCTGATCGAAGAACGTGGCCGTCCAGAGAACGTACGCTCCGATAATGGGCCGGAGTTCACCTCGCGGCGCATGCTGGCCGGCGGGGACTGGAGGGTCGGGCTGGTGCACATCCAGCCCGGGCGGCCGATGCAGAATGGCCATGTCGAGAGCTTCCACGGGCGGCTCCGCGACGAGTGCCTCAACGCCAGCTGGTTCCACACATTGAACGATGTCCGAACCACCCTGGCAAAGTGGCGGCAGGAGTATAACTGGGAACGCCCACACAGTTCGCTGGGCTATCAAACGCCGGAGCAGTTCCGGCAAAGAGCAGGCTATGCAAATGTGGAAGGCCAGGAACGCCTCCCACATTTACACAGCCACGACGGCGGCTACGGAGTAATTCCAAAGCCAAAACAAAACCAAGAATCTCCAGTTAGGACTGGTTGAGAAAAACGGGGCAGGTCACTTCGACTCGCGCTTCGCGCCTTGCTCAGGATGACCCGTATTTTTGCGACTAGGACGAGTGAGCCGGCTTACTCCCACTCAATCGTTCCTGGCGGTTTCGAGGTGATGTCGTAGACGATGCGGGTGATTCCGTGGACTTCGTTGGTGATGCGGTCGGAGATTTTCTTTAGGACTTCATAGGGCAATGGCACCCAGTCGGCGGTCATTCCGTCTTCGGAGTGGACGGCTCGGATCGCGCATGTATATCCGTAGGTGCGCTGGTCGCCGGCGACGCCGACGCTTCTTACGGGGAGCAGCACGGCGAAGGATTGCCAGATTTGCTGGTAGAGTCCGGCTGCTTTGATTTCGGTGACGACGATGTCGTCGGCTTCCTGGAGGAGGGCGACGCGTTCGGCGGTAACTTCGCCGAGGATGCGGACGGCCAGGCCGGGACCGGGGAAGGGTTGGCGCTGGAGGATCTCTTCGGGCATCTGGAGGTCGCGGCCGATGCGGCGAACTTCGTCTTTGAAGAGGTCGCGGAGGGGTTCGATGAGCTTGAGCTTCATGTCGGCGGGAAGGCCGCCGACATTGTGGTGGCTCTTGATGGTCTGCGACGGGCCTTTGACGGAAGACGATTCGATGACATCGGGGTAGAGGGTGCCTTGGACGAGCCAGGCGACGGCCTTGGCTTCGCTGCCGGTTCCGGGGCCGCCGACTTCGCTTTCGAGGACGGTGTCTTTGAGGATGCGGGCGGCTTCGTCGTCGAAGACGGAGATGAATTCGTTGCCGATGATCTTGCGTTTGGTCTCGGGGTCGGTGACTCCGGCGAGCTTGGCGAGGAAGCGTTGGCTGGCGTCGACGGCGACGAGGTTGAGGCCGAGCTTGGTGCGCATCGTTTCCTGAACTTTGAGGAATTCGTTCTTGCGCAGCACGCCGTTGTTGACGAAGACGCAAGTCAGACGATCGCCGATAGCTTTGTGGACGAGGACCGCGGCGACTGAAGAGTCGACTCCGCCGGAGAGGGCGCAGATGGCGTGGCCGCCCTTGCCGACTTTTTCGCGGATGGCGTGGACGGTAGATTGGACGAAGTGTTCGGGGGTCCAGTCGGGTTTGGCATTGCAGATACGGAAGAGGAAGTTGCGCAGCAATTCGGAGCCGTGCTTGGTGTGATGGACTTCGGGATGGAACTGTACGGCCCAGATATTCCGCGTTGGATTGGCGATTCCGGCGACGGCGTTGGAGGTTTTGGCGGTGAGGTGAAATCCGGGCGGGAGGGCTTCGGCGCTGTCGCCGTGCGACATCCAGGCGGTCATAGTGGCAGGGAGTTCGGTGAAGAGAGGATTGGTTTCGATCAGATTCACTTCGGCGTGGCCGTATTCGCGCTTGTCAGCAGGACTGACTCGTCCGCCGAGGTGATGGACGATATATTGGAGTCCGTAACAGATGCCGAGGATGGGGAAGCCGAGGGCGAGGACGGCGGGATCGGCGGGCGGCGCGTCAGCGTCGTAGACCGAGCAGGGGCCGCCGGAGAGAATGATGCCGATGGGGTGGTGCGACTGGATTTCGTCGATTGAGGCGGTGCAGGGCAGGACTACTGAGAAGACGTTTTGTTCGCGGATGCGGCGAGCGATGAGTTGGGTGTATTGCGAGCCGAAATCGAGGATAACGATCGAAGAAGTGACAGAGGAGAGAACGGGCGAAATGTCCACTCCTTAGTCTGGCAGGGAGTGGGCGGGCGGGCAAGTGCGATTTCTGAGCTGAGGATTAGCGAGGGAGCTTACCGGGAAGTCTTGCTTAGACGATTCCCAATCTCGTCGTTCCTATTGGTCAGCTAAGCTTGCACCAGCATTTGCTCCCGGTATTTCCGACGTTATCAGATATTCTTTAGAACTCGCCCTCGGGCTGAAGCGACTTCGCCTCAGAGAGGTCGGAGTCGCTGACGGTTATTCGAATTCTTCGGGATCAGGATTATGTGTGCTGGCGCCGTATCTCCAGGGCTGCGAGGCCCAGATGATGCCGCTGAGGAAGAGTATCCAGATAACTGGTACGACGAAGACCGGGCTGCTGTACCACGGGTCGGGCATGCGAGATTCCTTTCGCGGATGATTTCGAGTTTCAGTATAAAGCCTTCGTTGCACTCAACCGGAGGTGTCGCGAGTCAGTACTGCACCAACTGGGCGAAGGATTCTGGCTTCAGACTGGCGCCGCCGACGAGCGCTCCATCGATCCCCGGTTGATTGAGCAGAGCCGAGGCATTATCGGGACGGACGCTGCCTCCATAGAGGATGCGCATGTTGTCTGCGACCTCGCGGTCGAGGCGGCGCGCCACTTCGCTGCGAATGATGAAGTGGGCGTGCGTTGCCATCTCCGGGGTCGCGGTTTTGCCGGTGCCGATCGCCCAAACGGGTTCGTAGGCGATCGCGATGGGGGCGGCGCGTTGTGGCGAGATATTGAGGACCGCCTTGGCTACCTGGCGGATGAGGACCTCTTCGGTTCGTCCTTCTTCGCGCTCGGCCAGGACCTCGCCAACACAAACGATGGGCGTAAGGCCATGGTTGAGCGCGGTGTGCAGTTTCTGATTCACGGTCTCGTCGGTCTCGCAGAAGTATTGGCGGCGTTCGGAGTGGCCGATGATGACGTGCGTCACGCCGATCGAGGTCAGCATTTGTGCGGAGATTTCGCCGGTGAATGCGCCTTCTTCAGCGAAGTGCATGTTCTGTGCGCCGACGGAGATGCCGCTGCCGGAGAGAGCGTCGAGCACGATAGCCAGTGAACAAAAGGGCGGGAAGATGACGATTTCATCGCGGGTTTGTCCGAGGCAGAGGGGCAGCAAGGCTTCGGCGCAGGCGCGGGCTTCGGCGGTGGTTTTGTACATCTTCCAGTTGGCGGCGATTAGCGGCTTGCGGGACATTGGTTCCTTCTCAAAGATCGGCAAATGACAGAATAGATGATTTTCGCGCTCCGGCGGCGCTTGGCCCCCTTTAGCTGAGGACGGAAGAAACTGCGGGTCCTTCGACTTCGCTCCCCCTTCGCGGTGCTCAGGGTCGCTTCGCTCAGGATGACAGCTTTGTTTTTCCGGAGCAGAGGAAACGCAGCGCTATGCCTTTTCGCTGAGCGCTTCGACGCCCGGCAACTTCTTGCCTTCGAGAAATTCCAGCGAAGCTCCGCCGCCGGTGGAGATGTGCGTGATGCGGTGGGCGACTCCGGCTTGTTTTACGGCTGAGACGGAGTCGCCTCCGCCGACGATTGACGTCGCTGTGGCGTTATCGGCAACCGCCTGGGCGATGTTCATGGTGCCGGCGGCGAAGGCGGGCATTTCGAAGACTCCCATGGGGCCGTTCCAGACGATGGTCTTGGCGCCGATGATTTCGTCCGAGAAGAGGTCGATGGTTTTGGGCCCGATGTCGAGGCCCATCCAGTCGGCGGGAAAGGCCCCGTCTCCGCTGAAGATCTGAGTGTGGGCGTCGGGAGAGAACTTGTCGGCGAGGATGTGATCGATGGGCAGCAGGAAACGGACTCCGTTGGCTTTGGCCTTGGCGAGGGCTTCTTTGGCGGTCTCGATCTTGTCGGCTTCGAGCAGCGACTTGCCGACATCCTGGCCCTGAGCTTTTAGAAATGTGTAAGCCATACCACCGCCGATGAGCAGGGCGTCGACCTTACCGAGCAGGTTGTCGATGACTTCGATTTTGTCGGAGACTTTGGCTCCTCCGAGAATGGCGATGAAGGGCCTCTCGGGCGCTTCGAGGGCTTTGCCCAAGTAGTTCAATTCTTTTTCCATCAGCAGGCCGGCGGCGGATTGCTTGACGAAGTGAGTGATGCCTTCGGTTGAGGCGTGGGCGCGATGGGCGCTGCCGAAGGCGTCGTTGACGTAGATTTCGCAGAGGCTGGCCAGCTGTTTCGCGAAATGGGGATCGTTGGCCTCTTCTTCGGCGTGAAAGCGGAGGTTCTCGAGCAGCAGGACTTGACCGGATTCGAGCTGGCGCGACATCTCCGTGGCTATCTCGCCGACGCAATCGGGAGAGAACGCTACGTTGAAGGAATCGCCGATGTCGTGATCGAGGAGGCTGCGCAGGCGGTCGACGACAGGGCGCAGACTGTACTTGTGATCGACCTTACCTTTGGGACGGCCGAGATGCGAGGCGAGGATCACTTTCGCCTTATGTCTCAGCGCGTACTCGATGGTCGGCAGCGTTTCGCGAATTCGGGTGTCATCGGTGATCTCTGCTCCATCTTCGCTAAGGGGAACGTTGAAATCAACGCGGATGAAGACATGCTTGTGTTGCAGATCGAGGTTGCGAATAGAAAGTTTGGCCATAGTGGTTCACTCATTTTCCTGGTTGGGCGTTTCGGCGCTCTGGACGATGGCATCGGCCTCGATCTCAATGCACCAGGATGGATTTAGAAGTCCTGCAACTACGACCATTGTGGCCGCTGGTCGAATCTTACTAAAGAACTCGCCGTGGATGCGGCCTACGGTCTCCCAGTCTTCGACGCGGGTGAGAAACATTCGCGTTCGGACGACATCGTTGAGGGTTGCGCCGCCATCGCTCAGGGCCTGTTGAATGATCTCGAGGACGCGGCGGGTTTGTGTGGCAGCGTCTCCTGATTCAGCGCCGACAGGTCCCGTGCCTGCGACATGAAGCATGTTGCCCACACGCACGGCGCGAGAGAAGCCGATCACGGGTTCGTACGGGGAACTACCGCTGATGTTGTGGCGCATGAAGACCTGAAGAAAAAGCGCCGCGAACTTGATATCCACGGCGCTTGTTGGGTTTAGAGACCCTTCTTAACCAGAAATCCGATTAGGTCGACGACGCGGTTGGAATAGCCCCATTCGTTGTCGTACCAGCTGATGACCTTGGCGGTCTTGTCGCCGACGACCTTGGTGAGCGGGGCATCGAAGATCGAGGAGCGTGGATCTCCCTTGAAGTCACTGGAGACGAGCTCACCGGCTTCGTAGCCGAGGATGCCCTTCATTGGACCTTCCGCAGCGGCCTTAATGGCTCCGTTGATACTGTCGACGGTGACTGGCTTCTCCGTGGTGAAGGTGAGGTCGACTACGGAGACGTTCGGAGTTGGGACGCGGATGGCGAAACCGTCCAGCTTGCCGGCCAGCTCAGGGATGACCAGCTTGAGGGCCTTGGCGGCTCCGGTCGAGCTGGGGATCAGGTTGATGGCGGCAGCGCGGGCGCGGCGAAGGTCCTTGTGCGGGAAGTCGAGGATGACCTGATCGTTGGTGTAGCTGTGGATGGTGGTCATGATTCCCGCGACGATGCCGAAGGTGTCTTGTAGGGCCTTGGCGACGGGCGCGAGGCAGTTGGTGGTGCAGCTCGCGTTCGAAATGATGTTGTGTTTGGCAGGGTCGTACTTGCCTTCATTGACGCCGAGCACCAAGGTGACGTCTTCGTTGGTGGCGGGGGCGGAGATGATGACCTTCTTCACGGTTGGGCCAAGATGCACCTTGGCCTTTTCAGCGTCGGTGAAGATTCCGGTCGATTCGACGACGATCTGAGCGCCTACAGAGGCCCAGTCGAGCTTGGCGGGGTCGCGTTCCGCATAGACTTTAATCTTCTTGCCGTCGACGGAAATGGAATGATCGTCGGCGGTGATCTCATTCTTCAGGTTGCCGAGAATGGAGTCGTACTTGAGAAGGTGGGCCAGCGTTTTCGGGCTGGTGAGATCGTTCACAGCAACAAATTCAATATCCGGATTTCCCAGGGCGGCGCGAAAGACATTGCGCCCGATGCGCCCGAAGCCGTTGATTCCAACTTTTACAGCCATGCGTTCTCCTTGGTTTATGGAACTATTTCAATGCAAAACACTTAATGTCGCCAGTGGGACAAACTGCGCCCATCCTGCGATACTAGCATCGCTATTGTCAGCTTAAATCAAATGCGCCGCCGCAATGGGTGGCCCGGGCGGGCTTACGGAATTTGCGGCGTGAGCGAGAGTGTGTTACATGCTAAACATGCGCGAATGGATGCGCGAAAAAATGACAAGACGTACCAAGCGTGGGCCAAACAACTCCGAGTCCACTGGAAGAATCGGCCAGGAGTTGCCGAGCGATCAACCGAAGCCATTGCGGCCCGCCTATCCGGAGGCTTTACAGCAGCAGGATTCCATGGAACACAACCATCCAATCGAAGCTGAGCCGGCGGCGGAGGAGCCAACCGTTGATATCGGCGGGGTTTTCGCCGACGGTCCTGAGATCACCGGGGAGTCGGAGGCCGCTACACCCGCAGGGCCGGTGACCGCGAGTTCGGATGTGAGCGCCTATCCCGAGGGGAAGTTGGTGGTCGAGACACAACCTGAATCGGTGGGCGTGCCTCCGCCGGAGCTGGCTGCGGCGAAGAGTCCGCGCGGCTATGTGGTGCTGACGATCGGCTTGCCGGGTTCGGGCAAGACGACGTGGTTCAAGAGGCGCGGCGTGACTCCGTTATCGAGCGATATGCTGCGCAGCATTCTTTTCGACGACATCACTGAGCAGCGCTACCAGGGGCTGGTCTTTTCAACGCTACGCTCGCTGTTGCGGGCGAGGCTGATCGCGAAGATGCCGTGGAATTATGTTGACGCGACGAACCTCTCGCCGCATGAGCGCCGGCAGTGGATCAAGATGGCGAAGAGCTTCGGCTATGACGTACAGGCGGTCTTCTTTGACGTGCCGTTTGAGGTCTGCATGGAGCGGAACAGTCGCCGCGAGCGGAATGTGAACGAGGAGTCGATGCGGAAGATGGCGGACAGGCTAAGGCCGCCGAGCTTCAAAGAGGGCTTCTCGAAGATCACGGTGGTCCGGGTGAAGAGCGGTGCTGCGCCTGAGGCTGGCGAGGCTCCGGCGAGCGAAGGTTGACGCTGAATTTTCTGCATCTCAGAACCGAGTCGTGGGCATTCGGCTGTGGCTTCGCGGGAGGCGTTTGACGATGTGGCATGAAGCGGTTGAAGAGCTCTCTCGGCGACGATCCGAGCCTGGAACTCCTTCTAACGATGCGGAGCTTGCTGCGTCGTTGGGTACACTATGGCCGCATCGGTGGCAAGAGTCCAACTGGGTGAAGAACCTGCTTTGCTATTTCGGATTCCACAACTGGAAACAGCTCTATCTCGATGAACTGGTTCCCAAGAGAGAAGTGAGGTTCTGCTATTGGTGCACCAAGGTCAAGTTGGATGGCGTGATCTATGACGGTTAAGACGGACGCCTTGTCGTGAAGAGACCAGAAGCCGGGCTGCTTGCCCGGCTTTTTTGCTTGAGAAATTTATGTCCGACGCGGCGATCGAGTTCCGGGATGTGACGTACACGACGGCGCAGGGGCGCGTGTTGCTGGACCACATTTCGGCGTCGGTCCCCGCTGGAACCACAGTCGCGATTCTTGGCCGCAGCGGGTGCGGGAAGACGACTTTGTTGCGTACTGTGAATCGGATGCTCGATCCGACCTCGGGCGAGGTTTTGCTGGAGGGGAAGCGGGTTAGTGGAAGTGATCCGGTCATTCTGCGGCGTGGTATTGGGTACGTGGTCCAAGAGACAGGTCTCTTTCCTCATTTCAAAATCGAACGCAACGTTGGCATCGTGCTGGAGTTGGAAGGGCGCAGGCACGCGGAGATCGCCGCGCGTTCGCACGAGTTGATGAAACTGGTAGGGCTCGATGCGGAGAAATTTGCCGGGCGCTATCCGCACCAACTCTCGGGCGGGCAACGGCAGAGGGTGGGTCTGGCGCGGGCGTTGGCCGCCGATCCATCGCTGCTGTTGATGGATGAGCCGTTCGGGGCGCTGGATCCGATGACTCGGGCCGAGATGCAAGACGTATTGCGGAACCTGCTGGCCGGCCTTAAGAAAACCGTGCTGATCGTGACGCACGATCTGGATGAGGCGATGTATCTTGCCTCGCGCATCGTGCTGCTTGAGGCGGGCCGCGTTGCCGCCGACCTTGCGACCGGCGAATTTCTCGATTCGAAGATCCCGGCCGTTGCCGATTATGTGAGTGCCGTTCGGCGCAATGTGGATGGGGAAGCACAAGGGCCGGTGTGTTTGTGATGGGTACCTTCCTCAGGGAGTATTGGTCACAGATCGTCACGCTGACGATCGAGCACCTCTGGCTGACTGGCTCGGCGATGTTGATCGCGGCGGCGATCGGAATACCGCTGGGAATTCTGCTGACGCGGCATCAGGGCTGGGCCAAGCCGGTTCTGGGAGTGGCGAACGTTTTGCAGACCATCCCGAGCCTGGCGCTCTTTGGCTTTCTGCTGCCGTTGCCGTGGCTGGGTGAGCGCGCCGCGCGGATTGCGATTACCGCTCTGGTTGCGTACGCGCTGTTGCCGATTCTCAGAAACACCTACGAGGGGATTCGGGGTGTTGATCCCGCCATTATTGATGTATCCAAGGCGATTGGAATGAGTAATGTGCAGCGGCTTATGAAAGTGGAGCTTCCGCTGGCGGCTTCGTTTATTCTGGCCGGATTGCAGACGGCGACGGTGATCTGCGTGGGTATTGCGACGATTGCGGCGGCGGTCGGCGCTGGTGGGTTGGGTGAGTTTATCTTTCGGGGCGTGGCTTCGGTAGACAATCGGCTGGTGCTGGCTGGGGCTTTGCCGGCGGCGGGTTTGGCGTTGGCGGCGGATGGTTTGCTGGGGTTGCTGGAGCGGTGGGTAAAGGTTCCTTCGGCGGGACGTCCGTGATGGGGATGGGAACTTTCCGAGTTCCCATCCAGACATCTCGTGCTAACTATAGGCGCTCAGATTTGGGGCATTTGCGCGGATCCATTCGACTCCGCGCTGAGGCGCGTTGCTCAGGATGACTACCTATTTTTTCGGAACCGCGGAGAGACGATTTGTCCGGATTGCGAGCGGGTGCGTTTTTTGCGGCTTGCTGTTAATTGGTGCGTGTTCTCCGCCGCATCCCAACCATCCGGTGGTTGGCGCGAAGAACTTTACCGAACAGGTGATTTTAGGCGAGCTGCTGGCGCAGGAGATTGAGGCGAAGACTGGGCTGCCGGTCGAGCGGCGCTTCTATCTGGCGGGGAGCTATATCGCACAGCAGGCGCTGGTGGCGGGCCGCATCGATGCTTATGTGGAGTACACGGGAACGGCGCTGACCGCGATCCTGAAGCAGCCGCTGGCGAAAGATCCCGACGCAGTGCTCGCGACGGTTACGCGATTGTATCGGCAGCGATATAACGTCGTTGTCGCTCCTCCGCTTGGTTTTGAGAACACCTTTGCGATGGTGGTTCGTGGCGAAGAAGCGAAGCGGCTGAACATTCATACGTTGAGCGAGGCGGCGCCGTACGCTCCGAAGTGGCGGCTGGGCGTGGGCTATGAGTTTGAGCAGCGGCCGGATGGTTTGCGGGGGCTTTCGGCAGCTTATGGGCTGAAGTTCGATGGGTCGCCGCGAACGATGGACCTGGGGCTGCTCTATCGCGCGCTGAATTCGAACCAGGTGGACATCGTGGCGGGGAACTCGACTGACGGCCCGATTCAGGCCTTTGGGCTGGCGGTTCTGGCCGATGACAAACATTACTTTCCGCCGTATCAGGCGGTGCCGCTGGTGAGAGAAGCGGCACTGAAGCGCTGGCCGCAAATGCAGGCTGCGTTCGACGCGCTCGCGGGGAAGATCTCCGCTGAAGAGATGCAGGCCATGAATGAGGCGGTGGACGGAGAACATCGCGATCCGGCGGTGGTGGTGCGGGAGTTTCGACAGCGGAAAGGACTGTAGGTCGGCGCTGGGATTGCGAGTCGATATACAGTGGTTTCTGAAATTGGCGAGAGGCGAATGGTGAGCGCAACTGATAATCCGGAATCGGCGCGCGTCTTCGTCATCCATGGGCGGGACCTGGATGCGGTTGGCGAACTGGAAAGCTTTCTCAAGCGATTGGGACTGAGACATGTCCGCTTTGAAGATGTGGCTGACAGTCTGAGGAGCAACGCGTTTATCGCCGACATCGTGGTGGAAGGGATCCGGAATGCGGACATTGTCATTGGGCTGTTCACGCCGGACGAGGCTGCCGCTTTGTACGACTATGACGGCCAGTATGTCGAAGCGACGGCGCGATGGCAGGCACGGCCGAATGTGCTTTTTGAGGCAGGCGTAGCCTGGGGAATCGGACGCGAGAAGGTGATTCTGGCGACTTTGGGCGCGGACGTCGAGCTCTTTTCCGACGCGGATGGAATCCACATACTGCGGCTGGACCAAGAGAAGGGCCGGCGCAGCATGATCACCAACATCGAAAACATTCTCGGCAGGAGACTCGATACGCTCGAGGGGTACCAGGAGGCGAACTTCTCGCAGGTGACGAGAAAGCGCTGGGATTACTACGATGAGCTCGACGATCTGCAGCGGGAGCTGCGCGACCAACAGGTTGGTTCCGGCCGGCTCACCGTCTTCGATGTACTTACCCGAGCAGTTCGCGAGCAGCGAAACGTAAACTTCAACCGCCTTTCCACAGAGGAACTGATGGAGGGGATTCAGAAAAGATATAACCCGCAGATCACTAATGAAACTTATTGGTGGTTGATTGTCTTTGGGGTGTTTCGGTTTAGGGACATCGGTGGCAATTGGTTCGACGACAATGGCGTGAATTGGAAGTACTCGGTGAAATACAGCGAGATCAGTAATCGCGGAAGAGCGCTGCTGCGCAAGCTTGCGGCCGGATAAGCACGCGAGAAGTTGAAAGTGCTTCCTCAGTTGAGGTCAGGTGCGTTGCATACGAGAGCAACTGTATCGGAAGCTTTACCTTGCCAGTAACCATTGTGAATGGATTGAGAGCGAGGAGCCCTCCACAATGATCCGTCAATCGTAACGATCAAGAGAGCGCCCTCTGTCTGTGGGTTACAGAGGGAATGGTCATCGTCGAGGCGGAAGTCTGCCAAAGGAATCTCGGTATCGAAGGCCTCGCCGGGCGCCAAGGTGACGATATAAGGCCCTCCCGTGCCTGCAATCAGCCCAGGTTCGCAGCTGCTGCACCATAGCTTGGATAGATGGCCATCTCTGAACTTGATCGTAAAGGTGAAGGTTGCCGCTGGATAATCCGTGTTGCCCGTTTTGACTCCCGTGACGATGGTCACAGGCGACGCGCCGACGTTCTTTAGAGAGAGGTGCAGCGAGGAGCCGTGTTTCTTACTTTCCTCGATGGAAGCGGTGAGCGTAACATCTTGAGCGGGCGATGCGACTCCACTTTTCGCTTGAGGGAGGGAAGGCGGAAGCGCCTGATTGAGCACGACTGTCGAGGCCAAAAGCAAGCGCAAGAGAGTGCTTCCCATGGAGACTTTAGACACTTTTGATATATCGATTGTTTCCGCGGTCGGCTGGTCATAAGTCGCCTGGTTTGTGACCCTAGTTGTTAAATTGTAGATTTACGCGGCCATTCTTGAAGACGTCGCAGGAGCCGCTGGCGTACGGGCCGTTAGGTGGTTGCACGCGGAAGTTAGATAACATGCTGGCTCCGTTGACGCGGGGCTGGTTGACCTGGATGTAGGCGAGGGGAACGTTGGGCATGCGGGCGCTGACGGCGCTCTTGCATGCGACCATGACGTCTTGTGGGGTTTGCCCGCCGTTGCCGCCTCCTTGATTGCCGCCCGAGTTGTTGTCGAATTGAAAGTTTTGCAACTTGCCGTTCTTGGAGACGATGCAGAATCCAGAGGCGTGGCGAGCGTTTGGCGGCTGCGCGTTGAAGTTGATCACGTAGCTGCCGTTGCCGTATCAGAGCCCCGGTAGACGGCGATGTAGGCGCGGGGAACGTTGGGCAATCGGGAGCTGGCGGTGTCTTTGCAGAGCTGCATGGCTTGGTTTGGCGAGGCGCTGCCGTAGTTACCTCCGCCGCCGTTGCCTGGCCCTGAGCCGCCTCCAGCGCCGAGAGCGAAGTCGGCGCGGCAGCCGTGATCGACCCAGATGCCTCCGTTGTCGTAGCCCCAGGAGACGCCCAAGGTGCACGCGGAGCCGCTTCGCTGGTAGACCAGTTTCACGCCGTTTGATGTGTTGGCTCGGCAGTAATGACGACCCATATCGTTAGAGGAGCAGGTTATGGTTTGCGCCGAGGCAGTGAGGGCAAGGACCAGGCAGTTAGTCAGGAACAAGAGACGAAATAGACGCATGCTTTCTCCGCATCGTTGGGTGCTCTATTATCTGGCCTACCATGTTGGCATAAGGAAGTGACGATAGGGCAAATTCCTCCACGCTTTGGTAACTACTTCGACTTCAGCGTTGCTCGTGGTGCATCTGGTCCATCTTGCCGAATGATTTAACCGCCTTTGAGTTAGACTGGCGAAAACCTTGCAGCCTTCGCTGCGAACGGGGGATGGGTGGCCGAAGCCGTTGCCGAGGTTGAGCATGGCCTTAAGAGAGAACTCCGCCTTCGCGATCTGATTCCCATGCAGATCATGCTGCTGGTGGGCGTGACCTGGTCGGGGATCGCGGCGAAGCAGGGATCGGGTCATCCGGTTCTTTGGATATTTGGAATTCTTCTCTTTTTCCTACCTCAAGTGGTGGTTGTCAGCTATTGCGCGCAGCAGTGGCCGCTTGAAGGCGGAGTCTATCAATGGACGAAGTTTGCCTTTGGCCCGGCGGCGGCGTTTCTGAGCGCGTGGAACTATGCGATCTACGCGATCCTCACCGTGTCGGGGCTGGGCATACTGGCGGCTACGAGTCTCAGCTACGCTTTGGGGCCGCACGCCGCGTGGATGGCGGAGAGTCGAGGTTTGACCTTTGCCCTTGACGGCCTGCTTTTTGGCCTGATGTTGGTGATGAATGTCTTTGGCATGCGGCTGGGACGGTGGGTCTCGCATTTTGGCAACGGCATGATGGTGATTGTGGCGTCGCTGCTCGCGGCGTTGCTGGTGTGCCATCCGGGCGCGAGCGCAGCGCACCCGCATCTGAGCCCGCAGCCAGCTTTTTCTTTTGCATGGCCGGTGATGTCGCTGCTGACGCTGAACCTCTTTATGAAGGTCGCATTCAATGCATATTCGGGCCTGGAGCAGGTTGCGGTGTTTGCGGGCGAGACGAGGAATCCGGGGCGTGCGATTATGCTCTCGGCGTGGATCGCCGCTCCGGCGGTAGTGGTGATTTACGCGGTCATGACTGGCTCGATGCTGACTTATGTGCCCGCGTCGAAGATCGATCTCGCGGGGCCGATACCGCAAGTGCTTGCCGCGGCATTCGGCAATGGAGTTGGCGAATGGCTGGGGCGGGTGATGATTCTCGCATTGGCGGTCTTCACGGTGTGTTCGTACATCATGATCATGGCCGAGACCAGCCGGTTGCCGATGGTGGCAGGATGGGACTCGATTCTTCCGGCGTGGTTTACGAAGCTGAATCCGCGGTACCGAACGCCGGTGCGCAGCTTGTGCGTGATTGTGGGGGTTGCGGCGCTGGCGAGTTTTCTGGCCAGCGTGAATGCCGGGCGCCAGGAGGCGTTCCAAGTGATTCAAAACAGCGCCAACATTTCTTTTGGACTGTACTACTGCGCGATGTTTGGCGTTCCGCTGGCAGTGGGTTCGCGATTTGGGAAGCGGCCGGGTTTCTGGTTGCTTCTGTGCGCCGTATTGGGGCTGACCGTTACGGTGACAGAGGTGGTGCTGACGACGGTTCCGATTGTCGAGGTGAACAATACCTGGATATTTGGCGCGAAGGTTGCGGCGACTGCGTTGGTTGCGAACCTCGTCGGCCTCGGAATTTATTGGCGGGGTAAGCGATCAGCGGAGTTGCGCTGAGGCGGCGAAGGCCCGTCGTGGTAAAAGAAACCATGCGTTTCCTTGCCGCTGTCGCGTGCTTCCTCCTTCTTCCTTTATCGCTTTCAGCTCAGGTTTCTCCTCCAAAGCCGGACGCTCCGATTCCATCTATCGCTGTAAAGACTGCCGGAATGCAGAACTTGCCGGGGCTGTTGCCGCTGCACTGGGATGCGAAGGGCGGCAAGCTGTACCTCGAGATTCCGCTGCTTGATGTGGACTTGCTGTATACGCATTCATTGCCCTATGGATCGGGGTCGAATGATCTGGGGCTGGATCGCGGGCAGACCTCGGAGGGCCAGGTCGTTCGCTTCGAGCGGTTTGGGCCGAAGGTGTTGCTGGTTGCACCGAACGAGATGTTTCGCAGCTCTTCGAGTGACGCGGCAGAGCGGTTGACGGTGCTGCAGTCGTTTCCGGAGTCGGTGCTGGCGGGTTTCAAGGTCGAGGCGGAAGACCCGGGCAGCGATGGCAAACCGGGTGCGGTGTTAGTGGATGCGACCGAATTCTTTGTGCGCGATGCGCATGGCGTGACCGATACTCTGAGCGAACTGAAGCAGGGCGCATACAAGGTCGATGCGGCGCGCTCGGCGATAGCGATGGACGGCACGAGGGCCTTCCCGAAGAACACCGAGGTCGAGGCGGTGCTGACCTTTGTGACCGATGCGGCGAGGCCGGGCGAATTTGTCCGCGATGTTGCGCCCGACCCACATGCGTTGACGATGCGGGAGCACCAATCATTCATTGAGCTGCCGGGGCCGGGCTACACTCCGCGGCGTTTCGATCCGCGAGCGGGATACTTTCCGACGGGCTATCGGGACTACTCGGCTCTGCTGGGCGCGCCGCTGGACCAACAATTCATTCTGCGGCACCGGCTGATCAAGAAAGATTCTAGCTGCAGGACGGCGTGCGTGGCGGAGGAGCCTATTCAGTATTACGTGGATCGCGGCGCGCCGGAGCCGATTCGTTCTGCCCTGGTCGATGGCGCGCGCTGGTGGGACGAGGCTTTTCAGGCGGCGGGCTGGGCGCCGGGGACGTTCAAGGTGGATGTGCTGCCTGAGGGCGCTGACCCGATGGATGTGCGGTACAACATTATCCAGTGGGTGCATCGCTATACGCGGGGATGGTCGTACGGAGATGCTATTGCCGATCCGCGCACTGGCGAGATCATCAAGGGCAACGTGACTCTGGGATCGCTGCGCGGCAGGCAGGATTATCTGATCGCCGAGGCGCTGCTTTCGCCTTATGTGACCGGCAGGCAGATTACGGCGGAGAACGATCCGATGCTGCAGATGGTGCTGGCGCGGCTGCGGCAGTTGGCGGCGCACGAGACCGGGCACACGCTGGGGCTGGCCCACAACTTTGCGGCGAGTTCGTTTCCCCATACTCCGGAGCAATCGGTTTCGGTGATGGATTATCCGCACCCGTGGATCACGCTGGACAAGGGCGGCGAGCCGGATTTGTCCCATGCATACGCGGTCAACATTGGTCAGTGGGACAAGGTTGCGATCGACTACGGATACCGGGAGTTCGCGCCTGGGTCGGATGAGACTGCGGCGTTGAATGACATTCTCACAACATCCGCTAAAACTGGTCTCATTTTCATCACCGATGAGGACGCGCGGCCATTTGGCAGCGCGCATCCGCATGGGCACTTGTGGGACAACGGAACGGATGCGGCGGATGAGCTGAATCGCATTTTCACGATTCGCGCGGCGTCGCTGGCGCGCTTTGGAGAGAATGCGATCAAGCCGGGAGTCCCGATGGCGCAGCTGGAAGACACTCTGGTGCCGCTGTATTTGCTGCATCGCTATCAGACCGAGGCTACGGTCAAGGTGATTGGCGGACTCGATTACCAATATCAGCTTCGCGGCAGTGGCCAGCCGGGGCCGGTGATGGTGAGCGCAGCGGAGCAGAAGAAGGCGTTGGCGGCGGTGGTGAAGACGCTCTCGCCGGAGTTCCTGACACTGCCCGAACCGCTGCTTGGATTGTTGCCTCCGCGTCCGCCGGGATTGCCGCGGACTCGGGAGTCGTTTGCATCGCACATCGGGCTGACCTTTGATCCAGTGGCTGCGGCGGAGTCGGCGGCCGATTTGACGCTAGTGGTGCTGTTCAATCCACAAAGGGCAAGCCGGCTGGTGGAATACCATGCGCGGAAAGCGGAGGAGCCTTCGCTCGATGAGGTGATGGATGCGGCGCTCGCTGCCGGGCGTCCGGCAGCTTCGGCGGGAGGCTTGACCGACGCGGTGGCGAACGCGGTTTATGTGAGGACTATCGAGAGTTTGCTCAGCCTAGGAGCGAATGCGCAGACTTCGGCGGAGGCACGCGCGGTGGTGATGGCGAAGCTGGATAGCATCAAGGCGCAGTCGGCCAAAAGCAATCCGGTGGATGCTTATATTTCGGCGCGGATTATGCAGTTAGAAAACGATCCGGGGAAGTTTGTTCCGGCTGCACCGGTGGAGGCTCCGCCGGGAATGCCGATTGGGGATGACGAAGAATAACTTGAGGTATTGGACTGATGGCTGAAGCGAGTGTGGAACCGTGGCTGCGCGGAACGCTGATGGAGGTCGGCGCAGTGCCTCGGGGCGTGATTCATGCGTTGTTGTTGGCCGAGGAGGACGTTGCGAAGTGGTGCGGCGAGTTGACGGATGCGGAGTTGAATGCGCGTCCGCTGGAACTGCCTTCGGTGGGGTTTCAGCTTCGCCATATTGCGAGGAGCCTGGACCGGCTGCTGACTTATGCCGAGGGAGCGCAGCTTTCCGGAGAGCAGGTTGCGGCGTTGAAGAGCGAGATGGATGAGGGCGTGACGCGGGAGGGATTGTTTGCGGAGTTTGGCGACGCGATTCAGAGTTCGCTTAGGCGAGTGAAGGAGCTAGCGGTGGTCGATCCGGAGCAGCCGCGTGGTGTGGGCAAGAAACAATTGCCGACGACCGTGGGCGGTCTGCTGGTGCATGTCGCCGATCATACGCAGCGGCATGTGGGGCAGGCAATTACGACGGCCAAGGTGCTGTTGGGGCTGCGGAAGTGAACCTTGCATCCGATCCGTTGGCGTGCCAACCGCTCATAATACCGGGATCGTAGCACGCGACGGTCCCATGTGTTCGGCGTTTACGTTGTTCTGATAGCATTCCTGCCAACGGGAAAACAACGAACATGCCTTACCGGGAGAAACTATGAAAGCAAATTCGTCCCGCGACATAGAGTCAGAGACTGTATGGTCGCGCCGCAGCTTCGTTGCAACGGCCTTAGGAGCATGTGCCTTGTCGCCAGCGCTGCTTGCTCAAACCGGGTTGAATGGACACGGCTCGCTGACCAAGGAACAGCGCGACGCGCTGACTATCCCTCAAATTATCGAAGCGATGAAGAAAGGGAACGAACGCTTCCGGTCGGGAAAGATGGCGCCACGCGATTATCTGGCCCAGAAGCGGTCCAGCTCGTCTGGTCAATATCCCGCCGCCGTGCTGTTGGGATGCATCGATTCGCGGGCCCCTGCGGAGATCGTCTTCGACATAGGTATAGGTGACGCGTTCAACGCCCGCGTCGCGGGTAACGTCGCGAACGACGACATGCTTGGCAGCATGGAGTTTGCTTGCGCGGTCGCGGGAGCAAAAGTCGTCTTTGTCCTCGGACACACAAAGTGCGGCGCCATAAAGGGTGCGATCGACGACGTGGTGTTGGGCAACCTCACCGGGCTGCTTGCTCGCATCAAGCCTGCAATCGCGCAGACCAAGTTCGACGGCGAAAAATCGAGCAAGAACTACGACTACGTCGATGCCGTCGCGCGAACGAACGTCCAGGTCGCGATCTCGGATATCCGCCGCCGCAGCCCAGTTCTTGAAGATCTCGAGAAGAAGGGGTCAATTGTGATTACTGGCGGAATGTATAACATCACGACCGGGGAGATTGACTACCTAAGCTAGCATTTAGAACTTGTGGAAGCCGCGTGAGTGGCGATTATGGCTGCGGCAGTTCTGAGAAAAGGTTTACTTGACCAATCTTGCGTGAAGCTCGAATCTGGGAGGGACGTTTTCAGGGGCGGTCAGACTTTTGGGTGTTCTCCGGGGAGGGTTTTGTGGCAATTGTGGCAGGCGTGGATTTTGGGACTTTGAGCGTGCGAGTGACCTTGCTCGACAGCGAGCGCGGACGGCTGGGCACAGCCTCGGCGGAATATCCGCTGAAGCGCAAACGCGAGGACCCAAACTTCGCCACGCAATCCCATACCGATCAGATGGATGCTCTGATCAAGGCCACGCTGGAAGTTCTCGAAAAAGCAGGAGTGAAGGGCGAATCGGTCGAGTCGATAGGCATTGATACAACGGGGTCGAGCGTGATTCCGGTAGGCGAGAATCTAGAGCCGCTGGACGATTACTACCTTTGGTGCGATCATCGCGCGCTTGAGGAAGCGCGGCAGATCACCGAACTGGCGCATCGAGAGAGGTTTGAGGGGATTGACTGGTGTGGGGGCGTCTATTCGCATGAGTGGGGCTTTGCGAAGCTGCTGCACTGGCTGAGACACAATCCGGATGAGCGAGGGAAGTTTGTAACGGCGCTCGAAAACTGCGACATGGTGGCGGCGACGCTTTGCGGCGTGACCGATGTGGATGATCTTAAGCGGAGCGCCTGCGCTATGGGCCACAAGTGGATGTGGAACCCGAAGTGGGGAGGGTTGCCTCCGCAGGAGTTTCTGTCGAAGCTGGACCCATTGTTTGAGGGCATTCGAGCGAAGATGGGCGGCGAGTATCTGACGTCCGACAGGCTGGCAGGGAATCTGTCTCCTGCGTGGGCCGAGGCGATGGGCTTGCGTGCGGGAATTCCGATTCCGGTGTCAGCTTTTGATGCGCACTGGGACGCGATTGGCGCAGATTGTCGCGAGGGCGATGTGGTCAACGTGGTCGGGACCTCGACGTGCATTATCGCGATGAGTCACGAGTCGACGCTGGTGCCGGGCGTTTGCGGTGTTGTGCCGGGGAGCGTGCATCCGTCATACACGGGGATTGAGGCTGGGCTTTCGGCGACGGGTGACATTTTCGAGGCGATTGCGCGGCGGGCTGGGACCGATGTGAAGAAGCTTTCGCAGGGACTCGAAAAATATCGTGCCGGGCAGACGGGATTGCTGCGGTTGAGCTGGGACAATGGCGATCGGACGGTGCTGGTGAACTCCGAGCTGGGCGGCGTGACGCTGGGGTGGAACCTGATTCACACTGCGCAGGATGAGCTTTTCGCCGCGATCGAAGGAACGGCGTTTCATACGCGGATCATTCTTGAGCGCATGGCTGAGCATGGCGTGCCGGTGGAGCGGGTAATCAATGCGGGCGGGATTCCGCAGCATAATGCGGTGCTGAACCAGGTGTATGCCAATGTGCTGAACAAGCGGATTTTGGTGCCGGATGGCGTACCGACGAGTCTGGGCTCAGGGATATTTGCGTTGCTGGCCGCGGGTGCTTTTTCTAGCGTCGAGGAGGCACAGGAGAAGATGTGCCTTGGGAACAAGACTTTTCACCCTGAGCCGGATGCGGTCGCGGTGTGTGAAAAGCTGTTCAAGCATTACCGCGATGTTTATTTTGCGTTGGGCACGCGCGATGCTGCGGCGGTGAAGCTGGGCGAAGTGTTGCCGGATTTGAAGAAGATTGCGGCGGCGGTGGAGGGCGCTTAGTTCGGCTTGATTTGCGGTGCAGACGGGTTCGACTGGGCTTGCATCGTGTTTAGCGGAATCTCGAGAGTGCCCACCCTCTGCGAGGCCCAATCGTAGACTCCGGTTGTGAGAAAGAGATCTTCTGTGGGCAGATCGATTTCCAAATGAGCCGGGATGCCGGAGCGCTGAATGGCGGCGAAGGTCGCGGCATTGAGGTTCATTCGCTGCGTAAAGCCGCGCCAGTTGGCAGGCTTGCCGTCGCGGCCGTAGGCGACGATGTCGACTTGAATCTGGCCGCGGTGCGTCCCTTGCGGAGTTAACTGCAGGTCGACATCGGTCCAGCGAATGAGGAAATCCACGTTATACCGAGTGAGGGGCGCGGTAAGTTTGTCGTTTCCTCCGGCGCGGGGTGCGGTGGGGCTGGGCTGCGGCGAGGAGGGAAGCACGCGGACACCGTAGAGCAGCTGGCTGGCGCTGGGCATACCACGCGCGAGCAGCGGACGCAGTGGATCAGCCTGGCCATTGGGCTCGTCTGAGATGGCATCACTGTTTGCGGGAGCCACTCGGGCGGCTTGGTCGGCGTAGTAGCCACGCCGGTAAGAGAGTTTGTATTTGCCGCTGTTCAGTTTGACCTCGATGCGGCGGTACTTGCCATCCATCTCTTTGTTGGTGGGCGTGTAGACCAGGGTGTAATAGCGGGAGCCGTTCTGAACCACGCGAGCGATGGCCTTATTGAGGTCGTTGGCATTGAGGATTGCTTCGCCGCCGGTGTCGGCTGCGAGTTGTTCCATTGCTGCAATCTTGGAGCCGCGGGCAGCATGTTCCGCCGAATAGGGGACCATAGGATCGCCCTGACGCTGCGAGGTGCTGGCGCCCATCCGGTTGTCGGCCGTTGCGCCCTCGGTATTGGTTGGTCCCGCGTTGGTGGCCTCCATGGGGTGCTCGGTGATAACGCCCTCGGCCCCGACGGGGTAAACTGCGACTTTCGAAAACGTGAGAAGGTCGGCGGTTTTTCGGACCGCGGCGCCGTATTGCCGCATGGCGTCGGTCTGCTGTTTGTCCTTGCCGGTCGGAAAAACCGAAATGGGAAAGGAGCCGGAGAACCAGATCAGGTTCTTTCGTCCGGGAACGCCGGCGAGGTAGCGGGCGATGTAGTTCATTGCCTCTAAGGTCATGGAGACGCGCTGATCGGCTTGATACGAAGCGTAGTTTGCCTGCGAGGCCTGCAACGCCTCAAGACCGATCCCACTCATTTGTTCGGCGGATAATGTTGCGACCTCATTCTGGTCGGCGAGTTTGTCTTGCAGTGACCGCGACATGGTCGTTGTCGTCGTCGGGGCCCCGGATTTCGGATCGTTCAAAGCGGCCTGCAACGCAGAGCTATCGGTGCTGAATCCCTGAACCATGCGGAGTTTCGAGGAGAGCGTGAAGATTGCGATGCGCGTGCTGGGGTCCATGGTCTTCAGATAGTTCAGGATCTGCTGATGAACATAGGCCTGGTCTTCGCGGTCGGTGTTGAGGCTATCGAGCAGGAGCACGTTGACGGAATCTCCTGGCGGAGCGGCGGGCTGATTGGTGTAAACATTGGGCGGCATCTCCGGTAGCGGGGACGTGGGAGTGGTGTCGGGGGTGTGCTCCTCGAAGAAATCTACCGGCTGTGGCTTGCCGTCCTCGGCGATCTGGAAGTCTTCCTTGCTTAAGCCTGTGACAGGTTCGTCGTGGGCTTTGGTGACAACGATGTCAACGACCACAGCCTCGGAGCTTGCCTTAAAGACGGGAACTTGTCCCTGATTGCGAGTGGCGAGGGATGGTACGTCGAAGTCCGGCTCCGTGGTTGGTTGAGCTGCAGACGGTTCGGGAGCTGGCGAGGTTGCGGACGTTTCGGTCGTCGGAGCGGAGGGTTGCGGCGGCGAGCTCGCCGTGTCGTTGGCGGCAGGGGCTAGAGGAGGGCTGCTCTCCGGTGATTTCGATAGCTCACCCGCGGCTGGCGGGTTCGGCGCGGATGCGTCCGCGCTGCTCGCATTCGCCGAAGGAGGACTGGCCGAGTGTTCGGCGGGCAGTCCTTCAGCTGCGGTCATGAGGTGCGCGTCGGCGTGAAAAAGGTGATATTGCACAAAAGCGACATCGTTCAGCAGTGTCTGCAGGTGACCGGGTGAAAATTGAACCCTGGATAGGGCCATGTTGGCGTCGGCAGCCTGTGCCTGGGAGATGGAGACACTCTTTGCGGGACAGATGTATGGTTTGCCGCCAAGCTCAACCGGGCCATATTGAACCATGATGTCGGCCCTTATCAGTGGATCGGTAGGCTTGAGGTCGGCTTCGGCGGTCACGCGAAGGACGGTCCCATTTGCAGGATCAACAGCGATCTCTCCGTGATATCCGGCGATCTGGTGAAAGGGGCGGAAGTCGGTGTCGGCGTCTGCTCCCACGCCTTCTACGAAACAGCAGTAACTCACCCCATAGTGCGACTTCTCGCTGGGAACCGCATAGTCAAAGACCGCAACTGGGCCAGCTTCGTTCTGCTCCCAGTGGCCCCATGCCAGCTTGCTGTGTGCCGCATCGAGCAGCGTCGTGGCAAGGATGGGTCCGAACTCTCCCGAGGTCGAGAGCCCCTGAACGGATTCGCTTTTCTTGCCTTTTGCCAAGCTCGCGTTCACCACTTCTCCGCCGTCGCGATAGAAGACCGTGGCGCTGGCGCTGCCGGCCTGCGCCAGAGGTTGCGCGGGGACGAACCTCGATCCACCTTTCTCGTATCCTTGGGGTTGATCCTGAAAGCGTGTTGTGATCCGGGTTGCGGAGAAGTTTGGCAGCTGATAGAGCGTCTTGCTCGCATAGGTGATGGTCAGTGCCATGATGCGGCGCTGCTCCGCGAGGCCGGGCGCGGGCGTGGGAGGAATCTCGGCTGGAGGAAGACTGAGAAATGCGGAGAGATCGGCCAACGCCGTCAATGCCTGGCGAGCCTGAGGCCCGGAAAGGTTTCCCTCTAGTTGCAGAAGCTTTGCCGTACTCAGGCGCTCGGTTAGTTGCAGATCCGAGAGGTGCAAGGCTATCTCGGCGTCCGGCTTGCCGTGGATCGCGGACAGTACCTGTTCCAATTGCTCGACCGTTACCCGTTTGGCCGCGAAGGCAGGTGAGACTATTGCTGCGAAACATGCAAGAAGTAGGCACCGCCGCATCATGTCTCCCTCCCGCAGGTGAATCTTAGTCTTTTCGCTGGATGTGTGGGAAGGTCGAAGACGGTGAAGATCGTCAGGCACGCGAGGGACGAGTCAGGGCAGCTTCAGTCGATCTCGTACTTCGGCGATGGACAGCTCTTTCCAGTGCTTACTGTAGTTATCGAGGGTGCAGACACTGCGGGGCTCCATGCGATCGATGTAAAGCGTGCCGTGGAGGTGGTCGATCTCGTGTTGGAGGATGCGGGCATACCAGCCCGAGGCGCGGATGGTCTTCGGCTCGGCCTTGTGATTGAGGTAGTCAACACGAACGCGAATGGCGCGCCGCACCATAGCCGTCAAGCCGGGGAGACTGAGGCAGCCTTCGAAGAAGTCGGTGTCGGGAGCGGTTTCGAGTGTGAGCACGGGATTGATGATGACATGAAAGGGAACTGGTTTGCGTTCTCGCTCGGCGAGAATACCGGGGGAGATGTCTTTCATGTACTCGGGCTTGTCTTCGATGACGGCAAGCTCGAGGCCGAGGCCGATCTGCGGCGCGGCGAGCCCGACTCCGGGGGCTCTATACATGGTTTCCCGCATCTGCTCGATGAGCTGCTGCGTGGTCGGTGAGAGGATTTCTTCGCGAGCGAGTTTGCGGGCGGTGTGGCGGAGGACGGGTTCGCCGGCGAGTCTGATTTCGAGGGGTGTGGGCTTCATAGGGCGGGGCGTGTGTGCGGCTACATTCCTTGGCTTCGATGTCCATAAGCCGTGAAGCCTAAGAAAACGAGCTTGTATTTATCGATCTAGTACAGTCCAACTTTCGTTTCTTCGGCCATGTAATCGACGACTCTTGCGAGATCTTTGGTCTCTTCAAACTTCTTGAGCTGGCGGTCGGCGCCGGTGCCGATTTCGAGTATGTGGCGAATGTAGTTGATCTCCTGGCGGTTGTTGAGTCCGTCTACGACGTCGTCGACGAAATCTAGGTATTCGCGGATAAGGTCGCGTTCGTCGACCTCAGTCTCCTTGCCGAAGTCAATCAGCTTGCCGTCAAGGCCGTAGCGGACCGCGCGCCATTTGTTTTCCATCAGCAGCGCACGGGAGTAATTGCGGAAATCCTGATTGCGGGTGTGGAGCTGGTGAATCTTGGCCGCCGTCGCCTGAATGAGCGCGGCGATGGCGAGTGTTTCCTCGGCGCGCATTGGCAGGTCGCAGACGCGGACCTCGATAGTGTTGAAGAAGGGGTGCGGGCGGATGTCCCACCAGATTTTCTTGGCGTTGTCGAGGCAGTTAGTTTTGATGAGGATGTTGACGAAGGCCTCGAATTCGCTATAGCTGGCAAAAGCATCGGGAATATTGGTGCGGGGAAATTTGTCGAAGACCTTGGCGCGATAGCTCTTCAGACCGGTGTTGTCACCGCGCCAGAAGGGCGAGTTTGTCGATAGCGCGAGCAGGTGCGGCAGGAAATAGCGCATCGTGTTCATGACTCGGATCGCGGCTTCGCGGTCTTCGATGCCGATGTGCACGTGCAGGCCGAAGATGAGGTTGGCGCGAGCGACGGTTTGCAGGTCCTCGACGACGCGGCGATAGCGCTCGTCGGGATAGATCTCCTGTTTGCGCCAGTCGGCGAAGGGGTGAGTTGCGCCGGCGACCAGCATCAATCCGTGCTCGTGGGCAAGGCGAATCATCTGGCGGCGCAGATTAAAGAGGTCTTCGCGCGCCTCCTTGATCGTCGGGCAGATATTGGTGCCGACCTCGACGACCGATTGGTGCATCTCCGCCTTTACCTGTTCGTGGAGGAGGAGCTTGCCGTGGGCGAGCATCTCGGTGCCGATATGCGAGCGCAGGTCGCGGGTGACTGGATCGACGGTCTGGTATTCCTCTTCAATGCCGATGTTGAATGTGGGCTGCATGTGTCGACTCTACCTCGTGGTCGTAATTGCTATTTTGCTTTCGGTGAGGCTGAGCCTAAGAACTCTCCCCAGTGAAACTCTTTAATCGTTGAGCCTTGCTGGGCTTTCCTGACGGCGAGCTCGGCCATGTTTTGGACGATCCATTCAAAGTTGTCCGGGCCGACGGAGTGCACGTCGGCGTCGGGGGCGGGGTTCATGAAGTCGATGGCGTAAGGGATTCCGTCTTCGACGGCGAACTCGACGGTGTTGAGGTCGTATCCCAGGGCTTTGCACAACGTCAGCGAGTCGCGTTCGACTCTTGCGAGCAGCTCGGGGTCATAGGCCGGGGGATCGAGGACGTAGCGCTCGGCGTGGGGCCGCCGCGGATCGTAGGGCATGATGCGGACTTTCTCCTGGCCGACGACGTAGCAGCGGAAGTACTCCTTGAACTTCACCGCTTTCTGGAAGAGCATGCACAGGTCGCGGCTCTGGTCGTAGGCGTGGAAGAAGTCTTGCGGGTTGTGGACGTGGTAGACGTCTTTCCAGCCTCCGCCATCGACGGGCTTCAGGAACGACGGGAAGCCGATGTAGTCGAAGACGCTCTCCCAGTCGAGCGGATATTCGAGATTGCGCATCGAGCGGTCGGTGGTTCGGGGCGGGAAGTTCTTGTGGGGCAAGATTACGGTCGCGGGTACGGCAACACCGAGCTTGTCGGCGAGCGAGTAGTTGAAGAATTTGTCGTCGGCTGACCACCAGAAGGGATTATTGATCACCACCGTTCCGTTGAGCACGGCATGCTTGAGGAAAGCGCGGTAGAACGGGATGTCATGGGAGATGCGGTCGACGATGACCGAGTAAGCCGGCGCTTTGTCGAGGTGGACGGCGCCGGCGTGTACGAACTCCGAGCATATGCCATCGACCTTCATCGAGTTGATGCGCTCGACGAGCGCTCCGGGGAAGGTATTCTCCATGCCGAACAGAACGCCAATTTTCTTCACGGTGCTCCTTGCGCTACGCGGAATTCCAACGACGAGGTCAAAGCCCACCATAGCCGAAACCTTTCCCGGGATGCAAAGTTTGCGATGGGAGACTCTCGGCAGTCCAGCCGAACGTAGTGCAGCCGAACAGTTCCGTGGTTGTGGGATCCGGCAGCGGGGCGGGGTCTTTCGGGGGCGATGGCCTCGGACTAGAGAAAGACAGGGGCGGTGACGCTTAATTACACCGTCCCGGCGGGTGGCGTATTGCTCGACCCCGTTGTGACTACTGGGGGCGCGCAGGGCCTCGATTTCACGGTAGCGGCCAACAGCGCCTGCACCGGAACTGTGACGAGTACGACTTGCGTCGTCAATGTGACTTTCACGCCATCGGCTTCGGGCCTGCGCGAGGGCGCGGTGACGGTGACGCAGGCCGGGCAGTGCGAGTTCCTGCCGTGCAATCCGTGCAGTATGGCAGCGCCTTTACCTATACTCAGCTGTTCACACTGTCCGGACTGGCCACCGCGGTTAGCGGCGTGGGAGTCACGCTGACGAACACGATAGGGACGTCCACCGAGGCGACTTCGCAATGAAGTTGTTGCAGGGGTGACTACAGGAGTGGTACTTTCCAACCAATCGTCAGGGACTGTGATCGCAGCCCGGAACGGGAACGGGCGCGCCGTTAATCGCCAAAGCCGTGGGCGGGCACAGATAGCGTGAATCCAGATATGCTGAAGCGATCAAGAAACCGATTGCCGGTTGCGAGTCGTACTGATAGTTAGTGGGAAAGGGAACGCGCTATGGAGTTCCGCTGGACCCGAATCGCGGCATTTATGATGGCTGCGCTGGTTGTTCCGAACGCGCAGGTTGGGCTTCACGCTAGTCCGAAGCCAGGTAGCGAATTGATGGAGATTGTGCTGGAGAAGAAGACGGGCGATACGGTGCAGGCAATGGCCGCGGGTCATGTCTTCCAGACCGGCGACATACTTCGCTTTCGACTGCGCCCCGCCTTTGACGGTTTTCTCTATGTGACCGACCTGGGCACATCGGGCAGAACCAGCCTGCTCTTTCCGAAGCAGGAAACGGGCAGCGACAACCGCATCGACCACACTCGGGAATACGTCGTTCCCGCTACGCCGGATGGCTGGTTTGAGGTCTCCGGACCTCCTGGCTATGAGACGCTGTATTTCGTCATGAGTCCGGTGGCTCTGGCCGGAGGGTCAGTGCCGAGTGCGGCCCCAAATGCCGCGCCGAATCCGAATGAGGGAATCCCTCAGGGAACTCCGCCGCCGACGATGCATCCACGCTGCAACGATGAAATCTTCAAGTCGCGCGGGGATTGCGTGGATCCGAATGCCGGTCCCAAGAGGGTCGATCCGTCGGCGACCTTGCCTGGACCAGTGCGGGACTTGTTCGGAGATAGTCCTTCGGAAAATGTGTCCCGCGACTTGAACTTCACGCAGAAATCTTCTTCGAGCGTGGTTACCTCGGTGAGCCCGATGAGCGGGCCGGTGGTATATGAATTTCTCTTGGCACATAATTGATGCATTGGCGAAGGCGATGAGGCTGATTCGGTCACAATTCGTGATTGCAGGTCTCCTGGTTGCCGCGGGAATGGCTTTGGCCCAACAGGCTCCTTCGACACCGACCCAGCCTGCGATGGCCCCGGCGCAATCCCCGGCGACGCAGGACCAGAACCGCGACTTGAATTTCAAGAAGGATACAACGCGGCCTCCCGGTGAGATGACGATCAAAATCCCGCGCAGTTATGCGCTGGTGATTGGTATCTCAAAGTACGCGAATCTGCCGGCCGAAGCACAGCTCGAATATCCCGACCGCGACGCCGAATCGGTTTATACCGTGCTGATCAGCGCCGAGGGAGGGCAGTTTCCTGCCGAAAATGTCCATAAGCTCATCAATGAAAACGCCACAGCGGCAAACATCAAGAAGGAGCTTGAGACCTGGCTGCCGTCAGTCACCAAAGACGATGATCGCGTGGTCATTTATTTCGCCGGGCATGGCTTCGTTTCGGGCGGACGCGCCTATCTGGCGCCCTACGATATCGACCTGAAGAACATCTCTGGGACCTCGTTCCCCATGGACGAGCTGGGTGCGGACATTGGCGGAAAGATCAACGGCAAGTGGAAGGTGCTGATTACGGATTCCTGCCACTCCGGCGCTATTACGCCCGAAGCCGATCGCGCCAAGCTCAATCAGACTTTGCTGGATCTGCAAAAGTCGCTCTTTTCCATCACCGCGAGCCGCGACCGTGAGCAGAGTTACGAGAGCGATAAATGGGGCGGCGGCCATGGCATCTTCACCTACTACGTCGTGAAAGGTCTTGAGGGCGAAGCGGACACTAACGGCGATGGCGTCGTTTCGGCGGACGAGTTAGCGGAGTATGTACACACCAACGTGCGGCTCGCGACCAACGCCGCGCAGAATCCGACTTCGGAGCGGGGCAGCTTCGATCCGAACATGGTGTTGGCTTACAATCCCGGTCGCGTGACGGCGGCGAACCTGCCTCCCCCGAAGTATGGGACCCTAGTCATCGAGACCAATATGGACGGGACTGAGGTCTTCGTCGACGGCAAGAGCGCGGGAATTGTGAACAAAGCGGCGGCACTACGCCTACCGGGAATCGAGCCGGGCGCGCACACGATCAAGTCAGTCCATCTAGGCTATGAGCCGGATGGCCCACGCGACGAGCAGGTCTATCCGGGGCAGGAGACGACGGTGACCGTCCGCATCCTCATCGCGCGGACGCGCAACCACAGCGCTGTCGAGCACTTCGACAAAGGCATCGAGTACTACAACAAAGGCTTTGAGCAGAACTACCGCAAGGCGGCAGACGAGTTCCAGGCTGCGTTGCAGATCGATCCGAAGTATAGCCAGGCCGCGCTGTATCTTGGCCGCGTCTACAACGCGCTTTACGAAGATGACAAGGCCCTAACGTCCTTGCGCACAGCTATTGATATCGACCCGGATTATCTTGAGGCGCGGTCCAGTTACGCAGGCGCGCTTCTAGACTCGGGCGATTTGGATGAGGCCGTGCGTCAATTGAATGTCGTGACCGACCGCGACCCAAATAATGGCATGGCCTGGTATCTGCTCTCGCAGGCCTACGCTCGCAAAGGGAGTTTCGACCAGGCGATCACCGCTTCGCGCAAGGCGGTGGCGCTCACTCCGCAGAATGCCGAAGCTCACTTCTGGTTGGCGGAGTCGCTGCGCTTCAAGCACGAGTGCGCCGAGTCTGAGACGGAGTACAACAGGTATCTGGCGCTCTCGAACTTCGACAGCGGCTTTGGCGGCCAGCTGAACTATTATCTCGCCGGCTATCTGTTTGGCGCGGGCAGCAAGAAGCGCGCCGCCCAGACTGATATTTGGAAAGAGCTTCGCAGCAAGGCCAATGTGGGCCTCTGCGATTGCGAATGGGTGCAGAAGCGGTTCGACCAGGCGATCCCCTATTGCCAGGCGGCGCTCGGCTACACTCCCGGCGATCTTTATGCCAACATGCGCCTCGGCATCGTGTATTCGGAGAAATACAACCAGTCCGGTCAGGTTGCGCTCTTGGCCGCCGCGCGCAAGCACTTTGAGGACGTGGTCGCGGAGAATCCGGACGCTGTAGAAGCGGGCCGCGCGAAGACTTACGTGAAGAATATCGACACCGTTCTAGCCCGCCAGCCCTGAATCTGGGGCGCGATTCCACGGCAAACTCCGAGGTGCGTCACCTTTGCATCCAAGGAAGCAGAGGCACGGCTGCGGTTTGCCGCCGGGTCTTGAATTTGTGAAGCGTTCGGACTTCTCCCATGACAATTTCGCTTACGACGAAAAGACAGGATTTTCCCGCATGAAAACGGTCTTGCTGCTCATCTGTTCCAACATTTTTATGACCATTGCCTGGTATGGCCATTTGAAGTACCGGAAAGCCCCGTTGATTACGGTCATCGTCATCAGCTGGCTGATCGCTTTCGCTGAATACTGTTTTCAGGTGCCTGCGAACCGGATTGGCTATGGCGAATTCTCGGCGTTTCAGTTGAAGGTCATCCAGGAGGTCGTCACTCTGACAGTTTTTACAGTCTTCGCCTGGCTATATTTTGGCGAGACCTTCAAATGGAATCATGCCGTCTCATTTCTGTTTCTGGTTGGCGCAGTCACCTTCGCCTTCTGGGGAAAAGTGTGAGGTGATTAGATAGCCAGCTGAAAAAAGAAAGCCAAGACGGTCAGAGAGAGAATCTGAACGCCGAGGTGTAGACGATCGGATTTGACCTGGCGCAAGAACGAAATGGTGACTACCTCGTCGCACATCGAGCGCACAAGATCGGCGTCGCTCGCCGCCATCATGGTAGCGAGGTAGTTTGCGTGCGTGGCCTCCAGTCCCTGGGGAGGCTGGTTGCCGAGGGTGTCGCGAAGCCTGTGGCGCTGACTCTTCGGCACCAGAAAGAAAGGTGGCTCGGCCGCGCCTGTCGCCGAGAACGAGCCTTGAAGATGTACGGTGGGAAATATCACTCGTACGCAAATTGAGAGGCAGGCGAGGGCCATTAACGCAAAGATTCCCATAAAGACCAGGTGAGCCTGCGGAAAACGGTGATGGGAACTCGAGAACTGGAAGGCGGCAGCCGCCATAGCGGTGAGCAATGTCACGCAGAAGGCCGCCTTTGTATCGAGAAAGCGTATGGTGCCCTGCGCGTCGGTGACGACGTTGTATAGGAACCACAGCTTGTTAGCGAAATCGGACGGTTCATCCATTGCTGGAGAGTGTAGCAGGATCGTCGCCGTCCCCGGTGCAGCGGGAGAATTGACTAGCAATCATTCACACATTGCGGTTAACTGTTGATGCTCTTAAATCCGACACAACAGGCCCTCTCGAATGACGCTGCTTCGAAACTCTCAGTCGATCGTTGGCGCTTGCCTGGCCGCGTTCCTGATGGGTCCGGCGATCAGGGCCGAAGGGGCTGCTCAGGCTGGTATGCCTGCGGGAGCCAGCGCGAATGCGGGACAGGTTGAGACGCAACGAAGTCCGGCTTTGCAGCAGCGCGTTCCCCGGCAACCGCCGTCGATTTCTGCGCTGCAGGGGCGGCTTATCGATCAATCGGGTCAGCCGTTGGGCGGAGTTATAGTTTCGCTCTCACCAACGCCCGGGCCATGCGCGGCGGCGCAGAAACTCTGCGGGATTTCTGACGCGGACGGTATCTTTCGTGTGCTGCAGGTATCTGCCGGAGACTATCCGCTGACTTTTACGGTGCCCGGTGGTGCTTCGTTTCGGCGGGGAAATGTTTACATCGGGAACGGCGAGGTGCTGAGCGTTCAGGTTGAGCTTCCAATCGAGCAGACCCCGGGACCACCGTCGGTCATTCCGCGCGCTCCGGCCGAGATCAACGACTCGTATTACAGGGAACTGAGCCGCCACGGCATCAACGATGGCTCGATCGTGCCGTCGATGCTTCGCCTGTCGCCCGACGACATGGTCTATCTGCCAAAGCCCGACCGTTGGAATACGGCGATGCCGGACTACCGGCGCTATCCCGACGATGTGCGCTCGCCCTATGTGCTCGGTCATTGGTATGACCCTTTCAATCGCAACAAGTACAAAGGCGATTATCCGGTGCTCACGAATATCCTGGGGCCGCGAACGTTTTTCAACTTTACGGGGAGCAGCACGACTGCGCTCGATGGCCGACGTTTGCCAACGCCGTCGAACCAAGGCTCCGCAAACGCGAACTCAGCCCCCTTCTTTGGCAATGGCGGTCAATTTTTTCTGGCGCAGACCTTTCGGCTGAGCTTCGACCTTTTCAAAGGCGATGCAGCGTTTCGGCCGATTGATTGGCAGGTGCGATTTACTCCGGCGTTCAATCTGAACTATCTCGCGACCCAGGAAAACGGCATCGTGAACGTGAACGTGGCGAAGGGGACGGACCGCTTCGACCAACATATCGGCCTTCAGGAGGCTTTCGTCGAAGTTAAGCTGAAGGACCTTAGTCCGAACTATGACTTCATCTCCATCCGCGCCGGAATCCAGCAGTTCTCCTCCGACTTCCGCGGGTTTATCTTTGCCGATGAGCAGAATGGCGTGCGTGTTTTTGGCAACCTGCGCTCTAATCGATTTCAGTACAACGCAGCCTTCTTCGACCTGCTGGAAAAAGACACCAACAGCGGTCTGAACACGTTTCAGCGCCGATATCGGCAGGTCGGCGTGGCGAACCTCTATATTCAGGACGCCGGCTTCAAGGGATATACGACGGAGTTCAGTTTCGATTGGAGCAACGACGACCCGACGATCCACTATGACGACAACGGTTTCCTGGTGCGACCTGCGCCGATTGGAACGGCCCAGCCGCACAGCGTTCGCTCCTATTACATTGGCTGGACCGGGGACGGGCATATCCATCGCCTCGATATCAACCATGCCTTCTACCAGGCTCTTGGGCATGACACCTTCAATCCGCTGGCCGCGCGGCAAGTCGATATCAATGCGCAACTGGCGGCCCTCGAGCTCTCCGTCGATGAGGACTGGCTGCGCTTTCGCGGCTCGTTTCTCTATGCGTCGGGTGATGCCAACCCGCGCGGCCCCAAGGACCGCATTGCCCGCGGTTTCGATTCGATTGTGGACAACGAGGCTTTCGCTGGTGGCGAGTTCAGCTTCTTTAATCGAGAGGGGATTCGTCTGACGGGAACCGGCGTGGGCTTGACGTCGCCTGACAGCTTTCTTCCCGACCTGAATTCGAGCAAGGATGAGGGCCAGTCAAACTTTGTGAATCCCGGCATCTACGTGGTGAACGCCGGGGTTGACGCGAAGCTGACTCCGACTCTTAAGATGGTCACCAATGTGAACTACCTCAGATTTGTGCGCACCGAGCCGCTGGAGTTTCTTTTGTTTCAGAACCCGATTCATCACGGAATCGGAGTGGATGCGAGTATGGGCGTAATTTGGCGGCCGCCCCTTTCGGACAACATTATCGTTACCGGCGGTATAGCGGTGTTGCCTCCGGCGCTTGGACTTAGAGAGATTTATCAGAGCAAGACCCTGTTATCAGGATTTGGCACGATTCGTTATCAGTTCTGATTGGACTGACTAGCATCAAGGCACACTGCGAGAGGGTAGATGACTGGGATCGGCGATCAACCCGGGAAGTTTCGCGGCAACCGAGTTCTGGAGGCGGTGCGCGGGAATGCGCTGACCGGCTGGCTGACGGTACTCGCCTTGATTGTGGCTGGCCTGCTCCTGGCGACTTCCGGCAACCGCTTGGTCGCGCATGCGGCCGAGGCGGCTGCGCCCCAGTCCATCGGTTCGATCCCCAGAGGAGAAACGCCCGAGCAGGCGAAGCAACAGAGCGCCGGGTGCATGAGCTGTCACACGGCGACGGACAGCGCCTCGATGCATCCGGATTCGCCGGTGATCATCGGCTGTGCCGATTGTCATGGCGGCGATCCGAATGTGATGGCGGCGGGCGCGCCGAAATCGGCGGAATACATCGCGGCGACGCGCAAAGCGCATGTGCAGCCGCGGTTTGCCGAGGATGCCGCGCGTGGTGGCCATCCCATCCGCGTATACACGCGCTGGCTGCGGGAGAGCCTGGAGTGGGTACGGTTCGTGAATCCGGGCGACCTGCGTGTCGCTCCGCAAACATGTGGTTCGTCGGGTTGCCATACAGAAGAGGTACGCAACGTTTCGACCAGCATGATGACCCATGGCGCGATGCTCTGGGGCGCGGCGCTGTATAACAATGGCGCGTTTCCGCTGAAGAACCCGCATTTTGGCGAGTCCTATGATGCGAATGGCGAGCCGCAGCGTCTGCGGACATTTCCGCCGCCGACGGCTGAGGAGACGCGGACGAAGGGGGTTTTGCCGTATCTCGATCCGTTGCAGCGGTGGGAGATTTCGCAACCGGGCAATGTGCTGCGCGTCTTTGAGCGCGGCGGCCAGAAGAAGGCGGAGCTTGGAATTCCGAGCCCAGAGGAAGACCCAGGCGATCCTGATCTCAAACTGAGCAATCGCGGTTTTGGCACCCAGTTGCGTACCGATCCGGTTTTTCTTGGACTGCAGAAGACGCGCCTGCTTGATCCGCTGCTGAGTTTCCCGGGAACTAATGACCAGCCCGGCGATTATCGCGGCAGTGGATGCTCTGGGTGCCACGTGATTTACGCCAATGATCGCTCTGCTGAACACTCGGCCCAGTATGCGAAGTATGGCCATGACGGCACCAGCATCAGCGTCGACCCGACGATCGACAAGTTGGAGTCGGGGCACCCGCTTCGCCACGTCTTTACGAAGATCATCCCTTCGAGTCAGTGCATGGTCTGCCACATGCATCCTGGCACAAACATGGAGACGACTTACTTCGGCTACACCTGGTGGGACAACGAGGTCGATGGTGACAAGATGTACCCGGCGAAGCAGAAGAACCCGACCGAACAGGAGATTCATGATGTTCGGGTTCGCAATCCTGAGGGTTCTGCGCCAAAAGGAAACTGGAGCGATGTCGAGTTTCTAAAGCAAGTTGGCTCGCCAGAGTTCAATAAGAACTTGAAGGACACGCAGTTTGCGGACTTCCACAGTCACGGGTGGATCTTCCGCGCCGTCTTCAAGCGCGATCGCGAAGGTTACCTATTAGATCAGGATGGGAACCGTATCTCGAACGACGATCCTGAGAAGCTGGCGAAGTCCGTCCACCTGAAGGACATTCATTTGGAAAAGGGGATGCACTGCATCGATTGCCACTTTGAACAGGACGCGCATGGGAACGGCAAGCTCTATGGCGAGACGCGCAATGCGGTCGAGATTTCGTGCGAGGACTGCCACGGCACGATCGCGCACAAGGCGACGCTTAGGACGAGTGGGCCAGCTTCGGCTCAGGATGAGTCGAGCAACCTGCTGCGCATGAGGACTCCGTGGAAAGAGGCGCGCTTCTATTGGCGCGACGGGAAGCTTTGGCAGCGGTCGAATGTGGAGCAGGGCACTCAGTGGGAGGTCGTTCAGGTGCTGGATACGATCACTCCCGGCAATTCGCATTACAGCGAGAAATCGCGGCTGGCGAAGACCATCCAGAAAGATGGAATTCACTGGGGAACGATCTCGGACGAGGCCGCGCTGGCGCACAGCAATGGGCGGATGACCTGCTATAGCTGCCATACTTCGTGGACGACTTCGTGCTTCGGTTGCCATCTGCAGATGATTGCCAACCAGCGCATGCCGATGCTCCATAACGAAGGGCTGATGACGCGTAACTATACGACCTACGACTTTCACGTCCTTCGTGACGACGTTTATATGTTGGGCATCGACGGGACGGTGACTGGGAATCGGGTAGCTCCGGTGCGCTCCGCGTGCGCGGTCGTGGTCAGCTCGCAAAACAATAATAGGGACTGGCTCTATCAGACCCAACAGACTGTGTCCGCGCCGGGATTTAGCGGCGAGGCGTTTAGCACCTATGTGCCGCATACGGTTCGGGCCAAAGAGACGAAGCAGTGTACCGACTGCCATGTGTCCTCCGAAAAGGACAACAATGCGTGGATGGCGCAGGTACTGGTGCAAGGCACGAACTTCCTGAACTTCATGGGCAAGTACATCTATGTTGCGGCCGGGAAACATGGGTTTGAGGCGGTGCCCATCGCCGAAAGCACCGAGCCGCCGGCGATCATCGGCAGCGATCTGCAGCAGATGGCGTATCCAGATGACTACAAGAAGTTCACCGATCACGGGCGGCTGCTGAGTGAGGGTTACAGCCACGCCGGCGATGTGGAAGATGTTCAATTGCGCGGTGAGTATCTATATGCCGCGCTGGGGCATGGCGGGGTTCGCGTCTACGATGTCGCCGATGTGGATGTGAAGGACGAATCGCAGCGGGTGATTACCGCTCCGGTTTCGCCGCTGGGGCAGCGCTTCTATCTGAAGACGAAGGACGCGGCGGCGATTGCTTCGCCGAGCACGCTGGCGCTTGATCCGTTGCGCAAACAGATTCCCGAGAACGAGGAGCAGGGGATTGCTCCGCTCTATGCCTTCCTCTATGTGGCCGACCGCGAAGAAGGATTGGTGGTGGTAGGCGATCCGAAGACGGGTGTGGGGACGCTGCTCGATGGCGACCCGCAGAACAACTTCCTGAAGCGCGGGGCCACGTTTAATCCGGATGGCAAGCTGACCGGCGCGCATCGCATCACGATTGCGGGAACGTATGCCTACATTCTCTGCAATCGCGGGCTGGAGGTTGTGGCGCTGGCCGATCCGTTGCATCCGAAGATTGTTGCGGAGATTGGCGCCCCGGTGCTGGATGACCCGCAGGGAGTTGCGATTCAGTTCCGCTATGCCTTTGTGGTTGATCGCGCTGGGCTGAAAGTCTTCGATGTGACGCATCTTGATCATCCAGTGCAGGTTGCTCAGGCGCAAGTGCCGATCGACGATGCCCGCAACGTTTATGTGGCCCGCACGTATGCGTATGTTTCCGCCGGCAAGAACGGGATTGCCATCGTCAATGTCGAGAAACCCGAACAACCGAAGCTGGCGCAGATGTTCAATGCCGGAGGGGCACTGAACGATGTGCGCGATGTGAAGATCGGGATGGTCAGCTCCGAGCAGTTTGCCTTTGTCGCCGATGGCAAGAATGGAATGAGGGTTGTGGAGATCTTCGGGCCGAAGACGCAGCCGAACTTTTACGGCTTCAGCCCGGCGCCGGCACCGAAGCTGATTGCGACGCGCAAGATGGGCGGGGAGGCGTTGATCATCTCCAAAGGTGTCGACCGCGATCGTGCGGTCGATGAGGATGGCAATCAGCTGTCGGTGTTCGGACGGCGTGGCGCGCGGCCCTTCAATCATGAAGAGGCGCAGCGGCTTTATTTGCGGAATGGGGAGTTGTATACGGTGACGAATGGGCCTCCGGGGCCGCCGGCGGAGACGCCGCCTGGCGGAGCCGTTCAGGCTAAGGCTGAACAGAAGTAAATGCCTCGATATCCACAATCGCGCTACGCGAGTGTAGGTGTGTGCCAGCGATAAAATGACTGTGAGATGAAAATTGGTATCGACTTCGGAACGACGCGCATTGTCGTGGCGGCCTCCGACCGCGGCAACTTCCCGATCGTCAACTTTGAGACCCCTGAAGGCGAGGGGCGCGACTGGTTTCCGCCTGCGGTCGCGGTGAAAGGAAACATGCGGCTGTACGGCTGGGAGGCGGTTGCCCGGCAGAATGATCCCGCATGGATGGTTGTGCGTTCGCTCAAGCGCTTACTGCGCGGCGCAGGACCACACACCAGGATTGAAATTGCCGGCCAGCAGCTGCCCCTGAGGCTGCTGCTCGAAGAGACGATGGCCGCGCTGCACCGCGAATTGCGGGAGCATTCGAACCTTCGCGCGAAGAAGGCGGAGACGCTTGAAGCGATGCTGGGTGTTCCCGCGAACGCCAATAGCAATCAGCGCTTCCTCACCGAAGAGGCAGCGCGGGTTGGCGGCTTTGAGGTCCTCGGCCTGTTGAACGAGCCGACCGCCGCGGCGCTTGAGTTTGCGCATCGCAACAGCCAGGAGCGCAAAGGCCGCAATACTGGCCTGGCTGTCTATGACCTGGGAGGCGGGACGTTTGACGTGTCGCTGGTCGCGCTTGGCGAGACGGAACACACCGTTGTTGCCACAGACGGAATTCCGAATCTTGGCGGGGAAGACTTTGATGCCATTTTGTCCGATCTTGCACTGGAGCTGTCGGGGCGGTCCCCCTCGTCGCTCAGCCGATACCAGTCGAACCAACTGCTCGAAGAGTGCCGCGAGAAGAAGGAGTCGCTCAATCCCAACACTCGCAAGCTGACGGTCGATCTCGAGCGTGCGCATCCGGGCTGGGAGCAGGTCACGGTCCCGGTCGACGCCTACTACGAGCGTTGCCGACCCTTGATCGAGTCGACGAGCGAGGTCGTCGAGCGGTTACTAGCTGATCAACCTGATTATCCGTTGGACACAATCTACGTGACGGGTGGTGGGTCGGAGTTGCCGCCTGTCGCGCGAGTTCTCAAAGAGACCTTTGGCCGTCGGGTGAAGCGCTCCGCTTACATGCGGTCGGCGAGTGCTGTGGGGTTGGCGATTCGCGCTGGCGCGCAGACCGGGAATGCGGCCGATCAGATAACCGACCAGTTCACCGAGAACTTTGGTTTGTGGCGAGAGTCGGACGAGGGGCAGAATATTACCTTCGACCTGATCTTTCCGCGAGGCGCAAAGCTACCGGCTCCGGGCGAGCCTGCTCTGCACAGTGCTAGGGCCTACCAGCCGGCTCATAATATCGGCCATTTCCGCTACCTCGAGTGCACGCACCTGAATCCTGATGGGCAGCCGACCGGTGAGATCACCAATTGGGATGAGATTCTCTTTCCCTTTGATCGGCATTTGCAGCAGGAGGCTGAGCTGGCGGGCAAATCCGTGAGCCGTTTCGATGCGCCTCAGAGTTTTCTGGTGCGTGAGGATTACAGTTGCGATGCCGGTGGCAACCTGAAGGTCACGATTTCGACCGAATCGACCGGCTATGTCCGCGAGTACAGCATCGGGAGCTGGTCGGGCACAAACGGGCAGACGTCGAACGGCCACGGCAGAGGATAAAGCGGCGCTTCGCGCCTCAACGCATCGGCAGCAGTTCGCTAATCTCTTTGAAATCGAGGTTCCGCGGAACGACTGGGGCGATCTGCGGATGATTCCAGTCGTGATACTGATGGCACAGGAAGCAGCCACTCTCGGCGTGGCCCGAGGCCAGGGCTGGGCCTTGCGGGCTGGTGCGACCGTCGTGACATTTCTGGCATGAGGCGATGCCGGGCAGCAGGATGTCGCTGCCCTGGTTGCTGATGCGGGTCCGCACATGGCAGGATTCGCAGCTTACTGCGATGTGGGCCTGGTGGCTGAAGACGGCATCGGTGAACCAGCGGGTCTTCTGTTTGGTGGGAGCGACAGTTGGCAGGGCGAGACTGTCCAGCGGCAGCGTCGCGACGGTCATGGTGTGGACGGTGAGGGTGTCGTATTGGACCGACCGAAGGCTAGCGGCGACGACGGTCGGCGAGTCATCGGGAATCTTCATCACGTGGCAGAGATTGCAGGATTGGTACCAAAGCCGGCGTTCGGCCTGGCGGGTGCGGACCGCGACCCACTCCTGGGCATTGTGTGGAGGCGGCAACGGCCGGTATTGCGGGACCTTGGCCATCGGCTCGTCGGTCCAATTACGGATCTCTGCCGCGACGACCTGCGGATTTTGCGCGGCGTAGGCCTGAATCTTTGCTCGAATAAACCTGGCTACTTCTTCCGGCGAAGCGTGAGGAGCTCCCTCGGAGATGTGCTTGTCAAACTTGAGGGCGTGGCAGTCGTGACAGCTTTCGGCGTAGGCAGTTGCGGTCATGTAGGCGCGGTTGTCGGTGGGGTGGAGCGGGTCCTGCTTGAAGAAGTTTGGTGGGGAGGCACCTGAGGTCGCCGCAGTCATGTCAAGTGAGGCGTCGCGCAACTGCGGCGCTGATCCAAATCTCCACGGCGTGAGGGTCTGGACGGCGGGCGTGCGGTGGCAGTCGGCGCAGTTCAGGGACACCGCACCGTTCGGGCCTTTGAGGCCCTTCTGCATGTGTGCCTGATGGTTGAACTTGATCTTCTGGTCGTCCTGGTAGCCGGCCCTGAGCGGAGCGAACTGCGGATGGCCATCGACAAAGGAATGGATGCGTGAGGCGTAGTGCGAACTCTTAAGATCTCCGTGGCAGCTCGTGCAGGTCTTGTCAGATGCGTTGGCGAGCATCATGGAACCGGTGTGTTCGACATGACATGTTCCGCATTCGGGCGTTGAGAACGATGCGAGCGCGAGTCTGGTCTGATGATCGGGCTCCTGATGGCAGCTCTGGCAGGCGGCATCGGGAACGTGGCGGCGGAAGCTTGAGTCCTGGGAAAGAGCGCTCTTTACATCGACGTGGCAGGCTTCGCATTTCGCACCGAAGACAGCATGGGACGAGGAAATCGGGCCTTTGGAGAGGAGTTGGCGACCTTGCGAAATCGAGACGACTGCAATCCATATTAGGGCGGCCGTGATCGCGCCCGCGGCGAGCTTCCACTGCCAATGGCGGATGGGCGACCCTTTCTTGAAGTAGTTCAGGTCGTGCCGCCGGGCCACCGCCTTTTGTGAGCGCTTGCGTATCTCCATAGGGGCCTAGTAGCGCATCGCTCCGATCGCGTGGATGAATCCAAGCAAAATCAGCGCAAGCGAGAGCGGGAGGTGACAGAGCAGCCAGCCGTGCAGCGTGCGGTGAAGGATGATCTGATGGTCGAGCTGGCGCTTTTCTTCGCAAATCTCTTCGAGGGCCTTGAGGGTGTTGTGCCCGCTTTCGGGTAGCAGTGCGCGGATGCGTTCAAACTCCGCTTTGGAGTAATCGCGGGCCCTCAACGGCGATTTTTTGACCGTGTTTTGCAGATAGGGCTTAACTTCGTTCTCGTAGAAGGCGCTGTACTGCGCCAACTCGGTTTGCAACTCCGGGACGGTGTCGAGGTAGGTGAGCACTACGGTCGCGCCCGCGCCGGTGCTTGGCGCCATCTCCTCGGTCATGCTTTGGAATCGCTGCTCAGCCTCGGTGACGAGGCCCTCACGGATGTGGTCGATCTGGTCGTAGATGGTCTCGTAGCCAACCTCGTGCATCATGCGCGTGGGCAATGTGTGTTGCAGGAAGGCACCGAAGAGTCCGCTGATGGTGACGATGATCAAGAGCACCATCAGCAGCGTCGTGAGCCAGCCTCCGAAGTGGAATGCGCCGTGAAGAAAGATCACTGGAAGCGCCATGGTGCCTAGCCAGAGATGGCCGCGCATCCAGTGCTGGGCGCGGCCGATTCTCCAGATAGGGAAACGTTTGCGAATGCCGAGCGCGGCGGCGAAGAGCATAAAGCCGAAGCCGATAAGGCCGTAGAGGATGCCGAGGGCTGTGCCACCTCCGACCTTCGTCGACCATAGCGCGTAAGGAATGTAAATCAGGAATAGGAAGCCAAGGAGCACGCAGCTTCCGATTAGCCAGGGACGATGGGTGCGGTCGATGCGCATCTGGCTAGTCTCCAGTCGTCTGCAGTCCGGCGGATTGCGACTTCAGGAAGTCGGCGAAGAACTCTTCGGGCTTCACGCGATGCGCCGCGTCGTGGGGGCAGGCGTAGACGCAGCTGGGTTCGGGCAAATTGTGGCAGAGGTCGCAGGAGGTCGCCTTGCGCACGGCCTGTTTCGGCGCGGCTCCGAGGGTATTTTCCTGCACGATCTGCTGCAGGTTGATGTTGCCATAGGGGCAATTGGTGGCACAGAGACCGCAGCCGACGCACCAGTCTTCGATGATGACTTCGAGCGAGTTGCGGCGGCGAATGGAGCCGACGGGGCAGCCGACCATGCAGAGCGGGTCTTTGCATTGGCGGCAGGAGGTCGCGACGAGAAAGTGGTCGAAACGCAGGCCGTCGCGCAAGAGGCGCGTGACTCCGTCATGGGCATCGGCACAGGCGCGGACGCACTGGTCGCAACGCGTGCATTTTTCGAGATCCAGGACGAGGAGGCTTTGCGCGTCCATAAGTCCTTGAGCAAGATAGCTGTCGAGCGGAACGTTTCGCTCCACGCGGCGCTGCTGGGCGAGGTTCTCGGCGGCACGCTCGCGCGCGACTTGCTCCAGGCTGCGGCGCACATCGGGGAAGCGCAACAGCATCTCGTGAAAGTCTTCGGCGGATATCTTTACCAGCTCAACGTGGTCGAGCGCCGTGCAGGTGGCGTTGCGCTTTCCTGCCGTCTGGCCGCTCTCGAGAGCGAGCAGGCCCATCTCGCCGAAGTATCCGCCTCGCGGAAGATAGGCGAGCACGAGATCTTCACCGCGGTGGACTTGAGACACTTTTACGAAACCGATACGGACGAGGTAAAAGGCGTCGGCGTCCGCGCCTTCCTCGGTAATCACCTGACCGGGAGCGAAGCGGACTAGTTCGACGCGGTCTTGGAGGTAGGTGATGAAATCCTCGTCGAGCGTAGAAAAGATCGGGACGCTGAGCAGATGGGTGCGCAGTGCGCGGGTGCGGTAGTTGCGGTCGAGCTGTTCGCGGAAGGTCTTGTTCTTCTGCATAACGTCGAGCACGTTGCGCAGCATCTCGAGCATGACGCAGTCGGTCTTGGCGCGGACCGTGGCCGAGCGTGGATAAAAACTCATGCAGGTCATTTCGCCGAAGAGATCGCCGGGGCCGAGTTCGGCGATGGGATCGTCGTAGGGCAAGTCAACCGAGGCGTCGATGGGGATGAAGGTGCGATTGCCGGATTCGCCCTCGCGTTTTTCTTCTTTCTTCGAGAGCAGGCGGCTGGCTATCCGGGCGACGAGGCCGGTCTTCTGCTCTGGATTGCTGACGTGGGCGCGTGGCGAAGAGATATAAACGTCGGCTTTGCCGTCGACGATGTAGAAAGCGGTCGAGCCATTCTCGCCCTCGCGCACGATGATCTCGCCGGCCTTAATGCGGCGCTGGATGATGGCGCCGCGATTGAGTTCGAGGAAAGTGCCGGAGACATTCTTGAAGATCGGCATTGCCAGAAGGGCTTCGACTTCCGGGCTGAGCGCTTCGGGATGGATTTGTAGCAGGTTCTGGCCGAGCACGCGCTTGTTAGTCAGCGCTCCGGTCGGGCAGGAGACCATGCATTCGCCGCACGAGACGCATGTGGAGTTACCCATCGGCTTGTTGTCGTCGAAGGCGATGGCGGCGTGGTATCCCTTGCCCTGGCGGGCGATGACGAAGTTGTGGCGAATCTCGGAGCAGCCGCGCACGCAGCGGTCGCAGAGGATGCAGGCGGCATAGTCGACGTGGATGGAGAGCGAGGAATCGTCAGGGCTGAGCACAGGCACGGAGCGCTTGAGATAGCGCGTCGGCGCGAGGCCGTGATAGTCAGCATGGTCAAGCCCGAGGCCGGCTTTGGCGGCCTGCGTCTCGAGTTCGCAGTCGCCGCTGTGCTGCTGGCGCATGCAGGGCGACGGATGGTCAGCGAGTAGAAGCTCGTAAAGGGTTTTGCGGGCGGCCAGAACGCCAGGGGAGGCGGTCTGGATTTTCATGTCCGGCTCGCACTCGCGGATGCATGCGGCCTGATAGGCGCGCTCACCGCAATCAACAACGCAGATGCGGCAGACTGCGACGGGCGTCTGGTTTTGCTGGTGACAGAGGGTCGGGATCGGAATGCCGCTTAGCCGGGCGGCGTCGAAGATGGTGGTGCCGTGGGGAACGGTCACCGACTGGCCGTCGATGGTGCAAGTGAGCGTGGCGGAGTGGCCGTGTTCGTGAGCTGGTGCGGCCTTCACGGCCGCTGGCGGCGGGTCAAGAGGGGAAACGGGTGATGAACGGGGCGGCGACTGCGGATTTTCGCTCATCGCCTCGCTCCCGTTGGAAAGCAGACGCCGGCGCGGCAGCGGTGCTTCTTGATATGGTCGTCCACTTCTTCGGGAAAGTGCTTGATGACCGATTGAATGGGGACGGGCGCGATCTGACCGAGGCCGCAGATCGAGGTCTGCTTCAGAGTGTGTGAGAGCTCTTCGAGCAGTCCGTAGTCTCCGGCTATCGTCGTGCCGTGCATCCAGGCATCGAGCATCTCGACCATCTTCTGGGTGCCGATGCGGCATGGAACGCATTTACCGCAGGACTCGTTGCGGAAGAAGCGTACCGAGTTGAAGGCCATGTCCAACATGCAGGCGCGATTGGTGCAGACCACGACGGCACCCGAGCCGACCATGGAACCCAACTTAGATAGTGTTGCCCAGTCGAGCGGCGTATCAAGCATGGACGCAGGAAGGTAACCCGACGAAGGCCCCGAGGGGGCAAAGCCGACCACTTCTTCACCGGGGGGTGGGCCACCGGCGAGGTCGAAGATCAGTTCGCGGTAGGAGATGCCCATGGGGACTTCGAAGGCGCCCGGATTGACGACGCCACCGGTGACGCCGACGAATTTGAGTCCGGGATAGCCGGGACGCCCTTGCGCCTTGTACCACTCGGGGCCGTGGATCAGGATGCTGCTGGCGAGAGCGAAAGTTTCGACGTTGTTCAGCGCGGTGGGTTTGTTCCAGACTCCGCTGCTGACGGTGCGGGGCGGCTTGTTGCGCGGCTCGCCACGATGGCCCTGGATCGCCTCCATCAATGCGGTCTCTTCTCCGCAGATGTAGCCTCCAGGGCTGACGAAGACTTCAAGTTCGAAGCTCAGGCCCGAGCCAAGGATGTTCTGTCCGCAGAGCCCGAGTGAATAGATGCGGGCCAGCTCGGTGCGGAGGACTTCGATCTGCTGCTCGTACTCATGGCGGCAGTAGAGATAGCCTTTCTGAGCACCGACGACGAGACCACAGACAATCATTCCCTCGAAGACGAGGTAAGGGAGATGCTGCAGAATGAAGCGGTCTTTGATGGTTCCGGGCTCGCTCTCGTCTGCATTGCAAACGACGAATTTTTCGGTGCCCGGGGCGCTGCGCGCGCCTTCCCATTTGCGATAGGCGGGAAAGCCGGCACCGCCCATGCCGCGAAGTTCGCCGTCTTTGAGAGTGTTGAGAACCCAGTTGTGGTCGCGGGTCTCGATGAATTTGCGGAGGGCGCCGTAGCGGCTGGCTTCGTCAGGATAAGGGTCGGTTTTGAGATGGAGTCCGCGCTCGGCGAAGCTGCGTGGCAGGTGCGGCTCTCGCTCGGGGACATTCGTGCCGAGCTCCTCAAGAATCAGGCCGGTGGTCGAGGCCAGATCGGCCTCCTGATGGACGTGTTCGTTGACGCTCACCACCAGGGGATGATCGCAGCGGCCGACGCAGGAGACGTCGCGAATCAATACGTCGCTCTGCCCGGCGAAGCGCAGCTCGAGCGATTCACGGAGCTGCCTGGCTCCATGGAGGTGGCATGTCATGTCGTCGCAGACGCGAACATCGGCGCGGGCCAGGGGCTTCAGCCGGAAATGAGGAAAGAAACTGGCGACGGTATGGACATCTTTGACGTGGAGGCCGCGGCGTCTAGCGATGACCTCAAACTCGGCCGGCGAAATGAAGCCCTTTTGCTCCTGGGCATTGCGCAGGTCCTCGACGATGTCTCCGGTTTCCCGTCCCGGAATGTGGCCGCCGTCGTGGACCTCTGAAGCACTTGCCATGATGCACTCCTGGCCATCGGCCATCTGCTGCTGCACATTCAGAGCAGGCAAAAGTCGTTCCGATCAAGTACCTGTGTTGTATCTCAAGTACGCCAGCGAAGGCTAGTAAGAAATGATTGCAAAGTACCCGGATTTACGGTTAGATGAGCGGGATGAATTATTCAGGATCGGTCGGCTCTCCAAAGGTCGCGGCGCTATTTATTCTCGTGTTTCTCTTTGCGAGCGCCGGGCCCGGTTGGGCGCAGTCGACGAATCCTTCTGGAAGTCAGATCACGAGAATGCTACAGGCTTCGGCGCTGCCGGCCGATGCCAGCAAGGGTTACAAGTATGTTGGCCCAGGCTCGTGCAGTGCTTCGGCCTGCCATGGCGGCATCCAGGCGCGGGATACGACCAAGATCCTGCAGAACGAATACAGCACCTGGATCGTGCAGGATCGGCATTCGCGAGCCTACACCGTGCTCAACCAGCCGCTGGCGCAGCGGATGGCAAAGATCCTCAAGATTGGCGATCCCACCAAGGCGCAGAAGTGCCTGGTTTGCCACGCGCTCTCTGTCCCCGCCGACCAACGCGGCACCCAGTTCGACATAGCTGAGGGCGTGAGCTGCGAGAGCTGCCACGGACCGGCGGAAAAATGGTTGGGGCCGCATGTCGAGGCGAACGCCAAACATGCCGATATGGTCAGGCTTGGTCTGGTGGACAACAAGGATCTGGCGGTCCGTTCGGAGAAATGTCTGACGTGCCACCTCGGCGCGCCGGGTCTTGAGGTCGACCATGAGATGCTGGCGGCTGGCCACCCCGATCTGACTTTTGAATTGGACTCGTTTAGTTCGATCGAGCCTCCACACTGGGTGGAGAAAGGTCCAGACTCCAAAGAGCCGATTAACGACAAGTTGTTTGGTGTGCGCATCTGGAGCATCGGTCAGGCGACGCAACTGGAAGAGAGCATGACCCGGCTGGCGCGGCACGCGCGCGGTGCGAATTGGCCCGAATATACCGAAATGGATTGCTTTACCTGCCACCACAGCCTGACGAAACCGGAGGACAGCTGGCGGCAGCAGGAGGGTTACGGGACGCGGAGGCCGGGAAATCCCCCGTACAATCCGTCACGGTATGTAGTCTTTCGGCATCTCGCGCGCAGCGCCGATCCCACGGCGGAAGCCGAGCTGGCCTCGACCATGACCGAAATCTCCGCGCTGGTGGCCGAATTAAAGCCCGACAGGACTGCGTTGGCGGCCAAGTGCGACCGCGGCGCTCAGCTGGCCGGCGAACTTGCGAGAAAGATGCGCGACACCACCTACGACCGCGCCCAGACGGAGCAGCTGATGCGTGAGATCGCGAACGATTCCGACGGGATTTCGCTGGATGGCGAGCGTTCGGCGGAGCAGGCGGCGATGGCTCTGGATTCGCTGTATCTTGCCTATGCCAACCTTGCCGCGCCGAATCCCGAGCTTAAGGGGGACATCGACCAGATGTACCGGCTGCTGGATAATCCTTCCGCCTACAGCGCGCCGAAGTTTGCTGAGCAGATGAAGAAGACTTCGGCGGCGATTCGGTAGCTGGTTTGTGCTCGACAACGCGCCGTCGGATAGCCGTCGGCAGGGATCTCAATCAATTTTTGCTCGTTATGAAATCATCATTTCTTGCTGTACTGCTGTTTGCTTTGGGAACAAGCTTGGTTGCTCAGCAGCCCGAGTATCTGCCAGCGCTCGACGGGTACATTACCCGGTCGGCCTCTTCGGCGGACTTCGATGTTAACGGCTTTCGGGCCATCGTCGAAAAAAAGGCCGAGTTTGCGCGCGGAAACCTTGTCCAAAGCCAGTCCATCCTCGGGAATCCGGACCCGTATCTTGGGGCGCACGTACTGGTCTTCGGCAAGCTGGACAAGAAAAAGCAAAGCATCAGAGCGCAAAGGGTGCTCTTCGTACCGCCTGATAGCACAGAGGTAAAAGGATCCGGTCTGATAGATCGCCTTCCAGCGCCGCCTGCCGGCGAAGCTGAAGGAAAGCTTGTTCTGGCGGATGGTTATGTAATCTTGTTGAGCACCAAGACGTCTATTACTTTTACGCCTCCTTTAGCCTCGCTCTCCGATGTTGGAACTAACATCTCGATTTCGTATATAGGCGAGCAGCGGGAGGACGGAGTCGTGGTGGCCTCAGCTGTTAAGCTGACCCGGAACAATGTTCCCTCTCGTCAAGAGAAGGCCCGTGAGAAGGCCGACTATGATCCGGCGGCAGTTGACCCAAATGCGAAGCAAAACCCAGCCGCTAAGGCTTTCCTTGGGGTAGATCCTAAGAAAACACCGCCCTACCCGGACCCCACAATGCAGGCCCGGATAAGCAAGGTCGGTGAAAGTCTGGTGCCTCAATATCAGAAAGATCTTCCGGACTCCGACCCAACGAAGTTGCATTTCCGTTTCCAGCTGGTGGATGAGCCGAAATTGCGGGATGCCATGATTTGGCCCTCGGGGGTCATTCTTGTTCCGAAACAGGTGGTGGAGCGGATGGAAAACGACTCGCAACTGGCCGCCGTGTTGGCTGACGGTGTTGCGGGGCTGCTCCAAAATCAATATTACCGATTGCAGTCCCTCCAGATTAAGGCCGCAGCTGCGGAGGTGGCTGAGTTGGCCATTCCGTTCGGTGTCGGCGCTGCGTCCCAAGTGGCCACCTACAAGATCGCTTCCGACGCCGAGTTGCGCATTCAACGTCAGGCGGCAAGAATCAGCCTTTGCCTCATGAAGGATGCAGGCTACAACTTGGCCGAAGCCCCAAAGGCCTGGTGGATTCTGTCCACGAAGGAGCCGAAGCCTTTGGTCGATGTGAAGCTTCCGGAACGGGTGCAATATCTGTACGAGCAGTTGGGCACTACCTGGCGGAGCCAGTAAGATGCTCGGGAACAACCGTGCTCGCCGTCAGCATCACGGAGCAGAAATCACGACGGCCATCGCAAATCCGTCGTAGCCCTTGGTTCCTACGGTCTGGATAGCGGTCGCTTCGAGACGCGGATTGGCCCCAATCTTCTCCAGGAAGCGGCGAACGCCTTGGACGGAAGAGTCCTTGCTGTCAGCTTCAATGACTGCGCCTTCGCGGATAACGTTGTCTGCGACGATGACTGTGCCCGGTTGGGAGAGGCGCATCGACCAATCGAGGTACGCCGGGTAGCCGGACTTGTCAGCGTCGATGAAGATGAAGTCGAAGGGCGACGCTCCTTGCCGGTGCAGTTGCGAGAGCGAATCCAAGGCCGGGCCGATTTGGACTTCGACTTTAGAGGAGAGACCTGCGCCAGCTATGTTTGCCCTGGCAACCTCGGCGTGTTTCGGATCGAGCTCAAGTGAGGTCAGCGTTCCACCTTCGGGCAGCGCACGAGCCAGCCAGATGGTGCTGTAGCCGCCCAGTGTTCCGATTTCGAGGATCCTTTTTGCGCCGCGCATCTTTGCAAGCAGGTACAGCAGCTTGCCCTCATTAGGAGCCACATCGATCGTTGGAAGACCCAATGCGTTATTTCTTTTGAGGGCCTCCTGCAGTATTGGGTCAGCGGGAATGAGGTTCTCAAGAATGTAGCCTTCAACTGCGTTCCAAATTTCCTGGCTCATGAGTTGAGGGTAGGAACTCTCGTGTGCTTTTGCAACTCCAGGCAGATGGCCGGGCAGCTTGATAGGCTTCTCTATGGGACGTGGATTGCATCGCTAAAAGGGGATCCCACTCTGGCGACAATTGATATGACAAGCGGCGTAACCACAGCATTCGTCCTATTTGCTTCCCTGGCGCTCAATACGCAAAGAGGGCCTATGACTCCGCCGCCCGAGGGCAATCGTTCGCAGCCGCCGTCTCCCACTCATGCGGACGTCGTGTATGCGGTTGTGGACGGACAGAAGCTGCGCCTCGATGTGTACGAGCCGAGAAAACACCGCGTGCCCGCGCCGGGGATCGTCCTGATTCATGGGGGCAGTTTTATCGAAGGTGACCGGTCAGTGATGGACGACGATGCGGCAGAGCTGGCACATGCGGGTTTCGTGGCCTTCAGCATCGACTATCGGCTGCTCGAGCCGCATCGTCGCCCGGTGCGCAATCCATGGCCGGCGCAGTTGCAGGATTGCCAGAGCGCGGTGCGTTGGGTTCGTCAACATGCGGCGCAGTATCATGTCGATCCCGATAGAATCGGCGCCTACGGTCATTCTGCCGGAGGCACACTGGCCGCGTTGCTGGGCCTTACGGATTCCCCGGATTCCGCGGATCCCTCGATCTCAAGCAGGGTGCAGGCGGTTGTGGACCTGAGCGGGCTGAGCGATTTCACCTCCGATCATGACCCCGATGGCGATGCCCTGTTCGCGGCGCTTTTCGGCGGGACGGAGGCCCAGATTCCGGCGGTCTGGCGCGACGCTTCTCCGGTCTTTCAAGTGAAGTCGGGCCAGGTAAAGCCGGGCGAGCCGCCATTTCTGATTGTGCATGGAACGCGCGACCAGCTTGTGCCGATTCACCAATCGGAGGAACTGGTGGGAGTGCTCAAGAAGGCAGGCGTGACCGTCACCTTCCTGAAAGTGGATGACGATCACTCTCTGCAAAATGTTTTTGTCCGGCAACGGATTCTGACACAGGCCGCGGAGTTCTTCACAACCGTTCTCCGCTGATGGCGCCGGCCGGTTCATGCGTTACACGGTCGCCTATTTTCCCGCCGCTTCGATCGGGTAGCCTTGCCATACATATTCGAGGGCTTCGGGCAGCGTCTGTTGCTTTGCGGCGCGGTCGGTGTGCCCGGCGTTGCGGACGAAGACAAATTGATAGTGATAGCCCTTGGCGGCAAGGACCTTGGCCATCTCCTCGTTGGCGACGACCCAGTCGTGCATGTTGTCGCGCATGACGTTGGGATTGAAGAGGTCGCGGTCGCCGACCTCCATCCAGATGCGTATCGGTTTGGCCGGAGTGTTAGGGATGAGGTGTTCGTGAAACTCCCATGCGCCGTGCAGGGTCTCGGGGTTTGGCGGCCATTGCTGGTTCACGTAGGTCCCCGAATAGGTGAGAACGCGGTGGTAGAGCTCAGGGTGATACCAGGCCATGATCAGGGCGCAGGAGCCGCCGGAACTGCCACCCATCGTGGCGCGGCCGTCAGGATCTTTGGTGAGTTTGACGTTGGCCTTCGCCTCGACGAGCGGGAGAACCTCGGTCTCGACGAACTCGGCGTAGCGGCCGGACATGGTGTCGTATTCGAGGCCGCGTTCGCTGCCCTGGGCGTCGCCACTGCCATTGCCGATGGAGATGGCGATCATGACCGGAACCTTGTGCTCGGCGATCAGATTATCCAGGGCGGTGGACAGAAGACGGTCCGGGCCGTCGGCGCCGACGATGAATGGCGCGATCGTTCCGGGGACATATTGTTTTGGGACGTAAACCGTTACTTTCCGAGTGTAGGGAGCCGGGTGGCTGGTGGTGAGGATGAGTTTTGCGGGATCGGTAGGATCTGGCGTTCCAAAGGTGCCGGGATCGCGCGCGATTCCTGGATAAAGCTTGCTGTCGGTCGAGTTCATGGTGAACTCGACAATCGTTTCCTGGGGCACTCCTGGCTGCGGAGACATTTCAGGCGCGGGAGTGTGAGTGGGGCCGATGATGAAGTTTCCATCGGCGTTCGCGGGAGGGATAGCGCCGTCGGGCAATTCCTTCGCGGTGACATAGCCGGGCGTGTTGGGATCGCGGGTGGGCGGTGTGGGGCGAACAGGAGGTGCGGCCGCCGGGGGCGCCTGGGCAATTGCAAAACAGGGAAGTGTGGTCAGGCCTACCAGGAATACGAGCCTCAGGGTTCGGGACAATGTGCTACTCCTCGGGGTTTGGCGGAAATTTTTGATAGGGCAGCCGCACTCCGCGAAGAATGATCTGGTCGGCGCGGATGTTGGCGGGGGCTTGGAGTCCCGCCGCAGCGCCAGCCGCAACCCAGTCGTCCTGATCGGTGCCGTCGCCGGAGACTCCGATGCCTCCGACTAGTTTGCCGTTCACGAAGAGCGGGACGCTGCCGGGAAAGAAGCCCACGCCGTTCTGGTTAGGATTGGCGGGCTGATGTCCCTGGGTGCAGGGGTTGGCTACGTCGAACTGAAAGAGATCCCAGAACGGGCCCGGTGTACTTGTCTGGATGCCGGAGGGGTACCACGGCTGGGCGCCAAAGCCGATTGTCCGGGTCGTGACTGCTGTTCCTGTCGGTACTCCGGCGAGTTCACCAGGCGCGATCGAAAAGTAAATGACATTGCGCGCTTTGGCCACGGCCGCATCGGTCGAAAACATAGTTGCGTCGGGCATGCGGTAGAGGGCGAGCAGGTGTCCGTCGAGGTCGGCGACGGAGATGGCCATGCGGGCGCGAGAGCCTTCAGGGAGGCGGATGATTGCCCGGGTCAGGTTCGCTGTGTTGACGGCGCTCTGCACGATGCTTTGCACCTGAGCCAATGTCAGGCCGCCCTGGGTGCTCCCGGTTTCGGCGATCAGGTCGCCCTCCGGCGTGGGGCCGGGGCTGGCCTGAGGCCCGTATCCCGGCTCATAGCTGCCATCCGCCGAGCCGGGGTTCTCTCCAGCCGGAATTGTGGTTTGCTCGACGAACGGCAGCGCGAAGCCGCCCACAACGACCGCGCCCGGTGCTGGAACCACGGGAGCGAATCCGTTGCCAATGGTGCCCGCAACGCCGGCATACTCCACCGTCGCCGGGTCGGCGCCGGCCACGCCGATGCCTCCGGCGACCAGGCCGTTCTTGAAGATGGGAACGCCACCCGGATTGACCGCGTAGTTATTGGAATCGGCTTCGTCGGGTTTGCCGGTAATGATTCCTGGCCCGGGCCCTCCGGTGAGCGCAGTCGGCACCGGTAGGCTCTGGCCCGGCAGGTAGGTCACATTGAATCCGCAGCCCCGGTTGGTGTCTTCAATCCCGTAAAGCAGGCCGGCGGAAGCGAACTCGGTGCCCGGCGGAAAATGGGTCGCCGAAATAAACCGGATCGTTCGGGTGGAGATCGGCGCCTGGTCGTTGGAGAAAAAAGCCGCGCTCATGGCCAGCGATACGGCGACCTGGTCCGATGGTTCGACTATGCCATAGTTACCGATCGCGGTTACGGGGGCGTTGGCCTTCTTATAGATGGCGAGAGTATTGCCCGACCGATCGGTAACGGCGATGACCAAGGGGACGTTGACCGAAGCGGCAGCCGCCTGGACGATGGAGTTGACATCCGCTGCGGTGAGCACGCCGGACGCCGCCTGGGCAGGCGTGGCGACCGGCGCAGGCGGGGGAACTGTGGTCACGTTGCATCCAGCGGCGCAGATCGCGAGCAGCGGGACTGCCAAGGTCAGATGACGCCCCATGACGTTCTGCGCGGGTCGTGCTGATGGTCTCGTCGAGATTTTCATCGCGTCAGCGGTACTGGTTCGCTTTGACCCATCAGTATCCTTGAAATCGCGGAACTTCACCATCGGTTTTAGAGCATTTTCGGACAAGGGAATGTGAGTGGCAGGAAGGAACCGGGCGTTTCCCGGCAGGAAAAGCGCAACAAGGTTATGGCCTGCTGAGCTGTAGTCCCGAAATTGCTTTATCGCGATAATGGTACAACGGAGTTATTTCTTCCCTTCGCCTGGTCTGAAGCGCAGAGTTATTTGCAAGGAGTGCAATCGATGCGGCGGCTTCCCGATCGTCTGCTGGTCTCGGTGGTCCTCTCGGGGACGATCTGTGTGCTGGTTGCCTTGCTGGCGAATTGGGTTCCGTACGCAGACCTGGACAGCTGGACCTACGACTTCCTGGTCAACCATGGAGGCTATGCGCAGCCCTCGTCCGATGTTGTCTTTGTCGACTTCGACGATAAGACCTTTGAACAGGTGAAGCAATATCCGATGCCGCGATCGATTATTGCGCAGGTCATTCAGCAGGTAGGTCAGGCACAGCCGGCGGTAATCGGATTGGATGTGCTCCTCTCGGAGCCGCGCGACGCGGAGGAGGACCGGGTGATGCAGGATGGGCTGACGAAGGCGGCCAACGTGATCCTCGCGGCGCAGACCTCGGCCGGGCAAATACCAGGTGCTTTGCCCATGGCGCAGTTCTGCCAGCCGGAAGACAGCTCATTGCCATCCGGGTATTGCATCGAGGGCCGGCCGGGCGCGCTCGGCTACGCCTCGATCAATATGCCTTACGACGACGACGGCTTTGTTCGAGATATGTGGATCGAGGCCTACGATGAAAAGACGAAGAAGACCAGGGCCTCGTTCCCGGTCTTCCTGGCCGAGCAATATCTCGCCGCCGTCGAACCCGACTGCAAGGACTGTACGTTAAAGCCCCTGGATGCGAAACATGCTACCTTTCGCGGCAACCGGATCCCATATGACGATCCTTTGATGAAGAGCGTGAGAATCGGGCATTGGTCGCCGAACCCAGTCAAACACGTCTCGGCCTGGGACGTTCTCAGCGGCCAGGTCCCGGACAGCGCCTTTCACAGCAAGCTGGTGCTGATCGGGCAGGGAAGCGACGCGGCCCGCGACCAGGACTTCACCCCGATCTGGCGAGTCGCCCAGAAGGATGGCCGGCGGGAACGAATGCCGGGCACCGCGTTACACGCGGAGGCGATCGAGACGCTGCTCGATGGGACTGCGATAGGTTCGACGGCGGCTTGGCTTGTCTGGTCGATCAACTTTGTCGTGGTTACTGGTGCGGTGTATCTCGTCGTGATCCTGTCGCTGCGCGGTGGATTTATTTCCAATGTGCTGATGTTGCTGGCGACCTATTTTGTGGCGCAATGTCTCTTCACGTATTCCCGCATATGGTTCCCCTATCTCACAACCACGATTGCGATCGCGGCAGCGTTGCCGCTTGGCCTGGCCTATCAGTACTTCAGTGAGCGAGTGCTCCATTCCGAGAGCGAAGCACAGCGTACCCAGCTGATGGGTCTGTTTTCGAAGTATGTCGATCCCGAGGTTGCCCAGACAATCTGGCTGCGCCGGGACGAGGTGAGTTTGCTCGGGGATGAAAAGGTGGCCACGGTGCTATTCACCGACATCCGCAGCTTCACCGCCATGAGCGCCGGCGTCCCATCTCAGACTGTGCTCAAGTGGCTCAACGAATACTTCACTGAGATGGACAACATCATCCGGGCGCATGGAGGCCTATTGAACAAGTTCATTGGCGATGGTTTGCTGGTCGTCTACGGCGTTCCCCTGTCGCGAGGATTGGAAGAGGACACATGCGAGGCAGTGAAGACCGCTTTTGCCATGTTGCGCAGAATGGAAGAGCTTAACCTTAAGCGGGACCCCAACGCTCCATTTCCGGACGTGCATATCGGCGTGGGCATCCATACCGGCCCTCTCACCTGCGGCAATGTCGGGTCGGCAAATCGGCTGGAGTATTCTGTGATCGGTGAGACGGTCAATCTCGCTTCGCGGCTGGAGAGCCTGAACAAGGATTTTCACACCGAAATTATTATGTCGGGCGACACTTACGAGATAGTGAAAGACGTATTTCCGAACCTCTATGCGCTGGGTACTACTCCGGTGCGGGGTTTCGAGAAGCCGCTCATGATCTATTCGGCGGAGACGCAGACATCCAGACAGGAAGCAATCCCGTTATCTAATCATGAAGTTCGAGGAGCAGGGGTATGAGAACGCCAGTAGTTGCAAGAATTGTCGGCGAGGCGGCCTTTGGCATTGCGATTTTGAGCTTGGTGTCCTCCGCGAGCGGTCAGTCTGCGGGAACTTCGAACCCCGGCCAGTCAACGTCCGCTCAGCCGCGACCCGCACGAGTGAAGCTGGATGGTTTCGATCTGTCGCAATCTGCGGCAAAGTCCAATCAGACAGGCATCGGAGGTCCGGCCAAACACTCCGGTGCGAATCAGATTGGCGGGGCTTCCCGCGGCATTGGAGCGGTCCAGCTCTTCGCACCAGACAAGGGACTCGCTTATTCGCTGCATCCGACTTTTCAATGGAGCGGCACTCCCGACACTAAATACAAGTTGCACATGGAAGATCTGGCGGATCACGCCAGCTTTGACGTTACCGTTGAGGGCACCTCATTCACTTATCCGGAGACGGCGGCGGCGCTCAAACCGGGCAATACCTATTCCTGGAGCGTACAACCGGAGATCGACATTATGGGCGGCACTTCGGATTCCGCACTGATCGTCATCGCCGGAGGAGCAGAGCGGGATGCGATCGCCGCAGCGCTGGCGGCGATTACGCAGACTGGCGACGCGGGTGATCGGGCACGGGCGCAGGTCTATTTCGACAAACGGGTTTGGTATGACGCAGCGCAGGCCTACTCGATTCTGATTGCGGCGCATCCTGACGACGCCGAACTGCACCGGATGCGCGGCACGCTCTACGACCAGGTTCCGGCCACGCAAAAGCTTGCCGACCAGGATTTTGCCATGGTCAAGTAGCGCGTACGATGCAGCCTGCGCTCGATTCGATACGAGTGGTGGAAGTCACGGAAGCGCTTGCGGGGCCCTACTGCGCGATGCTATTGGGCGACTTTGGCGCAGACATCATCAAAGTGGAGCGTCGCGTTGTTGGCGATCACGCCCGCGCTTGGGGACCGCCGTTCATTCAGGGAGAATCTGCTTATTTCCTTGCCGCCAACCGCAATAAGCGCTCGTTAACGCTCGACTACGAACATCCAAAGGGCCGTGAGTTGCTTGAGAAGCTGCTTGCTGCCGCAGATGTATTAGTGATCAATCAGCCTTCGCTGGCTTCTTTGCGAAAACGTGGTCTTGATCCTCAGACACTGATGGGGAAATATCCCCGGCTTATCTATTGCGCAATCTCGGGCTATGGCCTTTACGACTCATCGCGCGCTGGCTCGCCTGGGTACGACATCATCGCTCAGGCTGAGGCTGGAGTGATGAGCTTTACCGGGGAGCCGCAGGGAGAGCCGGTGCGGTATCCGGTGGCGATCGCGGACATGACCTGCGGTATCTATGCGGCGATGGGGATTTTGGCGGCGCTCCTTGTCCGCGAGAGGTCGGGACGAGGTCAGTTTCTCGACATGGCGTTGTTCGATTCTCAGCTGACGTGGCTAATGAATATCGGGAGCAACTGGCTCAACTGCGGCGAGGTTCCGGAACGCTGGGGCAACGCCCATCCGAGTATCGTTCCTTATGACGTTTTCACCGGCGCGGATGGGCGGCCGTTCGTCGTGGGTGTTGGCACCGATGCTCTCTGGGCCCGGTTCGTGTCGTTGCTTGGCGAAGATGAGGGCCTGAGACAAGACCCGCGCTTTACGACGAATACTCAAAGGATCGCGCATCGGGATGACTTGCTACCAATTTTGCGCAATCGCTTCGCTCAACGGCCTGCAGATGTATGGCTCGCAAAGCTGGCCGAAGCAAAGATTCCGTCGGCGGCGATCCAGACCGTTCCTGAGGCGCTCGAAAACATGCAGACGAGGGAGCGCGCGTTGATCGTTGAGATTGAGCATCCGCTCCTGGGCATGGCAAGGAGCATTGCCAACCCTGTGAGAATGTCAGAGACGCCTCCGGCCTACCGTCTGCCTCCGCCCTTGCTGGGCGAACATACCGATGCCATTCTCGCCGAATTAGGCGCCAGCGGGCCGCAGATCGAAGAGCTGCGGCGAGATGGTGCAATCTAAGTGCCGAGCGAGATGATGAAGACGACTTCCTCCGATGTGCTGATCGTGGTTGATGTTCAGAATGATTTTTGTCCGGGCGGGGCGCTCGCCGTTCCCGATGGCGATAAGGTCATCGAGGTCATTCATCGCGTTGCGCCTGCGTTCGCACACGTCATCTTGACTCAGGACTGGCATCCTCCGGGGCATCATTCGTTTGCCTGCGTGCATCAGGGGAAGCGGCATTTCGATTCGATCGACGCTCCCTATGGAACGCAGACGCTTTGGCCTGATCACTGCGTTCAAGGAACCTGGGGCGCGGACTTTCATCCGTCGCTTTGTCTTCCGCAGGCTGAGCTGGTGCTGCGCAAGGGTTTCCGTCCTCACATCGATTCGTATTCCGCGTTCTTTGAGAATGACCGGACGACTCCGACCGGGCTCGGTGGATATTTGAAGGAGCGAGGGCTGACGCGAGTCTTTCTTGTTGGGCTGGCTTACGATTTTTGCGTCGGGTACTCGGCGCTTGATGCGCGACGGCTTGGGTTTGAGGCGGTGATTGTGCGGGACGCCTGCCGAGCGATCGATCTGGATGGGTCGGTCGTGAAGATCGAATCTGAATTTGGCCACGCTGGAGCTACGCTGATCGAGAGCCTAGGCTTAGTTGCTTAAGGCAGAGCGAATGCGACGTAGGCCGCTCCTTGTGGACTTTTCTTATCGCGCGCGCCGCTGGTGGCGATGACGATGTATTGTTTGCCGTCGATCATGTAGGTTGCTGGGGTCGCATTCCCGGCAAACGGCAGATCTCCCTCCCAAAGCAGTTCGCCGGTATCACTGTTGTAGGCGCGAATCTTGTGGTCGAAGTTGGTGGCGCCGATGATGAGGAGGCCGCCGGCAGTCAAGATCGGGCCGCCGTAGTTTTCGGAGCCGGTCTGGGTCATGCCCTTCGCGGCGAGCTCGGGATATTGGCCGAAGGGAATCTTCCACAGATATTTTCCGGTGTTGAGGTCGATGGCGTTGAGTGTTCCCCAAGGGGGCGCGACGGCGGGGTATCCGTCGGGATCGAGGAACTTCTTGTATCCGGTGAAGTGGTGTTTGAGCGTCTCTCCAGAATTGCCTCCCGGAGACTGCGCTTCGACCTTGTCGCTTCGTTCGGTGGAGACCGGCATTGTAGTGGGGGCAACGACCGTGCTTCCGGCGCCGAGGAAGTGAAGCAGGTGGGTCGTCTCCTCATTATTTAATCCAGAGACTGGGGGCATCCTTGTTGTGCCGTTGTGGACGATGTCGGTAATTTGCTGGTCGCTGAGGCGATCACGGACGCCGACTAGCGATGGATAAGTTGGCGGGTGGCCCTGTAGGGTGTCCTGATGGCAGATCGCGCAATGGTTGGCGTAGACCTGGGCACCCTCGGGATCGACCTTTGCTCCTGCTGCGCCAGCAGCGGTGTGTTGGACAGGCGCTGCGAGATCGGAACCGGGGCCGGTGTGGAGATACTCGATCAAGGCGTGCAGGCTTTCTCCCTGGATGGCCGGGAAGGCGGACATTCGGCCCTTGCCGGTATGAATAAGCGATTCGATGGCAGAGTCAGAGAGGCGGTCGCTCACTCCGAGCAGAGAAGGAAATTGGGGCGGCGAGCCTTTGCGGTTGGCTCCGTGGCAGACTGCGCACTGGCTTTGGTAGAGCGTGAAGCCCGGGCCGCCGGACTGGTTTTCGGCGAGGCTGCCGGTCCAGGCGACATCGTTTGCGTTGACGTAAAGAACGGCCTTCCGAGGATCGACCGCCGGGCCGCCCCACTCCGCTCCGCCGTCGTAGCCGGGAAAGACGATGGTGTCTTTGCCAACGCTGAGAGGTACAAACTGTCCTTCACTACGAAACTTGCTGAACTGCTCGACAGCCCAGGCGTGCGCCTCGGGAGTGCGGTTGGTGAGCATGTCGGCGGTGAGTATCTGACGGGCGAATGGCGCAGGAACAAGCGGCAAAGACTGGGTGGGTGAGGCTACTTCGCCAGGGACGGTCGATGGGGGGTAGGATTTTTCTTCCAAGGGGAAGAGCGGCTTCCCGGTCGTTCGCTCAAAGAGATAGACGAAGCCTTGCTTGCTCGTCTGGGCGACCGCTTCAATCGATTTGCCGTCGCGTTGAACCGTGACAAGAACCGACGGAGACGGGAAGTCGCGGTCCCAGATGTCGTGGTGAACTCCCTGAAAATACCAGATGAGCTTGCCGGTGTTGGCGTCCAGTGCGAGCAGCGTATTGGCGTAGAGGTCGTTGCCAACGCGGTCGGCGCCGTAAAAGTCGTCGACTGCTGATCCGGTTGGGGCGAAGACGATGCCGCGCTGTTGATCGACGACCATGCCGGCCCAATTGTTGGCCGATCCGGCGGTCTTCCATGCATCTTTCGGCCAGGTCTCGTAGCCGGGTTCGCCGGGATGAGGGATGGTGTGAAAGCTCCAGCGCAGCCTGCCGGAATGCACATCGTAGGCGCGAATATCGCCGTGCGGGGCGGGATGGGTTTCCGGCGCGCGGAAGCCGACGATGATCATGTCTTTGTAGATCGTGCCGGGGGTGGTGAGGACAGCGAAGTTGCTGGCGAAGTCTTCGTTGCCGAGGTCTTTGCGCAGATCGACGCTGCCGCCGTCGCCAAATCCGGCGATCAGATGGCCGGTCGCGGGGTCAAGCGCATAGAGATGATTCATGACGCCGGCAAAGAGGATGCCTTGCTTGTCGTCGGCCCAGTAAGAAAAGCCACGGCTTGGCTGTGTGGCCTTCACTCCCGAATCGAAGGTCCATAGCTTTTTCCCGGTGGCGGCGTCGAGCGCGAGGATCTCTTCGGTTGGGCTGTAGATGAAGATCGTTCGTCCAATGACGAGCGGATTGACTTGCAGGCCACCTTCAGTGCCGACGTCAACGCGCCAGGCCATGCGGAGCTGCTTTACATTTTCGCGATTGATCTGGGTCAGGGAGGAATAGCGGTCGCCGTTGGCGTCACCGCCGTAGATGGGCCAGTCTTGATTCGCGGAGGCCTGGGTGGCCTGCTCTTGTACCGCGCCTCTTACGTGCAACCGAGGATCTATGAGGTACGTGATGAGCAGCGCCGCGATAGCCGCGCTGGGGAGAATGATGATTCCAAATCTGCGAATCCGATGACCGAGCGTTCCAAGCATTTCCTTGCAAGCATAGAGCATCGTGCTTTCGGTGGCGACAGAGCGTCAGGACTGGCCCTCACCAGGTTCGGCTCGACGTGAACCGGGTGCGTCGCGCCATATAATCGTGCATTAACCGAATGCCTACTCTTTACAACAAAATCCAGGGGCAAAGTCTGGAGCGGCTGGCCGCTTTGAGCGATGGCATATTCGCGGTTGCCATGACGTTGCTGGTTCTGGACTTGCATGTGCCGATCAAAGAAGCGGTACATAGCGAAGGCCAGTTGCAGTCGGCCCTGCTGGCGCTCGCTCCGCAGTTTATTGCGTACCTCATGAGTTGCCTCACGCTGGGCATCTTCTGGGTGGGGCAGCAGACGCAGCTCAATCATTTCGCGCGGGGCAATCGGGATTTGACGTGGATCCACATCGCGTTTCTCTTTGTGGTCTCAGTGCTGCCGTTTTCCACCCGGCTTCTGGCGGAGTTCATTGGTTTCCGCACCGCGCTGTTGCTGTATTGGGCGAACATCTTCGCTCTGGGAGCCATCTTGTATGCCAGTTGGAGGTATGCGACGAGGGCGGGCCTGTTGAAGGAGGATGTTCCTGTCGGGGTCCGGCGTGCCATCCGCCGCCGGATTGTGATTGCCCAAGCGCTCTATGCTTTGGGCGCTGCGCTCTGCTTCTTCAATAACTACTGGAGCATTGGCTTCATCGTGCTGGTGCAGCTGAACTATGCGGTTGCGCCGCGGTTGTGGATGCGTGGACAAACATCCTAGCCAAAGGGTTGTTCAAGCGAGAGGCTTGGGCCGGTAAAGAGCTTCGCCCCGTCGGCGGTGATGTGCATATCGTCTTCGAGACGAATGCCGAATTCGCCGCGAATGTAAATGCCGGGTTCGTCGGAGAAGGTCATGCCTTCGGCAAGCGGAAGCTTGTTGCCCTGGACGAGATAGGGCCATTCATGTCCGTCCATGCCGATACCGTGGCCCAGGCGATGGGTGAAGTGGGCATATCCGGGGCCGAAGCCGGCATCGGTGATGATTTTGCGGGCGGCCGCGTCGACCGCTTCGCAGGGAACTCCTGGGCGCGCTGTCGCGAGCGCTGCCGCCTGAGCGCGATGCACGATATCGAAGCATTGCCTCATTTTGTCGGAGGACTTGCCGTAGACGAAGGCGCGGGTAATGTCGGATTCATAGCCTTCCACAGTGCAGCCGTCGTCGATGAGCACCATCGCGCCTTCGCGGATAGTCTGCGGCTTGATCGAGCCATGCGGCAGCGCGGAGTATTCGCCGGTTTCGCAGCTGGCCTCGCCGGGGAATCCGACTCGGTCGTAGGCTGCGCCAATCATGGCAGAGAACTCACGGGTTGACATGCCGGGATGGCCGGAGCGCCAAGCTGCTTCGTAGACCTGCAGCGTGACCGAGTTGGCGAGCTGCATGAGGGCCAATTCAGCGGGGGATTTGATGCTTCGGCATCCGGCGGTAATCGGGCGTGCATTCGCGAGTGTGGCCGCAGGGAGCGCGCGGGCGATGCCTTCCGCGTAGGTATAAGGCATCGTCTCTTCAATACCGATGGTTCCAGTAGTGAGCCCGAGTTCTTTCAGCCCCTTTGCGGCCTGTTCGTAGGGGTTTTCGTTTTCCTGCCAAATATAGATGTGGGTTTGCGCCATCGCCGGGACAAGCGCGAGACGCTCGCGCAGACGGTCTTCTTCGAAGGCGGGGCAAATGGCAAAGGGCAGGCCTTTCGCAGGCAGCACGACCAGCGTGGGTCGTTCGCTGTTGTACCAGCGAATGCCCGTGAAGTAATTGAGACTTGTGCCGCCAGCAAGGCAGACTGCGGCGAAATTCTTTTGCGTCATCAGCTCGCGGGCCCGGGCGATGCGAGCCTCCCGTTCAGAGCTGGTGATCGGGATGGCTTCGGAGCGGCGATCTTGGAGCGCAGCGATTGCGGGCGGAAGGGCTGGCGAAGCCTCCTCGGCATGTAACGTTCTGGTGACGGGTGAGAGCGTGGGCAGTACGGTAGCGGGAAGCGCGCCGGCTAAAAAAGAGCGTCGAGTCGTGGACATGTAAGTCGAATCATACCAATGCCTCCGAGACAGGCTCCGGATCTCTCAGTCTGGGCGGAGGGATCATGTCAATTTGCGTTCCGCCCATGCGCGAACGCGATCAGTCTTAAATTCGGTCAGAGATGCCAGAAGCCAGGAGTAGCCAACGATGATGAGCAAAGCGGCGAAGGCTGTGAGGCCAGTCTTGACGCCCGGAGACCAGCGGGTATCGCCGGCGAGCATGGCGACGAGGAAGATCAGAATTGGCGTGTGAGCCAAGTACAAGGTGAAAGAAAATCGCGCCGTTGCCCGCGAGAGTCTGGAAAGCGCCGTTTGCTTCGCTCGATTCACAGCGCCGAGTAGGACCCATAAAAGAACGAAGGTGGCGATCCCGAGAATCAGGTCGCTGAGTGCTTGAGAGATGTGCCAATGCCGGTGTTCCAGGACCACCGCGGCAAAGAAGACGATTGCATAGGCGAAGGCAGCGGCGATTCTCGCAAACGGCGAAGTCACGCGGCGCGGAATGAAATGCAGAAGAACCCCGAGCAGCCAAACCGGGAAGGCGAGCAGGATGTCACGGGTCACGAAGATGGCGACGAGGCAGAAGGCCAATCCGCTGATCGCGACCGGCAGCGGCTTGCGGTAGATCCGCCAGGCGATACATGCCGCTAGCGGGAAAAGGATGTAATACCAGAATTCGTTGGCCAGGCTCCACAAAGCGCCATTGGAACCGAAGGTGGGCACGAGGACAGTCTGCAGGAATGCGGCGTTTCCCAGGAAGTCCTGCCATGACAGGCTTTGCGTGACGTCGCCGACCATGTGGTTATAGTTTGCTCCGGAATAGAGGGCTGGCGCCCATTGAGAGTGGAGGCCGAGCCGGTCCCAGCAGGCGCCGAGAATCAACGCAGGCAACAGCACGATCCACAAGCGCACGAGGCGATGAGCGAGGTATTGTCTCCAGCTCCACTCGTGTCGATCGAAAGCGCGAAGCACGGAACCGCTGATCAGATACCCACTGAGGACGAAGAAGATAACGACGGCCTGATGGCCTGCCGCGCACAGCAGATAGACCGGGCTAAGCAGCGTGCGATGGCTTGGAACCTGAGGAAGATCGACGAAGAATGCATTCCGCCAGTGCTCGAGAAGGACGAGGATCGCGGCCACGCCGCGGATTGCGTCCAGCAACACAGAGGCGGTGGTGTCGGAGAAACGCAGCTTGGCCGGCGACGACGGCATTCCGTCCACTATAGACCAGCGGCGATCCGTCAATGCCTTCGCGGCGCCTTTGTTGTCTATTGATCAGCGGGTGATCAGGGCGTTCAGAAAGGCGGTGTATTTCTCTCCGTAATCTGCCCAGCCGCCCAAACTCTGGACCCGCAACAGCGCGGAGGCGCTCATTCGTTGTTGTAACAAGGGGTCGTCGGCCAACTGGGCGAGGCGGTCACGAATCGCCTCGGGCGAGCGAATCGGCACGAGAAAACCTTCCACGCCATCCTGGAAGAGGTCTTCGCCGCCTGTATTCACGGAACTGATGAGCGGACAGCCGCAGGCCATGGCCTGGGCCTGGACCAGCGCGAGACCTTCTTCGATCGAGGGTAAGACCATGACGTGACTGCGGCTCATGTATTCGGCGAGCTTTTCTTGGGACAGACTACCCAAAATCTCGACATCGCTGAGACCGAGGCGCTGCAGCACCGCCAGTGTTTCCGGGTCCATCGTTCCCGCTATGCGCAGCCGCTTACGCGGATGTTTCAGGCGATGAAATGCCTGCAACAGGTACGGAATGCCTTTTCGCAGACAGACGGTGCCGGCAAAGAGAATCTCGAAGCAGTCGGCCGGCGGCGTGCCGATGGGGCGGAAGCGGTTGAGCTGGACGCCATAAGACACCTTGACGATCTTCTCGGGGGAGATGCCCATCTCGATGAAAGATCGCCGGGCAAACTCGGATGGCACAGTAATAGCGTCGGCCACTTCGTATTCAGTCTCTTGACGTAGCATGGCGCGTTCATCGCAGACGATGGGTGGGAGGCCCCAATGCCGATGTTCTTCGCTGACGAGCGAGGTCTGATAGCGAATATGGGACGAGCCGCGGTCACAGACATATTTCCCGCCGCGGCTCTGCACGAGGCGTCCGGTGTTGAGCGCGGCATTGGACAAACCAACCACAACGTCACAGGCTTCGATCCGGGAAGCGACCCAGTTATCGAGCCAGAGTGAGTTCTGGTAATCGAGATAGGCCTTCATTCCTCGCGGCATACGCCAATAGCGTTCGAGGAGAAAGAGCGAGGTATGGATCCAGGGAAAGGTTGAAACACGGTCTCGGGACACGCCTTCGCGCTCAAGCCTCCGCCAGGGAAAGCCAGAGTATATGCGTTGGAGATGCCCACGTGCCTCGAGCTCCCGGGCTAGATCGAAATGGTGAAATACTCCGTGGACAACCTGGACAACCCGCATCGTATACATCGATCTTAAAGCACGGTGTCTGGCAACGATATTGCGGTCGGGCAGTATCGCTACCGTGACGCTCGATTTACGATGCAGCATACGCACCACACTTGTTTCCTGACGGAGGCGCTTCGCTGGAGAGCATCATCGCTGAGGGCAGTTCGCAAACCGAGACTATCGATACTCCGCAGCTCACTGGGAAGCTGGGCCCGTTCGACGCCACGATGCTGGTCATGGGCGGCATCGTTGGAGCGGGAATCTTCATCAATCCGTATGTAGTCGCCGAACGGGTGCACTCACCGGTGCTTATCCTGGCCGCGTGGGTGGCTGGTGGAGTCGTCGCGATGCTCGGGGCCTTCGTTTATGCGGAGCTTGCCGACCGGATGCCGCATACGGGTGGCGAGTACGCCTATCTCCGCGAGTGTTATCACCCGCTGGTTGGGTTTCTTTTTGGGTGGGTGCTTTTGCTGGTGGTGATGACCGGCGGCATGGCTGCTGTCGCGGTGACTTTCGCCCGCTATTTTCTCGCATTGACTGGGCTAGGGATATCCGAGCGCGTTGTTGTTGTGGTTACGCTGGCAGTCCTGACGATCATCAACTGCCTCGGCGCCACGCTCGGCAGCCGGGTCCAGAGTCTGCTCATGGTGATGAAGATTCTGGTGATTGCCGGTGTGATCCTGACCGGATTCCTGCTGATCCATCATCCGTTTCCAGTTCTGCATCCGGTGCTCCCTCCGGTTGCGGACCGCGGATCCTCATTCGGATTCCTGACTGCCTTCGGAGCGGCGATGATCCCTGTGCTCTTTGCTTTCGGGGGTTGGCAGACCTCGAACTTTGTTGCCGGGGAGATTCGCGATCCGCGGCGCAATCTTGTTCGCGCGCTGATGATTGGAGTTGCCGGGGTCATCGTGCTTTACGTCGCGGTGAACGCCGTCTGCCTGCGGGCGTTGGGCGCAGAGGGGTTGGCTCAGACGACGGTGCCAGCGACTGAGGTCATGCGACGCGCGCTTGGCGAAGGCGGCGCGAAGGTGGTCGCCCTGGGAATTGCGGTGTCGACGCTGGGCTTCCTGAGCCAGTCGATCCTGACCGGACCGCGGGTTTATTTCGCCATGGCGCGGGACGGCCTCTTTTTTCGAAGCGTAGCCCAGATCACGAAAAGAACTCGTGTGCCGGCGGTCGCAATCGTCCTGCAAAGCTGCTGGACGGCGGTGATTGCGCTGACCGGCAGTTACGAACAAATCCTGAACTACGTCGTCTCGATGAATTTTGTGTTCTTCGGCCTTTCGGCGACTTGCCTGTTTGTTCTGCGGCGGCGCGACGTTTCGGCTCCGAAAGCGGAGGGGAGGGGATTTCGCGTACCTGGGCATCCATTCACCACGATCCTCTTCATTGGCGCATGCTGGCTGGTGGTCATCGATACAATCTACAAATACCCGATGAACACTCTGGCTGGAGTTGCGATTCTTGTGCTGGGCGTTCCGGTCTACTCCGTTTGGCATCGATTGAAAAGGAAGAGAGATCCCACGGCATGAGCCTGTCCCGCTGGTACGCGCACTCCGAATACATGGAGTTTTCCAAGTTGAAATCGGGGGCGACCTATAACCTCGCTACCAGCGGGGTTATGAATTGCTCCATCTTTGACTTGAAGTTCCGGCTCGAAGACCTGGAGATCAACGGCCCGACAGTCTACGGCTACGCGCCGCTGCTCGAGGCCATCGCGCGTTTGAAGGGGGTCAAGCCGGAGTCCGTGGTCCATGCTGCTGGTACGTCAATGGCCAATCATCTGGCCATGGCGGCGCTTTTCGCGCCCGGGGAAGAGGTATTGATCGAGGAACCGACTTACGGGCTGCTGCTCGATGCGGCACAGTATCTTGGCGCGAAGGTGCGGCGGTTCCAGCGGCGCTTTGAAGACAACTACGCGCTCGATGCCGACGAAGTGGCCCGGAATCTCACCCCGCAGACTCGGGTGATTGTGATTACGAATATGCATAATCCATCGAGCGCGCTTGCCAGCGAAGAGAGTCTGCGCGCGGTCGGGGATCTGGCCCGGGGTGTACGTGCGCGGGTTTTGGTGGATGAGGTCTATCTGGAGTGCCTGCACCATCCGCCGATGGCCAGTGCGATTCATTACGGTGACCAGTTCGTGGTGACCAGCAGTCTGACGAAGGCCTATGGTTTAAGCGGTCTTCGTTGTGGCTGGATATTGGCTGAACCGAATCTGGCAGAACGGATGTGGCGCCTGAACGATCTTTTCGCGGCAACGCCTGTGCATATTGCCGAGCTGCTAAGCGTGATGGCCATCGAACAGATCGACAAGTTTGCCGAACGCGGAGATGCGCTGATTGAGGCGAACCGAAGCGCGATGGTCGCGGCGCTTGAAGGTCATTCCGCCATCGAGCTTTCGATTCCGAGCGTTGGCACGACCATTTTTCCTCGGCTACGCCAGGACGACGTCGCTGCGTTTTGCCAGTTCCTGCGCGAAGAATATGACACCAGCGTAGTACCGGGAAGCTATTTCGAGCGACCGCAGCACATTCGAGTCGGACTGGCCGGCGAGGTGGAGATGACCCGCGAGGGACTCAGCAGGCTGGCGCGAGCTCTGACCGCGTGGCAGGAACAGAGCGCAGGGTGAGACTGGCGAGCGTGATCTCTTATGGGATGTTGAGGGCCGTGGCCCCTTTGTCGCTGAAGAATGCCTGTCCATCGCCGAGCATGGCCTGCCCCTGAATGATGCTCAGGTCATGTGGCATATCCTTCTTGAGCGCTGCCAGGTAGGCGGGGGTGAAGATCGTCTCCCATTGCGCGGTCAGTTCGGCGGCGTTGCGGACAATGCGACTTTTGCCGGCGTGCTTCACTCGAAGCGGGAAAGAGACATAATTGGCTACCGCCGCGCGGTCGCCGGTCAGCGCAGCCTTGTAGAAACCCTGCACTTTTGCCTCGAAGGCGGCGTCGCTTTGGTCCGTTACCATCTCGTACCACCGGCCGCTGGCCGAGACCGGGGATTGTCCTGCGGCGGTTAGTTTGACGGGGAGGCTCTTGCCATCCTTTGACCAGGTTCCTTCCAGGCCGACGCTGTTCTCGAAGTTCAGCGGCTTGCCAGCCTCACTTCCGTTGCCGACAAATTTGAGCGCAAAGACGCCGCCGTCTTGTCCGTGCAAGGTCAACGCACCGGGCTGGATCGAGCCGTTGAGCGGAATGTCGGTGAGGTACTTCGCGTAAAAATAGTGCCCGCCGGAGACGGCGCCGTTCTTGACGATCACGGTGAGACCGATGCGGGCCGGCCCCAGGGTGCCTTCGTAGCTGATTTGCGTAGCGCCACCTGCGTCCTGTGCGTGTGCCACGGCCGATGCAAGGCAGAGGAGCATTGCGAAGATCGGCCGAAGCGGCCTCTGAACAGCAGTACTCAGTATTCCGCCAAGGCGCATGATGGAGACTCCAATCTCAGTGAGGATACCAAGGGTCGCGGCGACGTGATTGCGTGGAACGGCAAAACGTGTCGCCGCGAGGAGCGTATGTCGCACCTCGACTGATTAGCGCTGGTGGAAGGGCAGCGGCCGTTGGGTGCTGTTATTATGAGGCGCGTGGCGCAACGGAATAAACGCATTTTGCATGTGGGCAGCCGGGAAATGATTATCCAGCTTCGGGACCGCATCCTGCGGCTGCACGGTTTCGAGGTATATTCAACCCTGTCTCTCGAGGAGGCGCCGGAGTTATTTCAGCGTCAGCCTTTTGATCTGGTTCTGGTGGATGTGGAGGGTCAGGGAAGGGTGCCGCAGGCGGAACGGTTATGTGCGGAGATTCGGGAGCTGCATCCGCGGCAGGCGATTGCTTTTGTCTGCAACTACCAGGTCTCGATTGATAGCGACTGTCCCGACGACATCATCGAGGTGGAGTTCAATCCAGAGGCCTTTGTCGAAGGTGTGAAGAGGATGCTCGAATAGCCAGTGAACCAGGAGGTACTTTTTCTCGTAGAGGTGATTTTCCATGGAAGCTGCGGTGGGAGTACAATCCGGCTCGTTGGTAAGGGGCCATCCCGGCTTAACGAAACTGTAATATTTGTTCGAACGGTTTCGCGGCAGCTGGGCGGGTCGCACATACGATTACAGAATCTGGGGGTGACCATGAGGAATGTACGGGGTCGGATGGCAGTGGCATCACTGGCAGCGGCGGCCTGCTTATTCAACGTGGGGTGCGAGCGGCATAGCGCCTCGGAGCAGTACTACCTGATCGCGGCAAATATCGGGTTGCCGTATTGGAAGACGGCCAACGAAGGTTTGCAGGCAGCCGCGGTGCTCTATGGGGTAAAAGCGGAGATGCGCGGCCCGAACAGCCTGGATCCGAAGGCCGAGGCCGACGAGTTCGACGCGATGATCGCCCGGAAGCCGGCAGGGATCCTGGTCTCCGCCGCCGACCCAAAGCTGATGCAGCCGGAGATCGACAAGGCGCTAGCTGCGGGCATCCCAGTCATTACAATCGACGCGGACGCTCCGGACAGCCAGCGGTTGTACTTCATCGGCACCAATAACCTGCAGGCCGGACGTCTTGGCGGTCAGCGCTTGGTGCAGAAGCTGGATGGGAAGGGGAATGTCGTATTTTTCACCATCAACGGCCAGCTGAACATCGCAGAGCGGTTGAAGGGATACAAGGACGTCCTCGCCGATCATCCCGCGATCAAGATCCTGGATGTCGTCGATACACACGGGGATTCAGGCGAGGCCCAGGACAAGGCGACCGCATATCTGGCCAAAAAAGGGCCTGACACGGTCAATGCGTTTGTGTGCCTCGAGGCCTCGGCCGGTGACGGGGTAGCCGAAGCGCTCAAACGGGCGGACGCCAAAGACAAGCTGGTTGTGGCCATGGACACCGATCCGGACACGCTTAACCTGGTGAAGGACGGCACCATCGACTCCACCATAGCGCAAAAGCCTTTTACGATGGCCTTTTATGGCTTGAAGGGCCTGGACGATGTGCACCACTACCCGCCCAAGGAGAAGTTGACGACTGATTTCGATCTGGAGTCGAACTCTCCATTCCCGTCGTTTGTCGACACCGGGGTCGCCCTGGTCGATTCGACTAACGTGGACGGCTTCCTTAAGGGCAAGCAAAGCCAATAGATATCAGCTCGCTGCCGGGCCTCCTACTTCAGATAGGCCCGGACGAGATCAATCAGGTCTTCGGCGATCTCCTGCGAAGGGAATTGACCTTTCTCCGGGTTCATCATGTGAAGACGGATGTGGTCCTCAAGCACCTCGGCCATCAGGCTGTTGATGCCGCCACGCACGTTTGCCAACAGCATCAGGATGTCGGCGCAGTCGTCGCCTGACGAGAGCGACCTCTCGATCGAGTCTACCTGCCCTCGGATTCGTTTAATTCTGGCAACGAGCTTCTGTTTTTCTTTCTCTAGTTGGGACATTTTCTGGTTCCGATTATATCCTACCGGGATATACTATGACCGATTGTACCGCTCTCCGAAGCGCAATCCATGACGGACTTAGGACGACAAGCGAAGCGCAAAATTCATCGGATATTCAAGTCGATGTTAACCATAGTTAAGATATTTCTATACCCTCTTAATAGAAACGATGACAATCGACAGTCTGGCCCTCGCGAAGGAGCCGGATTGCGATTGCGCCGAGGAGGGTGTCTGCGCCTTTTTGCTTTGCTCTTGTGCATGTCGATGCTAACGCCGGCAACCGGCTTTGGCCAAGCGACACACACTAGCGGTCTGGATTCGCTGCCAGACGCTCCCACCCCGTCATTTTCCGTCATCGCCGCTTTTGCCGACACTCCGGATGCCGCATCGGATGGAGGCAGGTCTACGAATGAGGCACCGGTCGTCGTTCCGATGACGACGATGTTCCCCCACTCCACCACATGGCCAATATGGATTTCTGGTCAGGCGAATTTTATCTTCCAGACGCACCCTAACTTTCACTCACCGTACGAAGGCATCAATAGCTTCACGGCTCCGTTCGAATACAAGGTGTCCATGCTCGGCACTCTATATACAGGGTTGCAGGTGCCTGGTACGCATAAGCTGCTTGAAGTGCTTTTCGACGAGGAGTCGGCTGGCGGTCGCGGGCTCAGCCAGGCCCTGGGCCTCGCGGGATTCACGAATCTGGATGTGGTTCGCAATCCGAACCTCAGCTCCGTGCCGTATGTTGCCCGGTGGTTCGTCACGCAGACGATCCCCTTGAGCAGAGAGACTGTGGAACTGCAGCGCGGCCCTTTTTCCCTCGCTACAGTGGGGGCAGTACGCCGCCTGGTGTTTCACATCGGCAAAATGAGCCTGCCGGACCTTTTTGATCAGAACGCGGTAGGGAGCGATAGCCATCTTCAGTTCACCAACTGGGCGATCGACAACAACGGCGCGTGGGATTACGCGGCCGACACGCGTGGATACACCCGGGGGATTGCGGTTGAATACTTCGATCGATATTGGGAGGCGAGGTATGGCTTCTACCAGATGCCTACAGTGGCCAATGGTATCGATCTAAGCTGGGACTTCCACAATGCACGCGGGCAAAATGCTGAGATCGAGATTGACAAGGGCTGGATTCCCAACCAGCTAGGCAAAATGCGGGTGCTTGGCTTCTGGAATAACGGGCATATGGGCAACTACCGGCAGGCGATTCAGGCTTACCTGGACGGGGATGATCCGGTGCCAAGCATCACCTCGCATGAGCACTACGACGCACTCAAGTATGGCCTGGGCTTGAATATGGAACAGGCAGTGACTTCGCAGACCCGCGTTTACAGCCGGTTTGGCTGGAATGAGGGCCAGCATGAGTCGTACTGCTACACGGAAATCGACCAGACCTTTCAGGTGGGCGCGGACCATGTAGGAGACCGATGGGGGCGTCCAGCGGACAAGGTTGGTGTCGCTTTCGTCACCAACGGCATTTCAAGGGACCATTGGCAGTACCTGAAACTGGGCGGCCACGGCTTCATTCTCGGCGATGGCACCTTGAACTACCGGCGCGAGAACATTGTTGAGACGTACTATAACCTGCACGTCTGGCGAGGTCTGTTCTACGCGCTTGGCTTCAGCTTCATCGAGAACCCGGGCTACAACCACGATCGCGGTCCGGTGTATGTGCCGTCAGTCAGAGGTCATATTGATTTCTAGCGACTGTCCTGTCAGTTACTAGAAATCAGCTGGGTCGGTCGGGCCGTCCTTTGATCTCATTGAGCAGTGATTCGATTCGGTCGTCGCGCTCCAGTTTGCGGAAACGGTCGTCGAGCGAGTCGGTGACTGCGTTGGCGTGGCCATCCTCAAGTAGCAAGCGGGATGCCGAGTTGGTCGCCTCTTCGCCGAGCACTTTCATCCGCATCTTTTGCATGGAGCGGCTCAGATTGGCTCCGGTCGAGGCGGCGTGGACGGCATTTGCCTTGCCTACGGTGCGGGCGCGACGGTTTTGGGCGATCAGGATCTCACAGCGCGCCTCGGTCTCTTTGAGCTTTTGCTGTAGCTTGCCGTAGTTGGTGCGCATGATCTCAGCCTCCGAGCGCTGGTCTTCGATTTGTTGCGAAAAGCCCTCCGCGAGTTGTTGATGCGAAAGGCTGCGGTCGAGCGCGGCGCGGGCGAGGTCGTCCTGGCCCTTGGCGACGGCCAGTTCGGCTTTGCGATGCCAGCTTTCGGAGGCCTCATCGTGCTCCTTCTTCTTCTTTTCGAGCAGGTGTTGGTCCGCGATCGCGATCGCGACCTGGGTCTTCACCTGGAGAAGCTGGTTTTCCATATCGAGAAGAAGCTGACGTAGCGTCTTCTCCGGGTTCTCCGCCTTATCGATCATGTCGTTCACGTTGGCGCGGAGCAGGGTTGAGACTCGTTCGAGCAGTGCCATGATGTACTCCTTCTATGAAACTCGTTTTGCGGGTGCCCTATGTCTCAGAAGCGAGACATAGGGCACCCGCATTGGTTCGTAGCTATTTCGCTTCCTTGTCTTCTTCGCGCGGCTTCATCGCCTTAATATTTCCCATCAGGTCTTTGAGGTTCATGCCGGAGAGCGCCTCGAAGAGTGCCGGCACCTGGGCTGCAATCTTCGTCATCTCGCCAGTGAGCTTGTTGGCTCCGATATTGCCCTCGTTGCCGGTTGAGACGATTGTGATCTTGTCGACTTTGGAGAGCGGCTCGGACATGGCGCGGACAACGTCTGGCATGCTGGCGATGAGCCGATCGACGACAGCGGCCTGGGTCCATTCCTGGTAGGCTGCGGCCTTGATGTTCATCGCTTTGGCCTCGGCCTCGCCCTTCTGGAAGATGATCGACGCTTCTGCCTCACCCTGAGTACGAATTGAAGAGGCGCGGCCTTCGGCCTCGATGGTGAGCCGCGAACGTTCTGCGGCGGCGATGTTCTCGATCCGCTGGCGCTCGATCTCGGCCTGTTTGAGCACGGTCGCGATCAACTCCTTCTCGTGTCGCACGATTTCCGCTTCCTGCACCTTGATTTGCTGCTCTTTCTCGATCTGCTGGATCTTGACTTGTTCGGCGATCACCTGCTGCTGCATGACGTTGGTCTGGATCTCATACGCCTTGTCGGCTTGCGCTTCCTGCTTGCGGCTTTGTTCGGTGAACTGGGCCTTCTGGATGTCAAGATCGCGCTGCGCCTGGGCTTGTTTGGCGAGCGAGGCGGTCTCCGCGATCACGCGCTCCTGGTCGGCCGCGGCTTTGGCAACGGCCGCTTCGCGCAGAGCAATGGCGCGGCGGATGGCGGTATCGCGCTCCGCTTCGGCTGCGGCAATCTCGGCGTCGCGGCGAATGCGGGCGATGTCGGGACGGCCCATGTTGGTGATGTATTCGTTCTGGTCGCGGACTTCCTTGATGGTGAACGAAATGACTTCGAGACCCATCTTGCTCATGTCGGCCGCGCAGGTGGCGCGCATGCGCTCGGCGACCATCTCCGGTTCTTTGACGATCTGCTCGACGGTGAGCTGGCCTATGATGCCGCGCAGATGGCCTTCCATGACCAGGCGAATCAGGCCTTCGCGCTCCGGCGGAGTCTTGGTGAGGAATTGCTCGGCCGCGGTAAAGATCGATTCGTTGTCGGAGCGGACCTTGATCTGCGCGACCGCTTCGACGGTGACCGCAACGCCCTGCTTGGTGTAGAGGTCCTGCTTTGGCGCCACGTCGAAGCTCATCAATTCGAGAGAGAGTTGGCGCGCGTTTTCAACGACGGGGAAGATGATGGCGCCATGGCCGCGAATAATGCGCGGCCCGCGAAAACCGTAGACAATGACTGCTTCGTTCGGGCCGGCCTTGCGAAACATCTTCGCCATTAACCCGAGGATGATCAGGGTACCAACGACGACGAGTCCGACGATGATGAAGGTGACTAGAAAGTTCGGCATAACTGTCCTCTAAATACGTGCTGAAAGTGGTTTTTATTTGGCCAAGGTTGGTGAGATACATCCGTCAGGGTGTCTCCCGGTGAAGAACAAGCGATAGGCGTTCGCCGCACCGTCAAGTAGGTGTGCGATCGGACGTTTTAGGTGCTTCTAGTTCGTCGAGGTCCTCGAAGCGGCGGACGTATGCCACACCTTGCTCGTAACGCATCACAAGCACCTGTGTGTTGCATGGAATCGGTTGTCCGTCCTCACTTCGCGCTGCTGCTCCGCGACGCGTGCCGTCGAGTGAGAAGAGAATCTCGCCCAAGCCGTTTGTCCGCAACTCGGAGCTCACGGTTGCGACCACGCCGCACATCTCGGTGTCCTCGGGCAGCAGTGTGCGTTCGCGGGGCATGAGAACTTTGGTGAGAAAAACAAAGATGATCGCCGCACCGGCAAGCCCAATCCCGACGGCCAGCGCAAAGATCACAGGGACAATGGCGAACCTGTAATGAGTCAGCAAGTATCCCGCGCCGCCGAACCAACACAGGAAAGCCATCGCCGTAAACGTGTTGAATGGGGAGATTCCGTTACCGTGAACGTGCGCTGCATGCGCATGATGGCCGACGTGGAAATGGCCGAGATGCAGATGGCCGAATCCGCCAGCAAAGGACAGCACGCTCAGCACTAGGCCGACACCGAAGCAGATGAGGTAGAAGGTTTCCCAGTTCATTTGGATTTGCTCCTCCGAGAGGAATGCAGCGTTGGCTTGAGCGGGGTTTCTTTTGAGTCTCTGACTGCGGCCGCTGCCGCAGATTGCTCGTGAATCTCAGGGCGAAGGAGCTGCAGCAGGCGCTCCGCGAGAGAGGGCGTTTCCAGGATCGATTCCAGCAGCAACAGACAATTGCGAGACTCTGCGTGGCGCGCGAGGGCAAGCAGAGCTTTGCAGAGTTTGGGATCGCGGCGAAAGCGCTCCGCACCGCCAATGAGCCACAGATCAAGCTTGTCTTCGAGAGCGCGTGCATCGGAGAGCAACTCGGCGTGATAGCCCTCGGGGTCATCGACGAGATATCCCGGGTGCACCTTGAAAAAGCGCGCCAGCAACAGACGCGTGGTGTTGGTGAGGTGGGGGCGAGCGCCGGATTCGATCTGCGATAGATAGGACTGCGAGATACCGGCGCCGGTCTCGGCCTCGATCGCCCGCATAAGCTCCTGTTGGGTCATCGCCCGATTGAGGCCGCGGAGGGAGCCTTCGACTTCGCGGAGGTAGCGGACTTTATCTGCGAGCTTCATATGCTTCCGGCTTTGGCCGTATCGCAATCCGTGATAAGTGTATCGCATATTGCAATATTGTCAATAGTAGGTCAGAATGATTGGCAGGCCGGACCTATGGAAGGATGGCCAGGATGGGGAGTAGTCCGGATGAATAGCAATGGCACTTCAGTAGGCGCGGATCCACAAGGTGTCAATCCAACCACAATTGCATGCCGCGGATTGACCCGCCATTTTGGCGACTTCACGGCGGTGGATGATGTTAGCTTCAGCGTCGCTCCAGGGCAGTTCTTTGGTTTTTTGGGGCCGAATGGAGCGGGGAAGTCGACGACCATCAAGATGCTCACCGGCCTGCTGGAGCCGACGGCGGGCGAGGTGGAGATACTGGGGCAAAGGTTCAGCGCCGACTCGCTCGATTTGAAGCGGCAGATCGGTGTGGTGCCCGAAGGCATGGCATTGCTCGGCAGGCTTACTGCTCCCGAGTATTTGCGCTTCGTCGGACGAATGTATGGCCTTGACCGCGAGACAAGCAATCGCAGGACCCAAGAGCTGCTCGAGTTTATGAGCCTGGCGAACGAGCCGAAAAAGCTGATCACCGACTTTTCTCACGGGATGCAGAAGAAGTTGGCGTTGGCAGCGGCGGTAATCCACGGGCCTAAGGTGCTCTTTTTGGATGAACCCTTTGAAGGCGTTGACGCGCTCGCCGCGGGCACACTGAAGGCGATGCTGCAGGGCATGATCCAGCGCGGCGCGACGATTTTTCTCACCTCGCACGTACTCGAGATTGTGGAGCGTTTGTGCAGCCATGTGGCGATTATTCATAAGGGACGGCTGGTTGCGAATGGATCGCTCGAAGAGCTTCGGGCCGGGGTTGCGCTGCAGTCGGTTGAAGGTCAGCGTGTGTCGCAAGAAAAGCTGACCCTCGAAGAGATATTCCTGAACATCGTTGGCAAAGGGCAGGAAGAAGCGGCAGTTCCGGAGTTGTCGTGGCTGGCGTAGGCGCACAATCGATTCTCGGCCCACTGGCGCGGGCGCAGTATGCGGCGGTACTTGGGATGCGATGGCGGATGCTCGTGAATTCGCTGCGCACCAAGTCGGGCAAGTTTGAGCTAGGCGCGCGCATCTTTGCCACCGGATTTTTCACGACCGTCTGGCTGGGGGTGGGAATTGGCTGCGGGGTACTCGCCTATCAGATCACCCGCGACCGCCAACTCATCTTTCTTCCTGCGTTGCTGTGGCCGGTCTTTCTTATGTGGCAGGTCGTTCCGGTGATGCTCTCGACCGCGCAGGAGAGCGTTGATTTCAACTTTCTGCTGCGCTTTCCGATGAGCTTCCGCTCCTACGCATTGCTCTACCTTTTCTTCGGGATCTTCGATCCTTCGTCGCTGCTCGGCGTCATGTGTATGTTGGGCATCTGGGTCGGGGTCGTGACAGCGAGTCCGGGCCTGGTGATCTGGATCACGGCGGCGCTCGTGCTCTTCGCGCTCTTCAACTTCTTGCTTACCCGGATGATTTTCGCCTGGATCGAACGCTGGCTGGCAAAGCGGAGGACTCGCGAGATATTAGGGATCGTCATCCTGTGTCTGTTTCTCAGCTTTCAATTGCTCAATCCGGCGCTTCATTCTCAGTCGGGTCACGCACACTCGATGGGCCGCACGGGATTTCTACACACGCTGAAGATCGTTCAATCTGTGCAGGCAGTGTTTCCTCCGGGACTGGCCGGCGACGCGATGGCGATGGCAAGCAGGGGCCACGCGCTGACCGCGCTCGGGCTTTTGTCGGGCGTGGCTATCTACGGTGCGTCTGCAGGGCTGTTGCTTGCGCTGCGTCTGCGGGCGGAGTTTCGCGGTGAGAGCTTTGGAGAGGCTCCTGCTTCTGGCTTGACCAAGGTTAGAGTCCGTGACGGCGCGACGAGCGTAAGCGCAGTTATGGCGCCTGCCGCCGGGCGAGGTTGGTTCGCTGGGTTGGTAGGCGCGGTGCTGGTCAAGGAGGTCCAGTATCTTTCGCGCAGCGGAGTGATGCTCTTCGGGTTGATTACGCCTGTTGTGTTGATCTTTGCGATGGGCGGTCCGATCCGCGCCGATCGAGACATGCCTATCCACTTCGCCTTTCCGATCGCGATCGCTTACGGTTTCCTGCCTCTCACCCGCCAGTTTTGCAACAGCCTGGGGACAGAGGGCGCGGGTATTCAGCTATATTTTCTGTCGCCAACGCCATTCCGCAGCGTGATGCTCGCCAAGAACCTTTTGCAGGCAGGTCTATTCTGCCTCGAGTTGGCATTGGTTGCGACGATTGCGGTCTTTCGCTTTGGACCGCCGCCGCCGACCCTGGCCCTCGCGACTTTCTGTTGGGTATTGTTTGCGTTGCCGGCGAACTTGGCTGCTGGAAATGTGCTGTCTATCACGCTGGCTTATCGAATGACCCTCACCCGGCTCTCGCGTGAGCAGGGTTCTGTGGGGAATGGACTGCTGAGCTTGTTGATTCAGCTGTCGATCTTCGTCGTGGGAGTCGCAATATATCTCCCATTGGCTTTGACCAACCACGCGATCCTGGCGGGTCCAGTACTTCTGATATTGGCTGCGGGCAGTGTATGGGTATGGCTGCGCGGCCTTGCGAATGTAAATGGCATGGCGAACAGGCGCCGCGAGGCGCTTATGGCGACGCTGGTTAGGCCCGCATAAGATTCACCCCCGATACAGCGTATTTATATCGTGATACGATATAAATAATGAAGCGAAAGAGACCTTCTACGGTTGCCGAGAACCGTCTTCGCGTTCTGGCTGAGTTCCGCTACGTGTTGCGGCAGTTTTTGCAGTTCAGCGAGACGGCGGCGGCCCAGTTCGACATCCAGCCCCAGCAGCATCAGCTCTTATTGCAGGTCGCGGGCGTGCCTCAGGGTGTCTCCCCTACGATTGCTTACGCAGCGGAACGTCTTGGGTTGCGTCATAACTCGACGGTCGAACTGGTGAACAGATGCGAGGAGGCGGGCCTGTTGATGCGGCACCAAGACCCGATCGATCTGCGCAGAGTCGTGCTCGGCCTGAAGGGAAAAGGCCGCACTTTACTGGAGAGACTGTCGGTGCATCACTCGCAGGAGCTAAATGTGCTGGCTCCGCGGTTGATTCAATCGTTGAAGCAGTTCCAGTCGACGAGTCCAAGACGGCGGAAGCCGGGAGACCAACGAGGGAGACGCACAAGGGAGGCGATCGCCGAATGAAATCTGAGTCGTCGCTCCTGCGCGATTTCACTGTCGATAGAAGGGTTTGGCTGATCTCCGCGGTCGCGGTCCTTATCGGATGCGGGGCGACCGTCCTGGCCGTCGTGCTACTCCGCCTAATCGCTCTATGCACCAACCTGTTTTATTACCATCGATTCAATACGGCATTGATCTCGCCTGCGGGTAGCTCACTCGGTTATTGGATGGTCCTGGTCCCTGTAATCGGGGGCTTGCTCGTTGGTCTGATGGCCCGGTATGGCTCGGACAAGATACGGGGCCATGGGATTCCTGAGGCGATCGAAGCGATTCTGCTCAATCGGGCACGCGTCGAGCCGAAGATCGCGCTGCTCAAGCCAATTTCGGCCGCCATTGCGATTGGCTCTGGCGGGCCCTTTGGCGCAGAGGGCCCAATCATCATGACCGGAGGCGCGTTTGGCTCACTGATCGCCCAATGGATGCACCTTACCGATGCCGAGCGGACGACGCTTCTCGTGGCGGGTGCGGCGGCCGGCATGTCGGCAACCTTTGCAACGCCTCTGGCGGCGATCTTGCTTGCAGTCGAGTTGTTGCTCTTTGAGTGGAGGCCTCGAAGTTTAGTTCCGGTTGCGCTGGCGAGCATTGCGGCTGCCCTCTTAAGAGTCCGCTGGCTGGGATCGGGCCCGCTCTTTCCCACGATTGTCGGTCATTTTGAGCCAAGCCTGGCGATCTTCGCTGGAGCCATGGCCCTGGGAGCGATCGTTGGTTTGGCCTCGGCGGCGATGAGCCGGATGATGTATGGCTTTGAGGACCTGTTTGAGCGGCTGCCAATTCACTGGATGTGGTGGCCTGCGCTGGGCGGATTGGGCGTAGGCGTCGGCGGCTTGTTTTTTCCTCGCGGTCTCGGCGTAGGTTACGACAACATCGGAGAGCTTCTCCGCGGCAATGCACCGCTGGGTTTGATAGCCGGCATCCTGATCTGCAAGTCACTGATGTGGGCGTTCTCGCTCGGCTCCGGAACCTCGGGAGGCGTGCTGGCGCCGCTGTTGATGATCGGAGGGGCGATAGGCGCGCTGTCTGGGCACTTGTTGCATTCCTCGCCTGAATCACTAGCGCTCTGGACGTTGCTTGGTATGGGTGCGATGCTGGCGGGCTCGCTGGGCGTCCCGCTCACGGCGATTCTCTTCAGCGTTGAGCTGACGCACTTCTGGCCCGCGCTGGTTCCGCTGACGCTGGCGTGTATCAGCTCCTATCTGGTCGCGGTTTTGATTATGCCGAGATCGATTCTGACGGAGAAGCTGAGCCGCCGCGGCTACCACCTCAGCCGGGAGTACGGCGTCGATCCTCTGGAGTTAATCCTGGTAGGCGATCTTATTTCAGGAGCCGGGGATACTGATGTCGATTTCAACGGCGAAGTCCCGGAGCTGTATGCTTTCGCAGATCAGACCACGCGCAGTGTTGCTGAGCAGATGGCGACAGAAAGCGTTACTGACCTTCCCGTTCTCGACCGATCAACCGGCCGGCTCTTGGGGAGGGTCGCGCTGTCAGATCTGATGAAGGGACGCCGACAGGCTGCTGTTCGCGAGAAAGAGCGGCTCCGACTCTTCGGCACCGGGGTTTCACGGGCACCGAAGCCGGTGATGAGCCGCTCGTCTGTCGAATGACTTCGTCTGCGCATGTGGTTGTCTGGCGCTGTTTGTACGGCGGTGGGGAGTCATCGACCGAGAACGGGCTCGGCATCATGGAGCGCGAAAGCTACGAGCGCATCTCCCAACTTTTCCTCGCTGATTCCCTGGTGTCCCCCTGCTGCAATCACCAAATATTGCTTGCCTTCGCTCTCGTAGGTCATCGGAGTAGCATTGCCGCTCGCCGGCAGTTCCCCTTCCCACAACAACGCGCCGGTGCTCACATCAAAGGCGCGGATGCGTGCATCGGTGGTTCCGGCGATGAAGACCAAACCTCCGGCAGTGGCGATTGACCCGCCCAGGCTGATCGCACCCGGAGGAACGTCTTTGTGTGATCCTCCAAAATCCTTCATCGACCCGATCGGAACCTGCCATCGAATCGTCCCTTTGGCCATGTCAACCGCAGTCAGCGTGCCCCATGGCGGAGGGCTGCACGGCAGATCAGAAGGCGACTGGATGAAGCGGCGAAGCATGCCGTAGGGTGTGCCGCGCTGCGCTCCGTAGTTGCCGTCTTCGTTGTCGGAGCTGATCTTGTCGCGCGGGATGAGCCGTACTCTCGCGGGTAGATTGTTGGTGTTGACGAAGAGCAAGTTGTCCTGCGGGTCAAAGGAATAGCCGCTCCAATTCATACCGCCGAGATTGCCGGGATACGCCAAAGTGCCTTGGATACTGGGTGGGGTGAAAATCCCTTGATTGCGGAGTTTGGCGAATTGGGCGCGGCAGAATTCGCGGTCCGCCGGCGTGGGACCCCAGGCTTCGTCGGCGGTAAGCTTCTGCGGTGTGACCGGAGGCGGAGCAGTCGGAATCGGTTGTGTCGGTGACACGGCCTCGCCGGGGACGTCGCTGGGCGGGGCGGGACGCTCTTCGACCGGGAAGACTGGCACGCCAGTATCGCGATTGAGTACGTAGAGGAACCCGGTCTTGTTTCCCTGGATGACGACGGGCACATGCTTACCATCGTGTGGAATGGTCGCGAGCAGCGTGGGCGAGGCGGTGTCGTAGTCCCAAAGGTCGTGGTGCACGAGCTGGAACCCCCAGGCGAGAGCTCCCGTTTTGGCGTGGAGCGCAACTACGGAGTTCGCCCACTTGCCGTCGCCTGGTCTGAGGCCGCCGTAGTAGTCGGGGCTTGCACTTCCGGTTGGCACGAAGACGAGATCGTGATCGGCGTCGACCGCCATTACCGACCAGGCGTTTGCGGCTCCGGTGATCCAGCCGCCTTGTCCTGGCGCGGGCGCCTTGTCGTCCGCGGGGTGATTGCGGGGAATTGGTTCCCAGCTCCAACCCACAGCGCCTGTGCGGGTGTCGAAGGCTCGAACGGTTCCCAATGGCATATCGATGCGATTGTTGTCGTCGATGGCCGATCCAAGGATGACAAGGTCATCGATCGTGACCGGAGGCGAGGTCATGTGATACCAGCCCTGATGCTGCTCACCGAGGCCGTGGCTCTCGTATCCCGGAACATTGCGGAGATTTACTTCGCCTTTGGCTCCGAAGTCGACGCACGGTTGGCCGGTGGCTGCGTCGAGAGCGACTAGTCGAGCGTCGAGAGTAGCTTCGAAGATCCTGCGCCGACACGGTTGATCGATAGACCTGGATGAGTCGAGGCACGTAGTCACGCCACGATTGATGAGTCCGTCTCCGTAGTCGAGGCTTCGGTCGATATGGGGATCGTAGGTCCATCGCTGCATTCCCGTCGTGGGATCGAGTGCAATGACGCGGTTGAAGGGAGTCGAGAGATAGAGCGTTCCATCGACCAGGATTGGCGTGGTCTCGAATCCGCTGCGTTTATATCCGTCGCTGCCGTCGGCGATGTCCCCGGTATGAAAGACCCAGACAACTTTGAGCTTGGCAACGGTATCACGGTTGATCTGCGTCAAGGTGGAATAACGCATTCCTCCAGGATCGTTGCCGTAGTTTGGCCAATCGGTCTTTTCGGAGTCTTGGGCCAGCACGCAGAATACAGATTCCAAGAGCGCCAAGGACAAAGAACACGAGAAAACGCCGCGAAGCAATCGAGAATTCTTCATCTCTGTTCTTGAATATCTCAGTCATCGCCGATGGGCGTGCCGGCTTGGGAAGATGATATGGGCTATCGTCTTCCCGCGTCGAGTATCCCGAGCAGCTACTGGTCTCTCAGCGTCTTCATTGGGTCGAGGCCGGCGGCGCGCGTTGCTGGTATCGCGCTGGCGATCGCCGAGACCGCCAATAAAACTGCGGCGACGGTGATGAAGGTGACGGGGTCGAGTGGCTTGACGTCATAGAGCAGACTGCCGAGGAAGCGGGTCAGGAGCACGGAGACGCCTGCGCCCAACGCGACGCCGATGAGTGCCAGGGCCATGCCGCGATTCAGGATCAGCTTCAAGACGTTGCCGCGTTGCGCGCCGAGGGCCATTCTCAGGCCGATCTCGTGAGTGCGCTGTATCACCATGTAGGAGAGCACTGCGTAAAGGCCGACAGCTGCGAGCAAGAGGGCGATGGCCGCGAAAGCGGTGAGCAGCAGGGTCTGGAAGCGCGACTGCGCGGTGTTGAAGGCAACCAGATCGTCGTAGGTGTGGACGCGATATATGGGTGCATCCTTATCGAGCGAAGCGACGGCAGCGTGGACGGAGTTGATGTAGCTGGCCGGATCACCCGTGACGCGCAGCGCATAATACGGTGTCGTGATGTTCATCGGCGCCCAGGGCAGATAGATTTCGGGTGCAGCTTCTTCTGTAAGCCGTTCGCGCTTCACGTCGGCGGTGACGGCGATGATTTCGTGCATGGCCTTCGGATTATCGTCGCTGGTGAGATCGGGCTGGATTCGTTTGCCGATAGGATCTTCGCCGGGAAAGAACTTGCGCACGAAAGCGTGGTTGACCATAGTTACCGGCCTTCCCGTGGGCTGATCTTCGTCCTGGGAAAAGGTGCGCCCGCGTAGGATGGGAATCCCCATGGTTTGGAAGTACGACGGATCAATGATGCTCACCCGGACCTCGGGCGCGTTGCCTGGGGCGTGCAGACGTCCTTCGATATCGAAGGTGATGCCGATGCCGCTTCCACTGAGCGGAAGGGGATAAACCGCGGTGGCGGACTTGACACCGGGGAGAGCCTTGAGATTGGTCTGAATTCCCCGGTACAAAGCGAGCGATTCGGCATCTGTTTTGTAACGCTCGGGAGAGACGCCAACGCGGAAGGTGAGCATGTGGCTCGGATTGAAGCCAGGGTCGACCGCAAGAAGGTGGAGAAAGCTGCGAATCAGAAGGCCAGCGCCGACCAATAGAACCAGTCCGAGGGCGGTTTCGGCAACGACCAAGGCGGCGTGGAGACGGTGTTGTTTGCGTCCGGAGGTGGAAGTGCGGGTGCCGTCGCGTAGTGCCAGAGCGGGATCAAGACGCGAGAGGCGGCGAGCCGGGAGCAGGCCAAAGAGTATCCCAGTAAGGAGCGAGACGCCGACGGTAAACGCCAGTACTGTGCCGTCAATCGAGGCTTCGCCAACGCGCGGAATTCCGGGCGGAACAAGATGCAGCAGCCCTTTAAGCATCAAGACGGCGAGCGCGATACCGACGATGCCTCCCGTCAGCGAGAGAAGCAATGATTCGCTCAGCAGCTGCAGCACGATCTCGCGCCGGCGCGCACCGAGCGCAGAGCGGACAGCGAGTTCCGATTGCCGCGCGGAGCCTCGAGCCAGTAGGAGTCCGGCGACATTAGCGCAGGAAATGAGCAGCAACGCGGCGACGGCGGCGAAGAGAATGCGCAGAGCGGGGCGTACGTCGCCAGTAAGCGTCTCTGCTTCGGGGGCGACCTTTGCGGCGCGATTGTTCAGGTCTTCCTGAGGATAGCGCTTGGCTAGCCCTGCCTGGATCGTGCTCATTTCCGCCTGGGCCTGGGCGATGGTTACGCCGCGCTTGAGGCGGCCAACCGTCTCAAGTTGCATCCATCCACGCTGCGCTGTGGACGGACTATTGCCTTCCGCGTCCCGGGCGGGGGTTATCCAAAAGCTCGGCGCGGGCGTTTCAACAGGGAAGCTGAAGGAGGCCGGCATGACGCCGACCACGGTGTAGTTCACGTCGAAGAGCTTGGTGGTTTGGCCGAGGATGCTCGGCGAAGCGTTGAAATCCGACACCCAAAATTCGTAGCTGATTACCACGCTGTGATTACCGGCTGTTTCTTCGCCGTGAGTGAACGCCCGGCCCATCGCCGGCGGGACGCCGAGTGCGTGAAAGAAGTCCCAGGAAACGGCGACGCCGGAGATCATACGGGCGCTGCCGTTGGGATTGGCGGCGGCATTCAGCCCATGATATGAGGCCAGAGCCTCGAAGCTGTGGTTCTGGTCGCGCCAATCAAAGAAATCCGGGTATGAAACGGACGCCGGCACGCCGATCGCATTGCGGCCTGAGCCCGCGGGGAAGCTCATCACGCTCACGCTCGCCAGGCGATCGGGCTCAGGGAACGGCAGTGGTCGCAACAGCACCGCATAAAAGATCGAGAAGATCGCTGTCGTCGCGCCGATTCCGATCGCTAAGGTCAGAATCGCAGTCAGCGAGAAGCCTGGATTCCGGCGAAGTTGGCGAACGGCGAAACGTAAGTTGCTTATCGAGTCCTGCATGGGTTCTCCAGGCGAAAGGTTTAAGAGTCAGTGAGCACGGCGGAGGCCAAAATATGGAAGAGCCAAAGCATTGAAAATAAAAGCGCAGTACCTGTAAGCTGAAGACTCGGTCAGTGCGAGCGTTCGCTTCCGTCAGTTTCGTGTTCATAATCGGACGATGCCTGTTCCCTAAGCCGGCTTTGGCTCCAGCGGGCATTAGCGGGGCCGGATTGCGGAACCATCAAAGTATTTTGACCCGGTAGCATTTTCAGCTGAAAGAGCCCATCAAAAAGGCGCATACTAACGTCAAAGAGTTGGCGGGGCGAGGTGTGTGACAGCCCTGTTTCGCCCCTGTTGAGGTGGCATATGCGCAAGGTTTCGGCGAAAAATACGGGAATGGCGATGCTGGCCGCAGGTGTCAGCCTGTTCTTCGCCCCGATCTGTGGGGTGGCCCAGTCTTCTGGAACAGCTCAGGCGCCTTCGGCAGCGCCGGCCGCTACGAACCAGTCTGCGCCGGCCGCGAGTGCCCCCCAGCCGACAAATGCGCCGCCTACTCCCGCAGACAAGTCCTCGATTGGGACCTCTGCGCCGATTCCGGATGCCACCGGGCCTTTACCGCCGGCTACGGTCACGCCGGCAGCTCCTGCAGGAACCGCGCCGCCAGCGCCAGTCGGTGATGGACCGATGCCCGGAGTCAAGAAGGGCAGCATCGAAGACGTGAATGCGGTAGGGAATCGCGATATCGGCGCCCGCGGCATGGGCAACTGGTACTCGACCGAGACCGAGATCAAGATAGGCAAGAGCTACTCGATGGAAGTCGAGAAGAGCACCAAGTTGATTAACGATCCGGTAATCACCGAATACGTCAATCGGATCGGGCAGAACATTGTCAAGAATTCCGACTGCAAGGTGCCCTTCACGATCAAAGTCATCGATTCGGACGAAGTCAATGCGATGGCCCTGCCTGGCGGTTTCTTCTATGTAAATACGGGGCTGATTCTGGCCGCCGACGAAGAAGCTGAGCTGGCCGGGGTAATGGCCCACGAGACAGCCCATGTTTGCGCTCACCATGCGATGCGAGAGCAGACCCGCGCCAACTACGCGCAGATTGCCTCCATGGCGGCGATGATCGCCATCCCTGGCTGGGCTGGTTATGGAATCTACGAGGCGTCAGGGCTGGCGATTCCGCTCACCTTCATGCAGTTTTCGCGCGAATTCGAGGCCCAGGCCGACTACCTGGGCGTGCAGTACATGTATCGGGCGGGATACGATCCGCAGGCTTTTGTGACCTTCTTCGAGAAGATCCAAAACCTGGAAAAGCGCAAGCCGGGAATGGTTGCGAAGGCGTTTTCCTCGCATCCGCAGACGCCGGACCGGATCGAACATTCACAGGAGGAGATCGCCAAGATCCTTCCTCCGCGCGACGAATATGTTGTGACAACGTCGGAGTTCGACGATGTGAAAGCTCGGCTGGCGCGCATTGAAAACAAGCGTCGTCTGACAGACAAGTCCAACGGCGCGAAGCCGACCCTGCGCAGGGCGAGCACGACGGTTGGCGATCCGAGCACGCAGGGCAGCAATCCGAACTCGACCACGACGACCACGACGACCACTGACGGCGACGACCAACCCACGCTGCATCGCCGCGACAACTAATTCCCAGGGGGCGAACTTCATCAGATCTGAAGATGCAGATTTTGATATGCTCGCTTCCTTGAGGGGATCTGAAACGGGCCGGCCGACCTGGCTCCCGTGACACGCACAACCCGAACTGCTCCTCAAACTCACGTATACTCTCGGCTATGACTGGCATTGAAACCGAAGTAAAGTTCAGGGTCGAGAACGTGGCCAGGCTGGAAGAGCGTCTGCGCGCTGCGGATTTTCAGCTTGAGACCTCCCGCACCTTCGAGCGCAATGTGCTCTACGACACTCCCGAAAGACGGCTACGCCTGGACCGCCAAATCCTGCGGATTCGGGAGTACGGGGATAAATGGGTGCTCACGCACAAAGCCATCCCTGCTGAGGGTGACACCGGAACCTACAAGCAGCGCGTCGAATCAGAGACGACGATCGGCGATGGCGAGACGGTTGCTGCGATTTTTGCCTCGCTGGGATTCATTCCAGCATTCACTTACGAAAAATACCGGACCGAATGGGCGGACGGGACGGGGCATTGCGTGATCGACGAGACGCCGCTCGGGACATTCGCCGAGCTGGAAGGTCCGGAAGACTGGATTGACCGCACGGCGGTTGCGCTCGCAGTCAATCCAGCCGATCTGACCAATCTTAGTTACGGGCGAATGTTTGAAGTCTGGAAAGAGCAGACCGGTAGCCCGGTCAATGACCTGACCTTTGCCGCTATCGGCGAAACTGCTGCGGTATCCACGGCCTGATTCTTTCTAGGGGGCGGCAGCAACCGCGGGGTTGTTGGGAGCGCTCGTCGAGGGGTAGAGAATCATGGCTCCGGCCTTCGCCTGCTCGAGCACCTGGCCGGGGACGATTCCCAGGATCAAGGTTGCAGCTACTGTAAGCAGCAACGCTATCAAGAGGGGCGGCCGGACGGCAGGAAGCGCGTCCAGAGGTACGGTTTCGCTGGGCCTGGAATAAGCCGAGGTCACGAGCCGCAGATAGTAGAAGGCTGCGATGCCGCTGTTGAAGAGTCCCAGGATGGCCAACCACACCAGGCCTGAACGAAGGGCGGCGGAGAATACGTAGAACTTGCCGAAGAAGCCGCCGGTGAAAGGTATCCCAATGAGCGAAATCAGGAAGAAGGCCAAGGTGGCGCCGAGCAACGGCGAACGGTAAGCGAGTCCCCGATAGTCGGCGATGGAGGTCAGCTTCTCTTCGCGTCCGGTCACGTGGCTAACGACGGCAAAGACACCTACGTTCATGGCAGCATAGGAAGCGGTGTAGAAGCTTGCCGCGGCAATGCCGTCGGCCGAAAGCGCCACGAATGCGACCAAAATGTAACCAGCATGAGCGATCGAGGAGTAAGCCAGCATCCGCCGCACGTTCTGCTGGCGAAGCGCTCCGAGATTACCGATGGTCATCGAGAGCGCGGCCATGATCCATATGAGCGGTACCCAGTTGAGGTGGTATGCGGGGAAGGCGTTATAAAGGATGCGCAGCAGCACCGCAAAAGCAGCAGCTTTGGGTGCTGTCGACATCAGCCCAACGATTGCCGGCGGGGCTCCCTCGTAGACGTCGGGCGTCCAGACCTGGAAGGGCGCGGCGGAGACTTTGAAGCCCAATCCAATGAGGACCATCGCCAACCCCACCATGGCGAAAATGGGAGTCTGGCTCTGCGGCAAGAGCGCGGCTAGGGCGGGGATGTTAGTGGTGCCTGTAGCGCCGAAGATCAGTGCGGTTCCATAGAGGAAGAACGCAGTGGCGAAGGAGCCGAGGAGGAAGTATTTGAGTGCTGCTTCGGTACCTTTGCCGTCGCGCTTGCGCAAGCCGGCCATAATGTATGTGGAGATCGAGGAGATTTCAAGCCCGACGAAGACTAGCAGCAGCTCAGCCGCGCAGGTCATAAACAACATTCCGGCGGCGCCAAAGACGACCAAGGCGAAGAACTCCCCTTGATTGTCCGCCGCGCCCTGCATGGTGTCGAGCGAGACGAGCAGCGTGACCAGAACGATTCCACAGATCAGTATGTGAAAGAAGGCACTGAAAGCGTCGGTTTGCACGAGGCCGCTGTAGGCAGTGCCGGGTGCGAGAGTCAACTGCTGGAGACTGGCGTAGAGAGCAGCTAGAACACCGACAATCGCCAGCCATCCGAGCGGCTTGCGATTACCAACACGAGGAAGGGTCGCCTCGATCATCATGACTACGACACCGGTCACCGTGAGGATGACCTCGGGCAGGATGCGGAAGAAACTTTGAGTCAGGTTCATTGTTTCTCCGCAGCAACGACGGTGGACGTCGACGGTGTAGCTTGAGCGGCCGTCGCCGGCACCCACGATGAGGAGCTAGTGATCGTGGCTACGAGCGCGGTCACGGTCGGGTCGATGGCGCGAATCCAGAACGGTGATGCGACACCCATGATGAACATTAAGACTGCCGCCGGCCAAAGGGCGACGGACTCATGGAAGAGCAGATCGGGAGCTCCTTTGCCTCCGACCAGCGAGGACATCGGTCCGTAAAAGATGCGCTGCACCAACCACAACATGTAGGCAGCGCTGAGGATCACGCCGATCGTGGCGGCTGCGGCCCACCCGGCGTGGATGCCGAAGCTGCTGCTCAGGATGAGGAACTCGCCGACGAAACCATTCAGGATTGGCAGGCCGATGAGTGACAGGGAAGTGATCACGAAGAGGGTCGCATAACGCGGCATCTTGGCAGCGAGTCCGCCATAAGAAGCAATGTCATAGGTCCCGAAGCGCTCGTAAAGGAAGCCGAACAGCACGAGCAAGGCGCTGCCGCTGATCTCATGGCTCAAAATCTGGTAGACGGAGCCGTCGACGCCCGCGACAGCGAAGCTGAAGATCCCGAGCGTGCAGAAGCTCAGTCCGCTCATCGTCGCGTACGCTGCCAGACGCTTCATGTCCTTCTGGACCAACGCGACAAGTGCGCCATAGAGGAGTCCAATCACGGCGAGGGCGATCATCCACGGCGCGAATTCCTTTGCCTGGGCGGGGAAGAGTCCGAGGTTAAAGCGCAGGATGGAATATAGGCCGAGCTTGCCGGCCACGACCATGGCAAAGGCGGTCGGAGCTTCGCTGATCACATCTCCCAACCATCCATGAAGCGGAAAGACTGGGACCTTCACCGCGAAGGCGACCAGGAACGCAAGTGCCGCCCATGAGAGAGCCTGCGGCGTGACTCCGAGGCTGCCCGACGCCAGAGCCTCTCGAACTACGACGTAGTCGAAGCTGCCCGTCTTGGCATAGAGCCACAGAATCGCGACCAGAAAGAGCGCAGAGGGCAGAAATGTATAAAGGAAAAACTTGATCGCCGCCTGCGGACCGCGGTCGCGGCCGAACATGGCGATGGCAATAGCCATAGGCACGAGCGATAGCTCCCAGAAAGCGTAGTACAGGAACATATCGAGCGAGACGAAGACGCCGATCATGGCCGTCCACTGCAATAGCAGCAGGAAGTAGAACTCCTTGGTCCGTGTAGTGATTGCCTTCCACGAAGCCAGCATCGCCAGCGGTCCGAGGAAAGCGGTGAGCACGACGAGCCATACCGAGATGCCGTCCACGCCCATGTGGTAGTGGATGTTGGGGCTGGCGATCCAGGGATTGTTCACCTCATATTGAAAGCCTGCCTGGTCGGGGATCAAGTGCGCGGGTAGATGCAGAGCAAGGCCCAGCGTCGCCAACAAGACCAGCAGGGTAAACCACTGAATGACCTTTCCTGTGCGCGGCAACAAGGCCACAACGACCGCGCCAGCGGCGGGTAACAGGGTGATGGCCGTCAATATCCAAGCATTCTGCACGAGTGCGTTCCCAAGTCTCTTAATCGGTGATTAGTGCGCCATCCAATGCATGCCGAAGCCAAAGTACATCAACACGATTATCGCGGCCGCTCCACCCGCCAACCAGCCGGCGTAAGAGCGGATGTTTCCGGACTGCAGGCGGCGAACGATCGCACCCAATCCCATCGCACCACCTGCCGCAGCGTAGGCCGATCCGTCAATCACGCCTTTATCCACTGTCCACCAGAGGACGATGCGGGCGAAGACATTCAAGGGGCGGACGACGGCGGCATTGTAGAGTTCGTCGATCCAATATTTGTTCAGCACAAGACTGTAGAGCCCGCTGAACTGTTTGGCCAGCTTGCCGGGCAGCTCGGGTTTGCTGAAATACATAACGTGAGCAGCAAACCATCCGGCAGCAACGGCGACGAGCGAAATGCCCATCAAGACAAGCTCGATTGCGCTGCTTGCTTCATGAGCTGGCGTCGCGGTTGTGGCCCCGATGACGGGATCGAGGAAGTGACCGAGCCAGTTGCCGCCCCCGAGCACCTGAGGCCAGCCGATCCAGCCACCGACGGTTGCGAGAAACGCGAGGACCGCCAGCGGAAAGAGCATCATGCCACCGCTGTCATGGATTCCGTGGCTGAGATGCACTCCGGACATCGAAACGTCAGCATCGGGCCGACGATCGCTCGTCCGGCGCTCGCCGAAGAATGTCATGTACCAGAGGCGGAACATATAGAAGGCGGTCAGGCCGGCAGTGAAGACTCCGACGAACCATAGGAGTGGGCCGAGACCCGGCGAGAAGAAGGCCTTTGAAAGGATCTCGTCTTTGCTGACAAATCCGGCCAGCGGCGGGATGCCGGAGATCGCAAAAACACCGGCAGTCATACACCAGAAGGTAATGGGGATCTTTTTCCGAAGCCCGCCCATAACGCGCATATCCTGTTCGCCATTTAAGGCGTGGATCACCGAGCCGGCTGAGAGGAAGAGTAGCGCTTTGAAGAATGCGTGGGTGACCAGGTGGAAGATGCCGGCTGAGTAGGCAGCGACTCCGCAGGCCAGGAACATGTAGCCGAGCTGCGAGACGGTAGAGTAAGCCAGGACGCGCTTGATATCGGTCTGCGCCATTCCCATGGTTGCGGCGAATATGCAAGTGGCCGCTCCAATGATCGCGACCACCGAGAGCGCCAGCGGGGAGCGGTCGAAGATGGCGTGACAGCGCGCGGTCATGTACACACCGGCGGTGACCATGGTTGCGGCATGGATGAGAGCGGAGACGGGTGTCGGACCTTCCATCGCATCAGGCAGCCAGACGTAGAGCGGAATCTGCGCGGATTTGCCGGTTGCGGCGAGAACCAGAAAGAGCGCAATCGCGGTTAAGAAGCCGCCCTGATATTCAGGGTGCGCGGCAATCTGGGCGAATACGGGTTGGAAGCTCAGCGTGCCGAAGTGGGCGAAGGTGAGAAACATTGCCAGCAGGAAGCCGAAGTCGCCAATCCGGTTAACGACGAAGGCTTTTTTGCCGGCGTTTGCGGCTGAGTTCTTGGCGAAATAGAAGCCAATCAGGAGATACGAGGCGAGGCCGACGCCTTCCCATCCGACGAAGACGAGCAGGAAGTTCTCCGCCAGCACTAGGGTCAGCATGAAGAACATGAAGAGATTCAGGTAGGCAAAAAAGCGCCAGAATCCCTCTTCATGGGCCATATAACCAATCGAATAAATGTGAATCAGGAAGCCGACGCCGGTCACGATGAGAAGCATGACGAGCGTGAGCTGGTCGAGCGAAAAGGCAAAGTCGGCACGAAGGCTCCCGGCCTGGATCCAAGGAAGGAAGCGTTCGGTGTAGGGGAGCGTAAGGCCGGAGAAATGCGCAGCGATGTTGAGGGCCAGCAGGAAAGAGCCGCCGGTGGTCATCAAGGCGATCAGCGAGACGATCGGGTTGGGAAACCTCCTGCCAAGCAGCCCGTTCACCAGAAAACCGGCGAAGGGAAGCAGCGGAATCAGCCAGAGGTGCAGGTCGGGGACGCCGGTCATAGTTTCATCAGGTCGACGGAGTCGACGTTCAGGGTATTCCGCGTGCGGAAGACGGCGATGATGATGGCCAGACCGACAGCAGCTTCGGCGGCGGCCACAACCATGACGAAGAAGACAAAGATCTGTCCGCTGACCTGGTGCCACTGGTGGGCAAAGGCGACGAAGGTCAGGTTAACCGCATTCAACATCAACTCTATCGACATGAAAACGGTGATGATGTTGCGCTTGAAGAGAAAGGCTGCGACGCCAATCGAAAAGAGGATGGCGCTGAGCACGAGATAATAGGCGATCGGCACGGCCATATCAGTTCTCCCTCCGCGCCAGCGCGACCGCGCCCAGAATCGCAACCAGAATCAGTACCGAGGTGACTTCGAAGGGGAGCAGTAGATCGCGGAAGAGCACAGCGCTCAGGTCGGAGGTCGTGACCAGGTAGTCGCCGATGCGTGCGCTGCTCAGATGGCCCTTCTGCGAGAGGAAGAGGAACGACAACAGACAAACCAGCACCGCGGCGCCGGGAATACCGATGAAGTAGGCTGCGCGGCTCCCATGGGTTCGCTCTTCCTTGCCGGCGTTGAGCAACATGATCACGAAGGTGAACAGCACCATGATCGCCCCGGAGTAGACAATCACCTGCGCGGCGGCAAGGAACTCCGCGCCTAGAAGCAGGTAGAGCACTGCCAGCGAACTCATGACCACGATCAGCGACAGCGCGCTGTTGATGGGGTGGCTTTGGCGCACGAGGTTCAAAGCACCCGCCACACAGAGACCGCCGAAGATGAAGAAGAGAAGTAGGTACATGCTTCCGTTCGCTCGTCCAAACCGCTCAAAAGGACCACAGGGTCTTCGACCCGGTTCACAACCCGAAAAGCGATTGTAAACCAATCGATAAATGGCGAGTTACTTGCCTATCTTTAAGTACCGCGGAACGCCAGCCAAAGACTGGTGACGACGATATTGGCAATGGCGAGGGGCATTAGAAACTTCCAGCCAAAGCCCATCAACTGGTCATAACGGAAGCGGGGCAGCGTGCCGCGCACCCAGATATAGAGGAAGAGGAAGCAAAAAACCTTGAAGACAAACCAAAAGAGCGGGACGATCGCCGCCACGACCGGGCCTCCGATCGAGGGCAACAAATTGCCGAAGGGACTGGTCCAGCCGCCGAAGAAGAGGAGCGTGGCTACGCAGCCGACAGTGATCATGTTGGCGTACTCGGCCATGAAGAACATGGCGAACTTCATCGCGCTGTATTCGGTGTGATAACCGGCGGTAAGCTCGCTTTCCGCCTCGGGCAGATCGAAAGGCGAGCGATTCGTCTCCGCGTAGGCGGCCATGAGGTAGATGAAAAACGCAATAAATTGAAAGCCGCCGAATACATTCCAGGAGAGCAAGCCATGGGTCGCCTGATGGTCGACGACATCGCGCAACCGGATGGAGCCGGTGAGGAGCACCACGCCAACAAGCGACAGGCCGAGGGCGAGTTCGTAGCTGATCAGCTGGGCGCTCGCGCGCAAAGCCCCGAGCAGCGAGTATTTGTTATTTGAAGCCCAGCCGGAGAGAGCGATCCCATAGACGCCGATCCCGGTAACCCCGAGCAGGATCATCAGGCCGATATTCACGTCGGCGATCTGGAAGAGGTCGACGCCCTTGATGACAGTTCTGGGGCCGAAGGGTACGACGGAGATTGAGAGCAAGGCACACGCGAGCGCGATGATCGGAGCGGCGATATAGAGCGGGCGGTATACGCCAGTAGGGAGCAGATCTTCCTTGAGGAAGAGCTTCGCGCCATCGGCTATCGGTTGGAGCAGGCCAAACGGGCCCACCCGGCTGGGTCCCCAGCGGTTCTGGATTCGCCCCACGAGCTTCCGCTCGAGGAGTACGGTATAGGCCACAGCCATCAACAGGATGACGACCACGACCAGGACCTTCAGAATGCTGAGGACGACAAATAGAAGAATATTCACGCGCTACCGGGCCTTCCAAAAACGGTCTAGTCTGCCGCTGTCTCCGCGGGTTGGGTCGTCTGCGACTCCATCACGGAATGGAGCATCTTGCTATAGCGCCCAAGGGTTCCGGACGTGAATAGTGTATCGCGTGCAGGAAAAACCAGATCGCGCCGTGCGCCGGTTGTCGAGGCAGCGGTTTCGATTCGCACCAGGGATGTCTCGACATGAGTTGCGTTCCCGGCCAGAAGCTCCAGGCGGGAGGTCGCGTAGCCGGGAACGAGACGCTGGATTTCATCCAGAATCGAAAAGGGATCGAAGGGGCTGACTTTGATCTCGAGGTGGTTGGCCGCGAGCCAGACCGCGTGACGGTCGGCCTCACCGGATTGCGCCCCGCGGCTCTCCCCCATATCGGCGCGGACGCCGCTCCCGAACGGCACCAGGGAGCGGGGATTCACGCCGGCGCGGTCGGCGAGACGCACGATCAACTCGAAATCGGTGCGAACGCCGGCGCGATCGGCGGCCTTTTTCACAAGCTGCAGGTCGCCGTAGGTGTTGGTGACCGTCCCGGATTTTTCATAAAGACTTGCTACCGGCAACACGACGTCGGCGAGAACGGCCGTCTCGGTGAGGAACATGTCCTGAACGACGATAAAGGTGTTGGCGAGCGCCTTCGGATCGATGCCGTAGCGAGAAACCGAATTGGAGCCTACGACGTAAAGTGCGCCCAGCTCGCCGCGACCGGCGGCATCGAACATCTCGACCAGATCCAGACCGGGTTTGGTCGGCAGGGAACTGCCGTATTCTTCGGCGAAGACTCCGGGAGATTCAATCGGCAAATATCCGGGGAGGCGATCGGGTAGCAGGCCCATGTCCGCTGCACCGCGCGAGTTGACGTAATCGCCGAGGCAGGCAAATTTTGCGTTGGGCAAACCTGATCCAAGGTTAATCAGCGACTCGATGTCACGCCCGCGAAGTTCGGAGCCAAAAATGATGACTAGCTCTTGCTCGGCACGGACAGCGTCCCGGAATGCCTTGGCCGCGTCGTCTGGGTGCAAGGCTGCGTCGTCGCCCGCGAGAAAGCCGATTGCCGCGGCGTATCCATCGGGCGCAACCGACAGGAACGCCTTGGCCTGCCGCCGTAGTTTGATCTCTTCGTGGTTGACGATATAAATCCGCGCGCGATTATGGCGGACATTGGTACGTAGGCTCCAGGCCAGCATCGGATGCTGCTCGGTGGGGTCGTCGCCGATGAGAAGAATCGCAGGAGCCGTGCCGGTGTCGGCGAGTGACGCGGTCAATCCCGGCTTGCCCTGGAGCGCAGACGCAAACGCCGCATAGTCTGCCGTGCGATGGTGGTCGATATTATTTGTGCCGAGAACCGTGCGAGCAAACTTTTGCAGCAGGTAGGCTTCTTCGTTGGTGGTTCGATTCGAGCCTATGACGCCAATTGCCTGGCCGCCACGGGTGTCGCGAATTTCGCGCAGTTTCTTGCCAGCGAAATCGAGTGCCGCTTCCCAACTGACGGGGGCCAGCTTGCCGTCGGGCTGGCGGACTAAAGGCTTGGTCAGCCGCTCGCTGTGGTTGGCGAAGTCGAAGGCGTAGCGGCCCTTAATGCAAAGAAAATCTCCGTTGATGCCGCTCTTGTCGCGGTTGTCGCCGCGGACGATCTCCATGCCCTCATCGGCACGCCGCACGCCGAGCGTGGTCTTGCAACCGTCGCCGCAATGGGTGCAGACGGTGGCGATGTGATTCATCTCCCACGGCCGGGTTTTATAGCGATAGGTGCCGGAGGTGAGCGCACCGACGGGGCAGATGTCGATGCACATGCCACACTCTTCGCAATCGAGATGGTCGCCGCCGTTGGGGGCGATCACGCTGCTGACGCCGCGGTTCTGGACGCCCAGCGCCCAGACGTCCATGCCCTCACCGCATACGCGTACGCAACGATAGCAGAGGATGCAGCGCGGACGGTCGAAGAAGACCACAGGCGACCATTGCTGCTCTTCGCGATGCTGCTTAACCTCGGTATAGAGCGACTCCGGCGGCCCGTACTTGAAGGTCATGTCCTGGAGTTCGCATTCGCCGCCGGCGTCGCAGACCGGGCAGTCGAGCGGATGGTTGCCCAACAGTATTTCTACGGTGGCTTTGCGTGCCTGCACAACTTCGTCGGTCTCAGTAAAGAAGACCTGGCCTTCGGCGACGGTCGTGGTGCAGGCGGTCTGCAGCTTGGGCACCTTTTCCTGGCGGACCACGCACATCCGGCACGCGCCGCAGAGCGAAAGCCCGGGGTAGTAGCAAAACGCGGGAACTTCGATGCCGGCGGTCTTGCAGGCCTCGATGAGCAGGGTCCCCGCGGGGGCGGTGAGCTTTTTGCCGTCTACTGTGAACGTTACGTCAGCCATAGTTTTCTCTCATCAGACAAAAGCTCAGACCAGCGCCAGTTCTTCGTGTTTTGCATAAGGGCAAGGCTTGCCGTTCAAATGGTCTTCAAACTCTTCGCGGAACTTCTCTACGAAGGCGATCGTCGGCATCGCCGCCGCGTCGCCAAGGGGACAGAAAGTCCGGCCCAGCATGTTCTTGGCGAGGTACGCGATGTTATCGATGTCCTTGGTGACGCCGCCGCCGGCGTGGAAGCGGGTGAGCGTCTTCTTGAGCCAGTCTGTGCCTTCGCGGCAGGGGATACACCAGCCGCAGCTCTCATGCTGGTAAAACTTGATGGTTCGCAACGCGAACTCGACCATGCAGACGGTTTCGTCTAGAACCACGACGCCGGCCGAGCCGAGCATGGTGCCGGCCTTGCCCATCTGGTCAAAATCCATACCGACGTCGATCTCGTCCGCCTTAAGCACTGGCGTCGACGAACCGCCGGGCACGACGGCTTTCAACTTCTTGCCGCCTTTAATGCCTCCGGCGACGTCGTAGATCATCTTCTTCAGGTTGTAGCCCATGGGGAGCTCGTAAACTCCCGGGCGCTCGACGTGACCGCTGATGCCGTAGAGGCGCGTTCCACCGTTGCGTTCGGTGCCGATCTTCGCGTATTCTGCGGCGCCGATACGAAAGACTGCGGGAACTGAGGCAATCGTTTCGGCGTTGTTGATGACCGTTGGTCCTCCGTAAAGACCCACCACTGCGGGGAAGGGAGGCTTGATGCGCGGGACGCCGCGCTTGCCTTCGAGCGATTCCATGAGGGCCGACTCTTCACCCACCTCGTAGGCACCGGCGCCGGTGTGTGACATGGCGTCGAAATCGAAGCCGCTGCCAAGAATGTTTTTGCCCAGATAGCCTTTGGCGTAGGCCTCGGCTATGGCCTTGTCCATAATGTCGATCAGATAGCGATACTCGCCGCGCAGATAGATGAAGCCGTGCTTTGCGCCGATTGCGCGGCCGGCTATGATCGTGCCCTCGATGATCGAGTGTGGATCATGCAGAAAGATGACATGATCTTTGCAGGTGCCCGGTTCGGATTCGTCGCCGTTGACCAGAACATATTTCGGATGTTGACTTTGCTTGGGGACGAACGACCACTTCATCCCGGTCGAGAAGCCCGCGCCGCCGCGGCCGCGCAGGCCGGAAGCTTTCATCTCATTGATGATCCACTCGGGAGTCTGGGCGAGACATTTCTTGAGGGATTCATAGCCGCCTAGCTCGACGTACTTATCGATATTGGCCGCTCCCTGGCCAAAGCGGAAGGAGAGCAGCCGAACTTCATCGGGATGGGAGACGAGAACTGGCATCGGTTAGCTCCCTTTCTTATTTTCAGCGGCTTTGGCTGCGTATGTGTCGAGGACCTTGTCCATAGCTTCAGGTGTGAGGTTCTCGTGGAAGTCGTAGTTGACCTGGACCGCCGGAGCCCAGCAGCAGGCTCCGATGCACTCGACCTCTTCTAGAGAGAAGAGGCCGTCGGGAGTCGTTTCCTTGTGGCCGATGCCGAGGCGCTTGCCGCAATGCGCGAGAAGCTCGTTTCCGCCGCGCAGCATGCAACTGATGTTGGTACAGACCTGGACGTGGAATTTGCCGTGCGGCTTGAGGTGCAGCAGCGAATAGTAGCTGATCACATCGCGGACATCCAGTTCGGTCAACTGGACGCGCTCGGCGATCTCGGCGATTACCGCGTCGGAGAGACAGCCGATTTCGTCCTGCGCGTAAAGCAACATCGGGACGAGCGCCGAGCGACGCCACGGATAGGCTGTCACCAGCTTGTCGAAGCGGGCGGCGAGTTCGGGCGAAAAGATGGTTGTCGTCGTGCTCATGCCAGTACCTCGTCTTGTCGAGAAGCAGCCGTCAGCGATCCAATCAGTTGAATCGCGGCGTGATCCATATCGATCTCGGTTTCATCGAGGACAACTGTTCCATCATGGTTCAACTCGAACGTGCCCCGGTCCTGACTGCCCCGTCCAGTAACGGACCAGGTTCCTTTGCCGACAGCGGGAAAGTATCCGACTGCCAGTGTGGTCGAAGCGACGACAATGTTTAGAGAGTGTGCGGTCAGTTCCAAGACTCCGTGATCGAGGCCTTGCATGCTTGCAGCCGCTGCATAAGATTTCAGCAAGACAGCGAATGAGTGCCAGAGTTCTTCGCGAATGTCTGGCCTGGAGGTCGATGTCGAAGTCATCTGTCGATCTCCCCAAGCACAATGTCAATCGATCCGATGACGGCGACGACGTCGGCGATCAATCGGCCTTCGCACATCGTTTGCAGAGCCTGGAGCGTCGCGAAGGATGGATTTCGCATGTGCACGCGATACGGTTTGGCCGTGCCGTCGGAGACGACGTAGTAGCCCATCTCACCGCGCGGCGACTCGATTGCCTGGAAGACCTCGCCAGCGGGCACTGTAAAACCCTCGGTGACGATTTTGAAGTGGTAGATGAGGGCTTCCATCTCGGTCTTCATCTTTTCGCGGTCGGGGAGGACAACTTTGGGTGCGTCAGCTTTGATCGGTCCTTCGGGCATGCCGTCGAGGGCCTGCTGGCAGATCTTCACTGACTCGCGCATCTCTTCAAGGCGGACGATATAGCGCGCCCATACGTCGCAATCGTTCGAAATCGGCACCTTGAACTGAAACTTCTCGTAACTCGAATAGGGCATGTCGCGGCGCAGGTCGAAGTCGACTCCGCTGGCGCGCAGAGGAGGCCCGGTGACGCCGAGGGCGATTCCGTCGGCAGCGCTTAAATGGCCTACGCCTTTGAGGCGGCCGACCCAGATCGGATTGCCGGTCAGCAGGTTCTGATATTCGTCAATTTTCTCAGGAAGAATCTTGATGAGCGCCTGAACGCGGTCGAAGAAATCGAAGGGCGGCTCGAGCGCCAAGCCACCGATGCGGAAGTAGGAGCCCATCATCCGCTGGCCGGAGACGTGTTCGAAGATCCTTAAGATTTCTTCGCGCTCGCGAAAAGTGTAGAGAAAAACGGTGAGCGCGCCGATGTCCATGGCGTGGGTGCCGAGCCAGACGAGGTGCGAGTTGAGGCGGGTGAGTTCGTTGAGCAGGACGCGCATCCATTGCGCCTTCGCGGGGATTTCCAGATCGAGAAGCTTTTCAACCGCGAGGCAGTAGCAGAGATTGTTGGACATCGGGCTGAGGTAGTCGATGCGGTCGGTCATCGGAACTACCTGCTGGTAGAACTTCGCCTCGCAGGTCTTTTCGATGCCGGTGTGCAGGTAGCCGATGTCGGGAACGACCTTGAGCACCGTCTCGCCGTCGATCTCGATTACCAGGCGTAAGACGCCGTGGGTCGACGGGTGCTGCGGGCCCATGTTGAGGACCATCGTGGTGTCGCCGGAGCCTTCGACGATGTGGGGTTCGAGCAACGATCCGGTCGAAACGAATTCGGTCATCAGCGGTAGCCCTCCACCGGATAGTCTTTACGCAGCGGGTGGCCTTCCCACTCGTCCGGCAACATGATGCGGCGCAGGTTGGGGTGCCCGGCAAAGCGGACGCCAAAGAGATCAAAGACCTCGCGCTCGTAAAAGTTTGCCGAGGGCCAGACATGGGTAATGCTGTCGATGACCGGGTCGTCGCCGGGCAGAAAAGCTCGCAGCCGGACGCGTTGCTTCATGCCGTGCGAAAGAATGTGATAGCTGATCTGAAAGCGCGGTTCGCTGGGGTACCAGTCGACGGCGGTGACGTCTTCGAGGAAGTTGTAGCCCGCGGTCTGGACGATCTTTGCCGCCTGGCGAATGTCGTCGGGTGCAATGGTGATGGCGAGTTCGTTGCGGTCCCAGATGGCGTCAAGGACCGCCTCGCGCTTCCAGGCCAACAGAGAAGCAATCGCGGGATTCGCGGCTTGGTCGGCTAGAACGGCTTCCTTACCTGAAGCAGCCATAACTTAAAGATCCGCCTTGTCTGAAGACCAGTCCAGGATGCCTTTCTTCCAGATATAGAAGAGGCCGACGACGACGAAACCCAAATAGACAATCATCTCCCAGAAACCGAAGAATCGCCCAACCCCAAGTGACGGCAGTCTGCGGTAGATCACTGCCCATGGGAGAATGAAGACCGCCTCCACGTCAAAGAGGATGAACAACATGGCGACCATGTAGAACCGGACGGAGAATCGGCTGCGGGCGTCGCCGAGCACAGGTATGCCGCATTCGTAGGCTTCCAGCTTGGCCTTGTTATTGCGGTGCCGCCCGATGAACCAGGAGCCGGTGACCATGCCGCAACCCATGCCCACAACGACCAGAACCTGAATCAGCAGCGGCAGGTAATTCCAGAAGTAATTTTGCGATTGCATGTTGGCCTCTGATGAAGAGCGAAACGTTAAGCGACCGCTGCGACTGAACCCTGACTCCGACTCTAAGTTCAAGCCTGCCATGAGTCAAGTTGGATCCAGTTCAAGGTGCAGGGGCCGAGATAAGCCGCTCTCATCGATCAACATCTCCCACGAAGAGTTTTCATCCGGTAGCAACGGCCGCCAGCTTCCGAGGGTGACGCAGAAGCGGCTCTGGCTAGATGCCCAGCTTCCTGACCTGCTCCTCAAGTTGTCGCGTGATGTCTGCGGGTTCGCTACCCGGCTCGCAGGGCAAAGATGCTGCCGACGTGAACGGTCAATTTTCCGGAACGAAACCAGCCCGACTTTTTGCTCTTGAGTTCTCCAAGGCCCTGGAGCGCGATCGGCAATACCGGGACCTGCGATTGCGTTGCAAGCAAGCCGATGCCCGGACGGAAGGCGTGCAGCAGGCCGTCCTCGGAGCGGTGGCCTTCGGGAAAGATCAGGACGGAGTATCCGCGATCGAGCGCCTCGCCGGCGTGGGCAAAGCTGCGACGGAATCCGGTTGAACGCGGCAGTGGGAAGACATTGAAGAGCGCCGTGATTGCCAGATAGGCGAGCGGGCCCAAGATCCTGAGCGAGAACTCCTGCTGACGCCGGGCCTTGCGGAAATCGAGCAGCAACTCTCCCGACATAGCAATGACCACACGCCGTCGCAGCGTGGGAGGAAGCGCGTAGAGGACGAGCGCGGGGTCATAGGAGGTCACGTGGTTGGCGATGATCAAGAGCGGGCCCATGGGGAGTTCGGTTGTTTGCCAGACGACGCGTGGGGCGGCAAGAAACCAGACTAGTGGGCGCACGATCGCTTCGATAAAGACGACGCGGAGCAGCTGCGCCGGAGTCCACCAGGGCCAGTAGGGATAGATGTGGTCGTCCTGCGGGGACATCGTGGCGGCCGATGCTGCGAGCGCCGGAGCGAGGCCTGGGGTCTGCGCAGGCGCCGTCTCGCTCGAAGCGACGACGTGGTTTGGTGAGCGCAGCAGGCTGCGAAGCTCCCCGAGCGTGTTTAGGCTTTCCATGGCATTGTCGGGAAGCTCGATGCCTAGCTTCTGTTCAAGGGCGGATTGCAATTGAACGCGGCCCAGGCTGTCGAGGCGCAGGTCTTCAGAGAGCAGGGAGGCGTCGGTCGCTTGACTCGGCGCGGCGCTGGTAATGCTGGCAATGAGGTCGAGCAGTTGGTCTGAATCGGGGGCGGCTGGTACCGAAGCATCCCGGCGTCGTAGTGCGGCGCACGCCCACTCTCCAATCTTGCGGCGCAGGAGTTTGCCGGTGGATGTGTAAGGGAAATTCAGGTCGGGCCAGCGCAGCCAGTTGCGAATCTGCTGGTATTCGGCGAGCTCCTGGTTGGCGCGGCGAATCGCCGCCTGAAGCTGCTCGTCGTTACCCGAGAAGATCAGCACCGCCACCGGCTCCTGGGCCTCCAAGATGGGGCAGGGAACTACCGCACAAGCTCCCACGCCGGGCTGCTTGTTGACCGCAGCCTCCAAGTCCGAAGCGTGGATATTCATGCCCGATGGAGTGACGATCACGTCGCTCTTGCGGCCGAGAAAGCGGAGTTCTCCTGTGGCCTCTTGCGCGGCGATATCGCCGGTGTTCAACCATTCCTGGTCGCGACGCTGGAGATGGCCGCCCTGCCAGGTTGCGGTCGAGAGCATTTCGCCGCGGACGAGAATCTCGCCGTTCTCACCGATGCGTACCTCGCGACCGGGCAGCGGTTTACCGATCGTGCCTTTGCCGATCTTGAAGGGGTGGTTGAGGGTCACCAGTGCTGCCGTTTCGGTGAGCCCATAGCCCTGAATGAGAGCGAATCCGAGCGTGTTCCAGAACTCTTCGAGTTCCTGCGGCAAAGAAGCTCCGCCGCAGACGATCGCCCAGAACTTGAATCCGAGGGCGGAATGAACGGCACGAAACCGCCACCAGTGCTTCCAGGCAGATTCTCCGCGTGCGGCGACGAGTTCGGCAGCGAGGGTTGGATATTTGGTCAGAAAATGCGCTTTGAGCAGCTCCAGGACTCGGGGCACCGCGGCTAGAACCGAGATGCGCTCGCGATGGATCGTCGCGATGAGGCGGCCTGGCTCCAGTTGCGATTCGAAGTGGACTTCTGCGGCGAGAAGCGCCGGCACCCAAAGCCCCATGAATTGGCCGAAGACGTGGCTGAGCGGCAGGCTGTGCAGGAAACGCAAGGGATGCACCAAGCGTTCGTACTTTAGGTATTTCTGCATCTCGCGTTCGATCGGCTCCACGCTCGCGAGTATGTTCCGGTGAGTATGGACGACTCCTTTGGGCTCTGAGGTCGTTCCAGAGGTGAAGATGATCTGCAACGGACTTTGGTCTGTGACGGCCGCGTCGACGGCAAAGAGCGGTTGGAGGGGCAGCGATGATTGAAATTCCGGAAAGCCCAGCGCCGCTTGCGCTGCTGGCAATGTGCTCAGCAGGACCCGGTCGCCGACGACCATACGAGGCGCGACATCCGCGACGACGCGCGCGGCGAAGGCCGACGAGCCCGCCAGGTCGAGGGGGACGACGATGACTCCGCGCAGCAGACAGCCGAAGAAGGCTGCGATCCACTCGACTGAGTTTTCGCCCCAGGTGACTACTCGCTCGCCGGGGCCGATCCCGCGGCGGCCGAGTTCAGCAGAGAAGCGGCCTGTTAACTGGGCCAGTTCTGCATACGTGGTCGCGTAGCGGCGGTTTCCGCGATAGACGACGACTGCCGTTTGTGCCCCGTGGCGGCGGAAATCTTCGACGAGGCTGGCAAGATGCGGGCGCACGCTCTCAAGTGTAGCCAATGGTTTAACGGGATATTGCAGAGCGCCAGGTGCGACCGGCCGGGGTCAGTTGTTCACGCACTCTCGTCGCGAGTTGCATCCAAGTCGAAGAGATGCAAGGCGACCACCTGGCTGCGATTGAGTAGAATCAAGACAAAGATGTCGTCTTCTAAGGAGAGAATCGAGTGAACATACTGAAGTTCTGGGCGGTTTTTACGATCGGCGTGGCGTCGGGAGCCATTGTTGCACTCATCTGCGCTCCACAATCAGGCGAGAAGACTCGCCGGCAGTTGAAACGGAAGTTGGAGGACGCGGGCGACTACCTCAAGGACGCCGGCGACACGCTGGGAGAGCATGCTGAGAAAGTGGTCAAGCGCGGAAAAGATGTCTGGGAAGACGTAAGTGATTCGGCAAGCAAGGTTGCGAACAAGGCCGTCAAGACAGTATCGGATCTGGTCTAGATACTCCGCCGCAAGAACTTGGCGGGAACGCCGCTTGTCGACCACGAAATCTAAGAAGCGCGTGGGGCGGCTTGCCTTATGTCTTGCAACACAAAGGCCCCGTCTGTGCACGGGGCCTTTGTCATTGATCGAAACAGCTAAGCGCTAAAGAGCAGGACGCCATCGCTTTTTTCTTCTCCGACCTGGCCGACTGGGCGATAGTAGAGTTGGTTGTTTTCGAGATAGACCTCGAGGAAGGCAGGCCTCTCGGTGATCCCTCCTGCGATGAGAGCTTCCGAGAGCGGGTCTTCGACGTAGCGTTGCAACGCCCGGCGCAGCGGACGCGCACCGTACGTGCGATCGATGAGGGTCTTGTCGATGATCCACTTCTTGGCTTCTTCGGTGACCGAGATGGTGATTGCCTTCTGTGCCAGGTTCGCGTTGAGGTGCTGCACGAGCAGTTCGATGATCTGAACCAGATCGGCATCCGAGAGCGACATGAAGATGATGACTTCGTCGAGACGGTTGAGGAACTCGGGGTTGAAGGTTCGCTTCACCTCGTTCTTCACCAACTCTTCCATCTTTTCCATGACAAGATCGTCGCGGTCAGACTGGAAGCCCAGCCCCTGCTTCTTCTGCAGATGCCGCGCGCCGATATTCGAGGTCATGATCAGGATCGTGTTCTTGAAGTCGACCGTGTTTCCAAGTCCGTCGGTAAGCTGCCCGTCTTCAAAGACTTGCAGCAGAATGTTAAAGACGTCCGGATGGGCCTTCTCGATTTCGTCGAGCAGCACAACCGAATAAGGCGAACGCTTGACCCGTTCAGTGAGCTGGCCACCCTCCTCATAGCCGACGTAGCCCGGAGGCGAGCCGATCAGCTTCGAGACCGAATGTTTCTCCATGAACTCCGACATATCAAAGCGGATGAGTGACTTCTCGCTGCCGAAGAGGAAGTTGGCCAAGGTGCGCGCCATCTCCGTTTTGCCGACGCCTGTGGGACCCAGGAAGAGAAATGAACCGATCGGGCGGTGTGGGGATTTGAGTCCGGCGCGCGAACGACGGATGGCACGGGCTAGGGCGGAGATCGCCTTTTCCTGAGAAATGACCCGCTTATGGAGTTCTTCCTCGACGCGCAGAAGCTTTTGTGTCTCTTCTTCCTTGATCGAGAAAATCGGCACGCCGGTCCAGCGGCTGACGACGTCCTCGATGTCTTCGCGGGTGACGATGCCTGCAGTCGAATCATCGAGGTGGTATTTGTCGCGGAGGGCGCGCAGGTTCTCGCGCTCTTTGCGCTCCTCGTCCGAATAGAAACGCGCCTTCTCGAACTCGTGGTTCGCGATGGCGTTTTCCATGCGGTGGACGATGAACTTGATCCGCTTCTGGACCTCGGTGATCTCTTCTGGTAGAGAGGTCTGGCGCAGCTTGACGCGTGCGCCCGCCTCGTCGATCAGGTCGATCGCCTTGTCGGGCAGGAAGCGGTCGGGAATGTAGCGGTTTGAATGCGACACCGAGAAATTGATCGCTTCGTCGGTATAGCTGACCGCATGAAACTTCTCATAACGGTCTTTGATTCCCATGATGATTCTGATGGCGTCTTCTTCGTTCGGCGGAGGCACTTTGACCGCCTGAAAACGCCGTTCCAGCGAGCGGTCTTTCTCGATGGATTTGCGGTATTCGGCCGGTGTGGTCGCGCCGATGCACTGGATCTCGCCACGGGAGAGTGCCGGTTTGAGGATATTGGCTGCGTCGAGCGAGCCCTCGGCCGATCCGGCGCCGACCAGTGTGTGCAGCTCGTCGATGAAGATGATCGAGTTCTGGTTCTCCATCAGCTCTTTCATGATGGTCTTGAGCCGCTCTTCGAACTGGCCGCGATATTTTGTGCCAGCGACGATGAGCGAAAGGTCCAGCGCCAGCACGCGCTTGTCGGCGAGGAAGCTGGGAACCTCCCCGTCGGAAATGCGCTGCGCCAGGCCCTCGACGATGGCGGTTTTGCCGACGCCGGGTTCGCCGATGAGCACCGGGTTATTCTTGGTGCGGCGGCAGAGGATTTGAATAACGCGTTCCAGTTCGTTGTCGCGCCCGACGAGAGGATCGAGCTGGGCATCCATCGCAGCCTGAGTGAGGTCTCGGGAGAACTCGGTCAGCAGGCTGGATTCACGGTTGCGCTGCTGCGATGCCGGGGCCTTCTCCTGTGTAGCGCGCGCCAACTCTTCGCGAATCGCCACCAGTTTGAGGCCGCGTTCGTGCAGGATTTCTGCGGCAAAGCATTTCTCCTCGCGGAGCAGGCCGAGCAGCAGATGTTCGGTGCCGATGTGTTTGTGGGAGAGCCGCTCGGCTTCTTCCGCCGCGTAGGCAAGCACCCGTTTGCATTCGTTAGACAAGGGCAGATCGACCGAGGTCGAGACCTTCTCCCGAATCGTGGTGTGACCTTCAATTTGTTTTCGGATGGACTCTACTGAAGCGTGGGAACGCAGGAAGCGGTTGGTTAAGGCCTTGTCTTCGCGCAGCAGGCCGAGGAGCAGGTGTTCGGTTTCAATGTACGGGGAGCCAAACTGGCTGGCTTCATACCGCGCAAAAAAGATCACGCGCCGTGCTTTTTCGGTATAACGCTCGAACATGTTCCCCCTTCACAAAACCGTTGCCGGAATTCACTCGGTTCTCGGAGTAAAGGTGGCCGGCAATGGCCTCTCAATGCTATCCCGTCCCCTCAGGCCGAATCCCGGCCGAAAAGTGAGGTGACTTTCTCCAGCGCGGCCCCGATCAAGTGATCGCGCCTATTTCCCCAGTCCAGACTCTGCTAACAGGTTAGACTGCGGCCTTGCAAAAACGAAAACCCGAACACAATCACCCGCGGTTCGAACCAGATATCGGGAATGATCAAACAACATGCGGCATCTCCTCTGATATTCGGCCCTTTTCCAGCCGAAGCACGCGGCTACACCGCGCCGCCAACGCAGTGTTATGCGTAACTATTAGAGACGTCAGGCCATGACTGCGATGCAGGCGCTCCAAAAGGGAAAAGACCACGCCGGCTGTGCGGCCATCCAGGTCCCCGGTAGGTTCATCGGCGAGCAACACCTTCGGTTGAGTAATCAATGCCCGGGCAAGGGAGACGCGTTGCTGTTCGCCGCCCGACAATTCGCCTGAACGATGATCGGCACGATCGCCCAATTCGACTTCTTCGAGCCAGCGTTCCGCCTTTTGCATTGCAGATTTGCGCGGTTCGCCCCTGGCCAGCAGCGGCATGGCGACATTTTCCTGGGCGGTGAACTCGGGAAGCAGGTAGTGAAATTGCCACACGTAGCCGACTTCGCGATTGCGAAAAGTTGCGGCCTGCCTAGGTGAGGTGAAGTTCAATAGCGTTGAGGCGAAGTATATGTCACCGGAAGTAGGGTTATCAAGCGCGCCCAGAATGTGCAAAAGTGTGCTTTTACCTGCGCCGGACTCGCCAACGATGGCCGTGAGGTCGCCTTGAGCGACGGTGAAAGACAGGGCATCGAAGAGGACAAGTCGTCCCCGGCCGGTTATGTATTCCTTGCGCAGGTTTTCAACTCGAAGGACTTCGGAGGCGAGATGCTTGTCAGGGGAATCAAGCGCATCCTGGGGGCGCGCTCCCGGGGGAGCGTACACTGGGTCTGCTGCCGAAGCCGAGGAACTCTCCATAACTACCTGTACCATTCTAAAACGGTAAAGGGAAGGGAGATCTCAGGGTAGGCGTCACGACCGTTACCGGACAGAAACTCAAACACGCACTTCGGTCAGGATTCGGCGGCGGCTGGAATCACATCGCCGCTAATGAATCTAGCGAGCGTCTTGTCCTTGAGATTCACGCGGTGGTTACTTTGGGGCCTTGGGTGGCACGTGAGCGTCATAAGCTGCCTGCATTCGCTTCAGCTTCAGCACGCCGTAGAAGACCGTAATCACTAGAATGCTTACCAGAGTCCTGGCCAGGCGCCTTTCCCAGGGGTACTCGCCCAACCGGTTCGCGACGTAGCTGGCGACGATCAGGCCGAAAAAGACGAGGTTCAGGATCCAGTTCACGATCCTGGACACGACGAAATGCAAGGTGCCGAAGTCGGCCAGCTGATAGAGCATGAACGGCAGGATGGCTACCATCGGCAGAATCTCGGAGCTGCCGATCCACGAACCATTTGTGGTCGCAACGGAGACTGCGTCGGAGGTCTCCTTGGCATGCAAAAGCGTGCTGTGCGACAACTCATAGAAGAGCGAGGGCAAGGCGCATAGGAAGGGAACAACCGCCAGTAGCTCGAGCACGAGCGCCCCACTCCAGACGCCAGTCTTCGACGAGGAATCGGCACCCGCGCCCGACGACGTCGACCCGACATACAGGCCGCCGATAATCGCCGCGGCGCTCGAAAGCATCAGCAACTCCACAGTGATGCCAAAACTCGCCGCTTCCCCGGCTTTGATCAGCAGCAGAGCCATGAAGCCGGGCAGGTAGAACATGATGCGCACCAACCGCGCCCATACACGTGGGTCGCGTTCAGGTGGCAGGATCGGTAGCGGGAGTCCGTCGGTTCCGAGTGTGGCTCTTTCCTTTGACATTGCCTTCCTCAAAGTGCGAGAGATCGCTGTTGATTCGTAACCGTAACACAGCGCGCCGTTCGCGAGAATACGGAATTTTGCCAATGGCGGTGCAGAACGAGGACGAAGAATCACTCGTATCGCAAAGCTTCGGCAGGCAGCACCCGCGCTGCCGACGAAGAAGGGTAGAGTGTCGCCAGCAGCGCGACTCCGAGCGAGACCAGCGCCACGATCACGCCATCGAGGACCCGGGGCGCGAAGGGCAAGTAATCCAGTGAATAGACCTGAGGGTCAAGCTGGATGAAGCGGTAGTGGTGGCCAGCCCAGGCGGCTAGATATCCGATGAGGAGCCCGAGGATGGTCCCGAGCACGCTGATCAGCAGCCCTTGGAACAGGAAGATTCGACGTATCTGGTCTGGCCTCACACCGAAGGACATGAGGACGGCGATATCGCGAGTCTTCTCCATGACCATCATGGTGAGCGCAATGAGAATATTCAGCGCGGCGACGCAGACGATCAAGCCGATGACGATGAAGGTGACGTATTGTTCAAGCGCCAAGGCGCGAAAGATTTCCTTGTTCTGCTCCATCCAGTTGGTCGTAAGGAAGCCCGGACCAGCTGCTTGCTCGATTTCCCGGCCGATGCGGTCGGCGTGGTAAAGATCGTCCACTTTGAACGAGATCACGGAGATAATATCCGGCTCACCAAATAGGCGCTGCGCGTCGGCGAGACGGATGAAGGCAAAGCCATTGTCGTATTGATAGAAACCGGAATGGAAGATCCCCACGACCTGGAAGCGCTGGTATTTTGGTTCGAGGCCGTAAGGGGTAAGTTCACCCTGAGGGCTGATGACCATCACCGGCGAGCCAACCTTGGCGTCGAGGGTCTCGGCGAGGTCGTAGCCGATCATAATCGGCGGGATCGCCACGTTTGCCGCGAGAGCCGCCTGGCCGTCGTTGTTCGGATCGGGATCAAGAGGCGCGGCACTCCCCAGCGACGGTTTGATGAGGTCGCTCACGGTCTGCTCTTCGCTGGGGATGATGCCCTTAATCATCGCGCCCCCGGATCGTGGACCACGCGCAATCAACACCGGCTCGTAAAGCCCCGGCGCCGCCGCGGTCACATGGGGTAGATGAGCGAGCCGCGCGGTCAGCTCGCGCCAGTTGCGGATGCCGTCGTCCTGGACGCGCATGAGGGAAACATGCGCGGTCGAGCTCAGCAACCGTTCCTGCAGGTCGCGGCGCATGCCGTTAGTGATGGCGAGCGCGATTATCAACGAGGCGACGCCTACGGCGACTCCGGCGATGGAGATGGCGGTGATCACGCCAATCACCGCCTGGCGCCGCTTGGCCCTGAGATATCGCGCGGCGATGAAGAGCTCAAAGCGCATAGCTTCCTAGAGCAAAAGCAGAGTTACCGTTAGATGTCCGGCAATGCCTATGTAGGCTTTTTCTTGGGGAAAAAGCCTGCCGGACGCCGTGCTTTCGCATTGCACCTACCTGCTTTGCTCTAATGCACGACGGTCTTAGCGGCGGTCACATTCTCAAAGCGGTCGTAGGCGCGCAGCGTGACGATGTGCTCTCCGCTCGACGCTGCCTTCAGTGGTGCAGCAAAATCGTAGTGCTCTTCGAGCGAATCTGAGAGTTTGCCGACCGGTTCAATGTACTGCCAGGGTCCCGCGTCAACCGAATACTCCGCGTGGGCGATCGGCGAAGAGGCATCGCTCGCGCTCGCGGTCACATGAATTTTGTCACCTTCGAGGCGGGCGGTAAGAGCGGTGATGATGGGGGGCGCTGTGTCGATGACGAACCGGTCGCTGGTACGATCGGAGGTCAGCGCTTCGCCCGGATTGTGCGAGGGGGCGTCGCTGGCCACAACCTTTATGCGGTAACCGCCATCGGGCAGCAGCACCGCGTCAAAGGTGTAGAACTTTTCTGTAATTCCGTCCTTGAGCAGCCGCCAGTCTTTGTCGCCGTCGGCGCGGAAGTAGACCGAGTAGACGAGATCGTCGCCGTTGTCGTCATGCGCCGCCCAACGCACTGTGACCGCGCCCTTATCGCGAATACCGGTGAGTGGCGCGTTGGAACCAGTTTCGGGAAAAGTAATCACATTGCTCTGGGCGGAGGGAAAGCTTATGTTCACCGTCTGCGGTTGCTGCTGGACCTGCCCGGGCGAGTTGACTCGTGCTCCGGGCTGAACGACCAGTTCGTCAACTGAGGGCGCTACGTTGACCGGCAGATAGTTCAGTCCGATTGAGGCGATCGCGACCTCATCGCGGAGCACGGCCTTCCACTGTACAAAGCGAGCCGAGGGAACCGGGAGGTTCCCGGAATTGGGCGTGACTTTAGCCCAATCACTCCAGTTTCTCTCAGGGTTCTCAACGTTGCCCGAACGCGCGAAGAGATCGAAGCTTGCCGCGCTGGAGTTGACCTCGGCGCGGCCCCATTTCGAGAAGACTCCGGCATCGAAGACATCGCTCTCATAGGTGGCTTCGGAATCGGCGTCGTGCGAGAGCAGATAGAGCTTGCCCGCATTGGCCGTGGCCACGAAGTAGCCCTCAGGTGTGTCGGCAAAACCGACGGCCTGCGATGCTTCGAGGTGGGCAAGGTCTTCAAACTCGCCGCTCTCATGAATGCGGTAGATGCGGCCGCGGTTGCCGGTCGCAGCCAGCAGGCCATTAGGCGTCGAGCGCAGGGCGTAGACGACGGATTCGCGATCAGACCAGAGTTTGCGCGGCGCACCCCCGGCGGTGATCTCGTAGATGTCAGAGCCGTCAGGGACGACGTTGTTCGCGCTCGAGGCCTGTACCGATCCTGGCTGCAAAATGGTGATGGTTGCGGTGATTCCGGGAGTTCCTGTGACCGGAAGAGGCGGCAAAGTGGTGTGATTTCTTTCGCCTACTGCGCTCGCGTAAATGATGCCATCTTCACCGGCTGCGACAGAAGTGATCTCGCTCTTGGGTGCGTCATAGACGATGAAGCCCTTGCCGTCTGTACCGATTCGGTAGATCAGCCCGGTGCCGTCGGAACCGGCGATTAGATTGCCCTGATGATCAAAAGTCATGCAGCGAATATGCTGCTCGTCGCTTTTGAAGAAGAGCTCGGGCTTTGCTCCCGGTTGTGAAGGATCGATTCGGTAGATGGCTGCGGGGCCACCGGTTGCGATATACAGCCGTCCCTTCGCGTCAAAGAGCAGGTCCCAGATGTACTTTGGCTTCTCCGCGGTTGCGCTTGGGTCGAAGGCGACAATAGCCGTCTTGTCGTCGAGGCCTGTCGCATCCGGCTTGAGCTTATAGACCTTGCCGGAGGGGAGGGTAGCTGCATAGATCGAGCCATCCGACCCTACGCGAATCGCCTGAACATTGAGATCGGTCGTCTCAAAGAGCTTTGTCGACTTGCCGTCGGGTGTGACCTTAAGCACCGTTGCAGGCGAGCCGGTGGCGAGATAGGCGTTCCCCGCCGGATCGGAAGCAACCGCCCAGACGTAGGTCGAGGGCGTGGTGAAGACGGGCGTGACCTTAGGTCCGGGAATGATTGAACCGTCGCTTCGAATCGCTACTCCATGCGGCCGGCCCTTCTCAAATTCGTCATAACGGGACTGGCTCCAAAGATGAGTTCCCTGGGCGTGGGCGAGAGGCGAGAGCGCAAGAAAAGGAAGAAGTTGAAGGCTGCGGCGGATTCGAAACATGCTGAAATTGAGTCTACTAGAGCGTCGCGCGTGCGCTCTCATCCAGCTTGGGTTGGGCATCGCGGTCCTCAATGACCGATCCGAGGGTGTCGGGCCCTTCGCGCCAACGGCGTCGCAGGAATCGATTCATCGGCTCGGAGTAAATCCTGGCGACAAACTCGCCTAACAGGCCGGCGGTGAAGATGACGAGCAGGAAAAGCACAGGCACTCCTGGCATGGGCTTGCCCATGCGCACAAAAACCGCGAAGAATCCGAACACGACAAACATGTGGGTGAGGTAGACCTCGTAGCTGCGCTGACCAAGTCGCTGCAGGGGAGTGACGATGCGTGGCGCACGCCATTGAGTGGTCGCCGATGCGGCAATTATCAGAGAGGCGCCGAGCCCGACGATGGTCATGTCCAGTCCGCCGCGCTCGAAGCCGAGCTTTTGCGTGACGTTTCCCAGGCAGAGGATGAACACCAGAAAAGCAGTCCCGAGAACTGTACAAAGCCAGATGGTGGCCTTGGATATCCTCATGCGGCTCAACAGCAGCGCGGTCAGACATCCCATGGCGATCGCATCCATTCCGCCGAGGTAGGAATACTCGCGCCAGACCGGATTACCTTGAGTGAGCACCGTTCGCGCGAAAGGCCCGAGAGTCACAAATCCGACCAGGAGTGGGATCATCAACTTTCCCTTGCCCGGCAGGCGACAGACAAGAGGAAAGAAGAGATAGAACATCTCTTCGACTGACAGCGACCACAGGATGTCCCAGTTGCCGGGAAGATATCCTCGACGGGCCTCGAGGATATTCACATGAAAGGTGAGGGCGGCGACTAGCGCACGTCCGAGTCCGCCAGTTTTTGCTGAGACAACGAAGTTTGGGACACCTGCCAAGTGAAGAAGGCTCAACACGGCGAGCAACAGGAGCAACAGCGGCGCGAGCCGGGCGAAGCGGAGGCGGTAGAAATCGGCGATACTGACGGCCGAGAGCGCGCCCCAGCGTCGCAGCGCGGTAATTGTGATTAGGAAGCCTGAGACGGCAAAGAAGATTTGGACTCCGTACTGCCCGTTCCAGACGAGCGACGAGACAAGCTGAGCTGGCAGTTCTCTCGTATACAGGACGTGCGCAAACAGCAGACGCATATTGACGTGATTCATTAAGACGAAGAAGATCGCCAGCCCACGGAGCAGATCGACGCCGTCGAGCCTGGTCCAGCTGCGGCTATTGGCGGCCGAGCGGTTTCCTGGCTGCGTCATTCCGTTTCTGCCAGGAGCGAGAAGGTCTTTATCTCTAACCCGGAAGATGCCAGAGCGAGCGCTGCCATGGAACCCTCCGCTGGCGCGAGATGGTGCAGATGCCAATGCGCGCTCAGTTTGGACTTCGGCCTTGCGGCCAGCAGTGCGGCTGGCTCATCGGCCAGCACCGATACGTCAAAGGAATTGAGCGGAATTCGCATTCCCATGCCCTCAATCTTCAGAATGGCCTCCTTGCGCGTCCAGCAGCGGTAGAAAGCGTCAAACCACTCCTGACCGTCGAGCGGCGCGATGCTGGCAATCTCCGCAGGCGAGAAAAACCTTGTCGCCACGTCGCGTTCGATGGGACGAATATCTTCTACATCGACGCCAGCCGGCGAATCGAGGCTCACCGCGAGGAGCGCGACGCTTTTGCTGTGGCTGAGGTTGAAGCGCAGCGGCAGCTGAGATGGCTCCAGAACCAGCTCTGGTTTGCCGCCCTCAGCTTCGCGGTAGACCAGCGATTCCGGCGGTCTGCGTAAGTAACTTCCTAGAATTCGGCGCATGTTGGCGTGGCAGACCGAGTAGCGGACTTTGTCGGGAGCGAAATAGAAGCGTGCCGTCCTCCTCCGCTCTTGCTCATCGAGAATCTTCAGGTCGGCGGCAGCCGGTTCTGCGGGTTGGCTGAATGTCCACGCCCAAACGTGGACTTCTCCGAGACCGATCTCGACCGGCAGCCCCTTTTCAGGCCAGAGCAGTGAACCGGGTTGGGGGGAAATCCTGGAGCCCATCCGGTTGATGGTATCGCGGAATTCGGTTTCCGCCTTCCCAACCGGCGGGGAGTCCGCAATAATCGGGGTGTCCTTATGAGCTACTTATCGGAAACGGGGTAACCGCTCTTGAAGCTGTTGGCGAAGTTCAACCTGATGCTTATCGTGCTCTTCGGGGTCGGCCTGTTGCTGGTCTCTCAGCTCTCGCGCCGCTTTCTTGAAAACAATGCCCGTGAACAGATCATCCAGCAGGCCAGGCTGATGGTTTCGAGCGCCCGCTCGACGCGCGACTATACCGAGGAGGAACTGGATCCGCTGCTCGAAAAGACGCCGGACAGCGCCGAGCGCTTCCTGCCACAGACGATCCCGTTCTACGCGGCGACGGTGACCTTTAATCATCTGCGCCGGGATTATCCCGACTACACCTACAAAGAGGCGGCGCTCAATCCAACCAACCCGCGCGATCGCGCCGAGGATTGGGAGGCCGACATTATCAATTACTTCCGCGATCACTCCGGCAAGACGGAGTTGATTGGCGAGCGCAATACACCGACCGGTCAGTCCATCTATCTTGCTCAACCAATTGGCGTCTCCGAGGGCTGCCTGAAGTGTCACAGTAACCCTGCGACGGCGCCCCCAACCGAGGTCAGCACTTACGGAAGCTCGAACGGCTTCGGCTGGAAGGTCAATGAGGTGGTTGGCGCTCAGATCGTCTCCGTGCCAACCGAAGTTCCGCTGGCTATTGCCCACCAGGCCTTTCAGACGCTGTTGCTCTATCTCTCTCTGACTTTTGTTGCCACCATGGTCGTGATTGATCTAGGGCTCTACTACGTCGTGATTGTGCCACTGCGCCGATTGGCGAGAACCGCCGACCTGGTCAGCAAGGGGGATCTGAGCCAGCCGGAGTTCATTGTGAAAGGGAAGGATGAAATAGCTGAGGTGACGGGCTCCTTCAACCGCATGTATGTGAGCCTGATCAAGGCGATGAAGATGCTGGAGGAATAGTCGGCTGCGGCCCTAGTTCTCCAGGGAATATTTCTGCCGGGTGGCCAAAAAGGCCTTACGCTCGCGTTCGGTGCTGATTTCGGCTGAAACCAGCGAATAGAGCTCGTCGAGCGTGCATGCCTGCTTGGCGGCGCGATTCACGACGACCTTGGCGATTGGGCCGATGTAATGGGCCAGCTCGCGGGCGACAGAAGAGAGCACGCTGGCGCCGCTCAGAGTCTTGGTTATCGACTTCACCGCGACGGGCGTCCCGTCGGGCTTCCTTGGAGGGTGCCCACTGGTGTCGCGTGCCTGCGCCGGTGTTGGCAGCAGAGTCCTGGTTTCGTCCGTATTCAAGGAACCGAGCTCTTCGAGGAAGTGCTCTGCGGTCTGGAATCGATCGTCCGGCGATTTGGCCATCGATTTCATTACGATCGAGCAGAGTTTCGAGGGAATGTTGGGGTTGACTGTGGCGGGGTCCGGCGGAGTCTCTTTCAAATGGCCGCTGGCGATGGCGAATTCGCTCGATCCGTCGATTGGCGCTCGTCCGGTCAGCAGCTGGTAGAGGGTCACGCCGACCGAGTAGATATCCGACCGGGCATCGACCCGCTCGCCCATCACCTGCTCCGGAGACATATAGTGCAGCGATCCAAGAATGAGGCCGGTACGGGTGATGTCTGAGCCGAGGCCCTGGAAGGCGAGTCCGAAATCGAGCAGCTTGACGCGTTCACGGGCGGTAACCATGATATTGGACGGCTTGATGTCGCGATGGACAATCCCTTTGTTGTGCGCAAAACTCAGCCCTGAAAGCACCTGGCGCATGTAGTCGAGGCTCTGGCTCATCAGGATAGATCCGGAGCCTAACTTGGCGCGCAGCGTCACGCCCTCAACAAACTCCATGATCATGATCATTTGGTCGCTGTGCCGAAAAGCGTTGTGCAACGCAGCGATGTTGGGGTGGTCGAGGCTGGCGAGCACGCGGATTTCGCGCAGGAAGCGCTCGGAGACCTCCTCGCCGCCGGTCTGGACGGAGAGCAGCACCTTCATCGCCTCGATGCGCTGCGAGATGGCGTGTCGAACCTGGTATACCTGGCCGATGCCACCCGCGCCGAGCGTGCCGATCACCTCATAGTCGCCGACCAGATCTCCAACATTGAATGCCATGAGACTCCGTTCGCCTTTCATCATAATGCGACGGGACGTTGCCCCCAACTACGGCCGGATGGTCGCCTCACGGAGAAAGTCGAAATTCCCTGAGTTTGAGAGGTGGATGTCCTCAAGGCGACGATTGTGCACGATGACCGTGTCGAGATACCAGAGGTTAATCGAGGGAAGGTCGATTGCCAGGATTTGCTGAATCTGGCGGTAGATTGCCGCGCGGTCGGTCTGGCCGGGCGTCAAGGCCGCTTTCGCGATGAGCGCATCGACCGCGGGATTGCTGTAGTAACCGCGATTGGCGCCGTGCGGAGGCTCGCTGGCCGTGGCATAGGCGTAGCGGAAGATGTCCGGTTCTTCATTGCCGCCGATCCAGCGCAGCGTATACATCTGGAAAGCGCCCTTGGTGATATCTGCGTAGAAGGTGGCGAATTCGAAGGTTCGCACGTCGAGCGCGATACCGACCTCGCGCAGTTGCTGCTGGATGACAACAGCGAGAGTCCTGGTGGTTTCGTCGGTCGAGGTCTTGACCGTGAGATGGAAGCGGATACCGTCTCTGCCGCGCTTATAACCGGCCCGATCAAGGATTGAGTTCGCACTCGCTGGATCGAATGCATGCGCCTCGACCTCGCCCGTCCACGCCCAGTGGTTGATCGGCAGGAGGCTCTCAGCGAGCCGTGCTTGACCTCTCCAAAGTGTCTGAATGATCAAGGGGCGATTGATGGCGTCCGCGATTGCCTGGCGAACGCGGACGTCCTTAAGAATCGGGTCGCGGGTGTTGAACGAGATGTAGTTGAGGACTGTTCCTGGGCCGGTCTCGACGACGAGCTGGGAGTTGTCTCGAAGGGCGAAGACCTGGTCTGCGCTCAAGGCATTTACCGCGACGTCGGCGGAGCCTTTTTGCAGTTCCAGGGCGCGCGTGATGGAGTCGGGAACCACTGCGAAGCGGACGCGCTCGAGATTTGGCGGTTGCGACCAATAACTTTGATTTCGCTCGATGACGACTTCTTTGTCTTGCTCCTGAGAGACGAACCGAAAAGGGCCGCTTCCAATCAGATGACGGCCGAAGTCGCGTCCACTGCCGGCGGGGATGATGCCGATCGCGCCGTCGGACAGATTGGGCAGCAAGCCGGGGTCGGGCTGTTTGAGGTGAATGACCACAGTCAGAGGATCGGGCGCATCGACAGCGGTGACATTGCGATAAGCCTGCAACTTTACGGTAGGAACGGAACCCTTGATGATCGAGTCGAGTGTCCATTGCACATCTCTCGAGCTGAGGGGACGGCCGTCGTGGAACTTGACTCCGCTGCGCAGATGAAAGATGTAGGTGAGCGGGTCGGGTGTCTCCCAGCTTTGGGCCAGCCAGGGTTGGACGTTGAAGTGTTCGTCGCGACGGACGAGTGCGTCGAATATGAGCGAGTCGATGTGCTCCGACTGGCCATCAGTGCCGATGCGCGGGTCGAGATTGGTCGGGATGCTCTCGATGACCATGACCACCGTCCCAGGAGGGGCTTGCGCGTGGCGGCAGCCTGAGAACAGAACTAGGGCCAAGGCGAATATGCCGCAGCGGCGGTTACGCATAGGTAATATCGCCCAGAATGGCCAGTCGATTCGCTCCGGTCGCCGCTGGGACGTTGCCGGGTCGCCGGTGCCAAGTCTCATAGGACAACAGCGCGAAGGCGACCGCCTCCTTGGACTGGGCGGGCAGGCCGGCGTGGTCGGTGGTCGCAACCCGACAGCCGAGAGGGGTGAGCGACTGTTGCAACATTTTGACAAGCGTTGCGTTGCGCGCTCCACCGCCTGAAATGAAGAAGTCGATGGGGGCATGTTGCATGAGTGGCTTTACGAATCGGTCATAGGCGGCGGTGATGCTGTGCGTAGTGAGTGAGGTTGCAGTCGCGATTGCATCTTCGGGGCGGCTGCTGATTGCTTCGCACAGTTTGAGAAAGCCAGATGTGAAGGCTTCACCGAACTCCTCGCGTCCGGCGCTTTTTGGGGGCTTTCGGCGAAAGAATGGGTCGCGCATCGCGGCGTCCAGTGCCTTGGGCAAGGCCGTCCCTCGCGCGGCCATCGCGCCGTTGCGGTCATACGCTTGGTTGAAGAGCTTCGTCGTCATCGCATCGATCACCATGTTGGCGGGGCCGGTATCGAAGGCGATTAGATCGGTCAGGGATGCGCCTGGTGGAATTGCCGTGAGGTTGCCTATGCCGCCGAGGTTCTGTAGAACGCGGCCTCTAGTGGGATGGCGAAACATCATGTAGTCGAGCAGCGGAACGAGGGGCGCGGCCTGTCCGCCGGCGACCATGTCTGCCGGGCGGAAGTTGGAGACGACGGGGACTCCAATCTCCGCGGCCAACATCGCCATTTCGCCTATCTGCCAGGTGCAAGCGAAGTTTTTTCCCGCATGGGGCGCAGGTGTGGGCTGGTGATAGATGGTTTGGCCGTGACAGCCGATGAGTTCGAGCTTGACCGGATGCTTCTTCAAGGTCTGTCGGACGGCGCCGGCGTAAGCGATGCCGAGGTGCCAGTTGAGCCGAGCGAGTTCGGCGGTCGAAATGGACTTTGCATCCATCGAAGCCAGTACCGCTGCACGCAATTGTCTAGAGAAGGGAACCGCATAGTGGGCGAGCAGCTTGATCTTTGGCCCATACACGCCGGGAGCGATGCGGACGAACGCCACATCGATGCCGTCGCCAGAGGTCCCGCTCATGACTCCAGCGACGGTCATCGCCTTTTCGGGTGGGATTCGTTTGTGGGTTGGCGTCATTCGGCGGTCCTCGTCACCGGCTCGGGAAAGTGAGAGCGAAAGGCTGCAAGCGTCGTACGCAGTCTCTCAATGTGTAACTGTGACGGTGGCTTATTGAGGGGAGTTGCATCGATGGTCTGTTTGGCACGGATGATCTTTCGACAGGCGGCTTGAACGATGCTTTTGAATGCCGCGGAGCGTTCGGCTTCCGTCAGCAACGCCTCGTAGGCGCGCAGAAGTAGCGCAGGATCTTTGCAAACCTCGATCAGGTGCGTTCCGGCTGCGACAGCCTGCACAGCGGCCTCTTCGATCGTCGTCTGGGTGAGAATGCCACCCATCTCCATGTCGTCGGAGAGGATCAGCCCGCGATAACCGATTGGTTTTGTCAGGACATCAGTGATCCAGTAGCGCGAGATCGAAGCTGGCTTGTTGTCTCCGCTCGCTGGATAACTGGCGTGCGAAATCATCACGATCGGTAGTCGCGCCTTCAGCTTGCGGTAGGGAAGCATGTCTGACTGCCAGAGTTGTTCCATGCTGCGTGAGATTACTGGCGTGGCGTGATGAGAATCGAGGGTGCCTCCGCCAAGCCCGGGAAAGTGTTTACCGCACCCAAGGATGTGGCTACTCTCCAACCCGCTAAGGAAGGCGTCACCGTATTCCGCCACCTTTTCTGGCTCCACAAAGCCAGTCCGCGTTCGCATCACCGCATAGGATTCCAGCAGAGCAAGATCGAGCACTGGCGCCAGCACAACATTGAATCCCAACGCATGCGCCTCGCGCCCGATGAGCTTGCCGTGTTTGAGGTAGATACTCTTTCTGCCCGAAGCGGCGATGGCGGCCAGCGAAGGCATGGGGCCGATCAGATCCCGAAGGCGGTCGACAAGCCCACCTTCGAGGTCAATGCAACGTAAGAGCTGCAAAGAAGAGGTCGAAGCTGCGTCCGCCAGCAGACGATAGGTCTGTGTCGCCTCTTCAATATTACGGCGAAAGAGAATTATTCCGCCGGGTTGGATCAGTTTGAGCCAGGACCCTTCAAACGGGGTCAGCTCAGGGCCTTCGAGGCCAGCGATCAGTAACTGCCCGACTTGTTTGCGGAGGGCGATCATTGTGAGCCGCCTTTTGTTTCCTGCGCCTCGCGAATCTCGTTTTTTAGCTCTTCGAGCAGATTCAGCGCCTGCAGCGGAGTGAGGGTATTGATGTCTGTCGATTCCAGCCGATCGACGACGGTCTGCGAGAGCGGGGTGAACATGGTCAGCTGCAGCGGTGCCTCGGTTTCGATCGCAACATTGTGGCGCTCCGAGCGTTCATGTTGCTTCAGCACCTGTCTTGCGCGTTGTAGCACCGATGCAGGCAGCCCGGCAAGGCGCGCAACCTCGATGCCGTAGCTTTTGCTGGCCGGCCCAGGCTCGATCGCGTGAAGAAAGACGATGCCTTGCGGCGTCTCTTTGACCGCCACGCGAATGTTGCTCAGGTGGGGCAATTGCTCGGCGAGCAGGGTGAGTTCGTGGTAGTGGGTCGCAAAGAGCGTACGCGCGCAGATCTTCGCATGCAGATATTCGAGCGCAGCCCAGGCGAGCGACAATCCATCAAAGGTTGCCGTGCCACGGCCCATCTCATCGAGCAGGATCAGCGAGCGTTCGGTCGCGGTGTTGAGGATGGTTGCCGTCTCGGTCATCTCGACCATGAACGTAGACCGGCCGCGAGCAAGATTGTCGCTTGCGCCAATCCGGGTGTAGATGCGATCGACGATGCCGAACCTCATGCTGCGCGCGGGAACGAAACACCCAAGTTGTGCCAAGATCACCAGCAGCGCCGCCTGGCGCAGGTAGGTCGATTTGCCACCCATGTTTGGCCCGGTTACGAGCAAGATACTGACGCCCTCGGTGTCGAGGTGAAGGTCGTTCGGGATGAAGCGGCCCTCGCCTGCATTTTCCATCATGCATTCGACGACGGGGTGGCGCGCCTCGATCGCTTCGAGGATGTTGCGGTCGTCGAGCTGCGGGCGCACGTAGTTTCGCAACGACGAAATATGCGCGAAGTCTGCCAGCAAGTCGATCTCGGCGATCGCCGCGCTAGTCCTGCGGATGCGCCCCGCCGCGGCGAGCACGAACTGGCGTAGTTCTTCGACGAGGCGCCTTTCAATATCGATGCAGCGATCGTGCGCCGTGAGGATGCGGGTTTCGAAGTCTTTCAGCTCGGGAGTTGTGAAACGTTCCGCGTTCACCAGGGTTTGTTTGCGCTGATAATCGCTCGGAACGTTGCCGAGGTTTGATTTGGTGATCTCGATGTAATAGCCGAATACCGAATTGAAGCGCACTTTCAACGACTGGATTCCGCTACGAAGGCGCTCGCGTTGTTCGATAGCGGCGATTGATTCACGCCCGGAGTGGCTGATCGCACGGAGCTCGTCGAGCTCGCCATCCACACCCTCGCGGATGACTCCGCCATCAGCCGCGGTGAGCGGCGGTTCGGGAACAATCGTTGCTTCGACTTTTGTCTGCACATCTTCGAGGATGTCGACGCGATCCAGGCAGTCTTTCCACAGCTCAGATGTCAGCGGTCCGAGCGCCTGCTGCAGCTTTGGCAGCTTGCGCAGCGAGACACCTAGCGCCAGTAGGTCCCGCGGCCGAGCGGTGTCGAGCGAGATTCGACCGAGCAGTCGTTCCAAATCGAGGATGCCGTCGAGGGCGGCGCGGAGGTCTTCGCGAAGGATAAGATCGGAGTGCAGTTCGCCAACTGCATCGTAGCGTCGTGCAATGACTGCGCGCTCGGCGAGGGGGCGCAGTAGCGCAGATCGGAGCAGGCGCTTGCCCATTGGCGTGTGGCACTTGTCGAGCGAGTGGAAGAGCGTCGCCTGTGTATCGCCGTCGCTGAAGAGTGTGTCGATAAGCTCGAGATTGCGGACGGTCACTTGATCGAGTTGCAGGCAGTCCGACCGCTCGTAGAATCGGATGCTGTCGATATGATCGAGCCGCGCCTGCTGTGTGTTGCGGGCGTAATGCAGCACGGCGCCAGCAGCGATGGCCGCCGCGAGATGTCCAGAGAGCCCGAAGCCATCGAGCGATTTTGTTCCCAATTGGCGTTCGAGCAGAGGAATCGCGTAGTCCGCCGTAAACGCATACGCGTCAATCGGGGTCTTCGTACGGATGTTGCCGAGCGGCTTGATGGCCTCAGCGCTTTCTGGATCGGAGAAGAGCGGATGGGTTGCGGCATAGAGAAGTTCGGCTGGCTTGATTGTGGTCAGCTCGTCGACGGCTCGCGAGGCTGCTCCAGGCCCGGTAAACTCCGTCGTCCGGAAGTCTCCGGTGGAGATATCGAGCAGGGCGAGGGCGGCGACTCCGTCGGTGAAGTGGAGTGCCGCGAGGAAATTATTCTGCTCGACGCCGAGGGTCGAATCGATCGCGGTGCCCGGCGTGAGCACGCGGGTGACTTCGCGGCGAACAATCTTCTTAGTGAGCCTCGGGTCCTCCATCTGGTCGCAGATGGCGATGCGGTAGCCTTTGCGCAGCAGCCTCGCAAGGTAGCCTTCGGCGGCGTGATAAGGGACGCCGCACATCGGAATTGAGCGTTCTTTGTCACGGGCGGTGAGCTGGATTTGCAGTTCGCGCGACGCTATTGTGGCGTCCTCGTAGAAAAGCTCGTAAAAGTCGCCCATGCGGAAAAAGAGCAGGGCGTTGGGATGCTGGCGTTTGGCGGCCGCGAACTGACGCATCACCGGGGTCAGTGCGGAGTCGGTGGTTTCTGATTGCGCTTGAACAGACACGGAAACGCCAGCATACCGCGAACGGCAGGCTGGCGCTTGCATTGGCTCGTTCTTGCCGAATTGGACGGTTTGGCGAAGCTTTTGGTTTGGCGGATTATTCCCGGGTGAGGGCGTCGGAGCCGTGCTGCTTCACCATCTTGTTGTAAATTCCCAGCAAGAGGAAGGGAGCTGCCCATTGGCCGATGAAGAGGGCCATGTTGTCTTTGTTCTGCGCCTTGAGAATCAGCGAGGCGGCCATGGACGTTAAAGAAGCAGCAAGGAAAAAACTGGTGGGCACCTTGGCTGTCTGGCTTTCAAGCAAAGCGGTAATCTGGTCTTCGGATGCTTCTCCTGCTTTTACACGGTAGTCGGTCATTCAAATATCTCCCTATCGATCTTAAGAACTCTTGATTGCCCGGCGGTCGCCGGGTGTAAACATCACTGCACAAGAGAGATGCGGATTAGCCTCTTCGGGCCGGTCGCTGGAAGTCGCCAAGGTCGTGGAATCAACGATATTGCTGACTTTTGAAGGAGCTCGCCGCTAACCTCTTGAAGGCAAATTTCTGCTGTCCTTGTTAAACATGCTCACCAGCCGCAAATCGGCTGAATATGCCTTGTTTCTGAGGCAACCAAGTATCATGGGGCAGGAATGTTTCTACTTTGGCTCAGGGTCGCGGCGGTCTGCTATGGGGTAGCGACGCTCTGCGCTCTGCCGGCGATACTCTACAACCTGCGTGGCTGGGCCAGAGTCTTTATCGTGGCCTCAATCACGGGGTTTGTCTTTCATTTTGTGTCGCTTGCGGAGATGTTGGGTGAGGCGCACCGCTGGGTGCCGGTTGGAACGCGGGAGATGCAGTCGCTGTTGGCTCTGTTGATAGTCGGGGCATTTCTGCTGGTTTGGACCCGATTCCGCGCGCTCTCTTTCGGACTCTTTGCGCTGCCACTCGCGTTCCTTCTGGTGTTTTTTCCGGCGATCGGGCTGGAGAGATACACGTTCAGTTCGCCCGGCACACGCAATGGCTGGATCATTGTCCACGTCTGCGCCCTGTTGGCGGCCTACGCCGCGTTGATTTTCAGCTTGCTGGCCAGCCTTCTTTACTTAGTTCAAGAGAAGAGACTTAAAGATCGGAACAATCCATCGTTTCTGGCCTGGCTGCCTCCACTGGAGACGATGAACCAAATCGGTCACGGGGCCCTGGTTGTCGGCTTTCATTGCATGACCGTCGGACTGCTGATTGGCTCGCTGATTGCGCAGGAAAGTGTGGGGCCGGCGTATTTTCGCGATCCAAAAGTGATCCTTTCCTTCGGTATGTGGATTCTATATATATGCATGTTGCTGGTGCGCCGCAGCACAGGGCTTCGCGGCCGTCGGGCGGTATATTGGTCGAGCTTGGTCTTTTTGGTCATGCTGAGCGTATGGGCAGCGAATGTCCTTAGCTCGGTCCACAGGTACTCCGTCCCATGATTCTGGTGTTCGGTTTTTTCGTTTCAAGATGAGGCAAAGCAAAAGCACCGCGATGACGATCGATAAAGTCCGCATGAGCGCCGGAAACCTGCTGCTCTTTGGGGTGAACCACAAGACCGCCCCGGTCGAGTTGCGGGAACAGATCGCTATACCGGTGGCGCGGCTGGCCGAGGCGACGCGGTCGCTGGCGCAGACACCCGGGGTCCGCGAGGCGATGATTCTCTCTACCTGCAACCGGGTGGAGCTGGTCGTCTGCCCAGACGCGAGCGCTCCTGATCTGATGGGTTTCTTCAATGATTTCTTTGCTGTAGACCATTCTGAGTTGCGACCGCACATCTACGAATACCGGGGGCAGGACGCGGTGCGGCATCTATTTCGCGTCGCCTCAAGTCTGGACTCGATGGTGGTCGGCGAACCACAGATCCTGGGCCAGGTAAAAGAAGCCTACGCGGTCGCGAAGTCAGTCGGAGCGGCGCAAAACGGACTCGACAAACTGCTGCAGAATGCCTTTGGTGTTGCGAAACGCGTGCGCAGCGAAACCGAGATCGGCAGTGCCTCGGTTTCAATAGCCTCGATTGCCGTCGATCTTGCGGAGAAGATTTTTGGTTCGCTCGAGGGGAAAAAGGTCTTCCTGATCGGCGCCGGCAAGATGAGCGAACTTGCAGCCCGGCACCTGGTCGAGCGTGGAGCGCGGTCGATCTTCGTGGCCAACCGTACCTTTGAGCGAGCGGTTGGGCTGGCGGCGGAGTTTGGCGGTCACGTGGTCCAATTCGACGACCTCTACACCACCGTAGACAGGGCCGACATCGTCATCACTTCTACCGGCGCGCCGCAGCCGATCTTTCGCCCCGAGCACGGCGCGCAGTTTATTCATCGGCGTCGCAACCGGCCCATGTTTTTTATCGATATCGCGGTGCCCCGCGATGTCGACCCGGAGATGAATCGGGTCGAGGGAATTTTTCTCTACGATATTGACGATCTGCAGTCGGTTGCTTCGGCGAACCAAACCGACCGCGCCAAGGAGGCGCTGGCCGCCGAGGCCATCGTCTCGGCCGAGGTGGAGCACTACCAGAAGCAGCTCAGCATTCTGGACGCAGTTCCCATCATTCGCAGCCTGCAACAGGCGGCGGAGACGATGCGGCAGTCGGAGTTGCGCAAGGCCGAAGCGGGCCGGTTGCGCGATCTTTCCGATGACCAGTGGTCGGCCGTTGAGGCGCTCACCCGGGCGATGATGAACAAATTCTTGCACCCGACGCTGCAGGCGATCAAGGCGGCCGCCGCCGAGGGTGATGTCGCCAAGCTGGAGTCGTACCGCGCGACATTTGATCCGAATCGGGCTGCGGCGTACATCAAGTCACATCCGCTTAGTACCGGGCTATCCAGCGCAATCGAATCCACAAACCTCTCGGATGTCCCAGTCGACAAAGCTGCCTCGGAGGAGGGTTCTTGATCCGGATCGGCTCCCGAGGCTCGCAGCTGGCGCTGTGGCAGGCCAATCACATTGCGGACGCTCTGCACTCTCAAGGCCACGAGGTCGGGATCGAAATCATCCGCACGACCGGCGACCGGCTGCAGGATATTACGTTTGTTCAAGTTGGAACCAAGGGAATGTTCACCAAGGAGATTGGGGAGGCGCTGATAGACGAACGCATCGATCTCGCGGTGCATAGCCTGAAAGACCTGCCGACCGAGCTTGCTCCGGAGTTTGTGCTTGCGGCGATTCCCGAACGCGCTGATCCTCGGGATGCATTCGTCTCTGTCGACTTTCACTCCTTTTTCGATCTGCCCTCTGGATCAAAGGTCGGGACCAGCAGCCCTCGCCGCCAGACTCAGTTGCGCGCGCTTCGACCCGATCTCGAATACATTGAATTTCGCGGCAATGTCGACACCCGGCTGAGAAAGCTGGAAGAGGGTCAGGCGCGGGCGATCATCCTCGCGGCAAGCGGCCTTGATCGGCTCGGCCGGACGGAGTGGATTCGGCAGCGCTTTGACGTGGAACATCTCTGCCCGGCGGCAGGCCAGGGTGCGTTAGCAATTGAGTGCAGGGCCGGAGATTCCGAGACGCGCGAGGCCATTGCCTTTCTCGATCACGCAGACACGTGTTTTGCCGTTACTGCGGAACGAGCCGCGCTGAACGCGCTCGGCGGAGGATGCCAGGTTCCGATTGGGATGTATTGCCGTCGGGAGGGTGAGAGCTTCCGCATCAACGGAGTGGTCGCCAGCGTTGAGGGCAATGGGCATGTTTCCGCCAGCACGACGGGCACCGGTGCCGAAGAGCTTGGTCGGGAGATAGCGGCGGTACTGCTCAAGAATGGCGCGGACGCAATTCTTTTCGCGGGCAAGCAGGAGTCATGAGCGACTCGTCGCCGCTTCCTCTGGCGGGGAAGCGGATTGTGGTCACCAGGGCGCGCAGCCAGGCGAGTTCGCTAGCAGCCGCGTTGGCCGAACTTGGTGCTGAGGTGATTGAGTTACCAACCATTGAGACGGCGCCGCTGGAGTCCTATGAAGCGCTCGACGAGGCCCTAGTCAATATCGCGCGGTATCAATGGCTGATCGTGACCAGCGCGAATACTGTGAAGGTATTGGCTGAACGGTTGACGGTGCTTGAGTTGGATCCCGCGACCTGCTGCGGGCTGCGCAAGGCGGCGATCGGCTCGGCGACGGCGCGGGCGATGCTCGAACAAGGCATGCCCGCCGATATTGTCCCAAGGCAGTATTTGGCCGAGTCGTTATTGGCGGAGTTGGGCGATGAAGTTAAGGGGAGCAGGATATTGCTGGCGCGGGCGGCGATCGCGCGGGACGTGATTCCCGAAGCGCTCACGCGACGCGGGGCCCAAGTCGATGTCGTCGATGCATACAGAACGGTGATTCCGAGCGGCGCCGCGGATCGGATGCGAGAGGTATTCTCAGACCCTTCGCGACTGCCGGATGCAGTGACCTTTGCGAGTTCTTCCACGGTGAAAAATTTCTTTGCGCTTTCACAAGAGGCCGGTTTGGCCAGTCGACCTGAGAGCATTGTGGCTTTATCAATTGGGCCGATTACCAGCGAGACCCTTCGCGATTTCGGGTGGGAGCCTGCAGCCGAGGCAGCGGAGCATTGCGCGGAGGGGTTGATCGCGGTCGCGCGTGAGTTCCTTCAGCATTAAGTTGCCAGTAGCAACTGCGCCTTTAGTGGGTGCTCCAGGTCTTATCCGACGAATTGCAAACCTTCTCCAGCGTGCAATCCACGCAGCGCGGCTTCCTAGCGATGCAGATCTGTCGTCCATGATGGATCATTTCGTGAGAAAACGCGATCCAGTGGTCTTGCGGGATGATCTTCATCAAATCCTGCTCGACTTTTTCGGGTGTGATCTCGGTGGTCAGTTCCAGGCGTCGAGAGAGACGCAGGACGTGGGTGTCGACGACAACTCCGACGGCGAGACCGTAGGCAACCCCGAGGACGACATTTGCAGTTTTGCGTGCTGCTCCGGGAACTGTGAGCAGCTCTTCCATCTTGCGCGGGACTTTACCATTGAAATCGGAGATTATCTTCTTCGCTGCACCCTGGATTGATTTCGCTTTGTTGTTGTAGAAGCCGGTGGTGCGAATGATCTCTTTGATCTCGTCGATCGGAGCAGAGGCTAGATCGGCGGACGTGGGAAAGCGTTTGAAGAGGACGGGAGTGACCATATTCACGCGGGCGTCGGTACATTGCGCTGAGAGGATGGTCGCGACCAGCAACTGCCAGGCGTCCTTGTGGATGAGGGCGCATTCGGCCTTCGGGTAGGCTGCAGCGAGTAGTTCGAGGATTTTTCGGATGCGCTCGGGTGCGAGGGCTTGTTTGCGGGATGTTGCGGTTGGTTTGCGCGGCTTGGCGGCGGCAGACGGCGCGGATTTCTTCGATGGGGTTTTGGTTGGCATTCCGGGTGATTGCGCTCCGTCGCAATCCTAGCAAAGCTCAGGCCTAAAGGCCTCACTGCTTGAGGTTATATTCCGTGGGCTTAAGTCCACGGCTTCCAGCGGTTGGAGTTGTTGGAGGACGCTACATTCGCGCCTCTCATTCATCGCGCGATAGAGCCGCGCGACGAATGGGCACCTAAGGCTGCATTCTGGGGCAGCGGGTCTAGAATTGATATGCTGTAGGTATACTTCAACCTGCATGACAGAAAAGATACTGGCTGTTGTTGTCAGCTTCATTGTCGCCACCATTTCCGCCTCGGGATATGCCGGGGTCGCATTGCTCATGGCGATCGAGTCGGCCTGCATCCCGCTACCTTCGGAAGTGATTATGCCGTTCGCGGGCTACCTGGTCTCGACCGGACGCTTCAACCTGTTCCTGGTAGCGACCGCGGGCGCGATCGGTTGCAATTTGGGATCGGTGGTCGCTTATTGGATTGGCGCTTGGGCGGGCCGTCCGGCGATACAGCGCTTCGGCAAGTTCGTCCTGATCGACGTGAAGGACCTTGATCGTGCGACGCACTTCTTCAACAAGTACGGTTCGATCACGGTGTTGATAGGCCGTCTGTTGCCGGTCGTCCGTACCTTCATCGCGCTGCCTGCCGGGATCGCACGGATGCCGCAGTTGCGATTTCATATTTACACTTTCGTCGGCTCCTGGCCGTGGTGCTTTGTGCTCGCTTATGTCGGCATGAAGCTTGGCCAGCAGTGGGACTCCAATCCTGCATTCAAAGAGGCTTTTCACCGCTTTCACCTGGCGGTGGAGATCGCTCTGCTGGCTGGGATCGTCTGGTTCGTCTGGACCCACCTGTTCTCGCGCAAGCGCCTCAGCGAAGCGTAGAACTCTGCATCTGGCGGAGTGGAGAAAGCGACCGTTGAACCACGCTCTCGTGCGATTCAGTCTTACGTGTTTGCGCTTTGCGCCGCAAAAGGTTGAAACTAAGATGTTTTGATTTTGCATTTCTTTGTGTATTGAGAGGACGGAAACGTAGCAATGCCAACATCCAACGAGAGCGGCCTTCCCGGCGCTCACGCATCGCAGATTCAGCCCGCCAAGGGCAAACTTGGAGTTATGGTCGTTGGCCTGGGCGCCGTGGCCACTACTCTGATCGCCGGAGTTGAGGCGGTCCGCAAGGGGCTGGCCAAGCCGGTCGGTTCGCTCACGCAAATGGGAACGATTCGGCTGGGCAAGCGCACCGAGGGCAACACCCCGCTGATCAAGGATTTCGTGCCGCTGGCCGACTTGAATGACATCGTCTTTACCGGCTGGGATATCTTCGACGATAACGTCTACGAGGCCGCCGCCCACGCCAAGGTGCTTGAGAGGGACCAGCTCGAAGCGATTCGCCCCTACCTCGAAGCGATCAAGCCGATGCCTGCGGTTTTTGACCAGTACTACGTCAAGCGCCTGAACGGCACCAATATCAAGACTGGCAAGAACAAGATGGACCTCGCCAACCAGCTCTGCGCCGATATTCAGGCGTTCAAGAAGACGGTCAGCCGCGTGGTCATCATTTGGTGCGGATCGACTGAGATCTTCCTCGAGCCTTCGGCGGTGCATGATTCGGTTGCATCGTTTGAGAAAGGCCTCGAAGAGAACGACATTAACATCGCTCCGTCGATGATTTATGCTTATGCGGCGATGAAGGAAGGCGTCCCGTTTGCCAACGGCGCCCCAAACCTCACGGTGGATCTGCCGTTTATTCAGGAGATGTCGAAGACCAACTTTGCCCCTATTTGCGGGAAGGATTTCAAGACGGGTCAGACCTTCATGAAGACCGTGCTTGCGCCGGCGTTCAAGGCGCGGATGCTGGGCGTGGCGGGATGGTATTCGACCAACATTCTGGGCAACCGCGATGGCGAGGTGCTGGACGATCCCGAGTCGTTCAAGACCAAGGAAGAATCGAAGCTGGGCGTGCTGGATTTTATTCTGCAGCCGGAGCTTTATCCCGACCTCTATAAGGATATTTATCACAAGGTAAGGATTAACTATTATCCGCCTCGGGGTGATAACAAAGAGGGTTGGGACAACATCGACATCTTTGGCTGGCTCGGTTATCCGATGCAGATCAAAGTCGATTTCCTTTGCCGCGACTCGATTCTTGCAGCGCCGATCGCGCTTGATCTGGTGCTCTTCCTCGACCTCGCCAAGCGAACGACTGGCCTCTGCGGGCTCGGCATTCAGGAGTGGCTGAGCTTCTACTTCAAATCGCCGATGACGGCTCCGGGGCTTTATCCCGAGCACGATTTGTTTATTCAGTCGATGAAGCTGAAGAATACTCTTCGCCACATCATGGGTGAAGAGTTGATCACCCACCTTGGGCTGGAGTATTACGACTGAGGCTGTTTGAGTGAGGAAGCATCCCTAGGGCGTCCGAACGGTCGGGCGCCTTGTTGCCCAGCTGGTAGCGGGTGAATTGAGAACTAGCTCACTTTGCTCCAATGAGTATTTCTCTGATCTGCGCTTTGTACCGACTGAGCAGCTTGGCATCATGACCCGGTCTGAATCTCGTTACGGATATTATTTCCCGCATCCGCAATCGCAAACAGGGTTTGACTGTAACCGTTTCGCTTCGGAGAGGCACGCCTTCGCTAGCAGGTCGATTGTCGACTTAGAAAGTTCCATTCTGCCTCCTTTACTCGATAGATTGGGACGCACCTAACCCAAAGGTGGTTCGAGACCGACTTTCAGTGTGCGTCCCTCCGCGCTGCTCTGCCGGGCGAGCTCGATAATTCGCGCTGTTCGCCAGGCGTCGGTCGCGGAGACCGCGAGAGGTGCGTCGCCAAGAATCGCATCGCGAATATTAGCGTAGTACCCCCGGTAATCGCCCGCTTCGGTCCGAATGCGGCTCTCGCTGCCGTCGGCGAGCTTCAGGGTTCCCCATTCAGATTCGGGCTCTTCGCCCCATCGCGGAGAACCGATGGTGCCGCCGGCCTTAATCGCGTCTTCCTGAGGGTCGATCCCAAATTTCACGAAGCTGCCTTGCGTCCCATGCAGAGTAAAACGCGGTCCGGGGATGGCTGCGGTCATGGTGGAGCGCAGCCAGACGGTGAGGTTCTTTTCAGTTTCGCCAATGTAGCCGAGCCGGATGTCGAAGGCGTCATCGTTCATCGCGCCGTTCCGATCGGCACGAACGTCGGCGGTAATGGTGTCGGGGGCGTCGAAGAGCGCCAGAGCCTGGTCGATGATGTGTGTGCCCAGATCGAAGAGTTGTCCTCCACTGGGCAAGCCGCCTTCCTTCCAGGTATTGAGCCGCAATTCCTGGCGGTAGCGGTCGTAATGGGATTCGAAGACGACCAGACGGCCGAGCACGCCGCGGCTGATCAGGTCGCGAATGGTGCGGAAGTCTCCATCCCAGCGGCGGTTTTGGAAGGCGGAGAGGACGAGGTTGCGGCTGCGGGCGATGCCGATCAATTCCATCGCCTCAGCCGAGGTCACGGTGAAAGGCTTATCGATGACCGCATGTTTGCCCGCGAGCAGGCATTGCCGGCCGATCTCGAAATGGGTCTGGTTGGAGGTGCTGACCGATACGAGCTGAATGCTCTCGTCAGCGAGCATCGCTTCGACCGAGCGGTAGATCGTTGCGTTCGGGTAAGCCTGGGCGGCCTCATCGCCTTTGCGCTGGACGATGGCGGCCAGTTCAAGACCGGGAACCGCTGAGATAAAGGCGGCGTGAAAGGTGCGGCCGCCATTTCCAAAGCCTATAACTGCAGCGCGGATGGGTTCGGACATGGCTCCAAGGTATAGCAGCAAATAGGGAATAGGAAACAGGGTTCAGGGAAACGAGACCGACATCAGGCGTACGAAGTGATGGCTTTCATGTTTTTTGCAGCTCGCTCGGCCGAAATCTTCTCGACGTAGCCACTTTCGGCGAGGGCGAGCAGTGGGTCTTCGGGCAGACCGCGCGAGCGGCGCCACTCGCGGACCATGGGCCGCACGTCCTCCCAGAAAGAGGAACGAAAACACTCTTCTGCCTCGACGAGACGGCATTCGCTCTGGAGCCCATCCAGCTTCTCTAAGTCGACCAGCGCGGCCTTGGCATAGAGTTCTTCGGCAGTCGCGACGGTTTGGACCATCGCCTCCATCTTGCCTTTAAGGTTATGGCTCTGGTCGATCATGAAGGCGACGTCAAGAGTCACGGCGCTGTCATTGGCTGTGGCCTGATGGCTCAGAATTTCATGGAAGATACGGAAGACCTGATAAGGATCGATCGAGCCGAGGGTGAGATCATCATCGGCGTAGCGGCGGTCGTTGAAATGGAAGCCGCCCAGCATGTTCAGGTGCAGCAGCCAGGCGACGATCTGCTCGATGTTCTGGGCCTGGTAATGGTGGCCCGTATCGACCAGCACGCAGGCCTGCGGGCCGGCCGAACGCGCCAACTCCATCGCCATGCCCCAGTCGGCAATGTCGGTGTGGTAGAAGGCTGGTTCGAAGGGCTTGTATTCGATGAGCAGCCGCTGTTCTGGACTGAGTGCAGCGTGGACGCGGCTGAATGCCTCTTCCATCCAGCCAATCCGCTTGCGAATGCTCTGAGTACCCGGATAATTGGAGCCGTCTGAGACCCACGGCGAGATGTCACGGGAATCAAGCCTCTTCGCGATCTCGACACAGTCGAGCATGTGCAGAACAGCCTTCTCCCGCACCGCCGGGTCGGGGCCGCAGATCGAGCCGTACTTGTAGGCCTGGTCCTGAAAGAGATTGGGGTTGATCGAGCCGGCGCGAATGCCGTACTTCCGCTCGAGCTGCTGAATCGCAGGGACATCGGAAGTGCCCGACGGCAAGTCCCATTCGACGTGGAGGGCGAGCGTAGGATTGACGCCGGTGATGGAGTTGACCTGCGCGGCATCGGCGAATTTCTCTTCAATCGTCGTCGCGGCCGATGGCTGCAGGAACTTGCCAAAACGAGTCCCGGTATTGGCAAAGCCCCAGGAGGGGATCTCGATGGTAAAGTGATCGAGCGCTCTTGCGATTCTTTCAGCAGCTTGATTGTGGTGGCCCATCTCTCTTTCCTCGTTTCGCGACTGTGAAACTCATCCAGTGAACTAACTACCTATTGAAACTACGCTGCCGATGATAACAGATCAACCAAATTATAAGACTGAGCTTTAAGCGGAGAAGTTTCTGCAATCAAATGTAAATATGCGACTTCCCATTCAGTTCAATAGAGAGTTTGTTTCTGGCGAGACAGCGCACTCTCCGCTATGATGAATCGTCACACCAAAGCGCTTTCCTCAGGAGAAGAGCATCTTGGGTTTTAATCCGGTTTTGGGCGTTCTCTATCACTGGCTTGGCGGACTGGCTTCCGCCAGTTGCTATTTGCCGTTCCGGGGAATCAAGCGCTGGTCGTGGGAGACTTATTGGCTGGTACAGGGAACGTTTAGCTGGATACTCGCGCCGACGTTGATTGCCAGCCTGTTGGTGCCGAATGTCGCGGCGATTTTGCATGCCGCGCCCGCCTCCAGCGTCTTCTACGCTTATTTCTGGGGATGTATGTGGGGGGTTGGGGGGCTGACCTGCGGACTCTCGATTCGCTATCTCGGTTTCGCGCTGGGATACCCAATCGTTCTCGGGTTGTGCACCGTTTTCGGCACGCTGATGCCGCCTATCTTTAGCGGAACGATGGGCGAGATTCTCCGGGCAAACTCGGGTCATGTCATTCTTGCGGGTTTGGGCGTCTGCGTCGTAGGCATTCTGTTCAGCGGGTTTGCGGGGCGTTCGAAAGAGAACGAGCTGACCGAGAGCGAAAAGCAGGCGACGGTGCAGGAGTTTCACTACGGCCGCGGCCTGGCGGTAGCGATCCTCTCGGGAATCATGAGCGCCTGCTTCGCCTATGGCCTGGCCGCGGGCAAGCCAATCGGAGAGATCGCAAAAAAAGAACTGCTCGCGCGCGGCGGATCGGACATCTGGCAGAACCTGCCGGTGCTCATCGTGGTTATGCTGGGAGGGTTCACCACCAACTTTATCTGGTGCATCATTTTGCTGGTCCGCAACCATTCTGCGAGCCAGTATCTGGGCGAGCCGGCGCGGGAGGCTGGCCAGAACATCCTCGTCACGAAGGCTTCAACACCACTGGTGAGCGAACTCGCTCGGCAGGATGGCAGGCACCGTCTGGCCGGGAAGGTCATGCTGCTGAATTACGCCTTCGCCGCCCTGGCCGGAATCACGTGGTACTTCCAGTTCTTCTTCTACAGCATGGGCCAGACCAAGATGGGGAAGTACGACTTCTCCAGCTGGACGCTGCATATGGCCAGCATCATGATTTTTGCCACGATCATCGGGATATTCCTGAAGGAATGGCGCGGCACCAGTTCCCGCACGAAGGGATTCGTTGCCGGTGGGCTCCTGTTCCTGCTGCTGTCAACAGTAGTTGTGGGCTACGGAAACTATATGAAGGGGCGCGAAGACAGCTCGCAAAGCGCGTCTGCGACCGTCGAGAATCGGTAAGACCGAGTTCGAAGCGCGTGGCTTATCGACCTCCCGGAATGCCGAGCGACTCTCTTTACAAGACCTCGCCTCTGAGTGATGTATGCTATGCCGGACGCGAGCGCTGGAGTAAGCCATGTAGCGGAAGATCTCCGATTGCGAAGCGGTCAGGAAATCGCAGTCTGAGGCTCCGAGCGTTCGATGAAATACTCTTCAACCATAGACGCGCACAGCTTAACTGCCGCGGACGAACTGCTCGATAAATGGTCTCGGTTGCGCCGTCGCGAACGGGTGGCGGCCTTCAAAGCACTCCCGCAAGAGCAAATGGATGAATTCTTCTTGGCGCTTCCGGCTACCTCTCAGGCGAGGCTTCTGCTGGCACTTCCGGCGGGCGCGCGCCGGCTGTTTCTAAGGCTCCTGGCGCCGGACGATGCCGCCGACCTGATCCAGGAAGTCCCGCGCAGTATTCAGGCCGAGTTGCTGGCGCTGATGGACGAGGCGACTCGTTCAGAGGCGAACGCGCTGCTCGCCTATCGTGAGGATGTCGCCGGCGGCTTGATGAGTCCGCGCTTTGCTCGGCTGCGTCCCGATGCCTCGATCGAAGAGGCGATCACCTATCTTCGCCAACAGCTAAATAACGTCGAGACCATTTACTACGCTTACGCGCTCGACGAACAACAGCGGCTTGTGGGCGTTGTCTCTCTGAAAGACCTGGTCGCGGCTGCTCCAGCGAAGAAGGTTCGCGATGTAATGCGGACCGAAGTACACAAGGTTGGGGAAAACGCAGATCAGCGGGAGGTCGCCCACTTGTTTGTGCAGCATGGCATCCAGGCCATCCCGGTGGTTGATGCGGCTGGACGGATGAAGGGCATTATCACTGCCGACGATTTCGCGGACGCCATACGTGACGAGGCCACCTCGGACATTCAAAAAGTCGGCGGCATGGAGGCTCTGGACGGGCCTTATCTGGAGACCGGTTTCTTTGCCATGCTGCGTAAACGGGCCGGGTGGCTGGTGATCCTTTTCCTGGGCGAGATGCTGACGGCAACGGCAATGACCCACTATGAGGAGGAGATCGAGCGGGCGGTGGTGCTGGCTCTGTTCATCCCACTGCTTATCAGCAGCGGCGGCAACTCAGGCTCGCAGGCGACCACGCTGGTCATCCGGGCCATGGCTTTGGGGGAACTGCGGCTGCGCGACTGGTGGAGGGTGATTCTCGTCGCGAGGTGCTGGCGGGGATGGCCCTGGGTGCTGCTCGGCTCGATCGGGTTTCTGCGGATCGTGATCTGGCAGGTGATCGCGCACAGCTATGGTGAGCACTACCTGCTGGTAGCTCTGACAATTGCTTTCAGCCTGCTAGGGGTCGTCACATTTGGTACGCTTGCTGGTTCGATGCTGCCATTCATTCTGAGGCGGTGCGGCCTGGACCCGGCCAGGCGCCTCGGCGCCATTTGTGGCCACCCTGGTGGACGTAACCGGGCTGATAATTTATTTCAGCGTAGCGAAATGGATACTCACCGGCGTGCTTTTGTAATAGAGTTTCGAGTTGGCCCTTGCGATGGTATCGACGATGTTTCGGAAAAAATTTGTATGAACCCGTTTGTCGGTGTTGAGCGTCACAGTAGTTTAGACCGGATGTGATAACGTCTTGGCATCGGACTCTGGCAGGGTCGAAGGCTTCTTGCGTTTTTTGGGCATATTGATTTGCCATTTCGGAACGGAGGGTAGAGGCTGCTATGGCTTTGGCGATCTGGACATTGCCTGCGCTTTGCGCGGACATATTGGCACCTCCTCTGGCCCCCCAAGCCAGCCCTTTTTCGCCCACCGACATATTCGATCCGGCCGCGACTCCGGCGCACCTGATCTTCGGCAATGCGATGTTTGTTCTCGGTCTTACCGGCGGCATATTTCTGTTCGTGGGCGGCCTTATGCTTTGGGTGGTGGTCCGGTACCGCAGCCGTCCATCGGACGACAACACCGAGCCGATTCAAATCTACGGCAGCAACCAGATTGAGCTTTCGTGGACGGTGATTCCGATCCTGCTGGTCTTCATGCTCTTCCTGACCACCGCCCGGGTGATTTTCGCCACCGAGAGCATTCCTAAACCAGTCGGCGCGCTGGATGTAGTCGTGATTGGGCATCAGTTCTGGTGGGAATATCGCTATCCATCGCTCGGAATCGTGACCGCCAATGAGTTGCATATTCCGGTAAGCGATCCGGCGCACCCGGCGGTCTATTTGAAGATGTCATCGGCCGACACCGACCATAGCTATTGGGTACCTCGTCTGGCCGGCAAGATGGACCTGATCCCCAACCGCGTGAATACGATGTGGATGGACCCCCAGACTCCCGGACTCTATCTCGGTCAATGCGCGCAGTACTGCGGCACCCAACATGCCAAGATGCTGTTGCGCGTCTACGTCGACTCGCCCGCCGATTTCGCGGCCTGGGTGAAGCAGGAACAGGCCCCGTCCGCGGCTTCGTCGACATTGACGCCGGAGCAGCTGGCAGGGAAGTCGGTCTTCGAACACAGTGCCTGCATGAACTGCCACACAATCGCTGGAACCGGAGCGAAAGGGACCTTCGGCCCAGACCTGACGCACATGGCCAGTCGCGACACGCTGGCCGCAGGGGCATTTAACTACACTCCCGAAAATCTGAAACAGTGGATCAATGATCCAGACTCTTTCAAACCCGGAGCGCTAATGCCGCCCATGCACCTGAACGAAGAGGATTTGACTGCTGTGACCGCGTATCTGACCACGCTGAAATAGAGTTCCGGCGGGAAAGGAGAAGAGCTATGGCAACGACGACCGCAATCGACCTGACCGCGCAGACCAAACCCAAGCGCTTGTTTCTTCAGACTGTTCACGATTGGCTCACCACCTGCGATCACAAGAAGCTGGGGATAATGTACATCGTCTATGCGCTGGTCTTCCTGGTGATAGCCGGGCTGATGGCGGTGCTGATGCGCATCCAGCTGGCCATTCCGCACAACCACTTCGTCTCGCCGCAAGTCTTCAACCGGTTCTTCACCATGCATGGCACGACGATGGTGTTTTTCGTGGGCATGCCGATCCTGCTGGGCTTTGGAAACTACCTCGTGCCGCTGATGATCGGCGCGCGCGATATGGCGTTTCCCCGCCTCAACTCGTTTTCCTTCTGGATATCGGCGTTTGGCGGCATTCTGCTTTACTTCAGCTATCTGGGTGGCGATGGCCTGTATGGCATGGGCTCGGCTCCGGATGTCGGCTGGTTCGCCTATGCGCCGCTGACTGCCAAAGTATTTTCGCCCGGCCACAGCACGGACTACTGGACATTCGCAATTCTGCTGAGCGGCATCGGTTCGACCGGGACCGGAATCAATCTCATAGCCACGATCCTTAGCATGCGCTGCAAGGGCATGACGATGAGTCGCGTGCCCCTGCTCCCCTGGCTGTTTCTCGTCGTAGGTTTTCTGATCCTGGTCACCATCAGCCCGCTGACCGCCGCGCAGATCATGCTCACCTTCGACCGCTATCTGGGCGCGCATTTCTTCGACACCCAGGCGGGCGGATCGGCGGTTCTATGGATGCACTTTTTCTGGATATTCGGCCATCCCGAGGTTTATATCCTGGTGATGCCGGCCTTCGCCTTCGCGAACGAGATCATTCCCGTCTTCTCCCGCAAAGCGATGTTTGGATATACGGCGATGGTATCGGCGAGCGTGGCAATCGGCTTCATCAGCCTCAGCGTCTGGGCCCATCATATGTTTACGGTTGGGCTGGGGGCTGAGGGGAATATCTTCTTCGTCATCTCGACCATGACTATCTCCGTCCCCACCGGGATCAAGATATTCAACTGGATTGGGACAATGTGGGGCGGAAAGCTGATATTCAAGACTCCGATGCTCTTCTGCACCGCCTTTCTTTTTCAATTTATGATCGCCGGCTTGACCGGAATCATGCTCGCGGCAGCGCCGTTCACCTGGCAACTCGGAAACTCGTACTTTGTCGTCGCCCATTTCCATTACGTTCTGGTCGGGGCCATCGTCTTCGCGCTTTTTGGGGCCTTTTACTACTGGTATCCGAAGATAATCGGGCGGATGCTGAACGAGACCCTGGGCAAGTGGCACTTCTGGCTGTTCGTGCTGGGCTTCCATCTCACCTTCGATTTCATGCATGTCCCCGGGTTGCTCGGCATGCCGCGCCGCATTTATACCTATGAGCCCGGTCGCGGCTGGGACGTTTGGAACCTGATCGTCAGCGTTGGCGGCATCATCCAGGCCATCGCTACGATTATCTTCGTCGTCAACTTGGTTTGGTCATACTATCGCGGCAAGGTCGCCGGGCCCGATCCGTGGGACGCCTGGACACTGGAGTGGTCGACCAGTTCTCCGCCGCCCGACTACAACTTCGCCATTGAGCCAGTGGTAAGCAGCCGGCGCCCGCTGTGGGACCTGAAGCATCCTGAAGACGTGGATACTGACTATGAATAAGCCGTATCGCCAGACGCCAAACTGCAGGAGGTCTCGATGAGCGCGATTCCAATTACTCCTGAAATCAGCGAGGCCCCGTGGAAGCTGCCCAGTAAAGGCATGGTGGGCATGACCTGCCTGATTATTGCCGAGTCGGCGATCTTCCTCATCTTTGTCGTCGCGTATCTCTACTACATTGGCAAGAGCCTCAGCGGACCGACGCCGAAGCAGGTCCTCGAACTGCCGATCGTTGCTACGATTTGCCTGTTATCGAGCAGCTTTACGGCGCACGCCGCGGTCTCCGCGCTGAGAAAGAGCAGAGTAAGCGCTTGCGCCGCATGGCTCGGCGCGACGATTCTGCTCGGTGCGATCTTTCTCGTCTACACGGGGAAGGAGTGGTACGAACTGATCTACCATGACGGCCTGACTATCCGCACGAACCTCTTCGGCACCACTTTTTATTCGCTGGTTGGCCTGCATGCCACGCACGTCGTAGTGGGACTCATCATGCTCACTATCGCGCTGATCGCAGGGCTCCGAAAAGCATTGAACGTGCATCACGCAGAGAGACTCGACGTCCTCTCGATTTACTGGCACTTTGTCGACGCGGTGTGGGTGGTTGTCTTTACCGTGGTTTATGTGTTGGGGCGATGAGAGACGGAGATTCTAGAAAGGGCGGCCATGGAGCATAACCACACGGGCAGTCACGGTGAGACCGAGGGATTCGTCAATCTGCCGACGCCGACGATCTGGCCGTTTATCCTGGCCTTTGGCATCTCGCTGGCGATCACCGGCCTGGTCACGCACTGGGTGATCACTTTGCTCGGCATATGCCTGATCCTGCCTGCGGTGGTTGGTTGGTTTTGTCAAGTATTGCCCCACGAACAGCATGAGCCGGTGGCCGTTTCGACCGAAGTTATCACCCTATCGAGTGATCGCATTGCCAGCGTTCGTCACCCCGTTGCGCAGGGACGGCGCGAGGTCGAACCTTTGGAGGGCTACAGCGTCTGGGTCGGCGTTAAAGGTGGACTCGCCGGTGGCGTTGCGATGACCATCCCGGCGGGGATTTTCGGACTCATCCAATACCACAGCCCCTGGTATGCAATTAACCTGCTCGCCGCAGGCGGATTTGTGAGCTGGGCGACGGAGAGCGACGCGTTTCTTGCTCAGTTCCATATGCAGGGCCTGCTTGCCGCATCGGCAATTCACATCTTCACTTCCGTGCTCGTGGGGCTTCTCTACGGAGCGATGCTGCCCATGTTCCCCAGAAGGCCAATCATTACCTGCGGTTTTGTCGCACCGTTTCTCTGGACCGGCATTCTCTATACCTCGCTCGGAGTGCTCAGCCCGATCCTCGATCAGCGAATCCACTGGGGATGGTTTTTTGTCTCCCAAGTGGCGTTCGGACTGGTGGCCGGCTACGTGGTCAATCTGCAGGTGAAGGTGCGTTCGGAACAGTTTCGATCCTTGCCGTTCGCCGTCCGCGCCGGACTACATACCGATCAGAGCATGGATATCGGGGAGATCGGCAAGAAGGAAGACCCTCGATGAGAAGAACCGGATCGCTGCTCGTCGTGCTTCTCTCCGGCGCCGCGCTGGCGGGCCTGGGTTGCAACAATTCGCCGGGTAGGCCCGGTCCTGAACCGGAGGTCTTGCGTCCCGACCAGGTGCTCGACTTCGCCACCTTGTATAAGCAAAACTGTGTTGCCTGCCACGGCAACAACCACGAACCTGGCGCTGCCCTCTATCTTGCCAATCCGGTATACCTCGCTGTTGCAGGCGAAGATAATATCAAGGCCGTTATCACCAACGGAGTACCCGGCAAGCTCATGCCTCCTTTTGCGCGAAGCGCCGGGGGAATGCTTACCGACCAGCAGATCGATATCCTCGCCAAGGGTCTGGTTGGCGCGTGGGGCAAAGCTGGTGTTCTGGATAATCTGATTCCGCCGACTTATAAAGCTATGCTGACCGCCGATCCGGTGGCCGGGCACAGGGTCTTCACCATGTATTGCGCACAATGCCACGGGCCAAATGGAGAGGGCACCGATGATGTGAAGGGTGCGCTCGTCGACCCGGCGTTCCTTGCTTTAATCAGCGACCAGAATCTGCGCAGCATCGTCATCTCCGGGATGAATCCCGATATGCCCAATTTTCACGAACATGAAAACATCGCTCCGCTGAGCGACCAGAATGTGACCGACGTAGTCGCGTGGCTGGCGTCCCATCGGGCGTCCAGCGCCGATACCGTTGCTTCTGCGCCAGTTTCCGCAGCCACCGCGTCTCATGCGGCCTCGTCCATCCCAAAACATGGATCGTCCGCCGTATCACAGGAGCCGAACCAATGACCACGACGGCATTGCCTCCCGATACTCCCAAGCCCGAAGAACAATTGCAGCAACACAAGCCCGAGGAAGTGTCGCGGCGCAGGTTCCTCTTCAAGCTCTCGATCGCGGCCAACAGTATTGTCGGTGCGGTCTTCGCCGTCCCCATCCTTGGCTACCTGCTCGGGCCGGTGATGAAGAAAGGGAAGGCCGCGGAGTTCTGGGTCGGCCTGGGTTCGATCGATCAGTTTCCCGAGGGAGAGACTCGGCTCGCCAACTTCCGCGACCCGTCCACGGGACCTTCCGATGGCCAGACTGCCGACCTGCCATGCTGGGTGAGGCGCATCGCCGGGAACCAGTTTCAGGTATTTGCTATCAACTGCGCTCATCTTGGTTGCCCAGTGCGCTGGTTCTCACAGTCGAAGCTTTTCATGTGTCCGTGCCATGGCGGAGCTTACTACCAGGACGGTTCCCGCGCCTCCGGACCGCCTGAGCGAGGCCTGTTTGAGTATGAATACAAGATCGAGGCGAACAACCTGATCGTCAAGGTCGGCGACCTGCCAACGCTGGCCCGGCCCGGAACCAAACAGGTCGCGGGCTGCGCAGGGGCCCCAGCCTCACCTGCCGTTTCTCCGCTGGTGCAGATTGGCGAAGTACAAGCCGGCGGAGAAAGAGGCAAGGAAGGAGCCGATCAATGGCCAGCCTAAAGCAGGGCGCCATCGGCGTATACAACTGGCTTGAACACCGGCTCGGACTCTTCAAGCCGACCATGGAGGCGGCCGCGCACCCCATCCCGATCAAGTCGGAGAGCTGGCTGTATGTCTTCGGGAGCGCTGCGACCATCCTCTTAGGGCTGCAGGTGGTGACCGGTATCCTGCTCGCACTTGTGTACACGCCATCGGCCAATGAGGCCTGGAATACGCTGCACTTTCTCAACAATGACATTCCGCTGGGATGGTTCCTGCGCGCGATTCATGGCTGGGGCTCGAACTTCATGGTCGCCATCGTCCTGATCCATATGTGTCAGGTCTTTCTTTTCGGAGCCTACAAGTTTCCCCGCGAGCTTACCTGGATTATCGGCGTCTTTCTTCTTCTGCTTACTCTTGGCATGGCATTTACCGGCCAGGTACTTCGCTTTGACCAGGATGCTTACTGGGGACTCGGCATCGGTGCATCGATCCTTGGCCGGTTACCGTTGATAGGCGGTCCTGCAGTTAGTCTCATGCTGGGCGGACCCATCCTTGGCGGCGCGACGCTTTCGCGTTTTTTTGCTCTGCATGTCTTCGTGATTCCCGGCATTCTGCTGGCAGGTGTAGGGGTGCATGTCTGGATGGTTCTTCACCTCGGGATCAATGATTGGCCGATGCCCGGCCGAATCGTTCGCAAGGCTACCTATGAACGGGAATATCACCAACGGACCGCTAAGGAGGGCATCCCCTTCGTTCCCGACGGAGCGTGGAAGGATGGTTGTTTTGCCGCCATTATCATCCTCGCGGTCGTTGCCTGCGCGCTCTTCTTTGGCCCAATCGGCCCCTCCGGACAACCCGATCCGAGAATTATCGAGACGGCGCCCAAGCCGGACTTTTTCTTTCTCTGGATTTACGCGGTGCTCGCCTATCTTCCGCCTAGCATTGAGACGCCGGTTATGTTCATCGTCCCAACGCTGGTGATCGGCGGGATGCTCCTGCTACCGCTGGTCTTTGGCGAGGGCGAGAAGCACTGGTCACGCCGCCCCCTCGCGGTACTGACGCTTGCGGTGGTGGCGGTGAGCCTGGGAGTCTTCACGCGGCTCGGCACCTATACACCCTGGAGCCCGATCATGGATGCGTGGACGGCCGACGTGATTCCTGCCCGTTACCTGCATGATCGGACGCCGCTCGAACGACAGGGCGCTATCGTCTTCCAGAACAAACAATGCCGCAACTGCCACTCGATTGGAGGCGCCGGCGGACTGCGTGGCCCCGCGCTGGATAACGTGGCCGCTCATATGACTTACGACCAGCTGGTCCGCCAGGTGGTGCAGGGTGGGGGCAATATGCCAGCCTACGGTAATGCTTTGGATGCCAATGAAACCACCGCGCTGGTCGGTTTCCTCAGCACGCTGCACGGCGAAGACCTCGCTCCGGCAGTCGACGCCTCACGGAAGCTCGCGCACACGTCTGAGATAGAAACGCCGCCGTCTCCGGCGCATTCTTCATCCGGGTCGACCGAATAGAGTTGGTGCGGAAACACAGCCCGCGAAAGCCAAGGGAATGACCTCCGCCAGCGACTTCATCTTCGCGGAGTGGTCGCCGCCCGGGTTTCTGACCGCGAGTATTGCCGCGACCGCGGTGATTTACGTGCGCGGTTGGCGCGCGATTCGCCGCACGCGTCCGTTACTCTTTCCAAGCTGGAGGCTGACCGTCTTTCTGACCGGTCTGGCGACTCTCTGGCTGGCCCTGGCTTCGCCGCTCGATGGCTTCGCCGATGCGTTGCTGAGCGCTCATATGGTGCAGCACTTGCTCCTTATGTCTGCTGTGCCGCCGCTGGTCTTGCTGGGATTGCCCGTCGTGCCGCTCCTGCGCGGACTGCCGCGGCCCTTCGTTCGCGTCGTTCTCGGTCCGCTCTTCAGCTCCAGGGCGCTCCTAGAGATAGGGAGATTTCTCACCAAGCCGCTCGTTGCGTGGCTCGCGATGAATATCACCTTTCTGCTGTGGCACACACCAGCCTCCTACGACTATGCCCTGTGGAATGAGCCTTGGCATCGGGTGGAACATATTTGCTTCCTGGCCACCTCGCTGCTTTTTTGGTGGCCTGTGATTCAGCCCTGGCCGGCGCGCCGTCATAATCTCGGTTGGTGGATGTTGCTGTATCTGGTGACCGCCGACTTCGTAAATACGGCACTCTCTGCGTTCCTGGCGTTCTGTGACCGCCCGGTATACAGCTACTACCTCCGGCGGCCGAATCCCTTCCACGTCGATCCAGTGGCCGACCAGGCAGCGGGAGCAGTGATCATGTGGGTGCTTGGTTCGGTGGTGTTTCTTGTTCCCGCGGTGGTGATTACGACCGGATTGCTTCAGGGGAATCGGCACCGAGGCAGGGGGCTGGGGCAGCGAACTTCGGGCTGATGAATCTCCGCTTTTTCAGCCCAAGTTGCGGATTTCTCGAGAATGCCTCGGGACACGCAGATTGAAGCGCTGCGGAGACCAGGACTTTCAGTTCTATGGTAAGGTTTTCGTGACTTTTCTGTATCGGCGAAATTTGCTGCAACTGGTCGACGCACATCGCGATTCTGATGAGACAGGCGATACTTGAATCCCGGCACCCACCAAAAAACGGGATAGCAGAAAGGGGCCAAATTGTTTTCTCCTCGCGTTGCCAAATCGATGCAAGCGACCGCAGAAAGCACTGTGGCAAAGGGTTCGCGATTTCGCCCGACCCTCGAGCGGGACCACCCCGATCAGGAACGCGATTCCGTCAGGCAACAATCTGCAACGAGGTCTAAACCCGCATCCTGGAATCTCGCGAGAGTTTCGATTTCCCCACTTCGGTCGTCAAACCTCGTTCAATCGCTCTCTGCCACACGTCGATCGCCGGGTATTCCGCAACGTAACCTTAGGGTCGCACCGGCCAACGATCCCCTCGAGATTGAAGCCGACGCGATGGCCGACCACGCCGTCGGCGATACCGGAGCCAGACAGATCACTCCGCATGCCGCAGCCCCGGCTGTCTATCGCAAATGCAGTTGCTCGGGCTCGGCAGAGAAATGCGCCGCTTGCAAAGAAGATGAGGAGGGCACGGTTCATCGCAAAGCCACCGGCGGCCTAACTCCGTCCGTGGCTCCGCCAATCGTGCACAGTGTCGTCGGCAACGGCGGCCAGCCGCTCGACGCTGCGACGCGGGCGTTTATGGAGCCGCGGTTCGGATTCGATTTCAGTCGCGTCCGGATCCACACCGATGCGCATGCAGCTCAATCGGCCAACGCGATTCAGGCGCTCGCATACACTGTCAATCACTCGATCGTCTTTAGCGCCGGCAGTTATGCTCCGCAGACCAAGACGGGCAGACGGCTGCTGGCGCATGAGTTGGCCCACGTAGTGCAACAGGGCGCGGCCCCAACACAGATTCAGGGAAAGCTGGCCGTCGGTTCGGTGAACGACGCTGCGGAAGCGGATGCCAAACGTTCTGCGGAGGCCGCTGTTTCGGGTGACAGGACGGTCAACTATCACCCAAGGCTCTCGTCTGGCGCGATAGTCCGGCGCGCGCCGGCCACTGCGGAGACCGACGCCTGGACTACCCAGCAGGATATTGGCGAGATAAGAACAGCGAAGCCGCCCTTGGTGTTTGTCAAGGACAACCATAAGGTAACTGTCGACATCACGCGCAAGTTTAAGCGATGCAACTTTGCCAAGACCGACGACAAGCGCAGTGCGTGGTTCTATAACCCTTCAGCTTCACAACTAGAGATCGATCGCCGCGTGTGCAAGGGCTCCGTCGTCATGGATGCCTTCTTGAAGGAGATCTCTACGGCAGGCGCAAAAGGCGTGGAAGCCGGCGTCGCCGTGAATGTCGCTGGCGACAACACCCAGGGACGGGTCGAGGTCGGTGCCGTAGGCCAAGAGAAGAACAATGTCGGCGGAGTCGGCGGCAGAGTTGAGGGTTCGCTTAAAACTCATGGGGTCGACCTGAATGTAACCGGCACATATGTTCGAGATATTCTGAACAAAGTCGCTGGCGCGAATCCCAACGAGGTCGACGTTAGCGCCGGAGTTGGGGTAGGCGATAAGACGATCACGGTGACCGGCACGGATCTGGCTGGTAAACCGCAAGTTACTGGAAACGTGGGTGGAACCTGGGACAAGCCCGAAACCACTCAGTGTTCCGTCTGTTACGAGCCCGCGCCCACCCCCGTATTCGAGTGTTCGGAGTCGCTGCATACCGAACCTAATACTCCAGAAGTGCCTAAGAACGAACCGCAGAGAGAGCCCAAGACTTTTACCCCCGAATACCGGCTTTACTTTGCCTGGGACAGCAGCGACAAACCGTCCGAGGAGCAATATCTACGAACGGCTTCCGATTCCAATATCAAGAAAATGAAGGACGACCTTGCCAAGCCCGATTATCCTGGCTATCGCGTCACTTCGATCCGCGGATTTGCCTCCCCGGAAGGTCTGGAGCGCCGCATCAATAAACCGCTGGCGCAAAAGCGAGCGGAGGCTTTGGCCAAGATCGTGAAGGACGCAGTCAAGGGACTTGCGGGCAAAGGCGCATGGCACGGACTCGACTCGCTTCCCGAGCCCATGGGAGCTTCGGAACTGTTGGGGAGCAACCCCGCGCCACCTTCCGCTCATCTCCGCGACGTCATCGCGGCCTCCGGTAAGCATTCTGCCGAAGAGATATCCGCGTTGCTCACCGGCAGCGAGATCCTACCCGCACAGATGACCGCAGAGTTTCTCGATCTGTTCAAGCACACCACTCCGGACGAGTGGATGCAGCTCTTCGGTCTCGGCGCCGACAGCCCAGCTCGTTCTGAAGTGGAATCCGCCGTCAACGCTTTTATTGCCTCAGACGGCAAAGGCCCGCGCCCGTGGGAACATGTCTTCCGCCCGCTGCGCTTTGCTTCTGTGACACTCGAAGGTACTGAGATGGTTCCAGTGCCAAAGAAGGAGGGAGACAAGAGGCCAGATGTCGCGACTCGATCCGATGTTGGGCCAGTAAACATCGACGAAAAGGGCCGCTGCGAAATGTATGGAGAGAAGGCCGAGAGAGAGGGAAACTTCGGTCCGGCCATCGATCCATCGCTGTTGGAGTCACAAACGTTCGTGATTCATGGCAAGGAAGGTTGCCCAACGGTGCCGGGAGGCGGAAACGGCAAGACATCCGGCTGCGATTACGAGATTCATGAGAAATCCAACCGCACTCCGCCCGCACCCAAATCGGCACCGAAGCAATTGTGAGAATTCGCCCCAATGGCTGCGGACCCATGTTCCTGAGCGTCGCCCGCTGTAGCTCCAGCGTTGCTCGGGCGTTGAAATCGGGGTTGAGTCAAGGTGACAAATAGATTTGTTGGCGAAAACGGGGAACGCCAATTGCAAACACTATTGCTCGACGAGCTCGATGCTCTTCATGGTGACCCTGGGAAGATTCGAACCTCCGACCTGCGGTTTAGGAAACCTAAAATCGTCGGATCGCACAGCGTTGCATATCGTTGCACTCTGTCCATAAGTCATTCATAGGAAAGCAATAGCGGCGTACGCCGGATTGCATATCGTTGCACAGCATTGCAACAAAGTCCGGTACAAACCGACACCACAACCGACACCAAAAATGCCGCTGTTTTGGTTCATCCAACATCGCCATGATAGGGAATTCGTCAAGTTCAAATGCTTGGCAGAGCTTAGATCGTAACGGCAGGGTTTAGGTCTAGAACCCGCATTGCACCCCAAATGCACTGCGGGAAGCAAGCGCCGGGAAGAAGCCTTAGATTGAGCAATCATTTGCGTCGAAAAAGTCGTCTCGCGCGCCAAATGCTCGGAGTAGGGCAAGCCGATCGCTTGAATGCACGTGTGCGAACGTTGGGATCGGCATTGCCCACTATCCGCTTCTAGGGTAATCTTCCGCAGCGGAACACGCCAAAAATAGGTGCCATCTCTCCCGGCAGGCTTTAGCTGTCGTGTCTCAAGAGGTTGTTGACACCGAGTTGGAGTCCGGCACGGCTGATGGGCGGCGATTGATTGAGGCTAGCATGAGGTCGATGCAAGTTGTATTGATGTATCCAGGGAGCAAGATGGCGGCGCTGGGCGGCGGAGTTTGGATAGATCGGGCGTGGCCCATTCGCGGATGGCGTTTTGGATGAAGCGTTCCGCCTTGCGATTGGTGCGGCAACTTGCCCAAGAGATTAGCACGCTACTCCGATCGAATACTTCATCGGTAGTTTGGAAGTCATAAGAAAAGATGGCGGACAAAGGCTAGAAATATCTCGGCTGGTAGCCCTTCGCCAGGTCGAACACTCGTTCTGAAGGTTGCCGCAGGACGTATTCCGAATATGAACCTCTGTAGCCTCCCATCCTGGCGATTGGCGCGAGGATGGGAAAGACCAGCCGCTGCACAAACCTTGACGGCGTAAGAAAGCGCACGACATCGTCGAATTCGGTAGCCAAAGTCGCCAGCTGTAGCAGGTGCGGCATGCCTCGCGAATCAGTTTTGCCATCCTGAGCCAGACCGATCATATTTCGAATGAAGGCCTCGAATCGCTTCGCTGGTTGTATATCGATCGTAATATTCGCCTCACAGATTCCTGCATTCCAGAATCGGTGCGCTACGCTAGCGGGGATATCGATTGTTCCGCCCACCTTGGCAATTGAAATTGCACCGTTGACGAAAATGCCGACGCGCCCGCTCACCACCGTCAGCCGCTCATGAATATTCGGGTGCAGATGAAGCGGACAGCCAATACCTCCGCCCTTAAGGTCTATATCCACGATCAACCGTTGCCCGTTTGATTCGCGCGTGCCAAGCCGGATGGTTGCCCGTTCGCCGGTGACCGGATTGTCAAATACGTCGCCCCGTCTGAACATAGATACTCCTTGAGGGCGCACCCGCTCGAGGCGCCCTATAGTTTCAAAATTGCACAGGTCTTGTTTCGGTGTTACTCCAAGCCAGACGAACACAGCAATTCAACCGAGGACATAGTTAAGTAATTAGCTTCTTACGGACCGCATAAAGAACGATTTCAGCCGTGTTATGAAGATTGAGCTTCTGCATCAAGTTGGTTCGATGGCTTTCGACGGTATAGGGGCTAATGTCCAGGATCGTTGCCACGTCTTTGTTTGTCTTTCCTTCAGCGAGCAGTTGGAGTACTTCTCTCTCCCTTGGAGTGAGGAGGTCGAATGTATCGGAGAGGCCCTTTTGCTTAAGGACTCGCACATAGTCCTCAAGCAGCGTCTCGCCAATCGCCCGGCTAAAAAATGGTTTTCCCTGAGTCACGGTCTTTATCGCCAACAGAAGATCTTTCTCGGCCGACTCCTTCAGTAGATAGCCTTTTACTCCCACATGCAGCGCTCTTAATACATAGCTCTCGTCTGCGTGCATGGTGAGCATGATGATGCCGGTCTGGCTGTTGTCCTTGAGGATTTGTTCAGCGGCCTCAATTCCATTCAGGATCGGCATTGCGACATCCATGACAACAATATCTGGAGAGAGAGTCGCCGCCATTGTCGCCGCCTCCCGACCATTCGACGCCTCCCCTATCACCACTAGTTCGGGATATTGTTCTAGAAGAAGTCGCAGACCTTTACGTACTACTCCGTGATCGTCTGCGATCAGCACTCTGCATTTCATTTTCTTTGCCGCCTTCCGCAAACGATCGGTTTGCCCGAGTATCGATTTGCTGCCGTCGACGGTGTAGCAAGAAATTTATCACTGGCCCCCTTTTTCGGTTCGAGGATCATCAGGCGCTCTACGGGCAACAATAGGTGGAAAAGTGTCCATTGCCAATCCCCCAAAAGCACTATTGACACGGCAAAATGACAGGAGATGACTGACGAATCTGAGAGTTTAGCCATTGGGATTGCTTGAATCGAGCCGCGCCGGCAATTCGACACAGATCGACGTTCCACCACCAGGCTCCGAATCTACAGACATGCGTCCTTTCAGTGCGCGAACTCGTTCCGTCATCCCCATCAATCCCAGACCAGGGGATTGTGAGAAGACGTCGAAACCCCTCCCGTCGTCATGAACGGAAGCGATCACTTGAGTTTCGTCCTGTTTCACGATGATCGTCACCTGGCTGGCGTCGGCATGTTTTCCGCAATTGGTCATGGCCTCTTGAATCGCCCGGTACAAGCACAAACGAAGAGCTTCCGGGAGACTGTCGAGCCTGCCATCTACATTCACAGAGACAGGTATGCCGTAGCGGCGCGAGAACTCCTTCGCCTGCCAGTGCAGCGCTGGCTCCAGTCCAAGATCGTCGAGCATGGAAGGCCGCACGAGCAGGGCGAGATTCCTCACTGAACGGAGGGATGCTTCCGCCAGTTGCTTTACGCTTTCAAGCCGCTCCTGAAATTCTTCATCTGGGTCGCGATTCGAAAACGTACCCAATTCCATTCGCAGGCCTGTCAGCAGCTGGCCCACTTCATCGTGGAGCTCCCGCGAAATTGTCTTTCTCTCTTCCTCCTGCACTCGCACCAGCTGATTCGATAAGCGCCGGAGCTCTTGCTCCGCCTTCTCGGCGCGCTTCCTCTCTGCTTGCGATACGTTGTCGAGCCGAGCCATATAGGCGGTGCTGAATACGGCAACGACGCACTCCAGCAACAGCAGCACGAGCGTGGCAGCGATCGCGAATTCTCGTAATTGGGTTTGCTGAGCTTCGATCTCGTCTTCCTCGTGAGCTAGGTTGGCCTGATTGAGAGAATCGACCTGACCCGCGAGATCAAGCACTTTTTCAGGTTGGCTCTCCAACTCGCTAAAGAGTCGCTGTTCGCCTCGCTGCGTGCGGGGGCTTTCGAGGCTTCGCTGAATGGAGCTCCAGTATTCCTTCAAGCCTTGCTGCAGAGCGAGCACCCGCGGTTTTTGGCCTGGGTCGATCGCGTTTGCCAAGCTCGCGCAGTCCTGATCTGTACTTCGCTGCAGGTCAGAGATTCGTTTCGCCGCCCCAACATCAAGAGTTCTGAAACCGCTCTGCTCAATGAGAGCGCCCTTGTTGATATTTGCCTGGATGTCTGAAATGGCGTCATCCGCGCTCTTGTAACCCTGGCGAGCAGTCTTTGTGCGTCCATGAATCTGGGCCGCTTCTCGGTAGACAAGCGAGGCGAAGAGCGCCAAGAGAAACAACAGAACGCCAAAGGATACTGCAACCGCAGGCCAAAGTCGTGCGCGCATAACAACACGTTACTCCGAGTCGTTGTCGGTCGCCGAATCGACCTTGCCTTCCGGGAAGTCAGCGTAATGAATCCGCTATTTTGGCGTGCCACATCCGGCCGGAGTGCTTTGAGTCCATTTCTCCAGGGCATTCCTAGTGTGTTTTTCTAATCGTCCCTACCCCATAGGCTCTATGTTCACCATCACTCCCCGGGCCTAGGCTACTTTTCGAGTCATCACTCTTTGGGGCATCACCAAGACTCCTTCCGGTCGCCGTGGGTCCGGAGTGGTGGCTCATCGAGCCAGGCTTGCGCACCAAGTCTCGGATCGGCGTCGCTGGCGAGAACGTTGTTTGGCAAGAAGCAATTGGAACTGCTCGGAGGGTCGATGAGCCTTACCCAAGCCTTTCACGTATTCGCAGGCGTCTCGGAAAACGGGATTAACACTTTCCTGCAGGCTCTTTTCACCAGGCGACCGCACTATCTGAACTATGGCTCGCCGTCATTGGTGGCGACCAGCACAATCAACGCGACCTCGATGGCCGCAATTTCCTTTCCGGGGATACCGGGGGAATTCAATACGCGGTCTCGTTCAGTATTCCCAGACTCGACTTATTCCCTCCAGATGCGGGTAGCGGATCGCCTATCCCCCCGGGCGCGAATCAATTCGGCTTGCATACCAAAGTGAAACTGACTGTGGGCTGTTTTACGTGGAGTTCAAAGCCGGGGAATGATGAGCGCGGGCAGGGTGGTCCCGCTCAGCGTGGTCCTGGACGTATGGGCACTAGGAACGCTGGTCTCACACTACTACGGGCCTGGAACAGGTTACGTCAGTCTTCAAGTCGTTGTGATTCGTATTCCTGCTATTCAGCCCCAGCCCCTTGAAGCCGTCATCGACTGCCTGATCCGCATGATGCTTAATGCCGTGGTCGAAAACGTCAATCTTCCTTTTCACGTTCTCAGCGCAGGAGCTTTCCAGCTCGCTTTGGAAAGCGGTCCGACATTGAGAACGATCAAGTGGAAGTCTGGGGAGATATCTAGGAGGACCCATGCCAGGCATTATTGCTGCGGCCGACCAATCTGCCGCTACTACCTTACTTCACGACGCAGAAACCACGCTCGGCACGCTCAGCAAGAGTGGCGGGGGAAGCCTGGGTCCGTTCGTTGCCAACTATAGCGCGAATGTCTCGTTTTCGGGTGGCGATGTGGATCTGATTCCGCCGAATGTGATCCAACTCAGCAATTGTCATGTGAACTACTCGTTGAGTCTTTCCGTCGGTCTCGACCTTAACGATATTTTGCCGAGTTTCTGCCTTCCCCAGGTCTGCATCTTTGGCTGGTGCACCCCGAAAATCTGCGTATCGTGGCCAACTGTGACCATACCTATTTCCTTCAGCGATTCCTTAACCGTTACGGGCGATTTCGTCGTTGCGGCTGTTCTCTCAGGCCTGAACTGGCTGGTGAATGTCACCATCCAGAGTGTCCCGTTGCTTGAGTTCGGCGCCGGAACCGCGGCACTGCTCGTGGCCATTGGGGCAGCGGTCACAGCCGCCGTCGGCTGGGTGCCGTTTATCGGACCATTCCTGGCGTTGTTGGCTGACTCCGTATTGGCCGTGATTGGAATCGCGGGAGTAACCGGCTTGCTCGGCGACATTATCACACCCTTTATCTCCGGGCTCACTTTCACCGTCTATTCCCAGCCCAAACTATTTCCGGCGCTTCCGGCGTCTGGCCCCCTCAATCCAGAGGTAGATGTCACCATTACCTCTCTCGGGGCCGCTGTTCAGGCCTCCGACAAAAACGAGCTGGTCATCACAGCCAGCATCGCTGCATAAGGAAGAAAACTCATGCCTACGCTCGATAGCCGTCTATTGCGTCTCGGGAACTGCTTCGGTCAGAGGTTTTCCTCCCCCGGCGACGTCCGTTACTTCGTCAGCCCGGGAGGTTTGGTTCCAAGTGCGGGAAGTCGCACAGAAGGAGGTTACCTCATCAAGGTGCGCCCCACGGCCGAGGGCACGCCTCCCCAACAACACACTGTCACCGTGAGTCATGACTGCGGTTCACTTAGCGCAAGTCCCTCCGAACTTGAGATCCACACCGGTGATGGCGTGCTATGGCATGCAGCGGATGCGATGGTCAGCGGTTTCAGTGTTGCGGGGGCGGGCGCAAACTTCCAGTTCAACAGCGCACGCATCCACAACGGCGCCGTGTTTACGCACACATTCGGAGTTCCCGGATGCTACGAGTGGCTAGACCCCAACGGAAGCGGTGTGAATGGCACGATTGAGGTTATTGCTTTCGGTGGAAAGAGCGCCGAAGAGCGCGACCAGTGGTTCGAAATGTTGAAAAAGCCGGCCGGAATCAGAATCACGGGAAAGGGGGCCAGCCCCGCTTCGGTCACCATCATGGTTGGGCAGACTGTTTTTTGGTCGATCACCGACAGCACCGGAGTTGCCATCACGGATAAACGACTCTATCGATCGCCCGTGCCAAACCGAAGCTGATACGAAGCCGGGCTAGGGAAAAGAAGACCAGGGCAACTCCGACTGCGCACACACCCTACTCAGAACGACTCTTCCATGTCGTAAATAAACTTCAACTCGAAACCACAGAAAGGCACAAAAATGGCTCCCAGTGAAACAAGGTTGTCCGCCCGGATGGTTGCAGATATCCTCGCCAAGATCTTTGGCCCGTCCTTCTATGATGGTCCGCGGTTCGGTGTCGGACCTTCCGTCCTAAATCAAGGCATCGCTGCAATCAGCGAGACCGTCTTCGACCGCAGGTCCGCGGTGATGTTGAACCCCCAGCCCCTGCCCCCGCGAGAGACCTATGCCTTGGCACTGTCAGATGCCCATATCCAGGAGCTTCTGTCTCTCGACCGCGCAGGCTCCTTGTTGGGAGGGGAGGTTACGGAGAGAGCACTCGGCCAGTCGTTGCGACAGATCGCAGATATCGACGAACTCTGTCCGCGATGGCCGCGATGGCCAACGGTGTGGCCACCGCCTCCGCCGCCTCCCTGGGAACTCGATGAGGAGATGACGCGCACGGAACTATTCCTCTTCGGGTCGAGGTTCGTGGCGGCAGCCCGCCTGGTTAACCAGGAAAAGCTTCAAGGTGCTCTTGTAAGTCTTGGCGAAAAGGCCCTAATCCTGAGCACTGAAGAGGCATGATGGAATCAGCGCCGTCGGCACTTTCGCCTATTTACAACAATTGAAATGGTCAACACTCGGGGTGTGTCTGGCACAAGTCTGCAATGTCGTGGCGGCCGAAAGCAAGCCGATTATTTTCGAACGATTTAGGCTGCCCTTAGGCCTTGGCGACGCCGACCGCATCCTTCCTCCCAATACCGAACTGGAATTGGCATGGCTGAACGCCGACTGTGTTCAGGTTTTGCACGATTACCAGGCACCCCGAGACTCGACACTGGTTGGTGTAGTTCGCCATCCCCGGCTGAACCCCGGCGACGAAGGTTTGCACCGACTGCGAGTTGGTTTTGAACTCGACGGTTTCATGACGCCATGGTCATTCGGAACCCTCGGTTCTGGAAGCTACGCAAACAAACGCATTCGCTTTAGTGGGCCAACCATGGTTCTATCTGTGATAGATAGCACACGGGGCCGGCCTAACTCAATCGGGTTTCCGCAACGGTCTGGCGACCGTTCCATCTCGTCTCGGGCTGACGATATAATCCACATTCACAGACTATGGCCTTGATCTCCGGCACCAGACTCGGTCCGTACGAAATCCTCGCGCCGGTTGGTGCTGGTGGAATGGGCGAGGTCTATCGCGCGCGGGACACGCGCCTAGGACGGGACGTCGCCGTCAAGATTCTTTCAAGTCACCTTTCTTCTGATCCTGATTTGAAACAACGCTTTGAACGCGAAGCGCGAGCCGTCTCTTCGCTCACACATCCCAATGTTTGCTGCCTGTACGACATCGGCTCGCAGGATGGGACCGCTTTCATCGTCATGGAGTATTTGGAGGGTGAAACTCTCGCGGTCCGATTGCGTGCCGGTCCTCTCCCCTTGCCGCTGTCGCTGAAGATAGGCGTGGAAATCGCCGATGCTCTCGATAAAGCTCATCGTGAGGGCATCATCCATCGTGATTTGAAGCCCAGCAACATCATGCTCACCAAATCTGGCGCAAAGCTGATGGACTTCGGTCTGGCCAAGTCTGTCGCCGCAACCTTTCATGGGATCACTCCAGGCCCGATCCTCTCACAAGATGATCTCCCGACGATGAGTAAGGCGGCTGAGCCGGACGCGTCTTTCACCGAGCACGGCGCAATCGTGGGAACGCTCCTTTATATGGCTCCGGAGTCGATTCAAGGCCGACCAGCAGATTTCCGAAGCGACATCTTCAGCTTTGGCTGCGTGCTGTACGAGATGATATCGGGCAAGCGAGCTTTTGCCGGCGAATCAAGGCTCAGTATTGTGGCTGCCATTCTGGAGAAAGAGCCGCAGCCAATGTCCAGTTCGCTGTCTCTCACTCCGCCTGCACTCGAACATGTGGTTCTTCGCTGCCTGATGAAAGACCCTGAAGAGCGCTGGCAGAGTTCGCGAGATTTGTCGAGAGAGCTGAAGTGGATCTCAGGAGGAGTGGGTCTCACCAAAGAGTCTCAACCCGCGCCACGTCGCCGGGAACGACTTGCGTGGGGAGTGGCGGCTCTATGCATCGCACTGTTGGCCTGGCTCGGAGTTACCCATTGGCGCAGCATGCAGTCAGCCGAGAGTCGGCGTCTTCATCTTTCGCTGCTTCCACCGTCCTCTACTTCGTTCGTTCCCTACAATTTCGCTATCTCGCCTGACGGCCGGCGGCTCGCGTTTGTGGCTGCCGCGGAGAATGGCGGCACCGCTTTGTGGATCCGCTCCCTGGCGGCTGGAGCTGCGCAGCAATTGACCGGAACGGAAGGGGCTCAATACCCCTTCTGGTCACCGGATAGTCGTCAAGTGGGCTTCTTCCAGGCGTCCAAGTTGAAGAGCCTTGATCCGAGCAGCGGCGCTGCCCGAATCCTATGCGACGCCCCCGGTGGCGCGGGCGGAGCATGGAACAGTCGGGGGACGATCATCTTCGCTGGATTTCAGAGGGGCATCACTCCAATCGGCACCAGCAGCGGCCTTTTGAAAGTGTCAGATGCGGGTGGCGAACCGCAGCAGGTCACTATTGCTAGCGCGCCGAAGGCCGCGATATTTTGGCCGTCCGCTCTTCCGGATGGAGATCACTTCATATATTTCATTTTCGGGGGTTCTACCTCGCCTCAGCAACAAGGAGTCTATGTCGGTTCTCTAAGTACGCAGGAAAGCAAATTGATCTCATCCGAGATCAGCGGCAATACTCAGTTCGCGTCTTCGCACCTCTACTACGTCCGTGACGGTAGCCTCATGGCGCAGCCGTTCGATCTCAAACGGCTGCAGGTTGCAGGTCCGGCGGAGGCTGTCTCGCGGCAGGAACTGGAACAGTCGCCGGCCTTTTCCCGCGCGGGATTCTCCATTTCGAACGACGGTCTGGTGGTCTTCCAGTCGGTAACCGAAAGCGTTTCCCGGCTCGTATGGTTTGACCGTTCCGGTAAAGAACTTGAAGAACTACCCATAAACGGCTATCGCGATCCTGCTCTGTCCCGAAATGACGCTCTGCTCGCAATCTCCTCCGACGATGATCACAACGGCAAGCACTACATCCATATTTACGATTTCGCCAGGGGCACAAGCACTCGCGTCTCAGAAGGAGGCGCAGAAGTATTTCCGGTTCTCTCGCCGGATGGCAAGAAAGTGGCTTACGAAGAAAATGACGCCAAGGCTTCTCAGTCTATCGAGGTCGCAGCTACCGATGGCTCAGGTAAATTGCAGCAACTAGCGACATCCGATTTTCTGATTCCCAACGACTGGTCGACGGACGGGAGCTTTTTCGTCTACATGAATTTTCACGGCAGTGCTCCGGAACTGGAGCTTCTTGACCTCAGTAACCATTCGCAGACAGCCTACGGACCGGGCTCGGAAGCCCAATTTTCTCCCGATGGGAAATGGATTGCCTTCACCGGATCCGGGTCGACCACAGAGGATGGTGATGTGTTCTTATGCCGTTTCCCTGGCCCAGGCAGGCGCATCCAGATATCCAATCATGGTGGCGCGCAACCGCGCTGGCGCGCGGATGGAAGAGAACTTTTCTACATCACCCTGGACAAGAAGCTTATGGCGGTAGACATCGACACGTCGCATGACGAACCGGTGGCGGGCGTTCCGCACGTCCTTTTCCAGACGCGAATCATCGCGTCGCGGATTGTCCTGTTCCAGTATGCCGTCTCCCACGACGGCAAGCGTTTCCTCATCAACTCGATGCCCGATGTCGGAGCCGCTCCCCTGACAGTGCTCATGAACTGACCTCGAATCCCGATCCTTCGCTTTGCCTTCGAACAAGCGGCGAGGGGCGATTTCGCGAGCTTAGTCTCTCAACTATCTCTTCCGTCGACAGATTGTCGTCCACCCAAGAAATAATGCTGGTTCTTCAAGCCGACCCTGTCACGAAGTTCTTGCAAAACGGCGATCTCTATAAATTCAAGCTCTCCTCGTCGAAACCAAGCCCGTCACACAAAAGTGTAGTAGGAAAAGCGGCGGATAGATGAGTACCTCAGGCGTCCCAGGTCACGGCCAAGTCGACGAAGAATGGCCATAGATTCGCCTAAGTTATTTCCTTTGAGTGAAGTATAGCGGAGCGACCATAGCGAGGCTCGCTCTCCACAATCACCTTCGGACCGGCTCTGCTCGGAGTTGTGCGAAATTGCGAAGTCACTTGGGCGATAAGTCTTAGGGCTGTATCTGAACCGCCTGGGAAGGTCTGGCGGCGCGGCACCGTTTGCGGGCGGTTCAGATACAGCGACTTGAAGGAAGGCGCTTTGTCGGGCCACTGCTCTATGGGCGTTTAACGGGTTGGCGATGTTTCAGAGAGCCGGGTTCCAGGGTTTCGATGTTGCGAGTCGGGCTTGAAGAGCAGCCTCGATGGGAGGACGCGCTTCGGCATGATTGCCAAGTGCGTCGTTGGCTTCAGCGCAGTGTGGTAAAAGACCACTGAAGGCGCAGAGGGGCAGCCACGCGCGAGCATGGGGCCATTTCGAGTCTGGAGTTGCGGGTTCATGCTGCAGGCCTGTCTATGGAGGGCGGAGAACGAAGGAGAAGTTGGGCTGTTGTGAGTCGCTCGATGACGTGCATCGTTGCGCCACAGAGCGGGCACTTGAGAGGGGCCGGTGATCGGTCGGCTCGGGGTGGTAGGGTTGGTGGTTCCGATGCACTCCGGAGAAGTCGGAAGCAGAGCGGCAGCAGCGTGGCTCGTCGGCGGTTGGCAAGGAAGCCGAAGTTGCGGATGCGCACGAAGCCACATGGCAGCAGGTGCAGCAGGAAGCGGCGCAGGAACTCGTCAACCGGCAGATGCATCAGACGCTTTTTGTTGCCGTGCGCGGAGTCTCTCCAGCGGAAGGTGACCTTGCCGTCCGCGAGCGCGATGAGCCTGCTGTTGGAGATGCCGACGCGGTGGGTGTAGGCGCCGAGATAGCGCAGGGCACGTTCGGGTGCAGCGAAAGGCGGTTTGGAGTAGACGACGCAGTCGTGCCGGAACAGGCATCTGAGCCAGGCGGCGAAGCTGCGCGGCTCGGCGAGATGGGTGAGACGACCATGGAACTCGATCTTGCCTTCGCGGTAGGCCGTCTTCAGACCGGCGACGAACTTGCCACGGAAGACACGTCCGAGCACCTTGACGGGCAGAAAGAAGGAACGTCGGGCAGAGATCCAGCTGGAGTGATCGTGTGCGAGACCGCCAGCCGCAATGACGCAGTGGACATGTGGATGGTGCCGCAAACGCTGGTCCCAGGTATGGAGCACGCTGAAGAAGCCGATCTCGGCTCCGAGATGACGAGGGTCCCGAGCGACCTCCATCAGCGTGGCGGCACTGGCACGGAAGAGCAGGCTATATATCAGCCGCTTGTGCTGAAGTGCCAGCGGAGCTACTTCGCGCGGCAGAGTGAACACCGCATGGACATAGCGGGTAGGCAGCAGTTCGCGCTCCCGTTGCTCCAGCCATCGTAGGCGAGAGCTGCCCTGGCATTTTGGGCAATGCCGGTTGCGACACGAGTTATAGGAAATGGCGGTGTGCCCGCAGCCGGAACACCGATCGCGATGGCCGCCGAGCGCCGCGGTGCGGCAACGCAGGATCGCCAAAAGCACCTTCTCATGTTGGCCGTTGATCTACTTGTGGCTGTGCTCGATGAAGTCCTGTCCGGCGGAACAAACGATGTCGGCAATCTCCAGCGGAGACTGGCTCAGGCGCTGCGTATCGGCGCTCCATGGGTAGCCAGCAAGAGCATGTCGAGCGGCTGGCGGTTGCGCTCAAATGCTTGTTGGATAAGTGCAGATAGATCGTCGTCTCTTCAAGATCACGATGTCCGAGCAGCATCTGAATGGTGCGCAGGTCGGTGCCTGCTTCGAGCAGATGGGTGGCGAAGCAATGACGCAAGGTGTGTGGATGAATATGCCGGTGCTCGAGTCCAGCGCGACGAGCCGCGACCCTGCAGACGTTCCAGATCGTCTTGTCCGAAATAGGCTGCTCAACTCCACGGTGCCCGGCGCTGCTCGGGAACAGATACACGCGTGGCTTCTTCGCGAGCCAGTAGCTGCGCAATGCGTCGAGCAGCCTGGGACTGAGCATGACATCCCTGCCCTTACGTCCCTTGCCGCCGTGGATGTGAACCACCATGCGCTGGCTGTCGATATCGTCGACCTTGAGCGTGGCCACCTCGGCGCGGCGGCCACCGGTGGCGTAAAGCGTCATCAGCACGGCCCGTTGAAAGGGTGACTGCGCCGCATCGATCAACCGCCCAACCTCTTCCCGGCTGAGCACCTGCGGCAGGCGGCGGGCCGGCCGTGGATACGGCGTCTCGGCTGCGCTCCAACCCCGTTTCAGCACCTGAATGTAGAAGACGCGCAATGCTGCAAGATGTTGGCCAACCGTGTTCGGCGCCAGCTTCTTGTGCCGCAATAACTCTGCCTGGTACTGACGGATGTGGTCCAAGCCCAGTTGATCGGGCGTGAAAGTGCCGGGCGAACTGCTCAACCACGCGAACGTAGCAGTGGATCGTCTCCGGAGACGTAGTTGCGCCGCTCCAGTTCCTCAAGCATGATCTGACGTAGATGGGTCACAGAGAATCCTCCTTCTCTGCGACACAAGCTAAATCAACGCCACCACCAATCGATCAACCGCACGCGAATGCGTCCGCCGCAAAGCGGCTTCGTTCAAGTCGGTAAATAGTACACTTGCCAATCGGCGAGCAACGGGGCGTCTAGGTAACGGCGATCACGACTTTGCCGTGAACATGGCCGGACTCGACATAGCGAACAGCTTCTGCGACTTCGCGCAAAGAGTAGGTGCGGTCGACAACGGGAATCACGATTCCTCTTTGGACTAGATTGGAGAGAATTGCCAAATCGTCGCGATTGATTTTGGCGAGCAGACCGGGCATTTTCTGGCTGGTAAAGGCCGACCGAACTGCGTTTTGAAGCATTCCCTTGAGCAGATCCCAGGTGCTCCGGTCTGGGCCCCCGCCGCTGCATGAGACGTATGTTCCGCGCGGGTGCACTGCGCGTAAGCAGTCGGAGAGCGAGCGGTTGCCCACGAGATCAAAGAGCAGATCATAGTGCTGGTCTGAACGGGCGAAATCCTCGTGGCTATAGTCGATCACTTCGTCTGCTCCGATCGATCGGAGAAGCTCGACATTTCTGGCGCTGCACACCCCTGTGACGGGCGCGCCAAGCGATTTGGCAATCTGTACGGCAAACGTACCCACACCGCCCGCTGCACCGTTGATGAGAACGGTTTGCCCTGTCTGAACCTTTCCTTTGTCGCGCAAACCTTGGAGTGCGGTGACGCCTGCGATAGCCAAGCATGCGGCTTGTTCAAACGAAATCTCTTGCGGTTTCAAGGCAAGCTGCGATGCGGCGGCGCAAGCATATTCTGCAAAAGAGCCTTTGGCCGTGCCGAAGACGGCATCGCCGGTCTTGAATGGCGCCGCCTTGGCGCCGACCGCTTCAACTACCCCGGCAACGTCAGCTCCGAGCCGCGGAAACTTCGGCCTGCGCATTCCGATGAACAGGCGGATGAACGATGGCGTGCCGCGCAGAAAGTGCCAGTCATACGGATTCACCGAGGCCGCGTGAACCCGGATCAGGACCTGGCCTTCAGCGGGGATGGGTATTGGGATCTCCTCCAATTCGAGTACGTCCGGGGAGCCGTAACGTTGATAGACGATTGCTTGCATCGGCCGATCTCCACTCAAGAATCTTGCCGGCAATCATACCCGGAGTCGGCAGTGTAACTGTGCGAGGACCATCTTGTTTGGCATTTGGGTTCCAGAGGGCCTTTCGGATATCCGGACAGAACACCGTTTGCCTGATCGCGACGCACCAGAGGGAACCGAAAATCGAGTAATGTCCGGATA